>NZ_BDCK01000023.1 GCF_001613465.1 Nocardia niwae NBRC 108934 = DSM 45340 | reverse complement strand
CCATCGCCCCGGGTCATTCCGGAACTTTAGTGAGGCAACTTTTCCAGCTTAGCCCATTTGTTCACCCGATCAAAATCGAGCTCCCGTTCGAGCCAGTGTGATCGTCAGGCGCTCCTCGTCCTACCTCGTTTCCCGGTCCATCCGCTCGGCGTTTCCGCCTTGCTTCTCGGCTCCGGGTCGGTGTCCGTGTCGCTCTGACTTGGAATAAGTTACGCGGCGGATAACGCTTCGTCAAATCGCCTGCCCAGCGCCTCATTTCGCAGGTCAGAGGCGTGCGGGCAGCGCAACGGAGGCTCAAATGACAGAAGTGTGATTCAGACCACCACAAGATCGTTTCCTCCGCTTTGCGACGAAGGCGCCGCCCGGCGATCAGCCGCCCAGTGGAACGCGGCGCGGGACGACCTTGCGATAGGAGATTCGCCAGCCGGCGGGTTCGCGAACCACCACGTCTTCATAGGTCACGCTCCCGCAGCGGCCGTCGGCGGCGATGCCCATTCCCTTGGACAGCACCAGCACTCGATCCGTCTCGCTCGCGGTGACGAGCACATTCGTGACGTGGTGCCCGACCGGATTCGCGTCGCCGAGCGCGAGAGCCGCCTCGCGCAGAGCCGGAATGCCGCGCAATTCGCCGAGGCCGAGGGCGGTGAGGTCGTAGACGATGCCCGGGCTGAACAGCTCGTCCATGCGATCGAGTTCGCCCGCGTCCATGATGTGGCCGTGCCGGGCGATGAGGTCGGTGATGTCGAGGCGGTCTTCCACGGAGAGCGTCATGCGCAGCACCGTAGTGCCGCCTTCGACCTGGGGCGGCCGAATATCCGCAGGCTGCGGCAGTTGTTCTAGCCCGGTTTCCCCGACGCCCGAAGCAATTTGGCGCCGAGCCTGGCGAGCAGGTCTTTCATCTCGCTGGGTTCGACGATCTCGAAGTCCAGGTCCAGATGCGCGATGCGAAGGGCGGTCCACTCCAGCGAATCCGCGGAGGTGCGCAGGACACAGCTCCGCTCATCCAGCGGTTCGATCTCTTCCGCGCGCACGCGGAAGGCTTCGATCAGAGCCTCGGCAGGGGCGTCGACCCGCAGGACCACGTGGCGAACCGGCCTGGAGCGCGCCAATTGGCTGGTCACGAAACCGGCCGCGTCCTCGGCGGGCAGCACGCGGGGCGCGCAGCGAGTTCCGATCGGCCGCGGTGAGGTCAGCCGGTCCACGCGAAAGGTGCGCCAGTCTGCGCGGTCGACGTCCCAGGCCACCAGGTACCAGCGGCGCCCCGCCGAGACGAGGCTGTGCGGTTCGACCAGACGGCCGCTCTCCGCATCGGTCTTGTCGCGGTAGCGGAAGCGGACGCGTTCGCCGTCGCGCGCTGCGGCGGCCAGGGTGACCAGCACCTGGGGATCGATCGTCGGACCGGCGGCCGGTCCGCCGAGCGACACGGTGGTGGTGTCCAGCGCATCGACCCGGCGGCGCAACCGGGACGGCAGGACCTGCTGCAGTTTCACCAGCGCGCGGGCGGCCGATTCCTCGATCCCCGTGATCGCGCCCTGCGCCGCGCCGCGCAGGCCGAGAGTGATCGCGACCGCCTCCTCGTCGTCGAGCAGCAGCGGCGGCAGCGCCACGCCCGCTTCCAGACGGTATCCGCCGATCGCGCCGAGACTGGCCACCACCGGATATTCCAGCTCCCGCAGGCGCTCCACATCCCGGCGCACGGTCCGCACCGTGACGCCGAGCCGCGCGGCCAGTTCGGGGCCGCTCCATTCGCGGCGCGTCTGCAACAGCGAGAGCAGCTGGAGCAAGCGGGCGGCGGTCTGGGTCACGGATCCCAGTATGGCCGCGAAGGAGGACAGAAACCGACCTCATCGGCTCCTAGCGTGACGGTCGTGCAAGCTCATCGAGACACCATCACGATCGTCGGCGCGCGCGAGAACAACCTGCGCGACGTCTCACTGACGATCCCCAAGGGCAAGATCGTTGTCTTCACCGGCGTATCCGGATCGGGCAAGTCGTCGCTCGTCTTCGGGACCGTCGCGGTCGAGTCGCAGCGGCAGCTCAACGAGACCTTCACCTGGTTCATCCGCAACCGGCTGCCGAAATACGAGCGCCCGGAGGCGGACGCGATCGACAACCTGGCGCCCGCCGTCGTCGTGGACCAGAAGCCGATCGGCGGCAATTCCCGCTCCACGGTGGGGACGATGACCGATATCCAGTCGATCATCCGCGTGCTGTTCTCCCGGCACAGCGTGCCGAGCGCGGGCGAAGCGACCCGCTACTCGTTCAACGATCCGCTGGGCATGTGCCCCGCGTGCGGCGGCCTGGGCCAGGTGGTGCGCCCGGACCTGGACAAACTCATCGATCCCGGCAAATCACTCAACGAGGGCGCGATCACCTTCGGGCCGTTCGCGGTGGGAACGTTCCAGTGGCAGCTCTATGCCGAGTCGGGACTGTTCGATCCCGACAAACCGCTGCGGGACTTCACTCCGGAGGAGTGGCAATTGTTCTTGAACGGCAAGGGTTTCCGGGTGCCGCGCAAGAACCGCAACGGCTCGGCGGGAAACAACGCCTACGAAGGCCTGCTGGAGCGGTTCGACCGCCTGTATATCAAGCGCGATCTCGCCGCGTTGTCGGACAAGAACCGGGCGGCGGCCCGAGCGGTGGTCACCGAGGAGGTCTGCCCGGACTGCGGGGGCGCCCGGCTCAACGCCGCCGCGCTGGCGAGCCGGATCGATGGCCTCGGCATCGCCGACTACGGCAGGCTGGAGGTCACCGAGCTGATCGAGGTGCTCGCGGGCCTGGACGATCCGGTGGCTCGCCCGATCGCACAGGCGGCCGTCGCCCGTCTGCGCCGGATCGAGGAAGTCGGGCTCGGCTACCTGTCGCTCGATCGGGAGACCGCGACCTTGTCCGGTGGTGAGGCGCAACGGTTGAAGGTCGTCCGGCATCTGGGCTCCAGCCTCACCGGCATGACCTACATCTTCGACGAGCCGAGTGTCGGCATGCATCCCCGCGATGTGGGGCGGCTCAACACGCTGCTGAGCCGACTGCGGGACAAGGGGAACACCGTGCTGGTGGTGGAGCACTCCCCCGATGTCATCGCCGTCGCCGACCATGTGATCGACATGGGGCCCGGCGCCGGCGCCCACGGCGGACAAGTCGTCTTCCAGGGCACGGTCGATCAACTGCGGGTCGCCCGGACGCCCACCGGTGTGGGCTTGCGACGCGTGCGGCGGGTGAAGGAAGACGTCCGCGAGCCGACCGGTTGGCTCACCGTCACCGATGCCGACGCCTACAACCTCAAAAGTCTGACCGCACGGTTTCCGACCGGTGTGCTCACGGCGGTGACCGGCGTGGCGGGATCCGGCAAGAGCACGCTGGTGTCCGGCGCGTTCGTCACCGCGCACCCGCAGGTCATCGCGGTGAACCAGTCCGCGATCGCCGCATCACGACGTTCCAGCCCCGCCACCTATCTCGGCATCATGGACCCGCTGCGTCAGCTTTTCGCCAAGCAACACGGCGTGCGAGCGGGCTTGTTCAGTTTCAACTCGGACGGCGCCTGCGGCGAGTGCGACGGCGCGGGCGTGATCTTCACCGACCTGGCGTACATGGATCCGGTCACGACGATCTGCCAGACCTGCCACGGTCGCAGGTACCGGGCGGAAGCACTCGCCTACGAGATCCGCGGCGCGTCGATCGCCGACGTCCTGGAGATGTCCGCCGAAGCGGCGCTGGATTTCTGGGCGGAGGACGGGGACCGGCGCATCGGCACGCCGTTGCGGGCGTTGCTGGATGTCGGGCTCGGCTACCTCACCCTCGGCCGCGCGCTCTCCTCGCTGTCCGGCGGCGAGCGTCAGCGCGTCAAGCTGGCCGATCATCTCCAGCGTCGCGGCGACGCCGGGATCTACGTGCTGGACGAGCCGACCACCGGGCTGCACATGGCCGACGTCGACACTCTGGTGGGATTGCTGGACCGGCTGGTCGACGCGGGCAATACGGTGATCGTCATCGAGCACGACCTGGATGTCGTCGCGCGCGCCGACTGGGTGATCGACCTCGGACCCGACGGCGGAAAGCACGGCGGGGAAATAGTTTTCGCCGGAACCCCGGCGGCGTTGCTCGAGGATCGCCGGTCGCTGACCGCGGAGTATCTGCGGCGCAGTGTCGCGGCCCGCGTGTGACCGGCCCTGCACGAAGGAATCGCGGCGGGCGACGCAAGCAGCAGAGATCCACAGATTCGCGCAGGACCGCTCGGGGCGCAGGCTGCGACGGCATCATGAACCTATGACGATGCGGGAGGTGGTTCGGGCGGGGGCTTTCGTGCGGATCTACGACCCGAGCGCCGGTGAATCGAAATCCTGGTACATCAACGACCACACGATTGTTCGCGACGACGCCGGTCGGTGGCATCTTTTCGGCATCACCCATCCGGAGCCCGCCGACCCGTTCGACGAGACCGAGTTCGCCCACGCCGCCGCCGACCGGCTGCACGGGCCGTGGACCAAGCTCGATTGCGCTTTGCGCGTGGACCGGGACTACGGCGAAACGCATCTGTGGGCGCCCTATGTGGTCGGCGCCCCCGGGCAGTACTACATGTTCTACGCGGCGGGCGGCGCCGACCGCACCGCCGCGGCGATGAACCTGGCGACCTCACCGGACCTGTTCCACTGGACCAGATCGCCGGCCGGTCCGCTGTTCTACGACGGCTACGACGCGCGCGACCCCATGGTGGTGCGCGTGGGCGACCAGTGGGTGATGTACTACTGCGCGACCAGCGCCCCGACGGGCGGTCATCACGTCGTCGCCTACCGCACCAGCACCGATCTCGTGCACTGGGGCGAGCGGCACATCGCCTACGCGGACCCGGCGAAAGGCACCGAAGCGGGCAATACCGAATCCCCTTACGTCCTCCGATATGACGGATGGTGGTACCTGTTCATCGGCCCGCGCCCGCATTACGTCGGCACCGACGTCTTCCGCAGTGACAGTCCTTTTCGCTTCCGCATCGGAGACAAGGTCGGCCATGTCGCCGCGCACGCCGCCGAGGTGATCGGCGACGACGGCCGGTGGTGGATCACCAGCGCGGGCTGGGGTCAGGGCGGCGTCCACTTGGCGCCGCTCAACT
This sequence comes from Nocardia niwae NBRC 108934 = DSM 45340, assembly GCF_001613465.1. GTDB lineage: Bacteria > Actinomycetota > Actinomycetes > Mycobacteriales > Mycobacteriaceae > Nocardia > Nocardia niwae. Next base: position 275,818 of record NZ_BDCK01000023.1, on the reverse strand, counting down.
TTCCGCAGTCACGCGTCGTCAAAACGGTTCCGCGCTAGGCGGACCGGCGCGCCCCGGCGATTTCGGCGAAACGCGTCTGCGGCCCGGTCGCGGCTGGTATCTGTTGATCGAGTCGAACTATCCGATCACCCCACCTACGGGAGGGACCGGCATGGCCCGTATCGGCGTTATCAGCATTTCCGATGGCCGCGACTATGTGCATGCGGGCATCGCCGATTTCATCGCCTCCACCGAGGACCGGCTGGTGGCCGCGCTCGAGGAGGCGGGCCACGCGGTGGTCCGCGGCGCGGCGCCGATCAGCGACAACGCGCTGGCCGGTTCGGTGGCGCGGGCGGTCGCGGCCGCGAGCGTCGATCTGACCGTTCTGCACTATGCGGTGTGGGCGTTCCCGCACTTCACCATGCTCGCGGCGGGCGCGATACCCGGGCCGCTGCTTTTGCTGTCGAATATCGACCCCGTGCAGCCGGGGATGGTGGGCATGCTGGCCGCGGGCGGCGCGTTGGATCAGATCGGCCGCAAGCACAGCAGACTGTGGGGTGACCCGTCCGATCCGGAGCTCATCGAGGCCATCGGTGTGCGCGCGCGGGCCGCGGCCGCCGTATCGGGCTTGCGCGGTTCGACATTCGGGCGCTTCGGGGGGCGGCCGATGGGCATGAACACCGCGGTGGCCAACACCGATCAGTGGCAGCGGCAGTTCGGCATCGACGTCGAGGAAATCGATCAGTGGGAGATCGTGCGGCGCGCCGAGCTGGCCGACGCAGGCGAGGCGCGGGCCGCGCGGGAATGGCTGGAGCGGCATACCGCGGGCGTGCACTACGACGGCGCGAAACTCACACCGCAGGTGCTGGAACGCCAGATCCGCTCGTATCTGGCGGTGCGCGAACTGATCGCCGAATGGCGGCTGGATTTCTCCGGGATCAAGGGGCAGCCCGAACTCACCCAGTATTTCGCCACCATGGATGTCACCGAGGCGTTCCTCAACGATCCCTACGACTGGAACGGCCCGAAGGAACCGCACGTCTGCGCCACCGAAGCCGACATGGACGGCGCGCTGACCATGCAATTGCTCAAGCGGATCGCGGGCACCCCGGTGCTGTTCGCCGACGTCCGGCATCATCACGCCGATCGCGACATCTGGGATCTGTGCAACTCCGGCCAGCACGCCACCTGGTTCGCCGCGCGCAGCGCCGATCCCGCCGAGAACCTGGCGAAGGTGCACCTGTACCCGGAGGTGTTCTTCTTTCCCGCCGGCGGCGCCTCGGTGCACCATCTGGCCGCGCCGGGACAGATGACTCTGGCGCGGCTCACCCGCCTGAACGGCGACTACCGCATGCAGCTGATGCTCGGCGAGTTCGAGGACTACGACCAGCAGACCAACGAAGCGCTGATGAAGCAGTCGACCTGGGAGTGGCCGCACGCGTTCGCCCGGCTGGACGCGCGCGCCGAGGACTTCCTGAACCGCTTCGGCGCCAACCATATCCACGCGGTGCCCGGCGACCATCGGGCCGCCGTGCGCGCGACGTGTGACCTGCTCGATGTCGCCGTGGACGAGTTCACGCGGTGACGATGTTCCTCGGCATCGACATCGGAACCTCGAGTTCCAAGGGCGTGCTCACCGATGCCCGCGGCACGATCCTCGCCAGGGCCGAGCGGCCGCACGAGGTATCCATGCCACACCCCGGCTGGGTCGAGCACGACGCGGAGACCGTGTGGTGGGCCGATTTCGTCGCGCTCGCCCGCGACTTGGTGGCGGCGGCGGGCAAGGCCACGCTCGACGGTCTCGCGGTGTCCGGCATCGGCCCGTGCCTGCTGCCCGCCGACGCGCAGGGCAGGCCGCTGCGCCCGGCCATCCTCTACGGCGTCGACACCAGGGCCGGTGCCGAGATCGCGGAACTGAACACGGAATTCGGCGCGCGGGCGGTGCTCGACCGCGCCGGATCACCACTGACCAGTCAGGCGGTCGGTCCGAAGGCGCGATGGCTGGCCCGGCACGAGCCGGACGTCGCGGCGCGCACCGCGATGCTGTTGATGGCGAGCTCTTTCCTGGTGTACCGCCTCACCGGCCGCTACGTTCTCGACCACCAATCGGCCAGTCAGTGCGTACCCCTGTACGACCTGCGCGCACGTGGGTGGGCGACGGACTGGGCCGAGCGAATCGTGCCGGGCTGGGCGCTGCCGGAGCTGGCGTGGCCCACCGAGATCGTCGGCCGGGTGAGCCCGGACGCGGCGGCCGCCACGGGACTTCCGGCGGGGCTGCCGGTCACCACCGGGACCATCGATGCCTGGGCCGAGGCGGCCAGCGTCGGCGTCCGCGCTCCGGGCGACGCGATGATCATGTACGGCACCACGATGTTCCTGGTGCAGGTGCTCACCGACCCGCGTCCGCATCCCGGTCTCTGGGGCACCTGCGGCACCTGGCCGGGCACGTACACGCTCGCCGCGGGCATGGCCACCTCCGGCGCGGTGACCGATTGGCTGCGCAAGCTCGTGGGCGGGGACTTCACCGACCTCGTCGCGGCGGCGGCCGATGTGCCCGCGGGCAGCCGAGGACTGCTCGCACTGCCGTATTTCGCCGGGGAGCGCACTCCGCTGTTCGACCCGGATGCTCGCGGCATCGTCGCTGGACTCACCTTGGGGCACGGACGGGCCGAGCTCTACCGGGCGGTTCTGGAGGGCATCGCGTACGGGGTGCGGCACAACCTGGAGGCCATGACCGAAGCCGGTGGGCGGGCGGCGCGCCTGGTCGCGGTGGGCGGCGGCACCAAAGGCGGGCTGTGGACCCGGATCGTTTCCGATGTCACCGGGCTGCCGCAGCAGTTGCCCACCGACACCGTCGGCGCGAGCCTGGGCGACGCTCTGCTCGCGGCGGAGGCCGCCGGGGTCGACACCTCCGGGTGGAATCCCGTCGTCGACACCGTGCGGCCGCATCCGGAGTGCGTCACGAAATACGAGCCGTACTACCGGCATTACCGCGATCTGTACGATCGCACGACGAATATCGCGCATTTCCTGGCGGCCGAACAGCACCGCGCGGGCGCGTCTTCCTGAGCACGGATGTCCATGCGACGATGCAGAGTTGGTTCGCGGAACGATACGAGGATTTCATGCCCACGATCACTCAGGCTTTGACCGCAGCCGCGCAGGTGACCCGCTATCCGACGCTGATGGCCTTGCGGGACGGCGTGCCGGTCTACTCCGAGGCGGGCGCTCTGGCCGCGGGCGCGCTGGAAGATCTGGTACAGCGGATTCTCTGGTTCGACATGGACCGGGTTCGCCGGGAACTGGCCCAGCGCGCCGACGACCGGCAACCGGCCGCGGCGGGCGGGGCGGAGACCGTGCGCAGAGCCGGGCTCGCGTCGACCGCGCCCCGATACGGGTGGCCGGGATTGTGACCGCGCCGGGCGGTGAACTGTGGCGGCTGGACGGCACGCGAACCCGGTCGGTCAGCGCCGAGAACCCGACGGGGGCGCCCGGCGCGGGCGCCCGGGCGACCGACGGCACCGGAGCGCATGCGGCGCGACTGCTGGGCCCGGGCTGGAAGGTCTCCCCCTCGATCGCGCTCGCGCACGGCGAAACCGTCACCCTGGCCGACGTTTCCGGCCCCGGAGTGTTCCGGCATTTCTGGTTGACCACCGAACGTTCCGTTCTGCGCGGGTTGACGCTACGGATGACCTGGGACGACGCATCAGGGCCCGCGATCGAGTCGCCGCTCGGTGACTTCTTCTGCAACGGCTGGGGCGAGACGGCCCTGCTGAGTTCGGAGATGGTGGTCGTCGCCCCCGCCGGTGGGTTGAACAGCTACTGGCCCATGCCGTTCCGGCACCGGGCGCGCATCACGCTGGAGAATCGTTGCGGGCGCGAAGTTCCGGTGTACTACCAGGCGACCTACACCGAAGAGGACGTACCGGACGACGCGGGATATCTGCACACGCGATGGACGCATACGGCCGGATTGGGGACTCCGGCCGTGCACACGATCGTCGACACGGTGCCGGGGCCGGGTCGTTATGTCGGCACCTACCTCGCCATCCGCCCCGGCGCCCCGGGATGGTGGGGCGAGGGCGAAGTGAAGTTCTTCCTCGATGGGGACACCGAGCATCCCACTATTTGCGGAACGGGTACCGAGGACTATTTCGGCGGGGCCTGGAATTTCGACCTCGACGGGACATACCGGACATATTCCACGCCCTATCTCGGGCTGCACCAGGTATTGCCGCCGGAGGAGATATACCGCCCGGAGCAGCGGTTCGGCATGTACCGCTGGCACGTGCGCGATCCCATCTGTTTCGAGCGTGAGTTGCGCGTCACCGTGCAGGCCCTCGGGTGGCAGGACGCGGCGACCTATCTGCCGCTGGAGGACGCCGAGGTGGCGACCACCGCCTGGTGGTATCAGGCCTGATCGGGGTAGCCGGCATCCGGCGGGAAGTCGGCCAGCAGTTCGTCGGCGCGTGCCAGCGCCGCGTCCATGCCCGCGGTGAGATCGTCCATCACGGTCAGGCCGTCGAGCAGTCCGGCGAGCTCGTCCTGCACGGCGCGCAGCTCCGCGATCGCCGGGTCGACCGGGAACCACGCGACCGAGTCGCGCCACCACGGATTCTCGGAGAGCCACGCCCACAGCACGTCACGCACCAGCACCGGGTCGGAGGTGTACATCTGGAAGGACTCCGTCGGTGAACCGGACCGGTGCTCCAGCTCGTAGACGCCGTCGGGCAGCAACCGGGCCCTGATTTCGTGCAGGTCGGCGCGGCTGAGCTCGAGCACGGCACGTTCGGGCCCGGCCGGTTCGTCGAGCAGGTCGCCGAGCGCGTCCTCGGTCAGTTCCGGCAGCTGCGTCCCGTCTCCCGTGCGGATACGCACGTCGGTGGGGTCGATGCTCATCGCGCCAGTCTGCCCGATACGGCGACGGAATACCCGAAATGGTCCGGTGCGCGGTGCCAGGGGGCAAGGTGGTCGGTATGGGTGTGCTCCAGACGATCGGACGGTTCGCCGGATCGCGCGGCGGGCTCGTCCTCGCGATGCGGACAGTGTCGTCCGAGGTCTCCGGCGCGCGTCTGCCAGGTATCGGCGAGGCGAGCGGGGTGCGCTCGGGGCGGGCCCGATGACGACGGTGGCGGGAGTCGACAGCTCCACCCAGGCGTGCAAGGTCGTCGTCTGCGATGCCGACAGCGGGGAAGTCCTCGCTCAGGGGCGTGCGCCGCATCCGGAGGGCACCGAGGTCGCCCCGGCGGCCTGGTGGGACGCGCTACAGACGGCGAGCACGGGGCTGTTCGAGGGGGTCGACGCGATAGCCGTCGCCGGGCAGCAGCAGGGCTTGGTCCCGTTGGACGCGGCGGGCATCCCGGTGCGGGACGCGCTGCTGTGGAACGACGTCCGCTCCGCCGACGCGGCGAAGGACTTGATCGCCGACCTCGGCGGCCCACGGGCGTGGGCCGATGCGGTCGGCAGCGTGCCGGTGGCCGGTTCGACCGTCGCCAAACTGCGCTGGCTGGCCGACCACGAGCCGGAACTCGCCGACCGCACCGCACACGTCGTGCTGCCGCACGACTACTTGACCTGGCGGCTCCGGGGCGGCGGGCCGGGACGCATGCTCGAGCCGACCACAGACCGGGGCGATGCCTCCGGTACCGCCTATTGGTCGCCCGCCGACGGCGGATATCGCGAAGACCTGCTCACCATGGCTTTTCGTGGACGTCGTCCGGCCCTGCCCCGGGTGCTCGGCCCGGACCAGCCTGCCGGGCGCACGCCGTCGGGCACACTGGTCGCCGCCGGAACCGGGGACAACGCCGGTGCCGCGCTGGGCTTGGGCATCGCCGACGGCGACGTGGTGGTCTCGCTCGGCACCAGCGGAACGGCCTACGCTCGCACCGACCGTCCCGCCGCCGACGCGTCCGGCGCGGTCGCCGGGTTCGCGGACGCCACCGGCGCGTTCCTGCCGCTGGTCTGCACGCTCAACGCCGCCCGCATCCTGACCTCGACCGCCGATCTGCTGGGCGTGGATTTGCCCACGCTGGAATCGCTGGCCGCGCAGGAGCCACCGGGCGCGGACGGCGTGGTCCTACTGCCTTATCTCGCCGGTGAACGTACACCCAACCTGCCGCATGCCGCGGGCAGCCTGCACGGGTTGCGGCCCGCGGCGATGCGCCCCGGCACGGTGGCCCGCGCCGCCTTCGAGGGGCTGCTGTGCCATCTCGCCGACGCGCTCGACCACCTCACCGAGATCGGCGGGGTGACGCCGCGGCGCGTGCTGCTCATCGGCGGCGCGGCGCGCTCGCGGCTGGTGGCCGCGATCGCCGCGCAGGTCTTCGGTGTCACGGTGACGGTGCCGGAACCAGCCGAGTACGTCGCGCTCGGCGCTGCCCGGCAAGCCGCGTGGGCGCTCAGCGGAGCGTCCCGGCCGCCGTCCTGGCCGTCCTGCTCGATGGCGGAGATTGCGCCGCCGGCCGATACGGCGACCGGACGAGAGATCCGAGCCGAGTACCGGAGGACCCGCCGAGCGCTCTACGGCTGACCACGGTCTGTGCCGCGATCTCCGCTCGGTCCGCCCGCACGCATCGCTGATTTTCGTCGCCGGGTGGCGCCTCGACGCCGTGCGGGGTTGGATCACCTCGTCGAAGAGAGGTGGACGAATGACCGATACCCAGGTGCGAAGGGCGGTGACGGCGGAACGGACGGAACTCGCCGAACTCTTGGCCGGGCTGGATGCCGCGGGCTGGGACGCGCCGACGCTGTGCGCGGGCTGGCGGGTACGCGAAGTGGTCGCGCACATCACCATGCCGTATCGCCTGTCGAATGCCCGCTTCACGCTGGGGATGCTCGCGGCGTTCGGGAATTTCAACCGCATGGCCGACCGCGCCGCCCGGGTGGACGCCGCCACGCTCAGCACCTCGGATCTGCTGAAATCATTGTGGGACAACGTCGATCACCCGTGGCGGCCGCCGGGCGGCGGACTGTCCAACGCGTTGAGCCACGATGTGATCCACGGGCTGGACATCACCGTGGCGCTGGGGCTGGAGCGCCGGGTGCCCGAGGATCGCATGCGCCTGGTACTGGACACGATCGAGCCGAGGACCGTCAAACTGTTCGGCGCCAAACTCGGCGGTGTCGAATTGCGCGCCGACGACCTGGATTTTCGCTACGGCTCCGGCACGGTGCTGTCGGGCAGCGCCCAGGACCTCCTGCTGGTGCTCTGCGGGCGCAAGCTGCCGCCCGGACATCTGACGGGGGAACCCGCCGAGCGGTTCACCATGCCGGAATGATCCGGGCAGGGCGCGGCACTCACCGGTCGGTCGCGGCCGAATCGCGCAGGTAGGCAGCCGTGTCGTCGTCGGCCGGGAAGTACGCCTCGACGGCGACCTCGTCGAGCGTGATGTCGAAGGCCGCGCCGAAGCTCGTGATCGTGCTGAAGAACGCTAGGTCCGCGTCGCGGTGGCGCAGCCGGATCGGCACCGTGATATCCGCCGGATCACTGTCCGCACGGCTCAGGGGGCCATAGGAGCGCAGTTCCTCGTGCAGCGCCGCCAATTCGGGATCCCCGGTCGCCATGACCTGGCGGGCCAGGCGCGGCAGCAGGAACGCCCGGACCTGCTCGAGGTTGCGCAGCCGGGACGCGAATCCGCCGGGGTGCAGGCCCAGCCGCATCATGTTGATCGGCGGTTCGAGCAGTGCCGGATCCACCCCGTCGAAGAACACGCCGACGCAGTCGTTGACCTGCACGAGATTCCAGCGCTGGTCGACCGCCAGCGCGGGATACGGTTCGTGCAGATGCAGCACCCGCTGCACGGCGTCCCGGGCGCGGCGTAAAGCGGGGTCGGACCAGTCGCGGCGGCGGTACTCGGGCGCGTGTCCGGCGGCGAGCAGCACGCGGTTGCGTTCGCGCAGCGGAATGTCCAGCTGTTCGGCCAAATGCAGCACCATGGAGCGGCTGGGTATCGTACGGCCGGTCTCGACGAAACTGACGTGCCGGGCGGAGACGTCCGCCTGGATGGCCAGGTCCAGCTGACTCAGCCTGCGCCGGTGCCGCCACTCGCGCAGCAGCTCGCCGACCGGTCGATCACCGTTCATCGGCCTAGTATCACGATGGCGCGGTCGCGCTCGCCATTACATGCCATGTAATCGACGCCCGGATCCGCTGCTGTCACTCTCGGCGACATGACGAACGACAGCACGGCACTGGACAACAAAGAACTGGCCCTGCGGGGCTTCCGGGAATTCGCGGCGGGCAACATCGATTTTCTGCACACGCTGCTGCACGACGAGTTCCTCGAGCACAGCCCCGGAAACCCCTCCGGTAAGGACGCTTTCATCGAGTACATCGCGCAGGCTCCTGTCGCCGGAGCGAAACTGGAGCTCGCGCGAGTGGTCGCCGACGACGAGTACGTGGTCATGCATTACCGCATGGTCATGCCGGACGAAACCGAGCCCGATCAGGCGGTGGTCGACATCTGGCGCATGGTCGACGGGAAGATCGTGGAGCACTGGGACGTCGTGCAGCCGGTGCCCGAACCCGCGCGGATCCCGCACGGCATGTTCTGACCGCGAACTCGCGCGCCCGGCCGAGCATGCGGCGTTCGGGTCGAGCGGGTGACGTGGATCGCGCCCGACCTCGAACGAACCGCGACGCCGCTGGTCGCCGACGAGCGCACCATGCTGCGGATGGCTCGACCGGCCTCGCGACACCCTGCTGTGGAAGTGTGCGGGGCTCGACGGCGACCAGCTCCGCCGCCGAGCCGTCGAGCCGTCCGCCCATGTCGCTGCTCGGCCTGGTCCGGCACATGATCGAAGTCGAGCGCGGCTGGTTCCGAGGCGCGGCAGAGTGCAAACCGGATGGGGCCTTCGACGACATCACCGACGCCGACCCGGAGGCCGCTTTCGCCGCTTTCCGAGCCGAAGTCGCCCAGGCGGGTGCGGCCGTCGCGGACCCGGCGCAACAGGCACGCGGATCTGTTGCGCGAACGCATCCTTGGGGTCACCGGCACCTGGCAACCACCCGCCCGGGGCGCGGTGCCGCGAGTTCGACCACGCCCCCTCCGACCTGATCCGGTCGAGGCGACGGGCCGCCTGCACCTCGACCGGATTCCTCGTCGCGATCAGCGCCGCCGGATCGGCCGCGTCACGCGATCATGGTCGCGCCGATCGGCCGGCGGCGCGCACGACCGCAGCCAGTGTTGCAGCCGTGGCGGAATCGGCTCGGCCGCAGGACCAGCCGGTGTGGTCGCCGCTGCGGTACTCCAAGTAGGCGATCTCGGATCGGTCGTCGTCCCGGTCGATCGACTGCCGGGTCAGCCCCAGCACCTCGATCGGGTATCCGGCTTCGGACAGCGCTTCGGTCAGCACCGCGAGCGGGCCGCCCGTGCGGCGCGCGCTGTGGGTGACTCCGTCGACGGTCAGCGTGAGCTCGGTGCTCGCCTCGTCGCCGCTGGTGCGCCAGTCTTTCAAGACCAACCACGACGGGTCGTCGAAATACACCGCCTCGAACAGGTCGAGCAGTTCGGCGGCGGTGATCTCGACTCCGGTGTCGTCGGCGAGCGCCTGCACGTGCCCGGCGAAATCGATCTGCAGGCGCCGCGGCAGGTCCATCCCGTATTCGGTGTGCAGCAGGTAGGCGATGCCGCCCTTGCCGGACTGGGAATTGACCCGGATCACCGCGTCGTAGTCGCGGCCGAGGTCGGCGGGATCGATGGGCAGATACGGCACGTGCCAATCCAGTGCGCGCTCCGCCCTGCCCGTCGCGGCGGCCCGAGCCCGATGCTCGGCCATGCCTTTCTTGATCGCGTCTTGATGGGTACCGGAGAACGCGGTGTGCACCAGGTCGCCGACGTACGGGTGACGTTCGTGAATCGGCATGCGCGTGCAGTATTCGACGGTGCGCCGGATCTCGTCGATGTCGGAGAAGTCGATCATCGGATCAATGCCCTGCGCGTGCAGATTCAGCGCCAGCGTGGCGATGTCGACGTTGCCGGTGCGCTCGCCGTTGCCGAACACGCAGCCCTCCACGCGTTGCGCACCCGCGAGCACCGCCAGTTCGGCGCACGCGATGCCGGTGCCGCGATCGTTGTGCGGGTGCACCGACAGGATGACGCTGTCGCGCCGGGCGAGATTGCGGTGCATGTACTCGATCTGGTCGGCGTAGACGTTCGGGGTGGCGACCTCGACGGTGGCGGGCAGGTTCAGGATGACCGGCCGCTGCGCGGTGGCGTCCCACAAGGTCGTCATCCGGTCGCAGATGTCGAGTACGTAGTCGGGCTCGGTCAGGTTGAACACCTCGGGCGAGAACTCGAACCGCACGTTCGGCAGGTCCCTCGCGCATTCCAGTACGGCGCGGCCGCCCTCGAGGATCAGCTCGCGCAGCGCAGCGCGATCCTTGCCGAGCACGATGTCACGCCATGCGGGCGCCGTGGCGGTGTACATGTGGATCACGACGTCGTTGGGGATGCCGCGGATCGAGGCGACGGTGCGCTCGATGAGATCGCGCCGTGCCGGGGTGAAGACGGCGATCGTCACGTCCTCGGGTGCGAGTTCGTCCTCGGCGATGAGCCGGACGAAGTCGAAGTCGGTCTGGGACGCCGACGGGTAGCCGACCTCGATCTCCTTGTAGCCCATGGCGACCAAGAGCTCGAAGAAACGTCGCTTGCGCGCCGGGTCCATCGGTTCGGCGAGCGCCTGGTTGCCGTCGCGCAGGTCGACCGGCACCCACAGGGGCGCCTGCGTGAACCTGGCTTCCGGCCATTTCCGTTGCACGAGTGGGACTGCTATGCGCTGGTGGATATCGCGGTAACGATACGAGGGCATCTGAGAGCGCCGCTGGCGATTCCAGGCCGGAGCCTGATCCGGTATGTCGCCCGCGGGAGTGTCGATGCTGGGAAAAGCGGTGTTCATGGGTCTGCTTCCTGGCCGTTGCGGCCGTCACGACAACGGTGACCGGCCACGACGAAGCCCCACGGCGGGCGGCCGGTCGTTCAGGCCCCGCCGTGGCGGCTAAGGAGAAGCATGGTGCGCATGATGGCTAGACTGTACACGACTCCTCAGACAAGTAGAGAGGTATCGAATGATCTCGCAGGTACGGCGCCATCCGCTGGCCGCGCAGGCGGCGGAGGTGCTCCTGGCCCGCATCCAGGCGGGCGAATGGCCGCTGGGGCACCGCCTGCCCGGCGAGACCACACTCGCCGCCCAGCTCGGCGTCGGACGCTCGACGCTGCGGGAAGCCATCCGAGAGCTGGCCGGAAGAGGCGTGCTGGACAGTCGCCAAGGCGCGGGCGTCTTCGTGACGGCGCTGGAGGCGACCGAGGAGTGGGACGCGGTGCTGCGCCGGGCCGGCATCGCCTCGGTGATCGAAGCGCGCATCGCGATCGAGGCCGAGGCCGCCGCGCTGGCCGCGCAGCGGCGGACCGCCGCCGACCTGCGGGCTGTTCGCCGGGCGCTGGCGGCCAGGGAGGCCAACGGCGAACCGGTGGCCGAGCACGTCGACGCGGACATGGCGTTCCACCGGGCGGTCATCGTGGCCGCCCACAACGACGTGCTGACTCAGCTGTTCGACACCTTCCTGCCCCGGTTGCGTCTGGCGATGATCGACATGCTGAAGATCCGGCCGGTGCCGTCGGAGTCCGCCGATCATGCCGCGCACGAGCGTCTGGCCGACGCGATCGCCGCCCGCGACCCCGCCGCCGCGGCGAAGTACAGCCGAGCCCATCTGACCGCTCTGAAAGAGGCTTTCACGTGACCGACCCGGTGCTCGAACTGACCGACGTGACATTCCGCCGCGACGGCAAGAAGATCATCAACGGGATCTCGCTGACCGTGCACGCAGGCGAACGCTGGGCCCTGCTGGGGCCGAACGGCGCGGGCAAGAGCACGCTGCTCGGCTTCTGCGGCGCGGTCACCTTCCCCACCTCGGGGTCGGTGCGGGTACTCGGCGCGGAACTCGGCCGCGTCGAACTGCAACGGCTGCGCCGCAGCATCGGCCAGGTCAACCCGCGCCACCCGCTGCGCTCTCCGCTGACCATCCGCGAGGTCGTGCTGACCGGCCTCACCGCGACGATCGACGTCCCGCTGCGCTGGACGCCGACACCCGGCCAGCTCGAGCGGGCCGCCGCGATGATCGACACGGTGGGCCTGACCGGGAAGGCGTCGGAGCTCTGGCCCACGCTCAGCCAGGGCGAACGCGGCCGCACACTCATCGCTCGCGCGCTGATCGCCGAGCCCCGGCTGCTGCTGTTCGACGAACCATCCACCGGCCTCGACGTCGCCGCGCGCGAACAGTTGCTCGACACCCTCGACGCCCTGGACCGGACCCACCCCGACGTCGCCTCCATCCTGGTCACCCACCATCTGGAGGAACTGCCGAGCACGACGACCCACGCACTGCTCATCGCCGGCGGTCACGCCGTGGCGTCGGGGCCGGCCCGGCAGACGATCACCACCGAGAACGTCACCGCCGCGTTCGCGCACCCGGTCGAAGTCCGCCACGACGACGGCCGCTGGACCGCACGCGCGGCACGCACACCCTCCGCGTGGCCGCGGTAGACAGCACCCCCCACTCCGCTTCCATCCGGCCCAACCGCACCACGGTGGTAACGCCGCTGTAATCGCCACACCGCAATGGCGTGTGAGCATGCAACGAAATCGTCTACCACCGAAGGGAATACGGTTACGTGTGGCAGCTCTATCGGGCAGTACTGCGCACCGACGACCACCTCGTGCTCGGCTACGTGGACCTGGGGCCGCGGCTCATGGCATACGCCAGGATCGGCCACCACCAGGTCGCAGGGATCGAACGACTGCTCGCCGAGCCCGCCCGGGTGACCTGGGCGGGACGGGACGCGCGCCGGTACGGGAACAAGGAAAACCTCTATCGCACAGTCGGTTCGGTGGCCGCACTGGTACCGCCGGAACACGGCGCCGTCGGCCGGTACCTGCTCAATCACGACCTGCGGATCTTCGTGGACAAAGCGACCGTGCTGGAGAACGAAGCCCGGCATCGCATCCACCCGTTGCCTTTGCTCACCGCCGAGCCCGTACCTGACCCCGGCCGCACGGTGGGCGACCACACTCTCCTCGGCTCCTGGGCACACGCCCTGATCTCGGTGCGCGACACCGTGCCGAAGGGCTTCGAACAACGAAAGTTCGACCTGGTCGAACGCCTCTCCTGAGCGTCGCCGCTCGGCGCCCGCGTGGACGAACTCCGACCCGGTGACCACGGTCGTTGCCGGTCAGCAGCGTCGGCGAAGGCGCGGATGACTGCGCCGGTGCGAATAGTGGCCCGGCGCTGCGATGCCCAGCACCATCAGTCAGGGCGCAGATCAGCAGGTCGATCGGCCGACGCCACCGCCGAGCGTGGCGTGCCCTGGCCAGAACTAAGCCGTCGGCGCGGCGCGGTGTTCGGCTTCGGCGAGTTCTTTCAGCGTCAGCAGTTGCTTGCGCATCATCGGCAGATCACCGAGAGCGAGCGCCGCGGCGACGAGTTTCGGTGCGTTACAGCGGATCCGGACCAGCAGCCGGGTTCCCGTGCCTTCGGGACGCACCGCGTAGGTGACGCACACCTTGTTCGCGAGCAGGGTGATGTGCCTGCCGAGCACGAAGGAGACGAGCTCGAACTGGGACATGAACCGCTGCCCCACCGCCAGTTCGGTGAGCAGCGGGTCGCGGTGGCGCGGACTGCGCTTGCCGAAGTTGTCCAGCAGGTCGTAGCTGTAGGGCGCGATGCGCAATTGACACAGCCAGGCGTAGACGAGGGCGGGCGGCGCGTCGATGCTGATCGCCCGGTCGGCCTGCAGACCGCCGGATTGCCGGTCGTCGCACGGCAGGGGCGCTTCGCGCTCGGCCTCGGTGGCGCCCCACACCGTCCCGGGGATCACGCCGCCGCCGCGATCCGGCGCAGCATCCGGCGCACCACCAGGCGGTGACCGCCCGTTCCCACGACCAGCGCACGGTAGATCCGGCCGTGGAGACCGGGAAAGTCGCCATAACTGCGGGCGCGGACGCGAGTCCGGCTCGGCCCTTGCTCGTCCAGTTCGAAGATCAGCGCGTACTTCGAGAACCAGTGCTGTCCGCGCAGCGCCAAACGGCTCGGCTCGACCACGGACTCGAAGGCGAACCCGGTCGGCGCCGTCGGCTCGTGCGGGTCGTGGCAGACGACTTTCAGCACCGCTTTCCACGCCCGGTCGCGATTCGCGTCGATGGATCTGGCATGCTCATCTATATAGGACAAACGCTCCATATAGAAGGAACGTACTAGTAGATGGCGCCACCCCGCAAGCACGACACCGACGTGATCCTCGACGCAGCACGCTCCCTGGTGCTCGCCGAGGGACCCCGCGCGGCCAGCGTGTCGGCCATCGCCGAGGCCAGCGGAGCCCCGGTCGGCACCCTGTACCACCGCTTCGGAAACCGCAACGGAGTGCTCACCGCGGCATGGCTGCGCGCGCTGCGCCGCTTCCAGGACGGCACCCTCGCCGCCGCGGACCAGCCGGACGCGGTGGAGGCGGGCGTCGGGATGGTCCGGGCGGCCCTGCGGTTCGGGCGCGAACTACCCGACGACGCCAAACTCCTGCTCGAGCTGCGTCCCAGCGACCTGCTCGACGGCGGGCCGGACGCCGAGTTCCGCGCGACCCTGGCCGCCATGAACGCGCCGCTGATCGACCACTTACGCCGCATCGCACATGCCCTGTTCGGCCGGGACGGCGAGCGGGAAATCGATGCGGTCAGCCGCGCGATCGTCGATCTCCCCTATGCGGCGCTGCGCCGTCACGCCAACGCTCCGGAGCTGCCCGCCTGGCTCGAGGACGACCTGACCACCGCCGCCCGCACCCTGCTGACCTCCTACCGTCCCTGACCCGCGCGGGTCAGCCGGTGATCAGCGCGGGAGTGAGTTCGTCGAGGCCGGAGACGACCTTCGCGGCCAGCGCAAGCGCATCCGAGGCGGGCGGGTACTCCGGACGCGGCGCCGCGATCACCCGCATCCCCGCCGCGTGGGCCGAGCGCAGGCCGTTGCTGGAGTCCTCCACGGCCACGCAGTCCGACGGACGCTGACGCAGGAACGTCGCGACCGTCAGGTAGACGTCCGGCGCCGGTTTGCCGCGATCGACCTCCTCGGTGGAGAAGGTGACGGAGAAGTACTCGATCATCCCCGTGCGGCCGAGCACAGCGTCGATGAGCTCGCGGGGCGAGGAGCTGGCCAGCCCCAGCGGCCACTGCTCGCTGATCCGCTGCACGGCCGCGATCGCACCCGGCAGCAGCGGCACGCCCCCGGCGTAGCGCTCGGCCATCCGCGCGATCACGTCTCGGGCGACGGTTTCCGGCGGCTCACCAACCCCGAGTTCGCCGCTGAGATAGGCCGACCATTCACCGGTGCTCATCCCCATCAGCCGCTGCTGGGTGTCGGGCAGCCACCGGCCGCCCTTCTCCGCGACGTACCCGCGCCGCACCTCTTCCCAGACCGGTTCGGAGTCGATCAGTACGCCGTCCATGTCGAACACGACCGCGGTGATACCCATGCGCACAGAGCCTTTCGCCAGCCGAAACGGTCAGAGGTCGCTCGCCGCCGGGTCGCGCGTCCGGCCGCAGGAACCTGTGCCGGTATCGCCAGAAGCAGGCGATATCCGGTCGCGACCCAGCCTAGGCGGTGACCATCCGTGACGACGGACACAGCACCCGCGCGGCGAGCATTCACCGGGCAACCGATAACTTGTTCTTATGAACGAACCGCAGGTCGACGACTCGCTGCCGAGCAAGGAGCACCACGAGGGCGGGTTCCGGCCGATGACCGAGCTGATCGCCGCCCACGAGGCCGCCAAGGACGACATCTCCCGCGGCGGGCCGCACTACGGACAGTTCATCGAGCAGGTGCGCGGCCTGATGGACCGCGTCCGGCTGGCCTCGCCCTCCGACGAGCTGGCGGTCGAGGCGATCGGCGTCCTGAAGGAGCTGAACGACAAGCTCGACGCCGCCCGGGTGGACGAGTGGTCCACGCCCAACTGGACCCGCTTCGACCTGCCGGCCCGCGGCAACATCACCCTGCCGCCGTTCTTCATCGACCACGTCGACCCGCAGCAGGGCGTCGACGCGCGTCTCACCTTCCGCACTTTCCACCTCGGCGGCAACAGCGCCGCTCACGGCGGCCAGATCGCGATCGCCTTCGACGACCTGCTCGGCATGGCGGCTGCGGTGCGCTCCGGCGCGGTGACCAGGACCGCGTCGCTCACCGTGGACTACCGTTCCATCACGCCGCTGAACACCGAGCTGAGGGTGCGGGCGTGGGCCGAGCGGGTGGAAGGGCGCAAGGTCTACGTGCGGGCCACCCTGCACGACGGCGACCGGCTGTGCGCGGAGGCCAAGGGCCTGTTCATCGTGCTCGAGCCCGGGCAGCCCTGACCACTGGCGACCGCGTGCCGCGCTGAGCGCCGCCGGGAATGGCGCGGGGTGCACACAGGCACGGAATGCCCATAGGGCCTGGTTGATTCGCGCTTATCACGGAGGGCCCGGTAGTCGAGCCGCTCGCGAATGCAGCGCGGCCGCGGCTGCACTCGATGCCATCTCGCGTCACATGCCCCCGCTGTCATCGCGGCGTTCGCCGGTCGCATCGCCACCGGCGAGCGCCGACTGATCACCGCCCCGGGAAATGCGCTTCCCGGTACGCGCCGAACCGGGCGTCCACCTGCTCGGCCGTCAACCCGAAATCATCGAGGGTGTAGCGGTGCGCCGGACGCGCTGCGCCCGAGGTGCTCTCCGCGTGCAACGCGGTCATCGCCGCACTCGCCTCGCCGGTCAGCGGCAACCCGAAGTGCCGGTAGATCGACTCCACCGTGCCGATCGGGTCGGCGACGAACTCGTCGTAGTCGACGTCGCAGAACTGCGCCGCGGCGTGGCGCTTGCGGTCGACGAGGAACCGTTCCGCGCCGCGCGCCCACAGATCCAGCTGCGTCGCGCCGACCACCGGACCGCGGAACTTCTCCGACCAGCCCGCCGTCGCCTGCTCGTTCAAGCTGCACACCGACGCGATGATGGTGCGCGGATCGCGGTGCATCTGGATGATCAGCGCGTCCGGATACACCTCGAAAATGGCATCCAGCGCGAACAAGTGGCTCGGGTTCTTCAGCACCCATCGCTTCTGCGCGTCCGGCAGCCCGATCAGCTGGAGATTGCGCCGGTGCCTGCGGTAGGCGGGCGTCCAATCCCGCTCGCGCAGCCACTCGGAATAGGTCGGCAGATAGGCCAGGCACTCGTAGGACACCGACATGGCCGATTGCCGCAGCAGCTGCCAGCACTCCTCGACCTGGTCGGCCGAGATGTGGTGGACGCCCATGAATTCCGGATGCTCCACGTGGTGCTTGTCGTATGCGGCTGCGAGTCGCTGGTAGACCGGGTTGCTCGCCCAGGTCTCGCGCGGCGGGCGCGGTTGCGGCATCTCGGTCAGCCACATCTCCAGCCCCTGGTGCGCGGGGTCGGCGTTGAGCAGGCGGTGCACCGCCGTCGTGCCCGAGCGCGGCAGCCCGGTCACGAAGATCGGCCGGTCGATCGCCACGTCGGCGTGCTCCGGGAACTGCCGCCAGGCGGACTCGCTGAGCAACCGGGCGATCAAAGCGCCGCGCAGGAAGGCGCGATTCACCTTGTTGCCGAACGGGGTGAGTTCGGCGTCCTTGGCATAGGACTCCAGCAGCACCCCGAGTCCCTCGCGGTAGTCGTCGGTGCCGAAATCGTCCAGCCCGACCACCTTGGTGGCGGAGGCGTGCAGGTCGTCGATGGTGCCGACGTCGTCCCTACCGATCACAGTCATCTCCTAGTGGTGGAATTCGCCGGCGTTGACGTCCAGGCACGCGCCGGTGATCGCGCGTGCCATGGCGGACGCGAAGAACACGACCGCGTCGGCGATCTCGTCGGGTTCGGGCAGCTTGCGCAGGTCGGTGGTCTTCGCGGTCTCGGCGTAGACCTCGTCGGGGGTGATCCCGCGTTGCTGCGCCAGATAGTTGAAGTACCACTTCAGGTTGTCGGCCCAGATATAGCCGGGTGCAACGGAATTCACCCGGATGCCCTTCGGCCCCAGTTCGGTGGCCAGGCTCTGGGCCAGCGCGAGCAAACTGGCCTTGGCCATCTTGTACGGCCCGAAGGTCCGCCGCGAGTGGCGCAGCACCGCTGAGTTGATCATCACCACCGAGCCCTTGGTCTCGGCGAGAGCGGGCACGAACAGCCTGGTCAGGCGCAAGGCGGCCAGGACGTTCGTCTCGAAGCCCGCGCGCACCTGGTCCAGGTCGACGTCGGCGAGGTCCACGATGGGCGGGATGGCGAAGGCGTTGTTCACCAGCGTGTCGACCTTGCCGAACGCGCTGTGCGCCGTTTCGACCAGGTTGGCCACCGCCGCCTCGTCGTTGATGTCGGTCCGCACGACCACCGCGCGCCTGCCGAGCTCGGTGATCTCCTTGGCCACCTCGGTCAGCCGCGACTCGGTCCGGGAGGCGAGCACGACGTCCGCGCCCGCCTTGGCGCTCTGCACCGCGATCGCGCGCCCGAGCCCCGGCCCGACGCCGGAGACGACGACTACTTTGTCCTGCAACAACATCAGCCGAGCATCCTCTCCGCCACGGCGACCTGGCGGGCCGCGATCCGGTCGCGCCACTGCTCCGGCGTGACCCGCGCCTGGTCGTAGAACGGCAGGCGATCCGGCAGATCCGCGACGGAGACCAGCTCCACGGTCGGGCCGTCGTCGGGTTTCATCTCCCGCGACAGCCGTTGCCAGCGGAACTGCAGGTATCCCCTGGCGTGCCCGGTGCGCTCGATCCAGTTCGCCAGACCCGGGTCGCGCTCACTGACCACCAGCCGGATCATGCCGTCCGGGTCCACCTGAGCCTGGTCGGCGGTGAGGCTGGTCTGGTGGTTGATGTAGTCAAGCGACAGGTACCACATGCTGCCGAGCTGGAAGCCCTGGTAGGGGGCGTCGGACTTGGGCACCGTGATGATCATGGCCTGGTCGTCGTCCAGGTCGTAGTGGCCGACCGAGGAGAACTGCGTGCTCAATCCGCCCGGGGTCTGCCTCGGCTCGGTGAGCGTGTTCACCGGCAGGTTCAGGTAGAACCACTCCGGGAAGGCGAGGAAGGTCTTCAACCGGGACACCAGCATCTTGCCCGCGACGCCGTACCGCTTGGTCAGCACATCCTTGGTCAGCGGCGGCGGCGCGTCACCGATGCGGTCCACTCGCTGGATGCGGATGGTGCCCGCCTTCTCGGCCGCCCAATCGCTGTGCACCTCCCGGACCACGAGCATCGCCGCGTCGGCGCCCAGGTGCACATAACCGGGGCCCGCTTCGCCCGGCCCGAAGCGGATCTCGTAGGTCCCGTCCGGCCGGATGTCGAGCTCGCGGTCGTCGAAGGCGGTGAGACTGTCGGGCACGTCCACCGGCGAGTAGTTGCCGTTGAGCACCTGGAAGCTCAGGTCACGGGTGGTGCCCCGGGTGCCGGTCACCACGTACTCCGTGTCCGGCCGCAGATAGGAGTGGTAGTAGAGGGTGTCGGGGTTGTCCAGGCCCATCTTGGTGTAGGGCCCGGTGGACATGACGAAGAACGGGAAGTCCAGCTCATAAGCCCAGGCCATCTGCAACGACGCGCGGATGCTGCCCGCCAGATAGTCGTAACCCTCGACGAGGTCCTGTTCGGTGCGGATGTGCGCGGCTCCGGTGATGATCTGCTCGGCGGCGGCGATGGCGTCCGCGAACGGCTGTGTCAGCAAGAGGCTCTCTCCGGTGTTCCAAATATGTACCACTCTGGTACATTTCGATAAGAGCAAGATTAGAACGTGTTCTAGGAGTGGTCAATGGTCAGCCGCCGGTCCGCGCCCACCGCACGCGTGGTGCAGGTCCTGGATTTCTTCGTCGAACAGCGCGGGAAACGCTTCGGCCTCTCCGAGCTCGCCCGCGAGCTCGACCTGGCCAAACCGACATGCCTGGGCATCCTCACGGAGCTGACGGCGGGCGGCTACCTGATGCGCGACGCCGAGACCCGCACCTACGGGCTCGGACCGGCACTGATCGCGGCGGGCCGGGTGGCGCAGGACAGCTTCGCCATCTCCGCGCTCGCCCGCGTCGAGCTGGAGAAACTCTCCGCGCGCTACCACACGACCTGCACCGCCTCCGCGATCGTCGGCGAGCAGATCATGGTGCTGGAGAGCACCGGCCCCGGCCTGGTGAAGGTGGGCGCGGCCTACCACTTCGCACCCCCGGTCGGCCTGATGTACGTGCTCTGGGACACCGACGGAGCGTTCGACGCCTGGCTGGCCAAGCCGCCCGCGGTGCCGCTGCGTCAGGACGAGACGCGCCTGCGCCAGGTCGTCGCCGAATGCCGCGAGCGCGGATTCCTGGTGGAGAGCATGACCACCGCGGGGCGGCGGCTGTACTCGCTACTGGCCGGCGTCGCCGACCGTGATCTGCCTCCCGAGCTGCGCGAACTGGTCGGCGAGCTGGTGACCAGCCTGGGCGAGCGGGTGTATCTCGGCGCGGATCTGCGACCCCGCAAAGAGCACGCCGTGAGCCTGCTCGCTGCGCCCACCTACGACGCCGACGGCAGGCAGAACATGGTGCTCACGATGTACGTCGGCCGCTCCATCACCGGGGCCGAGATCACCCGGCGCGGGGGCGCGCTGGTGGCGGCCGCCGACACGGTGACGACGAACTCGGGCGGACACAAACCATTGACCGACAACCGAAACGTGTTCTAGTTTTGCGGTGTGAGCCAGTACGCGAAGTCGACGGCGAGCACCTACGAGCTGCCCCATCTGGACGCGCTCGAGGCCGAGTCGGCGCACATATTCCGTGAAGTGGCAGCGACATTCGAGCGCCCGGTGTTGCTGTTCTCCGGCGGCAAGGATTCGGTGGTGATGCTGCACCTGGCGGCCAAGGCCTTCTGGCCCGCGCCGCTGCCTTTCCCGGTGCTGCACATCGACACCGGGCACAATTTCGACGAGGTGATCGCCTACCGCGACCAGACTGTCGCGCGCCTTGGCCTGCGGTTGGTGGTCGGGCGGGTGCAGGACGACATCGATGCCGGGCGGGTGACCGAGGAGACCGGGCCGCGCGCCTCCCGCAACCGCTTGCAGACCACCACACTGCTGCGCTCGATCCAGGAGGGGTCCTTCGACGCGGTCTTCGGCGGCGCGCGACGCGACGAGGAGAAGGCCCGCGCCAAGGAGCGCGTGTTCAGTTTCCGCGACGAATACGGCCAGTGGGATCCGCGCAGGCAGCGCCCCGAGCTGTGGAACCTCTACAACGGCAGGCACCGGCCCGGCGAGCACATCCGGGTGTTCCCGCTGTCGAACTGGACCGAGCTGGACATCTGGAGCTACATCGCCGCCGAAGGCATCGAGCTGCCGCCGCTGTACTACGCGCACCGCAGGCCGGTGGTGCAGCGCGACGGAATGTTGCTGGCACACACGCGTTTTCTCGAATTGCTCGATGGCGAGGAGCCGTACGAGGCCACGGTGCGGTTCCGCACGGTCGGTGACGCGACCTGCACCGGCTGCGTGGAGTCCACCGCGGCCACGCCCGCGGAGGTCGTCGCCGAGGTCGCCGCGGCGCGGGTCACCGAGCGCGGCGCCACCCGCGCCGACGACCGCATCTCCGAGGCAGGTATGGAAGACCGCAAACGCGAAGGCTACTTCTGATGACGACCACACTGTTGCGCCTGGCCACCGCGGGCAGCGTCGACGACGGCAAATCGACGCTGATCGGCAGGCTGCTGTTCGACTCCAAGACGCTGTTCACCGATCAGCTCGCCGCGGTGGAGCGCACCAGCCGCGACCGCGGCGACGACTATCCCAACCTCGCTCTGCTCACCGACGGCCTGCGCGCCGAACGCGAACAGGGCATCACGATCGACGTGGCGCATCGCTATTTCGCCACGCCGAGAAGAAAATTCATCATCGCCGACACGCCGGGGCACGTGCAGTACACCCGCAATATGGTGACCGGCGCTTCCACCGCCGACCTGGCGCTGATCCTGGTCGACGCCCGCAAGGGCGTGGTGGAGCAGACCCGCAGGCACGCGTTCCTGGCCAGTCTGCTCGGCATCCCGCACCTGGTGCTGTGCGTGAACAAGATGGATTTGGTCGACTGGTCGCAGGAACGGTTCGAGGAGATCCGCGAGGAGTTCGCGCGATTCGCGTCCAAACTGGACGTCTCCGACCTGACCTTCGTGCCGGTGTCGGCGCTGCACGGCGACAACATCGTGCACCGTGGCGCGAGCATGCCATGGTACGAGGGCACTCCCCTGCTGCACCACCTGGAAGAGGTGCACATCGCCTCGGACCGCAACCTGATCGATGCGCGCTTCCCGGTGCAGTACGTCACCCGCAGCCACGCCCAGGATTTCCGCGGGTACGCGGGCACCGTGGCGGGCGGCGTCTTCAAGCCCGGCGACGAAGTGGCGGTGCTGCCGTCCGGTTTCACCACCACGGTCGAGGCGATCTGGGGGCCGGGCGGTGCGCCGGTCGCGGAAGCCTTTCCGCCGCAAGCGGTCACCATCCAGCTCGCCGACGAGCTGGACATCTCCCGCGGCGACCTGATCTGCCGTCCGAACAACCGCCCGGCCGCGGGTCGTGATCTCGACGCGATGGTGTGCTGGTTCGCCGAGGACGCCCAGCTGACGCCCGGCGCCACCTACACCATCCGGCACAGCACCCGCGCCGCGACCGCCGAGGTGCGCTCGCTGGACTACCGGCTGGACGTCAATACGCTGCATCGCGACGAGCACGCGGAATCGTTGTCGCTCAACGAGATCGGCCGAGTCCAGCTGCGCACCCGGCAACCGTTGCTGTTCGACCCGTACCGCCGCAACCGTGCCACCGGCAGCTTCATCCTCGTCGACGACACCACCAACAACACCGTCGCCGCGGGCATGATCACCGGTCCGAGCCTGCCCTCCACCCGAGTGGTCTGGCACTCCACGGCTGTCGAACGCGACGAGCGCGCCACCCGCGGCCTGACGGTCTGGCTGACCGGCTTGTCCGGGTCCGGAAAGTCCACCGTCGCCGTGGAACTGGAGCGCAGGTTGGTCGCCGGGGGCCGCCCGGCGTTCCTCCTGGACGGCGACAACCTGCGCCACGGCCTCAACTCGGATCTCGGGTTCAGCACGGCCGACCGGGAGGAAAACGTCCGCCGCGTCGGCGAAGTGGCGAAACTGTTCGCCGAAGCCGGTGTGGTCGCCGTGGTTTCACTGATCAGCCCCTACCGCGCCGACCGCGACCGCGTCCGCGCCGCCCACGAAGCGGCAGGCATCCCCTTCCTGGAAGTCTTCGTCGACACGCCACTGTCCGTCTGCGAAGCCCGCGACCCCAAAGGCATGTACGCCAAAGCCCGCGCGGGCGAGATCCGCGGCTTCACCGGCATCGACGACCCCTACGAAGCACCCACCGAAGCCGAGATCGTCCTACGGCCCGACCACGGCGACCCGGCCTCGATGGCCGCGACGATCATCGCCCGGCTGAGTCGGTTGGACTGATCGGGCAGCGGTGACGTGTAGCGAGACCTGTGTGCGGGACGCATCCGAAATCGGTAGTCGACCGAGGTGATGCGTCCCGCTCCGGACGACGGGGCGGCAACTGACGCTGCCCCGCGTCATCCGCGCGGCCGCCGGCGGTACGGCCGCACAGCCGGGTGGTCGCGTGGACGCCTCCGGATCGGCCGTCGAATCCGGTCAGTGGTGGACCGATTCCGCGAACCAGGTGTATTCGAACTCGGGAAGTTCGAAACCTTGCTCGAAACGCGCCGTTCGCGCATCCGTACGCCGGCCGCCGCGCCGCTCGTAGAAAGCGATTGCGGCCGTGTTGGCCTGCAACACCTCGAGATAGACGGCTCGTCCCGGAAACTTGATGGCGGCCCACTCCAGTGCGTGACGCAGTAGCCGCGTGCCGATACCCGAGCGCGTGCGGCCCGGCGCGGCGTGCAGATTGTCCAACAGCACACGACCGTCGGGCGTCGGTGTCGAGTAGACGAATCCGAGCAGTTCCCCGTTCTCTTCGGCTACGAAGAGGCCGGAGGCGGAGGGGTCGGCGTCGAGCCGCCCGCGCCACACCGTCAACCGATCCGCGAGCAACGCACCGTTCAGGAAGCTCTTCGGCATGATGCCCGCGTACGCTGTGCGCCAACTGGCGGCATGCAACTCCGCGATCGATTCCGCGTCCCCGGGTCGGCCGTTTCTTATTCGCATGAGGCCAAGTCTCGTGCCGATAGGGTCACACCGCGAACGAGGCCGCCGGCTCAGCGTGGCCCTCCTTCGTGCGCGGCACTGTCACCAGGTGGCAGTCGGCGTCGGCAGGGGCGGCACGTCACACGTTGTCCGCTGGTTCAGTGAACTACGTCCACGCTGGGAACGACATAGCGAATGCGGTCGGTGTTGTGTGCCTCCGTTCCGAGGTCGACGACCGTCACGTCACCGACCTGTTCGACGAGATCCACGCCGATCTCCACCGGCACCGGATACGCCGAATCCGGTGCCAGATCGTCGGGTGCGCCGAAAATTCACACCTTGTCGATCAAGCTGTGGGTGACACCGTCGGCATCCGTGAACTCGACTTCGATGACACCCGGCTGCGTGTCCGACACCCATCGGACGGCTTTTCCCCAGATAACGGCCATTTCGAAAGTATGCCCTAGGCACCGTCGCAGCGATCGTCACCACAGGTCGCGGCCACTGTCCGCAAGCGAAATGTTAATGCCGACTTCGTGGATCGGCTATCCCCTCCACAGTCGATACACGAAGCCGGCTTTCGGTGACATCTCCGTAATCGGTTCGGATACGAGCGTAGAGCGATAGGATCTGATTGTAAAGCGCTAAGCGTCTAGCCGCTGCGCTCTGATCCTTTACCGGCGGATACCATGTTCGCACGGTGACGGGGCCGAATCGGGAGGTTGGTGGCACAGGTCGTGTCCGGCGAGGGAGATGAGATCAGCGAGGAGCCGACGGAGGACGCCGGCCCCATCGCGCGGCACCTGAATCGGGTGATCGCCGCTGCCCAGCAGCGGGATTCACGCAGCTACTCCAACAAAGACATCGCCGAGCGCTCGACCGGGCTCGGCTATCCGCTGAGCCCGGCCCAGGTCTCGCACATCCGGCTCGGACGAGTCCGCAATCCCAGTTTCCGCACCATCGAAGGGATTTCGGTGGCACTGGGCGTGGACGTGCGGGAATTCCTCGACGGCGCGGCCGCGCAGCAAGCCGACGTCGAATCGCGGCTGGCCGCGGAGCTCTCCGAGGCGGGCGTGGAGGCTATCGGTTTCCGCCTGTCCGAACTCGGCACCTTGAACGAACTCGGCAGATCGACGTTCGGCGCCATAGTCGGCAATATCCTGCGCGATCTCCAGCAGCACGAACTCTATCGCCGACCGGCCGCCCCGAAGGACGACGACAGAACCGAGGGCTGAGTGATCGGCCGTCGCTCGGGTCAGAGCCGCAGATCCGCCGCCGAGACTTTCGGAGCGGGGCCCGGCCGATAGGTCGCCTGCGCGATCGGGCGGCGAACTTCCGTATAGGACTCCAGCGCAGCGGCAATGGAGTCCGCGCTGCGCAGGGTCTTCGCCAAGACGATCGCATCCTCGATGGCGGAGGTCGCGCCGCGCCCCGCCGCGGGCGAAACGGCATGCGCCGCATCGCCGATCAGGACGGTGTCGGCGTTGTGCCAGCTCCCCTCGGGTTCGAGTTCGTACAGTGCGATCGGAACGCTCACCTCGGAACGCTCCAGCACCCGCGCCACCGGGGTGGCCCGCAGCGCGTCGAGGAACACCTCCGGATCGACCGCCGTGCCGGACGCGACGCTCCGCCTGCTGAACCAGAACGAACCATCGCGGTCGTCCCCCACATAGCCCGCTACCCCTTCGGGGTGCGACCAGAAGTGCAGGACGTGCGTCGGGAGCCCGGGCGCCACGACCGGGCAATGACCGTAGCGGATCGATTGGCCGGTGTAGGTGGGCTCTCTGGCATCACCGAGCATGCGCCGCGTGGCCGAACGAGCACCGTCCGCGCCGACCAGCAGATCACCCGTGCGCGAGCCGGGATCGACCCGCGTTCCGTATTCGCACGGGATGTCCGCTTCTTCCAAACCTTCTCGCAACAAGGCCAGGAGATCCTTGCGCCAGATGTGAGTGCTGGACCAGCGATGACCGGGCTCGGTCCGGGCGAAGGAATTCGTTCGCCCGGTGAGCGTGTCGACGGTGCTGACGCCGACGACCGGGAACCCGGCCGCTCTGACCTTTTCGCCCAGGCCGATCTGATCGAGCGCGGTCGACGCCGCGGGGCCGAGGGTGACCCACCCGCCCACCTCGGCAGTGCGCGCCGCGGTTTCATAGACCTGCACCCGCGCACCGACTTTCGCCATCGCCAGGGCCGCGCACGCCCCTCCGACACCGCATCCGATGATCTCCGCTCGAAACATCCGGTCACACCTTCGCCGTGGGCCGAGCCCATTGCCGACGCACCCGAACCATGTTCTCCCCCAGGCCGGCCGCCAAGGCCACGAGCAGTTTGCGGTCGGCGTCGAACGTATCAGCCTGGTCCACGGCCGCGCGGTGCGGTTCGCCGTACAGCACCGGCCGCTCACGGTTGGCCGCGGCGACGCGCTGGAGTTCGCGCGCGTAACCGGAGACGGTGGCAGTCGACGTCGGATCGATCTGCGGGCTGAGCAGCATCAGCGCATCACGAATGTCGACCATCATCGCCTGCCGCCATTCCATGACGGCCGCCAAGGGCTGCCGGACGCGGAAGGCGGGCATCCGCCGTTCCGGAAGAAACCGGGTGATCACGCCGACCGCGAAACGCCACAGCCGCCACAGCAACAGAACGTCACGCAATGCCGCGAGGCCGACGATCACAGCTCGTATCCGCATCACCAAGCCATACCAGGACACACCCAGGAGGAATACGAGCTGCCCGAGATAGACCTCCCACCGCCCGAGCGCGACGAGCGCTCGCGGTGGCCGTACCGATGCCGCGTAGTACCCGAGCTGGACAGTGAAAGTCACCGTGGCGGCGAGCATCGACACCGCGCCTATCGCGGCGAGCACGATTCCGTGGGCCGGTGTCCCCGAGAGCAATCGCAAATAGGCGAAGCAGTAGAAAACGATCAACATCCCGATCGGCAACGTGCTCACCTTCTCGCCGAGATTGAAGCCGACCACGGCGGGGTCGGCGAATCCGTAGGGTCTCGCGCCGGGGCCCGCGACGACCGCGCACACGGCCATGACGACGATCGACGCCGCAAGCGGGATACCCAGCGCGACCAGTATTTTCTTCGTTCGGGCGGTGTGCCGGGAGGCCAGCACGAAGAACGCGACGATGCAGGCCTTGGCTCCCACCAGCAGGACGGTCCCGACGAATTCGTAACCCATCGCGCTCAGCAACCACGGGTCCGGGCGGTTCTGGACGTACTCGCCGAAGGCATATCCGGACGCGAGGAAGAAGAAGGCGCCCACGACCGCGAGAAGAGCGACGTCCTTGTTGCGGCGGTATTGATTCGACTTCCAGATCATGGCGGCGGCGAACGCCGCGATGAGCCACCCGTGCGGTATGTAGATCACAGCCAGCCCATTCTCTCCTGCAACGGCAGTGACAGGTCTTCGGTCCGCTGTAAGGGCCGCAACGCGCGTTGCCGATCGAGCACTCTGCCCACCTCGTACCCCCACCGCGCGAGCAGGTTCGCCGTGTACTCCGCCTCCCATTCTCGCTCCGGAGACATCGCCGAATGGCGGTGCACGTTCTCGGTCTCGTAGTGCCCGGCGATGATGTGCCCGAACTCGTGCCCGATCCCGTGGTCCTGATGCCAGGCGGGTGTCGCCTTCTGATACGCGATGACGTAGGTGTCGGGCGGCGCCGAAAGCTTCAGCGTGATCGCGAAGAAGCAGTCGACCGGCAGCAACTTCTCCTGCAAAAGCACCGTCGCGCCGGTGAATTCGCAATAGCGCTCGATCAGCTGGCGCATGGTCAGCAATTCCCGCACCTTCATGCGCTGGAGCAGCAGGCGGGTGCGATGCTCGACCTCGCGAACCCGCGCGGGACTCGGGACGAAGCGAGAGTTTCCGTCCCGCGCGCTGTCGGCGGACCCCGCCGTGTCACCCGCCAAACGTCTCATGCGCCCGCGCCATACGGAACTCAACAGACCTCACACCCCGCAGCCCGCCCCACCGCCCGACTCTCGGTAACCGGTCCGTCGAACGGTACGAAAAACGATGCCGAGCGCCGCGCCTGATCGACCGTCGTGGTCACAAACCCCCGTGCCCGGCCGGTTCGGCGTTCAAAGTACCACCGCCGCGACCGGACGGCATTGATTCGAATCCCTCTGGCACGCCCTGCATTCGCGTCGATTCGGCTGTCGTGCATCGGCCGAGACTGCTCGGAGGCGACACGGTGTCACTCGGGCGTGCGAACGGCCTCCGCCGATTTCGCGCCGCCCGGCTCGCACAACGCGTCGCGAATGGTGTCGCGCAGCCAGCGCTGGGCCGGATCGGCGTCGAGCCGGGCATGCCAGAGCAGGCGCACTTCGACTTCCGGCAGGTCCGCGGCGAGGGGAAACCAGCGAATGCCCAGGGTGCTGCCGTACTGTTCGGCGAGGCGCTGCGGGACGAGTCCGACGTAACGGCTCGAGGAGACCAGAAGCGCGGCGACAGCGAAGGTCGGGACGACGGCGGCGACGTGGCGTTGCAGGCCCGCCGCGTCGAGCGCATCGTCGAGCGGGCCGCGAGCGCGTCCACGGCGGGAGGCCGAGACGTGGGGATGCCCGCACAGTTGCCGCAACGTCGGGCGACGGCGCCTGCCCAGCGGACTGTCGGCGCGGACGATGCCGACCATTCGCTCCCGGTACAGCACGGCGGTGCGGATGTCGGGAGCCGCGGCGTCACCGACGCCGATGTCGAGATCGACCGAACCGTCGCGCAGGGCCTCGGCGCTCTCGCTGCCCTCCGCGACGAAACGAAGGACCACGCCGGGGGCGAGCGCGGCCGTGGCTTCGACCGCCGTCGTCGCCAAGGTCGCGGCGACGCCGTCATTGATGCGAATGGTGAAAGTGCGCTCCAGCTCGCCGATCGCCATCTCGCGATCGGCGCTGATCAACGCGGACGCCTCGTCGAGCAGTGACCGCACCCGCGGCGCGGTGCGCAGTGCGAACGGAGTCGGAGCCATCCCACGCCCGGCGCGCACCAGGATCGGGTCGTTCATCGCCCGTCGTAACCGGCCCAGCGCCCGGCTGGTCGCGGGGATGGACAGATGCAAGCGCTCGGAAGCCGCCGTGACGCCGCCTTCCCGGAGCAGGGCGTCGAACACCCGCAGGAGGTTCAGATCCAGCTGCTCGGGCATAGTTGCATTCTACGCAAGTATCTATTGTCGAATTTGCGTGGCACGAAGTTCATCGAGATCCCTACCGTCGGGGACATGCCGTTCAATGTCATGCTCCAGGATCGCGCCGCGTCGGCGCGAGCCCCGTCCCGTCCTGCCGCACAGCGTGGTCTGCTCGCGATCATGTGCGCCTGTGTGGTGCTCGTCGTCGGGATGGTCGCCGCGATCAACCTCGCCGTCCCGATGCTCGCCTCGAGCACGCTGCATCCGTCCGCGTCGGCGCTGGTGTGGATCGTCGACACCTACGTGATCGTGTTCGCCTGCCTCGTCATCCCCGGTGGAGCCGCCGGGGACCGCTTCGGGCGCAAGGGAGTGCTGCTCACGGGTCTGGTGCTGTTCGCGGTGGGCGCGCTGATCTCGGCGACGGCACCCGGTGTGGCCCTGCTTCTGGCGGGCCGTGCGATCACGGGTGTCGGCGCCGCCGCCGTGCTGCCCAACACGCTGTCGGTCCTGCTGCACGCCGTACCTGCCGAACGCAAGGGCGCGACGATCGCCACCTGGGCGTCGATGACCGGCATCGGCGGAGTCGTCGGCAACGTCGGCGGCGGGTCGATCCTGTCGGGCGGCTCGTGGCGGTGGTTGTTCGCCGCCGCCGTGCCGATCTCGCTGGTTCTCGCCGCACTCGTGGGACGTATCGCGCCGGTGTCGGCGCGCCATGATCGCCGCCTCGATCCGCTCGGCGCGGTGCTGCTCGTCGGTGCGTCGGTCGCGCTGCTGCTCGGCATCGTCCAAGGGCCGGAGGCGGGCTGGGACAGCGTGGTCGTCATCGCCGGGTTCGCTTGCGCCGCAGTACTGTTCACCGTGTGGACGATCGTCGAACTGAAGGTCGAGCACCCCCTGCTCGATCCACGGTTGTTCCGCGTGCCCGGCCTGCGCAGCGCCTGCCTCGGCATGACGACGGTCTTCTTCGGCATGTTCGCGCTGTTCTATGTCAACGCGTCGTTCCTCCAGTACGGCAAGGGATTCGGCGTTCTGCGAACCGGACTGGGGATTGTCCCGCTGACCGTGCCGATCATCCTCGGCGCACGACACGTCGGACGCCTGTCGCAGCGTATCGGCCTCGACGCCACCACCGCTCTCGCGTTCGGGTTCGTCGGCTGCGGATTGCTCGGGCTGTCCACCGGTGACGCGCGGACGCCCTACCTCGTCTACGCCGCGTGGCTGGTCGTGACCGGAGTCGGCGTGACGCTGGCGCTTCCGACGTTGTCCGGCGCCATCGCCGGTTCGCTACCGCCGGAGCAGGCCGGAGTCGGAGCCGGATTGCAGGCCATCACGCGCGAATTCGGCAGCGCCTTGGGTATCGCGGTCATCGGCACGGTGCTCACCGCACGGTTCGTCGCCGCGCTGCCTCCGGACATCCGCGCCGACCACGATCCGCACACCATGGCCCAGGCGCTCGCCGCGACCGCACCCGACCGCGGCGACGAGGTCGTCGACGCGTTCGTCTCGGGCGCGCAGATGGGGCTGCGGGCGATCGGTGTGACCGTGCTCGTCCTCGGCGGGCTGGTCGTGCTGCAGTCGCTGCTGTCCGGGCGGAGAGTGCCGGTCGCCGTCGGTCGTCCGCGCTGATCGCACAGAGGACGCACGGTCACCCGCCCCACAGAAAACACCGGCGGTCGGATCGGACCGCCGCAGAAGCTGATCCGCGCGATCGGTCGCGGACCTCCACAAAGGCGTATCGACATGCATGTATTCGTCACCGGAGCGACCGGATGGATCGGTTCGGCCGTGGTCGACCAGTTGCTGGAGGCCGGTCACGAGGTCACCGGACTCGCCCGTTCGAGCGACTCGGCCGCGGCGCTGGAGCGGAAAGGAGCCCGGGCGCGGCGCGGCGACCTCGACGATCTCGACAGCATCCGCACCAGCGCCACGGAGGCCGACGCCGTCGTTCATCTCGCCAACACGCACGACTTCGCGAATCCCACCGAGACCAACCGGACCGAGCGCAACGCCGTGCGGGCCATCGGCGACGTTCTCGCGGGTTCGCACCGGCCGTTCGTGCTCGCCTCCGCTCTGGCCCTGCTCGCTCCCGGCCGTGTGGCCACCGAGCAGGACCGCTCACCGGCCCACGGTCTCGATTCCTTGCGCGGAGGCAGCGAGAACCTAGCGCTGGAATTCGTGGAGCGTGGCGTCGGCACGGTCGTCCCTTGTCCAGAGGGCAGTAGGCATGACGTTCACAGCAGGGACCGCGACCTACACCGATTACCCGATCACCGGGACCCGAGTGCCTCGGGAAAACACCACACGCTACCGGTCGGCGTGCGGACAACATGTGCATCACCGCGGGCACCGACCACTCGGTAGCCGAATCAGCTTGTAGCCGAATCAGCTTGTGGCCGAGTTGATGACCTGAGCGAGGGTGTCCAGCAGCTGATTCCAGCCGAAGCGGATGCCGGCCATGGCCGGTTCCGCGCCCGGGATCGGGTCGGACACGTCGACCTGTAGGTCGACGCGGGTGCCGCCGGTGACGCTGGTCAACTCGAGGAGATGTTCGGCCCGGAACAACGGGGTCCCGTTGCCGTCCAGCGGCGACAACTCGAACCGGAGCCGTTCGGGTGGAACGACTTCGAGGTAGTGCCCGGCGCTGGAGTACAGCGCACCGTCGCCCTCTCGGAGCACGATCGACAGGGCGCCCCCGCTGACCGGCCGCAGGACGCAGTCGGCGACCTCGAAATGCGCTGGGTGCCACCACCGGCGCGCCAGATCGGGCGAGGTCCACCACTCCCACACGGTCGCCGGCGGCGCCGACAGCGTCCGATGGAATTCGTGGGCCGACAACGGCTCGGCGGCGATTGCCACCCGGTATTCCGCGAGCACCGACTCCGAGGGATGGTCGACCTCGAATCCCGCCAGCCACTGTCGCAGCTCGCGCAGCGGACCCCGGCGCAGGGCGTAGATGCGGCGCTGCCCGAGCGGTTCCATTACCACCAGGCCCGCGCGCACGAGCGCCTGGAGATGTTTGGTCGTCTGCGGTTGTCTCAGGTCGAGTGCGGTAGCGATCTCGCCGACCGGACGCGGAGCGGCGTTCAGCAACTCCACGATCCGCATGCGGTTCGGTTCGGCCAGAGCGGCGAACAGTGCGGGGTCCATTGACCAAGCATGCCTCCTCAGATATATTCCTTTCAAGGAATACTTCTGACCCAGGAGCACGACATGTCCGAGCAGATCCGCATCGAACGCGACTACCCCGCCACCGCCCAGGTGATCTGGGAACTGTGGACCACCCCGGCGGGCATCGAGAAGTGGTGGGCGCCCGACGGTTTCACCGTCCACGTCGACCAGCTCGACCTGCGCCCGGGCGGCGAACTGGTCTACACGATGACCGCGACCGCCCCCGAGCAGATCGAATTCATGCGATCCGCGGGCATGCCACTGTCGACCGAGTCCCGCAAGACGTTCACCGCGATCGACGGCCCCGACCGGCTCGCCTACACCTCCCTGGCCGACTTCATCCCCGGCGTCGAGCCGTACGAATTCCTCACCACCGTCGAGCTCGAGCCGACCGACGCGGGCGTCCGCGTGGTCATGACCGCCGACGCTATGCATGACGACGTCTGGACTCAACGCCTCACCCAGGGTCGGGAGAACGAACTCGCCAACCTCGCCGCCATCGTCTCCGGCGGTTAGGTTCGGACCGGACAACCGAACCGGGACCAGCAGCGCGGGCAGCTTCGACGCGGCCTTCAACGCACGAAACTGCCAGCTGCATCGCGCGACAGCACACCGCCGCGCTGGGCGACGTCCAGGAAGTCGTCGCGGGTCCCCTTTCCATCGGTGCGTCGGCATTGCAGTGATCCGGGCACTGGACGAATCGGTCGTTGCCGTAGATCACCGGGGCGGCGTCGTCGTACGGGTACAACCGCAGCGGGCCGGTCTGGCCGGTGAGACACGCCCTACGGCAGCGCTTCGCTGCTGTGCGGGCGGGAGGGATGCGGGCGGCGCGGGTACTTGCTCGGCCGCATGCGACCGGTGGTCCGTAAGGTCTCCACCGCCGCGCATTTCCACGAGCATTCGTCCGCGTCGCAGTCGAGATGAACCTGCATGAGGGCGTGCGCATCGCCGGGGCCGAATTCCGGGCCGTCTCTCGGATCTACCGCAGGCCAGCCCAACGGCGGCCAGCCCAGCAGGCACAGTTGTTCATGTGGGTCGAGCGCGCCCCACGCGCGAGGTAGATCTCCTGTGGTTGATCCAGCGTGCCGATGGCCGGTTGATACGTGACCAGATGCTCCGTCGTGCTCTGACGCCAACCGGTCTCTTCTTCGACCTCGGGTGCTGCTGCGGTCGCTATCCTCCGCACCGTCGACGTAACCGCGGGGAAGTTCCCACACCCAGCGGTCGATGATTAAGCGATGCCGGTACATCAGCAGCGCCTCTCGCTTGTCGTTCAGCACCAACGTCATTGCGCATCGCGGCATACGCGCAACGTATTGCGTGAACTCGACTCCGTCGGGTAGCTCCACATCCACGGTCGATAATCGGATGTGGCGGTTATCGTCCACTAGACGCTCGCCGTGGATAGTCCACTGAGCGCGGTTCACCTGCTCGACGTTATCTCTGCATGGTGGGCCGCCAACGAGCATCAGCGGCCGTGGCATGGCGTTGGGCAGGCGGTGACGACCGCCTGCCTGACGACTCCACCGAATCAGCCCAGCGACCGGAAGAACTCGCGGATGTCGCCGATCAGCAGGTCCGGGGCCTCCAATGCGGGGAAATGACCGCCGGAGTAGAACTCCGACCAGTGGGTGATGTTGTGGGCGCGTTCGGCGAAGCGGCGGATGGCGTAGTCGCCGTCCTTGAAGACCGCGACGCCGGTCGGCACGGTGCCCTTCGGTTTCGGGGCGAACATGGTGGCGTCGTGGAAGCGTTCGTAGTACAGGTTCGCGACGCTGCGGGCGGTGTCGGTGAACCAGTAGATGCTCACCGTCGTGAGCAGGCGATCCAGGTCGACGGCCTGTTCGGGCAGGTCGTGGGACTGGTCGGTCCACTCCTTGTACTTCTCGACGATCCAGCCGAGCTGGCCGGCCGGGGAATCGGCGAGCAACTGGGCGATGGTGTTCGGGCGTGAGCCCTTCAGATTCATGTACGCCGAGCCGTCGTCCTGGAACTTCTTCATCCCGGCCAGGCGCGCCTTCTCCGCGTCGGTGAGGGCGGCCATATCTGCTGGGTCGCCGGTCGGGAAGGTGACCAGCGCGTTCACGTGCACGCCGATCACGTGG
This sequence comes from Nocardia niwae NBRC 108934 = DSM 45340, assembly GCF_001613465.1. Classification (GTDB taxonomy): domain Bacteria; phylum Actinomycetota; class Actinomycetes; order Mycobacteriales; family Mycobacteriaceae; genus Nocardia; species Nocardia niwae. Next base: position 241,251 of record NZ_BDCK01000023.1, on the reverse strand, counting down.
CCGGTATCGATCCGCGCCAGCGCCGGGGCGATGAACGCTCCATGGTCGCCGCCCTGCACGCCGTAGCGGTCGTAGCCGAGGCGGGCCATGAGCTCGGCGAGCGCCGCCGCGATCCGGCCGTCGTTCCACCCCGCCTCGGTAAGCGGCCCGGAGAAACCGTGGCCGGGCAGCGACGGGATGACCAGATGGAAGGCGGGCGCGTCCGGTGCGCCGTGCGCGGCCGGGTCGGTGAGGGGGCCGATCACGTCGCGGAAGTCGGCCACCGAGCTGGGCCAGCCGTGCAGCAGCAACAACGGGGTGGCGTCCTCCTGAGCCGAACGCACATGCAGGAGGTGCACATTCTGTCCGGCGATGGTTGTGGTGAACTGCGGGTAGGCGTTCAGCTCCGCCTCGACCGCGCGCCAGTCGAACTTGTCGGCCCAGTACCCGGCCAACTCCTTCAAGTAGGCGGTCGGCACACCACGTTCCCACCCGGCGCCGGTCATGTCATCGATCCAGCGCGTGCGAGCCAAGCGCAGCCGAAGCTCCTCCAGCTCGGCCTGCGAAATGTCGATACGAAAGGGACGGATCTCGCTGTTCGTCATGCCACTCATACTTCGCGTAAACAGGCGCCCCCCGAATCACGCAAATTCGCTATTTCCCCCGCCTCACGCCTCCCACCGCCCGCGTTCACGAGTGGCACACCACCGCGGCATCGGCCGAGAAGACCTCACGCTGGTGTGCCACTCGCGGACTTCAACGGGCGGCCGGGCTCTTGCCGGAAGCGCTGATGGCGGCACTCATCCGGCTCCGGCTCGGATTCAGCGGTTGGCGTCGAGTGCGCGGGACGGGCATGATCGCGCGGTGGTCAGCCTTCCGGTAAGCGGCGCCTTCGTCGGGCGGGCCGCCGAACTCGCGGCGTTGCACGACGCCTATCGAAATCCGGCGGTGCATACCGTGCTGCTCGGGGGTGAAGCGGGTATCGGCAAGTCGCGGTTGGTGGCGGAGTTCGGGACGCGGCTCGATGCTCGCACGGCGGTGATGTCGGGACGGTGCCCGGAATTCGGTGCGAAGGGTGTTCCGTTCGCTCCGTTCATCGCGGTCACGCGCGCACTGCTGCGCGACAAGGGCGTGGAGGCGCTCGTCGCGCTGCTTCCGGCGCGACCGGCGCTGGCGCGGTGGCTTCCCGAACTGGCGGCGCGGGCCGGCGCGGCGGAGGCCGGGACCGACAGGATCCGGTTGTTCGGCGAGATACTGACCGTGCTGGAACACTTCTCGATGACCGAGCCGCTGGTGGTGGTGCTGGAGGATCTGCACTGGGCCGACGACGCCAGCCTGGACTTGCTCGCCTTCCTGGTAGCCAACATCGCCGAACCGGATCTGTTCCTAATCGGCACTTACCGGCCCGCCGGTTCCGGGCCGTTGCGCAAACTGGTCACCGGCCTGCGCCGGGACCCGAGTGTCCGGCTGCTCTCGACGGAACCGCTCACCAAGCACGAGGTCGGCAGGCAGCTGGCCGCGCTGCGCGGGACAGAACCGAAACCGGGGACGATCGCGCGCGTCTTCGAACGCAGCAAAGGGGTCCCGCTGTTCGTGGAGGCGCTCGGCCCCGCACCCGAGCACACGCCCGCCGAGCTGTCCGAGCTGTTGCTCGGTCCGCTGTCGGACCTGCCCCATCAGGCCGCATCGGTGCTGCGGCTCGCGGCGGCGGCAGGGTCACCGGTCCGGCACACCGTGCTGGCGGCCGCCTCCGACCTCGCCGAGGAGGCGCTGACCACAGCGTTGCAGCTGCTGGTCGACCGGCAGCTGCTGGTGACCGACGACACCGGTTACGCGTTCCGGCACGTTCTCATCCGGGACGCCGTCTACGCCGACATATTGCCCGTGGAGCGGAAACGATTGCATGGCAGAGTTTCTCGAGCGCTGACCACGCTCCGCGAACGTGATGCGGACGAATGCCCCTCCGGCGAGTTGGCCTATCACGCGTATGCCGCCGGAGAATTCTCATCGGCGCTCGAGGCCGCGTGGGAAGCGGCGGCGGAAGCGGAAAGTATCGGGGCACATCGCGTTCAGGTGCGTCATCTCGACCGAGTGCTCGAATCGTGGAATCGGGTGGCGGAAGCGGCGAGCCGAGTGCACGCCGAGCGGATCGAGGTCGTGGAAGCGGTCGTGGCGGCATGCTATCGGGGCGGCGTCGTCGAGCGCGGGATCGCGGCGGCCGACGAGGCGCTGGCCGCCATCGACGCGGGGACCGACCCGGAGCGTGCCGCCCGTCTGCACTACTACCGCGCGGGACTGCGCAATCAAAGCAGCGGCGGCGGCGAAGACGACCTGCTCGCGGCGCTGGCATGTCTTCCTTCGGACCGGCCGACTCTGTTACGCGGCCAGGTACTCGCCGAACTCGCCGCGGCGCGGGCTTTCAGCGGCGCGGCGGCGACGGCCGAGAACGACGCGCGTGCCGCCGTCGAGGTGGCCGAACAGTTACTGGGTGGCCCACCCGCCCGCGACACCTCGTCGGTCCTGGCGACGGCGCTCCGCCCGCCGGGTGCGATCGAGGAGGCGGCCGGTGCGGAGGGCTCGTCAGCCGGGCACACACGGCGTTCGAGCGACCTCGGCGGGGACCGGAGCGCCGCGTCGCTGTCCGCACGTGCCCACGCCTATCTCGGGCTGGCCACCGCGGACCGTCCGGACGTTGCCATGACCCATTTCGAGCAGGCACATGCCGCCGCGAAGGCCGCGGGAGATCCGGGCGCAGTGCTGACCGTGGTGCTGTGGGAGACGGCGCTGCTGGTCTCGGCAGGCGCCGACGAGGAAGCCATCGCGGCGATCCAGCAGGGGTTGCGCGCCGCGCACGAGAGTTACCGATTCGCCGAGGCCGCGCCGATTCTGCTGGTCAAATGGGCGCAGGCGCTCACCACCCTGGGGCGCTGGAACGAGGCGCTCGAGCTGATCGACGAATCGCTCACCGAGCAGTTGCCCCCGTTGAGCACCGCCGCGCTGCTGCTGTGTCATGCGCGCATCATGCTGGCGCGCGGGGACAACGAGGCCGCGGCGACGAGCGTGGCGACAGCGCAACCGTTACTCGGGAATCGCCAGTGGGCCAGGCAATATCAGATCCAGCTGCACACGGTGCAGACCGAGATCGCGCACGCGGCCGGCAATCCGCAGCGCGCCGCCGAGATCGGCGCGGCGACGCTCACCGCGGACGATCTGACCGCGCACCATCACGAGGCGTGGGCGCTGGCCGATGCGGTGGCCCGAACCCGCTGCGCCCCACTGGTGCTCAACTCGGTGACGGGAAGGCTGCCGGTAACCACCGCGGTCGATGCCGCATACCGGAATTCCTGCCACGCCGTATGCAGTGGCCGTCCCGCCGACTGGGCCGCGGCCGCTTCTTCCTGGCGAACCCTGAGTCGGCCATTCGAGCTGGCGCGCAGCCTGGTCGAATCCGGCGAAGCGGAATTGGCCGCGGGTGACCGTGCGGCAGCGCGCAGCGCCCTGCGGTCCGTTCTCCAGCTCGCGGACGAGTTGGCGGCGGCGCCACTCGCCGCGCAAGCCGGGCAGCTGGCCGACCGCGCCGGGATCGACCTCTCCGCAGCCGGGAACCGGCCCGCCCCGGCCCGACCGGCGAACACCTCCGGCCTGACCCCGCGTGAACTCGACGTGCTGCGCCTGGTGGCCACGGGCGCGAGCAACCGTCAGATCGCGGCCGAGTTGTTCATCAGCGCCAACACCGCCGGTGTGCACGTCTCACGAATCCTCGCCAAGCTCGGCGTGTCCAGCCGCACCGAAGCAGCCGCGACCGCGCGGATACGTGGATTGCTCGTTTCGGAGGGATGACCGGCCACCTTGGGCAACCCGGCCCCGCTCGGCTGCTACAGCTCCGGTAGGTCGACGACCACGCTCGGAGCCGGTCGGGTCGATCGCCTTCGACGGGCCGGGCGGCCCGTACTGGCAGCCGGGCACCGGCACCCGCCGGGCGCTACCATCGGCACCGCCGTCGACAACTCCCTGCTGGACGAGGGCATGAAGGTCACCGATGTGGCGGCCTTCGCGACCGCTCGGCCATGCCCCGGCCGCGAACACCGGCCGGAGCCCGCCGGCCAACGGCCTCACCCACCCCGCCGGACCGCGCGATCAGCCGGCGGCGAAGACGACCTGCTCCGGCGCCGAGAACGCGCGACCGCACCGGGGCGCGCGAGGATTCCGCTCGTGTGGTCGAATCCGAGAACAGCACGGCATGGCCGGCCGATGCCGACGAGGTGGTACCGACAATCATCGTCCCGCGGGGAAGGCACCTGTAGACATCCGGCCGCCGCCCCGTAAGATACAGTAAGTCGAACATGTCTCGAAAGGACGGGCTGAATGCGGTCGACCTTGCTGTCCCGGCGCGATCTCGATTTCCTGCTCTACGAGTGGCTCGACGTCGAGGAGCTGACCAAGCGCGCGCGGTACGCCGAGCACTCGCGAGAGACCTTCGACGCCGTTCTCGAGCTCAGCGAGCAGCTCGCCACCAAGTACTTCGCGCCGCACAACAAGCTCAACGACGCCAACGAGCCCACCTTCGACGGCGAACGCGTGACCATCATCCCGGAGGTGGGCCAGGCGCTGGCCGCGTTCGCCAAGGCCGGGTTGCCCTCGGCCGCAATGGATTACGAACTCGGTGGTGCGCAGCTGCCCACGACCGTCGCGCAGGCGAGCTCCGCCTGGTTCCAGGCGGCCAACCCCGGTACCGCGGGCTACCCGTTCCTCACCGTCGCCAACGCGAATCTGCTCATCGCCCACGGACCCGAGCACGTCGACAAGTTCGTCGCGCCCATGCTCGAGGGCCGTTTCTTCGGCACCATGTGCCTGTCGGAGCCGCAGGCCGGGTCGTCGCTGGCCGACATCGTCACCCGCGCGCAACCGCAGGACGACGGCACGTACCGCCTGTTCGGCACCAAGATGTGGATCTCGGGCGGTGATCACGAGCTCGGCGAGAACATCGTGCACCTGGTGCTGGCCAAGATCCCCGGCGGCCCCGCGGGCACCAAGGGCATCTCCCTGTTCGTGGTGCCCCGCTTCCTGGTCGGCGACGACGGCGCGATCGGCGAGCGCAACGACGTCGCACTGGCCGGGCTCAACCACAAGATGGGCTTCCGCGGCACCGTCAACACGGTGCTGAATTTCGGCGAGGGCCGCTGGACGCCGGGCGGCGCGCCCGGCGCGGTCGGTTACCTGGTCGGCGAGGCGCATCGCGGACTGAACTACATGTTCCACATGATGAACGAGGCGCGCATCGGCGTCGGCCTGGTCGCCACGGCGCTCGGCTACACCGGCTACCTCGAGTCGCTGGACTACGCGCGCACGCGCACGCAGGGCCGGGCCAAGCTCCCCGCCGACCCGTCCGCGCCGCAGCGGCCGATCATCGAGCACGCCGACGTCAAGCGGATGCTGCTGGCCCAGAAGACCTATGCCGAAGGCGCCCTGGCGCTGGTGCTCTACTGCGCGCGACTGGTCGACGAGCAGCGCACCGCCGAATCCGAGGACGAACGCCGCGCGGTCACCCTGTTGCTGGACATCCTCACGCCGATCGCCAAGAGCTGGCCCTCGCAGTGGTGCCTGGAGGCCAACAGCCTCGCCATCCAGGTGCTCGGCGGCTACGGCTACACCCGCGAATACAACGTCGAGCAGCACTACCGGGACAACCGGCTCAACCCGATCCACGAGGGCACGCACGGCATCCAGGGCCTGGACCTGCTGGGACGCAAGGTGACCCAGCAGGGTGGCGCCAGTCTGCTCGCACTCGGATCCCGGGTCGACGCGACCATCACCGCCGCACGCGCGGCGGGTGGTGAGGCGGCCGAGCTCGCCGCTCAGCTGGATTCGGCCTGGCGGCGGTTGGTCGAGGTGACCGCGGGTCTGTTCGACTCGGGTGATATCGAGGCCGCGCTGGCCAACAGCTCGGTGTACCTGGAAGCGTTCGGGCACACCGTGCTGGCCTGGATCTGGCTCGAACAATTCCTCGCGGCCGCGGAGCGTTCCGGCGATTTCTACGATGGGAAGCGGCACGCGGCCCGGTTCTTCTATCGTTTCGAATTACCCAAGACCGCACCGGCGCTGGATCTGCTCGCCCGGCTGGACCGTACTACCCTGCAGATGCGCGACGCCTGGTTCTGAACACACCCCGTTTCGATACACCGTCTCGAAGATGTATCATTCCGCGGTGATCGATTCCAGCCAGCGGACCACTCGCCCTCCCGGCCGACCGGCCTCCGCGACCAGGGAACAGGTCATCGAGCATGCTCGCCGGGCGTTCCTGTCCGGTGAACGGGTGGACATCCAGGCGATCGCCGGACAGCTGGGGCTCAGCCGCGCGTCGGTCTACCGCTGGTTCGGCTCCCGCGACGGGGTGCTCGGTGCGGTCCTGGCCGGGGAGTTCGAGGCGCTGCTCACCCGCGCCGATGCCCGCAGGCGCTCCACCGGAGCGCGGCGCATCCTGGATGTGCTGTACCGGGTCAACCGGTGGATGACCGACAACGAACCGTTCCGGCGCTACTTCGAGAACGAACCGCTGTCCGGGCTGCGCATTCTCACCGCGGGCGACGGACCGGTGCAACCGCTGGTGGTCGGCACCGTCCGCGAGCTGATCATCCGCGCCGCGGAGGAGGACGGCTACACCCCGCCGCTGGAACCGGCGCTGCTGGCCTACGCGCTGGTCCGGCTCGGCGAGGCGTTCCTGTACAACGACAGCGTCGCGGGCATTCGCGGCGACGTCGACCGGCTACACGAGGTCCAGGCGGCGCTGCTGGGCATTCCCGAGGCGACCACGCCATGACCGGGGCGCTGCTGCACGCGCGCTTTCCGGAGGTGGCCGATGCGTTGCCGTTCGTCCGCCTCGGCACCGCTCCCACACCCGTCCGCCGGTACGACCTCGACACCACCGCCGAGCTGTGGTGCAAGGACGAAAGCGTCTACGGCGACGGCGGATGGGGCGGCAACAAGGTCCGCAAGCTGGAATGGCTGCTGCCGGAGGCACGGCGACGCGGTGCGCGCACCATCCTCACGGTCGGCGGCACCGGAACCAATTGGGGGCTCGCCACCGCCCTCTACGGCCGCGCCCAGGGCATCGATACCGCGCTCGCCCTGGTGGACCAGCCGGTCGACGACCACGTGCGCAGGCAACTGCGGCGATTGGAGAACTCCGGCGCCACTTTGTATTTCACGCATACCAAGCTGCGGACGATCCTCGCGGCGCCATGGCTGTATCTACGCGGGGTCCAGGGCGGCAGACGTCCGTACCTCCTGCCCGCGGGCGGCTCGTCGCCGGTCGGCGCCTTGGGATACGTCGAGGTGGCGTGCGAACTCGCGGCACAGATCGCGGCGCACGAGCTGCCCGAGCCGGGCCACATCGTCACCGCGGTCGGATCGGGGGGCACCGCCGCGGGCCTCGCACTCGGTCTGCGCCTGGCCGGTCTGCGTACGCGCGTCGTCGGAGTTGTCGTCAACGACACGCTCCCCCTGGACGCGAAGCACATCGTCCGGCTCGCCGGGCGCACCGAGCGCCTGCTGCGCACCCGCGGAGCACGCTTCGCGCCGACCGCGCTCCGGCCGGAGGACGTCACGATGACCACCGAGTGGCTCGGCCCCGGCTACGGCCACACCACGCCCTCCGCCTTGGAGGCCGCACAGCGCGCCGAACCGGCCGGACTGCGTCTGGAGACCGTCTACACCGCCAAAGCGCTCGCCGCGCTGCTGGCCCTGGACCGGTCCGGCGTATTCGGCGACGGACCGGTGCTGTTTCTCAATACTTACGGTCCGCGACCGTAGATCCGTAGGGCGCGGACCGCGCGACCCCGCTTTCGAATCGCTGTGATCGAAATCCGGCCGGCGGCAGCCGACGTGGCGTATTGCCCGGACAGCCGCGCATATCGCCAGGTCGGGCCGTGCGGCACCCGGCGCAATAACATCCCCTGATTTCTTCCCGCGCCGACGCGGGAAAGCGCGCGGCCACAATCCCGTTATCGTCGCTATTCGTGCAGGTCAGCGATGGAAAGGCGGAGAGAGTGGCAGCGGAACCCACGCCGGTGCGGCAATTGCGCGCCGATCAGGCGCGGCGGGTGGCCGACATCTTGCGCCACCAACTGCACGCGGGCGCGTTCGACGGCGCGCTGCCGAGCGAACAGGAACTCGCCACCGAGTACGGCGCCTCGCGCAACACCGTCCGCGACGCCTTGGCGCTGTTGAAGGACGAGGGCTTGATCGATCGGGCGCCCAAAGTGGGCACCCGGGTGGCCACCCGCAAATACGATCACGGGCTCGACGCGCTGCTCGGCCTGCAGGAGACGTTCAAGGGCCACGGCACCGTGCGCAACGAGGTGCGCGCGGCGATGCACGTCGCCGCGCCGCCCGCCGTCGCGCGCAAGCTCGGCCTGGCCCCGGGTGAGCGCGTGGTCTACCTCGAGCGGCTGCGCTACCTCGCCGATCTGCCGCTGAGCCTCGACCTCACCTACCTGACGCCCGACATCGGCACCGAGGTTCTCGGCCACGACCTCGAGCACACCGACGTCTTCGTGCTGCTGGAACGCATCAGCGGCCACTCGCTCGGCTCGGCCGACCTCGCCTTGGAGGCCGTGCCCGCCGACCCGCACACCGCCTCCACCCTCGACGTCCCCGGCGGCGCGCCGCTGCTGATGCTGGAACGACTGACCCGGCTCGACGACGGCCGCCCGGTCGATCTGGAGTACATCCGCATGCGCGGCGACCGCATCACCATGCGCGGCAGCCTGACCCGCAGCACCCCCGAATGGAAGGTCCTCTAGATGGCACTCGTGAACCAGCGCGCCGACATCCCCGTCACCATCGACGAGTCGCTGTGCATCCAGGGCTGCACGCTGTGCGTCGAGATCTGCCCCCTCGACTCCCTGGCCATCAACCCCGAGAACGGCAAGGCCTTCATGCATGTGGACGAGTGCTGGTACTGCGGTCCCTGCGCGGCCCGCTGCCCCACCGGCGCTGTCACCGTCAACATGCCCTACCTGCTCCGCTGATCTGGAAGACCGATGAAAGTGAAATTCGCCCCCGTCCTGCTCGCCGCCGCGCTCGCGCTCACCGGGTGCTCGCTGGAGCAGAGCGACGACACCCCGGCCGGCACCGTCAAGGTGGTCGTCGGCTACCAATCCAAGACCATCAACACCGTCACCGCGGGCACCCTGCTGCGCGCGCAGGGCTATCTCGAGCAGCGGCTGCAGAAGATCACCGACAACGGCGGGGCGAAATACCAGGTCGAGTGGCAGGACTACGACACCGGCGCGCCGATCACCGCGCAGATGGTGGCCGAGAAGATCGACATCGGCTCGATGGGTGACTACCCGCTGCTGATCAACGGCTCCCGCACCCAGGTGAACGAGCGCTCGCGCACCGAGCTGGTGTCGGTCACCGGGTACAACCCCAAGGGCGCGCTGAACATGGTCGTCGTGCCCAACGATTCGGCGGCCACCGGCATCGCCGACCTGGCCGGGCAGAAGATCTCCGCCAGCGTGGGTTCGGCCGGTCACGGCACGCTGGTGCAGGCGCTGTCGCGGGCCGGGATCGACCCGGCGAAGGGCGTCGAGGTGCTCAACCAGCAGCCGCAGGTCGGCGCGACCGCCTTGGAATCCCGTCAGGTGGGCGCGCTGTCCCAGTTCGTCGCATGGCCGGGCTTGGTCGTCTTCCAGAACAAGGCCAAGCTGCTCTACGACGGCGCCGAACTCGGCGTGCCGACCTTCCACGGCGTGGTGGCCCGGCGCGCCTACGCCGCCGAGCACCCGGAGGTGCTCCAGGCGTTCCTCGCCGCACAGCTGGACGCCACCCAGTTCCTGCAGCAGAAGCCGTTCGAAGCCGCCAAGATCGTCGCCGACGGATCCGGGCTTCCGCAGGAAGTGGTGTACCTCTACAACGGCCCCGGCGGGACGAGTTTCGACACCACGCTCAAGCCGAGCCTGATCGCGGCGCTCAAAGGCGATGTGGCATATCTGAAGTCGATCGGCGACTTCGCGGACCTGGACATCGACCGGTTCGTCGACGACGGGCCGCTGCGCACGGCGTACGCGGAGACCGGGCGCGGCGACTACGACCGTGACCTGGCCGCCACCGCCAACCCGACCCGGGTCACCGGCGCCGACCCCGTCTGCGGTCGAGCCGCGGAGAACCCCGCGCTGGCCGGCGAACTATGGCTGGACGGTGCGCCGCAGCCGCAACCCGCCGCCGACCCGACCTGCCTGCTGCGCGCGGTCCAGGCCGCGAAGGCGCAGGGCAAGACGATCCGCGCGGCCTACGTCCCGGACACCGAGCTGGGCACGCGCTGGTTCGCCGACAAGTCGATCTGGCTGCGCGACGGCGCCGCCTACCTGCCCTTCACCACCACCCCGGCCGCGCAGCGCTACCGCCAGGCGCATCCGTCCGCCACGCCGGTCACCTACGACCAGGCCGTCACGGAAGTACACGGATGACCAGCGAACTCGCCGCGCCGGCAGTGCGGGCCGCGGCCGAACCCGCCGCCACCCGATCGGTGGCCACGCCGGCGTTGCGATCGGCCTGGCGCTCGCGCCTGTTGCGGGTGGCCTCGGTCGCCGCCGCGGTCGGACTGTGGCAGCTGCTCACGGTCAACAACGTGCGGGCGGGCCTGCGTTTCGACACGCTGCCGACCGTCACCGAGATCGTCGCCGAATTCGGCACCCAGCTGCGCGCCGACCAGTACTACCTGGATATCGCGCAGTCGCTGATCCGGATCGTCACCGGCTTCGGGCTGGCCGCGGTGGTCGGCGTGCTCGCGGGCATCGGCCTGGGCCGGTCACGGCTGCTCGCCGACACTTTCGGCCCGCTGGCCGAGCTGGTCCGGCCGATCCCGGCCATCGCCCTAGTCCCGGTCGCGATCCTGCTGTTCCCCAGCGACGAATCCGGGATCGTGTTCATCACCTTCACCGCGTCGCTGTTCCCGGTGCTGGTGAGCACCAGGCACGCGGTGCGCGCCCTGCCAACGATCTGGGAGGACGCTGTGCGCACCCTCGGCGCGTCCCGGCTGGACGTGCTCGCGCGAGTGGTTTTCCCCGGCATCCTGCCCGGCGTCTTCAGCGGACTGTCCGTCGGCGTCGGCGTCGCATGGATCTGCCTCATCTCCGCGGAGATGATCTCCGGCCGTCTCGGCGTCGGCTACCGCACCTGGCAGGCCTACACCATCGTGGACTACCCGGCGGTGTTCGTCGGCATGATCACCATCGGAGTCCTCGGTTTCGCCACTTCGGGGCTGGTCGAGCTGGCCGGTCGCCGCATCACCCGCTGGCTGCCCAGGGAGGTCGAAGCATGACCACAGTGATCGACGCACCGGCATCGACCGGAATGCGCCTGAGCCTCAACGGTGTCCGGATCGCCTACGGCGGCGACCCGGTGCTCGACGAACTCGACCTGTCGATCGCGCCGGGGGAAATCCTCGTCGTGGTCGGCAAATCCGGGTGCGGCAAGTCCACCTTGCTGCGCGCGATCGCCGGACTGCGCGCGCCGGAAGGCGGAGCCGTGCTCGCCGACGGCGACCCGGTCACCGGCCCCGCGGCCGACCGCGCCCTGGTGTTCCAGGACGACGCGCTGTTGCCGTGGCGCACCGTGCGACAGAACATCGAGCTCGCCCTGCGCCTGCGCGGCACGCCCCGCGCCGAACGCAGAGCCACCGCCCTGCATTGGGTGGACGAGGTCGGGCTGACCGGGTACGCCGACTACCTGCCGCGCGACCTGTCCGGCGGCATGCGCCAGCGCGTGCAGCTGGCGCGCAGCCTGGCCGCCGCGCCCCGCGCCGTGCTGATGGACGAGCCGTTCGGCGCACTGGACACCCAGACCAGGGAAACCATGCAGCGCCTGCTGATCCAGACCTGGCGCGCCCACCCCACCACCATCGTCTTCGTCACCCACGACCTCGACGAGGCCCTGCTGCTCGACGACCGCATCGCCGTGCTCGGCGGCGGCACGCTGCGCGCGCTGGTGCCGGTGCCCAGCCCGCGCGAGGCGATCGACCGGTCCGCGACGAAGGCCGAGATCCTGGAGAAACTGTGAACATTCCGCCGCTGTCGGAACGGATTCGGCTGGACTGCGACGTGCTCGTCATCGGCGGCGGCACGGCGGGCACGATGGCCGCGCTCACCGCCGCCGAGCAGGGCGCGAACGTCCTGCTGCTGGAGAAGGCGCACGTACGTCACTCCGGTGCGCTGGCCATGGGCATGGACGGCGTGAACAACGCCGTGATCCCGGGCAAGGCCGAACCGGAGGACTACGTCGCCGAGATCACCCGCGCCAACGACGGCATCGTCGACCAGCGCACCATCTATCAGACCGCCACGCGCGGCTTCGCCATGGTGCAGCGGCTGGAGCGCTACGGCGTGAAGTTCGAGAAGGACGAGTACGGCGAGTACGCGGTGCGCCGGGTGCATCGCTCCGGCTCGTACGTGCTGCCGATGCCCGAGGGCAAGGACGTCAAGAAAGCGCTGTATCGCGTTCTGCGCCAGCGCAAGATGCGCGAGAAGATCCGCATCGAGAACCGGCTCATGCCGGTGCGCGTGCTCACCGACAACGGACGCGCGGTCGGCGCCGCCGCCCTGCACACCCGCACCGGCGAATTCGTAGCCGTCGGCGCGAAAGCGGTGATCCTCGCCACCGGCCCGTGCGGCAGGCTCGGGCTGCCCTCCAGCGGATACCTCTACGGCACCTACGAGAATCCGACCAACGCGGGCGACGGCTACTCGATGGCCTACCACGCGGGCGCGGAACTCAGCGGCATCGAATGTTTCCAGATCAACCCGCTGATCAAGGACTACAACGGCCCGGCCTGCGCGTACGTCGCCAATCCGTTCGGCGGCTACCAGGTCAACGCCGAAGGCGAACGCTTCGTCGACTCGGACTACTGGTCGGGTCAGATGATGGCCGAGGTCAAGCGCGAGATCGAATCCGCTCGCGGCCCGATCTATCTCAAGGTGTCGCATCTGCCCGACGAGACGCTGAGCACGCTCGAAGGCATCCTGCACACGACCGAGCGCCCGACTCGCGGCACCTTCCACGCCAACCGCGGCCACGACTACCGCACCCACGACATCGAGATGCACATCTCCGAAATCGGGCTGTGCAGTGGGCATTCCGCCTCCGGCGTGTGGGTCGACGAGCACGCGCGCACCACGGTGCCCGGCTTGTACGCGGCCGGCGATCTGGCGTGCGTGCCGCACAACTACATGATCGGCGCGTTCGTCTTCGGCGATCTGGCCGGCGCGCACGCGGCGTCCACCCTGGAGGAGCTCGCCGCGCCCGCCGAATTGCCCGAGGACCAGCTGGCCGCGGCCCACGAGCTGATCTACCGGCCGCTACGTCAGCCGGACGGGCCGCCGCAACCACAGGTCGAATACAAATTGCGGCGTTTCGTCAACGACTATGTCGCGCCGCCCAAGACGGCGACCAAACTGGCCATCGCGGTGGAGACCTTCGACCGGATGCGCGCGGAGGTCGAGGGCATCGGCGCGCGCACCCCGCACGAGCTGATGCGCGCGGTGGAGGTGTCGTTCATCCGCGACTGCGCCGAGATGGCCGCCCGCAGCTCACTGACCAGGACCGAATCCCGTTGGGGCCTCTATCACGAGCGCGCCGACCTACCCGAACGCGACGATGTCGAATGGCGATACCACCTCAACCTGCGCAAGAACCCCGACGGGACCATGTCGTTCCTGAAGCGGCCGGTGGCGCCGTACCTGGTTCCCGTGCCCGGGCTCGACGACCTGCCCTCGGCCGATGCCGAGGCGGTGCCGGTGCACCAGCCGCACCAGCTCGTCGGCCGTGCGCCGCACACCGGCGTCGTCGCTGAGCACGACCGGACCGAAGCCGGTTCCGCGCAGCCCGCCACGCCCCCGTCACCCCGAATCGTCGCGCTGCTCGCGCTCGATGAGCCCACCGTCGCCGAATTGTCGGCCTATCTGACGGATCCCGACGCGGGCGTGCGGGCGGCGGCGATCTCGGTGCTGACCGAGCACACGCCGGAGGGCTTCGCCCTCGCCCTGGGTGAGGCGTTGGACGACGAGGCGGCTTCGGTCCGCCGCGCGGCCGCGGCCAGCCTGCGTGAACTCGTCGAGGTGCTGCCTTCGGCGGCGGGACTCGCCGACCGGCTCGGGTCCGCGGATCCCGTTGTGCGGTCCACCGTGATCGATCTGCTGCGCGCGCTGCGGGCGGGCGAAGCCGCGCAGTATCGCGCCGCACTGGCGGACGGGGATCATCGCGTCCGCATCGAGGCGGTCCGCGCTCTGGTCTCGCTGAACGATCGCGACGGTGTCGCCACCCTGGCCACCGACGACAACCGGGAGGTGCGGATCGCGGTCGCTCAGGGTCTGGCCGCCATCGGCGACGGCGGGGCCGAGGTGATCCGTCACCTCGGCGACGACCAGGACCCGCTGGTCCGCGCCGCGGCGCTGACCTCGTTCGCCCAGTTGGGCGCCGCGCCCGCGGACGTCGCCGCGCTGGACGCAGCCCTGCGCCACTCGGCCTGGCAGATCCGGCAGGGCGCGGCCCGCGGACTCGCCGGCGCCGACCCGGATCTCGCGGTGCCGATTCTGGCTGCGGCGCTGCACGACCCGCATCTGGACGTCCGCAAGGCAGCGGTACTGTCGCTGTCGGCGTGGCCGGACCTGCCTGCCGCGCACGACGCGCTGCGCGCCGCGATCGACGACACCGACGCCGATGTGCGCGCGTATGCCCGGCGGGCGCTGGCCACCCAGCCCACGGCGTAGAGCGACCTGGTTGCCGCAGCTCGAATCGCTGATTAGATTAGCGGCTCGACCGTTGCCGACGCGCTAACCAGGGTATAGCCGGGTGGTGACGGTACGGCCGACGAGTCCGTCGCCGTCTCCATCAGCAGCGACGGGAGTGTGGCGTTGACCGTGCCGAACTGGCTGGATCTCGCCGTGCTCGCCGCCCTCGCGGTCGCCGCGGTGCTCGGCTGGCGCCGCGGCGCGATCGTGGGACTGCCCGGTTTCGCGGGTGGCCTGGCCGGGGCGATCCTCGGTGCGGCGGTCTCGGCCGCGTCGCTCGGTCAGCTCCCCCCGGGCGCCGTGCGGCTCCTGCTCGCGCTGACGGTGATCGCCGGAATGGTCGTGTTCGGCGCGGTCGCCGGGCACCGGGCCGGACGAGCCGCGCGCGCGGCGGTTTCCGGCCCGGTCGCGCAGCGCGCCGACGCCCTCTGCGGGTGCCTCGTTCATGCGCTCGCGGTTCCGCTGGTGGTGTGGCTGTTCGCCGGACCGCTGGAATCGGCCGCGCTGGTGCGTGATTCCACGACCGTGCGGACCGTCGACGGCGTCGCGCCGTTCTGGCTGTCCGGACTGTCCGAGGTGCTCACCGGGCCGATCGTGGACGCGGGCATCGGCCGCCCCCTCGCGCCGCCCGATCCGGGCATCGTCGAGGGCCCGATGCCCGCCGAACTGCGGCCGAGCGTACTGCGGGTGCAAGACCTCGCGCCGACCTGCGGCGTGCGCCAATCCGGTTCCGGGTTCGTCATCGCGCCGGAGCGAGTGCTGACCAACGCACACGTCGTCGCCGGCTCCAGCAAGGTTTCCGTCGACACCGCCGCCGGACCGCTCACCGCGGCCGTCGTGCAGTTCGATCCGACCATGGACATCGCGGTGCTCGCCGTCCCCGGTCTCGCCGCGCCCGCCCTCACGGTCGCCCCCCGACCCGCCGCTCCCGGCGCCGACGCGATCGCGCTCGGCTATCCCAGGGGCGGCTCCTACACCGCGTCCGCCACCCGGGTGCGCAGCCGCGCCGCACGCCAGGTGCGCGACATCTACCGCACCGGTCTCGGCGAACGCGAGATCTACACCCTGGACGGCGCTATCCAGCACGGCAATTCGGGTGGGCCGCTGGTCGACCGCGACGGCCGCGTACTGGCCATCGTGTTCGGCGTCGACGAGAACAACAGCAATGTCGGGTTCGCCACGAGCCTGCCCGAGGTGCTCGATCGGCTCGACCACGCGTGGTGGTCCGACCGGCCGGTCGACACCGGCCCCTGTGCCTCCTGACCGGCGTCAGGAGGCGTCAGCGACGATCACCACTCCGCTCGAGGCGTCCAGCAGCGGAATCGTCCGCTCCGCGGCGTCGTCGACGTGCACGCGCGGGTGCGTGGGCAGTTCGGTCTCGTAATAGGTGCCCGGACCGTAGAACTGGCCGTACTTCACCACCACACCGTCGAAGTCGAGCACGGCCGCCTCGTGCTCCTGGATCACCCCGCCCCGGCCCGCGGGCGGTTCCCACGCGATGCTCTGCGCGAGAAAACGTTTCGCTCCGGCCGCCCGCGCGGCGGCGATCAAGTTGCGGGTGCCCTCGGTGCGAATGCGCGCGTTCGCCTCGGCCCGTTCCGGCAGCAGCGCGACGTCGTCCGGCAGGTCGGTCAGCTGATGCATCACCATGTCGGCTCCGAACCGCACCACGGCGGCGGTCAGGGCGTCGGCGTCGTAGACATCGCACACCACCGGTTCGGCCCCCGCCGCCCGCACCTGATCGGCCTTGGCGGCCGACCTGGTCATCCCCGCGACCTCGTGTCCCGCCTCGACGAGCAGCGGAAGCAAGCGGACTCCGATCACGCCGGTCGCGCCGGCCAGGAAGATGCGCACGGTGTTTATTCTGCAGCGCCTGCGGCGCTGCGTGTTCGCGGCCCCCTTGTGGCTCGCGTGTGCGCGCCGGGCCGCGAACGGCGGATGCTCGGTCTCGCTTCGCTCGGAAGACGTGGTCGGGGTGCGCTGGGCGCGCGTGGAGCTGATGGTCCGACACGGTGCATGCGGTCTCGGCTGTCCACGTCAGGTCAGTCGGCACAGGATTGGTCGTGAGAGTGGTTCGAACATTCGTTACGGGCTCCGTCGCGCACGGCCTCCGATCTCCGGTCCATCGGTCTCGCTTCGCTTGAAAGACGTGGCCGGGTGTGCTGGGGGTGTGCGTTCTTCGGTGGCGGACCATCAGGGTCGTCGGGCCCGGGCGGTCATGGAGGGGATTACCGGCGGTCGGGAGCCTGCCTTCGCGCAGGTCGGTCACGTACAGCGCCGGCTTCGGGACTGGAACTTCGGGACCTGCTGCCTGGCCGGTGCCCCCGAACCGGTTCGATCGTCCCCGTCGGGATGGCGGAGGCAGCCGGTCGCGCTCGCGCGGGCATTTGTTCAGTCGCAGGGTATCCAGGCGGTGGCCTCGATGCCGTCCACCGTGTATTCGATGCCGCGCGCGGCCAGCAGACGCAGTACGGCGGTGTTGTCCGTCGTCGTACTCACGAACAGCTTCGTGTAGCCCTCGGCGGTTGCCCGCTCGATCAAGGCGGCGAACACCGCGGTTCCGATGCCGGAACCCCGCCGGGAGCGGCCGATCCATACTCCCGCCTCGGCGGCGCGGGGGTTAATGGGCAGCGGACACAGTCGTGCCGCGCCGATCACCTCGCCACCCACTCGGATGCCGTAGGTCGCCTCCACCGGCGGAGCGGCCAGCGCGCGGCTTCGGTGGAACGCCAGGAAGCGCGCTTCCCGCTCGGTATCCCAGCCGTCGCCGGGCCCCTCGACCGGCATCACCTCGCCCGGCTGCGCGTCCGCCACCGCCGCGTGGAGCAGATCGGTGAGGCACTGCTCGTCGAGCGGTTCGAGGGTGACATGGGCGGGCACAGCGCCGATCCTGTCACCCGGATCGGCCGCGCACTACCGAATTTCCCGCTGCTCAGACCGGTGTGATGGGCAGTCGCAGTGCGCCGGGCGCGGCGACCGGGACGACCGGGTTCTTCGGTTCGATCGGCGCGAGCCTGCGGTAGGTCGTCCCCAGCGGCGGGCGCGGATCGTCCTCGCCCTTGTTCGGCCACAGCGCCATGGCGCGTTCGGCTTGGGCGGTGATGGTCAGCGAGGGATTCACACCCAGGTTCGCCGAAATCGTCGAGCCGTCGGTGATGTGCAGGCCGGAGTACCCGTAGACCCGGTGATACGGGTCGACGACACCCGTCTCGGCCGAGTCGCCGATGGCGCAGCCGCCGATGAAGTGCCCGGTGATCGGGATGTTCATCAGTTCGGTCCAGCCACCCTGCGGCAGACCGCCGATCTTCTCGGCGATCCGCCTGGTCACCTCGTGGCCCTCCGGAATCCAGGTCGGCGGCGCGTCGCCCGCGCCCGGCTTGGTCGTCATGCGCCTGCCGAACACGCCCCGCTTGGTATAGGTGACGATCGAGTTGTCGACGTTCTGCATGACGAGCACCCCGATGATGCGCTCGGACCAGCGGCGGGGGCTGTGCAGCCGAACGAGGTGGCGGCGGTGCGCGATCAGTTCGCGCACGCCCAGCCACCAGCGGGCCTTGCCTTCCTGCCCGTCTACGAGCACGGTGGCCAGCAAACTCATCGCATTGCTGCCCTTGCCGTAGCGCACCGGCTCGATGTGGGTGTGCTCGTTGGGGTGGATGGACGAGGTGATCGCGACGCCCATGGTGAAGTCGGTGTCCTTGCGCAGCGACCGCGCGGCGAGCACCGCTTCGGAATTGGTCCGCGCCAGATGACCCAACCGCGGCGAGACATGCGGCAGGCTGCCGTTCTCCCGCAACCGGTGCAGCAGCTTCTGGGTCCCGAGCGCGGCGGCCGCGAAGATCACCTGGTCCGCGGTGAACGTCCGCGCACGCTTGCGCACCCACCGGCCGGTGCGTTCCGTCCGCACTTCGTAGCCACCCTCCGGTCGCGGCCGCACGTCCGTCACCGTGGTCAGCGGATGCACCGTGGCCCCGGCCTTTTCGGCCAGGTAGAGGTAATTCTTCACCAGGGTGTTCTTCGCGCCGTGCCGACAGCCGGTCATGCATTCACCGCAGTGAGTGCAGGTCGAGCGCGCCGGTCCGGCTCCGCCGAAGAACGGGTCGGCGACCTGCCGGCCCGGCCGGGAGTCGTTGTCCGCGAACAACACTCCGACCGGCGTGCGGCAGTAGCTGTCGCCGATGCCCATATCCTGCGCGACTTCGCGCAGGATCCGGTCGGACGGCGTGGTCGCCGGATTCTCCGTGACGCCGAGCATCCGCTTGGCCTGGTCGTAGTACGGCGCCAGTTCGTCGCGCCAATCGGTGATGTGCGCCCACTGCCTGTCGCGGTAGAACTTCTCCGGCGGCTCGTACAGCGTATTGGCGTACACCAGCGACCCGCCCCCGACGCCGCTCCCGCTCATGATGAAGGTGTCGTTGAGCAAGGTCATCCGCTGGATGCCGTAGCAGCCGAATTTCGGCGCCCACAGGTACTCGCGCAGATGCCAGGAGTTCTTCGCATACTCGTGGTCGGCGAAGCGCCGGCCCGCCTCGAGCACGCCGACCCGGTATCCCTTCTCGGTCGCGCGCAGTGCGGCGACGCTGCCGCCGAAGCCGGAACCGATGACGAGCACGTCGTAGTGGCTGTCCATGCGCTCGAGCGTATGGCGGCAAACCCGCAGGCCGGACGAGAGATACGGACGCGATATCGAGATTTCCGGCCATCTTCCCCCTCGCTCCCGGAAGCGGGCAACCGGCCGGGACCCCCGGTGGTTACTCCCGAGCACACCGGTCAGGAATCGAGAAGCGCTGCCCAATGCCCGGCAATTAGCGTGGCTGGCATGAACCTCACCACTGATCGAACCGCTATCGAATCCGTCATCCTCGAAACGCCCGACCCCGCCGCCGCCGAGGCGTTCTACGCCGCCGCGTTCGAACTGGGCGACCGGGTGCGCGTCCGCGCGTCCGAAGCGCCGACCACCGGATTCCGCGGCTACATCCTGTCGCTGGTGGTGTCTCAGCCGAGCACCGTCGACAGCCTCGTCGGCAGTGCGCTCGACGCGGGCGCGACAACGCTGAAGCCCGCAAAAAAGAGCTTTTGGGGCTACGGCGGTGTCGTCCAGGCGCCGGACGGGGCGATCTGGAAGATCGCGACGTCGTCGAAGAAGGACACCGGCCCGGCGACCCGTGCGGTCGACGATTTCGTGGTCCTCCTCGGGGTCGACGACGTCAAGGCGACCAAGCAGTTCTACATCGACCGCGGCCTGGCCGTGGCGAAGAGCTTCGGCAGCAAGTACGTCGAGTTCACCGCGCCGCCCGCGTCGATCAAGCTGGCGCTCTACGGGCGCCGCGCCGCCGCCAAGGACGCCGGCGTCTCGCCGGAGGGAGCCGGGACGCACCGGATCGCCTTCAACAGCACCGTCGGGGCATTCGCCGATCCGGACGGGTTCGCCTGGGAGACCGCCATCTGAACCCGGTTCCGCGGCCGGTCCGTCCGCTCGGGACCACACCATCCCGAGCCGGCCGGACAACTGTCCTGGCAGCCCCATGGTGTCGGTAAGCGGTTGACACGGACCACCACCCTCCATATTCTCTTCTCCAGCGAAGAGAAATCTTCTTAGAAGATGAATCTTCTAGGCAGATAAAAGTGGAAGGGGTATCCCATGACGTCGGCCATCACCGACACCGAACCGGCCAGGCCGGACAAGAAGCGGCGCCGCACCGTATTGCGCGCGCTCGGGGCCGCCACGCTGACGCTGGGTGTCGTCGCCGGTGGCGGATACCTGTGGCTGAATCAGGCCTCCGGCGTCCACGCCGCAGGCGTCGCCGAGTGCACGCAGGTCACCGCCGACGGCGGCAGCGCCGACGATCTGCGGGCAGTGTGCGAAACCATCGCCACCATGACCGCGGCCTGGGACCGCAACGACGCCGACGCGTTCGGCGCGACCTTCACCGAGAACGCCACCTACACCACGTTTCTCGGCACCCATTACGCGGGCCGTCGTGATTTGACCGAGGCGCACCGCGCGTTGTTCACGGGATTCCTGAAGGGAACCGGACTCGTCGACTCCTTCCTCGGCGTGCGCTTCTTCGGTGACGACGTCGCGATCGTCACCAGCCGTGGCGACCGCTACGAGGACGAGCGCCCGGCGGAGCTGTCCAAGACGCAGACCTACACGCTGGTCCGGGAAGCCGACAGCCGGTGGCGGATCGCGAGTTTCCACAACACGAAGCGGCAGCCGGTCATGGAGCGCGTCTCGTTCCTGTTCGACCCGGCGACGAAGCCGGAAGCCGAACGATGAAGGCCCTGGTGACCGGCGCCAGTGCGGGAATCGGGCGCGCGCTCGCGATAATGCTTGCCGCGCAGGGCTATTCGGTGACCGTCGTGGCGCGCGGAGCCGAGCGGCTCGACACCCTGATCGCCGAACTCGGCGACGGGCACGACAGTCTCACCGCCGAGTCCGAAACCCTCTGGCACGAACAGCGATCACGCGGCGTGCGGGTGCTGGCCTCGTGTCCCGGCGTCACCGCCACTACCTCGCAGACCGCCACCGACGTGCCGCCCTGGCTGATCCAGACGCCCGAGCAGGTGGCCGAACGCGCGCGGAAAGCGTTGTCCGGCGATGCCGGCCCCGTCGTATCCACCAGCCCGCTCAACCGGGCACTCACCGCCGCCTTGCGGCTGTTCCCCCGCCGGACCGCCCTGGCCCTGCTGGCCGATCGAAGGAGAGCACAATGACCGCCACCGACACCGCCGCCATCCGCGCCCTCATCGAGCGCAGCAGGCACGCCTGGAATGCCGGCGACGGCGCCGCCTACGGCGCCTGCTTCACCGCCGACGCCACCGACGTCACCTATGTCGGCACCGTCTACCACGGCGGTGCAGAGATCGGCCGTGCGCACCAAGCCTTGTTCGACAGCTTCCTGAAGGGCACGCGGTTGGCCGTCGACATTCTCGAAATCCGTTGCTATGGAACGGATGCCGCGGTCGTACTGACCCGCGGCGAGTCTTCGAAACGAGAGCCGAGGAAGCTGGGCAAACTCGCCACCTACACCGTCGTCCGCGACACCGACGGGCAGTGGCGCATCGCGGCCGTGCAGAAGACGAAGCGCAAACCGCTCATGGAAGCGGTGTCGTTCCGGTCTCAGCCCGCCACCCGTCCCGCGGTGCACTGATGGCCGCCATCGCGGTTCTCGGCGCCACCGGCCGCACCGGCCGCATGGTGGTCGACCGAGCCCTGGCCCGAGGTCATCGCGTCGCCGCCATCGTCCGCCCGGCCACCACCGCGGCCCCCGCGCGGGGGGCGACCGTCGTCACGGCCGACCCCTGCGCTCCGGGCGCACTGGCCGGAGTGCTCGACGACCACGACGCGGTGATCTCCGCACTCGGCGCGACCGGGCACGGCCCCACCGCCGTCTACTCCACCGCGACCGCCGAGGTCATCGCCGCCGTGCGGCCGGACGCGCGGCTTCTGGTGAGCTCCTCGGCGGCGCTGGACGTTCCGGCGGACGCGGGACCGGGCACCAAGCTCCTCACCGCCGCCCTGCGCGGCGTCATGCGGTATACCTACGCCGATATGACCCGCATGGAAAACCTGCTCGCACAGAGTGATCTGTGCTGGACAGTCGTCCGCCCCACGCGATTGACCGACGCACCCGCAGGCGGCAGGCCGCGCGTCTCGCCGGGTGCGCGCCGGAAAGTCGGGCCGCGCACGGCACGGGCGAACCTTGCCGACTACCTCCTCGACGCCATCTACGACCCGTACACCTACCGGTCCGTGGTCGCCCTCTCGTCCTGATCGCGGCACCACTGAGGTAGGCAAGTGAACCGCCGTGGACTACCCCACCGCGCAAAGAAACGGCGCTGTCCGCACGTGCCCGAAATGCGTGGGGAATCGGGAAGCGGGCATCGAAGGCGTGGGAATCGGATGTGCACGTCGCCTCGAGCGCGTCGTTCCGGAGCGACGGGAGCGGTCGGCGACACGCCGTATCGTCGCGCAGCGCCACAGGCGTGTCGTGAGCAGTTTTTCGGGCTACCATCTGGCAAGGTCGCTCACCGACGTTGCCGGAAGGCAGCACCGGCCGCCCGATACCAGGAGCTGCCCGTACCACTCGGCACGCCGGGTCCGGGCTTCCCACACCTGACTGTGACTGCGCTGGGGACCCGCTTCGGCGCACCTAGGATGTTCTTGCCGATCCCGGGTGCAGCGGACCCGAGTGCCGAGACTGCGACTCGCTCTCGGCGACAAACGAATCGGAATTCCCGGTGACCGAACACGGTAGGAGGTACGCGCGTGGGCGCGGTAGCGCGATCCGGAAAGCAGCGAATCATCAGGAAGGCCGGCGCAGCCGTGGCGGCAGCCGTGTTCATGTCGTCGTTCGGCGCGTCCGTGGCCACCGCCGCGCCGATTCACACGCCGATATCGCGGGCCAGGGCGGGCGGTTACACGGACCTCTCCGTGCCGTCCAGCATGGGACCGATCAAAGTGCAGGTCCAGTGGGCGGCCCGCGGCGGGAGCGCTGCGCTCTACGTGCTCGACGGCCTGCGTGCACCCGCCGACCACAGTCAGTGGACGACCGATACCGACGCCCTGCGCCAGTTCGCGGACGACAACGTCACCCTGGTGTTCCCGGTCGGCGGCCACTCGAGCTTCTACACCGACTGGTACCGCCCGAGCAGTACCAACGGGCAGGAGACGACGTACAAATGGGAGACCTTCCTCACCCGGGAACTCCCCGCCTACCTGCAGCGGTACGGCGTATCGCGCACCAACAACGCCATCGTCGGAGCCTCCATGGGAGGCAACGCCGCCCTCACGCTGGCGGCCCACCACCGCGACCAGTTCCGGTTCGCCGGATCCTTCTCCGGATTCCTGCACCCGACATTCCCGCTCTGGAACGAAGCAATGCGCGCGGCCATGTGGGACGAGGGCAACTTCAATCTCGACGACATGTGGGGGCCGGTCGGCGATCCCGCCTGGAGCCGTAACGACGCCACCGAGCAGGCGGAACTGCTGCGCGGACTGCCGATGTACGTCTCCACCGGCAACGGCCTGCCGGGCCCGCCCGACCTACCTTTCGGCGTCGGCAACACCGTGAACGCGATGGGCCTCGAGACGATGACGACGGCGGCCGCGCAGATGTTCCGGGATCGGCTCGCGGCGCTGGGAATCACCGCCCGCATCGACGTCATGGACGGAACGCACACCTGGCCCTACTGGCAGCAAGCGCTCGCGACGGCGCGCCCGATGATCCTCGACGCGCTCGGCGCACACTGACCGCCTCCCGCCCGCAGGTATCCCGGCGCAATGCGTGACAGCGGGCGGTGATCGCCTCCGCTCGCTCGATATGCCGCACAGCCCGGTGCCCCGGTCGATGCCGTGGACCGTCCGCCGGTGCTCGAACTCCACCAGTTCGTCCGCGACGTTTCCGGTTGGCGACCTAGCTCGACAGCACGCCCGCGACGACCGCGCGCACCGCGCCGTCGAGTGTCTCGCGCCGGGGCGGGCCCGCCTCCCGGTCGGCGAACAGCAGGTGCGCGGTCCCGATCAAAGTCGGGGCCAGGACGTCGACGTCGGCGGTGGCGGTGATCCGGCCGAGGTCGCGTTCGGCGCCGAGGTAGCCGGCGATCATGGCCGTCGCCTCCGCCAGGACCGGGACGCCGGTCGGCCTGGTCCGGCGCAGGCGGGCGCGCAATTCGTCGCGGAAGGTGATCAAGCTGACGACGGCCGTGGTGACCGGTCCGAACACGTCGGTCAACGCGGCGGTGAGCTGCTCGACCACCCCGCCGCTCCCGGCGGATTCGCACAGGTCGGCGGCCCGCCGTTCGATGTCGGCGATACGAGCGCTCACCAATTGCGCGAGGAAGTCGTCGAAGTCGGAGAAGTGCCGGTGCAGTACGCCTTTGGCGCAACCGGCCTCCGTGGTGACCGCCCGGCTGGTCAGCGCGCTCGGCCCGTCTCGCAGCAGGATCCGTTCGGCCGCGTCGAACAGCTGCTCACGCACGTCGCGGAGGGCCACTCCCGTGGGCATACCAGCCTTCCTTTCGAGTCGATCGGGCCCGTCCCGTTGTGGAGTGGGCGCTTGCCCATTTAAGGTGGGCGCATGCCCACTTTACCTTCGCCCGGGGAAACGCCACACCGGCACCGGCAGGTCGCCGAGTCCTTCGGCGTGGACCCCGAACGCTACGACCGCACCAGGCCCGGCTACCCGCAAGCCATGGTCGACCAGATCGTCTCCGCCTGTCCCGGACGCGCGGTGCTGGACGTCGGGTGCGGCACCGGTGTCGAAGCCCGGCAGTTCCGAGCAGCCGGTTGCACGGTGCTGGGCGTCGAACCGGATCCGCGGATGGCGGATTTCGCGCGGCGGCGCGGACTCGAGGTCGATGAGGCGACCTTCGAAGCCTGGGACAGCGGAAATCGCGTCTTCGACGCGGTGATCGCGGGAACGGCCTGGCACTGGGTCGATCCCGTCGCCGGTGCGGCCAAGGCGGCGGAGGTTCTGCGCCCCGGCGGCCTGCTCGCCACGTTCTGGCATGTGTTCCAACTCCCCGCCGACGTGGCGGAAGCGTTCGGCGCGGTGTACCGGCGGGTGGCGCCCGGCTCGCCGTTCAGCGCGCCGCCGAACGTGCGAGCCCTCGATGGGTACCGGCCGATATTCGCCGCAACGGCCGACGGCATCCGGGACAGCGGCCGGTTCGGCGACCCTTCGGAGTCGGGTTTCTCGTGGGAGCGGATCTACACCCGTGACGAGTGGCTCGATCAGCTGCCCACCCAGGGCTCACTCACCCGCCTGCCCCAGGACGCGCTGACGCAAGTGCTCGAGGGCGTCGGCTCCGCGATCGACGCGATGGGCGGCAGTTTCACCCTGCCCTACACGACCGTGGCGATCATCGCGACGCGCACCGGCGCACCCTGACGCCAGGCGGGACGCGGCGGTAGTCGCGCGCCACGACTCCAGCGCCCCGTTTCCGCCCGGGCAGGCGCGGGTAGCTCCGACAGGTGGCCGGCGGCGATCCGGGCCGGCCGACGCGTTCCGAGCAGTGAGGAGACGGTCGGGTGTCAGGGTTGTGGACTGCGGGCGGGTGGGGATTGCTGGCCGGATCCGCCTTGCTGATAGGCGCTTTGGTGGGATTCTTCGCCCGGATCCCGCCGAAGATCGTGGCCGCCGTGATGGGTTTCGGCAGCGGGGTGCTGCTCTCGGCGGTGTCGTTCGAGTTGATCGCCGAGGCGCACGAGCGCGCTGGATTGCCGCCCACCGCACTGGGCGCGGTGGCCGGTGCGGTGATCTACACCGTGGCCAATCTCGCCCTCGCCCGCCGCGGCGCCCGGCACCGCAAGCGCTCGGGCGACCAGCAGCCCAGCGAGTCTGAACAGTCCGGCTCCGGTACGGCCATCGCGCTGGGCGCCCTCCTCGACGGCGTACCGGAGTCCATCGTCATCGGGACGAGCCTGCTCGGCGGCAAAGCCGTCAGCGCCGTCACGGTGGCCGCAGTGTTCATCAGCAACATTCCCGAGGGCTTGTCCAGCGCGGCCGGTATGCGCCGCGCCCACCGCCACCAGCGGTACGTCTTCGGCCTGTGGGGCGGTATAGCGATGATCAGCGGTGTCGCGGCGATGGCGGGTTACGGCCTGCTCGGTGACGCGAAGCCCGCCGTGCCGGCCGCCATCACCGCCTTGGCCGCCGGCGCGATCCTGGCCATGATCACCGACACGATGATCCCGGAGGCGTTCGAAAACGCCCATCTGTGGGTGGGATTGATTACGGTGTCCGGTTTCCTCACCGCCTTCGCCCTGTCCCAGCTCGACCATTAGCGTTGCGTCGCAATCACTTTCGGTACAGACGCCGACTTGACTCGGGCCCCCTCCAGGAGTTGGCGTCGGCCGGCATGACAGCAACATAGATCACCGGATCGGCAACAGCGGCCTGCAAACCGTGCAGCAAGGTGCCGAGATCATCGTGCGCATGGCGCAGGTGGGGCCCGACGGCCCCACCGGTGGCTACTTCGACGCCGCAGGCACCCCTGCCCGGGTGTGCGCCGGGCTGCCGGACCACGGGTTCAGCGCGACGCGACGGATCTGCTGCGCGGTTCCCGTTCTGTCGCCGCCGGTGATCGCATGGCGTGCGCTCGCGCGATGACCTCCTGCAACCCGTATCCGTTGATGATCGGTATCCCGTAGCGGTGTTGGAACCTGGTGCGCAGGTCGACCCGGGCCGGCGCCGCGCAACAGAGGGCGAAGCGCACCGACGAGGTATCCGCCCGCATCCGGCCGGGCAGCTCGGACAGCGCCGCGTACAGGCTCGGGACCGACGAGGAGTAGGTGGGCCGGACCCGCTCGATCCGCTCCAGGAACGACCTCGGGCCCAGGGGGCCCGCCATGGTGGCGCGGCCCCCGACGGCCAGCGGCGACAACGCGCCCAGCAAGATGCCGCATATCTGCGGCATCGGCAGGGTCGACAGACTGTGGTCGGCGTCGGTGAGGGCGAGTACCTTGATCACCAATTGGCACATGGCCCCGAGATGACGGTGGTCGAGCATCGCTCGGTCGCCGCCGCCGTAGGTGATCAGCGCCAGCGCCTCCGCACCGGGCCGCGCCGGTTCGATGACATAGCGTTCGCCCGCGCCGGGCGAGACGACCGGAACCGAGGGGTCGACGCCCGCGGGGCGCGTGGCGGCGACCAGGACCCCGGGACCGGCGTCGGCTATCCGGCGGCCCGCTTCCGCGTCGGCCGCCATCGGGTCGATCACGGCGGCCGCGGCGCCCAGACGCCAGGTTGCGAACAGCGACACCACGAGGTCGACGGCGCCGGGCAGCATGATCGCGACCACGTCACCGGTCGTGACGCCCGCGGTGCGCAGACCGGAGGCGGCCCGCTGGACGGCGGCCAGGAATTCGCGGTTGTTCAGTTCGGTGCCGTCATCGGCGAGGGCAGGTGCGTCCGGGGCGGCTTCGGCGCGACGGTCCGGGAGGGTCGAAAGCGTCATGCGATCTCCTCGGCGTTGGGGTTCGATGACAACGGTAGAAAGCGCGGCCGGGCGCGCCACCGTCGTTCAACGCTCAATTTCTTCGCCGGTGTTGTCGCCGGAGGACAATATCGGCCTCGTGATTCGTCGCAATGGCGTCGACGAGGCAATTACGATCGGCTGGTGACGAATTCTCGTCGCGACCGCGCTGTCGAGATCGACCGTTTTGTCGGTTATATCGCCGCCCGCATGAACGAGCGGGTGACGGACATCAGCGCGAGTATCCATCACGGCCTCGAGGCAGAAATATTCGAATTACGCGCGGACGTCCATACCGTCGATCTGCTCGGGGCCAGCGTGCAGGGCAATGTCTCCACCATGCTGCACGCGCTGCGCCACGACATCCCCGCCGCGCGCATCGACCTGCCCGCGGCAGCCGGCGAGTACACCAGACGGCTGGCCCAGCACGGCGTCCCGCTCAACGCCCTGGTCCGGGCGTATCACGTCGGCCAGCGGCTGGCGACCGAACACGTCTTCGCCGAACTGCAGGCCGCCGATATCGCGCCGGCCGATCGATTCCTCATCGGCCGGGTCATCGCCACGCGGCTGTTCGAGTACCTCGACCGAATGATCCAGCAAGTCGTCGCGGTGTACGAAGGCGAGCGCGAGCAGTGGCTGGAAACGCGCAACAGTGTCCGCGCGCTGGGTGTGCGCGAGATATTGGAGGGCAGGACGGCCGTCGATGTCGACGCCACCACTGAGAAGATCCACTATCCGCTGCGGTGGCACCATTTGGCGTTCATCGTCTGGTATCCCGACCCGGGCGCGCACGGCGACGAACTCGGCCGGTTGCAGCGGTTCGTCCGCGGCTCGGCCGAACCCGCGGGAAGCGATGCGACTCCCCTGTTCGTCGCCGACGATCAACTGAGCGGCTGGGCCTGGCTGCCGTACCGCGCGGCGCAGCCCGGCGCGATCGCAGGGCTGCGCGGTTTCGCGGCCGCGCTGGGCGATGCGCCGCGGATGGCCATCGGCGCGATGGCTCCCGGCGTCGCGGGATTCCGCCGGTCACATCACCTGGCCAAGAGCGCACGCTCGGTCGCGCTGGCGCGAGGAGACGCCGGAGACCGTGTCGTCGCCGCCGGCGATCCCGGATTACCGGTGGCGGCCCTGCTCGGCGGCCAGGGGGCCGAAGTCCGGGAGTGGGTCGGCGAGGTGCTCGGCGACCTGGCCCGCGACACCGACAGCGACGCCCGGCTCCGCGAGACACTCCAGGTGTTCCTGCGCACCGGATCGAGCTACAAAGCGGCCGCCACGGAACTCGGCCTGCACGCCAACTCGGTGAAATACCGCGTCGGCCGCGCCATCGCGCGACGCGGCAAGCCCATCACCGAAGACCGGCTCGACGTCGAACTCGCCCTGGTGATCTGCCACTGGTACGGACCGCCGGCTCCACGACCGGACACGGCGTGAGTTCACCGCGGCTCTCCGTGCTCCGGTCGTGTGCCGCGGGCCCGCTGCGCCTCTCCGGGCGTGCTCAGGGAGCTGCGTCACGATGTGGCGATGACGGTGCTGGCCGCCAAGGCGACCACCAGCCCGACGATCTGGCTGTGGCGCACTTCCTCTTTCAGCGCCGACACGCCCAGGACGACCGGGACGATCGGATACAGCGACGACAACACGACTGCCACGGCCAGGTATTCGGTGCGGGTGGCGTACAGGTAGGACACCAGCGCGGCGGCGGCGAGGACGCCGGAGCACACAGCGGTGCACTCGGCCCGATGACGCGAAACCGCTGCGGTCTCCCCCGTTCCGGCGGCGAGCTTCCAGGCGAGCAGGGCGACGAGAACCACGGCCGCCGCCCGGCCCGCGGTCACCGGCCAGATGCCGGAGGCCGGACCTGCCCGCGCCAGCGCGAGATACTGCACGGCGATGCCGGCACTGGCGATCAGTCCGTCGCCGACGGCGCCTCCCGCGATCGGACCGGTGCCGGTGGCGCCGCCCGCGACCAACCACAGCGCGGGCAAGGCGACCGCGATCCCGGCCCACGCCGACAGCGCCGGATGCTGACCGAGCACCACGGTTCCGATCAGGACCGGCAGCGCGACACCGCCCACGGCGCTGACCGGGACGACCACCGACATCGCTCCGCGACCGATCCCGCGGAACAGGAATGTCATGGCGATACCGGTGCCCACTCCGGATAGCGCTCCCCACGCGAGATCGGCCGCTTCGGGCGCACCCCGGGAGACCAGCGGCGCGGCGAGGACGGTGACGGCGAGCCCGCCGAGCTGACCGAGCAGCGCGACACGCGCGAATCCGACGCGGCGGGACGCGATTCCGCCCAGGAAATCCGACAGGCCGTAGCTCACCGCGGAGACCAGTGCCAGCAATGTGCCCATCGGTCAGGCCCGCCCCTCCCGTTCGGCCCGGCCCACCGGACACACCGCGGATCGCGTGCAGCAGGCGCGGTCGCACAGCCGGCACAACAGATCCGCACTGCCGATCTCCCTGTACAGCCGGGCGAGCAGCTTGTCCAGCAGCTCCGTCAAAGTGTTGCGTTCTTTAGCGTCGAGTGCGGACACCAGCTCGGTCAACGGCCGGGCACGAGCGGCGCTGATACTGCGGGCGGTTGCACTGCCGGTCGAGGTCAAGCGCACTTCCACCGTCCGCCCGGCGCCCGGCGAGCGGCGGGCCAGCCCGGCGGCCTCCAGCGCCTCGACCATCCGGGCGGCCGCGGACTGCGTCAGGCCGACTCGTCTGCCCAGTTCGGTCACGCTGATTCCCGGCGATTGCGCGAGCGTCACCAGGGCGCCCGCGCCACTGCTGCTGACCGCACCGGCACTGTGCACCTCGGCGAGCATCACATCGTTGATCGCGAGCGCCGCCGCGCCGAGCAGGTTCGCCAGCCGATCATCATGCATGACTCATGCATAACATCGACCAGCGGGCGGCTGTCAACCCTCCGCAGCCGGAAGCGACGCGCCGTCGCGGCTCCTGCGGACCGATCAGGAATCGAGAAGTACTGATCACCGGACCTGGCTAGCGTCTTCACCACCGACGCCCACCCGGCGGATCACCGGGAGTTACCCAGACGAAGAGGAGAACTCATGAATTGGAACAAGCGGATCCGGCAGACACACCGGTGGCTGGCCGTCCTCTTCACGGTGATCTTGATCTTCACCGTCGCCGTCCTGGCTCTGCAGGGTCCGGTCTGGATGTCCTACATACCGCTTCCCCCGCTGGCCCTGCTGCTGTTCTCCGGGCTCGGACTGCTCGTCTTGTTCTACCGGACGACACGGCGTGACCGGGCGGCCACGGCCACCTCGCCCCGGCGGATCCAGGTCGCGCGTGCGTCGGGGAACGCACCGCGGGTGCGGCGGCTGCACCGCTGGTCGGGCATCGTATTCCTCGTGACCGTCCTCGCCACATTCGTCGCCTTGGCGCCCGAGGATCCGATCGTCTGGGTGTCCTACCTGCCGCTTTTCCCGCTCGCCGCGCTGCTGTTCTCCGGCCTGTACATGCTGGCGCTGCCGTTCGCCGCCAAGCGCCGCGCCGCGGCGACCGAGCCACAGCCGGGGTTGCCGACCACGCCCTAGTCACCGACCGCACGGCACCATCCGCGTCACGAGGGCGGGGCCGCCGAGCGGAATCCCGGCCATCCGGCCGAGAGCGATATCGTCGAAGCATGCGATCCCGGCCGCTGACTCTGATCCAGGACGATCTCGTCGACTACGACAAGGCCATGGAACGCATGGGCGAATTGGTCGAAGAACGCCACAGCGGCGCACGGCCGGATACGTTGTGGCTGCTGAGCCATCCGCCGGTCTACACCATCGGGCGCAGGACGCCGCTCGATCACCTGCCCGATCCGGCCCACCACATTCCGGTCGTGGAAACCACCCGCGGGGGCCAGCTCACCTATCACGGCCCCGGCCAGCTGGTCGGTTATCTCATCGTCCGGCTCGACTCCGGCGAGGGCGTGGTCGACTACATCCGGGAGGTCGAGTTCCGCCTGATCGAGGCACTCGGCCACATGAACGTCCTCGCGGAACGCCGCGACACCCCGCCCGGCTCGGAACTGCTCACCGGGGTGTGGACCACCCGCACCGCCCGCAAGATCGTCTCCATCGGGATGCGCCAGAGCCGCGGGATCACCAGCCACGGCTTCGCGCTGAACGTGAACGGCGATCTCGAACCGTGGCACTGGGCCGTCGCCTGCGGGCTTCCCGACGTCGACATGACCTCCGTGGCGCGCGAGACCGGGGCAGCCACCATGGACCAGGTGCGCCCGATCGTCGCCGCCGCGTTCGAGGCCGGCTGATCGGTCGGCGCGCCGCGATCACAGGATCTCTTGCAGCACGCTCGCCCGCGTCAGGCGCGCGCCGCCGGCACCAGGCGCGCCCGCGGCGTCAAGGCGCGCATGCTCGTTTTCACGACGTTCGCGTAGGCGGCGGTCGCGGCCCGATCCGTGGGCCGCAAACGGATATCGAGCAGTTCCCGGGTTCGCTCGTGCAGCAGGGTCCGCACCGCGAAGTCGGGAAGCGCGCGGGGCACCCAGGCGTCCGGACGCAGCAGTTCCGGCGCGAGCCTGTCCCCGTCCGGGGTGACGACGAGTTCGGTGGCGCACACGGCGGCCAGGTAATCCTGGAAGTCCGCCCAGGTTCCCGGCATGTGCCGCGCCGAGATCCCGTAGCGCCGGTACCACTCACAGCATTCGGCGTAGAGCGTCTTCTTCTCGTCGAGATCCAATGGGCGAATAAACGTTTCGATGGCCGCGAAGAGGGTGTCGACGTAGGTGGCGTGCTGGAAGAAGAACAGCTCTGGGGTCAAGCCGCTGTAACGCCTGCCCCGGCTGTCGACCCCGTGCACCACCCCGTGCCCGTACAGGATCGCCGGGTGCGGATCGCACAGCGTGTACGCGAGGTAGATCATCCGCGACACGGTCCGCTTCTTGTGCGCCCACAAACTGCTCGGCGCGTGCGCGACGATGGCCGCCGCGACCGACGGGTGCAGGATCTGCAATCCGACCGCGCGGGGCAAGGTCAGGGCGAAACGGCGGTCGCCGAGATAGCGACCGAGCAGGGAATCCCGTTCCAGCGGAGTGGATTTCATTCACGCAGCCTTACCCGCGCGACGACCGGGGCCAGCCTGCGCGGAATCCACCAGTCGCCGGTGCCCGCTATGCGCATGGCGGCGGGAACGAGGACCGTGCGCACGAGGGCGGCGTCGAGGACGATGGTGTACGGGATGCCGCTTCCGCGCACCGCCACCGAAAACTCCGTAGCCGCCGCAATTGAGGAACTCGCGACCGTCGGTGGTCCACAGCCGCGTCCGCTCGGAGCGATGCTTCACCATGCCGCCGAGCAGGCTGCCCAGCTGCGCACGAGCCCTGCCGAGATGCTGCCCGATTGTCCCAGAACCGCGAATTTCGTTGCCATACAACACTTTCCGTGTCATTTTGAGGGCTCCCTCGCATACCTCCGAGAACATGAGAGAGACTAAGTTTCACTCTCTCACAGAGTCAACTCGGACGAGATGCCCGATGCACTGAACGACCGGCCATCAAGGCCGCGAGCTGGTCGGTTGCGACTATCTGTGACGCGGACCACAACCGCAGGTCACAGCAAATTCCCGCCGCCCGGGCGACGCCAACGGAAGCCGGCTGGGACTCCAGCCCCGCGTCGGGGCGCCACCCTCCGTAGGCGGCATTATGCGTTACCAGACGTATCCCAAACGCAGATACCCGCGATGCTGGCACAGCACAGAATCCGCGCGTCGATTCGCGCTGGTCGCCCGGCGTGGGAAGAATGCTCGCAATCGCGAAAGTAATTGTCCGCCTGGGGATAACGCGCCATATGGAGCGGACGGGGATGACTGGAGAAATAACGGTGGTACTGCTGTGGGTGGCGATCGTCGGCATCGTCGTGGTTCTGCTCGGCGGTGCGGCCGCGGCAATGGTGTGGGATCCCGATTCCCGCCGGAGAACCCGGGCCGCCGAGAGGGGCGTCGCGCTGCCGTTGGCGAGCATGCCGCCCGGGGACGACAGGTGGCCGCGCCGGCGCTGACGCGTCCGCCGGCCGCGCGGCAGGCCTTCCCGCCGCATCCGTCGAGCTGATCGGCCCGCCGCGAAGCGAGTAATGTTGCCGGAGAGTTGCTATCCCTGTCGCATGTCGCGCTTCCGAGTGCCCGCGCACCAGGTACGGTGCGAAATACGAGCAACACGCTGGGCCTTCGCGGGCGCTGCGCACGACACTGGCACCGAGAACCCCGAACAAGACGGAGGTGCGGCAGTGACAGAAGCTACGACCGGGCCGTGGCCGGCGTTGCGGGTGGACGATTGGACGCCAACGCGAGAGACGCTGCACATGTGGACGCAGATCATCGGCAAAGTCCGGCTCTCGCACGCTCCGCTGGTCAACCATTGGTGGCAGGTCACCTTCTACGTCAGCCCGAGGGGTCTGACCACCTCCGCCATCCCACACCCGGCGGGGTGTTTCGACATCGAATTCGATTTCCTCGATCATCGGCTGCACATCCGGTCCAGCGACGGCCGCACCCGGCAGGTCGCGCTCGAACCCAAGCCGGTCGCCGCCTTCTACGCCGAAACCGTCGAGGCGCTGGAGGAACTCGGCATTCCGGTGCGGATCCAGGCCAGTCCCAACGAGGTCGAACCCGCCATCCCGTTCGCCGAGGACTACGAGCATCGCTCCTACGACGCGGCAGCCGCCACGTTGTTCTGGCGGCAACTGCTCGCCGCCGATCGCGTCATGCACGAGTTCCGCTCACGCTTCATCGGCAAAGTGAGCCCGGTGCACTTCTTCTGGGGAGCGATGGATTTGGCGTGCACCCGATTCTCCGGCCGGGCGGCTCCGCGACACCCGGGTGGCGCGCCCAACTGCGGCGACTGGGTCATGGTCGAGGGCTACTCGCACGAACTGAGCAGTTGCGGCTTCTGGCCGGGCGGCGGGGCGGAAGGCGCCTTCTACGCCTACGCCTACCCGGAGCCCGAGGGATTCGCCGAGTACCGAGTCGGTCCGCGAGAAGCGTTCTACAGCAGGGAGAACGGCCAGTTCCTCCTCCCCTACGAGGCAGTACGCACGTCCGCGGCGCCCGAGCGTGCGCTGCTCGAGTTCCTCGATACGACCTACGCGGCGGCCGCCGAACTCGGCCACTGGGACCGCGCCGCACTGGAGGCCGACCCGGACCGCTGGCGGCACGAACGCGGGTCGCACCATCGTTACCAGCCACGAAGGTGACCCGCTCCGCCGCGTGAGCGATGGGCGGGGGCCGCACGCGTTCGATCCAGCGGCGGATGAGCCTCCCGTGTGCGTACGACGCGCACTCATGTTTGAGACGCACGCGGCGTGGGTTACCTGAACAACGGCACGTTGTACAGGGCAAGATCGGGTCGGCAACCGCCCCGCCGGATCACCGCTGGTCAGAGCGGCATCTTCCCACTCATGGGAGTGATCGGCGCCATCGTCTCATCAATCAATGTATCGTTATATGACGGCACGTTAATGGACGGGATTAATCTAATGCACAACACGAGCAATCGCGTGACAGTGCGTCGAGTGGTGGCCTCGGCGCTGATCGGTGGGGCGGTCTTCACAGCGGCGGCGGTCGCTGCGCCCGAACCCTCGGTGACCACCACAGCGGACCGCTACTCCCACAACCCCGCCGACAAGCGCGGTTCCGGAGTGGGCGAGCGCGCCAGGAGCAGCAACCACGGTGGCTACCACGGTCGCAACGAGCGTCCGTGCCAGTACACCCCCGAGGGCTACTGCACCGGAGGACGCTGACCCGGATCACTCGCCCCCGCGGCGAGCCGGATCTCCAGGGCGGCCCGAACGGGCCGCCCTTCCGCGTGGCATCAGGCCGCGGCCGGACCGTAGTCCAAGTGGACGACGCCGTTGGCGTAGACCTCCTGTTGTTTGAGCGCGAGCTCGGTGGCGTCGACGCCGTCGCTCCACAGCCGCTTGCCCTTGCCGAGCGCGATCGGGTACACGAACAGGTGCAGGTCGTCGACCAAGCCGTCCGCGAGCAGCGCCCGCACCAGCGTGCCGCTGCCGCTGACGTAGATGGCGCCGTCGATCTCGTCCTTCAGCTTGCGGATGACATCCGCGTCGTAAGCGCCCAGACGGGTGCTGTTGGCCCACTCCGCCTGCGGCTCCCGCGCACCTACCACATACTTGATCGTGTCGTTGAAGAACGGCGCGCCCGGGTCGTCCTCGGCGGTGCGGGTCGACCAGGCCGGGGCGAACATCTCGAAGGTGGTGCGGCCCAGCAGGATCGCCTTCGACGCCGAGGTGATCGCCCCGAGGGTCTCCCCCATCTTCGGGTCGAACCCGTACTCGAAGGTCCAGGACGGATCCTCGAACACCCCGTCGAGAGCGATGAATTCGTGCACTGCGATGGTGCCCATCAGTTTTCCTTTCCGGTACGGCGGTCGCCGGGTGCGGCCGGTCTCGCTGTCGAGAACGACTCTGCTGGCACCGCCTTACGATTTGTTTACGGTCGGTCCGTCACCGGCGCACCGACATGATTCGCGGTTGCTTTCTACCGCACGAACGGCGTCTCGGCCCGTGCCGCGCGCAAGGCGCGCGCCCACCACAAGAGCTGGTCGACGGCGGCGTCGACCGTCTCGTCCAATTCCGCGTCGCGCCGTGGCCAGCTGCCATCGCTCGCGAAGCGCTGCCAGGCCTTGGTGATGGTCACGGTACGCCGGATGAGGACGGCGTTCAGCTCGCCGAATACCGGCCGCAACTGGGCGGCGGCGTGACCGCCGTCGACGTCGCCGCCGTACCCCACCACCGTGACCGGTTTGGCGGCCCACTCCGTGCCGAACCAGTCGATGGCGTGCTTCACCGCGGCCGGGAAGCTGCGGTTGTACTCCGGAGTGACCACGACGAACGCGTCCGCGGCGTCCAGCCGCACGCCGAGAACGCGGACGGCGGGCGGGAGCGGCTCGTCCGGATCGGTCAGCCGATCGGGCAGCCCGGTCGCCGCGAGATCGATCCGGTCCAGGTCCACTCGGCGTCGTTCGAGCCGTCCGGCGAACCAGTCCGCCACCGTGGGACCGAAACGGCCGGTGCGGGTGCTGCCCACGATCAACGCCACCCGCACCGGCCCGGAGGAAGTCGACGCAAGGTCCTCGCAGGCGGTGTGCGTCTGCTCGACTGCGCCTGTGCCGGCACCGGTCCGGGGTGTAGCGGTAGTGGGTTTCATGTCGGGCTCTCTCTCCGCGAGTTCGGTGTCCGGCGTTCCCACTGTGAGCGCACCACCTTCCGATTTGTTTGCGGTCGGCTTCCGGCGCCACTGGCATAGGCTGCGGCCATGCGTTTCGGGGTGCTCGGTCCGTTGACGGCCTGGACGGACATGGGCGCCGTGGTGCCGATTCCGGGGGCCAAGGTGCGGGCGCTACTGGCCGATTTGCTGGTCACCCCGGGCCAACCGGTGCCCGGCGACCGGCTGATCGACGACATCTGGACCGACGGCCCGCCCGGCAATCCGGCGGGCACGCTGGCGGCCAAGGCCTCGCAGCTGCGCAGGACGTTCGAAGACGCCGAACCCGGGGGTCGGGACCTGGTGGTCTCGCCGCCACCGGGGTACCGGCTGGCCACCGCCGACATCGACGCGCAGGAATTCCGCGCGTTGATGGCCTCCGCTCGCTCGGCGACCGATGCGGCCGAGCGGGTCGACGCCCTCACCGCGGCGCTCGCCCTCTGGCGCGGTCCCGCGTTCGCCGATTTCCGGGACGCACCGTTCGCCCAGCCCGCCATCGCCCAGCTCGAGGAGCAGCGTTTGGTGGCGGTGGAGGAGCTGGCCGAAACGCGGCTGTCGCTGGGCGACTACCGGGAGGTCGCCGGCGAGCTCACCGCGTACGTGGCGGCGCACCCGCTGCGCGAGCGGCTCCGTGCCGCTCACCTGCGCGCGCTGTACGGCGCGGGAAGACAGGCCGAGGCACTGGACGGCTACGAGCAGCTGCGCAGGCACCTCGCCGACGAACTCGGCATCGATCCCAGCCCGGAGCTGGCCGGGTTGCAGCGCGCGATGCTGGCACAGGAGCTGCCCTGCGCCGCACAGCCACCGGAAACCGTGGTGGTCCGGCGGCGCAACTCGAACATCCCGGCGCAGCGCACGGAGTTGATCGGTCGCGACGCCGACCTCGCGCAGTTGCGCGACGCCGTCGGCAACGCCCGGCTGGTCACGCTGACCGGTCCCGGCGGGGTGGGCAAGACGCGCCTGTCGCTCGCCGCCGCGGCGGCGCTGACCCACCGCTTCGGCAACGGCACCTGGCTGGTGGAACTGGCCGCGCTGCAACCGACCACGACCGATGGCGCGACGTTTCTGGCGGACGCCGTGGCCGGTGTGCTCGGCATCCGTGCCGCGGACGGCGCCGACCCGACCGCGGTGTTGTGCGAGGCGCTGGCCGACCAGGAACTGCTACTGGTGCTGGACAACTGCGAGCACGTGATAGATCGCGCCGCCGACCTGGCCGAGGAACTGCTGGGCGCGGCCCCCGGGCTGCGCATCCTGGCCACCAGCCGGGAGCCGCTGCGACTGCCCGGCGAAGACGTCGTCGCGCTGCAACCGCTGGAGGTGCCCGCCCGGGACGCGGCGCTCGACGACATCGCCCGAACAGGGGCGGTGCGCCTGTTCGTGGCGCGAGCCCGTGCGGGCGACCGCGATTTCGCGCTCGACGCCGACACCGCCGCGCCGGTCGTAACGCTGTGCCGCAGGCTCGACGGCATACCGCTCGCCTTGGAACTGGCCGCCACCCGGGTGCGCGCGCTGGGGGTGCACGAGATCGTCGCCCGGCTCGATGACCGGTTCAAGTTGCTGGCCACCGGGCATCGCGGCGTGCCACCGCGGCAGCAGACCCTCGCGGCGATGATCGACTGGAGCTGGGGACTGCTGGATGACACCGAGCAGGCGGTGTTGCGCAGGCTCGCGGTGCACGCGGGCGGGTGCACCTTGGCGGCCGCGGAGGCGGTCTGTTCCGCGGGCGACGATCCGGCCGTGGACGCGTCGATGATCGCCGACGTCGTCGGCAGGCTGGTCGACCGGTCGCTGGTGCACCCGGCCGGGCGCCGCTACCGCTTGCTGGAATCGGTCGCCGCGTTCAGTCTCGATCGGCTGGCCGAGGCGGGCGAGTCCGACGCGGTGCACCTGGCCCACCATCGATACCACCTGCGGCGGGCCGAGCGTGCCGAGCCCGAGCTGTACGGCGCCGACCAGCGTCGCTGGTTACGGCGGCTGGACGACGACTCGGCCGATCTGCGCGCGGCGCTGGACGGTTTCCTGCACGCGGGGGACGCGGATCGAGCGCTGCGGATGGTGAACGCGCTCGCCTGGTACTGGCAGCTGCGCGGGCGGCTGACCGAGGCGCGGCGCTGGCTGGACGCGGCGCTGGCGCTGGGCGGCTCGCCGCGCCACCGGGCGCGGGCATCGGCGTGGAGTGTCGGATTCGCCTTCCAGCAAGGTGAATTCGGAGACGGACCCGCCGAGCGCGCAGCGGTGTTCGCCTTGTACGACACGGTGGACGATCCGGCCGGGCGGGCGCGCGCCGAACTGTTCCTCGGGTTCTCCGCGCTGGAGTCCGGCGACGTGCTCGAGCTGGAAGCGCTGCTGCGCAAGGCGCTTCCGGTCTGCGAGGAGCTCGGCGACCGCTGGGGCGTGGCGTCCGCGCATGTGGCGCTGGCCAAGGCGGCGCACAATCGCGTCGACCTCCCGGCACTGGAACGGCACGCGCGCACGGCCGCGCGGCTGTTCGCCGAACTCGACGACCGCTGGGGCCGGCTCCAGGCCGCCGAGTGGCTCGGCGGGCTGGCCGAACTCACCGGTGAACTGGCTTCCGCCACCGACATCCACGCCGAAGCGCTCGGTCTCGCGCAGGAGCTGGAACTGTGGGGGCAAGCGTGCACACACCTGTGCTGGCTGAGCTGGATCGCCATGCAGCACACCGAGTTCGACCGGGCGCGGGCACTCGGCGAACAGGCGCAGCGCATCGCGGCCGAGCACGGGTACGAACCCGGCCGGCTGTTCGCCTCGATCGTGCTCGCGTTCGTCGCGCGGCGTGACGGCCGAGCCGACGCGGCGGAACGTATCCTGCGCGAGTTGCTGGCGCTGCCCTCGGCCGCGGGCGACGAGACTCCGCTGTTCCTGCCGATGCTGCAGGTCGAGCTGGGTTACATCGTGGAGCAGCGTGGCGACCTCGGCACCGCGTGCGAGTTGTTCCTGACCGCGTTCGACGGCGCACAGCGCATCGGCGCGCCCCGCGATACCGCCTTCGCTTTGGCCGCGCTCGCCTCGGCGCTGGCCGCACTGGACCTGCCGGAGGCCGCGGCCCGGCTGCTCGGCGCCGCCGCCGCGGTGCGCGAAGCCAACGGCATCGCGCTGCTGCCCGCCGAACGCCCCGACATCGATCGTCCGGCGAACCTCGCCATCGCGGCACTCGGCGAGCGCGCTTTCGCCGAGCACCACATCGCGGGAACACGATCGGCTCCCGTCGAGGCGCGTGACCTGGCAGCCGAGGCCGTACTCGGAATCGCCGCCCCTTGACGCACACGTGCGGCGCCGCCGCGAGGTGGCGGTTCGGGAAAGACACCGGCCCGACGGTGGACGTCGAGCCGGTGGGTCATGAATCCGAGCGGGAGCTCAGCCGATGATCGCGTTCATGATCGTGCCCGCGCTGGTCGCGACCGCGCCACCGGCCATCGCGCTGGCGACCATCTTCGGCGACTGGAGACTGCCGCCGTTCCATTTCTCCCACGCGAACCGGCCGCCGCCGTAGGTGATCGCCGTGATTCCGGACAACTGCACCAACCAGGTGAAGTAACGGCCCATCTGCATCAGTTTGTCCGCGAGCGGCGGCTCTTCCGCGGTCGGATTTTCGAACTGCTGCGCGATCACGGTGTCGTGCAGCGCGGCGAGAATCATGCTCACGTTCGTGCTCCTTTTCGCATGCCGAGGTGATGCCGGAGACAGATACGAGCGAAAGAACCGCGCCACCGAGGAAGTCCGGCGCGCGACGGGCACTGCGACGCCCACGGCCGCCGATCCGGCGGTCCCGTGTCGTGTCCCGCTTTCCGGACGATCGCGGGAAAGTCGTGACAAGATCAATTGAACCGCACGGCGGGAATGTATTCCCCGCGACACACCGCGCCGCGCATGATCGAACTCACAGCCGCCGGCCCTGCCGGACGAGGCTGCGACCTCTAGGATTTCACTAGGTGCGGGACCGACATGTCGGTGCAGTGCGGCGCCGAACCTTCCGCTGAGATCACCGTGACCGCGGGGAGGGCATAATGCACACCGCTTTCTTGATTCCACTGCTCATCACGCTGTTGATCGTCACCGCGACGGCCATCGTCGCCGGCTACGCCACTGTTTTCGCAGCCTATTGGTGCGAGCTGCGCGCCACCGAAAGACACGGCGGCCGGCCGAATATCTCGCCGCGCTGACATTTCCTCGAACATGCCGGACGGGCCGGGGATCCTTCGTCGCCCCGGCCCGCCGTTCATCCCATCAGACCGTTACGCCGGATTTCGCCGTCACCGTCTCGCCGATCCACGGCAGCACCGCGTCCCGTACCCGCACCGTCCGGGGCAGCAGGCCGTTGGCGGCCAGCAGATCGGCCGCGTGCTGCTGCTCGTCGAGGAATTCCTCGGAAACGGGCTCGATGCCGAAGGGCCTGCCGCGCAGCGCGGCTTCCCACGCGTCCAGGCTCGCGGTTGCGCCGCGGGCTGTGACGTCGTCGACGAAGTATTGCGCGGCCGCGCGCGGGTTGTCCTTGATCCAGGCGTCCGATTGCTGCAAAGCGGTGATGATCGCCGTGAGCGCCGCGGGGTCGCCTTCGGCGAAGTCCCGGCGGGTGAACCACAGCGAGGGGTGGCTGAACAGCGACTCGGTGTCCACGAGCGTCCGCAGTTCGGCGGCCGCCTCGATCGTGGCCAGGCCCGGGTACGCGCCGACCCAGGCGTCCAGGTCGCCGCGCAGCAGCGCCGCGCCGCCGTCGTGCACGTCGATGTCCACCGGCTCGATGTCCTTCCAGGCCAGGCCCGCGCGGTCCAGCGCCAGCAGGGCGAGGGTGGTCTGCCAGGAACCGTGGGCGATGCCGACCCGCTTACCCTTCAGATCCAGCAC
This sequence comes from Nocardia niwae NBRC 108934 = DSM 45340, assembly GCF_001613465.1. Classification (GTDB taxonomy): domain Bacteria; phylum Actinomycetota; class Actinomycetes; order Mycobacteriales; family Mycobacteriaceae; genus Nocardia; species Nocardia niwae. The sequence continues at coordinate 199,396 of NZ_BDCK01000023.1, read as the reverse complement.
AGTCTCGATGCCGGAATCGGCTTTGGTGACCAGGCGGCCGTTCTCCACCCGCGGCCCGGAGATGCCGACGTAGACGATGTCGCGCCCGTTGGCCAGCGCCGTCACCGGCGGGGTGAAGCCTGTGCCGATGAAATCGTAGCCGCCCTCGAACAGATGATCGGAGTGCAGCGACGGCAGTCCCGACCTCGGGTCGACCGGCGCCGGGCGGGGCAGGTCGCGCAGGTCGACCCAGTCCACGTCGGGCAACAGGTTCTCCAGGATGCCGCGGTGGCGCAGGACGAACAGGGAATTGTTGTGCGGGAAGTAGCCGACGCGAATGGTCATGATCGCTCCTCGATTCGGATAGGGGTGCCGGTCAGATCAGGCCGCGGCGGCGGGCCTCGTCCGCGAGGCCGGTGCGGCCCCACTGCGCCGCGAGGTTGGACGGATCGAATTCCACCGAGCCGCCGAGGGTTTCGGCGATCGCCTGATACTGCGCGCCCTCCTCGAGCAGCACGACGAACTTCGCCAGCTCCAGCAGCCCCGCGCGGCCGATGACGTTCGCGCCGCCGTTGGCCTCGAAGATCGCGACCAGGTCCGGGTCCTCGACCAGCGTGGACAGGATGAATTCGCCCGCGCCGACGCTGCGGTCGATGTGCGGCGGGATGGCCCTGGACAGGGTGAGCCGCTGCGCGGCCGCGTAACGGATGGGGAGCGTGCGATGGGTCTGCGCCCACCCGCCCAGCCACGGGGTGTGGATGTGCACCACGGAGGTGATCTCCGGATGCGCGCGGAACACCTTGGCGTAACCGGTGACGAACCCGGCGGAGCCCGTACCGGACACCACCTCGCCGTCGAAGGTGGCGATCACCGGCGCGACGGCGCGGTCGTCGGCCCACGGACCCGGTTCGTTCAAGGCGACGGCGATCTCCGCGCCGGGAACGCGCTCGACGAAGTTGACGGTGCCGTTGCCGGATACGGTGCCGGTCTCCCGGAACACCCGGAAGGCCTTCTCGGCGTCGCGGGTCGCGGCGGCGACGAAAGTGGTGACGGACTCCGGCAGCCGGGTCTCGGTGGTGGTCATGGCTTCTCCTGAATCATCGTGCGGGGGAAAGGGATGCGGCGGGGGCCGCCGCGGTGAGCCGGGATCGGCCGAGCAGCGGGAGCACCTCTTCGCCGACGCGGTAGGCCTCCTCCAGATGCGGGTTGCCCGCGAGGATGAACGCGTCGACGCCGAGTTCGACCAGCTCGTCGAGCCGCTGCGCCACCTGCTCGTAGCTGCCGACCAGGCCGAATGCCGGGCCGCCCCGGATCAGGCTGAAGCCGCACCAGACATTGGGCTGGACTTCCAGGTCGCGGTAGCCGGTGATGGTCTCCGGCACCCACCCCTGGATGCGGGCGGCGCCGACGGAATCGCCCTTGGCGGCCCGCTCGGCGGCGCCACGGTCGACGAAAGCCCAGCCCTTCTCGATCTCCGCCCAGGCCGCCTCCTCTGTGTGCCGAGCCAAGATGTCGATACGTACAGCGAATTTCGGTGTGCGGCCGATGTTTTCGGCGTTGGCGCGCACACCGTCGAACTTGGCGCGCAGGTCGGCGAACGGCTCCAGCCAGGACAGGTAGTAGTCGGCGTGCCTGCCCGCGGCCCGCACCGCGGCGGCCGAGGACCCGGAGAAATACACCTCGGGGAACGGCTGCCCGGCCATGCCCGGGGCGAGCGCGGCGCCCTCGGTCCGGAAGAACCGGCCGTCGTGGTCGTAGGGGTCGCCGTCCCACACGCCCCGCAGCACGTCGAGGAACTCGCTGGTGCGGGCGTAGCGATCGTCGTGGGCGACCTTGTCGCCCCACCACAGCTGAGCGGGTCCGCCGCCGCCGCTGATGATGTTGTAGACCAGCCTGCCGCCGGTCGCCCGCTGCAGGCTCGCCGACATCCGCGCCGCCTGCACCGGATGCAGGAAGCCGGGCTGGAAGGCGACCATGAAGCGGTAGGTGGTGGTCTCCCTGGCCAGCGCAGCCGCGACCGCCCACGGATCGTCGGTCACCGGGAACGACGGCAGTAGGCCGCCGAGGAAACCGGCCGATTCCGAGGCCTTCGCCACGGCCGCCATGTGGTCGATGTAGCCGTAGCCGTCGAGGGCGCCGCCACGGATGGCGGGGGCGATATTGCCCGGTCCGTAGCCGTTGGCGTGGCCGCGGTTGTAACGGCGCGGCGTGCGCAGCGACGCGTGGTCGCCCTCCATGCCGATGCGCCAGTAGATGTCGATGGTCATGCGGTTGCCTCCTGCGCGGTCAGCGTTCGGGCGACCGGGTCGGCGAGGAACAACAGATGCTCGCCCACGCGGTGCAGTTCCTCGATGTGCGGGTGCCCCGCCAGCACAACGCTGTCGACACCCGCTTCGGCGTAGGACGAAAGGCGCTGCGCCACTTGGTCGTAACTGCCGACGAGGCCGATGGTGGCGGCGTAGCCGAGGTCGGCGAATCCGGTCCAGCGTCCGTCGCCCAGATCGTGTTCGCGTGCGTCCGGGCCGTCCGGGCGCACCTCACGCCACAGCCGTTCGACGCGGGCCCAGGCCTCGTCCTCGGTTTCCCGCGCGACGACCGGCAGTTCCAGCCCGGCGCGCACCGTCCGTCCCGCCGCGGTCGCGCGCTCCCGCAGAGTGGCGATCGCGGTGCCGACGCCCGCCGCGGTCTCGGTGAAGACGTGCACGTCGCCGTGTTCGGCCGACAGTTCGAGCGCGGCGGCGGAATCGCCGGTCAGGTAGACCGTCGGGAACGGCAACCCGGACAGGATGCCGCGGAAGCCGCCGTCGATCACGTCGTAATACGCGCCTTCGTAGTGGAACCCGGTGCCGGCGAATCCCGCCGAGGGCACCGGGGCGTCGTTCCATACGCCCCGGGCGACGGTGAGGAACTCCGCGGCTCTGGCGTAGCGGTCCGCTCCGGTGACGCGATCACCGCGTGCTCTCGCGTCGGCGGAATCGGTGTCCACGGCCAGTTGCCAGGCCAGGCGTCCGCCCGAAAGGCGTTGCAGGGTGGCGGAGATCTTTGCCGCGTAGACCGGGGTGCCGAAGGCGGGCTGGAACTCGACGACGACGCGGGAGTGCCGGGTGCCGCGCAGCGCACCGCCCGCCACGATCCACGATTCCTCCCCATCCGGGTCGTACGGGGCGAGCACCCCGTCCAGCCCGGCCAGCTCGGCGGCGTCGATGATCTGGGCGAGGTCGTCGAACGGGCCGAAGCGTCCCGGCCGCAGGTCCGTCGCGGGCGTCAGCGGCGCGGGTCCGCCGAATCCGCCGCGATTGCGTTGTCTCCCGGCTGCGTGGCGGCCGTCCCCACGGGAAGGCAAGCGCCACAGGAACTCCGTCATGCGGGGACCTTCCCCGAGGCGACGAGTTCCTTCGCCCGGGCCAGCGGCTCGTGCGCGACCCACGAGTCCAGGTCGAAGTCGGCGGCGAGGAAACCGTGCGCGTACAGGAATTGCTGCTGCGCGCCGATCAGCTCGATCCGCTCCTGCGACAGCGACGGGTGCAGATCCCGGTGGAAGTTCTCGCCGTACGCCGCGATCACGCCCTCCGGGCCGGACAGTGTCTCCCGCTGGAGCACGTCCCGGACACCGGCCAGGTTTCCCGCGGCCCAGTCGGCGGCGCGCAGGCTCTGGGCGAGGAATTCGACGACCACCTCCGGGCGCGACTCCAGCAGATCCGAGTGCACGGTGATCGGGCGCGGCGTGCCGTTGTTCACCCGGAAGCGTTTGGCCTCGGTGGCGTCCAGGTCCACCGCGACGCGCAGGCCGTGCTCCCGCGCGACCTCTTGGGCGCGGGCGCCTTTCACGTAGATGGCGTCCACCTCGCCGCGCAGCAGTTCCCCGACGCCCCAGGTGACGACGCGGCGATTCGCCTGGACTTCGGTGCGCACCTGCGGATCGCGCTCCACGCCGATCTCGACCACGCGCACGTCGGCGAGGGTGTGGCCGCCGAGCCGCAGGGCGTTCGCGAATCCGTGCAGAGCCATCGCGCGGGGGAAGCTGCGCGCCCGGTCCTGGGCCCATGCCGGTACGCCGACGCGCAGCCCGGCCAGCTCGGCGGGCCCGCCGACCGAGGACTCCGGGCCGACCAGGATTGCCTGCGCCTCGTCGATCCAGGTCAAGCCGATCAACCGGGTCGGCGAGCCCTGGGCGCGCGCCGCCAGGGCCGGAACGTTGCCGCCCTCGCGGATCAGTCCGGACAGGTCGTGCAGGAAGTGGTGGCCGGCCAGCTCCGGCCCCGCGTCCTGGAGGACGCCGAACTCGAGCCCCGCTCGCGCGGCGGCGTCGCCGAGCCAGCCGAGGCTGTGCGCGAGCCCGCTCGCGGTGGGCACCGGGCAGCGGGTGTACCAGAGGGTGTCGGTCATGAGGCACTCCTTGCAGCGGTCGTGGTGCGGCCCACGCCGAGTTTCGTGAGGAAAAGGGACTGGTAACGCAAGGTTTCGGGGTCGGCGCGGTCGCGCGGCCGGGCCACGTCGATGTCGACGTCCACGGCGAAGCGCCCCTGGTCCAGGATCAGTACGCGGTCGGCCAGGCGAATCGCCTCGTCGACGTCGTGGGTCACCATGAGCACGGCCGGGCGATGCCGGGCGACCAGATCGCCGACCAGGTCCTGCATCTGCAGGCGGGTCAGCGCGTCCAACGCCGCGAAAGGTTCGTCCAGCAGCAGCAATTCGGGCTCGCGGACGAGGGCGCGGGCCAGTGCCGCGCGCTGTGCCTCGCCGCCGGAGAGCGTGGCGGGCCATTGCCTGGCCTTGCCGTCGAGGTTGACCTCGGCCAGTGCGCGCAGCCCGGCGTCGCGGTTGTGCCGCGAACGGCGCTGCCCCACGATGACGTTCGCCAGCACGCGTTTCGACGGAATCAGCCGCGGTTCCTGGTAGACGGTGGTGCGGCGGCCCGGCACGAGTATCCGTCCCGCGTCCGGCGCTTCGAGGCCGGTGAGCAGGCGCAGCAAGGTGGTCTTGCCGGTGCCGCTCGGCCCGAGCAGGACGACGAACTCACCGCGGCGGATGGTCAGGTCCACGCCGTCGAGCACCGTCTTCGCGCCGAACGACTTGCGCAGGCCGGTGATCGAGACCGCGATCGGTTCCTCCGCCGCGGGCGCGGTGGTCGCCTCGGCTCCGCGTTCGGTGACGGTGGTCATCGGATCGCCACCTGACCACGCCAGGGCATCGCGAAGCGCTCCGCCAACCGGACCAGCCCGTCGAAGACCAAACCGAGCAGCGCGTACAACACGACGCACAGCACCATGTAGTCGGTGCGGTTGTACTCCTGAGCCAGCGTGACCAGATAGCCCACGCCTTCCCTGGTGCCGACCTGCTCGGCCGCGATCAGACCGGTGATGCTGATCGACAGGCACACCCGCAGCGCCATCAGCACGCCGGGCAGCGCCGAGGGCAGGATGACCTCGAGCACCAGCCGCGGGCCGGTCAGCCCGAAACTCCGTGCGGCCTCGACCATCTTGCGGTCGACGTTGCGCACGCCGAGATACGTGTAGGCGTACATCGGTGCCACCGTCGCGACGGCGATGAGCAGCACCTTGTACAGCTCGTCGATGCCGAACCAGGCGATGAACAGCGGCACCAGCGCCAGGAACGGCACCGCGCGCAGGATCTGCATCGTCGAATCGACCAGTTCCTCACCGAGACTCGACAGACCCGACAGGAGGCCGAGCGTCAGCCCGATGGCCACGCCGATGCCGACGCCGAAGGCGGCGCGCACGAACGACGCGGCCGCGAAGTCGAGCAACTGGCCGGTGCCGAGCAGCTCGGTGAACGCCGTCCACACCGCGGGCGGCCCCGCCAGCACGCGCTCGGAGAGCGCTCCGGTCGCGGAGCCCACCCACCAGCCCGCGACGATCAATGCGGGAAGCAGGAACCGCAGCGGCACCGAAAACCATGTGGGCCTGCGCCTCCCGGCGCGGCTACGGGGCGGGGCGAGCTCGGTCGGCACCGGCCCCGCCGCGGCGATCGCCGCCATCTCAGCTGCCCGCCTGGATCGAGGCCAGCTGCTCGGGCGTCAGCCGGGACTTCAAGTCGTAGAAGATGTCGGCGGCGGTGATCTTGCGGGTGATGACGCCGTTGCCGAAGAAGGTGTCCACCACGTCGGCCAGGGCGGTGGCGTCCGCCTCGGTGGGCAGGTGCGGCACCGTTGCCTCGCCGCCCACCCGGTGGGCGTCGGCCAGTCGCGCGCCCGACAGTGCGCGCGGGCCGGTCTTCTCGAAGACATTCTCGAAGTCGGCGGGGTTGGCGCGCTGCTTCGCCGTGAGGTCCTGCAGCACGTCGAGATACTTCGCCGCCACGTCCGGGCGCTGGTCGAGCACCTCGGTGCGGAATACGACGACCGAGTTGTCGTTGGAGCCGATGCTCTTCTCGGTGGCGATCTCGACGCCGCCGTTGGCCTTGGCCTCCTGGTAGGGCACCAGGAACGACGCCCAGCCGTCCACCTTGCCGGTTGCGAACGCCGAGGCGGCGTCCTTCTGCTGCAGCGGCACCCGGGTCACCCTGTCGGCCGGGACACCCGCCTGCGCGAGCGCTTTCAGCAGGATGTACTCACCTTTGGCGGCGGGGTTCACCGCGACGCGCTTGCCGGCCAGATCGGCCACCGAGTGCACGCCCGATTCCGGGGTCACGATGATGCCGCTCTGGTCCTTGCCCGCCGGATCCTGCACCGCGACGATCCGCACGCCGACGTCCTTGGACAGCGCGCCCACCACGGGGCTGAACGCCGCGCCCGAGACGTCGAGTTCCTTGGTGTTGAACAACTTCAGGTTGGAGCTGAAGCCGGGGGTGATGCCGACCCACTCGATCTTCGCGCCGAGCGGCGCCAGCGCCGCGTCGAAGGCGCCGTCGCGCTTGCCGACCGCCAGCGGACCGGAGTTGCCCGGGTCGGCGACCTTGAGCACGAAGGAGGCGCCTGCGCCGGTGTCGCTGCCGGTGTCCGAACCACACGCGGCGACGAGTGCGACGAGGGGAACGATCGCTAGCGCGATGCGCATGAGGGCTTGCCGCCACATCGTGAGGACTCCTTGTCCGAATTGTCGATCAATGCCCTCGCAGAGTAGGGACGACGGAGCGGGGTCACGAGGTAATGCTTTCCGTAGATCGGAAAGCTTGACATATCGAGTCGGCTGTACTGCTCGGTTCTTAAGCGCTTGCTAGGGCTTCCGTCTTGGACCGGAATCGCTGCTTCGTCGAGCTTTTCCAAATATTGGAAAGCACAAACCCTTCGCCTCCCCCAGCTGTGTTACCGTCACATCCGTGGAACCCTCCGGCGTGCAGACCGTCACCCGCGCCCTGTCGGTCTTGGACTGCTTCCGCGACGGCCAGGAGCGCGGCGTCTCGGAGGTTGCGCGGCAGCAGGGTCTCGCGGTCAGCACCACCCACCGGCTGTTGGCCACGCTCGTGCAGGCGGGGTTTCTGGAGAAGAGCGCCGAATCCAGCCGGTATCGCATGGGCGGCGCGCTGGCGGAGTGGGGGCAGATCGCCTACCGCCAGCACCGGATCTATCTCGCCGAGCCGTATCTGGAGCAGCTCGCGGGCACCACCGGAGCCAGCTGCTCGGTCGCCACCCGCCACGGCATCCACGCCGTCCTGCTCGGCACCAGCCGGTGGCGGGAGACCGACGGGCACAAACTGCAGGGCGTGCGCCTGCCGCTGCACGCCAGTGCGCTCGGCAAGGCCCTGCTCGCCTGGTCCGAGGCCACCGACGAGCAACTGCGCGAACTCCCCTACGACGAGGGCACCGAGCGCTCGGTGTCGGGGCCCGGCGAACTGCGCACCGAACTGGTCACCACGCGCGAGCGCGGCTACGCCTACAACGACGAGGAACTCGATCCCGGTTTCCGCACCATCGGCCTGCCCATCCTGGATCCGGCAGGCCGCTGCCGGTTCGCACTCGGCCTGCGCGGCCCCACGACGCTGATGATCCCCGAACGGGTGCCGTTCTTCGTCGAACTCGCGAAGGTCACCGCGCAGGAGATCGCGGCCAGGTTCGCCGCCGCCGACTAAACCCCCGGAAATGGGACGATCCGGTCGAAAGACCGCAGGCGCGGATACGCCACCTTATTCTTGACGCGTAATGCATAGGGCGGGGTCGTCATTCGGAAGGCGACAGCAGTCCGCGTCGGCGAGGGCCGGCGTTGCCTGGGAAGGGAGTCGCATGCCGAACGGTCAAGCGCGGGCGCGCGCCGGGGTCTCGACCAAGCTCGACACGGGCCTCGCGCACGAGGCGCGGGTCTACGACTACTGGCTCGGCGGCAAGGACAACTATCCGGCCGATCGCGCGCTCGGCGACACCGTCGCCATGCACATCCCCACCATCCGCGAGATGGCCCGCGCCAATCGCGCGTTCCTCGGCCGGGCGGTGGGTCATCTCGCCCGCGAAGCGGGCATCGTGCAATTCCTCGACATCGGCACCGGCCTCCCCACCGCGGGCAACACGCACGAAGTGGCCCAGCGGATCGATCCGGCCGCGCGCGTGGTCTACGTCGACAACGACCCGCTCGTGCTCGCGCACGCCCGAGCCCTGATGGCGAGCACACCGCAGGGCAGGATCGATTTCCTGGACGCCGATCTGCGGGATCCGCACGCCATCCTGGACGCGCCCGCACTGGCCGACACCTTCGACCCGGACCGGCCCGTCGCGATCCTCCTGGTGGCGATCATGATGTTCTTCGACGACAGCGAGGATCCGCTCGGTGTCGTCGGCCGGCTGCTGGACGCGGCGCCGTCCGGCAGCTATCTGGTGCTCACCCATTTCACGGAAGATTTCGACCCGCGGGCCACGGCGCGCGCGGTGGCCGCCGCCAAGCAGGCCGGGATCGCGTTCCGCGCCCGCAGCCGCGCGGAGACCGAATCCTTCTTCACCGGAACGGAAATCGTCGAGCCGGGTGTCGTTCCGGTCGATGCCTGGCGTCCGGATGCGGGCGCCGCACCGGCCCAGGAGCGCTCCGCCTGGTACTGGGCCGGCGTCGGGCGTAAACCCTGAGCGGCGTTTGAGCCGCCGCCGTTCGGCAATCCCGTCGGGGAGCCCGGCGGCCGCGGACGGCGAGGTGGTGGACACATGGTCGAAGACGTCGAGAAGCGCTGGCGCGATCCGCGCGGATTCCGCCGCGCGGCGACCTACGTCGCCTCGGTCCTCGCCACCGCCGGGCTGGTCTTCCTGCTCAGCGTGCTGTGGGCCGCGCAGCGCGAGTGCGCGGACGCGGACCGGTTGCTGTGCGACAACGCCGCACAGCTCGCCGTGGTGCTCGGCCCGGCGGTGGTCCTGCTGATCGGCGGCATCGGCGCCTTCGTCGAGACCTATGTGCAGTGGCGCCGCGGCCGGACCTGGCCCATCTGGCAGGGCGCGGGCTGGTTCCTGTTCATCTTGATGGTGGTCTACCTGGGCATCGGCGGCGGCGCGGCCGCCGGGTGATCAGTCGGCGACCCGCACGACGACCTTGCCGAAGTTGCGGCCCTCCAGCATGCCGATGAACGCTTCAGGGGCGGCGGACAAGCCGGACACGACGTCCTCGAGATAGCGCACGCGGCCCTCGGCGACCCACTTCCCCATCTCCCGCAGGAAGTCCGGGTAGAGCTCGCGGACGAATTCGGTCTGGATGAATCCGCGCACCGTGAGGCTCTTGGTCAGGATGCGGCCGTAGAAGGCGGGCAGCCGATCGGGGCCGTCGGGGACATCGGTCGCGTTGTAGTTGGCGATCAGCCCGCAGACGGGCACGCGCGCGTGGGTGTTCAACAGCGGAAAGACCGCGTCGGCCACCGCGCCGCCGACGTTCTCGAAATAGACGTCGATGCCGTCGGGGACCGCCGCCGCAAGCTGCTCGGCGAAATCGGGGGCGCGGTGGTCGAGCGCGACGTCGAAGCCGAGTTCGTTCAAGAAGGCGACCTTGCGCGTGCCGCCCGCGATGCCCACCGTGCGCGTGCCGCCGATCTTCGCGATCTGGCCGACGGCCGAGCCGACCGGCCCGGTGGCAGCGGCGACCACCAGCGTCTCGCCGGGCTGCGGTTTGCCGATCTCGCGCAGTCCCGCGTACGCGGTGAAACCCGGCATGCCGAGCACCCCCAGCGCGGTGGACACCGGAGCCTTGCCCGTATCGAGTTTGCGGACCCCGCGCGCCGGAGTGACGTCATGGGTCTGCCATCCCGAATAGGCCAGCACCACATCGCCTTGCGCGACCGACGGATCGCGGGATTCGAGCACTTCGGCCACGGTGCCGCCGACCATCACCCCGCCGATCTCCACCGGGTCGGCGTACGACTTCGCCGAACTCATCCGGCCGCGCATGTACGGATCCAGCGACAGGTACAGGGTGCGCAACAGCACTTCGCCCTCGGCTGGAGCGGGGAGCACCGCGGTCTCGGTCCGGAAGTTCTCTGGGGTGGGCGCGCCCACCGGCCGGGAAGCAAGCACGATTCGCGTCGACTCGACCATGCGCCCACCCTAGCCGCAAGCGCGGGCGCCGGACGCCCGCGCCCGCCCGTGTCCGGTGGTCACCAGGACGGCGAGCGGTCATACCCGCCACACCGGAGATCGCGCCGTCGTTGACATGCAGCCAGGGATTCATGTCGGTGTCGGTGATGCCGAGCGAGACCGTGTTCACCGTGATCCCACGCGGCCCCAGCGTGTCGGCCAGTCAGCGGCCGAGCACCTGGATGATCCGCAAGCACTCGCCGACCAGTTGATGCTGGTGATGGAGGGCATGTACGCGACGACACAGGCGTTCGGCGCGACCGGCCCGGCCGCGCGAGCACGCTCGGTGATCGAGGTAGCCGATCCGCTCCCACGACACGATCGCACACCCCGCGCACAGCGGACCGGGGGCGAACTGCACTCCGGGGTCGTGAGCGATCGGGGCACAGACCATCGGCCATCCCGCACCGAGTGGCGAAACCAGCTATCCGGCAACGTGTTCGAGATGAGCGTCCGGAACATCGACTCGAGCGGGCGGGACATTGGCGCGGGCGCCGCCGATTCGTAGCGTCGGAACCATGACCTTGGAAATCGGCATCATCCTGCCCACTTCGACGCCTGATCCCGCGCAGCCCATCCTGGGCGACGTGCGCGCCGCCGCCCGCCTCGCCGAGCAGAGCGGCTTGGATTCGGTGTGGTCCACCGACCATCTCGTGGCGAGCGCGCCGATCCTGGACAGCACCGTGGTCCTGGCCACCGCCGCCGCGGTGACCGAACGGATCCGCATCGGCTACGGCGTGCTGTTGCCGGCGTTGCGGCCGGTCGCCTGGGCCGCGAAGCAGATCGCCACGCTGCAGTACGTCTCCGGCGACCGGCTGATCCTCGGAGTCGGCACCGGCAACCCGGCGCACGGGGATATCGGTTGGCGTGCGGCCGGTGCGTCCTTCACCGAGCGGGGCCGCCGCACGGACGAGGCGCTGCGGGTACTGCCCGACCTGGTCACGGGGCGGCCCGCGACCCTCGCGGACGGCACCGAGGTCACCCTGGCACCGGGTGCGACCATGCCGCCGGTGCTGGTCGCGGGCGACGGGGAGCGGGCGCGGCGCCGAGCCGCCGCCTATGCCGAAGGCTGGATCGCCATCGGGCTCGAACCGCACGAGGTCGGCGCCAAGATGGCCGACTTGGCCACCCTCGCCGGAGAATACGGCCGTCCGCCGCTCACTCTGACGGTCGTGGCGCCTGCACTGCCCACCGATCCCGGCCGGGCGGCCGGGCAACTGACCGCCTACGCCGAGGCCGGCGCGACACGTGTCGTCCTCGCCCCGTCCGGGCAGTGGGAGGCGGGCTACGAATTCGCCGCGAAGATCAAAACGCAGCTCTGAGCGCGGCTCTCTCACCCGCCGCACAGCAGCGCCAGCCCGAGGCCGAGCAGCACCGCCGCGATCACCGAATCCAGTACCCGCCAAGCCCGCGGACGGGCGAACAGCGGGCCCAGCAGCCGCGCGCCGAAGCCCAGGGCGGCGAACCAGAGCACGCTGGCCAGCATCGCCCCCGCACCGAGAAACCAGCGATCCGGGCTCGCATAGGTGCTGGCGAAGGAGCCGAGCAACACCACGGTGTCCAGGTAGACGTGCGGATTGAGCCAGGTCAACGCCAGCGAGGTGGCCACCGTCGCGCCGAGTGCCGCGGTGGTCCTCCCGGCGTCGGTGCGCAGTGCCGCGGCGCCGAACGCCCGCCGGGCCGCCAGGATCGCATAGCCGAGCAGGAACGCCGCGCCCGCGTAGCGCGCCACCACGAGCACCGCCGGAGCCGACTCGACGACCACGCCGAAGCCACCGACCCCGGCCGCGATCAGCACGATGTCGGACACCGCGCACACCGTGACCACCGCGTGGACGTGCCTGCCGCTGATCCCTTGCCGGAGCACGAACGCGTTCTGCGCGCCGATCGCAACGATCAACGACAAGCCGAAGCCCAAACCGGAGACGGCGGCCAGCGCCGCGGAGGAAACGCTCACGTCCAGCGACGCTAAGGGCGCGGATCATACCCAGGCAAGCTAAAGATTCTTACGTATCATTAGGCTTTCTTAACATGGATCTGCAACTCGACCAGCTTCGCGCGCTCGACGCCGTGATCACCGAGGGGACATTCGACGCCGCGGCGCGGCGGTTGAGCGTGACGGCGTCTGCGATCAGCCAGCGGATCAAAGCATTGGAAGACGCCGCGGGCCGGATCCTCGTACAACGCACGAAACCCGTGCGCGCCACCGAATCCGGGCTGGCCGTGCTCCGGCTGGCCCGGCAGATCCAGCTGCTGTCGGGAGACACCGCGCGCGAACTCGGCGGCGAGCCCGCCGACGGTCCGATCCGGGTGCCGATCGCGGTCAACGCCGACTCGCTGGAGACCTGGGTGCTGCCCGCGCTCGGCCGCGCGCCGCGCGGCGTGTGCTTCGAGATCCACCGCGAGGACGAGGAACACACCACGCGCCTGCTGCGCGACGGCACCGTGATGGCGGCGATCACCTCGACCGCGCAACCGGTGCAGGGCTGCAAGGTCGAGCGGCTCGGCGCGATCCGCTACCGGCCGATGGCCAGCCCGGAGTTCGCCGCCACCTGGTTCGCCGACGGCGCGACCGCGAAGACGTATGCCGCCGCTCCGGTCGTGCTGTTCGACCGCAAAGACGACCTGCAGGATCGCCTGTTGCGCAGGCGTAGTCGCAAACCGCTGGATCCGCCGCGCCATTACGTGCCCTCGTCCACCGGATTCGCCGAGGCGGTCCGGCTGGGGCTCGGCTGGGGCATGCTGCCCGATCTGCAGACCCGAGACGACCAGGCCAGCGGCCGGTTGGTGTCGATCGATCCGGGAGTCGTCATCGATGTCCCGCTGTACTGGCAGCAGTGGCGGCTGGACTCCCCCACTCTCGGCGCCGTTGCCGCGACCATCGCGGCCGAGGCGGCGAACGTGCTGCGCTGACAACGAGTTTCCTTGTCGGCACCATCTTCCGGTTCGTGACACCGCCGGGCCAGTGGTGCGGGCACCCTGCCCCGGCGGCGCCGTATCCGAGAAGGCGCGACCGTGGGCACGGTAGCACCGCCTGGTTGTTCGGAGCCCCAGGCGAGTTGGATGGGCTACTCGCGGCAACCCGTCCGGCGCGGGCGGATTCGGTGCGAAGGTCGCTGCCGGGCGGTTCGTACTCCCGCGCTGCGCAGCCGGGGTGCGATATCGCGGCGACGGCTCGGCCCACACCGCCAACGCCGACGACAGGCCGGTGCCGGGAAGTGCCGCGGAGCGCATCGCACGACATCAGCGCATCCGAGTACCTCGTAATCCGCCGTATCGGGACGCGGCGGGGTAATTTGATCTTCGCAGGCCGACCACAGCTTCAGCTCCATCCCGCACCCACCCGAGATGCACAGGAGTTCACTTTGGCACGGCACCGTCGCCCGAACCGCTCGCGCACCCGCGGGGCATTCGCCGTCGCGGCAGCGCTCGGCATCCTGCTCACCGGCATCGGACCCGATGCGGCCGCACGCCCGATCGGTCCCTACGACGTCGGCGGGCAGATCGAAGCCGAGTACGACCAGGCCGGCGGGCCGGGGTTCTTCGGTGACCCCGTTACGCCCGAGGCTCCCGCCGCCCGCGGCGGCCGCTATCAGGAGTTCGAGCGCGGCTCCTCCATCTACTGGCACCCCGAGACCGGAGCCCACCAAGTCGGCGGCGCGATCCGCGACAAATGGGGCAACCTCGGCTACGAGGGCGGTCCGCTCGGCTACCCCGTGGCGCGAGAAGGGGCGACGCCGTCGAAACCGGGCAGCTACAGCGTCTTCCAGAACGGATCGATCTACTGGTCCGTCGGCACCGCCGCGCATCAGATCGGCGGCGTGATCCGCGACAAGTGGGGTTCCTACGGCTGGGAGAGCAGCCCGCTGGGCTTCCCGATCACCGACGAATCCGCGGGCCGCGCCGGCAACGGCCGCTACAACCTCTTCGGCGGCGGAGCCATCTACTGGTCCTCGCGCACCGGCGCCCACGTCGTCTGGGGCTCCATCCGGGATTCCTGGGAAGCCGCGGCAGGCGAAGCCGGGCGCTACGGCTACCCCACCAGCGACGAGTACGACTTCGAGAGCGGCAAAGCCCAGGACTTCGAGGGCGGCCGCATCACCTGGTCCCGGTAGCCGGGCCCCGAGGGCCGTCGCGCACGGCATCCGAACCGACCGATCGGCCTGCTGAGGAGTTGAGACATGCTCGCTGGACGACTTTTCCCGCGCGCCGCCGACGGGCAGCGGTTCCGCTTGGAGGACGTGCCGGTGCCGACACCGGGTCCGGGCCAGGTACTGATCGCGGTCGCCGCCGCGGGCGTCTGCCTGTCCGATGTCCACCTCATCGAGGGTGTGCTGTCGCCGATGTACCTGACCGGCGACGCGGTCACCCTCGGCCACGAGGTCGCGGGCACGGTGCACACCCTCGGGCCCGATGTCGACGGCCTGCGGCCGGGCGACCGAGTCTTGCTGCAGGCTGGCGAGATCCGCGACGGCAAGACCTACACCCGGGGCGTGGACTACGACGGCGGCTGGGCGGAATACGCGCTGGCCGCCGCCGACACCGTGGTGCCCATCCCCGACGATTTGCCGTTCGAACAGGCTTGTTTCATCCCCGACGCGGTCTCGACACCGTGGGCCGCGATCACCCGGACGGGCCAGGTCCGGGCCGCGGAGTCGGCGGGCGTATGGGGCGTCGGCGGGCTCGGCGCGCACGGGGTCCAGTTGCTGCGGCTCATCGGCGCCGCGCCGATCATCGCCGTCGATCCGCTGCCCGCGGCTCGGCAGCGCGCCCTCGAATTCGGGGCCGACCTCGCGCTCGACCCCGCCGATGCGGAACTGCCGAAGAAGGTGTACGCCGCCACCGGAGGCGCCGGGCTCGACGCCGCGTTCGACTTCGCGGGCGCCGCGCCGGTTCGCGAACAAGCCGTCGGATGCCTCGCCGACGAAGGACGGCTCGTACTGGTCGGACTCACCGACAAGCCGATCACGATCACGAACGGCACCATCTTCAGCTTCCGGCAACAACAGCTGCGCGGGCATTACGGCTCCGAACCCGATCACGTCCTCGAACTGGTGCGCCTGCGCCGCGCGCATCGGATCGATCTCGCCAAGTCGGTGAGCGCGGTCCTTCCGCTGGCCGAAGCGGAGTCGGCGGTCCACGCTCTGGAGAGCAAGGAAGGCAATCCGATCCGGATCGTGCTGACACCGTGAACTTCCGGCAATCCGGGCACCAGAGCGGTGCGTGACGGCTCCGCCGGCGACCCCAACTCGCGTTGGGGCCGCCGCGGCCGAACCAGCCAGTGCCCGAGCCGATCCTCAGACCCCGACCTCGACAGGGATACTGCCACATCACGGCGGCCGCGTCGCATCGGTGATCGTCCATCGGTACGTACATGCGCGTGTGCATGTGCATTGGCGCCACCGGCCTCGAAAACCCCGAAAATCGACGTGAACCCGCTCGAACAGGTAACAGATGCGCATCAGCCACTGTGCCGCGATACCGAACCGTGATCGATGTTCGCCGTCGAATCGCCGAGTTACGGGTGCTGTCAACGACTTTCACGCCCCGGCAGGGGATTCGATGCGCAGGCTGCGCGCGATACCTCGGGCGAGCCGACCGCCCGGTCCTCTGCCGCATGGCGTCGGCTCCGCCCCGTCAGCCCGCCACACCGCAGACCCGGTGGCGTACCACCCACTCGGCAAACTCCTCGCGTGGCGTCATCGATACGTCCGTCGAGTAAGGACGCCGCTTTTCCGCCGGACGCGTCCTATTCGTCCGAGTGCTTCCCGGTGAGCAGATCGCGTAGAAAATGCACGCTTTCGGCCGGAGACAGCGCCTCCACGCTGAGCCGGTTCATGACCGACATGTACAGCTCGACATCACGCTGCTTGTCGAAGTACAGCGAGCTGGCGAGCTGCTCGGTGTAGACGATGTCGGGCAGCTCGGGTTCCGGAAATCGCAGGATGCTGAACGGGCCGCCAGCGGCGGAGTGCCCGCCCGCCGCGTACGGCAGCACTTGGATCCTGATGCTGGCACGGTCGGCCATCGCGACCAGATGCTCGATCTGCTCACGCAGGACCACCATCCCGCCGACCGGCCTGCGTAGCGCGTTCTCGTCGATCACCGCCCACAGTGTGGGGGCGGCAGCCCGGTAGAGGATCTGCTGGCGGCGCATGCGAATGGCGACGCGGCGTTCGGTCTCGTCGGTGTTGCCCAGCTGGATCACCGCGCGTGCGTAATCGGCGGTCTGCAACAGGCCCGGGACGAACTGCGCCTCGTAGGTGCGGATGGTGGTGGCCGCCTGCTCGAGGCCGATGTAGGTCTCGAACCACGCCGGAAGCAGGTCGCTGTAGTGCTGCCACCAGCCCGGGTCGTTGGCCCGGCGAGCCAATTCGAAGTACGTTTCGCGTTCAGCGGGGTCGACAACGCCGTAGAGACTCAGCAGGTCGTGCAGATCGCGTTCCTTGAACCCGGTCCGGCCCAGTTCCAGCCTGCTGATCTTGGCGTGCGATCCGCGGATGGCGTCGCCCGCGGCCTCCCTGCTGATCCCGCAGCCCTCGCGCAGCTGACGCAACCGGCTGCCGAGCGCTATCCGCAGGACGGTCGGACCGCGTTCCGCCGCAGGGAATTCCGCGTTGTCGCCGCTGTCCTCGTCGTTGCTCATGCAATGCCTCCGGCCGATCGGGGGTTAGACCGCGGGGCCCAGTGCCTCCACCATCACAGCTGTCTGAACGTCGGCTGAAGATCCTACTCGGCCGTACGCCGGCCCCGGCCCCGACGCGGGCGCGTGCCGCGATTCGGGTGCGCATTCATGGATTCGCAAGAGCGCCAACGCAATATGCCGACCGCATTCCCGGGCGAGTCGGGACCGCTGTGCGTAGAGTCGCCCCCGACGGTGGCCATGCGGAGAAGGAGCGCCATGACGTCGGCAGAGGCATCGACCCGACTAGCGGGTGTGGACCCGGACGTGCCCAGCATCGCACGCGTGTACGACTACGCCCTCGGCGGGACGGACTGGTTCGAGTCCGACCGGCGGGTGTACCAGCACCTGAAGAAGGCGGTGCCGCATCAGGACGACGTCGGCGCCGCCAATCGGCGCTGGCTCGAGCGCGCGGTCCGGTACGTCACCCGGTCGGCGGGCGTCGACCAGATACTCGATCTGGGCAGCGGCCTGCCCACGCAGAAGAACACCCACGAGATAGCCCAGGAACTCGGTGCCGAGGTCGCGGTCGTCTACGCGGACAACGACCCGATCTGCGTCGCACGCGGACGGGAACTGCTGGAAGCCAACGAGCGCACCCACTTCCTCGACCTGGACCTGACCCGGCCCGACGAGGTGCTCGACGACCCCGCGGTCAACCATTACCTCGACCTGACCCGGCCGGTGTTGCTGATGCAGTGCGGCACCCTGCATCACGTCGACGACGACCAGGACCCCGCGGGCATCATGCGGCGCTACATCGAGCGGCTCGCGCCGGGGTCCTATGTGATGATCAGCCACTTCTACGATCCGGCCGACGAGAACGAACACCTGCACGCGCTGGCCAGGCTGGCCGAGCGGGCACTGCACGACGAGGGCCTCGGCACCGGCCGGTGGCGCACCCGTGCGCAGATCCAGGCGTTCTTCGACGGACTGGACATGGTCCCACCGGGATTGGTGGAACTGCACGAATGGTGGCCCGGCGGCCCCGCACTGCGCACGCCGTGGCCCGACGAACGTCTCATCCTCGGCGGCGTCGGCCGCAGAAGGTAAGCCCGCCCCCCACCACGGAGCCCGACATGACCTCGAACGACGTGCAGATCACCGATCAGGACATCCAGGACAAGCTGACCGGCGTCCTCGGCTTCACCAGCATCGACCTCGCGACGTCCAAAGAGGGCGTGAACTGGTGCTCCAACGCGTTCTTCGCCGAGCTGGACGGCGATCCGTTCCGCTTGACCCTCGCGCTCGAGTCGGGCGGGCGGACGCTGGAGGGCCTGAGCGCCAATCCGAGCATCGGCGTCAAGGTCGTGCCCGACGGACTCCTCCACCCGTTCGCACAGGGCCTGGGCACGGCCGTGGTGCGCACCGATGCCGGTGAGCGGGAGGAGACCTTCCGGACGCTGTTACGAAAGGAGCCACAGATCGAACCCTTCTTGTCCACACCGATCGAGGCGGTGGTGGTGTACATCGATTGGTGGCGGGTGACGCACGTGCAGGGCGGATGGCTGCCCGGACGGGTGCTGCACCGGCCCGGCGCGTCCTGAGTCACCCGCCCGTGCGTACCGACCGGTTTTGGCAAGCGATCATGGTGGGCACGACCGTTCTCGGTCCACGAATTCAGCACTGGCCGAACGCATCCGCACGGATTGCTCGCCGATTCGGCGGTCTCTAGGCTGGTGAGCCAGGCGACGGAAACTAGAGAGAGGTCTCCATGTCCGATCCCGCTCCCAAGACCGGTGTCCGCGCGCCGGTAGGCGTGGACACGACACGCGCCAGCATCGCCCGCGTCTACGACGCCACACTCGGTGGCAAGGACAACTACGAAGTCGACCGCTACGTGCGCGACAAAGTCGCCGAAGTCGCGCCGCGGCAGAGCGATGTGGCCCGGATGAATCGACGCTGGCTGCACCGCGTGGTGCGCTACCTGGCCGGCACCGCGGGCATCGACCAGTTCCTCGACATCGGCGCGGGACTGCCGACCGTCGGCAACACCCACGAGATCGCGCAGCAGCAGAATCCGCAGGCGCGCGTGGTGTACGTCGACAACGATCCGGTGTGCAACATCCACGGCCGGGTGCTGCTCGAGCGCAACGCGTTCACGCATTTCGTGCCCGCGGACCTGACCGAGCCGGACATCCTGCTGGAGCACTCCGAGGTCACCCCGCACCTCGATCTCACCCGCCCGCTGGCGCTGATCCTGTGCGGCATCCTGCATCACGTCGACGACGACCTGGATCCGGCCGGGATCATGCGCCGGTACATCGATGCGCTCCCGGCAGGCTCCTACGTCGCGATCACGCATTTCTATGATCCCGCCGACGGCGGCGAGGCGCACGAGATGGCCGTCGAGCTGCAACGGCGTTTCACCGAGATGGGTTTGGGTTCGGGCTGGTACCGCACCCGCGAGCAGATCGCCTCGTACTTCGGCGAGCTGGAACTGATCGAGCCCGGACTGGTCGAACTCGACGACTGGTGGCCGATGGGTCCCGCGCTGCGCCCGCGGCTGACCGAGGAGCGTCTGCTGCTCGGCGGCGTCGGCTACAAGTCCGGTTCGTCGAACGGCGTCGTGACCACCTTGCGCCGCCGGGCGACCGACCCCGGCCTATCGAAATCCGCCGTGCGCGACACGGACGAAAGGTGAATGCCGCAATGACCTACGACGACCTGAACGGCCCGGATCTGCGCGCGGACCGGTGGCGCTTCCTGGAAGTCCCGCTCGGCCCGGACCAGACCTGGCGCTACGCCGACCCGGCAGCCCGCACCGAGGTCGGCGAGGGCGCGGTGTCGGTCCGCATCGATGCCTTCACCCGGTCCCACGCCGAAGTCCAGATCCTGGACAACCCGAAACATCTGCTGGTGTCGACCGAGACGTTCGATCTCACGGACGGCCCGCGGACTTTCACGGTGGAGATGGCGGCCGAGAACATCGGCGCCACCGGCGAAGACTACCGGGACGGCTTCGCCGCGTTCAACGTCCTCGATATGAGCAGCGCGCAAGTCTTCGACCTAATCGCGACGAGCAAGCACGCGTACGCGATCCACGAACGGCTTTTCGTGCCGGGCGTCGTCCCCCCGGAGGAGGCGTTCACCCATGTGGTGCACGCGCCGCTGGCCGGGGTCGGTATCAAGCCGGGCGAGTTCCACCGCTACACCGTCACCATCGATCGGGCCGCGGGCACCGCGGGCTGGTACGTCGACGACGCACCGGTGTACACCACCCGTGCGCCGCACCTGCCGGAGACGGTGCAGATCGGTTTCGGCATCATCACCCTGCATCCGATCGAAGACGGGCGCAGCACGTCGCTGCGCGGGCAGGGGCTGCACGCCTCGTGGCGCGACTTCACCGTGGAGTGACCGACAGCGGCACGGTCATTGAAAATGCCGGGTGCCCAGCCGCATTCGGCTGGGCACCCGGTCCTTTCACCGCCCGCGGGCGGCCCGTCCGCGCGGGTCAGACGCTCTCCTTGCGCGGCCACTCGACACTGCGCGGGCGGGCGTACTCGTCCGTCCCGGCGTCACCCTCGTCCATGCCGAACTCGTAGTCGTACTCGTCCGACTCGGTACGACGGCGCGGATCCCACACCATCGCCACGGCCGACACAGCCAGCAATGCGATGACAATGGCCGCGATGACTACATAGAGCAACGACTTCCACCCTCCTGAAGAAAACCGAACAGCACACACCGGTGCCGGATACTCAACGCGCACAGCTTCTTTGACGCCGCAGGCATAGTAAGGCGCAGCACCCGAAACCGGACATTCCGGCACGGGTTACCGGCGGGTCGGTCTCGGATCCGGCCCCAGCGATAGCGCCGACCGATTCACGGAATCGCCCCCGCGAACCTTCAGCGTCGCATAGGCTCAACACCGTCCCGGTGGCTCCGGGACTTCCAGCGCGGCCCAGGCATGCCCAAGCCGACCGCGATCGCTGGTGGTAGCGGTGGGGTTCACCCGATTCGATGAACCTCGCCGTCCCCCACTTCCGGTGAAATCGCAGGGACATTCGCGCGGAATCACCCGCATCCGGCATCCTTCGAGCTACCGTCTTCGGTCATGGACGACATCGAACTGCAGCCACCGACCGTCGCCTCCGCCAAGCAGACCGGCCTGGTCCTGGACATCGCCGCCCTCGACATCCACAACCCCCTCGCCCAGCCCGGCGAGATCACCTACCCGTACGTTCGCTGCACCGACCATCGGGTCCTGCGGCTACCCGAGCCGTTGCACCGATGGGCCACCGAAACCATCGCGCTCAATCACAGCAAGCACGCCACCGGCGCCCTGCCGCTGTTCCCCGGGCAGGTCGAATTCGGCATTCTCGACGGCACCATGTACGCCGAAGTGCTCTGACCCGCATCCGCGACGAAAGCCCGGTCGACCCGGCCGGGCTCACCCGCCGCCGCGGCCGGACGGATCCGCATCGGCCGCATGCCCGGTCGCCGGCGGCGATGACCGGAATCGTCGAGTGGCGGTATCGCACCACCGGCGCCTGTGCCGAGACAGGGACGGCGCCGAGCTGATCGTGTCGACACGCCCCCGCCACGGCGACCGTAGGAGATCGGCGCCGGTCACCGCGCGAAGCGCCTGGTGACTGCACAGACCGGGTACGCCTGTGGCGCGGTTTGCGCACGCACGACACACTGGAGCCCGTGAATCGCATGTCAACCCGACGACGCCGCCGCGGATCGGACGGCCTGCCGTGACCGACCTCGCCCGCGGTGAGAACCGCCCCGCGCCCGGCGATCGGCTGACGGTGACCGTCACCTGCTCGGCTCCCGTCGACGTATCGGCGCTGTTACTGGACTCGGCGGGGCGCGTGCGCTCCGATGCCGATTTCGTCTTCTTCAATCAACCGGTCGCCCCCGGCGTCACCTACCGGCACGGCCAGGGCGCGGGCGACGTGGTGGACATCCAGACCCCGGCATTGCCGGGCGATGTGGACCGCGTCGTCGTCACCGCGAGCCTGGACGGCAACGGGCCGCCCACGTTCGCGTCCGCGGGTTCGCTGCGTGCGACGATCGCCTCCTCCTCGGGGACGCTGGCCTTCCCGATGACGGGCTTGAGCACCGAAACCGCCGTGGTGTGCGTGGAGATCTATCGTCGCGGCGGAGGATGGAAGGTTCGCGCGGTCGGCCAGGGTTACGACAACGGACTGGCGGGCATCGCAACGGCTTTCGGCGTGAATATCGACGACGAGCCCGCCCCGCCGCCCGCTCCGGCTTCCCCACCGGCACATCAGCAGCCCCCGGCGTATCAGCCGGCTCCTCCATCAGCGCAGCAGCCGCCACCGACCTATCAATCGGCTCCGCCACCAGCACATCCGCAACCCCCGGCTTATCAGTCGGCTCCGCCTCCTGCATACCAATCCCCGCCCGCGCCTGCCTACCCACCGCAACCGGCATATTCCGCGCCGGCCGCCGCGGTGCCGCCACCACCGATGCCCTCACCTCAGCAAGGAGCGCTGCCGATGCAGAGCGAACTGTTCGCCCCCAGCCACGCCGAAGTCACCGGTGCGGGCATTCAGAAGCAGGGCGGCAAGATGATCAAGGTGGCCGTCGGCGGCGAGGTCATGGCCCGCGCCGGATCGATGGTCGCCTACCAGGGGGATCTGCATTTCCAGGCGCTCGGTGCGGGCGGGATCGGCCGGGCGATCCAGCAGCGGTTGACCGGCGAGGGGGTGCCGCTGATGAAGGTGTCCGGGCACGGCGACCTCTTCGTCGCCAACGGCGCCGCCGACGTGCACACCATCGACTTGGACGGCACCGACGGCCTCACCATCAACGGCGCCAACGTGCTCGCCTTCGATTCCACCCTGCGCTACGACATCCGGATGGTGCAGGGAGCCGCCGGATTCGCCAGCAACGCCGGATTGTTCAACTGCGTCTTCACCGGCCGCGGTCGCATCGCCATCACCACGCACGGCACGCCGGTGGTGCTCAACGTCGACCAGCCCACCTACGCCGACCCGCAGGCGGCGGTCGCCTGGTCGTCGAGCTTGCAGACGGGCATCAAACGCAACGATTCGTTCGGGTTCGGCCGGCTGATGGGCCGCAGCACCGGCGAGGGCATGACGCTGTCGTTCTCCGGCCGGGGCTTCGTCATCGTGCAGCCGTCGGAGCTGCCGCCCGGCGGATTCGTCGGCGGTACCGGCGGCGGGCAGGAAGCCGGTCAGAGCGGTGGCGTGCTGGGCGGCCTGTTCGGCTGATGCCGGCCGGCGCGGTCAGGCCTGGAGCGAGACGAGTTCCACGACGGTGATGTCCGACGGTGCGCCCACGCGTACCGGCGGACCCCACGCCCCGGCTCCCCGGGAGACGTACAGCTGGGTGTCGCCGTACCGCTCCAGCCCGGCCACGGTCGGATTCGCCAGGCCCGCAAGGTAATTGCCGGGCCAGAGCTGGCCGCCGTGGGTGTGGCCGGACAGCTGCAGGTCGACGCCGTGCGCCACCGCGTCGTCGATCAGCACGGGCTGATGCGCCAGCAGCACGGCGGTGCGGTCGCGGTCGCGGTCACCGAGCGCCTTGCCGAAGTCCGGGCCCTGCCCGGTTCGTGCGCCCTGCACGTCGTTGACCCCCGCGAGGTCGAACCCGGGGAGTTCGGTGCGTGCGTTCGCGAGCAGGTGCATGCCCAGTTCCTGGACGTGCTCCACCCACTGCTCGGCGCCGGAGAAGTACTCGTGGTTGCCGGTGACGAAGAACGCGCCGTGACGGGCGCGCAGCCCGGCCAGCGGCTCGACGGCCGAGCGGAGATGCTCGACGCTGCCGTCCACCAGGTCGCCGACCACGGCGATGAGATCGGGCCGGGTGTCGTTGACGGTGCGTACCACGCGTTCCGCGAAACCGCGCCCCAGGATCGGGCCGAGATGCACGTCGCTGACCACCGCGATACGGAATCCGTCGGCCCCGCGCGGCAACTTCGCCAACGGCACGGCGACGCGCTTGACACTCGGCCCGTCCAGGACTCCGTGGGCGCCGATGCCGACGGTCGTGGCCGCGGCGGCGACAGCGGCGCCGCCCACCATCCGCGAGACGAAAACGCGACGCGGTAGCCGGGTCGGCGAAGGCTCCGGCGCAAGGACGGCAGCGGCCGCGTCGGGGCGGGGCTCCGGTGTGGAACCGTCTCCCGTCGGAGACTTCGACGAAGACCCATTTCCGCCAGGGGACTCCGAGGCGGAATCGGTCCCTGCGAGATATTCCGGGGCGGTCCCTCCGGGAGAACCGGGCGCGGCGCCAACTGTCGCGAGAGGAGTTGCCGCGGTGCCCCTTTCCGCAGCGGACTCCCGCACTGAACCATCTTTCGCGGACTCCGGCACGGAACCGATATCCGCAGGAGAATTCGGCTCCGAGACCTCTCGGCCCCGATCGAACCGGCGCAGCGCCAGGAACCGAATCGGCTCGCCGATCGCCAGCGCCAACAGCAGGTACACGAACAACGCGCCCCACAGATAGCCGGGCCAGGCGATGATCCGGACCACCGCGAACGGAGCAGAAGCAAGCTCCGCCACCGTCGTGCCCAGCAGCAGCAGGGGAGCCGCCAGCAGGATGGCGGTGCCGACGCGCCGCGCGCGCGATCCGGCCGCGGTCGTGTCGCGCACGAGTCGCCGCCAGACATACCAGTGGGCGCCGACCACCGTGAGCACGACGACTCCCACGAGAACGAGCACGGCGACACCGACCAGAACACTCTTCACGACCACGGCGGCACTCTCTGTGAACATTCGGTTTGCGCGGCATCAACTTACGTCACGGCGGCGGACGCACACGGCGGGCGGCTTCCCGATGCCGGTCAGGCCGCCCGTTCCAGCACGCCGCGCAGAAACGCCGCTTGGCCCGCGTGCTGCAGATCGTCCGAGATCACGCTGACCAGCCGCGCACCCAGCGTCACGGGTGGATCCCAACGGATGTCGACGACGCGGTCCAGGTCGCCGTCGCCCAGTGTCCGGACGAAGCGCAGCGTCTGGTCGTGCACCGCGTCGTAGTACCCGGCGAGCAACTCGGCCGATGCCTGGATGACCGCCACATCGGAGGGGCGGTCACCGTAACCGGTCGCCCCTTTGTCCAGCGGCAGTCCGAAGCGGTCGTACCAACCCTGCGCGGTCCAGACCTGCTCCAGGCCGGCCACCTCCGCGATGTGATCGTCTTGCACGCGGGTCAGATGCCAGATCAGCCAGGCGATCGAGTTGGCGCCCGGATCGACCCGGTGGACGAGGGCGTTCTCCGCCAGCCCGTCGACGGCTTCGTGCACCACCTCCTTGATCCGCTCGTAGGCGTCGGTCAGCACATCGGCACTGGTAGCCATCGGTTCGACTCCTTCTCGGGTGGTCTGCTGCCCCGACGGTACCCAGCGCGGCCGCCCGGCACGAGCGACGCGGGGCCGGCCCTGCCGGAAATCTCGGACGATCGCACCACATTGAGTGTGCCGTTATTCAACGGTACGATATACACCGGTGAGATTGGTCGATGGCCATCGAATCGGTCACCGACCGGACGAAGACGTACCGAAGTGAGGAAGTACCGATGATGCACGACGTCGAGACCGGACGCGCCCGGCAAGCGGTCGTCCGCCTGGCGATGATCGCCGCGCTCGCACTGACCCCCGTCGCCGCGGTCGCCGCGCCCGCGATGGCCGCCCCCGCGGTGACCCAGCAGACGGCCGTCACCCAGACGACCCAGGCCGAGGAGATCCACGGCGGCTGGCACCACCGCCACGGCGGGTGGGACCGCGGCGGCTACGGCGGCTGGGGCGGCTACGGCGGCTGGGGCGGTTACGGCTATTGGGGTAGCCCGTTCGGCTACTGGGGCGGCCCGTTCGGCGGCTGGCCCGGCATCGCCTGGCTGCTGCCCGGCACCGGAAGCGCGTTCTGACCAGAAGCGCGCTCGCACAGTCCGCCAGGTGATCTCCGGCTCCGCGCGATCGTTCCGGCACCGCGATCGCCGCTGCGCCCTCGTACGGCGCGATCCCGGAATCACCTGGCTTCTGGCGGATCTCCCGCCACCAGGAGCCCGAGCCGCTCTCCCCCACAAGTGCCGCAACCCCGCAGCGGCCGCGAATTACGCTCGCCCACCGAGCGATCGCCCCGAGCGGAAGAGCAGGCTGTCCCGCGCCGAGCCGACGCGTGGTGAACCCGGCTTCCGGACAGCGCTCGCCTATCCGAGACGCGCCCGTTCTCTCCGTAACCTTCGGAATTCCGCGCAATCCCGCGCACGCGGCCGATCGAATTCCGCACTGCGCAACACAAATCAGCACACATTCTGCAATCCACAGAAACCGGACGCCGGAACATATGCTGTCCGTGCGTAATTCAGGTATGTGATGGCACTGACTTTCCGTGAAATTCGCAGAACGATTGCTTCGGGAAAGCCCTGCGGCCAGAATGGGTGGGGCCGAGAACCGGCATCTTGGGGATCCGTCGGCACTCGTGGCCGACACGACTATGTGGGGAAATACGATGAGAGTCAACAGATTCGCCGCAACCGCCCTGCTCGCGGTCGGGGCCACCGGAATTGCGTCGGGTGTCGCGCACGCCCAGCCCGCGGCACCCGCGCAGGTCAGCGTGCACGGCGTCGAGCAGGGACTCGGTTTCACCTCGGCTCCCGCCGCCGACGGCACCGGGGTGGTCACCACCCTGGACGCGGGGAGCTTCGCGTTGACGTCCGACGCGAGGGCCGTCGAGCTGCGCAACGAAGCGGGACAGGTCGTCGCGACGCTGCCCCTGGCGTTCCAGACCTCCGGCGCGGCGCACGGGCTGGCGCCGGCGATCTCCGATTCCGGCCGCACCCTCACGGTGACGCCGGTGAGCTCGCCCGCCACGACCGAGCGCCTGAACCAGTTCGTCGGTGAGGAAGACACGCTCGCGCGCAAGCAGTACAACGCCGGGATCGGCGCTCTCATCGGCGCGGGAATCGGCGCCGTGATCGGCTTCTTCCTCGGCGGGGTCGGCGCGCTGGTCACCATTCCGATCGGTGCGGGCATCGGGGCGCTGATCGGATTCTCCACGCCGTAATCGGCCGGTCGGTGTGCGGCCGCGCAGGACGACCGCACACCGATCGCCGGTCGCACCGGGATTCCCTGGGAACGCGCACCCTTCACGCACCCGACGCGCAGGGGGAACGCGGCGGTCCGACCGCCGTCCGCCGATTCGTCCAGGCCCGTAGAAGGCAGGCCGAAACGGAATCCCCGGCCGTGCGCTGGGGCATGATGGGAGGGCACGAAGACGATCGGAGCGAAGACACAGGACCGCGAGATGGCACAGCGCAGTTCCCTCTCGCAGCGACGCGCTGCATTGGAACAAGAGTGGTCCCGATGGATACCCGCCGGGACACCGCAGGGTGATTCCGCGCTGCGCAGCGAGGTCGCCCAATCGTGGCTGCGGTCGCTGCGCACGGTCGATCCGGCCTGCGAGTACGCGCCCATCGCCGAAGCCGACGTGGCCGCCCGCTGGGCCGAATCTCCCTTGCGCACGCCGGTTTCCGAGCTGACCGATCAATTGCGCGACATCACCGAAGGCGCGGGGTACGTCGCGGCGATCACCGACGAGACCGGCACCATCCTGTGGTCGCACGGCGGTCCGGTCATGCGCCGCCGCGCCGAACAGGTGAACTTCGCGCCGGGCGGTCGCTGGGACGAGGCGCACATGGGCACGAACGCGCTGTCGCTGGCGCTGCGCACCGATCGACCGCACACCGTGTTCTCCGCCGAGCACCTGGTCGCGGCCTTGCACGGCTGGGTCTGCTACTGCGCGCCGATCCGCGCCGCGGACGGCCGCCAACTGGGCGTGCTCGACCTGTCCACCACCTGGGACCGCGCCCACCCGCTGGCCATGTCCACCGCCCGTACCTTGGTCACCGCCATCGAGACCAAGTTGCAGCATCGCATGACCGCGCCCGGAGTACGGCTGACCTGCCTCGGCGCTGCCCGCCTGATCCGCGACGGCGCACCGGTGCGGCTGCGCCCCAGACACCTCGAGATCCTCGCGCTGCTGGCACTCGAGCCCGAGGGGTTCACCCACGAACGCCTGCATTTCGCCATCTACGGCGACCGGCCGGTCGGCGCGAGCACGCTCAAATCGGAGATGTCCTACCTGCGGCGCGCCACCGGCGGCGACATCACCAGCCGGGTCTATCAGCTGGTGAGTCCACTGTCCTGTGACGCCGTGGACCTGCTCGCGGCGCTCGAAGCGGGCGACACCGCCACGGCCGTCGAGCTGTATCGCGGGCCGCTGCTGCCGGGCTCGGAGACGCCGGGCGTCGTGCAATGGCGCGAGTATCTGGAGGTCGGCGTGCGCACGGCGGTGCTGTCGAGTGGAAACGTCGAGCACGCCCTGCGTTACGGCGAGCGCGTACCGCACGATATCGAGGTCCACGAACACGCGCTGGGTCTGCTGCCCGCGGGCGACGGTCGTCGTGCGCTCGCGGCCGCCCGGCTGCACGCCGCGCTGCGCGACTGAGCGCGCGCCTCAACGTTTCGTCAACCCTCGCGAGGCATAGTGACCCGCATCACGGCCGCTGCGCCGTGTGCTCACGTCCGCAACCAGCGAGGAGTCACCCGCCATGAGCTACGCAAAGCCGGGAACCGAGGGCAGCGTCGTCGAATTCGCCACGCGTTACGACAATTTCATCGGCGGTGAGTGGACCGCCCCGGTCGAAGGCCGCTACTTCGAGAATCCCTCGCCGGTGGACGGCCAGACCTTCTGCGAGGTGGCGCGCTCCTCGGCCGCCGACATCGACCTGGCCCTGGACGCCGCGCATCAGGCCGCCGACGCGTGGGGCGCCACGTCGACCACCGAGCGCGCCAACATCCTGAACAAGATCGCCGACCGGATCGAGGACAATCTCGAGGCGCTCGCGGTCGCCGAGACCTGGGAGAACGGCAAGCCGGTCCGGGAGACGCTGGCCGCCGACCTGCCGCTGGCGGTCGATCACTTCCGCTACTTCGCCGGGGCGGTCCGCGCACAGGAGGGCGGCATCAGCGAGATCGACGCCGACACCATCGCCTACCACTTCCACGAGCCGCTCGGCGTCGTCGGGCAGATCATCCCCTGGAACTTCCCGATCCTGATGGCCACCTGGAAGCTCGCGCCCGCGCTGGCCGCGGGCAACGCGGTGGTGCTCAAGCCCGCGGAGCAGACCCCGGCCTCGATCCTGAAGGTCGTCGACCTGATCGCCGATCTGCTGCCGCCGGGAGTCCTCAACGTGGTCAACGGCTTCGGCGTCGAAGCGGGCAAGCCGCTGGCGGCCAGCCCGCGCGTGGCCAAGGTCGCCTTCACCGGCGAGACCACCACCGGCAGGCTGATCATGCAGTACGCCAGCGAGAACATCATCCCGGTCACGCTCGAACTTGGCGGCAAGAGCCCCAACATCTTCCTGCCCGACATCATGGCCGCCGACGACGCCTTCCTCGACAAGGCCGTGGAGGGCTTCGTGATGTTCGCGCTCAACCAGGGCGAGGTGTGCACCTGTCCATCCCGCGCGCTGATCCACTCCTCGATCTACGACGAGTTCATCGCCCGGTGCGTCGAACGCACCAAGGCCATCGTCAGCGGCAACCCGCTCGACGAAGCCACCATGATCGGCGCGCAGGCCAGCAACGACCAGTTCGAGAAGATCCTGTCCTACATCGACATCGGCCGCCAGGAAGGCGCCGAGGTGCTCACCGGCGGCGGCCCGCGCAAGGTCGACGAGTTCCCCGGCGGCTTCTACGTCGAGCCGACGATCTTCTCCGGCCGCAACGACATGCGCATCTTCCAGGAGGAGATCTTCGGACCGGTAGTGTCGGTGACCACGTTCGACTCCGTGGACGAGGCGCTGAAGATCGCCAACGACACCCTCTACGGACTCGGCGCCGGTGTGTGGACCCGCGACATGAACACCGCCTACCGCCTCGGCCGCCAGATCAAGGCGGGCCGGGTGTGGACCAACTGCTACCACGCCTACCCCGCGCACGCGGCCTTCGGCGGCTACAAGAAGTCCGGCATCGGGCGCGAGAACCACCGCATGATGCTCGACCACTACCAGCAGACCAAGAACCTGCTGGTCAGCTACTCGCCGGACAAGCTCGGATTCTTCTGATGCCCGACCCGGTCCAGCGCGTCGAACTCACCGAGCCCGCGAAAGAACTGCTGCGCCGGCTGATCGAACAGCACGGTCCGGTCATGTTCCATCAGTCCGGCGGCTGCTGCGACGGCAGCTCACCGATGTGCTACCCGCGCGGCGAGTTCCGGGTGGGAGCGTCGGACGTGCTGCTGGGACATCCGGTGGCGGACACGCCGTTCTGGATGAGCGCCGACCAGTACGAGTACTGGCGCCACACCCACCTCACCGTCGACGTGGTGCCGGGACGCGGCAGCGGGTTCTCCCTGGAAGCGCCCGAAGGTGTGCGGTTCCTGATCCGGTCGCGGCTGCTCACCGACGACGAACTCGCCGTCCTCGCAGCCGAACCGCCTCCTACCGGGGCGGATCTGTCGTACTGAGCCGCAGCAGGGGCTGCTCGCCGGAGCACCGGTGAGCAGCCCTTTCCCGGTTCGGTGGACGAAAAAACTCCATGCGGGAATAGCTGGGCAGCGGATACGGTCGTTCGAGGTGGTTAGGTAAGCGAACGAGAGGGGCCGCGGTGGCGACCGAGACTGTGCCGGCGTCCGTAGGGCTCCGATCCGAACGCGGCGCCATCCTCGGCTCGCTGATGCTGGCCACCGCGCTGGTCGCCCTCGACTCGACGGTCATCGCCACGGCGGTGCTCACCATCACCGACAGTCTCGGCGGCTTCGCGCAGTTCCCCTGGTTGTTCTCCATCTATCTGCTGGCGCAGGCGGTGACGGTGCCGATCTACGGCAAGCTCGCCGACACCGTGGGCCGCAAACCCGTGATCCTGTTCGGCATCGCGACGTTCGCGCTGGGGTCGCTGCTGTGCGGCGTGGCGAGCAGCATGCTCGGACTGATCGTCTTCCGCGCGGTGCAAGGCATCGGCGCGGGAGCGATCCAGCCGATGACGATGACCATCGCGGGCGATCTGTACACGCTGTCCGAACGCGCCAGGGTCCAGGGCTATCTGGCCAGTGTGTGGGCGATGTCGAGTGTGGCGGGCCCGCTGCTGGGCGGCCTGTTCGCCGAGTACGTCAGCTGGCGCTGGATCTTTCTGATCAATCTGCCGCTCTCCGCGCTGGCCGGATGGATGCTGGTGCGCCATTTCGCCGAGAGCGCGCCCCGGCGCAGACAGAGCGTCGACTATCTGGGCGCGTCCCTGCTGACGGTCGGCGCGGGGGCGTTGATCCTCGGTTTGCTCGAAGGCGGGCAGGCGTGGGCCTGGTCCTCGCCGGTGAGCATCGGCATCTTCGCGGGCGGGGCGGCACTGCTCGCGCTGTTCGGGCTGGTGGAACGCCGGGTACGGAATCCGATCCTGCCGCTGTGGGTGTTCGGCAGGCGGGTGGTGATCGCGAGCAGTCTGGTGTCGGTGCTGATCGGCGCGGTCGTGCTGGGCGCGACCTCCTACGTGCCGACCTTCACCCAGGGCGTGCTCGGCACCGGGGCGCTGGTCGCGGGACTGACGGTCGGCGCGCTGACGCTGGGCTGGCCGCTCGCGGCGTCCCAGGCCGGAAAGGTGTACCTGCGTTACGGCTTTCGCGCGACGGCCCTGCTCGGCAGCGGTCTGGCGACGGTCGGCGCCGCGAGCACCCTGCTGATCAACCAGCACTCGGCCCTGTGGCAGGTCGCCGCGTCCTGCTTCGTGATCGGCACCGGCATGGGCCTGGTCGCGACCCCGACCCTGATCGCCGCGCAGACCAGCGCCGAATGGACCGAGCGGGGTGTGGTGACCTCGGCCAACATGTTCGCGCGCTCGATCGGCAGCGCGGTGGGCGTCGCGGTGTTCGGGGCGATCGTGAACGCGCGGGTCGGTCACACCGATCACCCGCTGCCCGCCACCCTGGCCTCGGCGGTGCATCTGGTCTTCGTCGCGATCGCGGCGATGGCCGTGGTCATGGTCATCGCCGCGGCGATGATGCCGCGGCGGTCGGCGACCGGCTGACTCCACGACGGTACCGGGACCCCACCGGGGACCGCGGACGACACGACCCGACGCAGCGGGTTTTCGGAAGCGTCCGGCACCGGCCCTGACGCAAGCTGGGCTCTCCGAAACGAACCCGAGATCTGGAGGTCGCAGTGGCACAGGCAGTGTGCGGAATCGTCGGCGTGTTCTTCCTCGGTATGGGCGTCTACGCCCTCGCCGCACCCGCCGCGCTGATCCGGCCGTTCGGCATCCGGCTCACCGAATCGAGCGCACGATACGAAGTGCGCGCCGTCTACGGCGGCTTCGGGCTGGCTATGGCGGCCGTGCTTACGGTCGCCGCCCTCGACCTCGGATCCCTGCGCGGCGGGATCATGGCCGCGGTCGGCGCGGCCCTGGCGGGCATGGCATTCGGCCGGGTGGTGTCGGCGGTGCTCGACGAGCGAGCGGCTTTCTATCCCACCTGGTTCTACTGCGTGGTCGAGGTCGGCGGCGCCGCCGCGCTGTTGCTCGCCGCTTAGCGCACAGCGCGCGTCAGCTGGCGCGCACGGTGCCGGGGGCCGCGTCGGCCGTGCCGAGTTTGCGCAGCGCCAGGTACCCGGCCGACACCAGCGCCGCCCACACGACGCCGACGACGATCGCGGTGCGCCCGCTGTCGCTGAACAGCAGCAGCACGACCACCAGCCCGAGGAACGCCAGCGCCAGCACGGTGGTGTAGGGCGCGGCGGGCAGCCGGTAGTCGCTCGCGGGCAGCTCACCGCGGGCGACCTTGGCCCGGTAGAGCAGGTGGCAGACCAGGATGACGCCCCAGACGAAGATGATGCCGATGGTCGACACCGAGGTGATGTAGGCGAACGCCTTGTCCGGGGAGATGATGTTGACCACCACGCCGATCACCATCGCCGCCGCCGAGGCGATGATCCCGGTGTAGGGCACCGCGTTCGCGCTCAGCCTGCTCAGCCGGGCGGGCGCCTCACCGCGCAGCGACAGGGTGCGCAGCATCCGGCCGGTGGAGTAGATCCCCGAGTTGCACGACGACAGCGCCGCGGTGAGCAGCACGAAGTTGACGATGCCCGCCGCGCCGGGGATGCCGATCTGCTCGAAGACCTCGACGAACGGGCTCTTGCCCGCGTGGAAGTTGCGCCAGCTGGACACCGCCATGATCACCACCAGCGCGCCGACGTAGAACAGGCCGATCCGGAACGGCAGCGTGTTGATCGCCTTGCGCAGGGTCTTGCGGGGCTCCCGCGCCTCCCCCGCCGTGACGCCGACCAACTCCACACCGACGTAGGCGAACAGCACGATCTGCAGCACCAGCAGCGACTGGCCGATGCCGTTCGGGAAGACGCCACCGTCGGCCCACAGGTTGGTGACGGTGGGATCGGGCGCGTGACCGAATCCGAACAGCAGCACGCCGATGCCGAGCAGGATCATGCCGACGATCGCGGTCACCTTGATGGTGGAGAACCAGAACTCGCCCTCGCCGAACAGCCGCACCGAGATCAGGTTGGCGCCGAACATCACCGCGAGCACCACCAGTGCGGTGACCCACGGCGCGATGTCGAACCAATACTCCACGTACTTGCCCGCCACGGTGATCTCGGCCATGCAGGTGGCCACCCACACTGCCCAGTACGACCAGCCGGTCACGAAACCGGCGTAGCGGCCGAGGAATTCGTGCGCGTACTCGGCGAAACTGCCGGAGATCGGCCGGTAGGTCAGCAGTTCGCCGAGCGCCCGCATGATCACGAAGATGGCCAGGCCCGCCGCCAGGTAGGCGAGGATGAGCCCCGGACCCGCCTGCTCGATCGCGCCGCCCGCGCCGTAGAACAGGCCCGTGCCGATCGCGCCGCCGATGGCGATCATCTGGATGGTGCGCGGGCTGAGCCCGCGGGCATATCCTTCCGAGTCCCCGCCGTCCGCCGGAGCCAGCGGTTCCGCGTCCTGGAGGTGCCGGTCGGAGGCTGTCATACTGCGGTCCTTCCCTCGCTGTGCAGCGGCGCCGGTCGCCCGCCGGTGCGCAGGCCACACGATGTCGGATCATCGCACGGCCGGTCCGGCTCAGGGCGTCACGCTACCGCCCCGCCCGTTCGCGCGTCGTCTCCGGGCCGAGGGCGGCGGCTGTCCGGAGCTACCGGTCCGGCGCCGGACATGCCATCATCGGATCTCCTAGCGATGGGCTTCCGTCATGACCGAACTCTCGCCCCGGCGCACGCGACCCGGCCGCGCCGCGCTGCGCACCCTCGTCGTCCTGCTCGCGGTCGTCGCCGTCCTGGTCGGCGCGGCGTTCGCGACGACAGCGATCTTGCACATCCCGGCGCCGCCGACGCTGCTGCGACTGCTGACCGACCCACCCTCGGCGCAGGGAGCGCTGTTCGAGAGCCGGACGGTGGCGGCCTCCCCTGCCCCGCGTCCCTTGCCGAGCGCACCGCGGCCGCTGCCCGGCCGGGTGCCCTGGAAGGGCTCGGCGGTATCGATCGCCGATTTCCTCGACACCACGCACACCAATTCGTTCCTCGTCCTGCGCGGCGGCGTCCTGACCCACGAGTGGTACCGCGACGGCTTCACGGCGAGCACCCGCCAGTCCTCGTGGTCGGTGGTGAAGTCCGTCGTGTCGCTGCTGACCGGCCGAGCCGTCGCCGCGGGGAAACTCGCCGAGGACGACCGCCTGGTACAGATCCTGCCCGAGCTGACCACCGGCGGCGCGTACGACGCCGTCACCATCCGCGATCTGCTCGACATGGCCTCCGGCATCGACGTCGGGGAGAACTACAACAAGTACCTGCCGCTGACCGGTACCGCCCGGATGTATCTCACCGAGGACCTGGACGGATTCGTCCGCGCGCACCGCGGCCTGCGCTTTCCGCCGGGCAGCGCGGGCGAGTACCGCAGCGTGGACACCCAATTGCTGGGCATGGCGCTGGCGCGGGTCGAGGGCCTGCCGCTGGCCGAACTGCTGGAGCGCGACATCTGGGCGCCGATCGGGGCCGAGGACGAGGCGCTGTGGAATCTCGATCGCGCCGGCGGCCAGGAGAAGGCGTTCTGCTGCTTGAACGCGACCGCCCGCGACTTCGCCAAGATCGGCAGGCTGGTGCTGGACGGCGGACGGGTGGGCGACGCGCAGATCGTGCCGCAGGCCTGGATCGACCGCATCCGCGCCCCGGCCCCGCACCGGGTGGGCGAGTGGCCTTACGGCGCGCAGTGGTGGCATCCGACCGGCGGGGACGGCGCGGACCTCACCGCCGTCGGCGTCTACGGCCAGTACGTCTACCTCGACCCGCCCAGCGGCACCGTCGTCGTCAAGCTCAGCGACTACGGCACCACCCAGGACGAGCAGGACACCATCGAGGTGTTCCGCGCGATCGCGCGCGGCTGAGCAGGCCGCGAAATACAGCGGGGACGCATGGCGTTGGCAGTGGAGATCGCCACTGTGGAGGAGACCCATGATCGACGTCCCGCTGTCCGTACTGGATCTGGCGCCGGTGCAGTCCGGCCGCACCGTCGGCGAGGGGCTGCAGGCGACCACCGAATTGGCCAGGCGCACCGAGGCTTTGGGCTACCACCGCTTCTGGGTGGCCGAACACCACAACATGCCCGGCATCGCCAGCTCCGCGCCGAGCGTGCTGCTGGCGCATCTGGCGGCGGCCACCTCGACCATCCGGGTCGGCTCCGGCGGGGTGATGCTGCCCAACCACGCGCCGCTGGTGGTCGCCGAGCAGTTCGGCACCCTGCACGCGCTGCATCCCGGCCGGATCGACCTGGGCATCGGACGCGCGCCGGGCACCGACCAGGCGACTGCCCGCGCGCTGCGGCGGACCGCGGACGGACTGTCGGCGGAATCGTTCCCCCAGGAACTCGCCGCTCTGCTCGGTTACTTCCGGGGCGGCGATCCCGGCGGCATCGCCGCGACCCCGGGGCGCGGCGAGGAGCCGGATATCTGGCTGCTGGGTTCCAGCGGCTACAGCGCCCAGGTCGCCGCGGTGCTCGGACTCCCGTTCGCGTTCGCCCACCACATCAGTCCAGACAACACCGAGCCCGCGCTGGCGCTCTACCGCGAGCACTTCCGGCCTTCGCCGCGCCTGGAGCGTCCGCACGCGATGGTGGCGGTCGCGGCGATCTGCGCGGACACCGACGAGCGCGCCGAGGTGCTCGCCGGGCCACGCGACCTGGCCTTCCTGAACCTGGTGCGGGGCACGCCGCAGGCGCTGGCCACGCCGGAGGAGGCGGCCGCGTTCCGCCCGTCGGAGCAGGAGCGCGTGTTCATCCGGCAGCGCCGGGCCGGGCAGTTGCTCGGCTCGCCGGAGACGGTGCGCGGGCAGCTCGCGGACCTGCTGGAGCGCACCCGGGCCGACGAGCTGATGATCAACACGCTGGTCTACGACATCGACGACCGTGCCCGATCGTTCGAGCTGCTCACCGAGAAGGTCGCGGCCTGAGGCGGCGGATCAGTGCAACCGGAAGCCGTGGTTGGTCAGCGATTCGCGCAGCCGGTGCCTGCCGTTGAGGGCCGCCGCCGAGGCCAGCCGGGCCAGGACGCGTTCGGTCCAGGAATGCGAGAGTTGTTGCTCGGCATAGAATTCCGCGATGCGGGTTTCGTACGCGGCCACGTGCGCCCGCTGCGCGCCCAGATCGTAGGTCTCCAGGTGCAGGACGGCCTCCTGCGGCAGGCGCGGCTTCACCCGCGCGTCCTCGGCCGGGTCGGGATGGCCGACCACCAAGCCGAACACGGCGAAGACCTGCGGCGGCAGGCCGAGTTCGGCGGCGACTTCTTCCGGTTTGTTGCGCAACGCACCGATGTAGACGGTGCCGAGCCCCAGCGATTCCGCCGCCACGACCGCGTTCTGCGCGGCGAGCGCGGCGTCGATGAAGCCGACGTAGCTCGACTCGAGGTAATCCGCGCCCTCCAGCGGCGCGCTCCGGTCGTCGGCGAGCTGACGCAGGCGCGCGAAGTCGGCCGTCCAGACCAGCAGCACGGGCGCCTGGCCGATGTGGGCCTGATCTCCCGCGAGCGCGGCCAAGCGCGCCTTGCGCTGCGGGTCGCGCACCGCGATGACGCTCCAGACCTGCAGGTTCGACGAGGTGGGCGCGGACTGCGCCGCGGAGATCAGCAGGCGCAGGGTGGCGTCGGGCACCGGGTCGGGCAGGTAGCGGCGGACCGAGCGATGCTCGTGCAGCACCTGCAGCACCTGGTTCCACTGCGCGGGTTCGACCGGTCGAGGGTCGCGGTAGCGCTGTTGCACGGCGTGGGTCGGTGTCGGCACGGACTGCGTCATGGGCATCATTCTGTCGCCCGCGCGGCGCGCCGTCAGCGGTTGTCCGCAGGCTGAGCCGAACACAGGTAGGGTAAGTAAGGCAATCCTAATAATGTTTATCGGAGGTTTCCTTGGCACGTCTTCGCACCACCCTCACGGTGCAGCGCACCGAATGGCTCACCCCGCACCTGATCC
The DNA here is from genome assembly GCF_001613465.1 of Nocardia niwae NBRC 108934 = DSM 45340. Classification (GTDB taxonomy): domain Bacteria; phylum Actinomycetota; class Actinomycetes; order Mycobacteriales; family Mycobacteriaceae; genus Nocardia; species Nocardia niwae. Next base: position 161,798 of record NZ_BDCK01000023.1, on the reverse strand, counting down.
GGGTGCACCTCGGCGGTCCGGGCTTCGCCGCGTTCCGGCCCAGCGAGTTCACCGACTCGTATGTGAAGTTCATCTTCCCGCAGGACGGGAACGAGGTGCTGCGCACTTATACCGTCCGTTCCGTGGACACCGTCGCCGAGGAGATCGCGGTGGATTTCGTCTACCACGGCGCGGAGGGCATCGCGGGACCGTGGGCGGCCACGGTCGAGCCCGGCGCGACCATCGACCTGTACGGCCCCAACGGCGCCTACTCCCCGCGCCCGGATGCCGACTGGCATCTACTGGCCGGTGACGAGGCGGCCCTGCCCGCCATCGCCGCCGCGCTCGAGGCTCTGCCGGCCGACGCGACCGGGCTGGCGTTCGTGGAGGTCGCAGGCCCGGACGACGAACTGCCGGTGAAGAAGCCGGACGGCGTCGAACTGACCTGGCTGCACCGCGGCGTCCGGTCCCCGGGTGAGGTGCTCGCCGAGACCGTCCGCTCCGCGCCGTGGTCACCCGGGCAGGTTCAGGTGTTCATCCACGGCGAAGCCGACGCGGTCATGAAGGATCTGCGCCGCTACGTCCGCAAGGATCGCGGCGTTCCCGCCCAGTGGGCCGCGTCGATCTCCGGGTACTGGCGCCGCGGCCGCACCGAGGAAGGGTTCCGGGAATGGAAGGCCGAACTTCGGGCAGCCGAGGAGGCCAACGCCTGAACCGTCAATCGCCCCACCCGTTCATCGCCACGATCGCGTCCCAGGTGAGCGCCGGGTATTCGGGGTGATGCTGCTGCAGGATGGCGCCGGCCAGGCTCGCGGGCGGCGCCTTCCGCGGGTTCGCGGCGGCTTGGGCCTCGATCGCGGCGCCGAGCGCGCGGCTGCCGCCCAGCCGCGGATAGGCGGTGTGCACCAGCTCGGCGAAGCCGGGTGGCAGGTCGGCCTGCGCGCCGCCCACGTCGACGCCGATGCCGTCCACGGCGATCCACGTTTCCGGCGGCCTGCGGCGCCGCCAGACCGGCGAGTCGGTGAAACCCGAGGTGTGCGCGGCGACGGCGTCCCAGATCGTGTCCACCCTGGCATCGGTGACGCCGTTGTCCTCGAGGAATCGCGCGGCACGATCGGCGCCGTCGACCTCGAACTTCTGATCACCGGTCGCGCCGTCGGCCAGGCCGATGTCGTGCAGTGCGCAGATGAGGTACATCGTCTCCTCGTCGTAGTCGGCGCCGGGCCGCAGGCCTTGCCGCTCGGCGACCGCGCGACCGAAGAGGAAGCCCCGCGCGCTGTGGTTGCGCAGCATGGGCGAGAGTTCGGCGGTGATGAGTTCGTCGACTTTGCCCGCCAACGAGGTTCGCGGGTGATGTAGCGAAAAAGCCTGTGCCTCGGCAATTTTCGGTGCGGCGGCGATGACACTCGCGGCAATGCCCGCGCTCAGCGCGGCACGACGAGACAGCGACATGGTCGAACTCCTGGTGAGTGAAAGGGTGCGATCAGCGCGCGGGCGCGCGGAAGCGCCTGCGGTAGTCGCTCGGCGAGGCGCCGAGCAGTTCGAGGAAGGTCCGCCGCATCGTCTCCTCGGAGCCGAACCCGCTGCGGCGGGCGACGGCCGCCATCGGCTCGTCGCCGGATTCGAGCAGCGCTTGCGCGGCTTCCAGCCGCGCAAGCTTGACGTAGCGTCCCGGCGTCATCCCGATCTCCTGCCGGAACAGACGGCTGAAGTGACGTTCGCTCAGCGCGGCACGGCCGGCCATAGCCGACAGGCTGTGATCGGCGCACAGATCGGCGATCACCGCGTCGGCCGCGTGCCGCAGGCCCGCGGTGCGCGGTGCCGGAATGCTCGTGCGCACGCTGAACTGCGACTGGCCGCCGGGCCGGTGCAGGAACACGACGAGATGTTTGGCCAGCGAACGGGCGAGGTCCGCGCCGTGCTCCTCCTCCACCAGCGCCAGGGCCATGTCGATGCCCGCGGTGACTCCGGCGGAGGTGATGATCGGGCCGTCGCGCAGATAGATGGCGTCGGCTTCGACCCGGACGGCCGGAAACCGTTGGGCCAGAGCGGTACACGCCAGCCAATGCGTGGTGGCGCGCCGCCCGTCCAGCAAGCCGGCTTCGGCCAGCACGAACGCGCCGGTGCACACCGAGGCCACCCGCCGCGCGGCGCCCGCCGCCACGCGCACCGCGTCCACGAGTTCGCCTGGGACGCGCTCCTCCGGGGGATAGCCAGGCACCAGGAGCGTGTCCACCGCTGCGCTCAGCTCGCTCAACGCGCCATCGACGCCGAGCGGCACACCGACGTCGGTGCGAACCGGCGCGCCGTCGGGCGAGGCGAAGCGGATGCGGCGCCCGGCCCAGTGCAGCACCTGCACGGGCCCGGCGACGTCGAGCATCAGCACCCCGTCCGACACCGCCACCACGACGTCACCGCTTGCCCGCATGCAACCAGTCTCGAGCCGGGGCGACGAGTCCACAAGGACGCCTTCCCCACAGATCCGGACAGACGAATCGAGCGAACGCCGCGCCTAACTCAGGAGACCGACGATGGTGGCGGACACGAAACTGACCAACGTGGCGCCGTAGAGCAGGCGAAGACCGTTGCGAGCGATCACGGTTCCTTGCTTCTCGCTGAGGCTGCGGACCGCGCCGGTGACGATGGCGATGGTGGAGAAGTTCGCGAACGACACCAGATAGGTGGACACGATCGCGACGGTGCGGACGGACAGCCCGCCGTGTTCCCGGTTCAGCTCCTGCATGGCGACCACCTCGTTGGACACCAGCTTGGTGCCCATGAACCGGCCCGCGGCCGCCGCCTCATCCCACGGGACACCGGTCAGCCAGGCGACGGGGGCGAAGAGGCGCCCCATCACATCCTGGAATGTGGTGCCGTGGAACAGCGCGGCGAAGATTCCGTTGATCATGGCCAGCAGCGCGATGAATCCGATCAGCATGGCCGCGACGGTGAAGGCGACCTTGAATCCGACCAGGATGTACTCGGTGAGCATCTCGAAGAACGATTGCCGCTTGCGGCTGTCGGCGATCTCCTCGCCGAGCAGCCGGGCGTCGTCGGCGGCGGTGACGGCGTAGGGGTTGATCAGCGAGCACACCACGAAGGCGCCCAGCATGTTCAGCACGATAGCCGCGATCACGTACTTCGGGTCGATCAGCTGCATGTAGGCGCCGAGAATGCCCGCCGAGACCGTCGACATCGCCGAGGCCGCCAGGGTGTACATCCGCTGCGACGGGATGTCGTCGAGCATGGCGCGCAGCGAGATGAACACCTCGGACTGACCGAGGATGGCGGAGGCGACCGCGTTGAACGATTCGATCTTGCCGAAGCCGCTCACCCACGCCAGCAGCAGACCGAGATATTTGATGATCCACGGCAGCACCCGCAGGTGCTGCAAGATGCCGATCAAGGCGGAGACGAGCACGATCGGCATCAGCACCGCGAAGAGGAAGGCGGGCCCGCTGCTGCCGACCTCGGGCAGGTCGCCGAACACGAACGCCGTGCCCTGGGCGGCGTAGCCGAGGATGTGTTCGAAGGTGTCGCTGATCGCGCGGATCACGGCGCCCCCGATCCCGGTCTTCAGCAGCAGAAAACCGAGTGCGATCTGCAAGATCAGCAAGATGCCGATGCGCGGCAGCCGACCGGCGGCGGCGCGGCGGTCGGTACTGGGCAACCATGCCGCCAGCAAAAAGCACGCCAGGCCGACGAACCCGATCAGATAGTGCACGCGCACCTCGGCTGCGCCGGCGTGCATCGGCTTGTGGGAGCACCTCTCATGTCGGTCTATGGTGCGGTGTCTCCACAGTTGAGAAGATCGCCGGTGGCTAAGGCGCGTTCGACCTCGGGCGCTTCGAGTTGCCGGTCGCCGTCGGCGCGCTGGTCTGGTCGGCCGTCGCGCTGTTCGTTCTGGTCACGCCCACGGATGCCACGGTTCCCGTCGTGATCGTGGCCGGTCTGCTGCTCGTGGGCGTGCTGTTCTTCCTCGCCCTGCTGGCCTTCGACCGGCAGGCGCTGGAAACCGAACCCGGTGACGTGAGCGTCTTCGAACACTGAGCGGAGACGACGCGCCGCCCGGATGCGCCGTGACTTCCGGGCGGCGCGTCGGGGCGCCCGCCACTGTTACTGGCGCGGCGCGCGCAACGCCTCCTCCACGAACTGCGTGGTGTAGGTCTTCGACAGATCGATGCGGTCGCGCACGGGGCGCACGTTCTTCGAGTACTTACCGAGAATCTCCAGCACGTTGCGCGCGCCTTCGGGTTTCATCAGCCCGTCGCCGTTGAACATGCCGATGGAGTCGCGGATCGACTGGACGTAGAGGTCCCTGCCCGCGCTCGCGTATTGCGGCGGCATCTTCGCGGCGATCTCCTCGGGCGTGTGCGTCGCAATCCACTGCAGCGCCTGCACGAACGCGGCGGCGAGTTTGCGCACGATCTCCGGGTGGGCGTCGATCGTCGCGCAACTCATGTACAGCGACGTCGCCGGGTACAGCCCGCCGAGCGCGGCCCGGGTGCCCGCCTCGCTGCGCAGGTCGACCAGGATCCGCGCATCACCGGAGTTCACCATCTGCGCCACCGTGGGGTCGGTGGTCATGCCCGCGTCGATGCCGTCGTGGTTCATCCCCGCGATGAACGTCTGCCCCGCACCGACTTTCACCCGGGTGTAGTCGGCGGTGCTCATGCCGACCTGGCCGGTGAGCGCCTGCGTGAGGAAGTCGGTGGAGGAGCCGAGCGAGGTCACGCCCAGTTTCCTGCCGCGCAGATCGGCGATCGAAGTGATGTCCGGGTCCGCCTTCGACACCAGCTCGACCTCGCCGGGCACGTCGGACATCTGCACCACCGAACGGATGCACTGGTCCTTGGCCTGCAGGTCGATGGTGTGGTCGTAGAACCCGACCACGCCCTGCACGTCGCCGGTGAGCAACGCGGTCTCGGCGGTGGCGCCGGACTGCTCGCCGAGCAGTTTCACATCGATGTCGTTGCGCTCGAAGAAGCCGAGTTGCTGGGTGAGCATGGCAGGCAGATAGATCACCTTCTCCAGCCCGCCCACCATGATGGTGATCTGCGGCCTGCCGTCTGCCATCGGAATGGTGCGGGAGTCCCGGCATCCGGTGGCCGTCAGCAGTGCCACGATCGCGACGGCGACGAGCGCCAGGTGCTTGCGATACCTCATGATCAGATCCCGTGGTTCGACGACGCTTGCGAGGGCCGCCACTTCAGCAACCGGTTCTCCGCCATGCCGATCCCCCATTCGGCGATCAGCGCGATCACGGTGATGACGATCATGCCCGCGTAGATGCCCGCCGAGTCGAACGTGCCTTGCGCGTTGCTGATCAGCAACCCCAAACCTTTACTCGCGCCCGCGTATTCGCCCACGACCGCGCCGATCAGCGCGAAGCCGAAAGCGGTGTGCAGGCTGGACAGGATCCAGGTGGTCGCGCTCGGCAGCACGATCGACACCAGCACCTGCCCACGGCTAGCACCGAGGATGCGGGCATTGTCGATCACATTGCCGTCCACCTCGCGGGCGCCGGTGAACGCGTTGAAGAACACCGCGAAGAACACCAGCACCACCACGGTCGCGACCTTGGAACTCAGTCCGAGCCCGAACCAGATGATGAACAGCGAGGCCAGCACAATGCGCGGCACGGCGTTGAGTGCCTTGATGAACGGCGCGAGCACTTCGGCCCAGTACCGGCTGCGACCGAGCAGCACGCCCAGCACGACGCCGGCCACCGTGCCGATCACGAAGCCGAGCACCGCCTCCTGCACGGTGGTGTAGATCTGCAGCCAGATCGAGCCGAACTGCGTTCCCTCGGTGAACCATTCGACCAGCCGAGCCCAGATCAGCGACGGCTTGGAGTAGAAGAACGGGTCGATCCAGACCGTGGCGGTGAGCTCCCACGCGCCCAGCCACAGCGCCACCAGCGCGGCGCGCAGGCCCCAGGTGCGGATCCGTGCGCGCCGCGCGGTGGTGCGCACCCTGGCCAGGATCTGCTCTTCGGTCTCGTTCTCCACCACGGGCGCGGGGGTGTCGGACACCAGCACGTCATGCGACACGGGAGGCCCCCTTCGCGCGCGCCGCCTCGACCTGATCCCGCAGCGTCTCCCAGATCTCCTGGTAGATGTCGCGGAACTCGGTGGTCAGCCGCACCTCCTCGACACTGCGTGGCCGCGCCAAGCCGACCGGGAAGTCCCCGCAGACGGTGGCCGGGCTCGCGGTCATGACGACCACCCGGTCGGCGAGCACGATCGCCTCCTCCAGATCGTGGGTGACGAAGATGACCGCAGCGTTGGTGCCCGCCCAGACGCGCAGCAGTTCGTCCTGCATGAGCTGGCGGGTCTGCACGTCCAGCGCGCTGAACGGCTCGTCCATCAGCAGGATCTCCGGCTCGTTCACCAGGGTCTGCGCCAATGCCACGCGCTTGCGCATGCCGCCGGACAGTTGGTGCGGGTAGTACTTCTCGAACCCGGCCAGGCCGACCTTGCGCACCCACTCCGACGCCTTCGCGCGCGCCTCCGCTTTCGACGCGCCGCGCAGGCGCGGGCCGAACGCGACGTTGTCCAGCACGCTCTTCCACGGCAGCACCGCGTCCTGCTGGAACATGTAGCCGATGCCGTCCGGGATGCCGTCGACCTCCTTGCCGCGCACCAGCGTCTGCCCGGCCGAGGCCGGTTCCAGGCCGGACACCAGCGACAACGTGGTCGACTTGCCGCATCCGGTCGGGCCGACGACGGCGACGAATTCGCCGGGGCGCACCGTGAGGTTCAGATTGCGTACGGCGGTGTGGATGCCGCCGCCGGTGCCGGGGAAGCGCTTGGTGGCGCTCCGCAGCTCGATGAGTGATTGCGTCATTGCTTCCTACTCCTGCGAGATCGGGTAGGGCGAACGTACGTGGCGCCGGTCACATGCCGGAGCTTGTGCGCACAACCGCCACAAACGCGGGATTCGCAGGTTTTGCGCATTCTGCTCATGCTCCGTGCGCGATGGTCTGCGCCTATGCTGCGGCCATGGCCACTGAGGGCGCGCGGGCCGTGCGATTGCGGACCCAGGTTCTGCTGTCGCAGATCCTGGTCGTCGCACTGACGCTCGGTGTGGCGTTCGCGGTGTTCGGCTACCTCAGCGATCAGCGGCTGCGCGACGCCTACGGTCAGCGGGCGCTGGCCGTCGCGCGCACCGTCGCCGCCGATCCGGTGGTCCGCGCCGAGGTGGCCCGGTACGCGCCGGGCGCGGTCGCCGACGATCCCGGCGTGCGCCGCGACCTCGCGACGGGTCCCCTGGAACGGCTCGCGGTGGACGCCACGCAGCGCAACGGCGCGCTGTTCGTCGTGATCACCGACGACGCGGGCATCCGCCTCGCACACCCGGACGCCGGGCGGCTCGCCGAGCACGTGAGCACCGATCCGTCCGAGGCGCTGGCGGGCCGCGAGGCGATCACCGAGGAACGCGGCACGCTCGGCGACTCGGTACGCGCGAAAGTCCCCGTTCTCGCTCCCGACGCCGACCGGGTGGTCGGCGCGGTCAGCGTCGGCATCGCCACCGACGCGGTGCACGAGCAACTGCTCGATGATCTGCGCACCGCTGGCGGGCTGGTCGCGGTGGCGCTCGCGGTCGGCATCGCCGGATCGATCCTGCTCGCCCGCCGGTGGCGCGGGCTGACACTCGGGCTGGAACCGGACGAACTGGCCGAGTTGGTGCGCGGCCAGGCGGCGGTGCTGCACGGCATCGGCGGGGGCGTGCTCGCCGTCGACGCGTCGTGGCGCACGACGTTCGTCAACGACGAGGCGCGCCGGTTGCTCGGCATCGCGCCGGACATCGGTCGCCCGGTGGACGAGATCGGCCTGACGCCCCGGGTGCTGGAGGTATTCCGCGAACCCGATCAACCACCCGCGTCGGCGACGGTCGGCGCGAACATCGTCATCGTCTCGGCACGCCGGGTCAGCCGCGACGGACGCGATCTCGGCGCGGTGCTCACCGTGCGCGACCGCACCGACGTGGAATCGCTGACCCGGCAGCTGGACGCGGTGCAGTCGATGAGCACGGTGCTGCGCGCGCAGCGGCACGAGTTCTCCAACAAGATGCACCTGGTCAGCGGGCTGCTGCACAGCGGACGCGTCGAGGAGGCAGCGCGCTCGGTCGACGAGCTGGTCGGGGCGGGTCCGCTCGGTCCCGCGACCCCGGGCATCGACGCCATCCACGACGCGTACCTGCAAGCCTTCCTGGCCGCCAAGGCCGCGCACGCCAGGGAGAACGGCGTCGAACTCGTGCTCGGGCCCAACACGTGGGTCGAGGGCGACCTCACCGATCCGGTGGACGTGACCACAGTGCTCGGCAACCTGCTGGACAACGCCATGGAGGCCGTCCGCGCCCAGGACCGGCCGGTGCGGCAAGTGGAAGTAGAACTGGTACAAGAGGATTCGACCTTGCACCTCACCGTCGCCGACAGTGGTGACGGTGTCGCACCCGAGCTGGTGGACACGCTGTTCGCCGAAGGGGTGTCCACCCGCGACGATCGCGGCGTCCCCGGCGGGCGCGGGGTCGGCCTCGCCCTGATCCGCCAGATCGCTCGCGCCCACGGCGGCGACGTGCGCCTGTCGAGTCCCGGCGGCGGGCAGCCACCGCTCACCGGCGCGGAGTTCATCGCCCGCATCCCGGGGGTGCTCGTGGAAAGCGAGGTGCCGTGGCCACGCCGACCCTGACCGTCCTGGTCGTCGACGACGACTTCCGGGTGGCGAACCTGCACGCCGGAATCGTGCAGGCCATCCCGGGTTTCACGGTGGCGGGCACCGCCAACACCCTCGCGGCCGCGCGGGATCTCGTCGCGGCGACGCCGATCGACTTGGCGCTGGTGGACGTCTATCTGCCGGACGGATCCGGGATCGATTTCGTCCGCGAGATCCACTGCGACGCGATGATGCTCACCGCGTCGACCGAGAGCGACGCCGTGCGAGCGGCCGTCGCGGCGGGCGCGTTGGCCTACCTCGTCAAGCCGTTCCCGCACACCGAATTGGCCGCCCGGCTGGCCGCCTACGCCCGCTACCGGCGCATTCTCGCGGTGCCGCAGGTCGACAACGCCCGGATCTCCGCGGCGCTGCACGCACTGCGGCCCGCGGTCACCGCGGGCCCGTCGGCTACGGTGTCATCACCGACCAAAGACGCTGTGCTGCAAGCTGTCCTCGGCGCGGGCACACCGCTTTCCGCGGGTGAGGTGGCGCACGCCATCGGAGTCTCGCGGGCCACCGCCCAGCGCTATCTGGCCGGGCTCGTGGCGAGCGGCACGGTGCGCATGAGCCTGCGCTACGGCGCCACGGGACGGCCGGAACAGGAGTACTCCGCCGGATCGCAAGGATGAGCGTGCGGGGCCGACCGCGCCCGGCGGTGCGCGGTCCCGGCGGGGGCTGTTCATCCCTGCTACGCGGGTGCGTGCGCGGACCGGCGCGAATGTGGCGATGCCCGCCGCAGTCGCCGGGCGGTAGCGTCGGGGCATGAGCATCGTCGAGGTCGCTGTTCTCGGTTACGGCCTGGCCGGGTCGGTTTTCCACGCTCCGCTGATCGCCGCCGAGCCGCGGATGCGCGTCGCGGCCGTGGTCACCTCCTCGGAAGAGCGCGCGACCCAGGCGCGGGCAGAACACCCCGGCGTGCGCGTGGTGCCGCGAGCCGAGGAGCTGTTCGCCGCGCCGGACGGCATCGATCTGGTGGTGGTGGCGACGCCGAACCGCACGCACGCGCCGTTGGCCCGTCAGGCGATGGAGGCCGGACTGCCGGTGGTGGTCGACAAGCCGTTCGCTGTCGCGGTGGACGACGCCGAGGACCTCGTCGATCGTGCGGAGCGTTCCGGCCTGGCGCTGTCGGTCTTCCAGAACCGGCGCTGGGACGGCGACTTCCGGACCGTGCGGGATCTGGTCGAGACCGGGAAGCTGGGGCGGGTGCGGCGTTTCGAGTCGCGGTTCGAGCGGTGGCGTCCGGTGCCGAAAGGGGGCTGGCGAGAGGTCGGCACAGACGAGGACGGCGCGGGCATCCTGCTCGACCTCGGCAGCCACCTGGTGGACCAGGCCCTCACCCTGTTCGGGCCGGTGACCTCGGTGTACTGCGAACTGGACCGGCGGCGCGAACAGATCACCACCGACGACGACGCGTTCGTCGCGCTGACCCACGCCTGCGGCGTCCGCTCTCACCTGTGGATGAGCGCCGTCGCGCCGCAACTCGGACCGCGCTTCCGGGTGCTCGGGTCGGAAGCCGGATACCTCACCTATGGGCTGGACCCGCAGGAGGACGCGCTCCGGTCCGGTCGCCGTCCGGACGAATCCGACTGGGGCACAGTAGCTCCCGACCGCTGGGGCGCACTGGGCGCGGAGCCGGACTTCGCCCCGGTGCCGACCCGGCCCGGCGCGTATCCCGAGTTCTACGCCACGATGGCCGCCGCGCTGCTCGACGGCGCACCCGTGCCCGTCGACCCGCGCGATGCCGTCACCACCCTGCGCCTGCTGACGAAAGCGCGAGAGTCGGCGGCCCTGGGTGTGACCGTCACCGCCTGACCAGGGCTGGCCACCTCCGCCGCGACTCGATAACGTCGGACCCCGGGATCGGCCGGTCCGGCCGCTCGGCGGAGAGGAGACACCAATGGGTGCAACGGTTTTCGCGGTACTGCTGCCGCTCGCGCTGGCCTTGGTGATGTTCGGGCTCGGATTGACCCTGACCACCGCGGATTTCACGCGCGTACTGCGGTATCCGAAAGCCGCGGTGATCGCGCTGGTGTGCCAGATGGTGCTGCTTCCCGCGCTGTGCCTGGGCCTGATCTCACTGTTCGGCCTGGAAGGCGCGCTGGCCGCGGGCATGCTGCTGCTAGCCGCGTCGCCGGGCGGAGCGTCGGCGAACCTGTTCAGTCACATCGCCGGCGGCAATGTGGCGCTGAACATCACGCTCACCGCGATCAATTCGGTGCTCGCCGTGTTCACCATGCCCGTGGTGGTGGCGCTGTCCTACACCTTGTTCCTGGACGGCGAGGGCTCGGTCGGACTGCGGCCGGAGAAATTCGCCCAGGTCTTCGCCATCGTGCTCGTGCCGGTCGCGATCGGCATGGTGGTGCACCGGCGGTTGCCGGAGTGGTCACGCCGGATGCGCGGCGCGGTGAAGATCCTCTCCGTCGTGGTCCTGGCGCTGGTGGTCGCGGCCGGGGTGGGCGCGAACCTGGACACGCTGTCGGAGCACATCGCAGAACTGTCCGCGATCTGCCTGTCCTTCGCCGTGATCAGTCTCGCGGTCGGCTATTTCGTGCCCCGGTTGTTGCGTGTCGAGGCCGATCAGGCGATCGCCTCGGCCATGGAGATCGGGGTGCACAACGCGGCGCTCGCGATCGCCGTCGCCGCTTCGGTGCTGCACAACGACACGATGGCCGTACCGGGCGCGGTCTACGGGGTCCTGATGAACATTCCGGCGGCGATCGCGGCGTATCTGCTGGCCAGGCGGGCGCGGCGGGACGGACCCGCGCCCGCGCCGAGCATGGCGGGCCAGCGGGGGTAGTGAGCTGCGCGGACACGGACGCGCCCGGTGAGTAGCCTCTCGGAGGATCGAGGCGATGTGAAGGGAACCGGCTACGCGATGCAACCGCTCGGCACGAACGATCCGGCTCGGATCGGGGATTACCGTCTGCTCGGCGTGCTCGGTGCGGGCGGCATGGGCCGGGTCTACCTCGGCCGGAACGCGGGCGGGCGCACCGTCGCGGTCAAGGTCATCCGGCCCGACATGATCGACGCCGAATTCCGTCAGCGCTTCCGGCGCGAGGTTGCGGCGGCGCGCCGGGTCGGCGGCGGGTTCACCGCACCGGTGCTCGACGCGGACGTGGACGCCGATCCGCCGTGGCTGGCCACCGGGTATGTGGCCGGATTCGCGCTGGCCGATGCGGTCGACCGGCACGGGCCGCTGACCGAGAACGCGCTGCTCGTGCTCGCGCACGGACTGATCGAGGCGGTCACCGCGGTCCACCGGGCCGGGGTGGTACACCGCGATCTCAAGCCGTCCAATGTCCTGCTGGCCCTCGACGGCCCCAAGGTGATCGATTTCGGCATCGCCCGCGCCGCCGACGCCAGCAAACTGACCACGACCGGAAAAGTCATCGGTTCCCCGGGATTCATGTGCCCGGAGCAGGTGACCGGCGATCCGGTCGGCCCGCCCGCGGACGTCTTCGCCCTCGGCGGCGTCCTCGTGTTCGCCGCGACCGGCCACGGACCGTTCGGCGTCGGCGAGACGATGCAAGTGTTGTGGCGGGTGGTGTACGAGGAGCCGCATCTCGACAACGTGCCCGAACGGCTGCGCCCACTGGTGGCGGCCTGCCTGACCAAGGACCCCGCCGCCCGTCCGACCCCCGACCAGCTGCTCGCCCAGCTCACGGCCCTCGGCATCCCCGAGCGCGGCGGCTGGCTGCCCGCTCCGGTATTGGAGGAAGTCAGCCGCCGCGCGATCGAACTGCTGAACCTGGACTCCGGCCCGTTCGAACGCCAGGGCCCTCCGGTGCCCTCCGATCCGGCGCGCACCGCCGACACCATCGTCGGTTCGGCGCCGTCTGCCGGTTCGCACAGTGATCCAGGACGATCGGCCCCGCCGAAGAGGTGGCAGCCCGGCCCGGCACAGACGTCTTCGGTCGTTCCCGGACACCCGCATCGTTCCGCAACTACGTCTGCCCGGCGGCCCGGTCGCGCCCTGCTCGTCGCCGGCGCGCTCGTCGTCTGCGTCGCGGTCGCCGTCGCCGCTTTCGTGGTCGGCTCCCGGCTACGGCATTCGGACCCGGACGATTCTACGGCGCGCACCACACAGGTCGACGGGAATTTCGCGACGGCCACCGCGACGGAGGCCGGTGACACGAACCCGTCCGGTAGCAATCCGCCCAGCACGACCGTGCCGAAGGCGTTCGTCGGCGAATGGAAAGGCAGCGCCCGCGATGCCTTCGCGTCGTTCGACATCGTGCTCACCATCCGGGAGGGCAGCGTCGGCGAGGAACTCGCGCAGTCGTCGAACACCGGCAAGCGATCCGGTGGACGCTGTGAGCGCGCCGAAACCCTGACCGCCGCCAGTGCGACGGAGCTGAAGTTCGTCGCGCGACTGTCCGGCGGCTCCGCCTGCTTCGACGACGGCTCCGAGACGACGGTCACGTTGCGGCCGGACGGCACGGTTTCCTACAGTTTCACCGCTGTTTTCGGCGATATCGAAGGGGTTCTGTCCAAGAGCTGAGGTGAGCCGGCGCAGCGCGGCCCGCGCCGTGCGCGGGAACGTACGCCCGAGCGCCGTCGTCGGTGGGCGGTTAAGGTGCGGCGGTGGACAGAGCGGAATTCTTCGAGCGCGGCGCCTCCATCGCCGATCGTCTGACGACGACGCAAGCGCAACCGCCGTGGTGGCTGGTGGCGGCCGCCGCCGTGGTGGCGCTCGTGCTGGTGGGTTACACCCCGATCTGGCGGTTGACCCGCAATATCGTCACCATCGCGCACGAAGGCGGGCACGCCCTGGTCGCCTTGCTGACCGGACGGAAACTCAACAGCATCCGCTTGCATTCGGACACCTCGGGTCTCACGGTGTCGAGCGGAAAACCGTACGGCCTCGGGATGATCCTCACCACGATGGCGGGTTACCCCGCCCCGCCGCTGCTCGGTCTCGGGTTCGCGGCGCTGCTGGGCGCGAGCCGGATCACGCTGATGCTGTGGACCGCCATCGCCCTGCTCGCCGCGCTGCTGATCAAGATCAGGAATGTCTACGGCGGTATCACGGTGCTCGGCCTGGGAGCGGTGGTCTTCGTCGTCTCCTGGTTCGGGACGGACACGCTGCAAGCGGGTTTCGCGTATCTGGGCGCCTGGTTCCTGCTGTTCGCCGGGGCGCGCCCGGTGCTCGAACTGCAGCGCAGCCGGTCCCGGCAGCGACGTGCCCGGTATCACGAGGTCGACTCCGACGCCGATCAGCTCGCCCGGCTCACCCGGCTGCCCGGCGTACTGTGGGTTTTCGTGTTCGGCGCCGTCGCCGTGGGTTCGCTGCTGCTCGGCGCGTGGCTGCTCGTCTCCGCCATCGCCGAGGTCTGCCTGCCGGGCGCGCCCTCCGGCTCCTGCTTCGAGGCACGCTGACCGCCGCGCCGCGGTATGGGCTCGGCTAGGCTTCGCTCGTCCTGTGCCATCGCCTCACCCGCGGCCGCGGTACATCGCCGAGCTCACCCACTTCGGCCGTCCCGACCCAGATCGCGATCACGACCCTCGGAGCCAGTATGGCGAGCATCCTCGCGTCCACATCGAGCACGTCTGCCCGGCAAGTGTTTCGGGCATTGGTCTCGGCCGCCACAGTGCTGGTCGCCGCAGTCGCAGTCGGTCCCACCGCACTCGCCGCACCGACCGGCACGGCCTGCGGCACACCTTTGACTCCGGCAGAGACTGCCGCGATCGCGGAACTGTCCGACACCGGAACGCTCACCGGTTCCTCGCTGGGACAGCTCGAGCAGGCCGTCGACCGGCACCGGAAGATCACCCGGATCCTGGTCGGCCACCGCGACCTGCGCGGTGTGTTCGCCCTCGGCCTCGACGCGGTCGAGCAAGCCGCCGTCCTGCCGCTGCAGCGCGACCCCGCGTCGTTCGACGACCCGGAATGGGCGCATCGGATCAGCCTCGAACTGCTGTCGCGGTTCCTGCGCACGGTGCACGCCGAATTCACCGGCGCTCCCGCCGATCCGCACTGGGCGAACTACTTCGCGCTGTCCCGCCGCTGTGCGCTGTCCCCCGCGCGCGTCGCTATGGCCGGTTACAACGCGCACCTGACCGTCGACCTGTCCTATTCGGTCGCCGCCGTGGGCAGCACCGCCGCCAACGCGCGCGACTACTACCGCATCGTCGACGCGATCGCCCAGCAAGGCGCGCTGATCGTGGAGGCGACCAAAGCCGTCTACGGCGGCGACCTCGGGCCGCTGTGGCGCTTCTACTTCGTCGGCGAGGGCTTGGATCTGCTGCTGGGCCGGGGCGTGGCGACCGGGCCGCTGCTCCGGCTGGCCGACGCCGGCGCCAACGTGGTCATCTTCGCGAACGGCTTGGCGATGCGCGATCCGGCCGCCGCGCCCGCCGTCGTCGCCGAGATCGACGCGTTGTGGCGCGGACTCGATCCGGCTTTCCAAGCCCTCTCCGAGATCGGCGCGCTCTAGCGAACGCATCCCGGCGCAGCGCTCACCTGCCCAGCGCCGTCACCGCTTGCCGGATCACCTCCTCGGGCGGTCGTGTCGCATCGACGACATGGCCGCGCTCGTCGGCATCGAGCGGCTCCAAGGTCGCCAGCTGCGCATCGAGCAGACTCGCTGGCATGAAGTGCCCATGGCGCGCGACCAGGCGACGCCGGAGTTCGCCGCGGGGCACCTCCAGATGCAGGAAGAACGCGTCCGAAGCGGACGCACGCAGCCGGTCCCGATACACCCGTTTGAGGGCGGAGCAGGTGACGACGCCTCCCCGCCCGGATCGACCGGCCATCCACGCGGCCAGGGCGTCGAGCCAGGGGGCGCGGTCGTCGTCGTCCAGCGGAGTCCCCGCCGCCATCTTCGCGATGTTCGCGGGCGAGTGGAAATCGTCGCCTTCGGCGTACTCGACGCCGAGCGCCTCGGCCAAAGCGGTGCCGACGGTCGTCTTTCCCGACCCCGACACACCCATCACGACGATCACCGGTACCTGGTGCACTCGAACCTTCTTCCCTCACGGCGGCCGATCAGTTGTGCGCGCGGACTTGTCCTCGGCGACAACCTAGCCGCGGACCACTTCGTCCACCCGTGCAGTGACGATCCCCGCCACCGCGGCTAGATTTCAAATGCCGAGGCCGTGCGCTTTCGCTGCACACGAATACCGTTCCGCAGCAACAAATTTCGAAACAGCACGGAAGACTGGACGGGAAGTACCGAATGTTTGCGATGACGCAAGACACGGACCTGGTCCGACATCCGGACCGCGACCGCACGCGCGCCCGCTGGGTGCCCGGAGGCGGAATCTGAACAGCGGCATGCCATCCACACGCAGCGCCACCGCCTCCGGCGAACTCGTCCCGGCCACCGAGCACATCGTGCGGCACCTGCTCGGCATCATTCCCCGGCGGCACGTCGAGCGCGGGAATCTGCTGCGCGAGGAGATCCGCGCCACCGTCGCGCACTGCGTCGATCTGATCGCGTCCGTCGACCCTGGGCAACCGGCCCGCACGGTCCGCATCTTCGAGGCCGCCACCCGGTGGGCCGGCGTCGGGATTCGCCTGGACACCGTCCAGCATCTCGTCCACGAGGGCTTCCGCCTCTATCTCGACGAGCACCTGCAGCGCACGCAGAGCCCACCGCACGACGACATACGCCGGCTCTTCGACGCACTGCACGCCGTCACCGCGACTGTCTCGCTGGCCTACCTGTCCGCCGCGCCCGCCGTCGACCAGGCGGCGCCGCACGGCGTCGCGGTCGCGTTGCTCAGAGGACATCATCCCGCCAAGGTCTACCGGGAGTACGGCATTGCGGTCGCCGACCGCTACACCGTGCTCGCCGTGGCGGTCGACCGGCCCGGCGAGGAACGTTCCGGCCCCCGCCCCGGAGACGGGCACAGCATCCGGCAGCGCGTGCAGATCTGCCTCGCCGTGCACTGCGGCAGGCACGTGCCCGCGGTCCTCAGCGCGGTCGGCGGGACGGTCCTGGTACCGATGTCGCTGGTCGCCGAGGAGGATCTCGACGGCTTGGCCGCCGCGCTGGCCGCGGCGGTGCCCGCCCCGCTCACGGTGACCGCGCTGGCCGCCGAGCCCGACCGGATCCCCGGTGCGGCCGAGCAGGCCCACGAGCTGCTCGACATGGTCCGGCGCCTGCAGAGCCCGCCGGGCCTGTACCGCTTCGCGGACCTGGCCCTCGAATACCAGCTCACCCGGCCGGGACCGGGACGCGACCGGCTGGCCGCCCTGCTCGACCCGCTGGACGGCCATCCCGAACTGTTCGACACCCTGCGCGAGCACATCCGCAACGACTTCAATCGCCGCCGCACCTCCAGGACGATGTACCTGCATCCGAACACCGTCGACCATCGGCTCAAGCGCATCGGCCGCCTCACCGGCCTGGACACCGCCGCTCCCCACGCGCTCTACCGGCTGCGGGCCGCGGTCATCGCGCGGACTTACCCGCGGCCGCGGGCCCCCGCGCCGCCGGACGAGCGCCGATCTCCGCACCGCGCGTGAGGGCCGGCCCACCGGCTAGGGTCATTGACATGGAACTACGCATCTTCACCGAGCCGCAGCAGGGTGCGAGCTACGACACCCTGCTCACCGTTGCCAAGGCCACCGAGGACTTGGGCTTCGACGCGTTCTTCCGCTCCGACCACTACCTGAGCATGGGCGGCGCCGACGGGCTGCCCGGCCCCACCGACGCCTGGATCACCCTCGCCGGACTGGCCAGGGAGACCAAGCGGATCCGCCTGGGCACCCTGGTCACCGCCGCCACCTTCCGGTTGCCCGGCCCGCTGGCGATCCAGGTGGCGCAGGTGGACCAGATGTCCGGCGGCCGGGTCGAATTCGGCCTGGGCAGCGGGTGGTTCGCCGAGGAGCACGCCGCGTACGGCATCCCGTTCCCCGCCGACAAGTTCGCCCGGCTGGAAGAACAGCTGGCCGTCATCATCGGGTTGTGGGCCACCAAACCCGGCGACACCTTCAGCTACGACGGCAAGCACTACCAGCTCACCGACTCCCCCGCGCTGCCGAAACCGATGCAGGACCCGATCCCGGTGCTGATCGGCGGGCAGGGCGCCACCCGCACCCCGCGGCTGGCCGCGCAGTACGCGAGCGAATTCAACATGCCGTTCTCCTCGATCGAGGACAGCGTGCGGCAGTTCGACCGGGTGCGCGCCGCCGCGGAGGCCTACGGCCGCGACGCCGACGACCTGGTCTATTCCAACGCGCTGGTGGTCTGCGTCGGCGCGAACGACGCCGAGGTGGCGCGTCGCGCCGCGGCGATCGGACGCGAGGTGGACGAGCTGAAGACCAACGGCCTGGCCGGTTCGCCCGCCGAGGTGGTGGACAAGCTCGGCCGGTACGCCGAGATCGGGACGAGCCGCGTCTACTTGCAGATGCTGGATCTGAGTGATCTCGCGCATCTGGAACTGATCTCCGCGCAGGTGCAGGCGCAACTGTGAACTCGCGTGGGTCGCCCGCCCGGGCGGCCCACGCCGGTTCAGCCCAGCGGGCGGTTGGTCGGCACGATGACGAAACTCGGCGCCGACGGATCCAGCTCCAAATGCTGCGGCTTCAGTTCGGTGTTGTTGAGCATGGGCCGGAAGGCCAGCGCCTTGGGCGAATTGCCCGCGAAGACGTCGATCCGCAGCCGGTGGCCGGGTTGCAGCACCGCCTGGGTGGGAATGACCGCGATGTCCAGCGCCACCGGCTGCCCGGGAACGACCGGCCGCACACTGTCGAGGGTGAGCGGATTGAACGGTTCGATCAGGTCGCCGGCCGGGGTGCGGCTGCTCTTCTGCTCGTCGACGGCGCGCAGCGAGGCGGTCAGCTGTCCGGTGGTCAGCACCTTCGAGGACCCGTCGGGCGCGACATCGTTCATCGTGACGCTCCAATAACCGTCGGTGGCGTCGTGCACCGTGTTCAGGTGCACATTCACCGGCCCCGAGATCACCGTGGACTCGGTCATCGGGGCACTGGTGAAGGTCAGGGCATTGCGCTCGGCGATGCGCGAGTCCTTCGCGCACACGTCGACCACCGCGGCCATTCCGGCCGAGCCCTGCGCGGTATCGCGGGAACACGCCGCCGCGAGACCGGGGGCCACGGTCAAGGTCTGCCGCTCGTCGGGGACGTTCATCGTCAGCGACCCGTCGTACACGGCCTTTCCGGCGGTGCCGCTCGGTTCGGCCGACAGATACACGCGGCGATGGTTGAGGTCCTGCTGCGGGAACTGCCCGAGGCTGATCCAGCCGCCGCCCTGTTCCCACACCGTGATCGGGCCGAAATCGCCCAAGCCGTGGTCGACGTCCTTCAGCCACTTGTCGAACCACACGCGCTGCAACACGTCCAGTCGCGGCGGCGCGCCCGGAATCCCTGTTCCCGCCCCCGGATTCGCGTGGTAGGTGTCGCCCACGACCAACTGCTTGCGGCCCGCGGGCAGCGGGATCGCGTTGTACAGCTTGGTCGCGCTGTTGGCGAAGATGTCGTGCCAGCCGCCGTAGACGAAGGTGGGGACGCTGATGCGCTCCGGATGGCCCTCGATGCCGCGCCGGAAATAGCTGTCCTCGTCCAGCGCGTCGGCCAGCG
This sequence comes from Nocardia niwae NBRC 108934 = DSM 45340, assembly GCF_001613465.1. Lineage (GTDB taxonomy): Bacteria > Actinomycetota > Actinomycetes > Mycobacteriales > Mycobacteriaceae > Nocardia > Nocardia niwae. The sequence continues at coordinate 142,556 of NZ_BDCK01000023.1, read as the reverse complement.
CGGGCGGCACGTGGTCGAGCGAGGGCGTGAGCAGCGCCTGCGCCAGCAGATCGACGTTACTGGCCGGATCGGACATCCGTTCCTGCAGCCACCCCCAGTCGAAGGTGCCCTGCAACATCGACTGCACATCGGGAATCAGTTTCAGCTGGTTGACCGTGCTCAGCCACAGCGGCAGGAACGTCGTCCCCACCCCGCCGCCCGGCGCGACGACGTCACGCATGAGATCGCTGCCCGGTTCCACCGGGAAGATCGCCTGCAACGGCGCCGGGGCGTTCTCGGCGGCGCGCAACTGGTTGATCCCCGAATACGAACCTCCGCTCATGCCGATCCGGCCGTTCGACCACGGCTGCGCGGCCGCCCACTCGATCACCTCGCGGGTGTCGAGTTGTTCCCGCTCGCCGAGAGTGTCCCAGGCGCCCTGGGAGAAACCGGTGCCGCGCACGTCGGCGATCACCTGGGTGTAGCCGGCGCGGATCAGGTTGCGATCGAGCCCGAGCACCGTCTGCACGGTGCCGCCGTCGACCGCGTGCAGCAGATCACCGAAACCGCTGACCGGCGTGCGGGCGAGATTCACGCGGTTGACCATGCGCACGGTCAACGGCTGCAAGCCGGGCACCGCGAGCGCCGTATCGATGAGGTTGGTCATGAGCTTGGTGTAGGGCGTGAGGTTGACGATCGTCGGCAGGGGCTGCTGCTCCACCTCACCGCTCCGCTTCACCGGCCGGTAGACGTTGGCCTTCAGGACGACACCGTCGCTCATGCGGATCGGGACGTCCCAGTCGATGTGCACGTCGGCATACGGCTGTGGGCCGTCGTGCAACGCGGTCCACCGCACGCTGTGGGTGTCCACCGACGGCTCCGCGGCCGCCGGCACCGACACGAATCCCATCGTCGCCAGCACCGCGGCCAAAACCGCCCTGATCGTCGTTCGTCTCACGCCACGCCCCGCTGCCATCTCGCTCCCTCGACCGGTGTGCGGACCGACCATCGATCGCCCGATTGAGCGACAACGTAGCAATCTGCTGGCGAATGCCGTGGGAGGTCCGGTCGGGCCGGTTTGTCGCGGACGAACAGACGATGAACGCCGCGCGCCCACCGACCATCCGGCCTATCGTGGGGCTCATGACGCCCCTGCAGCGCTACCTCGCCGAGGAGATCGCGGCAGATCACGCCGACGGCCTGCTCACCCGGCGGGAGGCACTGTGCAGGCTGGGTCTGCTCGGGCTCGGCGCCACTGCCGCCGCCGCCCTGCTGGCCGCCTGTGCGAGCACCGGGACCGAGATCACCGATTCCGCGCCCTCACCCACGGCGCCCCCGACGCCGCCGGGTTCCGCCGCCGCCCTTCCCACCGCTCCTGTCACCTTCACCGGTCCGGGCGGGGCGCCGCTGCAGGCGGCGTGGGCCGCGGCGCCGCAGCCACGGGGCGGAGTGCTGGTCGTGCACGAGAACAAGGGCCTCACCGACCACATCCGTTCGGTGGCAGGCCGTTTCGCCGGCGCGGGCTACTCCGCCCTCGCGGTCGACCTGCTGTCGGCGCGAGGCGGCACCGCCGCGTTCACCGATCCGGCCGCCGCGACGGCCGAGCTGAGCCGCATTCCGCAGGATCAACTCGTCGCAGACCTGCGCGCCGGGCTCGACGAACTCCAGCGCCGGGTAGCGGGAAAGAAGCTCGGCGTCACCGGTTTCTGCTTCGGCGGCGGCCTCACCTGGCTGCTGCTCGCCTCCGGCCCGTCGCAGCCGGCGGCCGCGACGCCCTTCTACGGACCGTTCCCGGACAACGGCGATCTGTCCGCGTCCGAAGCCGCGGTGCTCGGCGTCTACGCTGCGGCCGACGCACGGGTGAACGCCTCCCGCCCCGCCGCGGAAGCGGCGCTGGCCCGCTCCGGCAATCCGCATCAGATCTTCACCGCTCCCGACGCCGACCACGCCTTCTTCAACGACACCGGCCAGCGATACAACGCCACGGCGGCCACCGAGGCCTGGCGACGCGTATTGGACTGGTACGGAACGTATCTCGGCTGATGCCGACCGAATCGGGCCGTCGCGGCGGAATCCGCAAGCCTCCCCGGAGCTCGGATTCCGGCCGGCGGTCCCGATCGACCGCCCGAGGTCCGCACGCTCGGGAGGTCGGGCGCGCGCGATCGGCTCCGTCCCCCGCGCGCCGCTCGTCCACGGCGATCGCCGCGCTCCTGCTCGCGGCGGTGCTCACCGCTTGCGGAGACGAGAACCCGACCGAGCCGACCGGCACGCCCGCGGTGGCGAGCACCGTCGCACCCAGCAATCCCGCTGGACGGCCCGACCTCGATGCCGCCGGGGAAGTCGCCGCGGACCTCGGCGTGCCGTGGGGTCTGGCTTTCCTGCCGGACGGCTCGGCGCTGGTCTCCGAGCGGGACTCCGGACGGGTCCTGCGCATCGGCGCGGGCCGCGCGCCGGAACAGGTGTATCAGGTACCGGGCGTCACCGCGCGGGGCGAAGGCGGGCTGCTCGGGCTCGCCGTGGCGCCGGATTACGCCGAAAGCCGCTACGTCTTCGCGTATTTCACCGCCGAGACGGACAATCGCATCGTCCGGTTCCGGCTCGACGGGCCGCCGGAGGTGCTGGTCGCCGGCATCGCGAAGGCCGGCAACCACAACGGCGGACGGATCGCGTTCGGACCGGACGGCATGCTGTACGCCGGGACCGGCGACGCCGGGGAATCCGGCCGATCGCAGGATCCGGCGAGCCTCAACGGCAAGATTCTCCGGTTGACGCCGGAAGGTCGCGCGGCTGCGGGAAATCCGTCTCCCGGCTCACCGGTCTACAGTCTCGGCCACCGCAATGTGCAGGGACTGGCGTGGGATCGGGCCGGTCGCCTGTTCGCGGCCGAGTTCGGGCAGAACCGGTTCGACGAGGTCAATCTGATCGAACCCGGCCGCAACTACGGCTGGCCCGACGTCGAGGGCACGGGCGGCGGCGGCCGCGGTTTCACCGATCCGCTGCTGACCTGGACCACCGCGGAAGCCTCACCGTCGGGCATCGCCATCACCGGGGACACCCTGTACGTCGCGGCGCTGCGCGGCCGACGGCTGTGGACCGTGCCGCTCGAGGACGGCCGAGTAGGCGCGCCCCGCGCCGAATTGCGCGATCGATACGGCCGCTTGCGCACCGTCGAGGTCGCGCCGGACGGGGCGTTGTGGCTCACCACCTCCAACACCGACGGACGGGGCGGCCCGCGCGGCGACGACGACCGCGTCCTCCGTTTTCCGGCTCGCTGAGCCCCGCCCGGAAGGCCTCGCCGCCTTCCGCGCTGTGACGAGCACAACGCAGGACTTAGGTTGTGCACAACCAAATTGCTCACTACATTGTTGTTCATGACCGATCACCTCACCCTCGACGAGCAGCTCTGCTTCCCGCTCTACGCGGCGTCCCGGGCGATGACCGCGGTCTACCGTCCGAAGCTGGAACGGCTCGGGCTCACCTACCCGCAGTACCTGGTGATGCTGGCGCTGTGGGAACGCGACGAACGCAGCGTCGGCGATGTCTGCCACGCGCTCGACCTGGATTCCGGCACCCTGTCCCCGCTGCTCAAGCGGCTGGAGGCGGCGGGCTTGATCGAGCGACGGCGGTCGGCGGCCGACGAACGCCGCGTCGACATCAGGCTCACCGACCGTGGGCGCGCCCTGCGCGCCGAGGCGGGCGACATCCCGGCCCAGATGGCCGAGGCCAGCGGGCTGTCCATGGACGAGGTCACCGCGTTGCGCGGCATCCTGCACCGGCTGACCGATGCGCTGAAATCTCAGCTGAACGAAGGAGAGTAGACATGCAGATCCTCTACACCGCCGAGGCCCTGGCCAGCGGCGACGGACGCAACGGCCACGCGCGCAGCACCGACGGCAAGATCGACGTCGACCTGTCGGCGCCCAAGGAGATGGGCGGCGACGGCGAGGGCACCAACCCCGAGCAGCTGTTCGCGGCCGGCTACGCGGCGTGCTTCCATTCGGCGCTGCGCTTGGTCGGCAAGCAGGCCAAGGCGAACATCGACGACTCCGCGGTCGGCGCGAAGGTCGGCATCGGGCCGAACGGCGCGGGCGGCTTCGGCCTGGCGGTTACCCTGGAGGTATCGCTGCCCCATCTGTCCCGGGAGGACGCGCAGGCGCTCGCCGACAAAGCGCACCAGGTGTGCCCGTATTCCAATGCGACCCGCGGCAACATCGACGTCCAGGTCCTTGTCGCCGACGACTGATCGAGAAGGAGCGGATATGCGTGCCGTAGTCATCGAACGATTCGGTGAACCGAAGGACGTGCTGGCCACCGCCGACCGCCCGGTACCGGAACCGGGGCCGGGCGAGGTGCGGCTCGCGCTGATCCTGTCGCCGATCCACAATCACGATCTGGCCATCGTGCGCGGCGTGTACGGCTATCGGCCCGCGTTGCCCGCGATTCCTGGTAGCGAGGCCGTCGCGCGGGTCGATGCGGTGGGTCCCGGCGTCACCGACATGTCGGTCGGACGTCGCGTGACGGTGTCCGGCGCGATCAACGTATGGGCCGAGTACTTCGTGGTCCCCGCCCGCCAGGTCGTCCCGCTGCCCGACACGGTCTCCGACGAGACCGCCGCCCAGTTGCTGGCCATGCCGTTGAGCGCGCTGATGCTCATCGACGACCTGGAGCTGCGGCCCGGCGAGTGGCTGGCGATCAACGCGGCCAACGGTGCGGTGGGCAGGCTGGTGAACGTCTTCGCCCGGCAACGCGGGCTGCACGTGCTGAATCTGGTACGCGGCCCCGGCTCCGTCGCGGCACTGCGCGACCTCGGCTACGAACCGGTGCTGGACACCGAGAGCGAGGGCTGGCGCGACCAGGTCGACGCGGCCACCTCGGGCGCGCCCATCGTCCGGGCCGTCGATCAGGTGGGCGGTCGCGCCGCGGCCGACGAGCTGGCGCTGCTCGCGCCGGGCGGGCAGCTGATCTCCTTCGGCGCGCTCTCGGGTAAGCCACTGACACTCGACCCGGGAAGTCTCATCTTCGGCCAGGCCGTGGTCAAGGGCTTCTGGGGCGCCAAGCGCATCGAGGAGATCGGCGCCGACCAGCGCGGACGGCTCATCGGCGAACTGATCGATCTCGCCGCCCGCGGCGTGCTGCGGCTCGACATCGAAGCCGCCTACCCGCTGGAGGCAGCGGCCGACGCCGCGGTCGCCACCGAGACGCCGGGGCGCGCCGCCAAGATCGCGCTGCGGGCTCAGCCCGCCTGACCGGCGTCGAGCACAGCCATCGCGGCGTTGTGTCCGGGAATGCCGCTGACGCCGCCGCCCCGGATGGCGCCCGCGCCGCACAGGAACACGTTGCGGTGCCCGGTCGCCACGCCCCACCGGGCGGCGGGGTCGGCGGGATCGGCGTCCTCCGGAAGGTAGGGAAAGGCCAGATCCCGGTGGAAGATGTGTCCACCGGGCAGGCCGACTTCGCGTTCCAGTTCGAGCGGTGTCTTCGCTTCGAGGCAGGGCGCGTCGTTCTCGTCCGTCGCCAAGCAGTCCATGATCGGTTCGGCCGATACCGAATCCAGTTGCGCGAGAGTGGCTCGCACGATCCGATCTTTCGCCGCCTCGGGATCGTCGGCGAAGAGTTTCGCACGGGCGTGCAGCCCGAACAGCGTGAGGGTATGCGTTCCCCGCTCGGCCAGTTCCGGAGCGAGGATCGTCGGGTCGGTCAAAGTGTGGCAATAGATTTCGGCGGGCGGCGCCGAGGGGACGCGGCCGATCGCGGCTTCGCCGTAGGCCCGGTCGAGCTGGGCGTACGACTCGCCGATATGAAAAGTCCCGGCGAAGGCCTCCCGAGGATCGACTTCGGCGTCACGCAGACGCGGAAGACGCCGCAGCAGCATGTTGATCTTCACCTGCGCGCCTTCGGGTTTCGGCGGCAGCGGCGCGCCGAGCAATCCGGCGAGCGTGTACGGCGCGACGTTCGCCAAGACGTGCCGCGCTGCGACCTTGCCGTCCGGGTGACCGACTTCCGCTGTTTCGCCGTCGGTTTCGACGCTCGTCACCTCGCACCCGGTGACGATCTCCGCTCCTGCCGCGCGCGCCGCCTCGGCCAGTGCGTCGGTGAGCGCGCCCATGCCGCCGATCGGCACGTCCCAGTCACCGGTGCCGCCGCCGATGACGTGGTAGAGGAAGCAGCGGTTCTGCCGCAGCGACGGATCGTGCGCGTGGGTGAAGGTGCCGATCAGCGCGTCGGTGAGGACCACGCCGCGCACGGTGTCGTCCGCGAAGGTGGATTCGATCGTCTCGCCCAGCGGTCGCTCGAACAGCGCCTCCCAGGTGGCCGCGTCGTCGACGATGTGCCGTAGCGCCTCCTCGGACGGAAGCGGCCGGGTCAGCGTCGGGAAGACCCGCCGAGCCAGCTGCCCCGTGCTCGCGTAGAACCGCTGCCACGCACGGAATTCCCGGTCGGAGCCGGTCAGCCGCGCGAAACTCGCCTCCGTGCGCGCCTGGTCGGACGAGACGAACAGGCCCCCGTCGCCGACCGGCGTGTAGGACGAGACGGTCCGCCGCCGCGTCTCGAACCGCAAGCCCAGATCCGTCACGATCGACCGCGGCAACAGGCTCACCAGATACGAGTACCGCGACAACCGGGCGTCGACGCCCGCGAACACCCGCTCGGACACCGCCGCGCCACCGACATGCGGCTGCCGCTCGAGCACCAGCACCGACCGCCCGGCCCGCGCCAGATACGCGGCGGCCACCAAACCGTTGTGCCCGCCACCGACGATCACGACATCGTAGAAGGAGCGCGTCGGCGTCATCCGTTCTCGATAGCACGAATCGTCGCCGGGCGACAGCGACGCGGCCGACCCGAGCCGAGGCCGAGGCCGAGGCGCCATCCGAGTCGATGCATTCCACAGCCCGATGCATTCCACAGTCCGGGTTTCCGCGCCGCGGCGAATCCCGGGCTTCGCGTGCAGGTCTACCGCCCCGGCCTGGCGACCTGGGCGGAGCCGTCAGCGCAACCTGGCCGCGAGCCCGTCGAGGACGACGCCGAGCTGCCGTTCGAACCTGCTGTCACCGTCGTCGCGGAGGTGCCCGGCGGCCTTGACCAGATCGGCGCCTGCACCCAGCCACTCGTCGCGTTCGACGAGCGAGTACCGGGCCGGGTCGGCGCCGGCCGACTGGCTGCGTTCCTGTTCCTCGATAACGAAGCCGACGACGTACGCGGTGACCAGGTCGAGGGCATCGTCCGCCTCCGCCAGGGAGAACCCGGCCGCGGTCAAGCGCGCGAGCCAGGACTCCTTCGCTCTCACCACGTCGGGGTCGGAGAAGCGCGTGCCGCTGAAGATGCGCGCGCCGTCCCGGTGGCGCAGGTATTCCGCGCGCAAGACGCGGGCGTAGGCGGCTAGGTCGGCACGCCAGTCGGCGCCGGAAGCGATGGCCGAGAGGGCGTCGGTGACGCGGCGCATCACGAACGTGCTCATCTCGTCGAGCAGTTCCTGCTTGTTGCGCACATGCCAGTACAGCGCCGGGGCCTTCACCTGGAGCCGGGAAGCCAGCGCGCGGACGGTGAGCGCGTCCATGCCCTCGTCGTCGAGCAGCTCGAGCGCCGCCGCCACGATCCGCTCCCGGGTGATGCCCTTTGCCACGGTTGACACCTTAACAAAGTTCAGGCAAGGTGAATGACGCGGTAAACCTAACTTAGTTAAGGAGACTGGCATGCGTGCTGCAGTCGTCAACACCCCAGGAGCGACACCGATCTGCGCGGACTTTCCCGACCCGGAACAGCGGCCGGACCGGGCGCCGCTGAGACTCGTGGGCGCGGGTCTGCACCACGTCGTCCGCGGGCTGGCCTCCGGCCGCCACTACGGCAGCGACCACGCCTACCCCCTCGTGCCGGGCGTCGACGCGGTGGCCCGGACCGACGACGGGCGGCTGGTCTACACGGGCCTCGCCCGGGCGCCGTGGGGAACGATGGCCGAACAGCTGGTCACCCCGTTCGAGGTGGAGCTGCCCGCCGGGGCCGATCCGCTCGCGACCGCCGCCGGCGTGAACCCCGCCTTGTCGGGCTGGATGCCCCTGACCACCCACCGCAAGGAGACGGGCGAACTCGGCACCGTGCTGGTGCTCGGGGCGACCGGCCTGTCCGGCGGCCTCGCCGTGCGGGCGGCGATGTCTCTCGGCGCGAAACAGGTCATCGCGGCCGGGCGCGACCACGCGGCGCTGGAGCGACTGCGAGATCTCGGCGCCGTCACCGTTCCGCTCTCGGCCCCCACTCCCGTCGCCGGGGCCACCCTCGCCGCGGTCGTCGCCGAGGCGCAGCCCACGCTCGTGCTCGACTTCGTGTGGGGTCCCGTCGCCGAGGCCACCTTCGCCGCACTGGAGAAGCGCGGCACGGACGACGACCGCACGGCGATCGACTACGTGCAGATCGGCTCGCTCGCCGGAACCGAGGCGGCGTTGCCCGCGGCTCTGCTGCGCGGCAGGCGAATCCGGATCAGCGGCAGCGGCGCGGGCTCGGTTTCGAAGGCCGCGATGATCGCCGAGCTTCCCGATGTCCTCGCCAGGTTCGCCAACGGCACCTTCGACGCGCCGTACACCGACTACCCGCTCAGCCGCGTCGGCGAGGCCTGGGCGCATCGAGGGCGCACCCGTGCGGTCGTCGTCCCGGACTGACCGGGCCGCCGCTCGAGAAGGGAGGAAACGGCGCCATACGGAAATGCCCGGTGGTCGTCGGGCTCGGGATCACCGGCCTGTCGCGGTGATCGGACTGCGGCAGACCGGATGGCACGCGGTTGTCGCCGAACGGGTCCCACCGAAGGCGCTCGGCGCGTTCGCTCTGCCTACGAACGACTTTGGGCTCGGAATATCTGAAACGCCCCATGTTGTTCGTTCGATGACACGATTATGTTGCCGGGGCGGCCGCGGAGGAAGTTGACATGATCGACGGAATGGTTGTCGCCACATACGTGGCTGCGGCATTGGGAGCGACGGGCGGACGGGCCGTGGACCCATCGCTGGATCAAGGATTGACCGCTCTCACCGGCGCGGTCACGCGCGGGCTCGGACGGCGCGCACTCGACGACCTCGATCAGAACCCGGACAGCATGGCAGCACGCCGCCAACTCGCCGATCAAATCGAACGCGCGGCGGCCGCCGACGCGGAATTCGCCGGCGAACTCGCGGCCCTGCAAGCCACGCTCGGCAGGCTGAACGGCGCAACCGTGATCAACACCGCGACCCACGGCAGCCGGATCGTCACCGGCAGCAAAGGCATCACGGCCGGAGGCAGCATTCACAACACCACTTACGACATAGCGTCGGATGAGGATCTGTCCCGAGCTCCGAGCTGGACCAAGGCACTGTTGTGGATCGGCTTGACGTTCGTCGGTATCGGCTTCGTCGGCGGTCTGATCGGCATGTCCCAGGGCGCGTCGGTGTCGGGACAGTTCGATTTGCTGCCGTTCTTCCTCATCGGCGGTGTTCTCATGACCTTCGCCGAACTCGGCGCGAGAACGTCGACGCCCAGACGCCGCCGGTAGGTCGCAACCAGTTCGAACGCTCGGTCGCCCTGCGGTGATCCAGCCGGTCTGTGTTGCGACCAGTGAGATCCGCGGGGAAATTCGAGCTCGTCGCCTGCGGCGGTTTACTGGAAGACTACTGGATCAAGACATTTTCGCCGGTCGGTTGAAAACAAGCCGCCGGTATGGCTTTTGGATATCCACGGTGCGCGATCGTGTCCAACTCCTGGCATTCAGACCGCTAACTCCAGGGCTGGTAACGAATTCGGTGCGATCGATCTTCAGTCGGAATGTATGAAACAACGCCGGTGGCCCGTTCGATGAGATGATTGTGCTGCCGGGGCGGCTGTGGAGGAGACTGACATGATCGACGGAATGGTCGTTGCCGCATATGTGGCTGCGGCGCTGGGGGCAGCCGGTGGACGATTGGTCGACCGATCACTGGATCAAGGACTGACGGCTCTCACCGGCGCGGTCACGCGCCGGCTGGGACGGCGCGCACTCGACGACCTCGACCGAAACCCGGCCAGCATGGCAGCACGCCGCCAACTCGCCGATGAGATCGAACGCGCGGCATCCGCCGACGCGGAATTCGCCCGCGAACTCGCCGAACTCCGAGACCGACTCGACCGGATGAACGGCTCGACCATCATCAACACCGCCACCCACGGCAGCCGAATCGTCACCGGTGGAGATGGCATGACCGCTGGTGACGACGTCTACCACACGACCTACGATTCTCCGGCTCCAGGCGATCTGTCGCGGGCGCCTCTGTGGAGCAGAGTCCTGATCTGGATCGGCACGACGATCGGCGTAATCGGCTGGGCGCTGGCCGGAATCGCGATTGCCCAGCACACCCCGGGCCACATGAACGATGCCACAAACGGTTTCGTGGTCTTCATGATCGGAGTCGGTATCGCGCTGGTGGGTCAATACGGTGCGAGCACGTCGACACCCCGACGGCGGCGATGACGCTGAGCCACCACCGGTGGCGTGGACACCACTCACCGAGTCCACGCCACCGCCGGTCCGCTGCTCGAGGCTAGGCGTTCCACCGCCAGAGCCGACTTCGTAATGCCACCATCCTTGCGCGCCCCACGCGGTCAGGTACGTCTCGGGCAGCGCGGCCAAGACCTGCCAGGGCAACGCGGTGGCGACCGGCATCAGCAGCGAATTCGGCAGCAACGCGTATTCCGCGTAGCCGCCGTCGACTTCCCGGCCCATCTCACCCATCACCGCCGCGACGGCTCGTCCCCTCCGGTAAGCCTGGATCGGTCGACGCCGCCACGATTCCGACGCATTCGATCCCGAGGACACGGGGAAATGTCGCATTCGGCGAATGCCCTTGCCGGGTTCTCAGCTCGGACCGGTTCGAGCCCGCGCCCTTCACCTGGATCAGGCTCCAGCCCTCCCGGACGGGTGGTATCGGCACCTTACGGATCTCCAGCGTCTCGGGACCACCCGGGCGGACAGCCTCCCTGGCCCGCCTCCTGCCGGCCCATCCGGCCGTGTTCACTGCCTCCGCCCTCGCCCGCGAAGCCCTGCTCGGCTTCACGAGTCCACGCGACAGCGACCGCGCCGCGAGCAACCACGACCGCGCCGGGTTGTCCTCGATGAACTCCACGAAGCACCCGAACAGCCGCTGGTCCTGCCGGAACCGCGCGACGACCGGTTGCACGCCCTGGCGCGGATACTGCGCGAGAAGCCCGCCGGCAACAGCTCGCTGACCGAACTCGGACGGACGATCGGAGCCGGCGCCCGCACTCTGAGCAGGCTGCTCCACAACGAACTCGGGATGACCTTCTACGAGTGGCGTAGCCAGCTGCGCATCTATCACGCGCTCGTCCTGCTCGCCGACGGCCACGACACGACGTATATCGCTCACGCGTGCGGGTGGGCCGATCCCAGCAGCTTCATCGCGGCCTTCGCCGAAATCGTCGGCACCACAGCCCGCCGCTACCGAGCAACCTAGGCTCGGATCAGCGGCTCGCCACCCCGGCGCGCCGGACATGTTCGCCGACCGGCCCGGACAGGAGCCAGCTTGCCCATCGAGCACGAAGCCAAGATCCTCGACATCGACCCAGTCGCCGTCGAACAGCACATCCTGGACAAGGGTGGACGCAAACTCGGCGAGCGTTTCATGCGCCGCTACGTCTACGACATCACGCCGGGCGATGAGTCGAAGTGGATCAGGCTGCGGGACAACGGGAACGGGATCACGCTCGCCGTCAAGCAGATCACCGGCGATGCCATCGACGGCACCCATGAAGTCGAGGTGGGCGTCGACGACTTCGCCACCACCAACGCCCTGCTCGAAACGCTGGGCTTCACCGCGAAGTCCTACCAGGAAACCGAGCGGATCAGTTTCGAACTCGACGGCGCGCAACTGGAAATCGACACTTGGCCCCGCATTCCGCCGTACCTGGAGATCGAAGCCGCGACCAAGGAGGAAGTGATCCGGGTCGCCGGGCTGCTCGGCTACACCGAAGCCGATCTCACCGGCGAGAACACGATCAAGATCTACGCACGCCACGGCATCGACCTCGACACCATCCGCGAACTGCGGTTCTGAGCCGTTCACGGCGGATGATGCGGCCTGGTGGAAGCCACCGCGCGCCGATCGCGTTGATGCGACCCACCGGCCGACGAGCGGGTCGTGGTGCTCGGCCGCACGAGCCGGTCCGGGTGCTGCTCGGATTGCGCGCCGGCGGGCCTGGGCGCGGTGGCGGTGCCGGTGTACCCCAACTCGTCACCGAGTTGCCGGAGATCCCCCGACGGCGTGGCAAGGACCGGAAGGTTGTGGCACGCTGTTGGTCTGACTCGATCGTCTTCGCGCAGGGGGAATTTCGGTGAACGAGCCGTCGCAGACGCAGGCCGTCGTCCTGGACCCGCGGGAGGTGCCGTCGGCACGCGCGGTGGCAGCGGCCCACGGCGTCGAGGTGCAGGAGGTCCCGCGGCGCGGAATCGAGCCGGTCACGACCGTGACCCTGCTGCTGATCGGCGCCGCGGCCGCCGTCGGGGCGGTATTGCACATCCTGGAGCAGCGCAAAGGTGGTCAGGTGATCGACCTGCGGCCGGGCGCGCCGAAGGCGTTCTACCGCACCCCGGATGTCGTGTATGGCACCGTCGTGATCGTCACCGTCGACGGCAAGGTGACCGTCGAGGTGAGGGAGCCGGAGGGCATGTTCGGCAAGGTGGTATCCACACTGCCGCAGTTGCTTTCCAGCGGCGGCAGCGCGGAGGAGGTCACTCGGGCGGTGACCGAAAGGTTCGGCGCGGACATCGCGATAGAGACGGCGGATATCGCGGTCGAGACGATCGACGGCGATCCGGCTCCCGAGGGGGGCGCGTAGGTGCACGGTGACGCCCAGCAAGCAGCACAACGGTATTACGAGCAGCTGCGGGCGGCACTGGAGGAGCCCGAGCCCGGCGATCTCGCCGGGGCCGGCCTGGCCGAATTCGAGGTCAGGGCGACGGAACTGCTCGAACGGATCATGCGGGACTACGCGGCCCCGGGGGTCACTCCGGAGCTCCGGGCGGAAGCGGAGCGTGTGGTCGCCCAGTTCATGCGCGGTCGCGCGGGCCGCGACGAGGTCAACGTCGAACTGCTGAGCAGAATCCAGGACCGGATCGAAGCGGCCATCCCGATCATGTTCCCGAACGGCTTGCCCCGGATCGGCGCGCGCCCGTTGGTGCGCCCGCTGCGAACCGGGCAGCTCAATGCCGTGTGCACGCTGACGCCGGGGCGCTCGGATGCCTACCTGGTGCTCGTCGAGGACCAGATGGAGCAGTTCTGGCACAAGCTGAGCGCGGCGGTCGCCTGGGCGATCCCGCGCGGCCCCGTGCACGACGGACATCTGCACGACTATCAGCTCGGTGTGTCCGCTGTGACCGAGCGGATCGAGTCCGATCCGGATGTCCTCGCTCGTTTCGTCGACGCCGTCACCGGTTACGCCGTGACCGGCCGGTTCGATCGGACCGAGTCCTATCCCATGCTGCCTCCGGGCTATCTCAACTTCGCGAACATGTTGGGACAGTCCCTGGAAAACTTCGTGATCGGCCACGAGTACGGGCACATCCTGCTCGGCCATCTGCACAAGACGGCGTCGAGCCGAGGTGTCCTGCCGATCGAGGACGTCGGCACGCTGACCTACTCGTGGAAGCAGGAACTCGAAGCCGACTTCATCGGCATGGGTTTGGCGATCAACTGCACCGACGCATATCCGGTCGAGTTGAGTTTTCTGGGCATCAGCCTGTTCTTCGACGCCTTGGACGTCATGGACCGTGCGGTGTCCCTGCTGGAAACCGGCGACGAGAACGTCCGCCAGCTGGGCTCGCACCCGCCGTCCTCGCTGCGCAGGCGGCGAATGCGGGAGTCGCTCGAGCAGCTGGCTCGCGTCGATGGCACGGACGAGCGGGAGAAGGCCGAACGGTTCCGAGGGGCGCTGAAGAACGCCGAGATCCAGGCGGACGTCGTGCGTCTGCTGTGGGAACGCACGCGACCGCGCCTGCTGGACCTGCGCGAGCGTGGCGTGCGACCCGCCCGCAGCTGGCGAACCATCCCGAAGGAAGCGCCTACGCCCGAGCCTCCGCTCGATCCGGGGTCGCTACCCCCTGACGAAGCCGCGTCGCACTACTACCGGAATCTGCTGGCGCGGACCGACGCTCTGCTCGGCGCCCGCGCTCGAGTCGAGCCGGCCGCTCTGGGAACCGAGCTGGATCGCTTCCTCCGCGTCGAGCGAGCCGACGATCCGCGAGCGGCGACGGTGCATCTGGGTCGCGATCCGCGAGACGTGGGCGACCTGTTCTCCGACGTGCTGGGCTGGACCCAGAGCGCGTTGCAGGCGCAGGTGACCGAATTTCCCCACCCGCTCGTCGGCCACCTCCGGACGGGTCGGCTCGACGCGGTGCTCGCACCCGTGCCGGGCCATTGGGCGACTCGGGGCACCTGCCTGATGCTCGTCGAAGACGAGCTGTCGCTGTTCGCGTTCAAGTTCGGTGCAGCAGTTCTGTCGGCCCTGCCGCAGCGGCGCACCGAGGCGAGCGGTCGAACCAGCTTCACCTTCGACGAGTCCGCCGCGGCCGAGCGATTGGATGCCGAGCCGATGCTCGTCGCGCGCTTCGCCGAGATCGTCAGCGTGTACGCCATGACCGGCAGCGTCGTCGGCCATGCGATCGGCGGGCTGTCGGGCGGTCCGCTCGACTTCGCCGCGGACCTGCGTGATTTCCTCCTCCGTTTCGTCCTGGGCCGGGCGTACGCGCACCTCCTGGTGCACGCCCATGGCGCGACGCCACGCGCGGAAATGCTGCCGGTTCCCGATGTCGAATCCCTCACGTACTCCTGGCAACAGGAGTTCCTGGCCGACGAGATCAGCTTGGGCATTCTCGCGACGGCCGGTTTCACCGACGCCGACAACATCGACTTGGTAGGCGCCTTCCTGGGCATCGGCTTGTACTTCGATGTCGTGGACGTGATGGATCGCGCGTTGTCGGTGCTGGAGACCGGTGCGGAGCGGGCGCGTCAACTCGGTTCCCATCCGCCTCCGGACGTGCGAAAGCAGCGCCTGATCGAGCTGCTGGTGACGAGCGCCGAATCGACACGCCCGCTGACCGGGGTGGCCGAGGCGCAAGGCAGGATCATCCGCCTGTTCTGGGACCGCGCCCGGCCGCGCCTGCTGGAACTGCACCGGCAGGGCGCACGTCCCGCCCCCATGTGGCGGACGATCCCGAAAGAGACGAATGCCGACGCCCCACGCGACCGCTAGAGACATGACCATCCGCTGTTCGCCGGCAAGGTAGTACGGATCGTCAGCGGAGACCGAACGCGTTGGACCGCTGGGGCAGCCGACACCGGGACGAGCGAGCGCCGACGACGACCCGCAGGCGGCGAAGTCAGCCGAAGTACTTGTGGAACCATGCGGTCAGTTCGGCTTCGCTCTTCGGTCCCTGATCCGGGTGATCGGCGCGCAGCGTGCAGAAATGTCCGGCAATCGCGAACTTCTGGTGGATCACGAACAGGCAGCTGGGGCCCAGCGCGGGGTCGGTGTTCGGATAGCAGAAGACGCGGCCGAGGACGTTGCCGTTCTGCCGCCAGGCGTCGTCGCCAGGGTCGCCGGTACCGCAGACATGGCCCGAGAACTGTCCGCGGTTCGCCTCGTACAGATACATCGCCGACTCCTCGTCCGGGAACCCGTAAAACTCCGCGGCGGGGAACCCGGCCTTCGTGCCGCAGCCCAGCACCGCGTCCACAGGGCCGGGCGGCGGGTCGGCATGGCGGCAATTGGCCGGGCCGAAATCACCGGCCAGATGGTTGAGCACCGCACGATCGGCCTGGGTGAAATAGTCGGGATCCCGGGCCATGTCGGAGGTACGGAATCCGAAACCGTTGCGAGCGGCCACATAGTCGCGGTGCGGCTGGTCGGCCGGATCCCAGAGGTACACCGCGGCGGCCAACGCCTGCTCGTCTGTCACCAGCAGTGCCGGACGCGGCGCGGCGGGATCGTCCACCTTGCTCAGGAAACACGATTTGCGGCCGACTTCCGCGCCGTCCCGCAGCATCGGTCCGTCCTGTCCCGGAGGGTCTCCGGGGCAATTGCGTCCCTGCAGGCCGGTGAGCAAGGAGGAGATGTAGCCGCGCAGCTGGTCGACGGTCCGGAACCGCAGGAACCGCGCCGCGGGATCGCTCGCGGCCGGATTCGCGGCACAGAACACCACGGCGGCGGTCGGTGGATCGGGGTTCTCGTGCACACAGTTCGCGCGTTTGTAACCAGAAGGGCCCACCAGTGACAGCAGCTCGATGTCCGGGCCGTCCGGAGCGCTCGCGTCGGGGACGGCGGCGCCGGTGGTGGGCCGGGTCAGCTCCCATCCGAGCAGGCCGAGCACGGCGGCCAGGAGGACCACACCCAGCAACGCGAGAACGCGCAGCACGCGTCGGCGACGGGGTCGCCCGTCGTCGCGGCCGCCCGGCCCGGTCGTCGCGCCGGACCGGTCTGGTGGCGGGCCCGCGGCGGTCGGCGGACCCTTATCCTCCGGCTCCGTCGGCGTCTCCGGGGAGCGGCTCGAGACGACCGCCGCCTGCGCGGCCGCTCCGAGCTCTCCTGCCGTGGCGTAGCGCGCCTGCGGGTCCTTGGCCATGCCGCGCGCGACCACCTCGTCCAATCGGGCGGGCAGTCCGGGGCGGCATTCATGCGGCCGTGGCGGCGGCTCGAACAGGTGCGCGGAGATGATCTGCGCTTCGGTGTCCTTCGGGAAGGGCCGCGAACCGGTGAGGCATTCGTACAGCACGCAGGTCAGGGCGTAGACGTCGGCGGCGGGGGTGACCGCGCGGGAGTGGAACCGCTCCGGCGCCATGTAGTGGAACGATCCGATCGCCGAGCCCGTGCTGGTGAGGCTCTCCCCGGTGGCCGACTGCGCGATACCGAAGTCCACCAGGTAGGCGAAGCCGTCGGGGGTGAGCAGGATGTTGTCCGGCTTGATGTCGCGGTGCACCAAGCCGTCGGCGTGTGCGGCGTCCAGCGCGGCGGCGACCTGCCGGATGATCGCGACCGCCCGCTCCGGCTCCAGTGGGGCCCGCGCGGTGAGCAACGCGCGCAAACTGTCGCCGCCGACGAGGCGCATATCGATGAACAGCCGGCCGTCGATCTCGCCGTAGTCGTGGATCGGGATGATGTGCGGTTCCTGCAAACGCGCCGCGACATGCGATTCGCGCCGGAACCGCTCCCGGAAGACCGGGTCGTCGTGCAGCCGCTCGGGCAGCACCTTCAGCGCGATGGTGCGGTCCTTGACGGTGTCGTAGGCCTCGAACACTTCGCCCATGCCGCCACGACCGATCAGGCGATCCAGGCGATACGGCCCGAATCGCGACCCCACCTCCAGCGTCTGACGTCGCGTCGTCATCTCGTCCTCCGTGACGGGGACCCGGAGGGTGTCCGGCGCGGACCGAGCCGAACGCCTTCCCGGGGCCGTGACCCGGGTTCCTGCGCTCAACTGTAGGCCGCGGCGCACCCCTTCGGCAGGCGTATCGCGCAGCGCGCCGGTCAGCAGCCGATTCGCCGTCGGCGCAGGTCCCGGGCCTGGTGGTGCGGTCAGAGCCGGCCCACGAGTCAGGATCAGCCGATCCGGAACACCCCGCTGCTCGAGGGTGTCGCGACCACCACCTCCAGATCGCGGCATGGACGCGGGGCACCGCTCGGCGAGCCGCCTCGCGGGAGCGGGCGTCCGGAGGCGCCTGCCCGGTCAGGTCCGATCCGCGGTGACGATGGAAAGTCCTGTCGCAGTGCGGTTTCGGATGCTTCGGCGATACGCGCCCGGCGCGGCCGCGAACTCACTGAGCGTTCGACCCGGCCGACTTTCCGAATTCCTTTGTCGCGCGGGGTATCCGATGGCCGGTGGAATCGAGGGATCGCACGCCTGCCTGACCCGGCCAACGCCGGAACGGTGCCGTCGTCGCTACCTTCCCGGTAGGCGGCACCCGTGCCGATCGCATCAAGCGCTGGTGGAGCACGCCGAGTCGGCTGGACACGATCGTCGAAACACCGGGCCGCACGGACTGCGTGTGGTCGACCGCGACACGAGTGCGCCAGGGAGCGGGCAGATTCGGCCGCCGTGGCGGCAGACGATCTCGAACCGCCCCGCCCCACCGTCTCTCGCTACTCGGCCGGGCGTGCACGGCGGTGCAGGGCCAGCTGGATCTCCAGCAGCAGGCGGTCGGCGGGGTCGTCGAGGTTCATGCCGAGGATGTCCTCGACCCGGCGCAGCCGGTAGCGCAGCGTGTTCGGATGCACGCGCAGCGCCGTGGCGGCGTCGCGCACGTCGCCGTGTGCGCGCAGGTAGGTCTCGACACTGTCGCGCAGGCTCGCGGAATGCTTGCGGTCGTAGTCCAACAGCGCGCGCAGCCGCGGATCGTGCAATTCCGCCCGGGCTCCGACGAGATCGAGCACTTCACCGAGCAGCACCGCGGTCCGCGCCTCGGCCAGGGTGGTCACCCGGCGCTGCGACGCGGTCGCGCCGGTGCGGTCCAGGACCCGATCGACTTCCGCGCGCGCCTCGGCCACCCGGCCGAGATCGGGCACCGGGCAGGCGATCGCGGCCCGGAGCGCCAGCGAGTGCCGGCCTTCGAACCCATCGATCAGCTGACGCGCCCAGGCCGTCACTGCCTGCGCGGAACGGTAACCGGGCAGCAGCACGTAGAAGCGGTCGCCGATCGTGGTGGTCACCGAGTCACCGCGAAAAGCCCCCGCACGCAGGCGGAGTACGCCGCCCACCGCGGCGCCCGGCGCCCGCTCGCCCGCCATGGGCGCGAACCCGATCACCGCCGCCGGGCCGGCCGAGTGCAGGTGCAGCGTGTTCGCGACCGCCGCGGCGTCGACCGTGGGCCCGCCCGCGCCGAACAGACGCCGGATCAGCAGCGCTTCGGTGGTCGGCGTGTCGAGGCTTCGGGAGATGAGGCGTGCCGCGATGGCCGCCGCGCCGCGCAGGATCTCGGCCGCGTCCGGGTGGAAGGGCCGATCACCCTGCTGCAGCCAGATCGCGCCGAGCACGCGCGGGCCGCGCGCCTGCGCGTCCGCGGGACGGCGGATCCCGATCACCAGCCTGCGCTTGATGTTCAGTTCGTCGTGCGCGGGCACGTCGACGACCTCGTCGGTGTTACGCAGCCGATCGAACACACCCCACTGCCGCAGCAGACTCAGATACTCCCGCGGGCCCTCCCGGCCGAGAATCGAGCGCACGCGCAACTCGTCGGCGTTCTCATCGGACGCCGAGTACGCGAGCACGTGCGACACCGGGTCCTCGATCGTCACCATCCCGCCCGCGTTGTCCGCGATCATCTGCGCCAGCGCGAACAGGTCGGTCTCCGCGGCGACCTGATCACCCTCCGCGCCCACGTTCCCGTCCTTCAGCCAACTCGACAACACACTTGCCCCATCTTTGTCCGATCGACTCATTCTCCGGGCAGTTTTCCGGTGTTGACTTCCCCCTACCGAAAAATCATCTAACGCCAGGAGGTTCCATGGATGCCGTCGTGTCCCCGCCCCCGCCGGTCAACGAACCGGTGGGCAGCTTCGCGCCGGGCACGGCGGAACGCGAGCGCCTGCGGGTGAAGCTGGCCGAACTCGCCGCGACGCCGACCGACGTCGCCCACGTCATCGGCGGCGCGCACCGGCACGGTTCCGGCGAGCGCATCGCGGTGGTGCAGCCGCACCGGCACGCCGCCGTGCTGGGCACGCTCACCACGGCAGGCCCGGGCGAGGTCCGCGACGCCATCACGGCGGCGAGCGCCGCGGCGCCGGGCTGGCGGGCGCTGCCGTTCGCCGAGCGCGCCGCGATCTTCCTGCGCGCCGCCGACCTGCTGGCCGGACCGTGGCGCGAAACCATCGCGGCGGCAACGATGTTGGGCCAGTCCAAGACGGCCTACCAGGCCGAGATCGACACGCCGTGTGAGCTGGTGGACTTCTGGCGGTTCAACGTGCACTTCGCGCGCCGGATCCTGGCCGATCAGCCGATCTCGTCGCCCGGGGTGTGGAATCGGATGGACTACCGGCCGCTCGAGGGCTTCGTCTACGCGATCACGCCGTTCAACTTCTCCGCCATCGCGGGCAACCTGCCCACCGCGCCCGCGCTGATGGGCAACACGGTGGTGTGGAAGCCGGCCGTCACCCAGTCGGTGGCGGCGTACTGGACGATGAGACTGCTGGAGGCGGCGGGGTTGCCGCCCGGCGTGATCAACATGGTGCACGGCACGGGCCCCGAGGTCTCGCAGGTGGCACTGGCCGACCGCCGGCTCGCGGGCATCCACTTCACCGGGTCCACCGCGACCTTCCGGCACCTCTGGCGCGCCGTCGCGGCGAACCTCGACCACTACGACGCCTACCCGCGCCTGGTCGGCGAGACCGGCGGCAAGGACTTCGTCGTGGCGCACAGCTCCGCCGACCCCGAGGTGCTGAGCACCGCCCTGATCCGCGGCGCGTTCGACTACCAAGGCCAGAAGTGCTCGGCCGCCTCGCGGGCATTCCTCCCGCGCTCGGTATGGAACCGGATGGGCCGCGAGTTCATCGACCGGGTCGGCGCGCTGAGCTACGGCGACGTCACCGACTTCGGCCACTTCGGGGGAGCCCTCATCGATCGGCGGGCTTTCGCCAAGAACGCGGACGCTCTCGCCCGAGCGAAAGCGACCCCCGGCCTGACCATCGCCACGGGCGGTCACGCCGACGACAGCGTCGGCTATTTCGTCGAGCCGACCGTGCTGCTCGGCGACGATCCGGGCGACGAGGCATTCCGCACCGAGTACTTCGGGCCGATCCTGGCCGTGCACGTCTACGACGACTCGGTCCGCGGCTCGTTCGAGTCCACACTCGGCCTGATCGACCGCGGCTCGCCCTACGGCTTGACCGGCGCGGTCATCGCCCAGGACCGCGCGGCGATCGGCACGGCCATGGACCGGTTGCGCTTCGCGGCGGGCAACCTCTACGTCAACGACAAACCCACCGGCGCGGTCGTCGGCCAGCAGCCGTTCGGCGGGTCGCGCGCGTCCGGCACCAACGACAAGGCAGGCTCGGCACAGAACCTGCTGCGCTGGACCTCCGCTCGCACGATCAAGGAAACCTTCGTTCCCGCGACCGACCACCGCTACCCGCACCAGGAGTTGTGATGGCCTTCTCCGGACTGCTGCGGCCCGCCCTGCTGGCGGCCTCCCGTTCCCCGCGCGTGGAGCGCGCGATCACCCGCGCCGCCACCACCAAGAAGCTGGTCGACCGGTTCGTCGCGGGCGAGACCGAGGGCGACGCGGTCGACGCGGCGTCGGCGCTGCTCGGCTCCGGCCGCTGCGTGACCATCGATTACCTCGGCGAGGACACCACCGATTTCGACCATGCCCGCGCAACCGTCGCGCACTACTTGCGGCTGCTGTCGGCGCTGGCCGAACTGCGCGCCACGGACCAGGCGCCGGTGCCGCGGCTGGAGGTGTCGCTCAAGCTCTCCGCCCTGGGGCAGTCGCTTCCACAGAACGGATACGCCATCGCCCGCGAACACGCCTACGAGATCTGCACGGCGGCGAAGGCGGCCGGAGTCTGGGTGACCGTGGACGCCGAGGACCACACGACCACCGACGCGACGCTGTCGATCGTGCGCGAGCTGCGGCTGGACTTCCCGTGGCTCGGCACGGTCCTGCAGGCCTATCTGAAGCGCACCGAGGACGATTGCCGGACCTTCGCCGGCCCCGGATCACGGATCCGGTTGTGCAAGGGCGCATACCGCGAACCCGCGTCGGTGGCCTACCAGAGCCGCTCCGCGGTGGACGAGTCCTACCTGCGCTGCCTGCGGATCCTGATGGACGGCAAAGGCTACCCGATGATCGCCACGCACGACCCGGCGCTGATCGATGCGGCGCTGCGCCACGTATGGGAAAGCGGCCGCAAGTCCGGCGATTTCGAATTCCAGATGTTGCACGGCATCCGCGACGCCGAACAGCGGCGCCTGGCCGCAGCGGGCCACGCACTGCGGGTCTACGTGCCCTACGGAGACCAGTGGTACGGCTACTTCATGCGCAGGCTGGCCGAGCGCCCGGCCAACATCGCGTTCTTCCTGCGCTCCTTCGGCCGCGACCGCTGAGCGGGCGCACGAACTTTATTTTCTTCAGCCGATCGATCTCCCCGTCCCTGTGGTCGTATTGAGGAGCACGAAAGGCGATCTGCTGACCGCCTCGTCGCGTACGCAGTGGACGAAAGGATCACCATGTCCCTCGCGCATTTACGCGCCCAGATGACCCGCCGGAAACCGCTAGGCGAGGTCGAGGACGAAGGCACTCCCGCCGACGAGCAACTGTCCCGGTCGCTCGGATTGTGGCAGCTCACCGCGATCGGCGTCGGCGGCATCATCGGCGCGGGCATCTTCACCCTGGCCGGCGCGGTGGCGCACTCCGTCACCGGACCTTCGGTGTTGATCTCGTTCCTCATCGCGGGCGTGGCCAGCGCCGCCGCCGCGTTGTGCTACGCCGAGTTCGCCGGAATGGTGCCCAAGGCCGGGTCCGCCTACACCTACGGGTACGTGTCGCTCGGCGAGATCGCGGGCTGGTTCATCGGCTGGGATCTGCTGCTGGAGTACATCGCGGTCGCGGCGGTGGTGGCCATCGGCGTCTCCGGGTACTTCAAGTTCCTGCTGGAACAGGTCGACATCATGCTGCCGGACTGGATGCTGGGCGCCGCGGGCACCGGCGAGGGCCACGTCGTCGACGTCTTCGCCATGCTGTTCTGCCTCGGCACGGCGTGGCTGCTCTCCCGCGGTATCCGCAGCGTCGGCCGGTTCGAGACCGTCGCGGTCGGCATCAAGGTCGCGCTCGTCGTGCTGATCATCGTGCTCGGCGTGTTCCACATCGACAGCTCGAACTACACCCCCTACTTCCCGTTCGGCACCGGCGCGGTGTGGACGGGCGCGGCCACCGTCTTCTTCGCCGTGTTCGGCTACGACGCGATGAGCACCGCCGCCGAGGAGTCCACCGAGGGCAAGAAGCACCTGCCGAAGGCGATCATCTACTCGCTGGCCATCGCCATGGTGCTCTACGTCCTGGCCACCCTGGTGCTCACCGGCATGCAGAAGTACACCGAGATCAGTCCGACCAGCGGGTTCTCCACCGCCTTCGAGTCGGTCGGGCAACCGGGCGTGGCGAACATCATCGCGGTCGGCGCCATCATCGGCATCGTCACCGTGGTGCTCACCTTCATGCTCGGCGTCACCCGGGTCTGGTTCGCCATGAGCCGCGACGGGCTGCTGCCGGCGTGGTTCGCCAAGACCCATCCGGTCCGCAAGGTGCCCACCCGGGTGACCTGGATCGTCGGCATCGGCTCGGCGCTGATGGCCGGGTTGCTGGACATCACGGTGGTCGCCGAGCTGACCAATATCGGCATCCTGATGGCGTTCATCGTGGTGTCGGTGGCGGTGATCGTGCTGCGGCGCACCCGCCCCGAGGAGCCGCGCGAGTTCCGCCTGCCGTTCATGCCGGTCGTACCGCTGATCGGGATCGGGTTCTCGCTGTATCTGATCTGGTCGCTGCCCTGGGAGACCTGGGCGCGTTTCGTGATCTGGCTGGTGGTCGGCCTGATCGTCTACTTCGGGTACTCGCGCACGCATTCCGAGCTCGAACGCGGCCGCCAGATCGCGGCGAAGGGCCCCGCGCCCTCCTGACCCGCCCATCGACGGAAGGTTCGCAGGCGCTATCCATTGCGGAAAGGTTGCTCGACTGCATACGGTCGGGAATGCCTGCATCGGCGTCGAGCCCGGAAGGAGCGCGAGCGGATGGATCTGCAAGAGGTGGTCTCATCAGGTGTACTCGAACAGCGGGAGCTGCTCGCCCAAGGCGCGCTGTCCGCGCAGGAGTTGGTCGACGCGACGCTCGACGGGATCGATGCCGCCGCGGACCTCGGCGCCTTCACCCATGTCCTGCGGGAGGAGGCCAGAGCCGAGGCGGTCGAGCGGGACCGGGAACGCGCGGCGGGCGGCCCGGTCGGACCGTTGCACGGAGTGCCGGTCGCGGTGAAGGACGAATTCGACGTCGCCGGTGTGGTGACCAGCTTCGGCACCAGGGCGAACGCCACCCCCGCCGTCGCGGATGCCGAGGTCGTGCGCAGACTGCGCGCGGCCGGGGCGGTCATCGTCGGCAAGACCTCGATGCCGGAATTCGGGCAGTGGCCGTTCACCGAGTCCAGCACCTTCGGCATGGCCCACAATCCGTGGGATCCGAGCCGCTCCGCGGGCGGATCGAGCGGCGGGTCCGCCGCCGCGGTGGCGGCCGGGCTCGTGCCCGCCGCGCTGGGCGGCGACGGTGGCGGGTCGATCCGGATTCCGGCAGCGTGCTGCGGATTGTTCGGGCTCAAGCCGCAACGCGGGCGAGTGCCGCTTTCCCCCAACGAGCACCTGTGGTGGGCGCTGGGCGTCGCGGGGCCGCTGACCCGCGGGGTGCTGGACTCCGCCGTGGTCTTCGACGTGATCCGCGGCAGCACCCCGACCGACCGGTTCCGGGCGACGGAACCGGCGACCTCGTTCGAAGCGGCGGCGCGCGGACCGGCGCGGCCGCTGCGCATCGGCTACAGCGTCAAATCACCGATTCCGGCGGTGCGACCGGATCCGCAGCATGTGCGCGCGGTCCGCGACACGGCGAAACTGCTCGCCGAGCTGGGCCACACGGTGGCGGAGATCAGTCCACGCTATCCGGATTCCACGCACGCTTTCTTCCCGCAGTTCTTCGGCGGCGTGCGCGCCGAATTGGCCGAGGTGGATCATCCGGAACTGCTGGAACGCCGCACCAGACAGACGATCGCGGCCGGCGCCTGGGCGCGCGGGCCGGTCGTCGAGTGGGCGATCCGGCGCGGAGAGGTGGTGCGGCGCAAGGCCGATCGCCTCTTCACCGAGTGTGATCTGCTGCTGACGCCCACCATCGCGATCCGCCCGCCGCTGCTCGGCGTACTCGACGGGGCGAACACGGTGCGCGCGCAGCTCGCCTCCGTTCCGATGGTCGCCTACACCGCGATCTGGAACGTCACCGGCCATCCCGCCGCCTCGTTGCCCGCGGGTGTCGGCGACGACGGGCTTCCGCTGTCGGTTCAGCTGGTCGGCCCAACGAACGGCGAGACGAGAATTCTCCCGATCGCCGCACAACTCGAGCAGGCGCGTCCGCAGCCCCGTCCGGTCATCCACCCGGCCGGATAGCTCCACCCGGGGCTTCCGGCACATCGGGCGCCCTATGGGGCAGGTGCGGCTCGCGTGCGCGCTCTCTTTACGGCAGCGTTGTCGTGTTCCGAAGGCGACCCTCGCGCAAACTCGTCGTTATCACTCGGTAAGATACAACTTGTGTCTAAGACGTATTCATCGGCCGAACACGCCTATCGCGCCGTCAAGGAGCGAATCCTCTCGGGCGCGCTGGCCGGGGGCGAGTTGATCAGCGAGGGGGAGATCGCCGCCGACCTGGGCACCTCCCGCACGCCGGTACGCGAGGCGTTCCTGCGGCTGGAGACCGAGGGCTGGATGAAGCTCTACCCCAAGCGCGGCGCGCTGGTCGTGCCGATTCCGCCGGACGAGGCCGAGCACGTCGCGCACGCCCGCTACGTGGTGGAAACCGCTGCCGTCCGCAGCGCGACCGCGAACGACACCGGCGGGCTGGTCGAGGCGTTGCGTTCTTCGATCGACCGGCAGCGTGAACTGGCCGCCGCGGGTGATCTCGACACGTTCGCCCTCGCCGACACGGACTTTCACCGAACCTATGTCCTCGCGGGCGGCAATCCGCTGCTGTCGGGGTTCTACGACTCGCTGCGCGAACGCCAGCGCCGGATGAACAGCGTCGCGCTGCGCCGCGGTCCGGTCGACATCACCCGGATCATCGAGCAGCACGCGCGGCTGGCCGACCTGGTGGCGGCGGCGGACGTCGACGGATTCGCCGTCGCGCTGATCGAGCACCTGTCCGGCGTGCACCAGCTGGAACTACGAGGCCGGTGATGGCGACACCGACCGTCACCGCGCCCGCCGGCCCGGTCGTCGCGGGACGCTGGCGGGGTGTGGCCGCCGCGATGTTCGCCATCGCCTGGGGCGGTAACGAATTCACGCCGCTGCTGGTGATGTACAAGAACGACGGGCTGGCGGCCACCACCGTCGATCTGCTGCTGTTCTATTACGTGCTCGGCATCGTGCCCGCGTTGCTGATCGGCGGCCCCCTGTCGGATCGGCACGGTCGCCGCGCCCTGCTCCGGCCCGCGCCGCTGATCGCCGCGACCGGATCGCTGCTGCTCGCGTTCGGGTCCGCGGCGGTGCCGCTGATGGCGGCCGGCCGGGTGCTGTGCGGGATCGCGCTCGGGCTGGCGATGGCCGTCGGCGGCAGCTGGCTCAAAGAACTGACGCAACCGCCCTACGGCCCGCAACCGCCCGCGGGCACGGGCGCGCGCCGCTCCGCGATGAGTCTCACCGGCGGCTTCGCGCTCGGCGCCTGCTGCGCAGGCGGGCTCGCGCAATGGGCGCCGTGGCCGCACACCCTGGCGTACCTGGTCGACGTGGGACTGTGCCTGATCACGGCCGTGTGGGTCAGGCGGGCGCCGGAAACCGTCCCCCGGCGGCCGATTTCCGGCCGCCTGCGTGATGACCTGCGGATTCCCGCAGCGGGTCACCGGCGTTTCCGCACGATCGCGCTGCCTGCCGCCCTATGGTTGTTCACCTCCGCCGCGGCGGCGTACGCGGTGCTGCCCGCGCTCGTGGCGCCTCGGGTGGGCACGGCTCCGATCGCGTTCTCCGCCATGGTCTGCCTGGTCACGCTGGGCTGCGGATTCGCCGTCCAATCCGTCGCGCGCCGGATCGACCGGCCGGGCACCGCACGGGCTGCCGCGGCGGCGCTGATCGCGGTGACGATCGGGATGGCACTCGCCGCGCTGGCATCCGGCCTGCTGACCTTGTGGGCGACGGTCGCCGCCGCCGCGGTGCTCGGTGCCGGTTACGGCATCGGCCTGGTGGCCGGTCTGCAAGAGATCGAACGCATCGCCCGCCCGGACGATCTGGCCGGGCTGACCGCCGTCTTCTATTCGGCGAGCTACCTCGGTTTCGGCACCCCGGCCCTGCTGTCGTTCCTGCACGACACCTACGGGCTCGGCTATCCGGCGATGTTCGGGGCAGGCGCGCTCGCGGCAGCCGGGTGCCTGGCTCTGGTGCTGCGCGACTATCGAGGCTGACCGTCGCCGCCGCGCGGCGCGGATCTCATCCCTTCGGCGTCAGCAGAACAAGCGGGATCTCGCGCGTGGTCTTGGTCTGATATCCGGCGTAGACCGACTGCGCGGCGGTGACCCGGGGCCACAGCTGCGCCCGCTCCTGCGCGGTGGCCACCCGAGCCGTCATCGGCTCCTTCGGCCCGCTGCGCACCGACACGACGACGTCCGGGTTGTCGCGCAGATTCAGGAACCACGCCGGGTGGACCGGGTCGCCGCCCCGCGAGGCGACGACGACGTAGGTGTCGCCGTCGACGACCGGGGCCGTGAGCATCACCGTGTGCTGCCGCCCGGATTTGCGGCCGGTGGTCGTGAGTTCGAGCGACGGCATGCCGGCGAAATCGTTGCCCAGCTTTCCGAAGCTGAGCTTCAGCAGGGCGCGATGCACCGTATTCATGGCCTTCAGCGCGAAATTCGAGGGCATGCGATCCTCACGATCGGCTCGACGGGTGGTCCGATTCGCCGTCTCCCGCGGCGGGAGGCGGCGAATCGGACTGTACCCGAACCGGCACGGCTCGCTCAGCTCGCGGACCACCCCGACCAGCGGGCCACCTCGATGGCTATCACCGGGCCGGGTGGCGGCCGTCGCTCGTAGTGGGGATAGCGCGCGGTCAATCGGCGGATCGCTTCCTCCGCCTCGGCGCCGTGGGCGAGGCGGGCGTCACCGTCCGCGCGAGCCCACCACAACTGGGCCCAGTCGTCGTCGTAGCGGTCGACGAGCACGGCGACCGCCGGGTTCGCCGCGATGTTGTCCAGCCGCCGCAGCGCGGTGGTCGTCTTCGGTTTCGCGTCGACGCTGGTGTAGACGATCTCGCCGGCCACGGCGAAGACGATGGGCACCAGATGCGGGCGCAGCCGGGCCGAAATCGTCGCCAACCGCGCGACCGGACTGGTCGCGAATCGTTTGCGGGCCTCCTCGGAATTCAGCAGCACACCCGCCTCCTCGACGTCGTAATCCCGGTGAACCGGGGATCCAGTCGGTTCCGTCCCCTATGCAACCGGACATTTGCCGTGAAATCACGGGGATCGACTACTCCCACGCTACGGTCGAGTCAATGTGTGACCCGTCAAGAGGCTATGTCCCCAGAAGGTGGAGGCGGTCGTGGAAATCGATATCACTGCCCGGCTGAACCTAGCGTTCGAGATGTGGGAGCGCGCGCACGGGCGCCCGCTCGCCGACGATACGGTCGAAACATGGGTGACCGCGGCCGGGTACGACTTGACGCCAGGCCAGCTGGCGAAAGTCCGGCGCGGACAGCTCACCGCGCTGCCGGAGCAGGCCCGCGCCGGCCTCGCGCACGTGTTCGGGCTCGACCCCAGCTATTTCGTCTTCGATCCCGGCCCGGACCGGGCCGACGACGCCGAAGTGATCGCGCACCTGGACAATTCGGCGCTGCGCCGCCTCGGCCAAGCCGTGAACGGCGTGTCGCTGCGCACGCTGCTGTACCTGGAATCCGTCGCCGAAGTACTCCGTGAGGCCGACGGCCTGCCTCCGTGCGAGCAGACCGCACAACTCTGATCGGTCACGACAGCGGCTCGGTTTCGGCCCCCGGCCCAGCAGCCCGGCGGGCCGGCCACACCGCCTCGGCACGCTCACCTCGCACCGCCACGACAACCCGGCGCACCGATAATCTAGATTTCGAATACCGCGCCGGAATACCGCGGCCCGCACGAGCCCGGCCCGCCGATAGTGAATTCCAGGCAAACAGGAATTCGGCAATTCTTTCACCGACCCCGCTCTCGTGGCGCGCTTTTCGGCCCGCACCAGCGTAATCCGAGCATCTACACGGTCCTGGGAATATTCACCCGTACGCCGCTCCTTCGAAATCCGCCCGAGTGGCGCCGCACCGGCCCGCCCGCTATGCTCGGGCCGCGATATTTCGAAACTGCTTGCCGGTCTGCGTATTTGGGGTGGATGGGGCACGCGGAAGGGGGCAATGATGCCATTTCCCGGCCGGTGAGCGCGAGTGCGGAAGTACGGAACTTGTCAGAGTTGAACGCGGCGGCGAGTAAGCCCGTCGAAGACGCTGTCGGCCACCCGAAAACGCCGTACGCGACATTGTCGGCCTGCGTTGTCGCGAGCACGGCCGCCGTCACGGCGGCGGTGTACTACGCACCCGTGGAATTCCGGATCGCGCTCGCGGCCGGTGCCACCGCCGCGGCCCTCGCCCTGTGCGCGGCGGTGACGGCGGCGGTCCACTTCCGCAGGCAAGCCCGGTATGCCCGGCACGTGGCGGTCCGGGCCCGGGACGACCGCGCACTCGCCACCGCGGGCGCGCGGGCCGAGGTCACCGCGGCGACCGCGGCCGTCGCCGATTACCAAGCGCGCGCCGAGACCAGCGAGAGCCGTCGTACCGCGGCCATGGCGGCCTTCGCGGGCGCCGCGGGGCGCATGCAGGCGATGACCACCAGCATGCTGGCGGAGCTGCGCGAGATGGAACACCGCCACGGCGATCCCACCGTGCTCGCCGATCTGCTGCAGCTGGATCACCGCACCGCCCAGGCGGGCAGGCTGGCCGACAGCATCGCCGTGCTCAGCGGCGCGCGATCCGGCCGCCGGTGGGCCAAACCCATTGCCATGGAATCGATTCTGCGCGGCGCGATGGGACGCGTGGCGGGCTATCAGCGGGTGCGGTTGCGCGCGATCGCCGATATCGCTGTCTCCGGGCACGCCGCGGAGGGCATCATGCACACGGTGGCGGAGCTGCTCGACAACGCCTGCAACTTCTCCCCGCCCACCACCGAGGTGCACGTCTACGCCGCCGAGGTACCCGCGGGCGTCATCATCACCATCGAGGACAGCGGGCTGGTCATGAGCGAGTCGGCGCTGCGCCGCGCCGAGGCGGCGGTGGCGGTCACCGGCCCGGGCACCCGCGGCCCGGGCACCCGCGGCGCGGGCGCCGACCTGTCCTCGCTCACCGGGACCAGGCTCGGTCTCGCCGTGGTGGGCAATCTCGCGCGCAAGCACGGGCTCACCGTCTCCTTCCGGCCCTCCGCCATCGGCGGCACCGCCGTGGTCGTCGTGATACCGCGCGATCTCACCACCCGGGTGGAGCGGCCGCAGCCGTCCACCACCACCGGCGCGCTGCCTGTCGCCCGCGGTCGCGCCGCCGCCATCACGCCGCCGGGCCCCGCACACGCCGATCCGGAGCCCGTGACACCCGGCACAACGCGCGCCCCTACCGCCGAGCACTCCTCCACAGGTGCGAGCCCGGTACTGCCCAAGCGGCGGCGAGGCAGCACGCTGGCCGCCGTCCACCCCGATGGGCTCGCCACACCGGAGCCACCCGTGCCGGCGCCTCCCGCGGCACGGCCGGATGCGCTCGGCGCGTTCCAGCGCGCGGTGACCAGGCCCGCGACCGGCAGCGCCGCCGTCCCCTCCCCCGCCCCTTCCATCTCCGTGGAGAACGAACGATGACGACCTCCGAGACCGCCCAGCTGAGCTGGCTGTTGGAACAGCTGCTCACCCGCACGCCGCGCACCAGGCATGCCCTGCTGCTGTCCAGCGACGGGTTGAAGATCTGTCACACGCCCGAACTCACCGTGGACGGGGCCGACCAGCTCGCCGCCATCGCCGCGGGCATCCAGAGCCTCTCGCACGGCGCCTCGGTGGAATTCGGCGACGGCCGGGCCGGGGTACGCCAGTCGATGACCGAGTTCTACGGCGGCATCCTGTTCATCGTCGAGGCCGGGCTGGGCGCGCACATCGCGGTCGTCGCCGACGAGGACGCGGACGCCGGACTGGTCGGCCACAACATGCGCGAGCTGGTGGAACAGCTCGGCGAACACTTGGCGTCGGCACCTCGCTTTCCGGGAGCGGGCGTGTCGTGATCAGGTCAGGCCGCGACGACGACCCCGACCGGCTCTACACGCTGACCGGCGGGCGCAGCAAGCCGGACTCCGACACCTTCGACCTGGTCACCCTGGTGGTCAGCGAGTGCGCGCCGACGCCGGGTATGCAGTCCGAGCACGTCGCGATCCTCGAGCTGTGCCGTGCCCCGACCGCCGTCGTGGAAATCGCCGCCGAACTGCGGATCCCGGTCGGCATCGCCACCATCCTGCTGTCGGACCTGCTGCACGCGGGCAAGGTCACCGTGCGCCCTCCGCATGCCGCCGCACCCGGTTCGCCCTGGCACTCCCTGCCCGACACCACGACGCTCGAGAAGGTGCTCGTTGGACTTCGCAAACTCTGACCCGCGCCCCACCCGCGCGGACGCACCCCTGCATCAGGCGACGACGCGGGGATTGAAGATCGTCATAGTCGGCGGTTTCGGCGTGGGCAAGACGACCATGGTCCGCGCTGTCAGCGAGATCCGCCCCCTCGACACCGAGGCGATCATGACCGACGAGGGGCTGGAGATCGACGATCCCAGTGGCGCGCCGGGGAAGGCGACCACGACCGTCGCCTTCGACTTCGGGCGGATCACCATCGATGACGAGCACGTGCTGTATCTGTTCGGCGCACCCGGGCAGGAGCGATTCCGGTTCCTCTGGGATCGGCTGTTCACCGGCGCGCTCGGCGCGATCGTGCTGGTCGATCCGCACCGGATCGCCGATTCCTGGTACGCCGTGGACCGGCTGGAACACCAGCGCACGCCGTTCGTCGTGGCCTGCAACGACTTCGGCGGCGGGCACCGCCCCGACGAAGTCCGTGACGCGCTGGACCTGGATCCGCACGTGCCGGTGATCGACTGCGACGCCCGCTCCCGCGAGTCCGGCAAGGGCGTCCTCATCACGCTCGTCGAGCACCTCTACTCCCTCGCGCCGGCCCCGGCGGCCCGGCGACCCCTGTTCCCGACTCCGGAGGCCGCGTCATGACCACGCC
This sequence comes from Nocardia niwae NBRC 108934 = DSM 45340, assembly GCF_001613465.1. Taxonomy (GTDB): domain Bacteria; phylum Actinomycetota; class Actinomycetes; order Mycobacteriales; family Mycobacteriaceae; genus Nocardia; species Nocardia niwae. The sequence continues at coordinate 110,527 of NZ_BDCK01000023.1, read as the reverse complement.
CGCGCCGAGTTCCACCGACAGCTGCCCCGGCCACACAGCGCCGGTCATGTTGAGCGGCCCGCGTTTCCACACCGACCCACATCAGCTCTATCACGAGATGCGCCGCGAGCACGGCGCGGTGGCCGCCGTCGAGCTGCCCGGCGGCGTGCCCGCCTGGCTGGTCATCGGCTACCGCGAATTGCACCAGGTGACCAGTGATCCCGAGTTGTTTCCGCGCGACGTCGGCCGGTGGAACCAGTGGCCGAACATCCCGCCGGACTGGCCGCTGCTGCCGATGGTCGGGCAGCCGATGCCGTCGATCTATTTCACCGCGGGCGCGGAACACCGCAGACACGTGGCGATGGTGGAGCCCGCGCTGGAGACGGTCGACACCTTCGCATTGCGCCGCACCTGCGAGGACTTGGCCGACCGCTTGATCGACGGGTTCTGTGGCCGGGGCGAAGCGGAGCTGGTCGCCGATTTCGCCGAGCCGCTGCCGGTGCTGGCGCTGGCGCGGGTCCTCGGCTTCCCCGACGAGGACGGACCGCGGCTGGCCTGGACGATGAAGACGCTTGCCGACGGCGGGGCCGACGCCCAGGCCGCCCACCAGCAGTTCGCCGAGCACATGCAGCGCCTGCTGGCGACCAAGAAGGCCGCGCGGGGCGGCGACCTCGTGTCCTGGATGCTCACGCATCCCGGCCCGTTCACCGACCAGGAATACGTCCTGGACCTCATGGCGGTCACCGCCGCGGGGTATCTGCCCACGGCCGACTGGATCGGGAACTCGGTGCGGCTGATGCTCACCGACGACCGGTTCGCCGCCGCGCTCGGCGGCGGGCGCCACAGCGTGGGCCAGGCGATGAACGAAGTGCTGTGGGAGGACACGCCGACGCAGATCCTGGCCGGGCGCTGGGCCGCCCGTGACACGCGGCTGGGCGACAAGGTCATCCGGGCCGGTGACATGCTGCTGCTCGGCCTGGCCGCGGCCAACGCCGATCCGCACGTGCGCCAGCATGTTTCCGACGGCGCCGATCCCGCGCACACCGGCAACAGCGCGCACTTCGCGTTCAGCTACGGCGAATACCGCTGCCCCTTCCCCGCGCAGGAGATCGCCGAGGTCATCGCGCGCACCGGCATCGAGGTGCTGCTCGACCGGCTGCCCGACCTCGACTTGGCGGTACCCGCCCAGAACCTGGTCCGGCGACCGTCGGCGTTCCTGCGCGGCATGACATCCCTGCCTGTCCGCTTCACACCCGTTCGCGCCGTCGGAGGTACCCCGTGAGCAGAGAATGCCCACACGCAACGACCCTTGTCATCGATCCGATGGTCGGCGATCTCGGTGGCGAGACCAGCCTGCTTCGTGCCGCCGGTCCGCTCGCCCGGATCGAGCTGCTCGGCGTGCCCGCCTGGACCGTCACCCAGCACGCGCTGGCCAGGCAACTGCTGGTCGACACCCGGCTGGTCAAGGACATCGGCGCGTGGTCGCTGTGGCAGTCCGGCGCGGTGACCAGGCAGTGGCCGCTGATCGGCATGATCGACGCGGGCCGTTCCATGTTCACCGTCGACGGTCCCGAGCACCGCAGGCTGCGGATCAAGACCACCCAGGCGCTGACCAAACGCAGGCTGGACGCGTTGCGCCCGGCGATCGAGCGGATGACCGCCGAACTGCTGGAGGATCTCGCCGAGGCGGGACGCGACGGCGCGGCGGTCGACTTGAAGACGGTGTTCGCCTATCCGCTGCCGATGCGGGTCATCAGTGAGCTGATGGGAGTGGACCGCGCCGATCATCCGATGCTGCTCGACTGGTACAAGGCGTTCTTCTCGCTGCTCACACCGCAGGACGAACGGCTGCGGGTGATCGACGAGCTGGACGTCTATTTCACCGACCTGGTGCGCAAGAAGGCCGCCGACCCGACCGACGACCTGACCAGCGCCTTCATCGTCGGCGGCGACGACACCGAGCCGCTGACCGAGGAAGAGGTGGTGGGCAACCTGAAGGCGCTGGTGGCCGCCGGGCACGAAACCACGATCGGTCTCATCCTCAACGCCGTGCGCGCGCTGCTGGGGCGGCCGGACCAGTTGAGCGCCATCCGCGCCGGTGACCTCACCTGGGACGCGGCGGTGGAGGAGACCCTGCGCTGGGACAGTCCGGTGACCCACCTGCTGATGCGTTTCGCCACCGAGGACATCGCCGTCGGCGGCACCGTCATCGAGCAGGGCGAAGGAGTGGTCATGTCCTACCGCGCGATCGGCCGCGACTTCGCCGTACACGGCGACGACGCCGACGACTTCGACGTCGCCCGCCCGACCGCCAACCGGCACTTGGCTTTCGGATTCGGCCCACATATCTGCCCCGGCGCGGCGCTCGCCCGCCTCGAGGCGGGAATCGCCCTGCCCGCCTTGTTCACCCGCTTCCCCGATCTGCGCTTCGCCGTGCCGGTCGAACAGATCCGCAACCTCCCGGTGCTCACCCAGAACGATCTCGAATCGTTCCCGGTGTATCTCGGGAACTGATCCGCACGCCGGTTGGTGCCGTGAATACGGTGCGGATCCTCAGCGGCGCCACACCGGCGCGCCCCGCACGAGTGAGTTCCTCCGAACCCGCGGAGCGCGGCTCACGCCGCGGAGGTCGACGTGCCGACGGGACGCCGACGGCACGCACCCGGCCCGCGGTTCTAACTGACCACACGACCCGGCGCACTGATTGTTACGGTGGCATATGGCCAGCGAATCCCCAGCGGCGCCACACCGGCGCGTCCAGCTGCGCGAGTTCCTCCGCACCCGCCGCGCCCGGCTCACACCTACAGACGTCGGCCTGCCGACAGGAGGCCGACGGCGCACACCCGGCCTGCGGCGGGAAGAGGTCGCGTTGCTCGCCGGTGTGGGTGTGTCCTGGTACACCTGGCTGGAACAGGGACGTGACATCACCGTGTCGGCGGAGGTGCTCGACGCGATAGGCACGGCACTGCGCCTGTCCGGGCCGGAGCGGACGCATCTGTATCTGCTCGCCGGTCTCAACCCGCCGCCCGGCCGGACGCGCGACACCGAGGTCACCCCCGAGTTGCGTCGGCTGCTCGACGCGTGGGGTGCGCGGCCCGCGGTGCTGCGCGATCGCTATTGGAATCTGCTCGCGGTCAACGAGGCGGCGCGATCGGTCTTCGGGTTCGGCGATGCCGACCGCAACTGCCTGGTCTCCTTCTTCACCAATCCCCGGTACCGGGGCATGCACGTGGCGTGGGGCGCGATCGCGCCCGCGGTCGTCGCCGCTTTCCGTGCCGACGCGGCGCACGCCCCCGACGACCCCGAGTTCGGCCGGGTGATCGACGAACTCAGCGCCGCGAGCGCCGAGTTCGATCAGCTGTGGGCTCGCCACGACGTGGACGCCGCCGTGCAGGCCGTGAAGGCGGTGCGCCATCCCGACGCCGGTGACCTACTGTTCGACACGACCACCCTCGCGGTGGCCGACCATCCCGGCTGGTTCCTGGTGCTCTACAACCCGCAGCCGGGCACCGGCACCGCGCAACGGGTGGACGACCTGCTACGGCTCGGGCTCGCCACCCCGGCGTGACCCGTAGCCTGGTGGTGCCACACCCAGGTCGACTGGACACTGTTCGCCTGCCGGGACCTTCGGCACGCTGATTCCCATGACGCACAACATCTCCCGATTCGACGGTAAGGTCGCGCTGGTCACCGGCGGCTCGAGCGGCATGGGGCTGGCCGCCGCACGACGGCTGCTCGCCGAAGGCGCGCAGGTGGTGATCACCGGCCGGGACAAGGCGCGGCTGGACGCGGCGGTCGAAACACTGCACGGTGGCGAGCGAGTCACCGCGATCCGAGCCGACGCGGGACGTCTGGCCGACCTCGACGCGCTCGCCGCCGCCCTCCACGACCGGCACGGCCACCTCGACGTGGTCTTCGCCAACGCGGGGGTCGCGTCCTTCCAGCCGAGCGCCGAGATCACCGAGGACGAGTTCGACCGGGTGGTGGACACGAATTTCAAGGGCGTGTTCTTCACCATCCAGAAGGCGCTGCCGCTGCTGTCGGAGCACGCGTCGGTCGTCATCAACGCGTCGTGGACGCTGCATCGCGGCCTGCCCGGCGCCACGCTGTACGCGGCCACCAAGGCGGCCGTGCACAACCTGGCCCGCACGCTCGCCGCGGAGCTGGGCCCCAAGGGGATTCGAGTCAATTCGGTAAGTCCCGGGTACATCCAGACCCCGATGTTCCACGACAACGTCAGCCCCGGCGCGCACGCCGCCGTGCTCGCCGAAGTGGCGAGCCGCCGGTTGGGCACCGCCGACGAGGTGGCCGACGCCGTGGCATTCCTCGCCTCCGCCGAGGCGTCTTACATCAACGGGCAGGATTTGGTGATCGATGGCGGTCTGGTGGCGGCCATTTCCCGGGAGCTGATCTGACCGTCACGTCCGCGAACCGGCTTCGTGCCGCACGGAGTCGACGATCGCTTCACGGATGGGCCGCCAGCGCAGATCGAGTTCGGCCAGCGTGCGGGAGTCGTCGGTCGGCGTGGCGGTGGTCAGCAACCACGCGGCCTCGTAGCTGAGACCCGCGCTGATCGGCAGGAATCGGGCGGCGGCGTCGGTGAGCCGTCCGAGTCCCAGCAGCGCGGCATTCGGCACCGGGATCCGGCGGATACGCTGTCCCACCGCGCCTTCCAGGATGTCCACGATCTCGTCGAACGCCACCATACGGCCGCCGCACAGATAACGCCGTGGCCCGAGACCCGGGCGCATGACGGCGGCGTGCACCGCGGCCACGTCCCGGACGTCGATCATCTGCATCCCACCGCGGATGCGCGGAGCGACGCGGGCCCGCAGGATGGCGCCCCAGCCGTCGGAGGTGATCCCGGCCTGCGCCCCGAGGCCGGGGCCGACGACGCTGGACGGGTAGGTGATCACGACCGGAGCGCCCGCGGCCTGCAACGCCCGCGCGATCCGATCGGCGGCCGACTTGGTGCGGCCGTAGGCACTGCGCCCCGGCGCGGTCGGGCTGTCGGGCGTGATGACCGGATCGGGACTGGGGAACAGTGCGCTGTAGCTGGCGACGTGCACGATCGGGTCCAGGCCGAGCGCGCTAGCGCGAGTCAGGACAGTGGCGGTCGCGTGGACGTTGACCTCCCACATCAGTTGCTCGCGCCGGTTGTCGGTGCCGACCACGCCTGCCGCGTGCAGGACGGCGTCGCATCCGTCGAGCAGAGCCTCGACCGTCTTCGGGTCGCGGATGTCCCCCGGCAGCACCGAGAGCGCTTCGGGCGGGGCGTCGAACATGCCGACGACCGCCGAGATGGATTCGCTGGGATGGACCAGCAGGACGATGCGGTGCCCCGCCCGCAGCAGGGCGGAGACGGTGTGGGCGCCGAGGTAGCCGGTGCCGCCGGTGACGGCGATGCGCAGACCGGTTGCCGGCTGCCTTCCGTCCCCGTCCGCTCCTCGTGTCGCCGTGCCGGTGTCCGCCGGAATGTCCTTCGATCCGCCCATTTCGTTCCTTCGTCATCACGGATTCCGTCGTTCGGTCCACCGGCGCCGCGCCCGCGGCGCACGCGACAATGGCCGCACATCGGAAGCACGAATATAAATTCGATGCCATTGGCATCGTAATTGGGAGCGGGGAGCGGCATGGACGAAACGGCGCGGGAGTCGCAGTCGGCGAGCCGGGCCGTCGGCCGGCCACGGGACGACTCGGTCGAACAGCGGGTGCTGGCGACCGTGCGGGAGATGCTGGTCGAAGGCGGATGGGACGAGCTGAGCGTGCGGGCTGTGGCGGCCCGCGCGGGCGTCGGCCGGGCCTCCATCGCGCGCCGCTGGCAATCGAAGGCCGAACTGGTGCTGCACGCCGTGCTGGGTGAGACGCCAGACTTGGGGCCGTTCGAGGGGACCGATCAGCGGGGGTGGGTCGAGTGGGTACTGCGCGGCAGCCGGGAACTGTTCGCGCGCGGCGATGTGCGCGCCGCGGTTCCGGGGCTGTTGACCGCGCTCGATCGGGACCAGCAGTTGCGCCACCGGCTGTGGAGCGGGTTCAGCGCCCCGGCGGCCGCGCTCTTCGCCGCGGACACCGCATCCCGCGCACAGTCCGAACTGGATGCCAGGGCCGTCATCGCGCTGGCGGCCGGTGCGGCGCTGTTCTTGGAATTCGTCGCCGACGGGGACGACACCGCGCTGATCCACCGGCGCATCGGCGAACTGCTGCACCGCGCCGTACCCGAGCGCTGAGCGGCGGCGATCCGCGCGAAATCCGGTTGACGACCCGTCGCGGTCGCTCAGTACAGTGGGCCGGTGATCCACACCGCCGCGCTGGCCCATGTCCGGGATCGCCGCCTGCTGCAGGCGCGCTCGGTCGGCAAGGACGTCTTCTACATGGCCGGGGGCAAGATCGACCCGGGCGAGACGCCCGAGGCGGCGCTGCACCGCGAGGTTCGCGAGGAACTCGGCGTCGGCGTCGTCACCTGCGACGAACTCGGGGTGTTCCAGGCCGAGGCGTACGGCCACTCCCCCGGTACCCGGCTGCACATGACCTGCTTCACCGCGGAACTCGACGGCGACCCCAGCCCCACCAGCGAGATCGCCGAACTGCGTTACTTCACCGTGAGCGAGTACGCCGCCATGGACCATGTGGCCCCCGGCTCGATGCTGGTCTTCCGCAAACTCCACGAACTCGGCGCGGTCGACTGGTAGTCCCGAGAAGTCCCGGGCCGCGTCACAGGTCGTTGGGCTGCGGACCGCGGAGAAAGCGACCGACGGCGGTCTCGTCCAGGGCGAGCGCTTTGACGATCGACGCCGCGCCCACGATCACCACCGACAGGACGAAAAGCCAGCTGACCGTCGTGAAGGCCAGTCCGAGGGGTCCGAAATGCGCTTCGGCGTTCGCCGTGGTGCGCGGCAGTACCACACGCCCCACCACGTGCATCGCGGTCAAACCGGCGGCAGTGAGCGCTCCGGACACCCACAGCAGTCGTCCGGTCAGCGCTCCCTTGGTGAGCAGGTACGGCGCGGCCGTCCAGACGCATCCCCAGACGACCGCCTCACCCACCAGAGCCAGCGGCCTGCCCGCATAACGGATCTGGGCGAGTTCCCTGGTCTGCCCCACCAGCGCCACCGCGATCGCGACCGCGAGCAGTGCGGCCAGCCAGCGCCACGCATCGCGGGGGCCGAGGGCGGGCACCTTCCACACCGCCGCATAGACACGGGCGAGCGCCCGGGCGAACGACGTGCCGCCCAGCACGACCATGAGCAGTCCGACCACGCCGAACGCGGCCAGCGCCGGATCGGCCGGAGCCGTGCCCGCGTCGCCGCCGAGTGACCCGGAATCGAATCCGAGCTGGTCGTTGATCGCTTCCGCCGCCGCATGCCAGCCACTGAACACCGACGCGGCGATGATCACCGGTAATACGGAGGTGAAGATCTGCGCGGCGAGCACCATCGACCGATCGACGAGCTGGATCTCGGCGAAGCCTTCGATCACCCGGCGCGCGGTGCGGCCTTGGGGCGTACCGCGCAACCATCCGGTCGCGGCCCGGGACCGCGCCAGCGAGACTTCCCGGGCCAGTGCCACGGACAATTTCACCGACCGCACCGTGTTTCACTTCCTCTGCTCACCCGGCCGCCCAGGGGCGGATTCGCGACTGCCCCGCGCCGTCGATGTCGGCTCGTCCCGAACCGGTCATCGCCGGATCAGGCGGAAACCCGCGATTCGCCGAATCGACGCTACGCCGCGCTCGTGGCGACTCGCGCGCCTTCCGGTGACAATTGCGCCGATCGTGACCGAGAAATGCGGCGACCGTGAAAAGACACGCCGGAAGGCGCGCCTGTGCGAGGATCGAATGCGCTGGCACCACCGAGCCGATATTCACGCGCGGGCCCGACCGCGGTCCCGGCTCCGTGCCGGACAATTCCACGCATCCCACCGAATGACGCACAGGGGATTTATCCACCGAAACAGGAGTAGGCAGATGATATCCAGGAAAAGCGTCAGCGGAATCGCCGCTGTGGCCGTCGCGCTGCTCATGACCGCCGCGTGCGGGTCCGACGACAGCTCGGATTCCGCGGCGTCGACCAGTGAACACACCCATCCCATGCGCAGCAGCCTGGCCGCGACCGCGTCGTCGGCCGTGCGCTCGGGCCTGAACACCGCGCAGCAGGTGATCCAGGACGCGATCAACGCGGCGCTTGCCGCCGCGCCGATCACTTTCGACAGCGGCAGCTCCGATCTCAGCGGGACCGACGTCGCCACCATCAAAGCGGTGGCGGTCCCGTTGAAGGGCAACGACGCCGAAGTGGAGATCACGACCTACGCCGAGGCCGCGAACTCCGCGACCGCCGAATCGCTGGCAAAATCCAGGGGTGACAACATCGCGGCCGAACTCGAAGCCGCCGGCGTCGACAAGTCGCGCATCACCGTGAAACCCGAGGGCAACCCGTCCGGGGAGGATGTCAAGGTCGACGAAGCGAAGATCGAGGTGGTCGGCGACTGACCGCCGCCCCCGGGCCGGGCCCGGCCCGGGGGCGCGCGCCTACACGGGGGTGAACCGGGTGGGCAGCGACGCCGAACCGCGGCGTGTCCGAGCGCAATTCGATCTCGCACACCTTTCGCAGCAACACCTCCAGCAGCGCCAGCGGCGCGCCGGGGCAGTAGTGGATGCCGAGGCCGGAGGCGCTTCTCGGCGGCGTTCATCGGCTCGGCCACCGGGCGAATGCCCAAAGACGCGCCGACGCCTGGCTTCTCGCGAAGGCGGATCGGAATCCCGCGACCGGCACGGCGGCCGCTCGCCGTCAGCGAAGTGCGGAACTCGGTATCTCGTCGGCGGTCACCTCTACGTCGTGCCAGAAGGCGACGTGGTCCCTGATCTGCTCCGCCTCGCTTTTCGGCTCAGGGTAATACCAGGCGGCGTCCTCGTTGACGGCGCCGTTGACGTCCAGGGTGTAGTAGCTGGCTTCACCCTTCCACGGACAAGTCGTATGAGTGTCGGAAGGCCGCAGAAACTGCGTCCGGACGGACTCCACCGGGAAGTAGTGGTTGCCTTCGACGAGGACGGTGTCGTCGCTACTAGCCAGAATCTCGCCATTCCACATTGCGGTTGCCATATCGCGATCCTGTCGCGCCCACAGGGTCGAGAGAATGCTCTGTGACAGCCGTATCCCAGTCGGTACAAGGACGTTGCCGTTTCGATTCACCGGCGTGCTTGCGCGCGACCGAACGGAGACCGGCCTGCCGCGCGGGATCGGCCCACCGGCGGATCACCCAGCGGGCAAGACCGGTCAACCCTAGGCAGAGCTGAGCACGGCGCCACGGCGCCTGCGGCGGGGAACTCGAGGCCACCAGGAGCGAACCCGGCGGCCAGGTCATGTTTCGGCGCCGTTCCCCCTCGTGGCGGGAGTACGACGCGCGTGCTCGGCCACCCAGACGCCGACGCCGATCGCCCCGGCGACCGGCCACGACACCAGCCCGGTGACCGCCGCCGCTCCGAGCCCGCCGAAGTAGAGCAGCGACTCCCGATCCGGCGCCCGGTTGCGCACCGCCGTCGTAGCCGAAGAGACGCCGTTCGCCACGGCGCGCGGCCCGGGCGGAAGCGGAATTCGCGCCATCCGCATGCCCACCGTCGGAACCGGGACCCGCAACCGGACGTGTGGGGTCGTCGAGGTGCCCGCTTTCGGCGAGGATTCTGTCTCGGCGGCCGGTACCGCGCGCGCCGGCTCGGCTGATCGGGAGCCGGATTCGCGGACCTTCTGGGCTGATGACTTGGACATGACCGCTCCTTCCTTCGTCCTGAACCTCGTCGCTGTGTATGTGATCCAGCCAAGCCGTGCTCGCGCCGCGTCGCAACCCCTGATCGAATACCTTCGCCCCGCTGTGGCCGTTGCCCGCGCAGCGGGTCGCAGCCGAGTCGTCCGTCTGCGGTTCCCGCTCGCACCACCCCGGAGAGTCATCAATGGCTGACAGATTGCTGAGGTCTGCGATAGCTCGCTTGAACTCGGCAAATTCCGCGAGTTTTGCCGCTGCCAGAAAGTTTTTCACGCATTCCCGACTTAGCCGCTAAGGTCGCTGGTAGTTTGCCGAAAGATGCACTCGGTGCAGAAAACTGGTCGGCGAATGCGACGAACTACCCCTGGAGGTCAAGGTCGTGACTCGTCCGTTTCTACGTTTCCCCGGCGGCAAACGCTTCGGTCCGGTCCGTGTGCTCGGCGCGCTGAGCGGGATGGCACTCGCCCTCCTGCTGGCGACGACGGCCACTGCGGAACCGGTCTATCCACTGCCCGATCCGGACCCGTTCTATGCCGCACCGGCAGATCTTGCGGCGCACAACCCTGGCGACGTGCTGGACGTGCGCGCCCTGCCGCCACTGCCCCTCTTCCCCGGCGCCGCCGTGCGGCTGGTCGAGTTCCGGTCCACCAATTCGCGTGGCGCGCCGATCGCGGCGACCACCACGATCCTCACCCCGCTCGGACATCGGCCCGGCATGCCGCTGCTGTCGTATCAGCACTTCATCAACTCACTCGGCACCGGCTGCGCGGTATCGCACCTGCTCTACCACAACGATTTGAATCTGTCGGCGTCCGCGTCGATGCTGAACGTCCTGCTGGCGCGGGGCTGGAGTATCGCGCTGCCGGATCATCTCGGCCCCCAGTTCGCGCTCGGCGCCGGGCGTTTGGGCGGCCAGATCACGTTGGACGGCGTTCGCGCGGCGAAGCGACTACCCGAACTCGGGCTGCAGAACAGCCCGGCGGCGCTGGCCGGTTACTCCGGCGGTGGCCTCGCCACCGCATGGGCGGCCGCGCTGCAACCGTCCTACGCACCTGATCTGCGGCTCGCGGGCGCGGCCATCGGCGGCGCCCCGATGAATCTGGTGGCGATGGCGCGAGGGTTGGGTTTCGAGCCGCACCCGGCGTTCGGCTTGGCCATGGCAGCCGCGATCGGTCTGGAACGGGAGTACCCGGACCGGGTGCCGATCAGCCAGAATCTCAACGCGCGCGGCCGGGCGCTGCGCGACGCCATGGCCAACAGCTGCACCAACGACATCCTCGCCATCGGAGCAGGCGGCAGCGCGCGCGATTTCGTGGACAGCCCCTCGGTCTTCGACATGCCGATCGCATGGTCGGTGGTGCAGGAGAACAGCGTGGAGCTCTACCCGGGCGCGCCGGAAATCCCGATCTTCGAATGGCATTCGCCGAGTGACCCGCTGATTCCGATCGACGCCATCGACAACACGATCCACCACTGGTGCTCCGCCGGAGTACCGCTGCAGACGCTGCACGTGCCCGACGCCGAGCATCTGACCGCGGCGGTCCTCGGCTCCCCCGCCGTGCTGCCGTGGCTCGAGGGCCGGGTCGTGGGCGCGCCGGCACCCAGCAACTGCTGACACATCCGTACGTCCGCCGACAGCTGGGCGCCGTGGGACGGGGCCGCGTTTCTCCCGACCCGGATTGCGCGCGGATTCGCCGGGTATGCCGCAAGCACAGGAGGTGATGACATGCCGAAGGCTTGGAGCGACAAGCAGGAACGCCAATACGAGCACATCAAGGATTCGGCGAAGTCCCGCGGCGCGAGCACGGGACGAGCGAAGGAGATGGCCGCTCGCACGGTCAACAAGAACCGCGCCCAGTCCGGGCAGTCCAAGACCGCGAGCAAGACATCGACCGACGACAAGTCCCCGCAGCAGCGGGGAGGCCAGCGGTCGCACAGCGGCGCACAAGGGCCGACCCGCGACCAGCTGTACAACGAGGCCAAGAAACGCAATGTCGAAGGCCGCTCGAAGATGACGAAGAAGGAGCTGGCGCACGCGCTCGGACGGGATTGAGCTCGGCGCGCGGCTCGACGACGTAGCAGCGAGAGGAGTGGAGATGGCCGAGCAGCAGGAAACAGGCACCGTCACCGGCACCAGGGACAAGGACTACAACTTGATCTGGTTCGTCGAGGCGTCCCTGGAGAATGCTCTGCGTCTGGACACATTCATCCAGGACGCGGAACGTGACGGAGACAGCGAACTGGTGGAGTTCTTCCGCAAGGCGCAGGCCGACAGCCGCAAAGGCGGCCGGATGGGCAAAGAGCTGCTGTCCAAGCGTCTCGCCAAATCGGATATCTGACATTTCGCGACGATGAGCGGGGAGGGTGGCCGCACGGCCGCCCTCTCGCTGTCGGATCTCACCGCCGAGCCAAGGAGCAGACATGCGCGTCGTCGTGATCGGTGCCACCGGAAACGTGGGGACGAGCCTGCTGGAGACGCTGTCGGCCGAAGCGGGGGTCGGCTCGATCGTGGGGATCGCGCGGCGCGTGCCGGGCAAGCCACGGGAAGGCGTGGAATGGGTGCGCGCTGACGTGCGCACCGACGATCTAGAGGCGCATTTCCACGGGGCCGACGTGGTGGTGCATCTGGCGTGGCTGTTCCAGCCCACCCATCAGCCCATGGTCACCTGGGGCGCGAATGTCGGCGGCACCGAACGGGTGCTGCGCGCCGTGGCCGCGGCGCAGGTGCCCGCCTTGATCTATGCCTCCTCGGTCGGCGCGTACTCTCCGTGCCACGACGACGAGCCGGTGCCGGAGAGCTGGCCGACCGACGGCTGGCCCCCGGCCGCGTACACGCGGGAGAAGGCGTACGTCGAAAGACTGCTGGACCGGTTCGAGGCCGAGAACCCGGATCGCCGTGTGGTTCGCATGCGCCCGGCGTTCATCTTCCGCCGGGAGACCGCCAGCCAGCAGCGGCGTCTGTTCGCCGGACCGCTGCTGCCGAATCGGCTCATCCGGCCCGGCCTGCCGCCGCTGCTGCCGCTGCCGCGCGGGCTGCGATTCCAGGCGGTGCACAGCGACGACGTCGCCCGCGCCTATGCGCTCGCCATCGCGACCGACGCCCGCGGACCGTTCAATCTGGCCGCGGAGCCGGTGATCGATCGCGCCCGGCTGGCCGAACTCTTCGACGCCCGGGTGGTGTCCGTGCCGCCCGCGCTCGTCCGCGCGGCGCTCGCGATGGGCTGGCACGCCCGGGCCCTGCCCGCGGCGCCGGACCTGTTCGACGCGGTGATGCGTCTGCCGATCCTGGACACCGGTCGCGCGCGGGCAGAGCTGGGGTGGACGCCGCGGTTCACCGCGGTCGATGCCCTCCGGCACTTGCTCTCCGGTTTGCGTGCGGGCGCAGGGGCGGACTCGCCTCCCTTGGCGCGCGAAGCGGGCGGACCCTGGCGCTGGCGGGAGTTCGCCTCCGGGGTGGGCGGACGAGAGCTGGGTGTCGGCTAGTCACCCGGCCGAACCCGGATCCCCCTGCGCACCGCGACTGCCTACGGCTGCGGCGTTGCCGTCAGACGTAGGTGAAGAACACGCCGGTGGCGATCCCGCCGGGAGCGGTGACCGTGACCGGCGCAGGACCGAACCCCACCGGGGTGACCGCGGTGATCTGCGTGTCGGAATTCACCGTGAACGAGACGGCCGGAAGGAATCCGAAGAACACGCCCGTGGCCCCGGTGAAGCCGGTTCCGGTGATCGTGACCGCGGTGCCGCCGGTCACGGGACCCGTATTCGGGGTGACCGAAATCAGCGTGGGGACCGACACATACGTGAACGGCACTCCCGGACTCGTGCCGGCCGAATTGCTGACGGTGACCGGAACCGCCCCCGTTCCCGGCGGAGCGATCGCGATGATCAGCGTGCTGGAAATCGCGAAGAAGAACGTGGCGGGGGTGGCACCGAAGTTGACGGAAGTGACTCCGGTGAAGCCGGTTCCGACGATCGAGACCAACGTTCCACCCGTCGCGGGACCGAAATTCGGAATGAGCGAGGCCACCACCGGAACCGGCACGACGTAGGTGTAGGGAACACCATTGCTGGTCCCGTCCGCATTCGCCACAGTGACCTGCACCGTACCGGTTCCCGGTGGAGCGATCGCGGTGATCTGCGTGGTGGAATCGAGCGTGAAAGTCGTTGCGGTCGTGCCGAACCGCACCGTGGCCGGGCCGGTGAATCCGGTTCCGGCGATGACCACACTGTTACCCCCCGAAGTCGGGCCCGTGGTCGGCGTTACAGAAGTGACAGTAGGCATGGCAGTGCCCCCTTTGTTTCAGCGATTGATTCCCTGCGCCGGGGGGTGCTCGACCTTCAGGTAGCCCGGCTGTAACCATTAACGCTCTGAAACCAGTTCTGCGGCAATGCAAATGCGATCCGTTTTGGTCCGTTTTAGTCTGCTTTCGCCGGGCCCGCTATCGGCGCGCTCCGGCCCAGCATTTCCTCGATTCTGGCGCGTAACGACCGGCCCGCCGCGTGCAATGGTTCGGTCGAGCGCAGAGTGCGGCTGAGAACGAAAGCGCCTTCGAGAGCGGCGAGTACGGCGACGATGAACTCGCGGGCGTCGCCAGCGGACAGGCCGCGGCGGACGAAGTAGCCGGCCCCCTCGTCGATCCAGGAGGCGATGACCTGCGCGGCGACTTCGCGGAGCGCCGGTTCGCTGTCGGCGACCTCGCCTGCGACGGTGCCGACCGGGCACATGTTGATCCAGCCGGTCTGCTCGATCTGTTCGGCGGCGGCCGCGAACGCGGCGGTGACCGCTTCGCACAGATCGTCGTGGGCGTCCAGCAGCAGCGGGAGCAACTGGATGTACGCGGCTCCGGATGTCCGCAGCGCGGCGGCGGCGAGCTGCGGCTTCCCTTCGGGGAAGTGGTGATAGAGCGAACCCATCGGAGCGCGGGCGGCGACAGTGATCTGCTTGACGCTCGTTCCCGCGTACCCCTGCGTCCGCATCAGTTCGGCCGTCGCGGTGACCAGGCGTTCGGGGGTGCTGGTTGACATTCTCTCCGTCACCCTCCCAGACTAGAGCAGATACTCTAGAGCGATCGCTCGATCGGAGGCGGATATGGCTGTGATCGAACTTCCGGCAGGCCGGGTGCACTACGTCGAGCGCGGCGACGGACCTCCCGTCGTTCTGCTGCACGGTCTGCTGATGAACCACACGCTGTGGGACGAGGTGCTCGACGCCCTACCCGATGGCTTCCGCTACGTGCTGCCGGACCTTCCCCTCGGCGCCCATCCCCTACCGCTGCGGCCTGGCGTCGACCTGAGCCTGCGCGGCCTGAATCAGTTGATCGCCGATTTCCTCGGCGCGTTGGATCTGCACGACGTGACGCTCGTGCACAGCGATTGGGGCGGCGCGCTGTTTCTCACCGCCTACGGCCTGGACGAACGCGTCGGCAGGCTCATCGTGCTGCCGTGCGAGGCGTTCGACAACTTCCCGCCCGGCCTGCCGGGCAAGATGGCCACCGTCGCCACCGCGCTGCCGGGCGGGATCTCCCTGGCGCTGCGGCAATTACGCGTCCGGTGGCTGCGCCGCTCACCGTTGCTGTTCGGGTGGATGGCTCGGCGTCCGCTGCCCGACGCGCTGGTGCACGGCTGGACCGAACCGGGACTGCGGGATGCCGGGATCCGGCGGGACCTGCTCGCCTACACCAGGTCGGGGTTCCGCAAGCCGGAATTGATCGCCCACACCGAGGCGCTGCGGAACTTCCAGGGAGACGCGCTGATCCTGTGGTCGTCGGCGGGCAAGGTGATGCCGCGCGAGCACGGCCGCAGGCTTGCCGACCTCATCCCGAATGCTCGGCTGGTCGAAATCGACAACGCGTACGTCCTTTCCATGCTCGACCAGCCCGCCGCGGTCGCCGAGGCGATGTCGGCGTTCCTGCTGGAACGCCACACGGCACCGAAGCCGGACCGTGGCCCGGCGCGGTAGCGCTCAGGTGCGACCACCGTCGCCGGTTCCGGCGGCGTCAAAGCACCGGCGGGCTCTCAGGCGGTTGGCCGGTCGCGCGCCGCGTCCGGTGGGGGCCCACTGCAACAGACTGCGTACTGTGCAGAACCACCCGCTCGGCCGTCATCGGATCGACGACGGCCGCCGGGTGATCTTCTCGTTCCCGAAGACGCGGCGGAACGCGTCGGGGCAGGTGCTGCCGTCCCAGGCCATGCGGAGCATGCCCGGTCGATGCGGAGAGCCATCCGGCGCAGATGGCGGTTTGCCTTGACGCCGACGAGAAGGTTTAGCGTGGCGATGACGGAGGCGAAGGAGGACGGATGCGCATCGGCGAACTCGCGCAGCGGGCCGGCACCAGCACGCGCGCCTTGCGGTACTACGAGGAGCACGGTCTGGTGCGGCCCCGCCGCTCCGCCAACGGGTACCGCTCCTACGACGACGTGGAGGTGCTGATCGTGGCGAAGATCCGCGAACTGCTCGGTGCGGGCTTCGACCTCGACGACATCCGCCCCTTCGTCGCCTGCCTGCGGGCGGGCAACGGCTCCGGCGACGTCTGCCCGGACTCGGTCTCCACCTTGCAGCGCAAGCTGGCCGAGGTCGACGAGTACATGGAACGGCTGGCGGACGTCCGCCGACTGCTGAGCGAACGGCTCGCGGCCGCCTGCGAATTCGACCGGATCACGGCGGCCTGCGAGTTCGACCGGCTGGAGCAGCGGCGGTGAGATTCGCGGTCAGCTACAGCACCCCGTTCTTCGGCGTCGACCCGGACCGCCTGATCGGCTACGCCCAGCACGCGGAGCGCTGCGGCTTCGAGGCGATCTACCTGCCCGAGCACGTCGCGTTGTACCCGGGCGCCGCGGTCGGGCCGATGGAGTTCACGCCGACTGTCCCGTTCGCCGATCCGCTGGACGCGCTGAGCTTCGTCGCCGCCGGTACCGAGCGGATCCTGCTCGGCACCGCGGTGCTGCTGCTGCCCTATCACCACCCGGTGGTGCTGGCCAAACGTCTGGCGACGATCGACGTGCTGTCCAAGGGACGGATGCGCCTGCTCACGGTAGGTCTTGGCACCCTGCCCGGCGAGGCGCACGCCGTGGGCGTCGAGTTCGCAACCCGGGGCCGCCGCGCCGACGAGGCCATCGACGTGCTGCGACTGCTGTGGTCCGGCGACGCGGACGGGGTGAGCTTCGACGGGGAGTTCTTCCGGTTCGAAAACCTGTGCAGTTACCCGAAACCCGCTGCGGGCGGCCCCCTGCCGATTCACGTCGGCGGGTCGAGCCGCGCCGCCGCGCGTCGTGCCGGATCCCGCGGTGACGGCTACTTCCCCGGCGGCTTGCTCGGGCCCACCGAACGCGCCGCGCAACTGGAGATCGCGCGCGCTGGGGCGGCCGCGGCGGGCCGGGACCCCGAAGCGTTCGAGTACACCCGCTGGGGATCGATCGACATGCCGGTCGAGCGGGTCGAAGGACTGGCCGCACAGGGCGTCACGCGCATCGTGGTGAGCGCGAGCACCGGCGACCCGGAGCGCGCCCGCGACGAGTTGTCCACCTTCGCCGAACGATTCGATCTTGCGAACGCACTGAGGTAGCACGCGCGCCTGGGTTCGCGCCGGAAACCTCCTCAGACGGTATGGCCCGCAACGAGATCGGCGACGGAGTGGTAGTGCAGTGTCTCCGCGGTGGGCCGCAGCACGGCGCCGTCCTCTGGCTCCAGCAGTATTCCGACGTGATCTCCGAGGTCGTAGCGCTCGCGGATGCGGGCGCTGAACCAACTGGGCACCGTGCTGAGCACCGGAATGCCACTCGGGCCGGAGTGCCAGTCGCAGTGCACGAACTTGTCGATGTCGTCGCCGGTCTCCCCGCCGAAAAGCCGCGCCAGCGATAATTGTTCGCTGCCGAGCAAATGCACCGCGAGCCGGTCGGCGCGCTGGGCGATCCGATAGGTGTGGTTCTTCTTCGACAGCCCGATCAAGAACCGGCGCGGCTCGATGCTGACCTGCGTCGCGAATCCGACGAGACAGCCGGCGCGCCGGCCATCCGCCTGCACGGTGACCAGCAGCACGGGATAGTCCGCCGCCGCGACCACCGCGTCGAACACTGCGGTCCGGTCTTCGGTAGCCATCGGTCCTCCCAGCGTGATGCGACGTCTTCCCCGGATGCCCGCGCGATCGCCGCGCAAACATGCCGGACCGGGCAGCGCTCACCCTACAACCGCGGTGGCAAAGTCGTCTGAGACGCCGACGCCGGCGGGGGTGGGGCGCCCGTACGACGGCCCCTGCAGACCGGCTGTTTCCGGTCCACATCCCGTGGATGATAGTCCACCACAAGGACTTCCGCGCCGACACTGAAAACGCATGGTGGCGGTCGCCACATTGCGAGCGCAGCAGTGCCTTCTGCTGAAGACTCGGTCCGGTGGGTGCGGCGGGTCGCGCTCCGGATCGAGCGGTCAGCGGCGCTCTCGGATTACTGCTCCGCGCTCCGGCGCACGGGAACGTCGCCTGCGCGCCCGCGCAGCGTCAGCACGCCCACGGCGGCGGCGATCATGCACAGCCCCACCACCCAGAGCCCGGCCCGCTGACTTCCCGTCACGTCGGTCAACCCGCCGGTGACGTACGGCGCCACGAAACCGCTCACGTTGCCGATCGAGTTGATCAGCGCGATACCGCCCGCCGCGGCGGCGCCGGACAAGAAGGTGCCGGGCAGGGCCCAGAACGTCGGCAGCGCCGCGAGCACGCCCACCGCGCACACGGTGACCGCGACCATCGCGGCGAAGGGATCGCCGAGGTACAGCGCCACCGGGATCGCGAGGCCGCCCAGCAGCGCGGGCAGCGCGACGTGCCATATCCGCTCCCCGGTCCGGTCGGCGTGCCGGCCCCACCACACCATCACGATCGCCCCGACGAGGTAGGGCACCGCGTTGATCAGTCCGCGCTGCACCACCGAGTACCGGGTGCCGTACTGCTGCTGGAAGCCGTCGATGATCGTCGGCAGGAAGAAGCCCAGCGCGTAGAGGCCGTAGACGATGCCGCCGTACACCAGGGCGAGCCCGAGCACCCGCGGATGGGTCAGCGCGCGGCGCAGCGTCCAGTGGTCGGCGCGCCGCAACGCGGACTGCTCGGCGGCGAGTTCGCCCGCCAGCCAGTCTCGTTCGGCCGGATCCAGCCAGCTCGCCCGCTCCGGACGGTCGGTCAGGTAGAACCAGGTCACCACCGCCAGCGCGATCGCGGGCAGGCCCTCGACCAAGAACATGAACCGCCATCCGCTGAGCCCGAAGATCCCGTCGCCATGTTGGATGATCAAGCTCGACATGGTCGCGCCCAGGGCGGTGGAAATGGGCACCGCGGTCATGAACAACGCCACGATCCGCGCCCGTTGCGCTTGCGGGAACCAGTAGGTCAGATACAGCAGGATGCCGGGAAAGAACCCCGCCTCCACCACGCCCAGCAGGAACCGCAGGACGTAGAGCACAGTGGCGTCGGGCACGAAGGCCATCGCCGTGGCCACCAGGCCCCAGCTGACCATGATGCGGGCGATCCAGCGCCGGGCGCCGAAGCGGTGCAGCGCCAGGTTGCTCGGCACCTCGAGCAGCAGGTAGCCGACGAAGAAGATGCCCGAGGCGAACCCGAAGGCGGTCTCGGTGAGACCGAGGTCGGTCTTCATGCCGCTGGGCCCGGCGAACCCGATGTTCACCCGGTCCAGGTAATTGACGAAATACAGCAGGCCCAGAAAGGGCACCAGGCGAATCGTGACCTTGCGCAACGTCGTGCCGGCCACCTCGGTGGTGGAAACCATCAGCGCACTCTCGGCCCAGGACGGCCACTCCGTCAAGTGCCCGCAGTAAACTCCGCGTATGGCAGTCACCTGGCCGGACGACGTGGACGACGTGCTCGGCGGCGACCTCACCTGCGCCGCCGCCTATGTGACGCCCGCGGGCGGCGCGGTGGTGTCGGCGGTGTCGCCGATCGGGCTGCGCGACCGGACGGCGGGCACGGTGGGTTTCACCACCTCGCTCGGCTTCGGGCGCAAGCTGGAGCGGATGAAGCGGGAACCGAAGGTGGCGCTGGCGTATCACGCGCGTGAGCACGGCATCGGGAACCGGGACAATCCCCGCTTCGTGCTGGTGCAGGGCACCGCGAGTTTCGATCCGACACCCGACCAGGAGGTGCTCGACCGCATCGGCGCCCAGTCCGCGCCCTACCTGGGCGCACCGCGGCGCGGGGTGTTCTGGGACCGGTGGCTGCGCGCGTACTACGCCGATCGAGTGGTCGTCACCGTCGCCGTCGACCGCATCGTCGTCTGGCCGGATCTCGACGCCGCGGGCGCACCCGAAATCCTGGGCGCCGCAATGCCCTCCGCCACCTCTGCGGTGCAGCAGCCTCCCGCGAAGGGCACCGGCCCACGGGTGGACGTAGCCCGCACCGCGGCGCGAGCGGCGAAATTGCCGCATCGCCTGCTCGGCTACCGGCAGGCCGACGGCTATCCGGCGGTCGTCCCGGTGCGGGTGGCCGGGTCGAGCCCGGACGGTGTGCTGTTGACCGTGCCGTCGGTCGTGCCGCAAGGCGGGCGCCGTGCCGGGCTGCTGGCGCACGCGTATCGGTCGCAGCTGATCGGCCTGGAGTCGCGACAGCACACCGGCTGGCTCGAGGTCTCCGGCGCCGAGGCGGTGTACGCACCGCACACCGCGTCCGGGTTCAAAGCGCCGCCGAACAAGACGATCCTGCTGCTCGGCAACGGTTTCCTCGCCCGGCGCGGTCTCGCGAAAGCCCGCAAGACCGGCCGCGTCGACGCGTTGCGCTGACCCCGCGCCTCCGGCCGGAGGCGCGGGTCCGCCGCTAGTCCGCTTGCTCCAGGTACACCGGAAGCCTGGCGTGCCCGTTGGAGATGAAGCTGGACACGCTGCCGAGGTCGGCGGGGTCGGCCGCCAAACGCAGGTCCGGGAAGCGGCGGAACAGCGCGGGTAGCGCGATTTCCGCTTCCATCCGGGCCAGGGGCGCGCCGAGGCAGTGATGCGCTCCGTATCCGAAGGCCAAGTGCTCCTTGGTCGCTCGCCGGACGTCGAACTCGTCGGCGGTGGCGCCGTGCAGTTTCGGATCGCGGTTGGCCCCGGCGTAGGACGCGAGGATCGGCTCGCCCTTGGCGATGCGCAGCCCGTCGATCTCGATGTCATCGGCGGCGAAGCGCAGCGGCAGATGCGCCACCGGCGCCTCGTAGCGCAGCGCCTCCTCGATCACATCCGTCCAGGGCGCACGTCCCTCGGTCACCTCGGCGCGCTGGTCCGGGTGGGTCAGCAGCGCGAAGACGGCCTGATCGAGCAGGTTCACCGTGGTCTCGTGCCCGGCGCTGATCACCAGCAGCAGCGTGTCGATCAGCTCCTGCTCGGTCAGCTGCGAGCCGTCCTCCTCGTCGCGGTGCGAGATCAGCAGGCTGGTCATGTCGTCGCCGGGCTCCTGCCGCCGGTAGGCGACGAGTTCACCGAGGATCCGGTACATCTCCAGATAGTTCGCCTGCGACTGCTCCGGCCCGAGCGACGTGTCGAAGATGCCGTCGACGCAGGTGCGCAAACCGGCGTTCAGGACTTCCGGAACGCCCATCAGCGCGCTGATGACCTGGATCGGCAGCGGGTAGGCGAAGCCTTCCCTGAGGTTCACCGCTTCGCCCGCGGGCGTCGCGGCGAGCTCGGTCAGCAGGTCCGCGGTGATCTGCTCGATCATCGGGCGCATCGCCTGGGTGCGGCGGTGGGTGAACGCGGGCGCGACGAGTTTGCGCAGCCGTCGATGGTCCGCGCCGTACGCGGTGAACATGTTGTTCACGGCGACCCATGGCAACAACGGCCAGTCCTGCGGGATCTCCCCGTTGATGAGCGCAGGCCAGTGCTGCTTGCCATCTTTCGACACCCGGGGATCCGCCAGCAACCGCTTCAGCACGTCGGCGTCGGTGACCGACCACGCCCGCACGCCGCCGGGCAATTCGACCATGGTCACCGGCCCGCGCGCGCGAATTCGCGCGGACTCGCCCTGGATGTCCGCGCCCGCGGGGTCGAGGACTAGAGGTTGTGTGTCCATCAGGACTCCTTAGAAGACGGTCAGCGGAGGGGATTTCGGGAAGACGACCGGCAGGGACACCAGAGCGCGGTGGAACGGGCCGGGCCGCCAGCTCAATCGCTCGGCCGGCACGGCCAGGCTCATCTCGGGCAAGGCGTCGAGAATCTGATCGATGGCGTCCTGGACGACCAGATACGCGGCCGACCGGGCGGGGCAGGCGTGCGGCCCCACGCTCCACGCCAGGTGTGCCCGGCTGTCGGTCCGCTGACCGACGCCGATCGCGGGATCGTTGTTGCAACCCGCCATGCTGATCACCACCGGCTGGTGTGCGGGTAGCCACACATCATCGATGAGGATCGGCTGTCTCGGGTAGCTGACGCAGTAGTTCGCCATCGGCGGGTCGTTGAACAGCACCTCGTCGAGCGCGTCGCGGGTCGAGAGGCTGCCGCCGAGGAAGTCGCCCGCGAAACGCTCGTCGGTGAGCATCAGCAGCACCGTGTTCACGATCAGGTTCTGCATCGGTTCGATACCTGCGCCGTAGAGCGTGATCAGCTGATGGATCATCTCGACGTCGTCGAGCCCCGCTTCGTGCCGCAACAGCCTGGAGGTGACATCGTCGCCGGGTTCCTTGCGCTTGAGCTGCACGAGCTCGAACAGCGCGTCGGAGAGCATCGCGTTGCCTTTGTCCGCGTTGACGCCCTCGAAGATGGCGGCCATACCGGTCGCCACCTGCTGGCCGATATCCGCCGGGCAGCCGAGCATGGCATTGAGCACCGCGAAGCTGAGCGGGAACGCGTACTGGCTGATGAGATCCGCCGCACCGTCCTCGCAGAAGGCGTTGATCAGCGGAACGGCGATCTGCTCGACGGTTCCGTGCAGTGCGTGCAGATCGACCCCGGCGATGCTCGCCACGTTCGCCTGCCGGTAGCGCAGATGTTCCAGGCCCGAACTGCGCAGCGCGTTCTTCCGCCACTCCAGCATCGGCAGGACCGGGCACTCACCCGGGATGTCCTTCTGCCAGGTACGCGGATCGGCCGGGAAATGGTCGGGGTCGTTCAAGATACGCAGCGCGGTGTGGTAGCCGATCACCAAGGTGGCGGGCACCCCCGGCGACAACTCGACCGGGACGAGCGAGCCGTACCGGCGGCGCATTTCACGGTAGGCCTGGTGCGGATCCTCGGCGTATTCCTGCGAGTACAACGAGTAGCGCGGGCCGCTGGTGTCGATCGGCGAACCGTGCCGGACGGGGCACCCGTTCGCGGAGGTGGACGGCGGGAAATGTGGCGTGGTCAAAGACGAAACTCCAGGGGAACGAACAATTCGACGAACGCGATCGCCCGGGCGCGTGCGCGCCGCGACGGCGTGGGTCGACGTGATGCGTGGCGATCGGTGACAGGCCGGCGCACACCCTCATCAGCTGTGTGCACGACGACCTCTGAGCGGCAACCTCCTTCTGATCGGCATACGGCGGTGTCGGCTCGCCGGACGGAGCGCGGCTACGACGCCGAACTCCGCTCCGGCTGAAGGATCGGCAGGGGCGGGGATTCCGGGAAGAGAACCGGCAGGGCGGTCAGCGATCGGTGGAACGGCCCCGGCCGCCAGGTCAGTTCCTCGGCCGGGACGGCCAGCCGCAACTCGGGCAGCGCGTCGAGCAGTTGATCAATGGCATCCTGGGCGATCAGATAGGCCACCGACCGGGCCGGACAGGTGTGCGGCCCGACGCTCCACGCGAGATGCGACCGGTTGTCGGTGTACTGCCCCGTGTGGATCGCCGGGTCGTTGTTGCATCCGGCCATGCTGATCACCACCGGCTGGTGCGCCGGTAGCCAGACGCCGTCGATCAGCATCGGCTGACGGGGGAAAGTCACACAGTAATTCGACAGCGGCGGGTCGGTGAACAGCACCTCGTCCAGCGCGTCCCGGGTCGACAGGCTGCCGCCGAGAATGCCGCCGGCGAACCGCTGGTCGGTGAGCATGAGCCGCATGGTGTTGACGATCAGATTCTGCTGCGGCTCGATGCCCGCGCCGTACAGCATGAGCACCTGCTGGATCATCTCCTCGTCGTCGAAATCGACGGGGTGCTGCAAGATGCGCGAGACGATGTCGTCGCCGGGCTGGGATCGCTTGAGCGCCACCAGGTCGGCCATCGCTCCGGTGAACATCGCGTTGCCCTGCTCGGCGTCCACGCCCTCGAACATCGCCGCGAGCCCCATCGCCGCCCGCTGCCCGATCTCCGGCGGGCACCCCAGCATGGCGTTGATCACCGCGAACGACAGCGGGAACGCGTATTGCGCGATCAGATCCGCCGAGCCGTCCCCGCAGAAGCTGTTGATCAGTGGAACGGCGATCCGCTCCACCGTGTTGCGCAGGGCGAACTGGTCGATCTCCTCGATGCCCGCGACCGTGGCCTGCCGGTACCTGGCGTGCTCCAGACCGGAATTGCGGATCGCGGCCGGACGCCACTCGAGCAGGGGCAGGACCGGGCAGTCACTGGGCACGGTCTGCTGCCACGTCCGCGAATCGGCCGGGAAGTGGTCGGGATCGTTCAGGATGCGCACCGCGGTGTGATAGCCGATCACGAGCGTCGCGGGCACTCCGGGGGACAGTTCCACCGGAACGAGCGAACCGTACCGTCCGCGCATCTCGCGATAGGCACGGTGGGGATCCGCCGCGAAATCGTCCGCGTACAGCGCGACCCGTGGGCCGTCTGCGCCGACCGGTGAGCCGTGCCGGACCGGGCAGCCGCTGGAGGTGGACGAGGACTGTGGGTGGGTCAAAACGTGACTCCAAAGTCGGAACGTTCGACGAGCAGTATGGACACACGACACATCCCGGTCTCGGGATCCGAATTGCCGTGCGAGCGTGGCGAATTCGACCTTACGCCGAATTTTACCGGGGCAGAGCATAACTCGTGCGCCGAACCGGCGCGATCGGGTGGGCCGGCGGGCGCCCGCCTGGGGTGCAACACGTGTCCCCGCGTATCGCGAGCGATACGCGGGGACACGTGTGCGCCGGATATCCCTGCGGCCCGGACTACTCCGCGGCCGCCAGAAAGACCGGCAACTCGGAATGCCCGTTGGAGATGAAACTGAGCACCGTGCCCAGCTCGGACGGGTCGACCGCCAGGCGCATGTCCGGGAAGCGCTGGAAGATGGCCGGAAGAGCGATCTCGGCCTCCAACCTGGCCAGCGGCGCGCCCAGGCAGTGATGCGCCCCGTATCCGAAGGCCAGGTGATCCTTGACCGAGCGGCGCAGGTCGAACTCGTTCGCCGTCGCGCCGTGCACCTTCGGATCGCGGTTGGCCGCCACATAGGACGCGAGGATCGCCTCACCCTTGGGAATACGGATGTCGGCGATGTCGATGTCCTCGACCGCGTAGCGCAGCGGCAGGTGCGCGACCGGCGCCTCGAAGCGCAGCGCCTCCTCCACCACGTCCGACCAGGGGATCCGGCCCGCAACCACGTCGGCACGCTGATCCGCCCGGGTGAGCAGCGCGAAGATGGCCTGATCGAGCAGGTTCACCGTCGTCTCGTGGCCCGCGTTGATGACCAGCATCAAGGTGTCGACGAGTTCCTTCTCGGTCAGCTGCGAGCCGTCCTCCTCGTCCCGGCTGGCGATCAGCACGCTCGTGATGTCGTCGCCCGGCGACTCCCGCCGGTACGCCACGAGTTCGCTGATGAGCCGGTACATCTCGAGGTAGTTGGCCTGCGCTTCCTCCGGCCCGAACGAGGTGTCGAAGAATCCGTCGACACATGTCCGCACGCCGGGGCCCAAGTGCTCGGGCACGCCCATCAGCTCGGTGATGACTTGAATCGGCACCGGATAGGCGTAGCCCTCGCGCAGGTCGACGGCTGTGCCGCGCGGGGTGTCCGCCAGCTGGTCGAGCAGGGCTGCGGTGATCGCTTCGATGCGCGGTCGAAGCGCCACCGTGCGACGGTGCGTGAACGCGGGGGCGACCAGCTTGCGCAGCCGCCGATGCTCGGCGCCGTAGGCGGTGAACATGTTGTCGACCGCCACCCATGGGTGCAGCGGCCACTCCTGAGTGATCTCGCCGTTCATGAACGCCGCCCAGTGCTGCCTGGGATCCTTCGACACGCGGGGGTCGGCCAGAAGGCTCTTGAGCACGACGGCGTCGGTGATCGACCACGCAGGCACCCCGCCGGGCAGTTCCACCAGAGCCACCGGCCCACGCTCGCGCAGCCGCGCCGCTTCGCCTTGGATATCGGAACCGGTCAGATCCAAGACTATCGGCTCTTGCGACATCGGACGCTTCTCCTTACACCATGTTCAACGGAGGGGACTTGGGGAAGACGACCGGCAGGGCCGCCAACGCCCGGTGGAAAGGGCCGGGCCGCCAGACCACTTGGTCCACGGGCACGGCCAGCTGCATTTCGGGGAGAGCATCGAGGAGCTGATCGATGGCTTCTTGGACGACCACCGACGCCACCGACTTCGCGGGGCAGGCGTGCGGCCCGACCGCCCACGCCAAGTGGGAACGGTTGCCGGTGCGGTCGCCGCCGCGGATCGCCGGATCGTTGTTGCAGGCGGCGAGGCTGACCAGGACCGGCTGGTGCGCGGGCAGCCACGTGTTGTCGATGAGGATGGGCTGGCGCGGGTAGGTGATGCAGAAGTTCGCCATCGGCGGGTCGTTGAACAACACCTCGTCCAACGCGTCGCGGGTGGACATGCTGCCGCCGAGAACGTCGCCGCCGAAACGGTCGTCGGTGAGCATCAGCAGCAGGGTGTTGGTGATCAGGTTCTGCTGCGGCTCGATTCCCGCGCCGTACAGGCTGATCAGGTTCGACAGCATCTCCTCGTCGTTGAGATTGGACGAGTGATGGGCCAACCGGGAGGTGACGTCATCGCCCGGCTGCGCGCGGCGCTCGTGGATCAGCTCCATCAACGCCTCGGACAGCATCTGCATGCCCTTGGCCGCCTCGACGGTGTCGAACAGCATCGCCATGCCCGTGGCGACCCGCTGCCCCAGTTCCGTCGAACAGCCGACGATCCGGTTGAGCACCTCGAAGACGAGGGGGAACGCGTACTGCGTCACCAGATCGGCGGATCCGGCCGCACAGAAGGTGTTGATCAGCGGAATGGCGATGCGCTCGACCATCGAATGCACCTCGTGCAGGTCGATGGCGTCGATGCTCGCGGTATAGGCGCCCCGGTAGCGGGCGTGCGCGGCGCCGCTGTTGCGCAGTGCGTTCGGATACCACTCCATCATCGGCCGGATGGGCGAGTCCTCGGGGATGTTCTTCTGCCAGATGCGGGGATCGGCGGGGAAGTGCTCGGGATCGTTGAGGATCCGGACGGCTTCCTGATAGCCGATCACCAGCGTGGCGGGCACACCCGGCGACAGTTCGATCGGCACCAGCGAACCATGGCGCCTGCGCATTTCCCGGTAGACCCCGTGCGGGTCGGCCGCGAAACCCTCCGCGTAGAGAGGAATCCTGGGACCGTCGGTATCGATCGGCGATCCGTGTGCGACCGGGCAGGCGCCGCCGGCTAGGTGCGTCGGGAAGGTCGAGGACTGTGACATGGTCAAACGCGCGACTCCAAACGGTGGAACAAGAATTCGACGAGCGTGATCAACGACCGCAGGCAGGTGCCACGGTCACGCGCGTCCAGTGACGTCAGCGGTGTCCCTGGCTCCAGATCGAGGGCATCGCGAACCTCTTCGAGCGGGTAGGGCCGCGCGCCTTCGAACTGATTGACCGCCACCGAATACGGGACGCCGCGCTCCTCGAGCACCGAGAGAACCTCGTCGGACTTCTCGATGCGGCGGGTGTCGACCAGCACGAGCGCGCCGAGCGCACCGCGGGCCAGCTCCTCCCACAAAGGGACGAAACGCTGCTGGCCCGGAGTGCCGAACAAGTAGAGCGCGAGTTTGGGACTGAGCGTGATGCGGCCGAAGTCCATCGCGACCGTGGTCTGCGATTTGCCGGGCAGCCCCGCCATGTCGTCCACACCGACGCTGGCTTCGGTGATGGTCTCCTCGGTGCGCAGCGGCTTGATCTCCGAGACGCTGCTCACGAACGTGGTCTTGCCGACACCGAAGTTGCCGGCGACCAGCAGTTTCACGGAGCGGGTCACGGTCTCCGGCACGTAGTCGACGGCGCGATCAGACGGCGAGAGCACGGAGCCCATTGAGTACCTCCTCCAGCAGAGCGATCTCCGGCAGGGACTCGGCCGGGGTGGGAGTGACCAGGTGCCCGCCGTCCATGAGATCGGACGCGACGATCTTCACGACGGACGGCGGGAGGTCGAGGTACGCCGCGATCTCGGCGATCGACAGCGCACCTCGACGGCTGCACAGGGCCATGACCCGGCGCGCATCGGGCGACGCGCCGGGGAGTGGATCTTTGGCGGTCAGGACCAAAGTAACCAGGTCCAGCTCGCGAGTGGGACGCGTACGCCCTCCGGTGCGCACATAAGCCCGGACCAGATCCGGGTCGCGCCGCGGCTTGCTCATGACGGCTCCTCGCTCGCGCTCGGCCCCGTGATGCCCAGCGGCGCAGTACCTTTGACTCGCTCGCTGCGCTCGATCATGGCATTTCGCTGCCGTCTACGCGCCTGCGCGGCTGACTGCCGAGCTCACGCCCGACCCGGCCGGCCAGCTCGTTCATCCGGTGGGCGACGAGGCCCACGTCGATCTCGTTGGTGGTCGCGACGCCGAGCAGCGCACCCTCGCCCGCCGCGGTGATGAGGATCATCCCCTGGTCGTACTCGGTCATGTTCTGCCGCACGCCGTTCGCGGAATCACCACAGAACTCGCCGAGCGCCTTGCCGAGCGAGCGCAAGCCGGAAGCGGCGGCGGCGAACCGTTCCGCTTCGTCGCGGGCGATTCCCGCGGAGTGCGCGATCCGCAGGCCGTCGTCGGACAGCAACACCGCGAACCGCACACCCGTGATGTTGAGATCTTCGAGTAGCCAGCCCAGTTTGTTGCTGCTGTCGGTCACGGGTGTGGCCATCAGGATGTCATCCCTTCCGTGTCATCGGATGCGGCGGCGCGGCCGCTCTTGGAGCCGGTATGCCAAGCTGCGGCGACCTCGGGGCGAGCGAGGCCGGGTTCGGTGCGCGGCCCGACCGGGGCGAGCGCGACCGTTCGGCGTCGTCGCTTGGGTAGCCCGCCGCTGGTGATCTCGCTGACCGTCAGCGAGTGCTCGTCCTCGACGGGCTGCTCGCTCGGCGCGTCCTTCGCGGGAACCGTGGCCGGCTCCGGTTTTGCCTCGGTCACGGGCGCCACCTCCTGGACGTTCTGCGGGGTGACCAGCAGCGACTCCGGGATATAGACCATCGCGCGCATGCCGCCGTAGACGTTCGGGCCGTCGATGTAGACGGTGAAACCGTAACGGCGGGCCAGCGCGGCGATACCCGGGAAGCCGACCTTCGGCGACGGGCCGAGCTGGTGGATGTCGACGGGCCGCTCGTGCGCGAGCACCTGGCGGGCTTCCTCCATCTGCTCGGCGTTCATCCGCACGCCCGCGTCATCGATGATGACGGTGACGCCGTGATGACCCTCCTGGAAATTGACGTCCACGTAGGAGGTCGGCGGAGAGTACCGCAACGCGTTGTCCAGCAGGGTCGCCAGCGTGTGCACGAGCGGTTCCACCGCGCGGCTGATCACGACGCGATCGAGCTGGTTGGGCCGCACCCGCAGGTATTCCCGGACGCGGCCGATGGCGCCGCCGACCACGTCGGTCAGTGTCTGCGCGGGCCAGCGGCGGCCGGGCAGACCACCGCAGACGATCACGTAGGACTGCGCCTGACGGATCATCTGCTGCACGGTGTGGTCGATGCGGGTGAGGGTCTCGTACACCGCGTCGTCGCGATGCTCACGCAGCGCGGCGCTCACCACCTGGCTGACGTCCGCGCCGAGGCTGACCACCGAGGTGCCGAACGAGCGGACCGCGGCGCTGGTCGCCTGCCGCGACGCGGCGGCGACCTCGGTGCGCGCGGTCTCCTCGGCGGACTTGATCGCCTGCTGCGCTTCGTTGTTGGTCAGGTCCCTGGTCTCCGAGCGCATCAGGCTCAGATCGTCGGCGTATCGCTCGGAGATCCACCGCAGGATCTGCGCGAGCCGCGAATTCTCCATGCCCGCCTGGACTTCGACCGGGGGCACCTGCGACTCGAACCGCCGGATCGACTCGGCCAC
Organism: Nocardia niwae NBRC 108934 = DSM 45340; assembly: GCF_001613465.1. Classification (GTDB taxonomy): domain Bacteria; phylum Actinomycetota; class Actinomycetes; order Mycobacteriales; family Mycobacteriaceae; genus Nocardia; species Nocardia niwae. The sequence continues at coordinate 80,623 of NZ_BDCK01000023.1, read as the reverse complement.
CGCGGGTAGCGTGGTGGCGGCGAACCGCTCGAGCGTGTCTTCTGTCGCGCGCTGTTCCCTGGTCAGCGTCTCGACCTTGGCCCGCTGAGCCCTGGCATACTGCACTGCATACAACGCCCCCGCTACGGCGATCACCACAGCGGCGGCGAGGATCCATGAAAGCACCACGGCGATATCTTGATTCATCAGTTCTTTCGTCGTTGACTGGTCTCGAGGAATCGGCCCACTGCCATCCTGCTTCGCTCGCCTTCCCTCGCCTGCCGACCATGAACGGACCGGTCGGTGGGGTCCGCGTCGGAGTACCGGAACCCCGCGACGGCACCGGCACTCACGAGAGCGCCTACCGCATAGTGCCCGCAGGACAGGCGATTACACGTCAATCGCCAACCGCCCGGATCGTGTCCGAACGGTAACCAGAACCCGACCATTCGCACATTAGCAGCATTCCAGAGAAGTCTCTGCCGATCGCATCGACACTTTCCGGATTCCCGGAGCTGGGACGATACGTGCCGCAGATCGCGACATAGCTGCGCAATAATGTTGGGCTGCCATGCAACCCGCGGACCATTTGTCCTGCATACGGGCCCGCGCGCCGGACGAGCACCGGAGGCCGCAGCCACCGGGATCGCCGCCGGAACCGGGGCTCAGCAGGCACAATAGGGATTCACTGACGCGTCAACAAATGTATTGGCGGGTGTTCCAATTCGTTTCCGCGAAGGCGCGTTCGCCTCGGCGGCGGAAGTTCACCCGGACCGGTCCGCCCTCCCGGCCGACCCGGCCACGGGTGCCGGATACCATGCGCCCATGGCAAAGCTGAAGGTCTCGGTCGACGTCCCGATCTCGCCCGAGGAGGCCTGGACGCACACCTCCAACCTCGCCGAACTCGACAAATGGCTGACCATGCACGAAGCCTGGCGCGGTGCGGTTCCCGCCGAGCTGACCGTCGGGACCCAGTTGGTCGGCATCGCCTCGGTGAAGGGCCTGCGCAACCGGGTCACCTGGACGGTGCGGGCCGCGGAGCCGCCGCGTCGCCTGCAGCTGACCGGCGCGGGCAAGGGCGGCACGAAACTGGGACTGCAACTGCTCGTCGCGCCGAAAGGCTCCGGATCCGAGGTCACCGTCGACATCGAACTCGGCGGCGCGCCACTGTTCGGGCCGATCGGCTCCGGCGTGGCCCGCGCGGTCAAGGGCGATATCGAACGTTCACTGGACCGCTTCATCGCCCTTTACGGCTGAACTCGACCGTCAGCCGCCGAGGGCGTCGAAGATCTCTTCGGCCCGGTCGCGTGTGCGGTACATGTCCCACGCGGTTTCGGCCAAGTCGTCCGGATCGAGGGTGTGGCCTTCTGGGCTGCCGAAGCGCGCCGGGTCGGCGGTGACCATGGCGTGGATGTCCCCGCGTTCGACGAGACCGCCGATGGTGAGGGTGCCCGCGTAGAGATTGCGCCCGGCCAGCGCCGCATTGAGGGTGAGCGCGTAGTTGCGCAGCGCGGCGGCGGCGAGGGCGAGGTGGCCGAGCATGGGCATGGGGCGGACGCTGGAGAGGCCCCCGGCGAAAAGCACTGCGCCGTCGCCGCGCTCGAGCATGCCGGGCAGCACGTCGCTCACCACGTCGATCGCGGGCCACACCCATTCGAACGCCGATCGGGCCGCGGCGGCGTCGATATCGGTGATCGGCACCGGATGTTCGGTCGGTCCCGGCCCGTAGTAGACCATTCCGATCGGACCTTCCCGGCCGATGTCGCCGAGCACAGCGCCGAGCCGCGACCGGTCGGTGACGTCCGCGACGTGGGCGGTGGCGTCGATACCGAGTCCAGCCAGGTCCGCCAGGTACGCGGCATGCCGCGCAGCGCTGCGCGAAACCAGCGCGACCCGGAATCCTTCCCGGCCGAAGCGCCGGGCCATCGACATCCCGAGGCCTGGGCCGACACCGACGATCACCGCTGTTCCGTGTTGTGCCATAACCTGCTCCAAAAATATGAGGGCCCCCTCGATTTCATACCGTAGCACGAAATCGAGGGCTGCCTCAGATTTTGTAGAATGATCGGGTGACCAAACCCCTTCGCCGCGACGCCGCCCGCAACCGCGAGAAATTGCTGCGGGAAGCGGCCGAGGTGTTCACCGAGCAGGGCCTCGACGGGTCGCTGGAGGAGATCGCGCGACGCGCGGGGGTCAGCATCGGGACGCTGTACAACCACTTTCCGACCCGCGACCTGCTCATCGACGCCCTCCTGCCGCCCCGGCTGGCGGCGGTGGACGAGATCGCCGCCCGCGCGGCGGCCGAGCCGGACGCGTGGACGGCGTTCACCGGATTCGTGGCGGACCTGCTCGGCAGGTTCACCGCCGATCGCGGGCTGCTCGAGGCGTTCACCGGGCATCATCATCCGGCGGCGGTACAGCTGGCGGAGGCCTGCCACCGCGGGATGTCACACCTGTCCGCGATTCTCGAGCGCGTCCGCGACGCCGGCGCGCTGCGCGCCGACGCGACCGACGAAGACGTCGTCGACTTGGTCTGGGCGCTGTCGCTACTCGGGGAGACCACCGGCTCGCCGTCGTGGCGGCGCTGCCTGGAGATCGTCTTCGACGGCCTTCGCAACCGTCCGTGACAGATGTCCCGGGATGGCCGCACGGACCGGCGATCCCGGGACACGCACCCACTATGCGTGGATAACGGTCGCCGCGTCGGCTGCCTGCGGGTCCTTCGGCTTCGTACGCGGCAGGAAGGACGCCGGGATCAAGGTGAGCACGATCAGCACCAGTGCCACCACATAGGTGTGACTGAACGCGTCGGCGGCCTGCTGCAAACCGGTCTCGACGGTCCCCGGCGGAAGCTGGCTCGCCAGGGCGGGATCGAAGTTCGCCGCGATCGCCGGACGCGCGAGCGGCTGGTTGTTCAGCAGGTTGGTCAGTACCACCGACATCGTCGCCGTGCCGATGGAACCCGCGGTCTGGTTGACGATGTTCATCAGCGTCGACCCGCGCGCCACCTGCTGGTGGGTCAGGGTCTGGATCGCCGCGGTCATGATCGGCATCATGGTGCAGCCCATGCCGAGGCCCATCACGACCAGCGCGCCGATCATCGGCAGATACGAGCTGTCCGCGTCGAGCTGGACGAAGTAGGCGGTGCCGATCGAGATCAGCGTGATACCGACGAGCACGATCTTGCCCGGGCCGATCTTGTCCACGAAACGGCCCGCGATCGGCATGCTGAGCATCGCTCCGATGCCCTGCGGCGCGATGAGCAGACCGGCTTGCAGCGCCGACTCACCGCGCACCTGCTGCAGATATGTCGGCAGCAGCAGACCCGCCCCGAAGAACGCGACGGCGAACAGCACCATCGTGAGCACCGCGAAGGTGAGCGCGCGGTTGCCGAACAGGTGCAGATCGATCAGCGGGTGTTCGGTGCGCAGCGCGTGGAACACGAACGCGACCATCAGCAGCGCGCCGATGGCGGCCGGGATCAGCACCCGCGCCGCGAGCACCGTTCCCTGCTCCGGGATGGAGGAGACGCCGAACAGGAACAGGGCCAGGCCGGGGGAGGCCAGCAGCATGCCGATGAAGTCGAACGACTCCGACGGCTCCGGCTTGTCGCTGGGCAGCACGATGAACGCGAGCACAAGGGCGACCACGCCGATCGGCAGGTTGATCAGGAAGATCCAGTGCCAGCTGAAGTTCTCGATCAGCCAGCCGCCCAGGATGGGACCGCCGATCGGGCCGAGCAGCATCGGTACGCCGAGCACCGCCATCACCCGGCCGACCCGCTGCGGACCGGCGGCATGAGTCATGATCGTCATGCCGAGCGGCATCAGCATGCCGCCGCCGAGGCCCTGGATCACGCGGAAGGCGATCAGGGATTCGATGTTCCACGCCGTGCTGCACAGCAGGGAACCGAGCACGAAGAAGGTGAGCGCCATGATGTACAGCCGCTTGGTGCCGAAACGATCGGCTGCCCATCCGGTCAGCGGGATCACGGTGGCCAGCGCGAGCGTGTACCCCGTCATCGTCCACGCCGCGATGGCGTAGCTGGTGTCGAATTCGCGCTGGAAGGTCGGGATCGCGACGCTGACGACGGTGATGTCGAGAATCGACATGATCGCGCCGAGCACGACCACGCCAGCGACCTTGAAGACGGCCGCGTCCAATTTGTCGGCCGTCGGGTCGGGCCCAGCCGCCTGGGTATCCGGAGGTTGTGTCACCGCTTAAGCGTGGCACCTTCGGGGCCGCAACACCAGTCATTCCCCGTTCCTGTCGCCGGGAATTCCGCGAGCACCGACAACGCCGCTCGGGTCGCGGCCTCGCTCGCGGGGAGCAACGGCAGCCGCACCGCCGGGCTGGGTATACGGCCCTGCGCCGCGAGCACGGCCTTGATCACCGTGGGATTCGGTTCGGCGAACAGCGCCGCCGACAGTACCGCCAGCCGGTGCCCCAGCGACCGCGCCGCGCCGAGCGGTCCGGTGCGCCACGCGGCGACCAGGGCCGCGAACGCCGGAGTGTGCACGGCGGCGGAGGCCGTGATCGCTCCGGCCGCGCCGAGCGCCAGCAGCGCCGGGGCGAACACGTCATCACCGGCCAGCACGGCGAAGTCCGCGGGGCGCGCGCTCATCAGCGCGACGGTCGCCTCGTCGATGGCGCCGACGGCGTGCTTGAGGCCGATGACGCCGGGCAGTTCGGCGAGCTCGAGCAGGGCGCCGAGGCCGAGGGAGAGCCCCGTCCGGTAGGGGATGTGGTAGACCACCAGCGGTACCGGCGCCGCCGCCGCGAGCTCGCGGAAATGCGCGAGCACACCCGCCTCCGAGGGCCGCGTGTAATACGGGACCACGGTGAGGGCCGCGGTGGTGCGCGCATCCAGACCGGCGAGGGCCTCGACGGAAGCGGCCGTCGAGTTCGATCCCACGCCGACGAGCAACGGCGCGTCGTGCGCCCGGCAGACGCGCGCGCAGACGGCGATCACCTCCGCCCGCTCCGCGGCCGTCAGGGTCGCGGGTTCCCCGGTGGTGCCGAGCGCGACGAGGCCGGTCGCGCCGTCGGCGAGCACCTCGTGGGCGAGCCGCTCCAGCGCGTCGGCGGCGAGTGCGCCGTCGGCGGTGAACGGCGTGATCAGGGGGACGAAAAGACCGGCGAGCGTCATGTCAGTCAGCCTGACCGCTGGAAACCGTCAGATCCAGTTCACGTTTCTTCCGCAGACCATAAGGTGAACTGATGCTCGATGTCCGCAAGCTGCGTCTGCTGCGGGAACTGTCGCACCGCGAGACCATCGCCGCGGTCGCGGAAGCTCTCGCCTACACCCCCTCGGCCGTGTCCCAGCAGCTCGCTGCGCTGGAACGGGAGGCGGGTGTGCCGTTGCTGGCGCGCACCGGCAGGCGAGTGACGCTGACCCCGGCCGCCGTGGCCCTGGTCCGGCACACCGAGCGGATTCTCGCGGTGCTCGAGCAGGCCACCGCCGAACTGGCCACGAACCACGCCGAACTGACCGGAACCCTGCGCATCGGAGCGTTTCCCACCGCGGTGCGGACCATCCTCTCCCCCGCACTCGTCGCGCTGAGCACCGCGCACCCGCGGCTGGAACTGCGCGTGACCGAACTGGATCCGGCGCTGGCGCCCGACGCGCTGCGCGCCGAGACACTGGATGTAGCGCTGATCCAGGAGTACGACTACGTGCCGGTCCCGGCCGATCCCGCACTGCACAGCGAGCCGCTGTTCGAGGAGGTCGTCTATCTCGCCGCGCCCGAGGCCGCCTCGCTGTCCGCGCACCGCGACAGTCCTTGGATCGCGAGCACGCCTGGCACGCTGTGCCACACGATGACGGTGCGCGCCTGTGAGGCGGCGGGTTTCACGCCGCGGATCCGGCACCACGCCGACGACTTCGGCACGGTCCTCGCGCTCGTGGCGGCGGGTCAGGGCGTCGCGCTGGTCCCGGAATTCGGGACGCGGGATTGCCCAGGGGGCGTCGTACTCGGCGCGCTGCCGACACGGCGGCGGACCCACCTCGCCTATCGGCGCGGCGCGGGAGACCATCCCGTCGTGCGCGCCGCACGGGTGGCGCTGCGCGAATCGGCCGAGCGCTCCCCCGGCCGCTGAACCACTCAGCGCAGCCGATATCGGCTGGTGGGCACGACATCCAGGTTCCGGTCGCCGCCGAAGGTCGCGACGCTGGCCATCAGCCGTTCGATCCGGCGGGCCAGCTCCGCCGCGTCACCGCCACTGCCGTAGAACGCGTGCGGATCGCCGAGCGCCTCGATCGGGAACAATTCCTCCACGATTCCCGCGATGTCCGGCGCACCGGCCGTGGCGGGCGCGGTCACGACGTTCTGCACATAGCCGAACGTCGCTTGCGTCTCGATGGCGATCGCGGTGTGGCGGTTGCGCCAGCGGTCCAGCCAGTCGGCGTGCGGCAGGTCGTCCGGCTTGCGCAGGAAGGCGATGTTCGACAGACCCGGCGCACGATCGAGCACGGCGGTGACCGGCGGCGGAATCGGCGTCGCCTCCTCGACGTGCCAGCCCGCCACTCGCTCGGCCACGGCGCCCAACGCTCGCTCGGCCGCCTCCGGCCGCGGGTCGCCCGCCCACCAGACGCTCACGACGGCCCGCACCGGCGCCTCGAACGTCGTGATGCGCAGCATCGCCGTCTCGACCGCCGCGTCGGCGATATTCGCCTGCACGGCGGCCGCATCCGGCAGGCGCGCGGCCAGGTCCGCCGCGAGCAGGTCGCCGACGCCCCACAGCGCAAAGATGGTCTTCATTCACAGGCCACTTTCTAGAACACGTTTCACCGTGGCCGCCGAGCCTAGCCGACCCGCGCGGTTGGCCGCCGCGGCTCGGGGTATCCGACCGTCGGACTCGGCGAAGGCAGGTGATCCGTGCGTACCATATCGACCGACATCCCGGCCAGGCTCGATCGTCTGCCCTGGTCGCGGTGGCACTGGATGATCGTGATCGGGCTGGGATCGGTCTGGATCCTCGACGGGCTCGAAGTGACCGTCGTCGGCAGCGTGGCTGCCCGGCTGTCCCAACCGGGCAGCGGCCTGACCATCACGGCCGCACAGGTTTCCGGAATCGCCGCCGCCATGTACGTCGCGGGCGCGGGCTCCGGCGCGCTCTTCTTCGGTTGGCTGACCGACAGATTCGGCCGGAAGAAACTCTTCTTGATCACCCTCGCGGTGTACCTCTTCGCGACCGCGATGACGGCGCTGTCGTTCTCGATGTGGTGGTTCGTCTTCTTCCGGTTCCTCACCGGGTTCGGCATCGGCGGCGAGTACGCGGCCATCACTTCCGCCATCGACGAACTGATTCCGAAGCACTACCGCGGCCGCATCGACATCGTCATCAACGGCACCTACTGGCTGGGCGCCGTCGGCGGGGCGCTGCTGTCCATCGTCGCGCTGAACACCGATCTCTTCGCGCCGAATGTGGGTTGGCGCTTGACCTTCGCGCTCGGGGCCGTCTTCGGTCTGGTCATCCTGCTGGTGCGCAGGCATGTCCCGGAGAGTCCGCGCTGGCAGTTCATCCATGGCCACGAAGACGACGCGGAACGCACCGTCACCGCGATCGAGCAGCGCGTCCGCGCCGATACGCGCACCGAGTTGGCGGATGTGTCCGATCAGCGAATCCGCATCCGGCAGCGCCGGACCATCTCCTTCCGGGAGATCGCGGCGGTGATGGTGCGGCGCTATCCGCGCCGCGGTGTGCTCGGGTTGTCGCTGTTCATCGGGCAGGCTTTCCTCTACAACGCCATCACGTTCAACTACGCGCTCATTCTGTCCAGGTCGTTCGACATCCCGGACGATCGGGTCGGCTACTACTTCGCGGTGCTGTGTTTCGGCAACTTCCTCGGTCCGCTGTTGCTGGGCAAGCTGTTCGACACGGTCGGGCGCAAACCGATGATCGCGGGCAGCTACCTCGGTTCGGCGGTTCTGTTGCTGTGCACCGCATGGCTGTTCGCGGGCGGTCACCTGACCGCGACGACGCTCACGGCTTGCTGGACCGCGGTGCTGTTCGTCGCCTCGTGCGGCGCAAGCGCGGCCTATCTGACCGTCAGTGAGATCTTCCCGATGGAGACCCGCGCCATGGCCATCGCCTTCTTCTACGCGATCGGGACCGTCGCGGGCGGCGTGGCGGGACCGTTGGTATTCGCCGAGCTGACCGCGGACGGCGATCCCGGAAAGACCGCCCTGGCCTTCGTCATCGGCGCGCTCGCCATGTTCGCTGCCGGGCTGGTCGAAGTGGCCTATGGGGTGCGGGCCGAAGGCCGGTCACTGGAGGAATTGGCCGAGCCGCTCAGCGCGACACCGGAGCCGGGCCGCGTCGAGGCCGGTCAGCCGCCGCCGAGCGGATAGGGGCGGCACTGCGCGGTGTCCTCGGCGGTGCCCCGGCCACAGCCGTAGATCATCACGGGTTCGGCGGTGGTCGAGGGATCCCAGATCTGCTCCACGCTGAGCATGCCCACCCACTTGTCGTGCGCCACCCGGCCCGCGTGGGCGCCCTGACTGACCGAGAAGTCCAGCACACCGCTACTGGACTCGATCACCGGATGCCGAGGCAGATCACGCAGCGCGGCCCACACCGCGGCCGCGCTGATCGGGATCGGCTCGGTCCACACGCCGGAGACGGCCGGAGCCAGCGCTTGCACGGCGCGCACGAACAGGCCCACCGCGTCGTAGGTCAGCGCGACCCGCTCGCCCAGCGGATGCAACTGCACGCGCTCGCCCAGCGGTTTGTCCGCTTCGGCGCAGGCGTTCCAGCTCGGGATGTCCGGATCCACGGTGGTGGCGAGGTTGTAGAACTCGACCCTGCTGCGCCACCCCTGCCCCTTGTTCCGGCAGGTCACCAGGCTCGCTTTGGCCACGTAGACGAGCGGGCGCGCGCTGTTGGCCGCCCTGCGCCGGTCCGCGCTGGCCATGAACCGGTTGACCGAATCGTCCGCGATCAACAGCACCCGCCGGTCGCCGCAGGCCTTGTTGAGGCTCTGCAGGAAGTCGGGGAACTCCGAATCCCGGCCGGCGAAGAACAACACCTCGTCGCACGCGTCGATGTTGTCCGGCGCGGTGAAGGCCTCCCGCGAGTCCCAGGAGCCGTCCCAGATCCGGCGCCCGCCCCGGGCGAGGATATGCAGGTCGGCGGCCATGTTCTCGGTGTAGAGATCGGTCGGGTCGGGCCGGTGGTAGATCCGCACGCCGCGTCCGGCCGACCCGGGAAGCCCGTTCAGGTACTGCTCGATCATGTCGGCGATCGCGGCGTTCGGCGGGGCGATCTGGAAGTACAGCGGCGAGGATTTCACCATCTCGTCGGCCGACAGGCTCGGCGCCACCATCGGAAGCCCGAGGCCGGTCAGCGCGTTGATCATGCCCAGCGTCGCGGTGCGGCTCTGGTCGAGCCCGATCGCCCCGACGATGCCCGGTTCGGCGCGGATGAGCGGCGCCAGCAGATCGACGACCTGCGGACCCTGCAGGTTGGCCGGTCCCGTGTTCGCGAGCAGCAACCGGATCAAGGGGATCGTGTCGGGTGTTCGGGCGGCGGAGAGTGTGACTGCTTCGAGCCCGCTGTACTGCGCCAGTGCCAGGCCCTCGATATCCTCGCTCTGCGCCGGGTAATCGCCCGGGACGCCGGTGAGCTGACCGAAATAGACCAGCGTGAACAGCGGCCGCGCCGGCTGCTCCCGGGCCAGCTGCTCGGCCACCAGATTCTGCTTGTACACCCGCCGCTGCACCTCCACCAGGCGGCGACTGCCCGGCTCGTCGCTCGCGAACAGGAAGCCCCGGCCGCCTGTCGCGGGATCGTCCGGGTCATAGGCGCTGAAACCGACGCAGTTGCCGTCCGCGCCGGGAACGACGCGCACCCAATGGTCGGCCGTGGCGGTCGCGCACGCGGGCGCGTCCGCACGCCACGGTCGCCAGGTCGCGAAGCCGGCCGCGGCCAGTGCCAGCACGACCACCAGGAACAAAGCGGTCGCCGACAACGTCCGCCGCGCCCACCACGGCGGCGGCGGCGCCTCGATGCGGCGGAACGGGTCCGGTTCGTCGTCGTTCGGGCTGGTCGCGGGCACCGCGAACCACAGCTGCCAAGCCCGGTGCCGCTGCCGCTGCCGCGCGACGGGCAGCTCGTCCAGCCAGATCTCGTACAGCCGCCGCACCCGATACGCCGGTCGCGCGGTGACGCCCAGCGGCGGCGTCCGCGTGCCCGCCACCACCAGCAGCGGATCATCCTTGCCGGTCTCGTTGCGGACGTCGTTGATCAGGTCCAGCAGCCGTGGACCGGCTTCGCCGTCGAGAGCGCGCAGGACCGCGACCGGATAGGTGGTGCGCCGCGCCGCGCCGATGCCCCACCAGCGCCGCTGGTAGGCGACTCGCAGATCCTCGAGGAACGCGTGCACCAGCAGCTTGGCCAGTTGTTCGCCGTTCTCGTGACGGCGGGCCCCCTCGGTGAGACGGTGCGCGAATCCGAGGAACTGGCTCGACTGTTCCGGCGCCAGATACTGCTGGCGCATGAACCAGCGAAACTCGCGCCCCACCCCGGGAATCCGGCCGCCGGTGCGCGCCCGGAACACCGCCGTGGGTAGCACGACGCGCAGCAACCCCAGCACGATCCGCTGCACCACGCCCACCGTGGCCTCGGCTTCGCCGAGCAACTCCTCGCCCCATCGGCCGAAATCCCGGCGCAGCAGCGACGCCAGTTCGTCGAGTTCGTTGTCGGAGTTCAGCTTGCGGGCCATCAACCACTCGGCCAGCCGGTAGCGCCGGAACGGCAACGGGCGCAGCCGGCCGAAGCGGTCCGCCGACAATCCTTTGCAGAGGTTGTAGAGCAGCCGGCGCACAACGGTGAGCCCCGGCGTCGCGTCGTCGGCTACGGAACTGCCCGCGGGCAACGGGTCGAGAGCATCGACGTCCACGGCCGCGTGCACGGCGCTGCCGAGTGCCGCGCCGAACATGCCGAGACAGGCCTCGACATTCGTCAGATCGCCACACAGGACCACCATCGGCAGCGCCCGCTCCCCCCGCGGCGGCCGTCGTACCAACCAGCGCAGCAGATCCTCGAGCACATCGACTCCCCGAAAGGAGACAGCTCTGGTGCCGGACATGACGCCCCCGTGTCCTCCGCCGAATGTGACCACCCATTCAAGCAGACGCCAAACCCTTTGACAGACAGGCCGCTTGGCTGGAGAAAGCGGAACAGATCGCGGCGACCGGTCATCCGGCACGGCGCGCGAGCCCGATCCGCCGGAGATCACGGTCGGGGCGGGGCGTCATCTCCCCTGCAGTTCAGCGGAACGGGAAATGAGTCTTCGATTTCGCTCGGCTCGAAGTATGTTTCGCGCATGCGTCCGGCGAATTTCCGGCGCGCCTCTTCGGTGTTCGAGCCACGGCAAGCCATTCACGTCGTCGTCGCGTATACGAGTGTCATCGGCTCCGCGTGAAAGTACTTTTGCACGTGCGTTTGAGCGCGACGCCGTGAGAACGCAAATTTACGGCGCCACCGTCACGACCCCATGGCAGGGCCGCGCACGGCATCGGAGTCCATCCGTCCGGCCTTCACGCAGGGCCGGACGACTCCGCCGGTTCGCTCAGTTGTGCCGCGGGTCGGCGGTCGAGGCGTGGGGCCGGGTGATCCGGCGATGAGCCATGACCTCGGCCCACCAGCCGCTGAGCGGGCTGGGGTCGGGCCACACGATCCGATCTCGTTCTTCGTCGTCTGCGACGGGCGCTTCGGGCTTCTCGATCACGATGACATTCCTCTGCGCTGGTGCACGTAGCCGTACACATACTTGCGGAGAGCCCTCGTGTTCGTGCGCACCGGTAGTTCCGCGACAGAGCGCGTCGAAACGGCTGAACATCGAGCAGCGCGGGTTCCTCGCCCCTTTTATCGGACGACCGCGCTGTCGGTCCGATACCTCCAACATTTACCACAGCCGCCATGAAACAAACCGATCTTTTCGGTTCACGATCCGGACACCAACCGGTCGCTTGGTAACATTTGTTGCCGCTGAACAGTGCAAATAGCGGCTCGACCGGCTTTCTTACACGAAACCGAAAAAGGGCACAGTGGCATAACGCAGCGGAACCGGACACCCCCAGACGAACGCCACACGGACCGGCCGGGTCGTCCTGCCTGCGGATCCGGCTGCCCGGACCGAGGCCGAGCCACGCCTGCTCATCGGTTGCCGAGGCCGCCATGACATCAGGATCGGCGGCCGGTACCGCTCGGCAATGCGAGCATGGCCACGATGCCGCCAGGGAGAGCCGTCGCCGAATAGGAGACAGTGCCCGATCCTCCAAACCCTCTCGGCCACAATCGATATGACCGATCCGGCGCGGCCGCGGACCACCCGCGCGAAGTTTTGCGCCCGACTGATTCGGCTCGAGCCACCCGGGTACCCGCCGATTATGGTTCGCCGAGCCGTAGCCATTGGCGCACACGACGGAGTCACCCGGGCGCCCACGCCCACGGACCGGGTGGCGCCCGATGGTTGCCGAAGACCATCGGCGCGGACGTCCATGGCCGACGAAACCAGGTGATACCGATGGCCGACCTCCGCCGGATAATCCGAAAGCACGGCCCCTTCGCCACGGTGTGCTTCGACAGTTCGCAGAACACCGAAGACGCGGCGCGGGAAAACGAGCTGCGTTGGCACTCGATCGACACCGAACTGGACCGCAGTGGTGCGCGCCCGCGCATCCGGCGACTGCTGGCCCAGGCGATCGCGCTGCACCCGCCGCCCCGGGGACGCTGCGGCAGGCTGCTCATCGCCGACGAGACCGAGGTGCTCGCGGACGAACGCTTGCCGCACCCGCCCGCCACCCGGACCGTCCGGGTCTCACCTCTGCCCTACCTGCTGCCGCTCCTGGAAGCGCAAGCGGAGAAGGTGCCGCACGTCGTCGCGCTCGTGGACCGGGTGGGCTCGGAGCTCTACTCACTCGACGGCCACGGCAGCGAAGCGCGGGAAGCCCTGCGCAGTCCCGGCCCTCCCGCGCAGCCGATCCGGCAGGACGACTGGTCGCATCGCACGCTGCGGCAGCGAGTCGAAGACACCACGCGGCGCAACATCCGCGAGTTCGCCGACGAGCTGGACCGGCTGGCCGAGACCGTGGGCGCGGAGGTCGTCGTGCTCGCCGGAGAAGCGCGAGCTCGTTCGGAGTTGCGCGCGGCGTTCGACGCGAAGGGCCGCGACGTCGTCGAAGCCGAAACGGGTTCGCTGATACCGGGTTCGGACCCGAAGGCGCTCGACGCGGAGATCCGCGAGATCCTGCATCGGGTGGTGGTGCAGCGCCACCGCCGGACGCTCGACCGCTTCGCCACCGAGATCCGGCTGCCGGACGGACTGGCGGTGGCCGGACTGGCCGCGACCACGACCGCGTTGCGCACCGCCGCCGTGGAGCGACTGCTGCTCGACCCCGGCGCGCTGGGCGACCGCCTCGTGCTGGCCGGGACCGCGCCCAACCCGCTGCTCGGTCCGGCCGCGAACGGCTCGGCCGGAGAGATGCGCCGCGCCGACGAAGCTCTGCCGGTGGCAGCCCTGGCGATCGGGGCCGAGGTGATGCTGGTGGAGGCCGTGGCCGCCCTGCGCGACGGGGTCGGCGCCGTGCTGCGCGACCGCTAGGACCGAGGCGCGGCGGACCTCACGACTTGGGCACGCGCTCGTGCAGCGTGAGCAGCATGTGGTCGAAGGCCGTCTGCACCGCAGGCGGAGCCGGCGCCAGACCTTCGAGTTCGGCGATGAGCTGGGCGGCGAGGTCGCGCAATTTGACGTTGGTGTCCTGCGAACGCCACTGCAGGACATGGAACGCCTGGTCGGCGTTGATCCGGTAGACCCGCATCAATACGCCTTTGGCCTGCTCGATCAGCGCGCGCGCCTCGAACAGTCGCGGCAGCGTGCCGTCCAGCAGATCCTGGCGTTCCTCGGCGATGGTCGAGGTCAGGTCGACGTAGTAGCCCGCTGTGCCGACCACGGTGCCGTCCTTGTCGGTCATGGTGTCACCCAGCACGAGGACGTGGTGCGGCACGCCGGCGGTGTCGATGATGCGGTGGCGGCTGCAGAAGGGTTCGGCGTTGCGGACCGACTTCTCGATCGCCTCGGCGACGTGATCCCGGTCCTCCGGATGCTTGTGCGCGAGGAGCAGTTCGGTCGTCGGCGTCACCGTGTCGGGCGCGTAGCCGTGCATCGCGGCGACCTCGTCCGACCACTCCCACCGCTGATCGGCGAACCAGAACCGGAAGCTTCCGGTGGCCTGCGGCGTCCCGGCGCCGACCACCCGCGCCACCGTTCCCTCGGCCGTGTCCACGATTCGGTCGCCCGATTCGTCCATCGCGTCGGTATGCTCCTGCCTGCAGCGTCGTCTCGTATATACCGTCGGTAGATGCAGCCTTCCAGACCGCGCTCACCTGCGGTGACGACATCATTTTAGGCCGGTCGAAGCGAGTTTCCGGAGGGGCCGGGCGGACTCCGGGCCGCCGTCTTCCCTTCGGTCGTCATACCGGACCACTGGTTCGCGAACGGCCGATGACAGCGGGGAGCGCACCTGTCTTCTATGCGGTGCACCGGAGCCGCATCCGGGTTGGCGGAAAGGGTTCGCGCCGGCCCCCCAGGCTCCGGACAGCCGGTTTCCGGTACGCCGAACGGAGACGGACGGCCGCCGTGTCCGCGCGGGTGCGGATAGTCTTGGGTATGTGCCGGGGCAGGTGGAGTCTGCCCCGGCACACCCGTGCCGAGCGTTACTCAGCGTGCGCCAGAGCGACCCGCTGTTTCTCGGTATCGATATCGAGAACGCGCACCGTCAGAGTGGCACCGATTTGCGGCTCGGTGGACCACTCGGTTCTGTGCAGCAGCCCGTGCACGCCCGGAGCGACCTCCAAGAACGCGCCGAACGGCGCGATGTGCACGACGGGAGCCTCCAGCACGGAGCCTTGCGTGTGCGCAGCGACGAACTCCGGCCAGCCGCGTTGCGGCGATGATTCCGAAGGGGACATGTGTTCACCTCCTTCCGATGTCCCTGTAGTTCATGGGATTTCGCGAAGAAGGCGGGCGGGCCCCTGGCCCGCCGGATGATCACAGCGCGGCCGGGTAACCGTTCTGTGCGCGGCGTGTCGCCGACCCGGCAGTCATGGCCACGACCTTAACCCAGCTTGTCACGACGGAGCAAGCCCCGGCATTCGGGATAGAGCGAAAAGCTCAGTCCGACGCGATTTTTCGCAGCGCCGCGCCCGGCGCGCCGCCGAGACGGGCGGTGGGTGGTGCGGGCGCCTTACGGCCGAGTTCCCGCAGCGCTTCCACGCCGAGGCCCCCGACACCCCATGCCGCACGGAGCAGGACAGCGGGACGCAGCGCCGTGGCCGGGCCGTCCAGCAGCCCGGCTACTCGCGCTATCCTGCCCGCCACCGCCGCGTCCCGCGCGCCGACCGCCATGGCCAGCCGCGCCAGCGCGCCGAGCGCCGAAGTGCGCAGGCGGTTTTCGGCATCCACGTGCGGCATCGCCGAGTCGAACAGCTTCGTGATCGTCCATGGGTCGTCGATCACCGCGGCGGCGGCGCGGAAGAAGCGACCGGCCAGATCGTGGTCGCCTTCGGCGAGAACGCGGCGCAGTTGCACGGCTTGCAGCGCGGAGACCGTCATGCCCTGGCCGAACGCGGGACTGAAACTGCACACCGCGTCGCCGAGAACCAGCAACCCCAGCGGAAACCGGGACATCCGCTCGTAGCGGCGGCGCTGGTTGGCCCGGTACCGATACGTGCGGACCGCGGTGAGCGGCTCGGCCTCCAGCAGCGCCGCGTGCACATCCGGAGGCGCCACCGAGGCGGCGAACCGCCAGAAGTCATCGGAATCGGTGGGCGGGTGGTCTGTGCCGTAGCCGATCAGGGTGAGGATGTGCATACCGTGCTCCACGGCGAACAGCGCCAATCCCCGGGCTGGATCCTGATTCGCGATCACGATCTCCTTGTCGCGCACGGCGCGAGCCGGAATGCGCACGTAACGGCTGGCGTACATCATGTCGATCCGCACCCCTTCCTCGGCCGGGCGTTCGTAACCCAGCTCGGCGAGCCAGCGATCGAGCGGTCCGTGCCGCCCCAGGCAGCTCACGACCAGATCGGCGCGCACCTCTCGGGGCTCGGTCGTGCCGTCCGGCATGATCCGCACACCCCGCACCCGTCTTCCACTCTTGTCGGCGAGTAGTTCCAGGACTGTGTTGCGGTCGGCCACCTGCACATTCGGCAGCGCTCGGACCCGGGTGCGCACGCGCCACTCCAGCAACGGGCGGCTGGCTTGCAGCAGCGAGTAGCCCCCGTCGGACCGGCGAAGGGTGTGCCCCGCGACGGTCATCCGCATCTCCGTCAACGATCGGCAGGTCACGGCGCCGTCGGTCAGCAGCTCGTCCGTGATGCCGGGAAACAGTTCCTCGAGGATCTGTTTGCCGCGCGCGAGCAGGGCATGCACATGCCTGCCCTGGGGCACGCCGCGGCGGTCGCCCGGGGCCGACAGGTCGTCGCGCTCGATCAGCGTGACCTTCTCGAAGCTGTCGCTGAGCACTCGCGCGGCGAGGAGCCCGCCCATGCTCGCTCCGAGCACCACGGCGTGCCCGCGGTCGGTGTGCTCTGCGGTCTCCGCCATCGCTGCCTCCGGACTCCTCGCCAGATCTCCCGTGGCACGCCTCGCCCGCGCGGTGGAGCCAGGTCAAGCTGTGAGATTTTTCGATAGATTAGTCTCAGTAGTCGACGGTCGGCAACCCGGAACGCCGCCGCACCTAGTACAAAGAGCCATGACTTCCTCCACCCGGTCGTCGGAAACGCTGCTCGACGCGGCGGTAGCACTGATCGCCGAGAGCGGCCTCGACGACCTCACGCTCAGCGCGGTGGCCGAGCGCGCAGGCGTCTCCCGCGCCACGGCTTACCGCGAGTTCGGCGACAAGGACGGCCTCGTCTCCGCGGTGGGGCGCAACGAGATCGGACGGATGGTCGCGGCCGCTTACCGCGAGGTCGACGTCTTCGCGCCTGCCGCGGAGGTGGCCCGCTCCGCCACCCTCTTCGCCCTGCGCTACCTGCGCGAACATGCCGCCTTCGGCTACCTCCGCAGCCAGGAGCCCGCGCGCCTGCTCGACGTCGCGATCACGCACGGCGGCTCGCGGCTGAATCTGGTCGAAACCGTCGCCGCTATCGCGGCGCCGCTGATCGCGGCGCGTGACGACGCGACGCTCGCGCTGTCACCGGTGCAGGCGGCCGAGGTCGTGGTTCGCGCCGTCCTCTCGCACGCACTGATCCAGCGCAGCGCTCTGACGGACGAGCAGATCGCCGATACGGTCGCCCGCGCCGTCACCCGGCTTCCGGACGCCCGGTAGGCACGATCTCGCGCCAACTGAGACCAATATCGAAAATGATCTCACAAATATTCTTGTCGAACCCGAGTCCGAGCCCGCTGCGGCAGGCCGATCGGCGGCCGCGCCGAACCGCCTGCGCCGACCGCACCGAAACGAGCGACGCCACACCTGATCCGGGCCTCTGCTCACGGGCACGCGTCAGCGCTCACGCTCGGCCCAGAACCCGCAGTCGTGCCGTGCGGCGAAATCGTCGATCATGAAACTGCCACTCGCCCGCATGATCAACGCGGGACCGTCGGGGCCCGGTCCCGCCGATTCCGGCCAGGCCGACCACTGCGGCGAGCCCGCAGCGTTCGGGTCGCCGGTATGGGCGAAGGTGGTCCACCAGCGTTGCATCTGCGTGGCGAACGCGGCGGACGCACCGGTCCATGGGATCGGCACGCCCATGAGACCGGAGAACAGATACGGAAGTTCGGCGGAGTGGAAGGCGCCGGGCAGGACGGGGTTCGCGGCGCCGAACGGGGCTTGGTCGAATTCGTACTGCCACAGCGGATGCCCGGCATCGCGAGCGGCGCGGCTGGTGAACAGTGCGGGGCAGGCGAAAAGGCCGTCGGTGACCACCGCGGTCTGGGCGGCAGCCGCCGAGGGGTACCGATCGAGTGGATATCGGGCGAGGACCCGATCGGCGTAGCCGCCGAAGGATTGGCGCACGTAACGTTCGTAGCTCGCCGCGTCCGGAACGTGGCCGCGGGCGTAGTCGGATTCGGCGACGAACAGCGCTCCTTCCGCACTGTTGTTTCCGACGATGAGCGGTCGCTTCCTGGGATCCCCCGCCAGGGCCGCGCCGAGCGTGCGGGTGATGACGACGCCGTCGATGCTGGGCACCCAGATGGGTGTCGGCCCGTCGAATCGGACGCTCGGCGAGTCCAGCAGCGTCGCTTCGGGCAGCGCGCGCAGGCAGGCCAATCGCGTTGCGGCATCGGCGCATCCGACGCTGTCCGCATAGCGCTGCGAACGCTCGAAGGCGTCGTCGCGATCGCCGGGGACGAGAGGTGATTGTGCGCACGAGCCGCTTTGGACGATCGCTTTGGCATACAGATCGTCGGAGCCCGGTGCGGCGAAGTGGGTGCAGACGCTCCCGCCGCCTGCCGACTCTCCGAAGATCGTGACATTGCCCGGATCGCCGCCGAACGCGGGGGCGTTGTCGCGCACCCACCGCAGTGCGGCTTGCTGGTCCTGGATGCCGACCGTCCCGGTGGCGCCGCCCGACTCGGCCGCCAGTTCGGGAAGCGACATGAAGCCGAACGGTCCGAGGCGGTAGTTCGGGACGGCCACGATGACGTCGCCGTCGGCCACCATTCCGGTGGGCGCGTCGTATTGGCTGTTGGAGCCGGTGACGTAGCCGCCGCCGTGGAAGAACACCATGACGGGCAGCGGCCGGGCGGGTATGCGGTCCGGCGCGTACACGTCGATGGTCAGGCAGTCCTCGCTGGTGGGTCCGGTCGGCGGCAGACCCGGGAGGTATCCGTTCTGCGGACACTGCGGCCCGTGATCGCGCGCGGGACGTACGCCGGGCCAGGACGGAACGGGACGCGGCGCGCTGAACCGCGCTGCGCCGCCGGTGGGCGCGGCGAAGGGCACGCCCAGGTATTCGGCTACCCCGCCGGCGGCGCGGCCGGAGATCACGCCGCCGGTCACGGCCGCCTCCAGGGGGGCCGACGCCACCGCGGGCGCCGGAGTGCCCGCGAACCACGAAGCGGTGACGACCGTCAGAGCGATCACGGTTCGCACGATCGAACGAATCATGGCTGCCCCATACCTCCGATGCGGTCGCTACGGTCGGCGGCAAGGCATCCGGCCTCGTCCGCCGCGGTAGCCCGATCGGTTCGGCGTCGCGGTGTGGTCGCGGGCCGGAAACCGACCGGCCGGACGCGACAGGAGCCGAATCGTCGCTGGAACCCTCACCCGGCAGAGCACACGCCCACGACATCCGTCGACTCCTCACCGACTCCGTCGATGACATCCGAACCCTGGCCCGGACAGCGGACACCGCGCACCCGCCCTCATCGTCCGCCCCGCCTCGACAGGTCGCCGCTACCCGACTGATCAGGCGCGATGGCAACCCGGCTGATGCTACAGCGGTCCGGTGCGCGTCATGGTCCACGACGCAGCTGTTCCGATCGGCGACGACCGGACCGGGCGTCAGCTCTCGGCGAGCATCGCCAGCTCCTCGGTGAGGATCTTGATCGTCTCGCGGATCTGATCCTCGGTATGGCAGGCGGTGACGAAGAACCGCAGGCGCGCGAGGTCCTCCGGCACCGCCGGGTACAGGATCGGGTTGACGTTGACGCCGCGGCGCAGCAGGGCGTTCGACAGTTTCAGTGTCTTCAGCGAGTCGCCCACGATGCACGGGATGATCGGTGTGTCGTGGCTGTCGCCCGTGTCGATGCCCGCTTCCCGGGCCAGTCGCAGGAACAGCCGGGAATTGCGGCGCAGACGTTCCAGCAGTTCGCCCTCGGCCCGCAGCTGCCGGATGGCCGCGGCCGAGGCGGCGGCGTTCATCGGCGTCATGCCGACGCTGTAGACGAAGCCCGGCGTCGTGTACTTCAGGTAGCGGATCAGCTCCGCGCTGCCCGCGACGTATCCGCCGCACCCGGCGAGCGCCTTCGACGTCGTCCCGGACCACAATTCGACATCGCCGCGATCGACGCCGAAGTGCTCGCCGATGCCGCCGCCGCCCGCGCCGAGCACGCCGACGCTGTGCGCCTCGTCGATCATCAACAGCGCCTTGTGCTTCTTCTTGACCGCGATGATCGCGGGCAGATCCGGGATGTCGCCGTCCTGGCTGTAGACGCCCTCGATCAGGATCAGCACCCGCCGGTACTGGTGGCGGATCTCGGTGAGCAGTTCGTCGAGGGCGGCGTGATCGTTGTGCGGGAACGGACGCCGGGTCGCGCCCGACAGTTTGCAGCCCTGCATGATGCTGTCGTGGGCGAGGCTGTCGTGGATCACGAGGTCCTCCGGCCCCACCAGGTGTCCGATGATCGTGACGTTCGTGGAGTGGCCGCCGACCAGCGCGATGGCGTCCTCGGTACCGAGCAGGGCCGCGAGTTCGGCCTCGAGCTCGCGGTGCACCGGCTTCTCGCCGGAGAGGATCCGGCTGGCCGAGCACGAGCTGCCGTAGCGGGCCACCGCGTCCTGCACGGCGGCGACGACCGCCGGATGGCCGGACAGTCCCAGGTAGTTGTAGCTCGAGAAGTTGATCGCGGGCGCACCGTCGACCACGGAGGTGTCCCGCGTGATGCCGTCGTTGATCAAGAAGTAGGGGTTGTGCAGGCCGAGCGCTTCGACGGCGGAGAACCGCTCGGCGATCGCCTTCACCTCCGCGAAGTCCGAGATCCGGTACTCCGGCTCGACGGCCGCGCGCCCCGGCTCGGGCGCTTCGGCAGGCATGGGTTCGGCTTGCCGCGCAGCCGGCGCGCCCATCTGGGGCGTGACGTAGGCGATGACGTCACCGAGCGTCGTGGTGGACGTGAACCGGGTCGGGTCGATGGTCGCCGCGGGCAGCTTGCGCACGAGCGCGGCGATCAGATCGGTCAGCATGAGCGAGTCGAATCCCAGGTCGTCGCCGAGGGTCTGGGCATCGCGGAGCCGATCGGCCGGGAACCCGCTCACTCTGGCGAACTCGGCGCGGACGACACCCGCGACGGCTTCCGGGTCGACCGGCAGGTCCGTGCTGGTGGTCCGTGGTGCGACCGCGGGCGCTGCGCCACCCGTTGCCTGCGGGACGAGCTCGGCGGACGGCGCGCCCACCAGGCTCGCCAGT
Source organism: Nocardia niwae NBRC 108934 = DSM 45340 (assembly GCF_001613465.1). GTDB lineage: Bacteria > Actinomycetota > Actinomycetes > Mycobacteriales > Mycobacteriaceae > Nocardia > Nocardia niwae. The sequence goes on along the minus strand of NZ_BDCK01000023.1, from coordinate 59,503 downwards.
ACGGCGTTCTGTTCCCGGAAGAGTGCGATCAACTGGTCCATGGAGGTTTCCTCGGGTGCTGCGGCAGGTGTCGGCGTAGTGCTCGGTTCGAGCCAGAAGCGCTGTTCGGTGGAGAATTCGTAGCCGGGCAGCCGGTGACGGACGCGCTGCGCGGGTTCGTAGAGCCGGTCCCAGTCGGGATCGAGGCCGTCGCGATACAGCGCCGCGACGGTGCGGGCGAACTCGTCGCCGGTCGCGCCCGGCCCCGGGCTGGGCGCCAGGCAGCGCGCCGCGAGATCCGGGCGGGCGCGGCCGACCAACCCGGTGAGGACCCGGCGCGGCCCGATCTCGATGACATGACTGGGCTCGGTGGCGAGCGCGGCTTCGACGGCCTCGCCGAACCGAACGGTGGCGCGGACGTGCTCGGTCCAGTACGCGGCGTCCATCGGCTCGTTCGCCTCGAGCAGGCGTCCGCGCACGGTCGAATAGACGGGCAGAGCCGGTGCGCGGTAAGAGCACTCGCTGGCGACGGCCTCGAACCGCTCCAGCATGGGTTCCATCAGCGGGCTGTGGAAGGCGTGGGAGACCGTGAGCGCCTTCGCGCCCACGCCCCGCGTCGCGAGCGCCTCCCGCACGCGGTCGATCGCCCGGGCGGCGCCGGACAGCACGATCTCCTTCGGTCCGTTGATCGCGGCGATCGCGACCTCGGACCGGTCGGCGAGCAAGCCTGCGACTTCCGCCGCGTCCGCCCGCACGGCGAGCATCGCGCCGCCGGCGGGCAACTGCCGCATCAACTCGCCTCGTGCGACGACGAGCCGGCAGGCGTCGGCCAGGTCGAACACGCCCGCCACCGCCGCGGCGGCGAACTCGCCGATGCTGTGCCCGAGTACCCAGGCGGGACGAACGCCGAGGTCGGCGAGCGACTTCGCTACCGCGTACTGCATCGCGAAGATCGCCGGTTGCGCCAGTTCGGTGCGGTCGATCTCGATGTGCTCGTCGAGCATCAGCTCGCGCACCGAGCGACCGAGCGGGGCCCGCATGGCCTGGTCGACCAGGTCCAGAGCACGGTGGAACAACGGGACGGCCGCGTCCAGCGCGCGCGCCATGCCGGCGAATTGGGATCCCTGCCCGGTGAACATCCAGCCGACCCCGAGCGGGCGCACCAGTCCGGTTTCCGCGCCGTCGCGCAACCGCGCGATCGCGGCGTCACGATCGGCGGCGACGAGGGCGAGCCGGGCGCGACCGGACGACTTGACGCGGTTGCTCGTCCAGCAGAGTTGCGCGAACCGGTCCGGCGAGGCGGCGGCCAAAGCATCGGCGAGGCGATGAGCGTTGCGCCGCAACCCTTCCGCGTCGTTCGCCGAAACCGTCAGCACTCCCCCACCGGACGCCGCGGGCATCTCGGCGGCGGGGGCGCTGCCCAGCACGACATGGGCGTTCGTGCCGCCGATGCCGAAACTGCTGACTCCGCCGTAGCCGGGACCCGCCAGCGGCATGGGCTCGGTGAGCAACCGCAGACCCTGCTGCGTCATCCGCAGCCGCGGGTTCTCCTGGTCGGCGAACCGGGACGGCGGTACGACACCGTGCCGCAGGCTGAGGGCGACCTTGATCAGGCCCGCCACTCCCGCGGCGCCCTCGGTGTGGCCGAGATTGCCCTTGATCGAACCGATGCCGCACGGGCGCACGCGGTCGCGGCCGTGCAGCTGTCCCAGCGCCTTGACCTCGATCATGTCCCCGAGCACCGTGCCGGTGCCGTGCGCCTCGAGGAAATCCACCTGCCCGGGCCGCACCCCGGCGCGCTCGCACGCCTCACCGATCACCTGCTGCTGCGCCCACCGGTTCGGCGCCGTGATGCCGTTGCTGCGCCCGTCGGAATTCACCGCGCTGCCCTTGATCACCGCGTAGATCGGCAGGCCCGCCTTCTGGGCGTCGGCGAGCCGCCGCAGCACGAGCACCGCCACACCCTCGCCGCGCACGATCCCGTCGGCGCTGCCGCTGAACGGCTTGCACCGCGCGTCCGGCGCGGACAGACCCGCCTGCGTGTAGAAGACCCCGACGGCGGGGGTGAGCACGAGGTTGACCCCACCGGCGACCGCTTGGTCGCACTCCCCGGAAGCCAGTGCGCCGCAGGCCAGATGGACCGCGACCAGCGACGACGAGCAGGCCGTGTCGACCGCGACACTCGGTCCCTTGAGATCGAACTGGTAGGACAGCCGGTTGGCGGTCATGAAGTATCCGTTGCCGGAGCCGTGCTGCGGTGTGATCGCGGCGTAGTCGTTCATCTGCAGGTTGGCCCATTCGTTGGCCATCACGCCGACGAAAACGCCGGTGCGCGAACCGGCCTCGCCGCGCGGGTCGAGGGTGGCGTCTTCGAAAGCCCGCCAGGTGGCCTGCAGCAGCAGCCGCTGTTGCGGATCCATCGCCTCGGCTTCCCGCGGGGCGATACCGAAGAATTCCGCGTCGAACGCGTCCGCGTCGTCGAGGAAGCCACCGCTGCGGGTGTTGATGGTGCCGGGGGCACCGGCCGGGTCGTGGAAGTCGGCGGCGTTCCAGCGGCTCGGCGGGACCTCGGAGATCGCGTCACCTCCGTCGAGCAGCAGCCGCCACAATGCGGCCGGATCGGGCGCTTGGGGGAATCGGCAATCGATGCCGACGATGGCGATGTCGGTCATGCGGCCAGGGTGAATTCGTCGGCGATGTACGCGGCGATATCGGCGATGGTGGGGTACTCGAAGACCAGCACCGGGTCGACCTCGAGCGACCAGCGGTCCTCGATCTCGCCGCACAGGCTCACCGCCGAGACGGAGTCCAAGCCCTGCTCGGCGAGCGGGACCACCGGATCCACCTGCTGGGGTAGCCGTTCGGTGTAGTCCGCCACGCGCTCGACGAGCCACTCCTGGATCGTGGCCGGACGAATAATGGTAGTGCTGAACATGTTTCGGCTCCTCGGGCTGGTACGGGTCGATCAGGCGGTCAAGGATCGGCTCAGCGCCGGTTCGAGATCCTCGTGCAGGACACCCACGACGCGGTCCTGGAGAAACGCCTCCCGCATCGAGTTGCGCTGGACCTTGCCGCTGGTGGTGCGGTGCACCGACCGGGGTGGAACGAGAACGACGTTCGGCGCGGGCACGTCGAACCGGCGGGTTACCGCGATCTTGATCGCGGAGGCGAGTTCGGCGAGCGTGGCGTCGCCTTGCAGCACCGTCTTGACACCCTGCAGCACCACAAGTCGTTCCCGGCCGCCCGCGTCGACGGATACGGCGACGCCGGCACTGTCGGCGAACGCCGGATGCAGCCCGCCCACCAGCTCCTCGACGTCCTGGGGATAGACGTTGCGGCCGTTGATGATCAACAGGTCCTTGAGGCGACCCGCGACGAACAGCTCGTCGTTCCGCAGCAGACCGAGATCACCGGTGCGCAGGAAAGGCCCCTCGGCGCCGAGGTGAGCGCCGAAGGTTTCGCGGGTCTCGTCGGGACGATTCCAGTAGCCCGCGGCGACGCTGTCGCCACGAATCCAGATCTCGCCGACGGTGTTGTCCGCCAGTTCTCGCCGCGTGTGCGGGCAGACGATGCGGATGTCGAGACCACGGGCCGCGGGTCCACAGCCGACGAGCCGAGCATCGCGTCCCACGTCGAGATAGACGGGCGCCGAGGGTGTCGATGCGGCACTGGCGAGCAGTGTCACCTCGGCCAGGCCGTAGGCGGGCCGAAACGTCGTCGGCCGCCAACCCGCGGGCGCGAACCGCTCCAGCACGGCCGTCATGGTCCGCTCGCGGACCGGCTCGGCGCCGCTGAGTGCGATCTCGAGAGTGCTGAGATCGAGATCGGCCACCTGCTCGTCGGTCACCCGGCGCGCGATGAGGTCGTAGGCGAAATTCGGTGCGCCGGTGAACGTGGCGCGGTACTCGTCGATGGCCCGCAGCCAGCGCACCGGACGCTTGAGGAACGTCGTCGGCGCCATGAGCACCAGGTTCGCACCGGCGTATACCGCCCCGAGGAGCATGCCGATCAGGCCCATGTCGTGGAAGTGCGGAATCCAACCGACCCCGGTGTCGCCGTCGTTCATCCCGCCCGCGGCGATGGCCGCCTCGTTGTGCAGGAGATTGCCGTGCGTCACGACCACCCCTTTCGGGGTGCCGGTCGATCCCGACGTGTACTGCAGGAACGCGACCGTGCCCGAGTCGATGTCGGGCATCTGCCACGCGTCGGGGTCACCGAGGCCATCGTCGGTGGCGACCACGGCTACGGAGGTGGCTTCCGCGACAAGCGGCTGGAACTGCGCTGTGGTGAGTACCAATCGGGCGCCGGAATCCGCGATCACACTCGCCACCCGCCGGGCGCTGCCCGCATCGTGCGGCACAGGCGCGGGGACGGCGACGACCCCGGCGTACAGGCAACCGAGAAACACTCGCAGGAAGGTCAGTCCGTCGTGGTAGAGCAGTACGACCGGCTCGGCCGATTCCGGGCGCGCCGCCAGCCAGGCCGCGGCGGCTCTGGCGTCGCGGTCGAGCTCGCGGTAGGTGACGACTTCCTCGCTGAGCCCTCGTCCGGCTTCACGAAGGTAGGTGTAGGACCTGGTCTCCCCGTAGTGAAAAATTTGCTGCCTTACGTGGTGAACGAAAGTCGGCTGCATCTCGTGGTTCCTCGGTAGGGCTCGGCTTCGGCGTCGGCTACTACTCTCCGACGTCCATGACCGCGGTACCAGAGACCTCAGGGACCGTCCGGCAAACCCCGGGGTGGGCACAGACCCACCCTGGGGTCGGTGGTCGTCCGGCGGGCCGCCATCCGATAGCTGTGAATCTGCTGCACCCTCCCCCGTCACGCGCTCGCACGCCGAAAGCGGACCGGCGAACATTATTTGCTTAGCGCAAGCAATCACTATATAGTTGCATAGCGCAAGCAACTTATCTCGTGTGGAGGGGACATGGCAGTCTCACCCGATACGGCTCAGAGCCTGATCAAAGAGCTCTATCTGATGGGCCGGGCGATCCGTGTCGCGCTCGCACACCCGGAGGAAGGCCACCTGCTCCCGGGTGGCATCGGGGTGCTGGGCACCCTCGAGTCCAAAGGCCCGTGCAGGCAGGTAGACCTCGCCGTAGACCTGTGCATCAGCGCGAGCGCACTGAGCAGGCACGTCACCGAACTCGTCGGCGCGGGCTACATCAGCAGGCACGCCGATCCCACCGACGGGCGAGCCACCCTCATCCGGGTGACGGACGAGGGCCGCGATCTGCTCTACCGCGTTCGCGGTTCACGGGCGCGGGGCCTGCAGGACGTCCTCGCGGACTGGAGCGAAGACGACGCCGAGGCAGCCTGCGCAGCCGTGCAGAAGCTCCGCAACGCACTGACCGCGCACGCGCAGAGCAGCGCCGTGCACGCGCACCAGCCGGTTTCGAAAGAGAGTCAGGAAGTAGATGTCTAGTTCAGTCGAGTCGGTGACGCGACGCGACCCGTACGCGATGACCCACCGCGAAGTACTGGAAGCGATGACCGGGCTGCTCGCGGCCTTGTTCACCGCGTTGCTCAGCACGACGATCGTCGCGACCGCGCTGCCGACCATCATCGGCGACCTGCAGGGATCGCAGACCGCCTACGCGTGGGTCATCACCTCGGCGCTGCTGGCGAACGCGGCCTCCACGCCGATCTGGGGCAAATTCGCCGACCTGTTCAACAAGAAGGCGCTGGTCCAGTCGGCCATCGTCATCTTCGTCGCCGGCTCGGTGATCGCGGGCTTCGCGGGCAACGTCCCGTTGCTACTGGTCGCGCGCGTCATCCAGGGCATCGGCATGGGCGGCTTGACCGCGCTCGTCGTCGCGATCATCGGCTCCATCGTCGCGCCGCGGGAGCGCGGGCGCTACTCCGGATACATGGGCGCCGTCATGGCGGTCTCGATGTCCGGCGGCCCCGTGCTCGGCGGTGTCATCGTCGACAGCCCGCTGGGCTGGCGCTGGTGCTTCTTCGTGTGCGTGCCGCTGGCCGTCATCGCGCTGGTGCTCCTGCAGCGGACGCTGCGGCTGCCCACCGACCGCAAGGAGGGCGTGTCGATCGACTGGCTCGGCGCCGCGCTGCTGACCGGCGGCGTCTCGGTGCTGCTCATCTGGGTGTCGTTCGCCGGGAAGGCCGGCTACTACGAGTGGATGTCGCGGGAATCGGCGATCTATGTCGGTTCCGGTGTGCTGCTGCTGCTCGCGACCGTGTGGGTGGAGTCGCGGGCCAAGTCGCCGATCATCCCGCTGCCGATCGTCACCGAACGCACCACCGGCCTGGCGATCATCGCCTCCATCTCGGTCGGCGTCGGCATGTTCGGCGCGACCACCTTCCTGGGCCAGTACTTCCAGACCGCGCGCGGCTACTCCCCGACCGCGGCGGGCGTACTGACCATCCCGCTGGTCGCGGGCATGCTGATCGCCTCGGTCGGCTCCGGCCAGCTGATCACCCGGCGCGGCAAGTGGAAGGGTTTCGTGGTCGCCGGAGCGGCGCTGCTGGTGGCCGGATTCGCGCTGCTGTCGACCATCGATCACGCGACGAGCCTGTGGCTGGTCGGCGGGTACATCACGGTCGTCGGCTTCGGCGTCGGCATGATGATGCAGAACCTGGTCTTGGCCGTGCAGAACACCGTGAGCGTGCACAACATCGGCGCGGCGTCGAGCAGTGTCGCCTTCTTCCGCACCTTCGGCGGCGCGATCGGGGTCTCGGTGCTGGGTTCGGTGCTGGCCACCCGGGTGGGCGAACTGTCGGCGGAGGGGTTCGCCAGGCTCGGTATCCAGACCAGATCCTCCGGCGGCAGCAACCTGGATCTCGACGCTCTGCCCGCGCCCATCGCGACCATCGTGCGCGCCGCGTACGGCGACGCGACCGGGCGGATCTTCCTCATCGCCGCGGCCGCGACGGTCGTCGCGCTCATCGCGGCGGCGCTGCTGCCGAACCGGCCGTTGCGCCGCACGATCGACATCGATCCGGCCCTCGACCCGATGCAGGCCGACGCCGGTGCGGCGGTCCCGGCCGAGGCCGCGAGCACAAGGCGAACGGACGGCGCCAAACAACCGGCTCTGCTCGACTGAGCCACCCCCCACGCGCAGAGCCCCGAGAAGTCTCGGGGCTCTGCCCGTTCCGAGGGAGCGACGACGAGATCAGTACCGCGGACGCTCCCCCGAGCGCAGAGCCACGGTCGTCGCCGAGGTCAGGGCGACGGCCAGGCAGCGCAACTCGCCGGGGATCAGCACCGATCGAATCGCACCCTGGAAACACTCGAGCACCGCGCCGTCGGGCCACCGCACGTCGTAGCGGTACCAGCACCGGCCCGCGCCGCCGGCGCGCTGGACGTCGCGCTCGACCCGGACGGCCAGTTCGCTGAGCGCGGCGCGGACCTGACTCGGCGCGCCGGTGCTGGCGATCTTCCACCACGGCCGGTTGAAGTAGCCTGGCTCGGAGATCTCGACCAGGTAGAGCAACGGCATCCCCACGGCGTCGGAGGCGGTCATACCGCTCAGAGTGCCGCAAATCGGACTGGACAGATGGGTGAAACGCCGGAGGTGTATCAAGGCGATACCGAGGTCCCGGCCCCGGGCGTTCACGGCTCCAGGCGGTCCAGAAGCCAGGTCGGACCCACCGTCTCCGCTCCCGCAGCCGCCACGCGATCACGCAGTCCCCGGTCGGCCGTCACCACCGTGACCGGACGCCTGCTACGCTCCGCCCCCGCCGCGACCACCAGGGCAACGATCGCGTCGTCCCCCGACCCGTCCGCGCGCACCACGCGCACGCCGCCGGACTCCGGATCCCCCGCGGCGACCGCGGCCTTCGCCGCGCCCTCCAGCACCACGACCACTTCGGCCGGTTCCGCCAGACGCGCGCGCAGCCCGGCCATCCGTTCGAGCAGCCGCCGGGCGGCGCCGGCGCGGTCCCGCCACCACCCGTCGGGCCGCGAACCGACGACATTCGCGGCGTCCACCACGATCAGCCGAACCTCGCCCGCCGCCACCGCCTCAGTCTCCGCCCACCGTGAGCACCGCACCGGCCGCGGGCTCGGCAGCGGCGGCCCTGGCCGCCCGCACGGCGGCGAGCGCGTTCAGCCTGCCGTACCCGTAACGGTCGCTGTGCCCGTCGGCCCCGTAGGCGCCGCCCTGCGGGTCGATCTTGTCGCACGCGCCTCGCAGCAGGTTCTTCACCGCTTCCCAGGTCAGATCCGGGTTCACCGACAGCATGAGGGCCACCACGCCGGCCGCGCCGGGGCAGGAGCTGGAGGTGCCGCCGAAGTCGTTGGTGTAGTCACCCGCCGCGTCACCCGCCGCCACCGTGCCGGGGTTGTAGCCGCCGGCTCCGTGCCGATCCACCGTCCAGATCCCGGGCGTCAGGGCGTCGGGATGACCGAAGGGCCGGTGCCCGAAGTCACTGCTGGGGAACGCGCACCACACTGCCTTGCCGAAATCGCTGTAGACGCTGCGTTTGCCGGTGTCGTTGCACGCCGCGACCGCGATCACCTTCGCGAAACCGGCGTAGCCGTCGTTGTCGACGGATTCGTTGCCGTTGCCCGCCGCGAACAACACCACGCAGCCCTTGCCGCCGCGTCCGGTGGTGACGGCGTGTTCGATCGCCAGCCTGGTGCTCGCGGGCAGCGCCACGACGCGGTTGTGCACCGGATCGTCGGGCTGGAACCACTTGCCGTCGGCCGGGCCCCAGCTGCACGAGATGACGTCGGCTCCGTGCTCGGTGGCCCAGTGGAAGGCATCCGCCTCGGCCTGCGAACCGAGCCCTGAGGCGAGCCGGATCGGCATCAGCGCCGCTTCCGGCGCCACCCCCGACGCCCCGGCCGTGCCGTTGGCGCACGCGACGCCGGCACACGCGGTGCCGTGGTTGTCGCCGTTGTCGGGGCCGGTGCCGAAGGTGTCCTTGGGGCGCGGATCGCCGGTCTTCGCCGTGACATCGCGGGGCGCGACGATCTTGGCGGCGCCGGCGAATTCGGGATGGTCGATGTCGACGCCGTCGTCGATGACGGCGATCGTCACACCGGCCCCTCGAGTGACCGCGTGCGCGGCTTCCACCGCCGCGTGCGCGTCGATCACCACGCCGCCGATGGTGGTCTTCTTCAGATGCCACTGCTGGGGGAAGATCGTCTTCCTGGCCCGGTGCCGGATCAGTTCCGGATGGCAGTACTCGACGTCCTCGCGCGCCAGCAGCGAGGCGGCGATGTCGAAGACCCGCTGGCCGGTGCCCTCGGGCGCCGCCGCGAAATAGGCATTGGCCGCATAGGAAACCGCCCGCCGCACGGTCAGATCCGCCGCGGTCAGGATGGCGAGGCACTGCTCGTGATCGAGACTGTCGACGAACTTCACGAAGATGTTCTCCGTATACAGCACCGGCTCCCCGGTGGCAGGGTCCACCAGCACATGCCCGGCGAACCGCACCTCCGGCGCGGCGTCGAGCGACGACTTGCGTTCGGCCACCGATCGCGAACCCGCGGGGAGCCGGTAGACCTCGACCCCCGCCTCCGGGTAGGCCTGCACCAGTGTCGCGTCGTCGAGTTCACCGCTGAGCGGCGTGCGCACCGATCCCGACTGCCGCCGGATCCCGCGGCCGCTGTGCGTGCGCACCGCGATCAGATCGGGACTCTGCTGCAACTCGAAGCCGGGATCGTCCTTCGTACCGAAATTCGCGGTTGGCACCATGATCTCCTTCGCCGTGGGGACCCGAGCACCAACTATGAACCACCTTCCGGCATCCGCGAAAACATCCCTGCCACTACGGCCGCCGGGCGCGTCTTCGAAAGCGACCAGCGGCCGGGTGTTCTCGCCGGGGATTCGGATTCTCGTCCCGAATCCCCGGCTAGAACGGCCACCAGCGCGGACAGGGCCGCGCTACCGGTCAGCGGAAGGCACGCCGGTACGCCTGAGGCGTCACCCCCACGGTCTTGCGAAAGACTTTCCGGAATGCGGCCACCGAGGCGAACCCCGTTCTATCGGTGATGCATTCCATCGTGAGAATGGTCGTCTCCAGCAACACTTGGGCCTTGCGCACCCGGACGGTCTGCAGCCACTCGTTCGGCGTCATCCGGACCTGCTCGTGGAAGCGCCGGATCAGCGTGCGCTTGCTGACTCCGGCTCGATCCGCGAGATCCAGCACGGTGATCTTCTCACCGAGCATCGTTTCCGCCCACTCCAATGTGGGATTGATGGATTTGCTGTCCGCCTCCGATCGCGGACGTTCCGCGATGAACTGCGCCTGCCCCCCGTCACGGGTCAGTGGCATCACCGAGAGCCGGGCGGTATCCGCCGCCACGGCGGTCCCATAGTCCTTACGCACCATGTGGAGGCACAGATCCAGCCCTGCCGCAGCGCCGGCCGAGGTGAGGATGCCCCCGTTGTCCACATACAGGACCGTGGGATCGACGCGAACCCGCGGATAGCTTCGCGACAGTTCGGTGGCGGCCATCCAATGCGTTGTCGCCCGCCTTCCGTCGAGCAACCCGACCGCGGCGAGAGTGAACGCCCCCAGACAGATCGATGCCACCCGCGCGCCACGTTCGTGGGCCCGCACCAACGCCTCACGCAGTCGATCCGATGGCCGCGACCGGTAACTCATCGCTCCCGGAACGATGATGGTTTCGGCCTTCTCCTCGAGATATTCGAGGTCGCCGAGACATGAGAGCCCGAAGAACTTCGACGGAACGTCGGAGTTCACCCCGCAGACCTGAACCTCGTACGCCGCGGTTCCGTCCTCCTGCTTGGTCCGGCCGAAGATTTCCAGCGGAACCGCGAGATCGAACGGAATCACGTCGTCGACGGCCAGAACAGCCAATGACCTCATGTCCCGGACCTAGCCGACCCGCTGTTCGGCTTCCGGCCCGGCCACCACCAATCCGGCGCGAATCAAGCGCTTCAGCGCTCGCCCCTGCAACACCGTCAACCGTGGCGCCAGCTCCGACCAGCGGGCGGGGCCACGGTTCAGCGTTTCCCACAGCTCCTCGCCCCCATCTCGCTCCAGGCACCGCACCTCGACGCTCGGGTCGGCCACGGAGTAGATGCGATGGCAGGCAATGGCATCGGCGAGCGGCGACGGCGCCGCGTCGCTGTTCGCGATGGGGTCGCGCCAGTACATGGCCAGTCCGTCGCGAGCCGCCTGCGGGATCTCGAACGGCGGCGACATCCCTTTGAAACCCGGAATGTCCGCCGCCACGCCCGTGCGAATGCGCGCGTCCGCCGACAGCGCCACGATATCGCTCCCGGCCAGCTCGACCGCGTCGGCGGCGGTGAAGGCCCGCAGGTAGGGCCCCTCGGTGGCCAGGTCACGCGGATCGCGGGTGCCCTTGGTCATGATGTTCAGCAGGTCGGGCACCAGCGCGGTGTTCAGCAACGCCTGGAACGTCCCTTCGGTGGCGTTGTCGACCTCCACCCGCCTGCCTTCCGCGCTCCAGTAGGGACTGTCCGGATGCGAGCGCGAGATCTCGTGATACCACTGGTCGATGCTCAGTGCCCACGTCTCCGCCATCCCGCGCCACTCGACGTCGTAATCGCGCCAGAGATCTTCCTTCGATTGCTCGTCCAGGTCCTTGTCGAACGTCTTGCGCAGGACCAGCGCGGCCGCCCACGCTTGCGTGACGGCGAAGGACATCCCCGAGGAGAACAGCGGATCGACGAAGTACGACGCGTCCCCGACCGCCATCCAGCGATCCGCGTACGAGCCGAAGCACTCGCTCACCCGGGAATAGTTGGTGGCCGTCAGCATCTCGGCACGAATCGGCTCCGCGTTCGCCACCAGGTCCTGCAACACCGGAATCGACTTGATCGTCTTCAGGAAGATGTCCGGATCACGCAGATCCACGCGGGCGATAGACTCCGGGTTGGTCACGATGCCGATGGACCACACGGTTTCCCGCCTGCCGTCGACCAACCGAGGCGTCGGGATATACCACACCCAGCCGTGTTCGAAGGCCACCGCATAGATCGGTGACAAGTCGTCAGCGCGGAAGACGTTCCAGTCGCCCGCCGCCCGCTGTGCGGGCACGCAGTTGCGGTAGTGCGACCAGACGGCCACGTTGCGGTAATCCGACAGCCACTGCTTGTCACGCTGCGAACCGCGGGCGGCAACCTGATTCGCCCGGCCGGACGCGTCGACGAAATAGCCTGCGGTGACCTCGGTTCCGTCTTCGAGCACCACCGTGGCCTGGTCGTCACCGGGCAGGAACGACACCACCCGCACGCCCTGGAAGACGTCGGCGCCGCAGGCCTCGGCGTGCTCGAGCAGCACGGTGTCGAATTCGGCGCGATTGACGTGCACCGACCACCGGTACACGCCGTCGGTCAGATAGTCCGAGTGCTCGAAGAAGCCGACGAAAGGCCGGTCGGTGTCCCACTGGTAGATTCCGCCGAATTTCTGGATCCAGCACTCGCTCGCGAGCACCTTCTCCAGTGCGCCGCTGGCCTGGAGTACGGGAACGAGGGGGTGCGCCCCGGATTCACCGATGTGCTCGCGCGGGAACACCTCGCGATCGAAGATCGCCACACGCAGATCCGTGTCGCGGCAGAGCATCGCGGCGAGCGTGGACCCGGCGGGACCTCCGCCCATGATCACCACGTCGTACTCGTCCGCAGGTCTGTTGATAGGAGTAGCCATTGACATTCCTCTCTGATGGCCCGATTGCTCAGATGATCTGAATGCGCTGCAGATGCCGGGAGACCGATCCGGTGAACGCATTCCTGCCGTGCAACAGAGCGTGGTTCTCGGCCACCACGATGTCGCCGGTCCGCCACTCGTGGGCGTAGCAGTAACGAGCGTCGTGCAGCCGCTCGCGCAGGTCCTCCAGGACGCGGACGCCGTCCTCGGCCGAGATGCCGTCCACCGTCAGGAACAACGGATTGGCGTAGCGGGCGGGATCCAGTGGTTCGGCGTATCTGATCGTCGTCTCACCGGTCGCCGGGTGGGCACCGAGCAGGGGCCATTCGGCCAGGCCGCCATAGTGCGCCAGCTTGTCGGTCCGGTAGGTGATCGTGGTCCGGGACCACAGCTGTCTCAGGTCTTCCGGCGCCTCCCGATAGGCCTGGACACTGTCACAGAACACCGTCTCGCCGCCCGCGCCCTCTCCGCGCACGCACTGGAAGAGGAAGAACCGCGGCACCTTCTCGGCGAACGCACCATCCCAGTGGAACGGCACGTCGCCTTTGTCGAACAGGTAGTTCTCGGCCGTATCGCGGACCACCAGATCCAGAATCGAACCGAAGTTCCACTGCAGGATCTCTCCTGCCGCACGGCAGTAATTCTCGAGTTCCGGCTTGCCGAGCAACCCGAACCCGCGCAGCACCACCACTTTTTCCTGGAGCGTCAGCCCGAGCAACTCCTCGATCGGCACGTCGGCGAGGGTGCGCCCCGCCGCATCGGACGCCACCAGCCGGCCGAACGGCCGCAGCGGCTCGCTGTCCAGCAGAACCTCGTTCAAGCTTTTCGTCATGGGTTTCCTCACCCTCGCTGTGTTTCGGTCTCCGGCGTGCGGCCGAGGACGAAATGACTGGGACGGCTGTTGCGCCACACCACGCGGGCACCCAGTTCCTCGGCCTGCATCCGCTTGACCAGCGTGTAGTTCGATCCGTCGTCCAGCACCACGCCGTGCCACGGCGTCAGCCAGCTGTCCTGGGTGCGCAGCAGATGGAATCCGATCTTCTCGGAGTGGTTGGTCTGCGGATGGATCGAAAGCCGCACCGCATCCGGGAAGATCTCCGCCATCAGACGGCTCCACGCTTGACTGCGCTGCACCACTTCGTAAGCCGTCTCCTTCGATCGGTTCCGCCGCTGCGTGGCGGACAACTCGGGCAGCAGCGCGGCATTGTCCTCGACCATGAAGCGATGGATCCCGTTGAACATCCGCCGGGCCGCGGGATCGGTCCGGACCGCCTCGCGCAGCACGTCGATGCCGTCGGAGTACTCCTTCAGCAGCCGCGGCCTACGTTCGTCCCAGCTCATCTCCGGCATGGCGTCGCGCAGGCCGTACAGACCGATGGATCCCCCGCCGGTCGACCGGATGATGCGGCGCAGCTCGTCGCCGTAGTCGTCCACGTGACCGTCCGGGATGCCCAACGCGTCGCTGAAGACGTGGCCGTCGGAACAGATCGTGACGATCGCGCCCGGCCGGTAGACGGCCGAGATCTGGTCGGAGAACCCTTGCAAGGACTCGATCGCGAGCGTCTCCGCCATATCGGGCAAGCGCCCCAGCGTCTTCCGGCGATTACGCGACTTCGCCGGGAACGCGGGAATGATGAAGTGGACCGGCACGCCGGCCTCGAGGTATCGGATCACCTTGCTCAGGTGCGGTGCGTAGCAGTCCGCACAGGGGGCCAGGTCGCACAGGGACTTCGATTCGGCACTGCGCCGGCGCGCGAAGACTATGCGAAGTATCTGTGTGGCAACGGATCCGACGTCGTCGCCGGGTCTGTGGTGCAGTCGTGGTCGTCCGAGCTCCTGGACGCGCTCGGAGCCGTTGTCGACAGTCGTACTCATTACTACCTTCCGGACACACAAACGAGCGCACGCAACCGGACCGCACGGCTACAATTCCGCTATCAGCGCGGACCGAGCCGTCGGTAGCTGCCTGCGATCAGAACGTCGTAGTGGGATACGGATTCAGGCGCCGGATTCCATCCGATATCCGGGATCGGCGAGCCCCGATGCTCACAGCCGAATCTGAATCACGTGGCCCATTCGAGGAAACACCCCCCACGTTTTATAACCGAAACTGTGGTTTATAACACCACCAGGATACCGCTGCCCGGACGGCAGAGCAACCACATTGCCAGGCATGGGGATACAAATGAATTCGGAGGTCCGTGGCGACGCCACGGACCTCCGAACAGGAATTTCGATCTCCGTCGATCACTTACTCGGGAGCGTCTGGCCGGCCATCCTTTCTCCGGCGACCGCAGGTCGTTTCGGCCGGGCAAAGCGGCGCATCGCCGGAGATTCGACGAAGGTGAACAACAACCATGCGGCGAGAATATTGAGACAGAACAGGCCGACGATCAACAGCACCGCGACGGGAGCACTGAACGTGGCGGCGTTCATCAACCGACGGACGTAGAACAGCGTTACGCCTTGACAGATATAGAAGGCGAACGAGATCTCGCCGAGCCGCACGCAGAGCCGGCTGGACAAGAATTTCGAGGTGCCGTCGAGGTCCGACTGCGCCGCCGACGCGATCAGCAGCGCGAGCGGAACAGCGGTTGCCAGGATGAAGCCGATGTAGAACGGCGTGTACGTCGCAACCGCGTATCCCGCTCCGACCGCGGCCACGGCCGCCCACAACGGAATCCGTATCCACCGGCCCTCCGCCACTATTCTCGCCATGAAAACACCGAGAAAGAATTCGAAGAGACGCGTCGGCGGAAAGAGATATCCGAACCATAGCTGCAGCACGGGTATGGGCGTGAGTTCAGATTTCTCGGAACCCGGGATGACGAATACGGTCAGCAGTACGATCACGCCCATGCCGGCCACCATCGCCGCGGCTCCGTACCACAGATATTTTCCGTCGATACGCAGCACCAGTGGGATCAGGAACGGAAACAGAACGTAGAAGAGCAACTCACAGGACAGTGTCCACGACGGCGTGTTGACCCCCGCATTGATGTAGTTCTGCGGAAACCAGGCGTGCAGCAGGAAAAGATTCGGCAGCCATGCCTTCCACGGCGTGATCGCCGCCGCGAACAGCACCATCGACGTCACCCACAGCGTCAGGTGGTTGGGGAATATCTTGACCACGCGCCGCCGGATGAACTGCAGCTTGCTCGATCCCGGTTTCCACGACCAGGTCAGCACGAAGCCGCTCAGGATGAAGAAGAACGAGACCCCGAGGAACCCGGCTTTGCCGACGACCCACGCCGCGTTGTACGCGAGATCCGGGTCGGCAAAGAGATTCACCGGCTTGTAGGGCGGTATCGGCGAGTTGGGCAGCATCACATGGAAGATGAAGACCGAGAATGCCGCGAAGAACCGCAGTCCGGTCAACGACGGCAGCCGCTTGCGATTGTCTACTTCCATCGCGATCAACCCAGACCCACGACGAAGGGGAACTCCGGCCTGCCGCCGAGCACGAAGGCGCCGGTGGACTGGATCACCTGGTCGTGTGCGATGATGTGCCGCGCCATGGTGTTCGTGTCGCGCAACCAGATGTCGAGCGGATTCGGCCGGTAGATCGCCTCGGTGCCGACGAGCTCGCACAGCCGGGTGACGATCCGCTGCGCGGCGCGGAAGGCGTTCGTCCTGGCCAGCGCGGTCGCGATCCGCAGGTCGGTGGGCAGATCCGCGAAACGCTTGCCCTCCAACGCGTCCCACAACTCCGCCACCGTGTTGACAACGGCGCCACGCGCGACGATGTACTCCATCTCGCACTCTCCGAGCAGGTACTGGGCACGGTAGTTGTCGGCCCACTTCTGTCCGGTCGCGCTCACGATCTTCCCGTCCGCGATGCCGCGCACGTAGTCCAGCGCCGCACGGGCCGTGCCCAGGGGCACACCCGGCATGATCCGGGCCAGCGCCTCCGGCTCGGACAACCTCCCGCGACAGCTCTTGCGTTCGCTGAACGCGAAGGAATGGTGGTCGGGGACGAACAGATCCTCGACCGCGTAATCGTTGCTGCCGCTGCCGCGCAGGCCGGTGGTGTCCCAGGTGTCGAACACCGCGACCTGATCGCGGCGCATGAAGAAGAGCCGGACGAGCGGCCCGCCTTCCGTGGTCTCCTCCATGCGGCCGCCCGAGGTCACGAAAGCGCCGCCGATGACCAGGTCCGCGTGCGTGATCGCGCTGCCGAACTTCCACCGTCCCGTCAACCGGTAGCCGCCGGCCACCCGTTCGGCGCGACCGGCCGGGAAGATCAGTCCCGCGGTGATCAGATCCTGTGTGGGCATCAACTCCGCGACGGCACGCTCATCGAGATATCCGGCGTAGATGCCGGTGGCGGCGCCGATCATGGCGCACCAACCGGTGGCGGTGTCGCCGTAGGACAGCGCCTCGACGATTTCCAGTTGCTCGAGCGAAGTCAAGCCGGGGCCGCCGATCTCGGCGCTGAAACACATTCGGTAGACGCCGATCTCGCGAAGGCGCTCGACGATGTCCACCGGCAGTTTGCGCTCGGCATCGATCTCGCTGCGGCGCGCCGCCAGGTCGGGGGTCAGCGAACGCACCGCCGTCAGCAGGGAGGTCGCCGAAATTGTTGCTGCAGTCATGTCCGAACTCCTAAGCCAGAGTGGTTGCGTGCGATGGCGGCCGCTCGCGCAGCAGAAGCTCGATCGCCGAGGTGGTCTGTTCGGGCCCGAGGGCCGAGTAACCGCCGTCCACGGTCCACTCGGCGCCGGTCACGAAGCTCGCCTTGGAAGATGCGAGAAAGGCGGCCACCTCGCCGATCTCGCGCGCGTCGCCCGCCCGGCCCAGCATGTGGAACCGGGATGCGACCGCGTCGGTGCGGGCCCGGTCGCCTTCGGTGATCTCGTTCATCACCCGCGACCAGGTCCAGCCCGGCGAGACGCTGTTCACCCGGATCCCGTCGGCCGCGTATTCCAAAGCGAGACTGCGGGTCAGCTGCAGCAACGCGGCCTTGCTGACCGGGTATCGAAGACGCCCGGCCTGAGCGATGCGTCCGCTGGGCGAAGTGAAGGTGACGATGGCCCCGGACGTCTCCCGCAAGGCGCTGCGCGCCTGCGCACACAACATCGCGGTACCGGCGACGTTGGTGTTCAGCACCTCGAGCCACTCGGCCCGCGCGTCCCGGCCGGGCCCGTCGTCACCGTAGACGCACGCGATGTTGACCAGCGCGTCGATCCTTCCGTGCCGATCGATCGCGGCTTCGACGAACGACCGGATCGACTGATCGCTGCGCAGGTCGACGGGGACGAAGACGGCTCGATCGCCGATCGCCGCGGCCGCCTCCCCTCCGCCGTCGGTATCGATGTCTCCCAGTACGACATTCGCGGAATACTCGGCGAAGACACGAGCTACTTCAGCGCCGATGATGGTTGCCGCACCGGTTACGAGTACTGTCTTACCTTCGAACAACGTCGACTCCCCTCGGCTGCGCCCTCCGACCGGCACAAGCCATGGGTGGAAGTATTCTCGCTGGAAAGAGCGACCAGCCAGTACGATCCGCGTCAGAGATGGACTCCTTTGCGCCAGTGGGGGCAAGACCACGGCGCCGATCGTGGCGTGGATCACTGTCCACTCTCGCCGGTCGGCCGGGTGAGATATCGTCGCAGAGCAGACAGTCCATGTTTCGGGGGTTCCGCGCTGCGATCGGTGCGATACGGAGATGCCCCGTGCCAGTGTCGAATCCGATCCCGCGATGGCCTCGATGTCGAACGGAGTCGAGGCGTTGCCGAGCAACCAGATGATCTTTCTGTTACTTGATCTCGTATTGATCGTGGGCGCGGCGCGTCTGCTCGGCTGGCTAACCGAGAAAGTCGGCCAGCCCGCGGTGATCGGCGAGATCGTGGCGGGCGTGCTCGCGGGTCCGACGGTGCTCGGCGCGCACCTGTCGGAGACGATCTTCCCGCACGACATCCGTTCGTATCTCACGGCATTCGCGAACGTCGGCGTGATGATCTTCATGTTCTCGGCCGGACTCGAGATGGATCTCCGGTCGGTCGCCGGTCGGCGGCGGTCGGTCACGGCGATCGCGCTGTCGGCCTATCTCACGCCGTTCGCGCTCGGTTCCGTCATCGCGCTCTGGGCGCTGGCCCGGCACGACGGCGGCAACCGGCTGAACTTCGCGCTGTTCCTCGGTTGTGCGCTGGCCGTCACCGCGTTTCCGGTGCTGGCCAGGATCCTGCACGACCGGGGGCTGCTCAGCACCCGGCTGGGCCAGTCGGCCATGACCTGCGCGGCACTGGACGACGTCCTCGCCTGGTGCGTGCTGGCGGTGGTCATCGGCGTCGCCCGGCCGGGCCTCGATCACCATTGGCGGTTACTGTTGTTCGTTCCGCTGGTCGTGGTGTTGTGGTGGGCGGTGCGCCCGGCCCTCGACCGCTTGGCGCGCTCCGGCTCCGAGAAGCACCTGAGCAACATGGTCTTCCTCGGCGTCGCCGGCGCTCTGCTGCTCGGAGCTGCGACCGAATGGCTGGGACTGCATCTGATCTTCGGCGCGTTCCTGTTCGGAGTCGTCTTCCCGCGGCGCCTGCGCGCCGCCGTCGACAGTGGCGCCCAACTGCTCAGCAGCATCTTCCTGCCCGCGTTCTTCGTGGTGGCCGGTCTGCAAGTCGATCTCGGCGGACTCGATCGCGCCAGTATCGCGGAATTCGCCGCGATCATGGGCGCGGCCCTCGTGGGCAAGCTCGGCGGCACCTACGTGGCGGCTCGCCTGAGCCGCACCGACCGGACGGAGGCCGCGGCCCTCGCCGCGTTGATGAACACGCGCGGCTTGACCGAGCTGGTGATCCTGAACATCGGGCTGACGATCGGCGTCATCGACCAGCGGCTGTACTCGCTGCTGGTCATGATGGCGTTGATCACCACCGCGATGACGGCTCCGCTGCTGAAACTCTGTGGCGTCACGTATTCCCCACACCGCCGTGAGAAACCGCCGGCGCTGGGCGAAGACGGGCGGCGCACCGATTCCGCCGTTCAGGCCGAGGCCACAGCCCCATGACGCACCGGAGCGGCACTCCGGAGATCACCGGCACCGGGGGTGCCGAAAGCGGCTCCGTCCCGGCCGCGTTCGTCGATGTCGACGAAACGTTGGTCCGGAGTGTCACCTTCTTGTCCTTGTTCTCCTTCGATGCGCGACGACGTGGGCGCGGCGCCGAGGCCGACGCCGTGATCGAGGAATTCCGGGCGCTCCGCGCCGCCGGAATGAGCCGCGGGGAATCCCATCGGTGGTTCTACCGGCACTGGAGCGGCCGCGACGTCGCCGACCTCGGGCACGTCGGCCGGGAATGGTTCGCGTCCCGCGCCGCTGACCCGGCGTTCTTCAACATCGCGGTGCGACGGCGGCTGGCGGAGTTGTCCCGCGCCGGGAGCCGGATCGTGCTGGTGTCCGGCTCGTTCGCCCCGGCGCTGTGCCCGATCGCCGAGGCCGTCGGCGCGACTTCGGTGTTGTGTACGAGCTTGGCGACGGCGGCCGGTAAGTACACCGGCGAGGTCCTCGCGACGATGGTCGGCGCCGACAAATCCGCGGCATTGCACCGATACGCCGAGGAGGCGGCCATCGACCTGTCGTCCTGCGCGGCATTCGGCGACCACCACTCCGACGTCGCGATGTTCGAGCTGGTCGGCCACCCGGTCGTCGTCGGCGACGCCGATCCGCGGCTGCACGGCTATCCGGCGCAGCGGCTGCCCGGCTGGACGGCACCCGTCAGTCGCGGATCGTGAACATGCGCCGATACTGCCCCGGGCTGACACCGAGATGGCGCTTGAACACCGCCCGGGTGTTGGCCGGATTGCCGAGGCCGACGCGGTAGCCGATCTGATCGATGGGGAGTTCGGTCGTCTCCAGCAGTTCCCGCGCCTGGTTCAGGCGGGCACTGGTGATCCAGACGTGCGTGGAAGTTCCGGTCTCTTCCCGGAATCGGCGGACGAAACTGCGGCGCGAGAGATTCGACCGCCTGGCGAGGTCTTCGAGCGAATGCCTGCGGTCGAGATTCGCGAGGATCCACGCGCGTGTCCCCGACAGCACGCCCGTGGACGTCTGCTTGGGGAATTGCCGGGTGTACTGGGCCTGCCCGCCCTCGCGGACCGGAGGGGCCACCAGATCGCGGGCGCGCTCGTTGGCGGCCGCCGCGCCGATGTCCTTGCGCACCACGTGCAGGCACAGATCGATCCCGCTGGTCACGCCTGCGGAGGTCAGCACGTCGCCGTCGTCGACGAACAGGCGATCGGCATGGACCTCGACGTCGGGATACCGGCTCTGTAGCAGCGGTGCGGCTCGCCAATGCGTCGTCGCGGGCCGGTGGGACAGCAACCCCGCGGCGGCCAGAGCGAACGCGCCGGTACAGATCGACAGCATGCGCGCGCCTCGCCCATGCGCGTCACGGAGCGCGCGGAGCACCGGTTCCGGCGGCGGCGTCGCGTAAGAGGCGTACCCGGGTACCACTACCGTCTCGGCGTGCTGCAACGCCTCCAGCCCGGCCACCGCCACACAGGACAACCCCGGCACCGACGTCGGCGCCGTCGGCGAGACCGCGCACACTTCCAGCCGGTAGTTCGGGTCGGAACCGAACACGTCGATCGGGATCGCGGCATCCAGAACGACGACTTCGTCGGGGATGACCACGGTGACCCGGCGCGCGCCCCCATCCGATTGCATGGCCCGATCGTAGCGGTGATCGGCACTCGGGCTACTACCCCGGTCTTCCGGCGCACACATAGCCTCGCTTGAGCATCCGAGCCGACAAGCCGAAAGAAGGGGTTTGATGTCCGATTTGACGGACTTCTCCACCAGCAACGGAGGGTTCCGGGGTGTGGTCGTGACCGCCGTCGAGATGTCGACCGCTGTCGGCGCGAACACCGACGCGACATGGAAAGGACTGCTCGCCGGGGAGACCGGGATCGCCAAGGTGCAGGACCCCGACTTCGAGCGCTTCCAAGTCCCCGTGGATATCGGCGGCCAGTTCAAGCTCGATCCGACCGACGAACTCAGCCGCGTGCAGAAGCGCCGCATGTCCTACGTCCAGCAGATCGCCTATGTCATGGGCAACCGGATCTGGGACACCGCGGGCCGTCCCGAGGTCGATCTCGATCGGCTCGGGGTCTGCATCGGCACCGGCCTCGGCGGCGCCGACACCATCATCGAGTCCAACGACCAGATGCAGAACGCGGGCTACCGCAAGGTCTCCCCGTTCGCGGTGCCCATGGCCATGCCCAACGGCGCCGCCGCGGTGGTCGGGTTGGAACTCGGCGCGCGAGCCAGCGTGATCACCCCGGTCTCCGCCTGCGCTTCGGGTTGTGAGGCGCTGGTGCACGCGTGGCGTTCGATCATCCTGGGAGAGGCCGACATCATCGTCGCGGGCGGTGTGGAGGGCCGGATCAATCCGCTGGCCGTGGCCGGGTTCTCGATGATGCGCGCGTTGAGCACGCGGATCGACGAGCCCGAGCGCGCCTCCCGCCCGTTCGACCGGGATCGCGACGGTTTCGTCTTCGGCGAGGCCGCCGCGCTGTTCGTGCTGGAGTCCGAAGACCACGCGCGGGCGCGGGGGGCCAAGCCTCTGGCGCGCCTGATGGGCGCGGGCCTGACCGCCGACGGTTACCACATGGTCTTGCCACATCCGGAGGGCGCCGGCAATATCCGGGCGATGCGCCGCGCGATCGAGACGGCGGGCGTGAGCCCCACCGACATCGACCACGTCAACGCCCATGCCACGGCCACCCCGTTCGGCGATCTGGCGGAAGCCAAAGGGATCCGCGCGGCGGTGGGCGATCACGCCTCGGTCTACGCGCCCAAATCCGCGCTGGGGCACTCGGTCGGCGCGGTCGGCGCGGTCGAAGCCGCCTTGACTGTGCTCAGCATCCGGGACGGGGTGGTGCCGCCCACGCTGAATCTCGACAATCAGGACCCGGAGATCGAGCTCGACATCGTCCACGGCAGCGCGCGCACCCAGGACATCGAGTACGCGCTGAACAACTCGTACGGTTTCGGCGGCCACAACGCGGCGGTCGTGTTCGGCCGCTGCTGATCGGAGCGCCCCCAGCGAGGGGGTCACGCATGACGGGTTCGCCGGCCGGAATCCTCCTCGCCGGTTCGGTCGCTCCCGGCGCTTCGGCGGGCGCGCTTTCCGCGCGCGATTTCCGTCGCGAGCGCATCGAGCGGTTGCGCGAACCGGTGCAACGGGTCCGCCAGCTCGGTCAGCCAGGCGCGGGCGACGTCGACGCCCGTGGGGTCGAGGGCGTACCACCGTCGAGTGCCCTCGGCGCGGACGAGCACCAGCCCGGCGTCGCGGAGCACCTTGAGGTGCTGGGAGACGCCGGGCTGCGAAATCGGCACGTGCTGCCGCACGGCGGCGACCACTGCGCCCGCGGACTGTTCCTCGGTCGCCACCAATTCGAGGATGAACCGGCGAACCGGGTCGCCGAGCGCCTCGAAGATCTGCGCGGGTGCCCGATCCATCAGGACTCGGAGCCGTCCTCGGGAACGACCGTGTAGAAGTCGACAGTCCGCAGCGCCGCCGAATTCGCCGCGGCGGGGTCGTCACCGTCGCCGACGGCAGCCTTCGCCCAGTCCAGCGCCGCTGTTCGGACGAACGCCACCCCCTCGGGCGTCGTCGGGAAGGCAAGGCCCTCGGCCGAGTCCACCGCAGCTCCGCTCGAAAGATGCAGCCCGAGGCCCATCAAGGCGAGATCCCACCCGACGCCGACCGCGCCGGGTCCGTACTGCTCCCAGAACTCCGGAGCGACCGGAGCCTCATGCCGCAACTCCAGCTCGGTGCCGTCCTCGGTCGGCGTGAGAGCGACCGTCACCCAGGAGATCTGCGGGCCCATCTCCCACGTCACGGCGAATCGTTCCGGCGCATCGCACTCTTCGACGACCCCATTGGCGTTGCCCTCGAGCTGATAGCGGCCGCCGACCCGTAGGTCCCCGCTGACGGGCAGGAACCAGCGCGGGATCCGCTCGATATCGGTGAGCGCGTCCCACAGATCCGCCTGATCGGTCGGGTAGCGGCGGCGGGCGACGGCGATCCGGGTCGGCGTGCCGTCGCGCGATCCGGTGCGGACTTCGCGGGTGACCAGCCCGGCGACGGCGGCGGGATCGGACAGCAGCGGCATGACAACCTCCTTGATAAGTTTTCACTTATATTAGCGCCCGGACGCGAGTGCGCAACCACCCGACAGCGCCCCGACCCCTGTCGCGCGGCCCGACGCCGCGACTCGCCGGGCGGATCAGCCGTTCGCGGGGACTCCCGCGATAGCGCGCAGCGCGGAGATCATGCCCGCGACCGGGATGCCGGGGTCGATCGATCGGAACAGGCCCAGCCCGACGCCGAGCGCCAGCACCGCGACGGCCGCTTCCGCTTGCGGCATCGGGGCATCGAGATCGCCGGTCGCCTTCAACGCCGCGCCGACCATGCCCGCGATATTGCCGAGGCGGGTCGCGAGTTCGGCGCGAAGATGCTCATCCCGCCGCGCCTGGACGCTGAACTCCAATTCCAACTGCGTCCAATCGGGATCACCGACCACCCGTTCGGCCCATTCCGTCATCCGCTCCAATCGCTCGGCGGGCGTAGGCGCGGCGATGATCGCGGCGACCTCCGCCGCCCGTTCCCCGTGGATTTCGTCGAGCACGGCCAGACACAACTCGTCTTTGGTGCGGAAGTTCGAATACACCGCCCCTTTGGTGAAACCGGCTGCTTTCGCGACCTGATCCAGGGTCGTCGCCTGATAGCCCTCCGCCAGAAAAAGCCGCTTGGCGGTCGCGATCAATACGGTGCGCGTCCGCGCTCGACTTTGCGCTCGTGTCGGCCGCGAACGCCCTGTCCCCCGAAGCGGCCGACACTCATCGCTATTCCCGGACAATCTCTACCCCTTACAGATACTCTCAGTATCCGATTCTAGATGCCCTGGGTATCCCAATCGCAGGAAGGATCGCATCGTGAGGAGCCGAATACTCAGATTTGCCACAGCCTTGACTGGAACCCTCCTCGTGGTCGGGGGCGGGGCGATCGCCGCCCCGCACGCATGGACGGAACCGGCCGCGGAAGCCGTGGCCGGCGACGATTTCTACATCCCGCCCGCGGCACCGGCGGGCGCGCCGGGCTCCATCATCCGCACCGAAGCGTCTCGTCTGGCGATTTCGGCACCCGGACAGCCGGGGCAGATCCCCGCGACGTCGACGCGGATCATGTACGTCAGCAGTGATACCCACGGCGAGCGAGCGGCGGTGGTGGGGACCTATCTGGAGCCGGCTCAGCCCTGGACCGGTCCGGGTGAACGCCCGCTGATCGCCTACGCGGTCGGCACGAAGGGGCAAGGCGATCAGTGCGCGCCCTCGAAACTGCTCGCGCAGTTCATCCAATACCAGCCTCCGTTCGACGTAATCGTCGAATACGACGTGCTGGCTCTCTACACCCTGCTGGCCCGCGGCATGGCGGTGATGGTGACCGATTACCACGGTCTGGGCACACCGGCGGTGCACGACTATCTCAACCGGAAAGCTCAGGCGTACGCGCTGCTCGATTCCGCGCGTGCGGCGCTGCAATTGCCGGGTACCAGTCTTCATCCCGGCTCGCCCGTCATCCTGTACGGATACTCGCAGGGCGGCATGGCTTCCGCCGGCGCGGCGGAACTGCAGCCGAGCTACGCCCCCGAGTTGAACGTGCGTGGCGCCTACGCCGGCGGACCGGTCGTGGACGACGAATACTTCATCGGATTCAACGACGGCCGGGCCGCACTCGGACCCGCCTTCGCATGGATCCTCAACGGCGTCGCCGCGAACTATCCCGAGACCCGGGCGGTGCTCGACGCCGAACTCAACGACACCGGCAAGGCGATCCTGCGGGAGTCGCTGGACAAGTGCGCCGTACCGGTCGGACTGGCCCAGCAGTTCCCGAACACCTCGCAGTGGACCACCAGCGGGCAACCGCTCACCGCGGTGATCGATCAGTCTCCGATCCTGAAGGCGGCGTTCAACGATCAGCGCGTCGGCACGCTCACTCCGCGCGTGCCCGTCCTCATCGCCTCGAGCCCGATCGATGAGGGTGCGCCGTACGTCCCCGTCCGCGAACTGGCTGCCGGATGGTGCGGCGGTGGCGCGCCGGTTCAACTGAATGCGAACGGCGAGCTGCCCAGCGTCATCGCCGGCTTGCGGGCCACCCACGTGCTGGCGTTCTTCCCGTCGCTGGTGGCCTCCCAGCAGTGGATGACCGAGCGGCTCGCCGATCAGCCCGCCCCGTCCAACTGCGGGGCACTGCCCTGATTTGCGGAAACACCGAGCGGTCGGATACCGTCGGTATCTCGATTGGAGTCTCGGCGCAGCGCTTCGCGCAGGGGTTCTGCCCATAGCGCCGTGATCTCCTCGCACAGTGGTCGGCCGCGGTTCGGTCCCACGACCGAGCCGCGGCCGACTTGCCTGCCCGGAATGCACAGACCCCGAGGCCGGCAGGATGCTTCACCCGCAATCGTTTGCAATACCCGCCGACCAAGTCGGCGGGTGATTCGCGGTGAGTTGGCTGCTTTGCCTGTTCCGCCGTTCGTCAGCTAGGTCGATTTCGGTACAGAAAGGTTCGAATGTCGGAGTTGGCTCATCCCCACCGGCCTGAGCCGCTCAGGTGCGCACAGCGGTGATACTCGGAGATCCGGCCCGGATCCACTCCCCCTCGACGTGGCAGCGCCGCCTGCCGGACGACAGGAGGTCGATCCCTCGCTGCCGAAACATCGGTCATGCGGTCGAGATCTCCATGGCCGAGGCGATCGCGGATGCCGGAGACGGCCGAACGAGGCCCGGCTGGACACGCCACCCGTACCGGAGCTTTCCCGAGAAGACCCCCTCCGACCGATCTTCGACGCCCGGCTCGCAGACGCGCACCGCCCGCTCAGACGGCGGGTTCGACAGTTCGCCACCATTCAGCAAACTTCTAGCTATTCTGAAGTCTTGCTCATGGTGTAAGCGTTGTCCGCAATCGGAACTGTCGGTTGAGTGTCGTCCTCACGGATCGGCGAGATGACTATGACGATCTTCGAGCACACGCGAGCACGCGACCCGAAGCGTTATCTGTGGGTTCTGGGTTTGATCGCCCCGGGGTGCGCCCTTCTCCCCTCTCAGCTGGTGGTGCACACCGGGCTGGAGGTGTTCTGGTGGATCGGCCCCATCATCGTTCTGGTGATCATCCCACTACTGGACTGGGTCATCGGCGACGATGGCAGCAACCCTCGCGATGAAGACTACGAGGCGTTGTCCAACGACCGGTACTACCGGTGGTGCACCTTCCTCTTCCTGCCGCTGCAATTCATCGGTCTGCTCATCGCCGGCTACTTGTGGGCCAGCCATGAGCTGAGTCTGGCCGACAAGCTCGGTTTGGCCGTCACCCTCGGCTTCGTCTCGGGGATCGGCATCAACGCCGCGCACGAACTCGGTCACCGCTCCGAACGTCTCGAACGGTGGCTGGCCAAGATCGCGCTCGCGCAGTCCGGGTACGGGCACTTCTTCGTCGAGCACAACCGCGGCCATCACGTTCGCGTGGCCACACCCGAGGACCCCGCCAGCGCCCGCTACGGCGAGTCGCTGTGGCAGTTCCTGCCGCGCACGATGACCGGCGGATTCCGCTCCGCCCTCGCCCTGGAACGCCAGCGGCTGGCGCGCAACGGCAAACGCTGGCTCAGCCCCGCCAACCATCTGCTGCAAGCCTGGGCGATGAGCGCGGCGCTGTTCACCGGCTTGATCGTGGTTT
Organism: Nocardia niwae NBRC 108934 = DSM 45340; assembly: GCF_001613465.1. GTDB lineage: Bacteria > Actinomycetota > Actinomycetes > Mycobacteriales > Mycobacteriaceae > Nocardia > Nocardia niwae. Next base: position 32,186 of record NZ_BDCK01000023.1, on the reverse strand, counting down.
TCGGCCCCGTCATCACGCCTTACCTCGCCATTCAGGCACTCATCGGCGCGGGTCTGCTGGAAACCGTGAACTACGTGGAGCACTACGGACTGCTGCGCACCCGGCGCCCGGACGGCCGCTACACCCGCTGCTCGCCGCGCGACAGCTGGAACAGCGACCGCTTGGTCACGAACATCTTCCTGTTCCACCTGCAGCGCCACAGCGACCACCACGCCAACCCCGGCCGCCGCTATCAGACCCTGCGCAGCTGCGAAGTGGCGCCCCAACTGCCCGCGGGCTACGCCACTATGGTCGTGCTCGCCGCGATCCCGCCGCTGTGGCGCGCGGTCATGGACCACCGCGTCCTGGCCCACTACAACGGCGACCTCACGCTGGTCAACACCAAGCCGCGCAGACGCAAGCTCGTCCTGCCGATCCGCCGTTCGCGTGCGGAGGCGCCGACGGAGACGAACCCTCGCGCCCAGAGCAACAGCCCGTCCACCGACGCCGACGAGGACTGGTTCCCGACCGGCGCGAATCGGTGACGCGGCTACGCGCGGCCGCCCTCCACGAGCTTCCGGGCCACGGACTCAAACCAGCGCGGATCGGTGCCGCGCATCGGGTTTGAGGCAGGTGAACTGCATGACGTCGGTGTGCCCGCGGCGGAAGTACTCGGCGGACCCGGTCAGATACCGCAGGTAAGCGTCGTAAGTGCCCGGTCCGGCGAGCTGGACCGCCTGATCCCGGTGTTCGCGCAGGGCGTCGGCCCAGCGGTCCAGCGTGGTGGTGTAATGCGGACCCAGCGCCTGGACGTCGGCGACGGTGAATCCGGCGTCCTCGGCGTATTCGATGATTCCTTTGGGATGGTGGCCGGTCGGTAGCGGGAGCTGGCCGCCGGGGAAGATGGTCTCGCGCAAAAATCGCAAGAAGGCGAAGTCGTCGCTGGTGATCCGGCCTCCGTGTGCCCGCAGATGGTCACGGCTGTGGCTGACCACGGTCTGCAGCAGCAGCACCCCGTCCGCGGGCATGATCCGGTAGGCGAAATCGAAGAACTCCCCGTAGCGGTCCACCGGCAGGTGTTCCAGCGCTCCGATGCACACGATCCGGTCGGCGCGGCGGTCGAAATCTTCCCAGCCCTGCACGCGCACGCCACCGTAGGGGCGGCCACGGATCAGCCGGTCGACGAGCATGTCCCGCACGTACCGGTACTGATTACGGCTGCGAGTCAACCCGATCGTGTTCACCCCGTAGGTGTCCATGGCGCGCAGCATGGTCGCCCCCCAGCCGCAACCCACGTCCAGCAAAGTCATCCCCGGCTGCAGATCGCATTTGGCCAAGGCGAGGTCGATCTTCGCCACCTGGGCTTTTTCCAGGGTGTCGTCGGGGCGGGTCCACAGGGCGCAACTGTAGGTCCGGGTGGGGTCGAGGAACAGTCCGAAGAACTCGTCCGGCAGCTCTTCCCGGGAGAGAACCTCGCGGTAGAAGGGAGCTTGAACACTCATGATGGCGGAACTTTCTCGCAAACCAGCACTGCTGTTCAGCGGGAGCCGCCGGGTCACGGCGGCTCCCAGCCGGACGCGACCACGATGTCCGCAGAAGCACCGACCACACACGCTGCCGACGAGGACGCCCACGTCGGCGACAGCGTCACCGCCGTGCCCGGCCCTCGACCGGCACCCCTTCACGCTACCTCGACATACGAGAACCTGTTCTCGTAACCGGACATCTCAGCAAACCGGCGGCGGCGACATGCCGCCTGACCGCCGGAAGAACTCGGCCCCCGTCACGCCTTTCGAGCAGAAGACATAGGCTCCCCACCTGCGCAATCACCTGCCCTCACGCGCACCGACTAGAGCCCTGATCAGGTAGCGCACTACTCGGGTCAATACGCCAGCAGATAGCTACATTTGCTTCATACCTCGATTCGCAGCACCTGCCGCCCGGCCTCGGACGGGTTGGTCACCACTCGGCGCGGAGTGCGGCACGCCGCCGTGACGACGTTGTCACGGCTCGCGGGCAGGACCTCTCGGCAGGTGCTCGGCAACCGGACACCAGAGGCGACCCGGCAGTGCGCTTCCTCCGCAGCCGCAGTCGTGAAGCGTTCGGCGCGACCGGTTACCCGTCACGCCGGTGGTCATCGCGTCTCGCCTGCCGGGTGGCCCCGGCGTCGGCGATCACTGATCGAGCGGCAGCCCTGCGGCATGAGCGAAAGTGCCCAACCAGAGCCGGAATTCGTCGATCGAGGAGCACGCCGCCGGAGCGCACTTCCGCCCGGGCGAACCATCGGGCCAGCGTGCCGGTGTGGTCTTCGACATCGATGGCGTCGTCACGTCCGTCGCCCCGGCTTGCCCCGCGGGCGTCAGCCCGGTGCAAACACGGTGACGAAGGCGGCGTCGAGACCGCGCGGGACCGCCGATTCCTGCGACATCGCGGGAGTAGTTCGACATGTCGCCGACCCCTGGCCCGCCTTCGTGCAAGAGCACCACGGCATCCCGCGTATCGGCCTCGCTGTAGAAGATGTCCCGCGCGCCGACCGGACCATCCGCCCCGTCTCGGCGGCGTTGTCGATTGCCACCACCATTCCCCCGGGTCACCGATCTGATGTAATCATCAGTTATGCTAAAAACCTCCAAACGATAATAATGATGACACCATCAGATTTGATTGCGTTACGTCCCGGGTGCGCCAGAGTGGGGTTCCGCCCTCTTCGAACCCGGCGCGTCCGGAGAAAGGACGGCCCAATGAACCGCATCGACGTACATCAGCACCTGATTCCCCCGGACTACGCCGAGGCGCTGCGGGCGCACGGCGTCACCGCCCCCGGCGGACGTGCGCTGCCCGAGTGGAGCGCCGACGGGGCACGTGCGTTGATGACGCGGGCCGGGATCGCTTCGGCGGTGCTGTCGGTGTCGACTCCCGGCACCACCTTCCTGGCCGATCCGGCAGAGGCGGCCGGACTCGCCCGCTCGCTCAACGACTACACCGCCGAACTGGCGCACGCCGGACCCGGCCGATTCGGGTTCTTCGCCACCCTCGCGATGCCCGACGTCGCCGCGGCCGCCGCCGAGGCCGAGCGAGCCCTCGACCAGCTGGACGCCGACGGCGTCGTGCTGCTGGGCAACGCGGCGGGGACCTATCTGGGCGAGGAAGGGCAGGACGACCTCTTCCGCGTTCTGGACCGGAGAGCGGCCGTCGCGTTCGTCCATCCGGCCGACCTGCCCGCGCCCGCCGTGCCGGGCGTTCCTCCGTTCGCGGCGGATTTCCTGCTCGACACCACCCGGGCCGCCTTCCTGCTCGTGCGCAACGGCATCCGGCGCCGGTATCCCAACATCCGTTTCATCCTGAGTCACGCCGGTGGGTTCGTCCCGTATGCCGCGCACCGCATGGCGCTTGCCATCGTCAACGACACCGGGCGCAGCCCGTTGGACATCCTCGACGACTTCGCCGGGTTCTATTTCGACACCGCGTTGTCGGCCGGCGCCGCGGCGTTGCCGAGCCTGCTCGCGTTCGCCGACCCTGGGCACGTGCTCTACGGCAGCGACTGGCCGTTCGCCCCCGACCCCGCGGTCCACTATTTCAATGCCGGACTCGATACCTTTCCCGGATGCGACGACGCCACACGGCGAAACATTGAGCGCGACAACGCCATTGCCCTCTTCTCGAAGTTCGGTGACCTCGCACCCGCCCCGGAACCACCGCTGCTCAGCAGGGCACGGGCGAAACTGCGGCGCAGGTTGTTCCGCGGCGTGGCCCGGGCAGTCGCCCGCCGCTGAGCCCGGTGCGCCGGATCGTCCGCTTCTCGGCGTGGATCAGGCGTTCCGGCGTCCGGCGCTCAGTCGCTCGAACTCGGTCGCGCAATGCGCGGAGAACACGGTCACCGTGTCGCCGTGGTCGCGGACGAGTTCCCGCAGTCGCCGCTGATTCTCGATCCGGGACTGCCGCCGAGTATCCACGTACCACTGGAAAATCCGCGGGCCCAACGGCATAGACGGCTCGGCGCGCATTTGACCGTGGTAGGTGTAGGCGTCACCGGCGTGCAACAGCCAGCCGTTTCCCGTGTCGACGGCGACACCGGCATGACCGCGGGTATGCCCGGTCAGCGGAACGAGGAGTATCCCCGGTGGCAGGCCACGCAGTTCGCGCACCGCCTGGAAGCCGAACCAGCGCTCGGCACCGCTGTCGGAGTCGTCGTAGACCGTCCACTTGGGCTCGTGCTCGAATTGTATTCGGCGATAGCGGAATTCCTCGCGGCGACCGTAGGGGCCTTCGACGGCTTCCAGCTCCGCTCGGTGGACGTGCACGGTGGCCGAGGGAAAATCCGCGAGGCCGCCCGCGTGATCGAGATCGAGGTGCGTCACGATGATGTCCCGGACGTCCCCGCGGGCGAAGCCCAGCGCCTCGACCTGCTGGGCGATCGGCCGGTCGAGGACCGGGTGCGATTGCCGGATGAGTTGCCGCCCGACCCAGGCATCCGGCCGGGTCAGCGCCTGTTCGCCGTAGCCCGTGTCGATCAGGACCAATCCGGCCGAGTGTTCGATCAGCAAGCAGTGACACGCGCCTGCGGCCCTGCGCAGGAACCCCGGTCGGCCGTCGAACAAACGGCCGCCGAAAGGACGAGTTCCCCCGGCATCCAGATGATGGACACGCACCAGTCCGCTCCTATCCGCGCCGCCTGGTCAGCCACCCTACCCACGCGCCCCCCAGAGGCGACAGACGCCGATCACGCTCGGGTCCTGCCGCCCCCGCCTCGACCGATGTCAGGCGATCTTCACAGTGCCGCCGTCGATGACGTAGTCCGCACCGACGATATTGGCGGCCTTCGGCGACGCGAGGAAGGCGACAAGGGCTGCGACCTCCTCCGGTTCGCTGATCCGGCCGGAGGCGATACCGAACTGCCCTGGCACCGCCGCGAGCAGTTCTTCCTGCGAAATCCCCTGCACTGCAGCAAACTTGGCGCCGACGCCGTGTGGTCCACGCCACAGCGGCGTGCCGACCACACCGGGAGAGACGGTGTTGAACCGCACCCCGTGCGGACCGTATTCCTCGCTGAGCCGCTTGGTGAGCGCGGTCAGCGCGGCCTTGGCCTCGCTGTAACCGACCGGCCCCGCGGCCGGGAGATGCTTGTTGATCGACGAAATGGTGACGATCGAGCCGCGCCGCTCGAGCAGGCTGGGCAGGGCCGCGCGGGTGACCCAGATCGCGCTGAACAAGTTCAGATCGAACAGCTCTCGCCACTGCTCGTCCTCGACATCGAGGAAGCCACCGAGATCGAGGCTGGCCGCGTTCACGGCGCCGACGTTGTTGATCAGGATGTCGATGCCGCCCAATTCGCCGAGCGCCGCGCCGATCAGCCGGGACGCCCCCGCCGATGTGGCGAGATCGACGGGAACGGCTGCGACACTCGCCTTTTCGAGTTCGGGTGTGATGGTGCGCGCGGCGCCCACCACCCGGACGCCCTCGGCGGTCAATGCTTCGGCGACGGCCAGGCCGATGCCGCGACCGGCGCCGGTGACGACGGCGGTCTTGCCGGACAGTTCGAGATCCATGGTTGATCCTCTCTTTCTTGAACTACAGGTCAAAAATTCGGGCAGCAAGCGCGACGGTGGCGGGACATCGGAATTCAGAGGCCGGCCAGAGCGGTGTCGATGATGCGATGCAACGTGGGCGCGTCGTAGGTCTTCGCCATCACGCGCAGGCCGACGATGGTGTTCATCAGGAATTCGGCCGCCTCCCGCGGGTCGGTGCCCGCCCGTACGTCACCGTCGCGCCGCCCCTGGTCGATGCGGGCTTCCAACGCCGCGATCACGTGGTCCTGCATGGTGCGCACCGCCCGGGTGATCTCCGCGTCGTGCCCCGCCAATTCCATGGCGGTGTTCACCGCCAGGCAGCCGCGCCGAACCGGCTGCGCGAGATCGGCCTCGACCATGCCACGCAGGAAGGCGGCCACGCAATCGCGAGTGGAGCCCGGGCGGGTCAGGATGTCGTCGGCCAGCTCGACCCCCAGGCGGTCGTAGCGGTCCAGAGCGCGGTCGAACAACGCGCGCTTGCTGCCGAAAGCGTGATACAGGCTGCCTTTCCCGATCCCGGTGGCCTCGGCCAACTGCGCGGGAGAGGTATTGGCGTACCCATGGGTCCAGAACGCCTCCATGGCCCGCTCCACCACCGTGTCGGCGTCGAAGTTGCGCGGCCTGCCCATGACCGGAACCGTAATCGTTATCAACCTAGAGGTCAAGAAAAGCGGAATCGGAATCGTGTCGAGCACAATGCTGCCCGTTGGTCGTGCGCCTCGCTAACGTTCCCCGGGAGGACGTTGTTACGGAGGAGTGCGCGGTGACCACTGAGTCGACCATCGGCGTCGATACCGCACTGCACCCGCTCGACGACCCGGTCCGGTCGTCGCTGCGTGGCGAGCACCGCCGGTTCGCCGGCTGGGTGGGACGGGTCGGCCGCTACGACCCGCAGGTCGCCAGGTTCGTGGGCCACCCGCCGGTGCTGGACGCGCAGGACTGGGCCGACCTGGCCACATTGCTCGGACCGGGCGGCAGCACCGCGTTGCGCGGCTACGGCCACATGCCACCGGACGAGTGGACTGTGCTGCACGAGATGGACTCGGTGCAAATGGACGGCACCGCGCTGCGCGTCGCCCATGACCCGGAACTGGACGTTCTCACCGCAGCCGATATACCGGAGATCCTGGAACTGATCGCCCGCACCGAACCGGGCCCGTACGCGCCGCGGACCATCGAGATGGGCGCCTATCTGGGCCTGCGGGTCGACGGCAGACTGGTCGCGATGGCCGGGGAGCGCCTGCACCCGCCGGGCTGGACCGAGATCAGCGCCGTCTGCACCGACGCGGAGTTCCGTGGCCGCGGCTTCGCCACCCGCCTGGTCCGCGCGGTCGGCGCTGGCATCCGCGCGCGCGGCGAGACACCGTTCCTGCATGTGCTGGCCCGCAATACGACAGCGATCGGTTTGTACGAGACGCTGGGATTCACGCTGCGCAAACGCTCGAAATTGACGGTCGTACAGGCACCGTCCTCGCCCGGCAGCGCCCTGCGCTGACGCATGCCGGCTGGTTGCCATTGAGAGTTCGATCACTCCTTTGCGACCGCCCGGGACGAACACTCCACACAGCGAGTAGTTGCCGAATCCGATGCGGCCGCGCTGGATCCAGCGCATATTCGACGGACGATCAGTCGACCGACGACCGACCGGCTCTGGAGCACTCTGCGCCGGTCCACCGGCGTTTGCCGTCTCGGACAGTTCGCGCTGCGAACCGGGACAGACCGGGGTACGCTCCCGTGACGTAAGTCGAATTATGCTGCGGTGGAACGCTTTTGGTGGACCGGTCGGTATGACGGACGGGTCCGGCCGCGGCGCCAATTGCCGGCGACGTAAGCAGGGGAGTTCAGACGTGTCGAGGTGGCACCGGGCACACACATGGTCGGGATACACCCCCCGCCCAGCAGGCCTGCGACTATTCTCCCCCGCCGCGTGTCCGCGGCTTCTCACACACGCATTCCTTCGGTAGCCGAACGGCTTTCCACGCAGGGCCGGATTCGCCTACGCCAGAGAAGCCGTGCGGAGTCTGCCGTCGATCTCGCATTTCTCCTCCAGGAGTCCGTTTTGACTATCCCCCCTTGTCTTTCGCTGCCCTTCGATCCCTTCGGTGCGCACGCGTGAAACTGTATTCGGACGAATTCGCCGCCGACCCCCACGCCGCGTACCGGCGGATGCGGAGTGATCACGGCCCGCTCGTCCCGGTCGAAGTAGCACCGGATGTGTCGGCAACCTTGATCATCGATTACCGCACGGCCTTGGACGTTCTCACCGACCCGGCGCGTTTCTCGGCCGATCCGAGCGAATGGGAACAGAATGTGTCGCCGGAGTGCCCGGTGCCGTGGGCGATGCGATGGCGGCCGGACGCCTCGCGCGCAGCGGAAGACGAGCACGCCCGCTACCGGAACGCGGTCACCGGCAGTCTCGACCGGATCGATCTGCACGGGCTGCGCGACACGGTGGAACGCACTGCCGTGTCGCTGATCAACGGTTTCTGTGCGGCCGGTTCGGCGGATCTGCTCAACGAGTACGCGATTCCGCTCACCGTCCGGGTGCTCGAGGAAGTACTCGGATTCCCACCGGGCATCTGTGAAGACGCGTACACGGCGATGATGAACCTGCGCGACGCCGTCGACCCCGCCTCGGTGGACGAAGACCGGCGAACGCTCAACACGGCTATGCTCGCGGTGATCTCGGCCAAACGAGCAGCGCCTGCCGGAGACGTGGCGTCTTGGCTGGTCCAGCATCCGGCGCGGCTCAGCGAAACCGAACTCGTCCATCAGATGGCCCTGCTGTACACCACGGGAGCCGAGCCGACCTGGAATCTCATCGCGCTCACCGTGCTGTTGCTGCTGACCGATGACCGATTCGGCGGCGAGCTGCTCGGCGGAGCATTGTCCACCCGCGACGCCCTCGACGAGGTGCTGTTCACCGATCCCCCGACGGCGAATTCGTGTGTGCGATACCCGAATCAGCCGCAGATCGTCGGGAACGTGTGGCTTCCACAACATCAACCGGTGCTGGTCGGATTGGCGGCCTGCAACAACGATCCCACGACGGTAGCCGGCGACCGCCACGGCAATCGCTCCCACCTGGCTTGGGGCGCGGGTCCGCATACCTGTCCGGCCCAGTCGGTCGCCATGGTCATCGTCCAGGAAGCGCTCGACCAGTTGCTGGATGCCCTACCGGAGATCCGGCTCGCGCTCCCCGCCGCGGAAGTGAAGTGGCTGCCGAACTCCTTCCATCGGGCACCGGCCACCGTCCCGGTGACCTTTCCGGAGTCGCCACCCCTCGCTCTGCCTTGAGACTCGTGGGGGTGCCGGATCAACCGACACGGCAAGCGAGGGACTTGCACCGAATCCAGTGGCCGCCCCACGATAACGGGAGCACCATGGCCGAATCGCGCCGCTGGCGGCAGGACGGGATGGCCGCGTCGGAGGCACGCGGCGCGGACCTGCGGTTCGCCTTCCTCCCGATTGCCGCGATGTCCCCGACCGGCTGATCGCGCTGCCGACCCGCTCCGGCGTCTCCGCGCGAGAGCCGGTGGCCGGAGCGCACGTCGTCATGCGCTGTCGCCACGGCATCGGGCGCGCGTCCGTCCCCGTGGCCGCGCTCCCGATCCTGATCGGCACAGCTTGCCCGCTTTGCCTCGGGTTGCCCGTCCCAACCCTCCGGAGCAACCCTCAGGGACCCGAAACCCCTTGTGCCGAGCACGGTCCGGATGTCTCCCCGCCGCTCCTACGTCACGAATCACCTGATTGTCTAAAACAATTAGCCATTTGTAAAATAGAGTCCTACTCTGGTCGAGTGCCGACTCATCGCACTCCGGATCCCGCCCACCGCGTCCGCGACCCCGAACGGACCAAACGCTGCCTGCTCGAGGCGGCCTTGGACGAGTTCGCCGCAAAGGGCTACGCCGGCGCCCGAGTCGGCGACATCGCCGAGCGAGCCGGCGTCAACAAGCAGCTGATCACCTACTACTTCGGTGGCAAGGAAGGCCTTTACCGAGCGCTCCAGCAGAGCTGGCTGGAGCGCGAGGCCGCCTTCAGCGATCCGGCGCTGCCGCTGGCGGAGGTGGTCACGAACTATCTGCGCGACGGGTTGCGCGACCCGCGCGGCATCCGCCTGCTCATGTGGCGCGGACTGTCGGATGCCGCGCCGCCCGGCGAGCATCCGAACTCGCGGAGCGATCTCGCCGTAACCAAGCGCAGGCAAGAGCGCGGCGAGATCGCCGCCGACCTCGACCCCGCCGCCTTCCAGCTCGCGGTGATGGGGATGGTCATCGCTCCCCTGCTGCTGCCGGTGCAGGTGCGCGAACTGTTCGGCGTGGATGCCCAGTCCGCCGAATTCGAGCAGCGCTACGACGCCCAGTTGCGCCGCATTCTCACCCATCTCACCGATTCCCGTTCCGAAGGAGAAACCCCATGACCTACCTCGTCACCGGCGTGCGCGGTATCGTCGGCCGCGCCGTCGTCGATTCGCTGCGCGAAGCCGGAAAGCCGGTACGGGCGGCCAGCTCCCGACCGTCCGAAACCACCGTGCCGGACGGCGTCGACCTCGTCGGGCTCGACCTGACCGACCCCGGATCGGTCACCACCGTCCTCACGGGTGTCGACAAAATCTTCTGCTACGCCGCCGCCGAGGGCATCGACAACTTCGTCGACGCCGCGAAGGCCGCCGGAGTCGCCCACATCGTGCTGCTGTCCTCCATCGCGGCCGAGAACAACCACAACCCCATCGGCGCAAGACATCTCGCGGTCGAGAACCCGCTGCGCGCATCCGGCCTGCCGGTGACCGTCCTGCGGCCCGGCGCCTTCGCGGCCAACGCCCGCTTCTGGTTCTCCACCATCAAGGCCGACCGTGTCGTCCGCGTCCCCTTCCCAGACCTGCAGCTGACCCCGATCCACGAGGCCGACATCGCCGCCGCGGCTATCGCAGCGCTCGACGACCCCTCCCACGCGGGCAAGATCTACCCGCTGACCGGTCCGGAATCCCTGTCGCACCGCCAGCAGGTCGCCGCCATCGCCGCCGCCCTCGGCGAGCGAATCGACCTGATCGAACTGAGCTACGAGGAAGCCGCCGACGTCTACTTCCGCCCGGTCCTCGACCTGTGGGCGAAGGCCGGAACGGAACCGAGCCCCGTCGGCCCTACGTCCGAGTCGATCACCGGCACCCCCGCCCGCACCTTCGCCCAGTGGGCGGTAGACCACGTGGACGACTATCGCTGAGCGGCCTCCAGCCCCCGCGCCATGGCCCCGCCCGCACCGGCGAGCCCGAGCCACCGCCCGCCCCTCCAGGCTCCACCACCCACTCTGACTAGGCGATTAGCACCGCTACACCCTCGTGCGGTAATCTCTTCGAGCGCCCGCACAGCGGACGCAACGGGCTGTGGCGCAGTTTGGTAGCGCACTTGACTGGGGGTCAAGTGGTCGCAGGTTCAAATCCTGTCAGCCCGACAGTGAAAACCCCTTCCGACCAGCGTCGGAAGGGGTTTTCTCGTTCATGCGGCAGGGCCGGATTCGAGCGGTTCTCACAGAAATCTCACGTTTTCAGGCTTGTGGAGCCTCGTGCCCAGCGCTCGAGCACGTCTCGATTGTCCGGCACGGTTTCCGACACATCGATGTAGTGCGCCTTGGCCACCGCGCGGGTGTTCCCCAGTTGGCGGGCGGCGCGTTCGGGGTCGCCGTAGGCGTGGTCGACCGCGGTGGCCGCACCTTTGCGGAAGGTGCGCGGGGTCACCCACGCGACGTTCTCCCCACGCGCCGCGCGCCAGGCGCGGCCGAAGTTGTTGGGTTGCGCAGCGACCCATTACGGCGGGAAACAGCAGCCTCATCGGGTTGGGACGGTCGCCGACTTCCAGGTCCTTGATCGTCTCCCGGACCGCCTCGACGGTGTGAGCGGGCAGCAGGATGCGCCGCCACCCGTTGTCGGACTTCGGGGCGCGCAGGATGGTCTTGTGCTGCTCGGCCTTGCGCCGCAAACCCAACGCGATGAGCCGTTTGAGGTGCCGGTCCAGTTCACCCGCGGTGGCTTGCCAGACCTGGAGATTCCCGGCCGAGTTCTCGATCTTGATCGTCTTGGGGTCGTTGATCTCGACGACAAGTCGTGGTCTCTTCGAGTCCATGTGCTCGTGTCTGCTGGGTTGGAACCTGCCCGCTCCTATCGATAGGCAGGCATCGCGTCGACTTTGAGCCATGTTTCCTGCCTCGCGACACCGAGCAGCGAGGACGCTGGCGCGGAACTATCGCGATATGCGCGCACCACATGATCTTGTTCCGCTGGCGACGGCGCGGAGTTGTTTCAGACCTACGCGGTGCCCGCCGACCAGCCCTAGCCGCTCGCCCGTCCCCAGTCGCTGTCGCGGCGACGCGTCGACCTCACCGCCTTCCGTCACCGACGTCCATGTCAACGTGCCGGAGGGTGGTTCGGCGGTGCCGGTGACCGGCGGTGTGCGTGGGCTGGTCGACGCGCTGGCGGTGTCGGCGCTCGGCGACGGTTGGGTCGGCGTGAGGTGGACGAGGGGTGTTCCTCGATGTGGAGCCGCAGTTGGTGAGCCGAGCGCTGCTCTCCATGGGCATCGCGATCGCTCGCTGGTATCAGGCCGAGTGTGGCTGGGATCCTGCAGCGCCCGTGACTGGGCACGCCGCGCGATACCAGGCATTGGCTGAGCAATTACACAGGCATCTGGGCACGATGCCGACCCTCGTCGAGATGCACGACCTGACACGAGACGCGATTCCTGCCGCCGTGCGTCAGAGCCACGAATTGGCCGAGCTGGCCAGGCAGCTCGGCAGACCTGCGGGAATTTACACACTGGCCGACCTCATGGTCGAATACCAGATAACCCGGCCCGGCCCGGCCCGGGAACTCATCCTGGCCACCATCGAGCCGCTGACCGGATTCACGCACCTTATCGACGCCCTGCACGCGAGCCTGCGCCGCGGATATGACCGCAAGCAGGCCGCGCGCGACCTGTGTCTACATCCCAACAGCCTGAGCTATCGGCTCCGCCGCATCGCCCAGCTGACGGGCTACGACCCCACAGATCCGGCCGACTCGCGTATTCTAGCCGCCGGCCTCATCGCCTACGAAGCGCAACGCCACCTGTAGCAACGGGTCGACCACCCGCGCTACTGTGCCGGGCGGGATCGAGACGGCGACATTCGGCCGACAACTGTCATCGGCGCAGACAGCCGAGCGCAGGAGTCAGGGCGTGCATTTGTCGGCTGCCCGCAATGAACAACTCGCAGGTGGCGTTGGGGTAGTACCCGCCAGCTCGGCTTCGGCTCCCACTGGTGCGCGAGTTCTCACCGTGGTTCGGCGCGCCGGGCTGGGAGCCGTACTGGCAGAACAACACCGGGCTGAAGGTCCCACCGCGGGTGCGGGGAACCCAGCGCATGTCCTGCTGTGACCAGCAGCTGATACTGGCCAGCCTCGCCGAGACCGGACTGCTGTCCGGTGGGAGCCAGCAGAAGGCGATCGGCGTGATCGACCCGGCCCGTTCGATCGAGCTGCACCGCACTTACCTGCGCATCTGGTTCGACACCGTCTTCGGTCGCGGCGACCTCCCCGCCGCGATCAGCGGCATCGGTACACATGCAAACGAGGCGGTGCCCGTGCGATCTGAATTCGTAGTGGTTTTGGTCGTGAATTCTGGTGTCGGTTGATCGCGGATTCGGGCATCGGTCGGGCTGGCGTGTTCCCGATCCTGGTCGCGAAAATTGACATCACCGAGCTTGGTGTGTCGGATGGGTGTGTCGTGCTGTGAGGAGATCAGCAGTGGGTTGCTTAGGTGCGGGCGAGGCGGTCGGAGTCGGTGCTGGTGATGGCGACTTCGGGGCCGGTCGCAGGCGCAGCTCGGGATGAAGGCAAGAGAGCAGATTGGCGATGTCTGACTTGGATTTCTATGTCCAGTTCGCCACGCGGGGTGAAGTGGCCGGGGTCGGCATCGACTCGCATCCTGCCGAGTGGGAAGCAAAGCTGGGGTCGGACTATCTGGACGACACGGTCCGGGGTCAGATGCGGCGGGACTATGGACTCGTGGAACTTTCGTTCCAGGAGGGCGAGGGCAGATGGCTCTGTTTCGGTATCAGTGTGCAGATCCACCGTCTGGTATGGGGTGATGTGTCCAGCGTGCCAGCGGCCCTCCGCAACGAGTATGGCGAGTTCGCGCCTCGGGTGGCGTTCGACGAACTCGCTGCGCGCATCGCGAGCCTGGGCTATCGCATCGAGCCGGACAACGACTCAACGACCACGGATATCCACCGATACCGAGTCGCCGAGTCTGGTGCGAGGGTCTTCGTTGTCGCTGACATCGATCCTTACGGATATGCCGACGTGGACGAGGACGACGACCCTGCCGGGCATAGGGTGGGCGATGTGTGGTCTATCAGCTTGTCTCCTGCGTGGTGGTCGGCGCGATGAGCGAGGACTTGCCCTGGAGGCAGTAATCGCATCCGGATTTTGGTCGCGAAAGCTCAAACCACACGACCGGACCGTTAGGTCGAGTGGTGATGGCTGAGTGTCGGGTCAGCTTTGTTTGGTGGCGCGGGTGTGGGCGAGGCGGTCCACGCGGGGTGTATTCCTTGCGCTCGGCCGGCCATGCCGAGGCCAGCGCTTGCTTCACCGTCCGGTACCCCACCCCGTATTTGCGCTGGATCTGCCTGTTCGACAGGCATCACGCGCGTCACGGCGTATCGCGGCGATCAACTCTGCCCGCGACACGATCGCCATAGGCGACTCCCTCATCCGAGCGCCGTCCGCTCAGACCGGACAGCCTCAGCGGTGAAGCACGCTCATCCTGCCACCGCAACCCCACCCGTGGTGTCGAAATTCGCGATCACAAACATCCGCCGCCGAGTCGGCGATGTCGGGATTCGCGATCAGACGCTGCCCAGGTTCGCGATCAGAACCATTCGTAGCCGCGCAGAGCCGAACACGCTGTGCCGGGACACACTCGGGTATTCGATTGGCTTGTTCGACCTGGTGTTCGAGGTGGGTCGAATGGCGCGGTCGAGCGGGCGAACAGGTGCTTGGAGACTCCGTTCCGGTTCGGCGGCGAGACATGTCGCCACAGGAATCCGAGTAGGCAGCTACTCGTGTGACTCTCCTCACCCGAGTCGTACGGTCGTTATCGGCGATATGTCCGAAAGTCGATCCGCAGATTTCGCCGGTCAGGTACGAAATCCGGTCCGCTCGAAGTAGGAGGCACGATGGCACACACAACACCGTCTGACTGCGACACCGACTCCGCCGCCCCTTCCGCCCGTCTGGACAGGGTTGGCGCACGCGTTCCACAAGGCTACAAACTCAACGTGCGAATTCGGTTCGGCGCACGGCAGGGTGCGCTGACGCACCTCACCGATGTATCGCGCCACGCACGGGCCGGAACCGCCACCACACCTACCGGATTGCCGAAGGCGCTCGCGTCCAAGATCGAGGAATCCGACCGCAAGATCATCAACTGGCTCGCGAAGAATGCCGCGAACCGCCAGCTTTTCATCACCCAGCCGGTCGATGCGCTCGTGGCCGCCGGCGTGGACCTGACCCGTTTCGAGCGCAAGTTACTCCAACGGATTCACCGCGCGGCGGGAGAGACGAACGTCTTACCCCCGGGCGCGGAACTAGCCGAGGTGGCGGTCACCACCGCAAAGAACCGCGGCAACAAGACAGGTCGTGACTAGCGATGCAACGCACACGTACATCCGATTTCGATGCGCTGCTACAGGTGTCCGAAGACGAGCTGAACAACCAGATCGCCAACGCATTTCTCACCGAGTCCCTTTTCCCGCCGATCGTATCCAGAATCGGCGAGCACAGTCCGATCCGGGGGACCGCATTCCTGAATTTCAGGACACCGACCGTCGATCTAGCGGCAAGCCCATCCACCATACGATTGATCGTCGATTTCTCCGACTCCACCCTAGTCGTCGACGAACCGCAGGAGCTCGCCGGTGAAGTCACCGGGCTCGGTGGCACCATTCAGATCGAGGAACGAATCAGAACGACGGAGGAGGACGGGGAAATCTCCATATTCCTGGACTTCACCGATATTGCGGACGACGACATCGACCTCGATTTCGATACGGACTCCATCGATGCCCTCGACCGGCAGGGAATACCGGCCGAACAGGCGCTGGTGGAAATGCGGAGAGTTCTGGCCGAGACGCTACGGGAAGACGTTCAGCGTATGCCTCTGTCACCCCCGGTTTCGGCGGATACAATCTCCGAAATCCGGGTGACGACCATCAACGACATGAAGTTCACGGATCGTGACTGCCTGGCGCTCGGGATACGGATGTCGGCCGATTCGGGTGGCGATCCGAATGCTGGTCGTATCGATGACGTACGGCAAAACTTCATACCACCCTCCAGTCCGGCACTACTCATGATCAGCAATCGTTTTCTCTTCGCACAGTTCCGCAGGGAGGCTGCAGACGAGCTCGAAATACCCCCGGACAGTTTCGCGGCTCCGTTCGAGCTGAGATCCCCGGTGACCATCGAGGATATTCGGATAAGAAGATTCACTGGACGAGTCGACGGTAACAGGATCCGATTCGACGGGTTCGTAGAGCACACCACTCGCCTCGCCGACATCGAAGCGACCTTTACCTTCTTCGCCGATTTCTCGGCAGAAGACGGTGGCGTCACCATTTCCTTCACGAAACCGGATGTCGACGTCGAAGTCGAACTCCCGCCGAGCGCTTATATCATCGGCGGCCTGTTCGGTGTCATATTCCCCGGCGTAGGAACCGCGATCGCGGCGTCGGTCCTCATCGTCCTGCGAGCGGGCGTCGAGTTCCTCGAGATACTGTTGGAACAATTTGTCAACAGACTTTCGCGCAGCTCGTCTTCGAGCGGTCTGCGCGGCCTTTTCGGCGGATCTCTGCGTATCGACGGAATCGAGCTCGATGATCTGGAGCTGCGCTGCTCTATCATCCCGGAGTTCCGCATACTGGCAAGGCAAGAAAGGAGTCATTCATCCCGATCCGGATTCGCTGTCGATCTCGACTCGGGAAACATCGAACCGGACACATTTCCGGGAGCCGACCTGATTTGGTCGCCAATCCGAGGAGTTTCCACGGTAGACGGAGCACGATTGCAGGTCGTCGCAATATCGTATGAACAGTTGACACCGGAGCGAATGGCTCGGCTCGAGTTGACGGATCGCCGGATACCTCGGACAGATATCCCGATCGGTGGCGAGGAATTCGTTCTCGATTTCGGACGGATATTCCTCGGCGGGGTCGTCTTCGCCGTTCGCACGAGCGCAGGCCGCTTCGCCAGAGTGCGGGCTTGGCAGGACGAGGAAGCCGACCGGTTCCACATGACCTGGGTAACCTACGACAACCCCATTCCGCGAATCGACCTTCGATCTCGATTCTCCGTACGCGCCAAGGGGGAACAACTCAATCCGGGGGCGACGCTCTGTCAGCGGTTCGGTGTCCGCTCCCGAACAGTCCTGGATGCCCAGCCGCATCTGATGGCGCTGCCGATCGACTTCGAATGGTCGCTGAACGGCGAGGTACTGACCACTGCGACCGGTAGCGTCACCGTCCCAGGCGGAACCCTCGATTACAGACTGTCCGCGGAGCGTGACCGGTTGACCGTCGAGACGACCGAGATCGGGCAGCTGGTCGACTGTCCGCTGTGCGTGACCGGTACCGACGCCCGTGGACAGGAGGTCGTGACGTGCACCGATCTGCGGCCGACTCCGATTGTCATCGAGAATTGCAAGCTTCCTGATCCGCCCCGTCCGATTCCCCGATTCCGGATAATTCCGGCCGGACCACTGGTCGCGACTTGGCGACCCCTCCTACCCGAAATTGCGAAGGCACTCGCGAAGAGGCCGACCTGAGCCCAATGCCCACACCTCCGACCAATTACGGAGGGTTCGCCATTGAGAGCGACCCACAGCTACTCCTCCCCCGCTCATCTTCGGCACACCCGGCCGCTCGCAAGCCGACGAACATCCCGGCGGTTCGACCGGTCTGCGATCAGGCCATGACGCGAGGCGGCGTTGGCGCATCGTTCGAGGTCCCCTGGCCGAGTCCCGGCGCCCGGCCGCGTTCACCGGTTAGCGGCCAGCACTGCCGCGAGCCCTTCTTGCAGGTCCTTGACGAAATACTCGGGAACCTCCAGCGAAGGGAAATGTCCCCCGGTTTCGGGCGACCTCCATCGGACGATCTGTCGGTACCGCTGTTGCGCCCAGGGCCGCGGACACTTCTCGATGTCGCGGGGATACACGCTGATGGCGGACGGAACGTCGACCCGAAGTTCGGGGTCCAGCGAGTTCACGCCGCCGTGGCTTTCGTAATAGATGCGGGCTGACGATGCGCCGGTCTGCGTCAGCCAATACAGGGTGATGTTGTCGAGAACGCGGTCTCGGGAAATCGTCTCGAACGGGCTGTCTGTGGTATCGCTCCACTCAGCGAACTTGTCGAGCATCCAGGCGAGAAGCCCCACCGGTGAGTCGACGAGCGAGTAGCCGATGGTCTGCGGTCGGGTCGCCTGCTGCTTCGCGTACGCCGCGCGGGGGCCGCCCCAGAAATCGCGGGTCTCCTCGGTCCATTCGCGCTCGGCCGCCGTCAGCCCGTCGGTAGTCAACCCGGGCGGCGCCTCCGCGAGCGTGGTGTGGATGCCGAGAACCTGCGCCGGAAACCTGCCGCCGAGAACCGTGGTGATCACACCTCCCCAGTCGCCGCCATGGGCGGCGAACTTGCGGTAGCCGAGCCTGCCCATGAGTTCCACCCATGTGGCCGCGATCTTCTCGATCCCCCACCCGGTGGTGGCCGGCTTGTCGCTGTAACCAAAGCCTGGTAGCGAAGGGGCCACCACGTGGAACGCCGGAGCGCCCGCATCTTTCGGATCTGCCAGCTCGTCTACTACATCGATGAATTCGGCAACGCTGCCCGGCCAGCCGTGCGTCAAGATCAGAGGAGTGGCATCCGGCCGCGCGGATCGGCGGTGCAGGAAGTGGATGCCCAGATCATCAATGGTCGTGCGGAACTGGCCGATCCGGTTGAGGCGCACTTCGAACGACCGCCAGTTGTACTCGGTGCGCCAATAATTCGCGACATCGACGAGGTCGGCGAGTGGAACGCCCTGTTCCCATCGGCGAGAGCCGGGCGCGGCGCGATAGACCGTCTCGGCCTCCGGCAGGCGTGCCGCGGCCAGTCGCGCACGCAGATCAGCGAGGTCGGCGTCAGTGGCGTGGGCTTCGAACGCTTTCACGTCGCTGGTGGGACGGGGCATGAGACCTCCTGGTCATCGCGAAACCGACTGATTCCTACCGAGAACCGACTAAGACGGTTCTAGCATGCCTTCACCTCAGCCGGCAACCAGCTAAGGTGGTTCCATGGCTGCTGGGTTCCCTGAATTCCGTCTCGGCAACGTGCTGGCCACCAGCTTCACGGGGACTCTGTCGGAGCGGCGCGGCAACGCCGTGGAGCGCATTCCCACGCCGGAGCGACTCGTCGACTGGCTGGTGGTGAACGGCCTCGCCGTGGCGTCCTGCAGCATCGCCCAGCTCGAACTCGCCTGGGAACTCAGGGAATCTATTCACGCCGCCGCGACAGCGGCCGCGATCCAAGGCGCTCTCCCTGCGCCTGCTGTTCAAGTCATCAATGACTGCAGCATTCGGGGTCGGGCGGCGGCTGTCCTGACACCCGAGGGCAATCGGCGATGGCGACTCGGCTCGGCTACCTCCGTGGAAGACGCCCTAGGCGTGATCGCCGCCGACGCGATCAGCATCATCGCAGGCGAGCGAGACGGCCGATTGGCCTTGTGCGCATCGCCGACCTGCCAGGCCGCCTTCTTCGACACCAGCCGAAGTCGCACTCGCAAATGGTGTGACATGAACACGTGCGGAAATCGGCAGAAGAAGGCGCGCTTCCATGCCAATCAGCGCAAAGACGCCAAACCAGCGCAGTGATCGTCACCTCCGATACATCGAGCTCCAGCCCGACGGTCTGGGCCTTCTATCCCCTGTGCGCTCCGACCGCATCGGTTTCCGCCATCGGCGATTCGAAAGCGCCGGCCTGCGCGGCCAGCGTCGCCGCCGCGGCCGCACGCTCCGGCAGCCGGGCGGCAGCCGGAGTACGCAACAGCACCAACTGGTGATACAGGGGCGCCGTGGCCGCGATCAGCAGTGCGCGAGCGTCGGTTTCGGCCGGGATCTCACCGCGCCCGATCGCACGTGCCACGGCGATCTCGCACTGCGTATAGCGGTCCTCCCACAGTTGCCGCAGTGCGCGCGCCGCGTCTTCCGAGCGGAAAGACACCGCAATCAGCGCCATCGCGATCGACGATTTCTCGGTGAGCGACTTCTTGATCTCGCGATTCAACTCCGCGAGATCACCGCACAGTGAACCGGTGTCGGGCGGATGCCAATCGAGATCGCTTGCGGCGGCGAACACATCGGCGATCAGGCCACCCACATCGCGCCAGCGGCGATACACGGTGGTGCGGTGCACGCCCGCGCGGGCGGCGACCGTATCGACGGTCAACGCGTCGTAGCCGTTTTCGGTCAGTTCCGCCTCAACGGCCGCGAGGACCTGGGCGCGAACGCGGGCCGTTCGGCCGCCCGGGCGCGGCCGCGGCGGCGCGGCGGTCTCTGCGGCAGGGGTCATGGGGCTATCCGGTTGCTCGGCGGGACATGATGTGCCATCATCCTAACGCAACATACGTCGCACTAGTGGGGTTGCCAATGCTCTTTCGAGGTGTTCACCAGGCTCCGCGGTCGCCCCTGATCGTGTCGTCCTCGAATGCTTCTGAGGTAGCTCGTGCCCAGTCAGATCACCGTGCTCGCGTTCAGCGCGTCCTTCGACGGCCGCACGGTGCTCGATGCGGCCACCTGTTCGCTCGGCGCGGGTGAACAGACCGGGATCATCGGGGGGACAGGTCCGGCAAGAGCACGCTGCTGCGTCTGTTCACCGGCACAAAGCTCGCGGTGGGCCGCAGGCCCTCACCCATGAGCGCGCGGGTGTCCGCGGCCGAACGGCTGCTGATCACCGGCGCGGGCAAGTCCACATTGCCGCGGGACCTGGCGGACGAGCTCACGCACGACTGCCGCACGGTGATCCGGCGCGGCCGCGTCAGCTCCCTCGGGAACCGCGTCCCCCGGACCTGATCAGACCTTCGCAGAACGGATTCCGCATGCCCGTACAGCTCCCCGTCACCGCACCCACCGTGCTGCATCCCATGCCCGGGCAGCCGCGGGTGGTACTGCTGAAACCCCTGGTCACCTCGCCGCTGATCGAGGTCGGCGAGTACTCCTACTACGACGACCCGGGCGACCCCACCACCTTCGAAACCCGCAATGTCCTATACCACTACGGTCCGGAGAAGCTGATCATCGGCAAGTTCAGCGCCTTGGCCACGGGCGTGCGGTTCATCATGAACAGCGCCAACCACCGCATGGACGGACCGTCGACCTTTCCGTTCCCCACCATGGGCGGCGCGTGGTCGCAGCATGTCGATCTGCTCATGGACCTGCCTAATCGCGGTGACACCGTAGTCGGCAACGACGTCTGGATCGGATATGGCGTCACGGTGATGCCCGGAGTACGGATCGGACACGGCGCGATCGTGGGCGCCGGCTCCGTGGTGACAGCCGACGTTCCGGACTATGCCATCGTCGGCGGCAATCCGGCCGAACTCATCCGCCACCGCTTCAGCGCGGACGAGATCGATCGCCTGCTGGCCATCGCTTGGTGGGACTGGCCGATCGAACACATCAATGAGAACGTCCGCACGATCATGTCCGGCACCATCGACGACCTGGAGGACGCGGTGCCCGCGCGGGCGGTACAACCACCACGCGGCCCGCGCTCCGCCAGTGCCCCCTGCGCCGGTCGGCACCGTCCCGGAATCGAGTGACCGCCCGCCCGTGTCACCCGGTCTCACCGCACTCTCCGGCCGGCTTCGCGAGCAGGCCGTACCACTGAAGCACCTCGACCCCGCTTCATGCCCATCTGACGGTTGCCTCGGGGCGGCACCGATCCGCTTCATGGTGGAGTGTGCTATTTCTGGCCGTCGGCGGTCTTCCATGGGGGTTCCCAGCAGGGATCGCGGCCGAGAAGGGCTGCGATGGTATCGAGTACGGGCAGCGGCCGGTCAGGCGCTACCGGGGGGCCATAGACGCCATCCGTGCCATTGAGCGAACTACCCGGCGCGGTGATCGACCGTCCGCTGTCGAGAAACGTCGCCGACGGCCCCCTGGTCGGGTGGCCAGCGGAACTGCCGACCCCGATGTGTTGTAACAACTCCCGGGTATTTCTCGACAGGAACATGAGCCTAAGCGGTTGCGCAGCAAGATATCTGACCAATCAACAGAGCCACTACACCGAACAACGGAGGCATCATGACCGCCCTTCTCATCACCCTTCGCAAAGCTTCTGTTGCCATGGCGGCGATCGCGGCAGCGTTCTTCGTCGTCACCGCCGGCGCGGGCGCGGCGAACGCCAGCGGGGTCTACGCCGAGATCAACTTCGCACCTGGCACCGACCACGCCACCGTGGATGGCTACATCAACCGTGGACACAGCGACATCTGGACGCTCGAGGCCAGTGCCGGACAGCAGATGACCATCGAGCTCATCTCGCACTACACCTCCGCGTCCGGCACCGCCCTCGTCGCGCTCACCGCGCCCGACGGCCGGCTGTACCCCACCGATACCACCGTGAGTCAGTTCCAGCTTCCGGCCACCGGCAGGTACCACCTGACCATCACGTCGCCGCAGCACGACGCCTCGTACACGATGAACGTCCGCGTAGTCTGAGTCGCGGTAGCACGACGACGAGAACTGCGTCGAGGGCCGAGACCGCTTGTGCTGCTTCCTTTTCGCTGAGCATGTGAGCTTCTCCCGGGACCGGGTGCGTGCCTCGGTGCCGGTATCGGGCTTGCGGGCGGCGACCGGGCCACTCTCAGCCCGCTGTATCGAAGCTTCATGTGCCCGCGTGGTTTCGAGGACGAACCGCGTGCTGCACTGCGAGTCGACAACACAGCCGACCGACCGCCCGGCCAGCGAGCGCCTGGTGACAGATCCGCGCAGGCGAAAGCGCCCGCTCACCCGGGCGTTCGGGTGGCGACCGCCGCCGGCGTGGCGGTCATGATGGAACTGCGGAACTTCGCAGGTCCGCCCCTGCAAGTGGGGGCACTCAGGGGCGTAACCGGGGGCGCAGCGGGGGCGATGAGCCAGGTGGAGTTCGTCGAAAGCGGAGGCCGGCGTGGGTCGAGGTATGAGAAAAGTCGCGGCCGTCGCCATTTCGGTGGCGGTGTCGATGCTCGGGATTGGTGCACCGGTGCTGGCGAATGCCGAGCCGGACGGGCAGCGGCACTGCGCGGTCAGCAGTGGGCGAGCACCCGAAACGGCGACGCCGGAGGAGGTCGGACTCGATTCGGCGGCGCTGCGCCAGGCGGTGGCGCTCGCGACGGATTCGACGCGCACGACGCTGCAGATCTTTCGGAACAATTGCCTGATCGCGACCGGCCCGAACACCGCGCGGGCCGCCGGTGTGCCGTGGAATCTGTGGAGCAGTACCAAGAGCGTGGTTTCGATGGTGGCCGGGATCGCGGTGGACGATCAGCGGCTGCGGCTCGATGACCCGATCGGCGCCTATCTGCCGCCCGAGCTCGGTGACGCCGGCCATCGCGCGATCACAGTGCGGAATCTGCTCAATGAATCCAGCGGCATGCAGGTGGCGGTGGCCTCCGAGGGCATCACCGGGTTGGCGCAGATCGACCCGAATGTGGTGGCGCAGGCATTGGCGATGCCGATCGATCAACAGCAGGGCACCGAGTGGCGCTACAGTCAGCGCGCTGTCGATCTGCTCGCGTACGTCATCCAGCGTGCGGTCGGCGAAGACTTCCAGGCGTACGCGCAACGAAAGCTGTTCGATCCGTTGGGCATTCCACCGACCGACTACTTCTGGGGCCGGGACCGCAGCGGAAACACCTACGGTTACGCGCATCTGCTGCTGCCGCCGGACGATTTCGCCAAGCTGGGCCTGCTGCTCACCAATCGCGGCCAGTGGGGCGGTCACCAGATCGTTTCGGCGGACTATCTCGCGCAGGCAGGCCGGCCCACTCCGACGAACCCCTGCTACGGCTTCCTGTTCGTGGTGAACGGGCCGGACTGCGCCAACTACTTCCCTGGTCTGCCGCCGGATGCGATGCAGATGTCGGGAATGATGCGCCAGGACAACTTCATCGTGCCGAGCCTCGGATTGATGGTCAGTTGGACCGGTGTCACGGTTCCGGGGAGCGCGTTGAGCTTCCCGCACGATGTCCTGCGTGCGGTCGGCGCCGCCTTCCGGGAACCCCGCATACCCGCCGCGGCGCCCTACGAACAGCAATCGGATGTCCAATTGTCCGATCCGATGATCTCGAATCCGGACGCGACTCTCGCCGCACTCGGTATCGGCCCGATGGCCTACCCGGGCTGCAACCCACTGTCCTGCTTGGGCAAGCCCATGTCCGCACCGTTCGCCAACTGGCCACCGGGCTGTTTCGTCCTCGGCTGCGTCGGCCCGCACCCGGCGACCCCTGGAATTCGGTAGCGGCTCGACGCTCATGGTCGGTGAGGTAGGACACATGACCGTCCTGTTACGGAGATCGGGTCGTCGGCGTCTTGTGTTCGTCCGATACACGACGAGAAGCAAGGAGCCGGCCATGAGCGGGCAGACCACACACCGGAAAGTCGCGCTGATCACCGGGGCGAACAAAGGGATCGGCCGTGGAGCCGCCGAACAACTCGCCGCGCTAGGTACCACGGTCCTGCTCGGAGCCAGGGACCCGCGGCGTGGCGAGGAGGCCGCGGCGGCATTGCGCGCGGCAGGCGGCGACGCGCACGCCATCGTCCTGGACGTCACCGATCCGGCCACCGTCCAGGAGGCGGCGAAGCGGATCGAGGGGCGTTTCGGACGACTCGACGTACTGATCAACAACGCCGGCATCACCGGCTCCGGGCAGGTTTCGCCGCAGGACGCCCATGATCAAATTCCCAGTACCGTCGAGCTGCAGATGGTCCGAGCGGTGTTCGAGACCAACGTTTTCGGGGTGATCGCGGTGACCAACGCAATGCTGCCCCTGCTGCGGCGGTCACCGGCGCCGCGCATCGTGAATGTCAGCAGCCACGCCGCTTCGCTGACCCTGCTCAGCGACCCGAACGGCCCCTTCGCGGGGTTGCTGCCGTCGGCCGCCTACAACCCGTCCAAGTCCGCGTTGTCCGCGCTGACTGTCAACTACGCCAACGAACTGCGCAAGGACGGCTTTCTCGTGAATGCCGCCTGCCCCGGCTACGTCGACACCGACAGCAACAATCACACCGGGTTCCGCACGGTCGCGCAGGGAGCAGCGGTACTGGTGCGCCTGGCCACGCTCGGCGCCGACGGGCCGACCGCGGGCATGTTCAGCGAGGACGGCCCTGTGCCCTGGTGAAGAATCGGCCCGGTGCGAGAGCCCGCACAGCGCGGGCTCTCGACCGGACGTCAATCGCTGGTCGGGGTCGGGATTGCCTCGAGTGCGCCGAACCAGAACGACAGCGCTGCTCGCAGGCCATCCTCGGCGGTGTCGGCGGGCTCGTCGATGGTTGCGGCCCAGGCGATATGGCCGTCCGGGCGGATCAGAATGGCATCGGCTCGGCGGTTTTCGGTCTTGGCGGCGCGGATGTCGATGCGGTGCTGCCAATCTCCGGCGGCATCGCGGAGGTCCGCGCGGTCGGCGAGGTCGAGCAGGATGGGCCGTGCGGGGTGCATGAGTTCGGCAACGCTGGTCGTCCCGTGGTCGGTGTGCAGAGTGAGGTCGGGCGCGAAGGTTCCGGTCAGGGTGTGGTTGCCGGGGTTGGGCGACCGGTAGCGGATGTCGGCGCCGGCGATGAGGGCTGCCATGCGCTGCAAGGGCTGCTGGTCGGTGAGCAGTTCCTGGAAGACCGCCCGCAGTGCTTCGGCGGCCGGGTCGTGCCCGCGTCGCAGCGCGACCTGCGCCTGAGTGTGCAGCATGGTGCGCGCCCCGGCGAGATGACGTTCCTCGTGGTAGGTGTCCAGCAGTCCGTCGGGCGCCCACCCCCGGACTTCGCCGGCCAGCTTCCAGGCCAGGTTGACCGCATCGAGCATGCCGGCGTTGATCGCCACGCCCGTGGCGGGAAACAGATGGGCCGCATCACCGGCGAGCAGGACCCGGCCGGCGCGATAGCGTTCGGCCTGGCGCGCCTTGAAGGTGAAGCGCGACAGCCGGTGTGTCTCCGCCACAGGCAGATCCGCGCCCAGCACGCGACGGATGCTGTCCTGCAGCTCGGCCACGGTCATCGGTACGTCGTCGTCGTATTCGACGGCTTCGTCCTCGATCGTGTAGACCGACAGCACCTCCGACGTAGGCGAGCCACCCATCCCGAACAGACCGCGGTCCGTCCGCGTGAAACCCGCACGGATGGTTCCGAATCCGGGGATCTCCAGGTCGCCGTTGTCGAGCCGGGTCACCGAGTCGGGCACGGTGATCTGGGCCAGCCGATTCACCTCCGGATATACGGTGCCTGGGAATGGAATACCGGCCAGGTCACGAACCCGGCTGCGCGCACCGTCGCAGCCCACCAGATAGCGGGCGGTCACCCGGTACGGCCCGTCCGGCCCGTCGACCTGCGCGGTGACCGCGTCGGCGTCCTGACCGACATCCAGTACCTGGTGTCCGCGACGGACTTCGATGCCGAGCTCGCCGACGTGTTCGCCGAGTAGTCGCTCGAGCTCTTGCTGCGGCAGCGGCAGGGCGTGCATCGGGGACTCGGCCAGCTGGGTGAGGTCCACATGCACACCGCCGAACGGGAACCGTGGAGCCGGAATCGGATCGGTGCAGGCCGCTTCGAACCGATCCAGCAAGCCCCGGTAGCGCAACAGCTCCAGAATCTGCCCGCCGAGGCCACCGGCCTTCGGGGTGTCCCGCGGCCGCGGTTGCCGCTCCAGCACCAGCGGCCGCACTCCGGCCAGGCGCAGCTCGGCGGCCAGCATCAGGCCGGTCGGGCCCGCGCCCACGATGATCACATCGGTATGCATTCCTACTCCCATTCCGGCCGATTCCGGCCGCGGCGAACGATTGATCGGACAGCCCAGCTCGATCGTGCGCTACCGCGCCCCATACCTGCCGTGCCGGGGCCACCCGCTCTTGGCGTGGGTGACCGTGCGCGGCGGAGGCACGGGGCGAGTTACGAAGCGCTGCTGGTTGTTCTGGGTCGGGAAGGTGCTGCGTTGCTTTCGCATATCGGTACCGCCTTTCGAAAAGCTCGTGAGATCAGGGATGCCATTCCGGCGTTGTCGCGCCGGATCAGGCGCGGTCGAACCAGGTGACCTGCGCGCCGCTGGTGAAACTCTCGCGCCGGGTGACCTGGAATTGCGTCGGGTCGAAATTGCCGGTGAAGGCCCCGACGCCGTCGCCCGCGACCACGGGGTAGCTCTTGATGATCAGCTGGTCGACCTCGCCGAGCAGCTGGCCGGCCAGATTTCCGCCGCCGCAGAGCCAGATGTCCAGGCCCGCTTCCTTCTTCAGTCGCCGCACCAGCTCGACCGGATCGGTGGCGACGATTTCCACCTGCGGGTTGTCCACCGGCGCAAGGGTGCTGGAGAAGACATATTGCTTCAGGTGGTTGTATGGGCTGGTGGAGCCGATCGCGAGCCCCGGCTCGTAGGCGCCGCGGCCCATGACCACGGTGTCCAAGGTCTTGTTCGGCGCGTCGAGGGGCATGCCGACGGACTCGCGGAGAGGCGTCGGCACCGTCTCCGGATAGCGCTCGGTGATCCACGCCATCATGTCCTCACACATCGGATAGAAGTCGAACTCACCTTGCGGGCCCGCGATGTAGCCGTCCAGGGAGACCGCCACGTAGTAGACAAGCTTGCGCATCTTACCGCCTCGGATGTAGTACTCTGTTCGAAGTGATTTGAACCGTAGTACTACGAATGGAGTGGTGTCAAGTGGTGCGTACCAATCCGGAGCGCCGACAAGCCCTGCTGGATGCATCGATCGAGGTCCTGGCCCGCGAAGGGGCACGAGGACTGACCTTCCGGGCGGTCGATCAGGAGGCCGGAGTGCCCGCTGGAACCGCCTCCAACTACTTCCCCAACCGGGACGCATTGCTCATCCAGGTCGGGCATCGCTACTACGAGCGGCTGCTCCCCAGCGACGAGGCCATGGCGAAATCGCGCGGACCGCAGACTCGCGAGTCCATGACCGCACTGATGACCGAGGTGGTCGACCGGGTCTCCCATTTCCGCACCGGCTATCTCGCCATCCTCGAACTGCGACTGGAGGCCACCCGGCGCCCCGAACTGCAAGCATTGCTCACCGAGCGGGTGCGCGCGGATCTGGACTTCAATATCGGCAACTACCGCGAATCGGAGCTGCCCGGCGACGAGGACGCCGTGGTGCTGCTCTACCTCGCCTTGAACTGGCTTATCCTCGAACGCCTCACCCTCCCAGGCATTTTCGATGAGCAGCGCGCCGCCGAACTGGTGCGGACGATCGTGGAGCGCGCAATACCCGCCAGTCCCCAGGGGGACCGCACCAACCCTTGAGGTATGTCACCGGTCCGCGCTCGCCGCGGCCTCCGCACACCACCAGCGCGCCCTTCTCCAAGCCGGTGGCCTTGCGCCGACTCGGAGCCGAAGCTCATGCTTCATCCATAGGAAAACCGCGCCGCAGGGGATCACGCAGATCGGGCCAGCTCCGATCGACGGCGTGATGGACCGGCGCCCGCCTGCAGGACGACGTGCGTCGACAGCCTGATGAGGACCTCGCTCGAATCGCTCACCCCCCGGCGTTGAACCAACGCCGGCCCTCCCGCAGCAAAGGAGCAACGATGTCCACCATCCACTTCAAGGAAACGACGACTTCGACACCGGAGCAGTTCGTCGCAGCGCTCACCGATTTCGGGCCGGGCCGCTCGCAGGTATTCGGCAACAGCGCCGACGAGTATCTGGAGGTGCACAACAGGGGCCGCCGGGAGGCCGACGTCACGGAGGGCTCGCACGGCATCTGGGAACGGCTGCACTACGACTGGTCCAACCCCGATCGCGTCGTCATGACGACCACCGACTCGAACGTATGGGGCGGCCACTCCGGTCACACCTACACCTTCAACCGCAGGCCGGACGGGAAGACCGAGGTGGACGTCGTCATCGTGCGCGAGGGCAAGAACCTCAAGGGACACGTTCTCGGAGCCGTGGTCGGGACCATCGGCAAACCCGTCCTGCGGCATGCGCTGGACAACGCGGTCAAGGCTATCGAAACCCGCGACAGCGACGGGGGTACGGCAGAACGCACGTGACGGGACCGCTGCGCGGGGCCCCTGCGCCCACCCGTCGATCGCTGGTGGTCGACCTATGCGCTGTTCGCCGCGTCGGCGTAGCGGCGGGCCAAGTGCGCGAACGCGGCGGTGAGTTCGGGCGGCCCGATGACTTCGATGTCAGCGTCGAATCTGCCGAAAGCGCCGGCGAGCGCGAGCCATGACCACGAGCCGAGGGCGACACGGCAGCGGTCGGGACCGACAGCTTCGAGCACTCCGTCGTGGAGAAACGGTGCGACCTCGGTGGCGGGGAGGTGCAGGATCACCGCCCCGTGACAGGGCTGGCCTCCCGTCGCATCCGAGCCGCTGAACCTGCTGGTCACGAAGGTGGCTACGTCTCCTCCGGGAAGTTCACGCGCAGTGAAGCGAGGGCCGGTCGGGATGCGCGGGGTGATCCGATCGGCACGGAAGATGCGCCAGTCGCCTCGGTCGAGATCCCAGGCCACGAGGTACCAGCGTCCTGCCCGGGCGACGAGATGATGGGGCTCCACTCGACGCGGCGGGCTCGCGGCGGTCTGCGGCGGAAATGGGCCGGTGTAGTCGAAACGCAGCACTTCGCGTGCGTCGACGGCCGCGCCGATCGCCGTGAGGACCTCCGTGCCGACCTCGGCGGCGGACCGGCCCGCGGGCGGTACGACGGCCGTGATCCGGAGGGTATCCATGTGGTGGCGTAACCGCGCGGGCATGACCTGACGCACGGTGTTCAGCGCTCGCGCCGCGGCCTCTTCGATACCGGCGCCGGCGGTGGTGGCGATCTGCAGGGCGACGGCCAGGGCGACGGCCTGCTCGTCGTCGAACAACAGTGGCGGAAGTCGGGTGCCCGCGCCGAGCCGGTATCCGCCGTCGGGGCCTTTGGTGGTGACGATGGGGTAGCCGAGTTCACGCAGGCGGTCGATATCGCGGCGCACGGTGCGCGCGCTGACCTCCAGCCGTTGCGCCAACAGCATCCCGGGCCAGTCCCGGCGCGCCTGCAGCAGGGACAGCAGCGCCAGCAGTCGTGCGGAAGTTTTCGGCATACTTCTCATCCTGTCGGAAGTAGAGGACACAACCTGGCCCCCATCCTTGCGAGGGTTGGTCACGTCAGCCGACCAGCAGAAAACAGGAGCAACTGTGTCCCTCACAACCACCACCCACCTGAACTTCCGCGGTGACGCCCGCGCCGCGCTGGAGTTCTATCAGTCCGTCTTCGGCGGTCAGCTCGCCGTCGTCACCTACGAAGACGCCGGAAATGTTCAGGACGAGTCCGAGGCCGACCAGATCATGTGGGGCCAGGTGCAGGACGGAAACGGCTTCCACGTCATGGCCTACGACGTCCCCGGATCAATGAGCTACGACCCGGGTGCGAACGCGTTCTTCGTCTCCGTGCGCGGCGCGAGCGTCGAAGAGGTATCGAGCTACTGGGAGCGACTCACCGCGGGCGCGACCATCGTGGTTCCGATGGGCCCGGCGAACTGGGCGCCCGCCTACGGGATGCTGCGTGACCGTTTCGGTGTCGTCTGGGTCCTCGACGTAGTCAGCGAATACAACGGATAACTCGGTGCGATACGCCTGTCCGCGACGCTACGGCGACTTCGGCAGGTCGCGGGCATGCGGCCATGCCTTGGCAAGCGCGAGTAGCTGGTGCAGTTCCGCGGCGAGATCGCGTGCCCCCGGCTGAATTCGATGCCGGCGGGTGAACCGGCTCGCGCTCGGGGGATGTCCGGCAGCTTTGGCGGCAACCGCTTCGGCGACGCGGCGGGCATGGATATGAGGATCACCGCAGGCGGCGGCCGGATCGTCGAGGCTGTCGCTGTAACGCTCGAGATGCAGCAAACTGTCCCGAATCTCGACCGTCATGCGATGCAGACGGATGGCCGGGTCTGTTCGGCCGTCGTGGTCGCGCCGCATATCCAGGACGATCTCGGGTACGGCTGCGGTGAGATCGGCCCACATCGGCTGCAGGCGGCGGCAGTATCGGCCGGTGCGGTCCCATCCGAGGTGGGCGAGCAGGGTGCTGATCAGCGGCACCGTGACCACGGCGGGAGCGCCGACGGCCGAGAGGAGGAAGCCGCTCCATGCTTTCCAGCGCATCTCGGGATCGGATGACGGCCGGCCGGTCAGGACACTGGTGACCGCCTCGATCGGATATACGACCGCGACGATCCCCATGCCCACCGCGGTGCACAGGACCACTGCGTACAGTGCGCGTTCCTGCCAGGGGGTATCGCCTGCGACGCGCATCTCGCGCGCACTCACCCGGCCGACGAGCAGGGCCGTAGCACCGAGCGGCAGGGAGAACGCGACCCAGACCACGACAGCAGGCCAGCCCAGTGCTCGGTCGATCAACTGGTCGGCGCGGCGAGCGGGCTCGCCCGCGATCAGGATGACGACGGCGGCGGCGATCGAGACGAGGTGATAGCGCCGCTGCCTGCGCCACGCGTGAGCGGGATCGGCGCCTGCCCACAATCTGGCGATGCCGTAGATATTCGAGACGGCCCACACGGTTGCTCCCAGTGAGAGCTGTCGGGCGATGTTCACCACGTCGCTGTCGTCGCCGGGCAGCAGCCAGGCCAGTGCCTGTTCGAACCATGCCTCCCGGAGCAGGTGTTCGGCGAGAGCACCGGCGAGCCCGAGGTTGACGAGCCGGTCCACGATGCTGTCCCGCAGCAGCCAGGACCGACCGGCGAGCACCAACGCGATACCCGTCAGGACGGGCCAGGTGATCAGACCCGGGATCGGGGAGGTCATCTCAACGATGCCGGTTTCGGAAGAACGTCGAGCGGAACCGGCTCGCCGACCGCTTCGGCAGCATCGCTTCGACCAGCAGCAGGTCGGCGAAGGTTTCGGCGGCCCGCTCGCGCTCACTGCCGTAGTCCTGGCGGCGCAGTACGCTGCGGATGGTTTCCAGCGACAGCGAGGGCATCAATTCGCGCAACGGCAGATCATCAGCCGCGGCACCGCCCGCAGACTCTCCGTGGCCGAGCAACATGTGGCCGATCTCGTGGGCGATGATGTGATCGGCGTGCCATTCGGTGTCGGCCCCGTACATGATCACTTCATCGCCTTCCCTCGCGATCCACAGGCCACTTCCGGTGCCGCATCCGTTCCCCGACAGTGCGCCTACTTCGATCGGGCACAACGTGATCGGCCGTCGCCGGTACTCTGCCACCCGCGCCAGGTATTCCGTCATGTCCCATGGGTGCGGAATCGGTACCAGGCGACCCAGCTCCTCGAATCGCGCGGCGAGGTCTTCCATTACGCCTTCCCCTCGTTGACCACGTCACCTATGCCGATATTGCGGTGAGCGTAGTCGTCTGCGGTGCGTGGGCGCGTACTGACC
>NZ_BDCK01000022.1 GCF_001613465.1 Nocardia niwae NBRC 108934 = DSM 45340 | reverse complement strand
TAATCCACAGTCCCCTCGAACCCATCGAAGTGACGGTCGGTGTGCCGCTCACGCAGAAGTTCGGATGTTGTGTCCGCCGGGTCGGTGTCAGTGCGCAGAGCCGGCCATAGCGGCCGGTGTCGCCGCGATGGTCACGGTACGGATACCGGGCACTGTGCGGATCAGGGCGATGGCGATGCGCCGTTCGGATTCGTCGGTGAACCGGCCGGAGATGCTGGCGTCTCCTTCTTCGACGGTGACATGCCAGCGCCGCAGGCCGGTGTATTGATCGACAACATTCTGTGCATCGGCCGCGAGTGCGTCGTCAGGGGTGAGCATGTTCCGTAACGCGTCGCCGCGGCTGAACATCCCGACCACACAACCGTCTGCGTCGACGACCGGCAGGCTGCGCACTCCCCGCGTTACCAGCCACCTCATGACCTCGGCCAGAGCTGCGCTGTCGGAGACCGACACCGCGGGTGCGGTCATCACGGCATCGACGGTGTCATCGAGTTCGCCGGCCCGCAACAGGTCACCGCTCGTGACTACCCCGATGAGGCGGTCATCCTGGGTGAGAACGGGCAACGCCGCATAGCCCAGTTCGGTGAGCCTCAGCGCCGCCTCGCGTACCGAATCAGTATGCCGCACAGCGATGATCGGTCTTCGCATGACCTCGTTTACCCGCATATTCCTCATTCCGTTCAACTCCGCTTCAACCAGGACCGGATCGCTCGAAGGGCGGACCACTTCACCGGGCCGTCCTCGTGTTCTCCGAGTGCTGCCTCTGTCTCGCAGTAGGCTGGTGGGAAAGTCCCGTCAGGGGCGGGCCGAGGCGGCGTTGCCGCCCCTGACGACGCGCACGGCCCTGGTGTCGGGCCGGGTCTCAGTCGCTCGGATTGCGCTGCTCCTACCTGCGACTTCTGCTCAACTCCATGATGGCGTGGAGTCGAGGCGATCGGTTGTGTTGATCCGACAATCAAGGCATCGGGATCTGTGGCGATAGCACAGCGCGGGTGTGTCAGGCGTCCTAGGTGACGGCGAGTTCGATCATCGTGCGAGCCTCTGCCGGTCCAGAATCGTCTCAACCCTGCGGGGTCGAGGTTTCTGCTGTGGCCTGGAGCACGCGAGACAGGCGGTCCTCGATTGTCACCGCGACCTGTTCGGGTGTGCGACGAGATCGGCGAGTACGGCGGCTTCGCTGATGTCGGTGTTCTTGGTGCCGGTCAGCAGCGTGAGCGTGCTACGGTCGGCCAGTTGGCGCAGGTGGGTGAGGGCGGCGGCGCGATCGGGTGCGGTCAGTTCGTCGCGGTAGCGGCGAGCGAATTCATCGAACAGGTTCGGGTCGTGGCCGTACCAGGTGCGCAGTTCGGTGGACGGAGCGACCTGTTTGCACCACTCGTCGAGGCGGGCTCGGGCCTTGCTGACACCGCGGGGCCAGAGCCGGTCCACCAGTACGCGGGTACCGTCCCGCGGGGTGGGGTCGTCATAGATTCTGCGGATCTGCACAATGCGTCGAGTCGTCATCGCCGACTCCCGGTTCTATCGCTGCTCGCCTTGCGGAGTCTCAGCGGGCCGAGCCCCCGGCGGCCGGTCCGGTCCTTGCCACACATCGAACGGTACGCCTACCAGGAGATCCCCGCCGCTGAGATCACGCATTCCACTGCATCACCGGAATCGTTCGCGGTAGCGCGCTTCGGCGGTGGCGGCGGCGGTGCCGCTGATATCCAGGGACTCGTCGCGCAGGTATCCCGTGCCACCGAGGAGGGTGACGAGGCAGCCGGATATCCAGGCCGTCCATGCGGCGCTGCCACCCGTGAAGCCACCGACCCACGGCGCGAGGAACAAGGCAAACCCTACGACGGCCAAGGCCAGGTAATCGCGCGTCGGATCGCCCGCGAGCAGCGACCACAGCGCGGTCACTGCGGTGAGGCCACCCAGCCCGATCATGACGGCAGTCGCCACGGCAGATGAGTGCACCACCGCCCCGGCCAGCACCACTGTCACGACTCCGACGACGAGTGCTGCCCGGCTTATCCAATAACTGAGGGCGCTGCGCTCGGCCGCGCCGGTGCTGTAATCGCGGATGCCGGACGCTGTGGGTGGATTACCCAGGGTCCATGCCGCGGCCCCGAGGGCCATGGCGAGAAACCCCGCCACCCACGCTGTCCACGCGGCGCCGCGATCAGGGACGAAACCGGCACCCAGCCAGGGCAGCAGGAACATCGCCAAGCCCACCACAAACAAGCCCCAATGATCGGGGGTTCGATTCCGCACCGGCAACGACAACACCCCGAAGAACGCGATGAACGCACCGAAGCCGAATGTCAGACCCTCCCCGACCCGAGTGGAACTCACTGTGATCGACGCCGCCACCGCGCCGATCCCCACCACCAGTGCTGCCCACCCCACCCACGTAGACCTTGCCATCAACTTCACCTCACTCCCAGCCTGTGGCTTCCCCCTGATCATCGGCTTTCGACCCTTGCTTCGACTTCACAGCACCAGACAGCTCACCGATGCCCTGCAGGCGTCGACTGCCGATACCGAACGCGCCTTCGTCCGCGAACGCACCGCCGACGCGCGAGCAGTCGTACTCGTCCGCGACGAAATTCCCTGGTCTGGCCCACGCAAACTCGACGACAAGAATCGTCCAGACCCCCCGCGCCTGGCCTGCTCTGCTCGATGTCCACCACGATGCGCAACTGCCACAGACCGGGATCGCAGCACGCATCACGCAGCACAACAACCGGTAGCGTTGAGTGATAGGGCGACGCTTCGAAAGGAAGCAAATGGGTATCGTGCAGGCCGCGTCGTGTTTTATGGAAGTGTCGGATTTGGATCGTTCGATACGCTTCTACTGCGACGTATTGGAATGCCGCGTCGCGATTCACGAGCCGGACGTCGCGCTGCTCTTGACACCCGATGGCTTCCAGCTCTACCTGCGAGTCAGCGGCACGTTTCACAGGCGCCACATCGGTGACCTGGGCGTCGTGTACCTCATCTGGTCCACCGACAGCAAGACAGAGCTGGACGGCATCGAACACCGACTGCGCGCTCATTACCCCAGTACCCACACCGCCCAAGCGAACGGGATCAGTTTCGTCGACGGTATCGACCCGGACGGTTGCCGCGTGCTGATCACCTACCCGAGCCCCGCAAAGCTTCCACGCGAAGTCATCGATCGTCGCTTCCGGTGACCGCCGGGAAAGGTCACAAGGAAGCGTTGCCTCCGTCTCGCCCCGGATTCCATTGCCATGGGTAAACCTTTCTGAAAGCGACCACGCTGCGCATGCGCCGCATCCGTGGGCGGATCGCGCTCCTCTCACTAGGAAATCGATCTGGCGATCAAAGCGCAATACAGTGTTGCATCGGATCCTATTTCGGCACTTTGGCCTCGTGTGGCGTCTTGTCCGGACGTAAGCCGCGCCAGCTGGGGTGGCGCAGCCCCTCCGACGTCGCCTCGCGATATTCGATGTCGGCGACGAGGACGGGCTCCACCCAGTGCGCGGCGGCGGCGACCGCGCGCGGCGGAGGAACATCGAAGGGCGTGTCCGGCCGGGACAACTCGTTCAGGCGCGCTTGCAAAGAGCGCCGATCGTGCATGGTCCATCCGGTGCCGACATTGCCGATGTGCGCGAGCTGGTCGTGGTCGTTGTAAGCGCCGAGCGCGAGCGAACCGAACGTCGCGGAGAACCGCCCCGTGCCGGGTAGCCAGCCCGCGACAACGACCTCCGTCGTCTTACGTAGCGGCGTCTTGATCCACAACGGCGAGCGGCGGCCCGGGTAGTACGCGGAATCGAGACGCTTGGCGACGATCCCTTCCAGACCGTGCTCGCGGGCGACGTCCATCAAAACCATGGGGTCGACATCGGCGTAGTACGGCGGGGTGCGGGCGAGTGGCCGGTCGAGTGCCAGTTCCGCCAAGCGCTCCCGGCGCGCGGTGTAGGGCAGAGACATGAGGGAAGCGTCGTCGACGCTCAGCAAATCGAAGGCCAGGTATTGCGCCGGGAAGGCGCGCAGCAAATCCGCACTCGGTGCGACCACATGCATCCTCCGCTGCAGGCGAGCGAACGACGGCGCCCCCGTCTTCGGATCGGGTGCGATTATCTCTCCGTCGATGATCAGCTCACCACGCTCACCCAGATCCGCCAGCACCGCGGTGAGCTCGGGAAACGAGCCGCTGAGATCCCGACTGTTGCGACTGTAGAACCGGCATTCCCCGTCCCGGCACCGCGCGATGGCGCGGATGCCGTCCCATTTCATCTCGAATGCCCACCGGCCGCCGTCTCGCGGCGGCTGTCCGGAGACGGCCAGCATCGGCGCAGGCGCTGACAGCACACCATCAGCATATATTCAGCAAACAGCCTGGCCGGGCGTGCCCGACGCCGGGACCGGTGACGGAGCGGTATCGGAATCGTGCGGTATTCGGTCCTGGCTGGGTACACGAGGGCTCGGCCGGTGTCCTCCCCGAAGGGTCGTGTGCGGGCGGGGCGGCGGCTGGGGCGCCGCCGCCGACGCACTGGTCCGATCCGGTGCACGCTAAGGTGCCTGGAAGCCGCCGATCTTCTGCTCGAGCAGTTCGGCCAGCCGCAGTGGGGTGCGGTCCTCGAACATCGGACCGATGAGCTGGACTCCCACCGGCAGACCCTCGGGCGATCGACCCGCCGGGATGGCGGTGGCGGGCAGGCCGGGCATCGTCGCCACACCGGCCCAGACGAGCTGGTCGAAGTACGGGTACTCGACACCGTCGATGTCGATTCGGCGTCCCAGCAGATCAGGGTTGTGGTTGTGCGGGAACGCGGGAGTCGGCGTGATCGGGCACACCACGGCGTCGAACTCGGCGAACAGCTGCCGCCAGCCGTGGCGGTGCAGCTCGCGACGGTGGTTCGCGGCCAGCCAGTCGCGGTGACCGAACACCATCGCGCGCAACCGGGCCGCGTCCAAACTCTGGTCGTCCGCGCTCAGTTCGGCTGCGCGGCTTCGCAACTGCTCGTACTCGTCGACGGGGAAGTATGCGACGGAGCCCGAGAACAGCAACTGCATGTAGAGTGTCGCGGCTTCGGTCACATCGGGCAGCAGCGGGCTGTGCCGTTCGACGCGGGCGCCGCCGTCGGCAAGCGCGTCGGCCACCCGGTTCACCCCTGCCCGCACAGCGGACCCGGTCGGAATGAGCGGATGCTCGTCGAGGACCAGGACTCGGAAATCGCGGAGCTGTTCGTGGCGCGCGGGCGGCAGAGCCAGATCGAACGCGACGCCGCGTGTCAGGGGGTCCGGGCCGGCCATCACGTCGAGCAGCAGCGTGAGGTCGCGGGCAGTGCGCGCCATCGGACCGACGACGGCGAGGTCGAGATCGACCGGCAATGCCGGCGCGGACGGCGGAACCATCCCGCGGGGCGCCGCCAGCCCGACTGTCGGCTTGTGCGCGTAGACACCGCAGAAATGCGCGGGGGTGCGCAGCGAACCGGCCAGGTCGGAGCCGAGAGACAGCGCACCGAATCCGGATGCCAGGGCCGCCGCCGATCCGCCGGAGGAACCACCCGACGTGCGACCGTGATCCCACGGGTTGTTGGTGGTGCCGTAGATCTCGTTGAAGCTCTGTATATCTTGCAGCCCCAACGGCACATTGGTCTTACCGAGCACCACCGCGCCGGCGGCCTTCAGCCGCGCCACCGCTACCGCGTCCTCGGCGGGCACATAATTCGCGTATTGCGGCATGCCCCAGGTCGTGGGCAGCCCAGCCATGTTGTAGCACTCTTTGACCGTCACCGGTATGCCGAGCAGCGGCCGGTCCTCGCCGCGGGCGCGCGCCTGATCGGCCCGACGTGCGGCGGCCCGCGCACGGTCGAAGGTTCGCACACAGATCGCGTTGATCGCCTTGTCGTCGCGCTCGATACGAGCGATCGCTTCGTCCGTCAGTTCCACCGAGGTCACGTCGCCGGCACGCAATGCGGCCGCGAGCTCTTCGGCCGACCGATAATTCCATTCCATGAATTCGACGGTATCGGTCTGCCGCGGCGGACATAAAATACCGATTCGCGCAAACAGGAAAGTCGAATGGGTGATCTTCAGTGCGAATCAACGCACTCGTTCTGTCATATCCCCCCAGGTCACGGTGTTGGCGGAGCCCACTCGATCGGCGCAGGCCATGGAATGCCGTTTCACGCAACGGGATAGATGTCACAATAGCTACCGCATTTCCCTCGGGCCGCAGAATGTTCGACCGGCCGCCGGTCTGGAGAAGTACGGCGAGATCGGTTCCGGACCGGAGATTCCGGAGACGTGCCCACGAGGCAGGTGGACCCCGTGTACCGCCGGAAATTCATTCAATTCCGAAACGGATTTCACAATCCGAGCTTGGTGACCGCGTTGTCTTCCAGCGGATTGGCGGTGCGAATGTAGCCGTGCACGGTGCGCGGGTTGGACCAGCGACCTTGGCGCATGATCTCGCGGTCGCTGGCGCCGCCGAGCGCGGCCTGGGTGGCGAAACCGGCGCGCAACGAATGACCGGAGAACAAGGCGGGGTCGAGCCCGGCCCGTGCGGCGTAGCGCTTGACCAGTTCGGCGACCGCACGACCGGACATGGCGTGGTCGCCGATCGCGCCGTGCCGGTTGATGGTGGGGAACAAGGGCAGCTCCGCGTCGGCGAGGGTGGTGCCGGTGAAGCCATGGCATCGGTGGATGTCGCCCGATCTCGCCGGATGGTCGGCGAGCCAGGCGCGGACGCCGCCACTCCCGGCGGTGGCGTGTTTTTCGCGTAGCCGCAGCCAATCGGCGAAGGCGCAGACCGGGCAGGTCGCGGGGCGGCGGCCGCGGGGGAGGGCCACGCGGTGTTCGGCCGCGCCGGTGGGGTCGGTCTTCGTCGCGGGCAGCCGGATCAGCAGAATCGGTTCGCCGGTGCTGTGGTCGGTGCCCATCTCGACGTCACCGATACGCAGACCGGCCAATTCGCTGCGGCGCAACGCCCCGGCGAACCCCATGAGCAGGGCCAGCGCATCCCGACGGCGAGCGGGTTCGCTGGGCCAGCCCGGTTCGGGCAGCCCGTCCAGCAGTTGATCCAGGGTGTGCAGCAGAACCGGGCGTTTGCGTTTGGGTCGGGTGCGACGGGTCCGGCGAATACCGCGCAACGTCAGCCGCACCACATCCGACCGTGTCGGCGACGGGAGGCCGTTGGCCGCGTGCACCGCGGCGATGGCGGCCGACTTGCGTTCCAGTGTCGCCGGGCTGAACGCCCATTCGCCGGTGTCGCGGCGCGCGTCGGCGGCCGCGGCCAGATAGACGGCCACGTCCAGTGCATCGGCGGGCAAGGCCTGCCTGCCCTCGGTGCTGCACCACGCCGACCACGCCACCCAATCGGACCGGTAGGCGCGCAGCGTGTTCGCCGATTGCGACGCTTCGAGATAGCGACGCAGCGAACCGGCTTGCGCGTCGTCGAAGCGATCGCGCACCAGCCGCAGCGCCGCCGCATCGACCAGGACGCTGTGCACACCACGGCGCAATTCCGTGCGCACCGACTCCGGGACCGCGACCACGCCGGATCGATCGTCCATGGTTCGACTCCCGCGTTCTCGGCTGTCGCACCGCATCATCCGGCGCGATATGCCAGCCTACGGCACCACGGCAAAGCGTCGGCCGTCCACGCGTATGCCGGTACCCGGTGAAGCCGTTGGTTCCTTTCGCTCCATGCCGCCGACAAGCAGCGGGAACTGCAATCAGCAAGCGTCACAGTGACATTACCGAAGGCGGCCCCGAAACTTTCTTGTAGCGACGTATAGTTCGCGTTGCTGCGACTACCTCAGGGAAGCGGTCTGGCCTCGCTTTCTTCGTCGTCATGACGTTGTGTGGAGTCCCGGGCCGGTCGCGGCGTGGGCTCGGCATAGCAGACGGACTTACGCGGCCAACCGTTGCCGTAGCGACGGCGTGTTCGCGTGCTTGCTCAGTGCGAGGGCGGGGGATTGTCTCGGGCCTGGATCTCGTAGCGGGCGCGGTCTTCCCGCTCGAGCTGGTCGAGTGGAAGCTCGGCGCGGCGCTGCTGTTCGTCGATGGGGGCTTGAACCCAGGCGCGTCGCTGGGCGCGGCGGGCGTCGTCACGGGCGCGGTCTTGTCGGCCGGCGGCGAATTCGCGGGCCGCGGTGAGGGCGTTGTCGCGCGCGGCGGTGTCGGCGGCTTCGGTGAGCAGGCGAGGCCAGGGGATTCGTGCGCACCGATGCGGGCACGCAGTTCGCTGAGTTGGGCGCGGGTGGCGTCGTGGCGTGCGGCGGCCTGGCTGAGCGCTTCTTCGGCGGCGGCGGCCTGCTCGCGCTCGAGGCGCGTTTGACGGCTGTTGTGGCGCATTCAGGTCGTCGCGCGAGCTGAAGGTTCGCGAGTGCGAGGCGGGCGAGCGTTCGTGGGACAGAAACGAACGTTTTCGCCCCAACCCACTGTGCGATCAGCGGCATTGTTCTGCGGGTCGGCGACATGCCGAAAAAGC
This sequence comes from Nocardia niwae NBRC 108934 = DSM 45340, assembly GCF_001613465.1. Lineage (GTDB taxonomy): Bacteria > Actinomycetota > Actinomycetes > Mycobacteriales > Mycobacteriaceae > Nocardia > Nocardia niwae. The sequence continues at coordinate 99,842 of NZ_BDCK01000022.1, read as the reverse complement.
CTGCGGCATCAGGCCGACACCTCGGCTTTCACTACATGGAGCCGTCGCGTGGAGATAGTGACGTAGAGTGCGATTCCGGGGGTAACCCGGGACGGTCGTGGGGGCCCGGACCGACCTCCTGACCGCTCCGGAGGCCGCCCGGCACGACCGTGTGGCCATGGCTGAATCGAGGTCGGCGTCCGCATGAAGGCCGCGGCGAATTCCTCTGACGCAGTGATGTCCTCGTCATCTGACATGGTGACGACCCGTGATATGTCGCGCCCAGCGCGTCTGCGCGCTCACAGCGCCGTCTCCACAGCCCTGGCGCTGCGCAGCGATCACGCGTTGCGCGAGCTTGTGGACGGGGCCACGCCGATCGGCGCCGGTATCGGCGGAAAGTCGGCGCTGCTGGAGATCGCGGGTACCCCGGTCTTCGTGAAGCGGGTCCCCCTCACCGACCTGGAACGACAGCCCGAGCACGTCCGGTCCACGGCAAATATATTCGACCTGCCGCAGTTTCACCACTACGGCGTCGGTCTCATCGGCGGGTCAGGCTTCGGGGCTTGGCGCGAGCTCGCCGTGCACATCATGACGACGAACTGGGTGCTCGCCGCCGAATGCGAGGGCTTCCCGCTGATGTACCACTGGCGAGTGCTGCCTGACGCGGGGCCGCTGCCGACCGAACTCGCCGACATCGATCTCGCCGTCGCCTACTGGGACGACCGACCGCAGGTACGCCACCGGATCGAGGCCCTGCGGGACTCGTCGGCGAGCATCGCGCTGTTCCTGGAGTACATCCCGCAGACCCTGCACCAGTGGCTGAACGTCCAGGTCGAGGCGGGTGCCGAGGCCATCGACCGGGCCTGCGCCATGGTGGAGCGAGAACTGGCCGCCGGGACAGCGTTCATGAACAGTCGTGGGCTGCTGCACCTCGACGCGCACTTCGAGAACATCCTGACCGACGGTCAACGCCTCTACTTCGGTGACTACGGCCTCGCGCTCTCCTCTGGGTTCGACCTCTCGCCGGAGGAGGTCGCGTTCTTCCACCAGAACCAGAGCTACGACCGCGGCTTCACCGCCACCTACCTGGTGAACTGGTTGCTCACCGCCTTCTACGGGTTCCGGTGGGAGGACCGGGAGATACGGGCGGCGATGGCATGCGCGATTGCTGAGGGCAAGCTGCCGGAGGGCATCCCGGAGGAGGTCGCCGCGGTCCTGACCCGGCACGCGCCGTTGGCCGCGCCGATGTCCGCGTTCATGCGCGCGTTCCAGCAGGAGAGCCGGAGCACCCCGTATCCGGACCAGGAGATCCGCCGCCTGCTCGACGGCCGGGCCGCGCGGAGCCCCGACGCCCGGTGACCGGCCGGTACGGTTTCATCTTGTTGATCCGCTGGATCCGCGGCAGCAGATCGAACCCCGGTAATTCGGTGCCGCCGAACCCGATTTCGGACCGACCATGGGTATCGACACTGCTGGATTCCACGGCCATCGCGGTGCCACCTTGATCGCACCCTTGTTCCGTTCGGTGATCTCGAGCCAGCTGCACTTGGGCAGAGCCGCCTGCAACGCCGCCAGCTCGGTGCGCATCTCCTCGCGTCGATGAACTCGGCCGGATCCAGCGGTTTGCGCAGCTTGCCGTAGCGCTCGACCCCGGCGTTGGTCGAAATCGGCCCAGAACTCCTGAAGCTGTCACAAACCGCAAAGTAGACGCGCGGGTAACTGCTGATTCGTCTTTACGGTTTCGCTTCGTGCGTCAGGAGTGGTCACCCGAGGATCTGATCGGGTCGTGGACGCTGGTCGGCAACGATTGGCGGATTGTGGGCAATTAGTCGGGATCTACCAGGCTTGGGTTCGGCTTGTTGCTGAAGTTCTTCGAGATCGAGGCCAGGTTCCCTGGTGCGGCAGAGGAGGTGCCGCCTTCGGCGGTGAGCTATGTTGCCGAGCAGGTGAAAGTCGATCCTGCGCAGTTCGCGTCGTATCGGTGGTCGGGTCGGACGATCGAGTATCACCGCGCTCAGGTTCGTGATGCTTTCGGGTTCCGGGAGTTCGCCGTCAGCGACGAGGATCAGTCATCGGTTGGTTGGCCGAGAAGATGTGCCTGGTCGAGTTACGGGATGACCGGTTGCGGGAGGCTTTGTCGGTGCGGTGCCGGCGGTCGGTGTGCTCGTCGATCGTTTTGGTCAACTCGTAGCCGACGCCGCCGAGTCGGACCGGAGGCTGGGCGCGCCTGGTTCGCCGGCGATCGGCGGCACCTGCGGGCTGTTGCCGGTCGCGGTCGGACGGCGAAACCGCTCGCAGTGCCCGTGGTGCCCGTGACGACGCGGGCATCTGATGGGCGCTGGATCATCGGGCTCGGCTGCTGTGCGGTCAGCGGGATTCCACGGCCTGCTTGCGTGACAGGGTGATTCGGCGGCGTTTCAGGTCGACGTCGATGACCTTCACGTGGAGATCGTCGCCGACTTGGACGATGTCTTCGGGTTTGTCCACGTGTCCTGCGGCCAGTTCGGTGTTGGGTACCAGTCCTTCGAAGCCGTCTCGGCGGTCCTCGATACGGACGAACGCGCCGAACGACACAAGTTTGGTGACGCGGCCGCGGACGATCTGGCCGACCTGCTGCACGATCTGCGGCATCGGATCCTCTTGCAGTGCCCTGAGCGACAGAGCCACACGTTCGCGCACCATGTCGACGTCGAGGATCTGTGCGGTGATCTCCTGGCCGACGGTGAGGATCGCGGAGGGGTGGTCGACGGGTCGCCAGGACAATTCCGGAATGTTGATCATCGCGGTGAAGCCGCCGATGTCGACGAACGTCACCCCGAAGCTGGCGATCTCACTGACGGTGCCTTTGATGAGCTGGCCTCGGTGCAGGGTCTTCAACAACGCCCAGTTGTGGTCGCTCGGGGTCGGTTCGGTCCTCCACCGGGCTCGCAGGACGCCGTCGCTGTCGGGCAGGACGGCGGTGAACAGGGGGTGGCGTTCGTCGACGTACAGGGAGAGCACGGTTGCGGCACGTGCGCCGGTAACCTGCGCTGCCAGTTCGCTGAACTGGGTCTCGTCGGCAATGATGCTGGTGATCTGTCCGTGTTCGTCCTCCCAGACGAGTTCGATCGAGCCTTCGGCGGGGAGAGCCGCAAGGACCTCGTCGACGTCGGTGGACAAGTCCGGCCAGACGGTGAGTCGAGCACGAGGGGTGAGTCCGGCGCGCACGGCGTCCACAGTGTCGCTGGTGAGGCGGTGCCAGCGCGACGCATTGAGGATGTATCCCTCTTCCAAGATGACAGCTTGGTGTGTGGCGATGCACCACCGCAGCCGGGCCCAGAAGATGTCGTCGGCGGGTCGCTGTTCGCCGGGCTCGGTGTCGAAAGCCGCATCGTAGGGGGATGCCTCGAGCCGTTCGGGAAACAGTCCCAGTGCGCGGGTGCGGGACAGCGCCCTTTCGCAGGGCTGGTTGGTGCCGACGTAGAGGTACTGGTCCCACCCGACATGCACGGCGAACACGTCCTCTACCTCCAGGCGGCACCAGACGCCGTTGTCGCGAAGCATCGCTCGGACCAGCTCCGATCCGACGGCCACCGGTACCTGCGCCCCGTCGTGGAAACCGGTGAGGTCGGGCGGGAAGAGCCCGGCCAGACCTTTGCCTTCGATAGGCGGCTCCAGGCCGAAGTGGATGAAGCTGGTGATCTGCGGTTCTCGTATGGTCAGCTGGTCGACGCTGGTGTCTTCGGCGAAGGCGGCCACCGCCTGCAGGTAAGCGGCTTCGACCGGCCCGTGGTCACTGAGTTCGTCCTCGGTGCCGGTATAGCTCCCGTGCTCGTCGCGGTCGGCGGGGTCGTACTTGGTGACCCGGTAGGTGTAGGGCAGCACGTCACTGCCCTGCCCGGGTAGATGAGGACACCGTGGGCTTCTGTCGTTCCAGGACCCGGTAGACCGTCGCCCGGCTGACGGAGAACAGTTCGCCGCGATCGGCGATGGTGTGCTCGCCGGACTGGTGCCGTGGGATCAGGTGGGAATGCTGGCGGACGGACAGCTTGGGCCGCTTGCCTTTCAGCTCGCCCTTGGCCTTCGCGACGGCCATCCCCTCGCGTGTTCTCATCCGCAGCAGGTCGACCTCGAATTCAGCGAAGGTGGCCAGGATGTTGAAGAACATCTCGCCCATCGGGTCGGCCGGATCGTAGATAGCGCTGCCCAACGACAGCTTCACACCGCGTGCGACCAGGGAGTCACCGATCTCGCGGGCGTCGGGCACCGAACGGGCGAGCCGGTCGAGTTTGGGGACGACCAGGGTATCGCCCGCGCAGACGGCCGCGAGAGCTTGGTCGAGACCTGGCCGGACGCGGCGAGTGCCGGTCAGGCCGTGGTCGAGGTAGATCCGGTCTTCGGCGACTCCGAGACCACACGGGATATGTCGCTGGGCAGTGAGGTCCTGCTCGTCGGTGGAGCAGCGAGCGTAGCCGATGAGGGTTGCGGTCACACGGGAAGCGTACGTAGACCTCCCCTCATCGGACAGATCGGCGGACACCTGAACGAGACGGCATCTCGCCTGGTCGGCAAATCCAGACGGAAGGCCCTCCCGCGCGTCTGTTGAAGGTTCCCCTACAAGAGTTTTGGACCAAATCGGTCGGCAGGTCCTGGGCCCGGTTGCGCCACTTGTCCGCGCCGATGACCAGATCTCCCTGCACCGCAACTGATCCCGCACCGCTGCGCTCGGCCCGGGTCACCTCATCGACAAACCACCACGCCAACGCGTGGGCGTCGGCCACGCTGCACTCGTGGAACCCGAGCGCCTGACGGATCTGAGCGCGGTGATACTCGATCGTGCGACCGGACCAGTCAGGGAACGCGATATCCGTACGCTCCACACCGACCTGACGGGCCGCGTATTCGATCGCCCCATCCGGGATCTCGGCGCGCCCACGCGGCAACAGCCCTCGCTCGCTGTAGAAGCGGAGCGGGATCGCGAACCCTCGCCGAGTAGGAACCCGCTCGGCACGGATCAGCCTCGTCTCCCACGATCGTCCACGCATCGATCAGCTCGTCCTGATCCACACGATCCTTCCCGCACGCCGACCGGGCTGTCAACGATCAGCACCCCACACGCCAAACGATCTCGCCGTTGAGCCGGATGAGAACCGACAGCTGCTCCTCGGCCCAGGGCACCCAGTTTCCGGCATTTCGTTTGAGTTTCGTTTCGTTGGAACAAACGATACGAAATGAATCCAATGAACGAGATTCGCAGAGCGCCGACGATCTGACCGCCGATAAGGTTCACTTATCGGTGGTCAAGAGCTCTGCGCCAGCCGTGCCTGAGTTCGGCGTTGTCCTGTCTCCATGAATGTGGCCGACGTGGCATCGTCACCGGCGACCTGGCGTTGGAGAACGACATGGCGGAGTGGTGGATGGGGCCTGTGAGGGGTCTGGTCTGCGCGCAGAAGACCGGGCCACGGAGCACTCGTGTCGCGCCGAAGATCCGGGCTGGCCAAGCTCTTGAAACCCGAGGGGAGTCACGTAGTCGTCCGGAGTCTCAGTGAACTGGCCAAGTGCAAGGTAGCTGACTCCGTGGCCGAGTTTCATTGAGACAGGACAGTGTTGTCTGTCCGGTCCTGGCCCAGCGGCCGCGGCCGTTGGGTCGCGTCTGTCGATTTTTCGAGCCCTTCGACGACGCGGGCCAAGACGACTCCGGCTCGGTGGGTGGGGGCGAGTTCGTGGTAATGAAACGTATGCGCTTCACCACCCCGACCGTCATATTGATGATGGCGGCAGTCCTGCTGACAGGATGTTCTATTCCGACACAAGGACCCGACCAGGCCGAGCGTGACAGCTGGTCACGCGTGATCGAAACTGCCATCAAGGCCCTTCCCGGAGTGGTCGATGCGTCACATTGGTTCGCTTACGAGGGCAAGTCCCGCACGTACCATTCCCGGCTCGATGTGCAGCTCGAGGATGGCGCCACCCCGGACGAGGCCGCGTCCGTGGTGCGTGCCATGGGCACCCAGCAGCTTCCGCCGCGCTACCAAGGCGACCAGACCGAGGTCGATCTCGACCGGATGACGGACTCTTATTCCGCGTATTGGCGGTTCGGTCGGGACGTGAGCAGGGAAGCGAACTCGGCATACACCTGGGTGAGAGTCTCGGCCCCCGGCACACAGGTGCATTGGTCCTCACGCGGCATCGACGTAGATCAGATGAGCAACCTCATCAGCGTCTCGGCGGGCTCCGAGGCCGAACCCCACCGTGCCACCGCGGCGATGCGCCGAATCATCCAGGACTTTCCCGAACTGGCGCCCAACGATTGGACGGTGGCCACCATCGCTGTGGGTAGCGGGTCCAGGAATCACTCGAGACTGGAACCCGGGTGGCTCAACTCGGGCCGCCAACCCCTCTTCCCGCCCAACCGATTCCGCTTCCCGTCCGATAGCGAACTCGAGATGTGGGAGTGGTTCCTGACCGATCAACCCACCCCATTCTTCGTCGAGATATCCGCGTACGACCCGCCCGGCAAAGCAGGCCGCACCCTGGACATCGCGATATATCCTCCTGTCGGACAGCAACTCACCGCTGCGCAGGCAACACAACTCGCCGAACGGCATCTTCCCTACTTGGCCCAGCCGGGTGCCGTAATCGACTACACGATCGAAACACGCAACGGCCCCGGCTTCGCGGTCTTCATCGGTGGTTGCCAGCCATCCTGGCGCGATGTTTCACCGGAATCGCAGCCCTACGCGCGTCAGTATGAACGCTGCTAGGCCGTGTCTCAGTGGTGGTTTGTGTTGAGATGCTCCGTAATGGGCTCGACCTCCGTTCCGTTGCGCACGAGAGCTGTTCGGACCAACGTGGATCAGTGCAGTCAACCGGCGAATCCGCCATGATCACCTCATGAGCCAACTGTCCACGCTCTCCATCCCTGAGATCGCTTCGGATCGCCTCCGGTTGCGCAAGGCCCGCGACGGCGACCGCGAGGGGCTCATCGAGTTGCAGACCGACCCTCAGGTGCGGGCATATCTGGGCGGGCCACGTCCGCGCGCAGCTGTCGAGCAGTACCTCGACACGGTCGGCATCACCACTGTCACAGCCGGCCCGGGCGTCTACATCATCGCGGACAAGGAGACGAACCTGCTCATCGGAACCTTGATGCTCAACCGGCGCTCCGCCGCCCAACCCGGGCACCTCACCGAAGGCGGGGAAGAACTGGAGTTGACCTACCTGCTGCGACGCAACGCCTGGGGCGCGGGCCTGGCATTCGAAGCGGCCACCGCCGCGCTGCGCACCGCCGCCGACGAACTCCCCGACCAACCGGTTCTGGTCATCACCCAGACAGCCAATCAGCGTTCACTGAAACTGTCTGCCCGCCTCGGATTCCAGCCCGTGCGCACCTTCGAAGCCCACGGCGCGCAGCAGACCCTTGCCGCCGCGCGCCTGCACACATTCAGGGCCTGACAATCCACCGCACGAACTCCGGACTCGGCCGTAGCTGCTTCGGCGACGACCGCGTTCTCGTCTCGGGCAGCATGCTTCACCCCAGGCGGAACGGGTCGCTTCTGCGGCCGATCAAGTTCTACGTGAGACGACCACGGTGTATTCACACGGAGCGTTCGATCCACTTCCGCTGCGGCTCGGGCGCCGGGACAAACGCTACGATCTGGCCGTGTCGAAGGTGTGCAACTATCCGGGCTGCTCCCGTCCGATCACGAGTGCAGCGGGGCCGGGCCGTCCCTCCGAGTACTGTGACCGAGCAGATCACACGCGGTGGCGTGCGTGGCGGGAACGGCAACGGCAGCAACAGGAGTCCGCGGCCGCAGCCGCTCCTGTCACCGTGACGCCACCGGGACCGGTGACTGTCGCGCGGTTGCGCGCCGATGAACTGCTCACCCAGTTCCGGGGGCTTGCCGAACAGCTGAACACCACGTTGAGCGCCGCCGTCGCGGAGTTGTCCACGCTGGCCGACCCTGCGATCGCCGAAGCCCAGGTGCAAGCCGCGCAGGTCGATGCCGCGCGGCGGATCGCCGAAGCTGAGGGCGCGGCCGTGGCGGCCGAGCAAGCCCGCCGGGAGGCGCAGGAGGCCAGGGAACTCGCCGAGTCCGCCGCCGACGACGCGGCCAGCGCCGCCGAGCAGGCCGAAGCACTGATCGCCGAAGCCGATTCGGCACGCGACGACGCGCTGCGCGAGGTCGAACGCGTCAGCAAGCAGGCCGCGGACGAGGTGTTCGCCGCCCGCAGCGCCGCGGAGGCCGAGATCCGTACTGTGCGCCGCGAGGCCGCCGAGCAGGCCGAACGCCTCGAACAGCAAGCCGCCGAACAGGTTCAGCGAGCCGAAAGCCGCGCCGAGACCGACATCGCGCAGGCCCGGCGGGAAGCGGCCGCCCAGGTCGCGGCAGCTCACTCCGAACGCGATCTGGCCGCCCAGCGCGCGGCCGACGCCGAACGAGCCGCCGAACGAGCCGAACGAACCGCCGCCGAACGAGCCGAAGCCGCCGACGAGGCGCGCGCCGAATGGCGTCGAGTTCGCGCCGACCTCGACGCCACGCGCGCCGAGCTCGCCGACACCCGGCGCGCTGCGGTGACTGAACTCGCCTCTGTCCGAGCCGAGGCCGCAGCCGCCGTCGAGAAGGCACGTGCGGAAGCCGCGCAACGTCTCGAAGCGCTGGACGAAGCCCGCGCGCAGACTCTCGCTCGTGCTGAACGCGCCGAAGCGCAACTGGACCAACTCCTCGCCGAAACCCGCCGCAAGTCACCCGCCGCCGAGCCCGCTCGGGATGGCGACGCCTGATCGGCGAATGTTATGGCGGACTGTAGTTCCGATACCGCAGTGTGTGACCGAGCGGGCTGACCAACCGGGGCTCGCCGCTTCCGCAAGCCGCCGCCGCGCTCGTGGGCACGTCCGAACACGGTGTCCTCGGGTGCGTATACGACGCCGCCTGTGACCCGGTGGCGGTGGCTCAGGTCGTCGCCTTGCGTACCGGGAAGGACCGGCCGTAGGCGCAGGGCGAAAGTGACACGCGGGACCTTCGGTCACCGTACGCGGTGCGGACAGGCTCTCGCTCGCACAAGGATTCGGTATCGCCCGAGACGAATCATCGTGCACCGAGATTCCGGTGGGCGACCGGGATAGTGCGAATCCATCGCCACCTGCGGGATTCGGGCTCGGCTATGAAGCCGACCGCCGCCGGTCAGGTCGGCGCTCCCGGGAAGCTCGACGACGGCGCCACTGTCACCGGCGTATTCATCGAAACGGCCGGGTGCTTGCGTACGCCTGCCTTTTCCGTCGGGTACTCGCGCTTGGATGACGGTGCCGTGGAAAGGCAAACGAGCCGCTAACGGGAACTCCGGTCATATCATGTAGCTATGCCCGAAACCGAAGTCGAAGGGCGTACGGAACCACTGGCCGGCGCAGCCCGGCAGACGGTACTGGTGGCCGGTGCCTGCTCGATGATCATGGGTGTGGCCCTAGCGGTGTGGCCGCACAAGTCGCTGCCGACAGCCGAACTGCTGTCCGGCGGTTATCTGCTGCTCAACAGCGTCCTCCAATCGGCCGTGGCGGTCGGTGCCCGCTTCGGCACATCGCTACGAGTGCTGGTGCTGGTCAGCGGCATAGTGTCGTCACTTCTGGCGGCGCTTTGCTTCGCGGGCGGCAATTCCACTCCGCTGCTGTCGTTCTGGATCGGATTGGCATGGGCGATCCGCGGCATCTGTCACGCCACCGTCGCCGTCTGGGTCGACGACCTGCCCCGGCGCGGGTGGCACGAGCTGTTCGGACTGGTCACGCTGGCATTCGGCGTGCTGGTGAGCGCGGTGCTGTTCGAGTCACCGGACGCACTCGGCTGGGTGGCCGGGCCGTGCCTGATCGCGATCGGGACCATGGAAGCGTTGTTCGCCACGGGCCCTCGGCGCGACGTGGTCGCGATACCGGGCATGGTGGCAAGCCTGCGCGTAGATGGCTGACCACGGGAACACATCCGGTGGCGAGCCGTGTGCTGTCGCGGTTGACTGGGCAGCATGGCATCCCAGCACTCCCCGCTCCGGTCGCCCGCGGAGCTGATCGTGATCGCCCATGGCGCCGGCACCGCGATCACGCCGATCGCTCTGAACGACAGTCGCAGCACGCAATCACGCCTGGAGGAACTGCTCCCGCCCGGCGGCGAACTCGTGCGCATCTTCGGACCGGCCAACCGCTTGGAGCGCAGGCTCACCGGCACCCCGCAGCTGGAGACCGGCGCGGAGTACCTCAACTACTTCTCCGTGCGCGGTGTCACCGGCGGACTCGACGAGCTGGCCGCGCGGCTGCGGAGCGCCGAGGACGTGGCGGCGGCCTATGTGAAGCCGCCCGCCGAACCGCCTCTCGCGCCGGAAGGCGAGCGAACGATCACCCGTCGCGCCGCTGCCGAGGCGCCCCCGGTGACGCCGGATTTCGCTGTGCGCCAGGGTTATCTGGACGCCGCCCCGCAGGGGATCGACGCCCGGTGGGCCTGGACCGTACCGGGGGGCCGCGGGACCGGCGTGCGAGTGGTGGATATCGAGGGCGCGTGGCGGTTCACCCACGAAGATTTGCAGGTCAATCAGGGTGGGGTGATCGGTGGCAGCCCCTCACCGCAGCAGGGCTGGCGCGACCACGGCACGGCCGTCGCCGGAGTGATCAGCGGCGACGTGAATGCCTACGGGATCACCGGGATCGTCCCCGAGGCCCACATCCGCGCGGTGTCGATCTTCGGATCCGGTTCGGCCGCCGCGATCCGCTCCGCCGCGGACGCACTGAACACCGGCGATGTGATGCTGCTCGAACTACACCGCCCCGGACCCCGATTCGCCTACGCCGGCCGGCCCGATCAGCGCGGTTACATCGCGGTCGAATGGTGGCCCGACGACGCCGCGGCGATCCGCTACGCGGTCGGCAAGGGCCTCATCGTGGTGGAGGCGGGCGGGAACGGCGGCGAGGATCTCGATGACACGCTCTACGACACCCGGCCGACGGAGTTCCCGGACACCTGGCGTAATCCGTTCCGCGGTGGCGAAGCCGATTCCGGCGCGATCATCGTCGGCGCCGGTGCACCCCCACCCGGCTTCCACGGCCGCGACCACGGCCCCGCCCGATCCCGCCTGTCGTTCTCCAATTACGGCGAGCGGGTCGATGTGCAGGGTTGGGGGCTGGAAGTCACCACCACCGGGTACGGCGACCTGCAAGGCGGTCCCGACGAGGACCTCTGGTACACCGACGTATTCAGCGGCACGTCGAGCGCGTCCCCGATCGTGGCCGGCGCGGTCACGAGCTTCCAGGGAATGAGCGCGGCCGCGGCCGGACGCAAGACACCCGCCGAGGTGCGTGCGCGGCTGCGGGGCACCGGCTCGCCGCAGACCGATGCGCCGGAACGTCCCGCGAGCCAGCGCATCGGCAATCTGCCGGATTTGAAGTCGATGATCCTGCCTCGGTAGGCCGCCGAAGCAAGGATCTCACCGGGATGGCGTACTCGAACGACCGCAACCGCGCGGCAGACGAACTCAGCGGCTCGCGCGCAGTATGCGGATAGCGCGCAGTGCGTGGGGCGGTTCACCCTCGAAACTTGCGGATCCGTCGAGGTAGCCGGCGATGAGGTCGGGGGCGGAGTGGTCTTCGAGGTCGGTGAAGCCGAGGGCGCGCAGCTGTGCGGCGATGTCGTCGGGCGTGAAGTAGCTGAGCACGGGTTCACCCACGTCGGCCAGCCGATCGGCACGTGCCCGCTGGTGCGCACGATCCTCGTCGGTGGCCGCGGGCTGCAGGTAGTCGAAGACCACCTCGACGGGATGGGCCTGACCAGCGATGTATTCGAGAGTGGCATGGGCGGCGTTCGAAGTCAGATAGAAGACGACGCCGAGCCAGACGAAGACGGCCGGGTCCGTCCGTTTGAATCCGGTGGATTCCAACCCCGCTGCCAGCGTCTGGGTTTCGAAATCGACCGGCACGAAGGTCAACGTCTCAGGGCGGTCGATTCCGGCGGCAGTAAGGCGTTCGCGTTTCCACGCTTGAGTGGCGGGGTGATCGACCTCGAAGACACGCAAGTCCGGGCGCGGGTTGCGGTAGGCGAAGGTGTCCAGACCGGCGCCGAGGATCACGACCTGCCGCACACCAGCGGTGATGGCCGCGGCCACTGCGTCCTCGGCGAAGCGCGCGCGGGCGGCGAAGAACAGTCGGCGGGGCCGATCGCTGACCTTGTCTCCGAGGTGATTGGTTGTGGGCGTGCCCTTTTCGGCCAGTTCCTCTGCGGTGACGCCGAGCAGACGTGCCGCCAGCGGGTCGGTGAAGATCTGTGGTCGGTCAGCGATCTGATGGTAGGCGCGGGCGTAGGCGGTGATGAGCGCTGTACGGCTGGGTCCGTCGTTATCCATATTCGAGAACCTACTCACGAGTGTGGCGCGTGCTCTATGAACTCACTCACGCGCACTCCGCGAAGGAGCGCGCGAGCACGTCCGTTCTTCAGCGATCCGGCCGGCCGCAGCGCGTGGTAAGGCAGGGCGATCAGCTCCAGATTCACCTCGAGGATCAGCAGCGGTCCAGCGTGTGGGAAGCCCGCCCGCAGCAACGCCCATCATCGCTGCTGGTCAAGCCATTGTCGTGTTTCCGGGCGAGTGCTATCGGGACACCGATTGCGCTAGATGGAATCCGCTCAATGATTAGTTGAGCGAGATGGAATTCACGACTACCGCAGAGTTCCGGGTTCACCCGTCGTGAAGGGGGCGGAGCCTGACTTGGATATCCGTGCGTTTGTACAGCGAGTACAGGCTGACGCGGATGGTCGCTACTTTCCAGCGGAGAACGGTTCCGGCCTGCGGCCACTCGTCGGCGTTGCGGGGTAGGTGGAGTAGGGCCGCCCGGGGGCGATGCGTTCGGCAGCACCGACCCGCGCCACGAGAACACATCCTCGACGATGTGCGCATCCCCCGGTGCCTGTGCTGTGCCCGAGGTCCGGCAAGACGCTCGGCCAGCTCTTGCCACAACCTGCAAACCCGCGAGACCTCTCAGCCAGCGGACGCCTGCTCACTCACCGTCGCGGGCCTCGGGATCGCGCGGTGGCCGGTGGGGGCGCGGTCGGGCAAGAGCAATTCGAGCAGCGCCTGCGCGAATTCTGCGGGTGCATCGGTGAATCCGCTGTGCCCACCCGGGAACTCGGTCAGCGGAATGTTCAGCTGCGCGGCGATAGTCTGCGCGGGACGATAGGGGAGTTTGCCTCTGCTTTCCCGGCCAGCGCCCAGCACGAGGCGATCGGTGACCGGCGCCAGGGCCGCCACATCGGGCAGATGCGAGGTGATCGTGCGCAATTCGTGTCGCATATTGCGTGGTGCGTTGGCGTGCAGACGTTCGATCATCGCCGCGGCGCGCGGCGCGAGCTGGGCGGGATCGGGCATGTGGACGCCTCCGCCGATGCCCTCGAGAAAGCGGGCGCCCGCGGCAGCGAGACCGTCGGTGACGAACAGTTCGTACACCTCGTCCACGAAGGCCTTGTGCTCGGCGGCATCGGGCAGCACACCGAAAGACGGTGGTTCGTGCGCGATCACCAGCCGCAACCGCTGGGGATGGCGGGCGAGCAGATCCAGGGCGACCACCGCGCCGCCGCTGCCGCCGAACACGTAGGCGTCCTCGCCCGGAGGCGTGAGGTGTTGCAGCAGCAGGTGGGCGTCCTCGCTCTGCACCTCGACCTCGATGTCGGCCGCTGGGCCGGGGTCGAGCACACTGCGGGAGTAGCCGCGCGGGTCGATGGTGACCACGGTGAAGTGTCGCGCGAGCGGCTCGAGGACAGGGTCGAAGACTGCGGCGTCGCCTCCGCTGCCGGGTAACAACAACAGCACCGGCCCCGTACCGCTCACTTCGTAGTACAGCGTGGCCCCCGGGACACGCAGAGTGCCGGATCTCATTGTCTCTCCTTGTTGCCGGTCGGCCACTGCTCGAGAGTGACGTGCAGGGCCTCGATGATGCGTTCCCACGAGTCGGCCGTGGAGCGCGTGTGCCCGAAACCGCCGGTCGTCTCGAGAACGCTGTAGCCGTGGAAGGTGCTGCGCAGCAATCGCACCGCGTCCGTCTGGTCGGGTTCGGCCAGGCCGTAGGCGCGCAGCATGCTGTAGGTCAGTTCGACGGCGCGCAGCGCGCCGGGCGCGGTGTGCGCGATTTCCGGGTCGAACGGAAGCTGCGTCGCGGCGTACCGGCCGGGGTAGCGCAGGGCGTAGTCCCTCCAGGCATGGGCGTAGGCGGCGAGTGCGTCGCGTCCGGCGCGACCGGCCACTGCGGCCGCGATCAGCTCGGTCTTCTCCGCGGCCGCCAGCACGGCGACGCGCGCACGGAGCTCGCGGAGATTCTTGACGTGGGAATACAGGCTCGCGTCCTGAACGCCGAACCTCTTGGCCACCGCCGACATGGTGACGTTGTCCAGTCCGATGTCGTCGGCGAGATCAGCCGCGGCGCGCGTGATTCGCTCCGCGGTCAGCCCTGCTCGAGCCATCATGCGTACACCCCATTCCTAATCTAACTACTTTATATCCTAGGTATCCTAGGTTTGCAAGGTGGCCGGATTTCGGGGGTGGGACTGTGGATTTGGAACCGCGAGTGCTGTTCGCCCCGCGCACATGACCGGCTGAGTCCCGCCCGGCAGTGCTCAGGGGCCGAGGCGGCATGGGCGGTGATGTCGACCCCCATTCGGTGAGGGCGTGGGCTGCGGGGCTTGGACCAAGCACATAGAACTTTTGCTCCGCAACCGTTATGTCGGAGGATTCAGGCTGGTCAACGGTTCTCCACTGCCTCTTGGCGTGTGCACGGACCCCTGCAGTGTCGGCTCAGGAGTCGGGCAGGAAGAAGGGGTCCAGCGTCTGAAGGTCGTCGGGGAACATGAGGACGTTGGTGGTCTTGGTCAGCAGGGCGATGAGGAGCTGAGTGAGGGTTCCGTGGTAGGTGAACCAGCGGGGGCCGCGAGCTTCGTTGATGGCGATGGTCCACTGGTCGGGCCTGTCTTCGGGGTCGGTGACCCAGAAGAGGTATTCGCCGTTGTCGGTGACGCCCATGGCAAACAGGTCCTGGGGGTCGTAAGGGACGGGGTTCTTCTGTTGTGCGCGGTCCTCCTCCAGTCGGCCGCGGATCACGGTGGGCATGGGGCCGGTGATGTCGACCCATTCGGTGGGGGCGTGGGGCTGGTAGAGGCGCAGGAAGTCCCAGAAGCTGCCGGATCCGTAGGTGTCGATGAGGCACTTGTAGTCGGCTGGGAGTGCCCGCGCCAGAGCTTCCTCGACGCTCGGCCAGTCGGTCGGGGGCGGCGGAGAGGCGGGGGGTGGGCACAACCGGGTGAGGGCGGACAGGTCGGTCACCGGGGCGTCACTCCTGCTCGTGGGGGATCTCATGCCGAGACTCTGGGAGCTCGGTCGAGGACTCGATAGAGGGGGACCAAAGATGTTGAAGCACATCTTGCCCATGGGGTCGGTGGGGTCGGAGAGCTGCCCGCCCAACGACAGCCTGACGCCGCGGGCGACCGGGCGAGGCGGTCGAGTTCGGGCAGGACCAGAGTGTCCCCAGCGCGCACCGCGGCGAGGGCTTGGGCCAGGCCGGGGTGTTCCCGGTTGGTGCCGGTGAGTCCATGGTCGAGGTAGATCCGGTCCTCGGGCACGCCGAGACCGAGCAGGGTCACGCGTTGGGCGGTGAGGTCTTGTTCGTCGGTGGAGCACCGCGCATAGCCGATGAGTACGCCCATCTCAATATCTCTGTCGCGGTCAGCGCCCCTGTGCGTTACATCATCACCGTACGCCTCAAATGAGACGCCTCAGCGGCTGGTCGGGGCCTCCGCTACGGACGTCCTCTGCCCGCTCTCGCTGCCGGGGACGCTATCACCCGCATCCGAGCATTGATCCAGGCCAACAACACCCGTTTGCGGGCCGACTGATGCCTGCTACCGGTGCCACCGGCAGCAGCAGGTGCGGCAGTGACCTTGTCCGGGACGAACCCCGTTACGTACCGACTATTCGTCCACCGGGCATCCGAGTCCTCCGGCGTCGAGGCGTGGCAACCGATGAGGTGGCGCGGCGAACGTCGCAAACTGTTCTCGGAGGCGAGAATTCGGCCGGATATCCGCGCGCGCATCGCCGCTACGATCGGACGATCGGGAACCCCAGTGGCCGGATATCCGCCGAAGAGGTTACGGGATGATGGCGCTGTCGCGATGTGGCCGCGACAAGATCGGGAGCGGCGTTCGTTGTTGATCCGATCCGATGTGATCTCGCGGGAGCTGGTGCAGTTCACCCGCTTCTTGGATGTCGAAATCGCCAGATTGGCGCGAGGTTCGGCGGACGGCGTCGAGTCGATCGGCCGGGAGGTCGCGGCTGCGGCCAGAGTACTCGACAACGCCGACATCCGGTTCGCTCGCGATCTCGACTCCGGCAACCCGCCCTCCGCGCCACCGCTGCCGGGTTCCGGTTCCGAGCCGTTGGACAGGTTCTACAACGGAGCGCGCTTGTGGCAGTGTGAGCAGGTCTTTCCGAGAGCCTTCCGTGGTCCGGAGCCGGTGGACGGAGAAGGCTTCATCCGTACTGCTTCGCACAGCACTGCCGGTGACGTCGTATATCTGACGGACGGCAACGACATCGCGGGTGTCTACGGGACGATCACGAGCTGGACGGATGTCCGTGACGGCACGATGCGGTTTCATCCGGCGGGCATGGTCCTCGGCATCGACGCCGATCGGATTCACGTGCATCCGATGGCCGCCGAGGGGCACTCGGCGAAGAACTACGTGGAGGGAGTGAGCGACCGGGTGTTCACCACGCCGGGCCGCGTGGACACATCCAAGATCGTCAGTGTGGAGTTCCAGACCTACGAGGACATCATCAGCCACCCCGACGTGACGTTGGTGGCGGACGGGTTTCCGGGGTTCGAGGGCCTGGGGCAACATTCCCTGCGTGATCCGGCGGTGGTCACCGAGCGGCTCACGAACATCGCTGCCGCGGTGCGAGACCGCTATCCGACCATCGATGTCACCGTCGGCGTCAATCGACTGTCCGCCGACGAGGCGATCCGGACATTCTTGGCGACCTGACCGAAGCCGCACGCTTCGGCTCACAAGGTGAATCGCCGTCCCTTCGCGGCCCATTCACCCCGGCCTCGCGGTGTGATGGCCCAGCGGCCGCGGTGCCGGCAATCCATGATCAGACCGCGCGACTGCAAGCGCAGCAATGCGCTGCGCACCGACCATGCGGTCAGTCGCGCCTGCTGAGCCAGTTGCTCTACGGTGAGCAACCCTCCTGGCGCAAGCACACCCAGTACCGCGAAATCGGCGGCAGTCCTGGGTCGTCTCATCATGTCGCAGCCCTTTCCCTCACGGAGAAGGCAACCCAGGGATCGACACGGGCTCGACGGCCGGAGTTGCCGAATCGACGGTAGAAGCCACACCGATACCCCCGCCATGACTTTGCGCGACTTTGCGAACCACGTTGACCGGCACAGCCTCCGGTGGGGACGATTGCACGGCATCGTCCGCCAGCTCTCGCAAAGGATCAGCTATGAACCTGCGACTTCTCGGATCCGGATCCGATCATGGAGCTTGTCCCGCCGTGTACGCCACCGACACCGGCGTACTCGTGGTGCAGGGTGATGCCACCGACCGCACCGGGACGGTCCTCGTGCCACACGAATTGCTGGACTGGCTGGAGCCGGGCATGTGGCTACGGGTGGAGGCGAGCGGAACCCTCGGCTCGGTGCTGGTGGCCGGTGAACCGGTCACCGATCCCGAACTACTGGCCCAGCTGACCCTCGACTGTCACGAAACCGCCGTGGTGGTGCGCTGATGTTGCACGTCGTCGGCGAGCGCTGTTTCGAGCCGCTCTTCCGGGCGGCTCGATTCCGCGCCTTCCATCTCGAGGTGCGCGACCACTATGTGATGGAGGACGAGCAGGAAGCGTTGCGCCGTTTCGATGCCGGAGTAGCGTACGAGCGAGAGGAACAGCCCGAGTCGTGGAAAGCCTGGGATGCTCTGATGGTCGAGTCAGCCGCTCGCGGAGTCACCCTCGAGCGACTGCGCGTCGTATCCGTCCCGCACACCGACTACACACGATGGCTGCTGTCGGCGACCGACGACAACATCGCCACCGGCGAGACCGTGCGCTGGCTGCCGCGGCATCTGATCGATCCCGTCGATCTGCCCTCCGACGATTACTGGCTGTTCGACACGACCACCCTCGCCTTCAACACCTTCACGGAGAACGGGGAGTTCACGGGGCTGTCGATCACCACCGACCCGGCGCTCATCGCCCGCTACCTACAGGTGCGGGAGCGACTGTGGCCTAAAGGCATCGATCATCAACGATATTCCGAGAGTGAGCACGTACCCGAGTGAACGGTGTGTCGGACGCACGTGAGGTGCTGGGCGCGCGCCTGCGTGAACTACGTCGTGCCGCCCACCTGACCGGACTGGAACTGGCCGCGCGATGCGGCTGGCATTCCAGCAAGGTATCGCGAATCGAGGGCGGCAAGCAGACGCCTTCGGAGGCGGATCTCGCCGCGTGGTGCGAGGCGTGCGGCAACACCGCCGTGCTGGACGATCTGGTGGCCAATGCGCGCAATCTGCAGTCGATGTACCTGGAATGGCAGCGCACCGTCGCCTCCGGACATGCGCGCAGGCAACGGCAGTCGATCGATCTGGAGGCGCAGACCACGCAGATCCGCTGGTATGCGCCGGACACCTTGCCGGGGCTGCTGCAAACCGAGAGCTACGCCCGCGCGATCCTGACCGCCTGCATCGCCGTCACCGGTGGACGCGACGATCTGGAGGACGCGGTGGCCGCGCGCATGGCCCGCAAGCAAGTGCTCTTCCGGGCGAAGCACCGGTTCCACTTCGTGGTCAACCAGGCCGCGCTGTGGCGCACGGTCGGCGACGCCGCCACCATGGCCGAACAACTCGCCCACCTGCTGGCGGTGATGGCCAACCCCAGGGTGCGGCTGGGCATCATCCCGATCTGCGCCGACTACCGCGCTCCCGCGACGAACTTCGTCATCTACGACCGCGCGCAGGTGCTCACCGAGACGGTCTCGGCCGAACTCACCATCACCCGTCCGTCGGAGATCGCCTTACACGAGCGAACATTCGCGATCCTCGCCGACCAAGCCGAGTACGGCGATCGCGCCCGCGCGCTGATCGCGAATGCGCTGGAACGCCGGCGCGGCAGTTGAGTGCACGCAGCAGTGGGACGGCGTTGCCGCCGTTGTCCGCCAGTGGTGGCAACGCCGCGCCGGGTCAGCGCACGAAGCTCGCCGCCTGGCCCGCGAGGTCGAGCAGCGGCTGCGGGAAGACGCCGAGCGCGAAGGTGACTGCCGCTGTGACCGCCACGATCGTCGTCGTCAGCGGTGGAGACACCAGCACCGGAGCGTCGGCGGGCGGGTCGGTGAAGAACATCAGGACGATAACCCGCAGATAGAAGAAGGCCGCGATGGCGCTGCAGATCACGCCGATGACGACCAGCGGTGTAGCACCGCCCGAGGCGGCGGCCTCGAAGACGGCGAACTTGCTGACGAAGCCGCTGGTGAGCGGCAGCCCGGCGAAGGAAAGCAGGAACAGCGCGAAGATCGTGGCCAGCCAGGGGGAGCGGCGTCCGAGCCCGGCCCATCGCGGCAGACCGGTCGCCTCGTCGCCGTCCGGTTCCCGGACCAGGCTGACCACGGCGAACGCCCCGAGCGTGCCGATGCCGTAGGCGGCCAGGTAGAACAGCACCGCCGCGACACCGCGGTCGTTGGCCGCCACCGGGCCGGTGAGCAGGAAACCGGCATGCGCCACCGAGGAATACGCGAGCATTCGTTTGACGTCGGTCTGCGTGATCGCCATGACCGCGCCGACGGCCATGGTGGCGATCGCCACGGCCGCGAGGATGGGCCGCCAGTCGTCGCGCAGGCCGGGCACCGCGACCTGCAGCACGCGCACCAGCGCGCCGACCGCCGCGATCTTGGTGGCCGCCGCCATGAAAGCGGTGATCGCGGTGGGAGCGCCCTGGTAGACGTCGGGCACCCAGGATTGGAACGGTACCGCGCCGATCTTGAACAGCAGGCCGACCGCGAGCATCGCGATCCCGAGCACAGCCAGCGTCGCGTTGTCCGGATGCTGCGCGATCGCGTCGGCGATACCGCCGAGCCGCACCGTGCCCGCCTGGCCGTACAGCAGCGCGACGCCGTAGAGGAAGAACGCCGAGGAGAACGCGCCGAGCAGGAAGTACTTCAGCCCCGCCTCCTGGGAGAGCAACCGCTTGCGCCGGGCCAGCCCGCACAGCAGGTACAGCGGAAGCGACAGCACTTCGAGGGCGACGAACATGGTCAGCAGGTCGTTGGACGCCGGGAACAGCAGCAGGCCGCCGACAGCGAGCAGCGTCAGCGGGAACACTTCGGTGGTGGCCACGCCCGCGCGCAGCGCCGCCGCTTCGGCCGCGCTGCCGGGAACCGCCGACGCCTGTGGCGTGAAGGCGTCCACACCCCGCGCCCGCGTAGCGGCGGCTCGGCTCCACGTTCCCGGGCCGGACCGTGCCTGGGCGCGGGGCTCGGCTCCACGCTCGGCGATGAACAGCACCCCGAGGATCGAGACGACCAGGATGGCGCCCTGCAGGAACAGCGTCACGCCGTCGATCGCGACCGCACCGGCGACCGCGGTGGTCTCGGTGCCCGCCAGCGCGACCACGGCGGCCAGCGCCGCCGCCAGGCCGGCCACGCTCAGCACCAGATGCGTGGCATAGCGGCGGTGCCGGGCGACGAACGCTTCGGCGAGGACGCCGAGTACGGCGGCGCCGAACACGATGAGCATCGGGGACAGCGCGCCGTATTCGATGCTCGGTGCGGGGACGCTCGCGGCGAGCGTCGTAGCGGAGGCCGGGACGTTCACTTGTGGGCACCTCCGGAATGGTGGGCCGATTCCGCTTCCGTCGGTGTCGACGGTGCGGGATCGTTGCGGCCGATGGTGGTGAGCGTCTGGCTCACCGCGGGATTGATGAAGTCGGTCAGGACTTTCGGATAGATGCCCAGAAACAGCAGCGCGACGATCAGCGGGACAACCACGACGACTTCGCGCGGCGCGAGATCATGGATTCGCTCGTTGCCCTTCTGCACCGGCCCCGTCATCATCCGCTGGTAGAGCCACAGGATGTAGAGGGCCGCGAGCACCAGCGCGCTGGCGGCGACCACGGCGGCGAACTGGTAGCGGGTGAACGTCCCGATCAGAACGAGGAATTCGCTCACGAAGGGAGCGAGCCCAGGCAGCGACAGCGTCGCCAGGCCGGCGATGAAGAAGGTGCCTGCGAGCACGGGAGCCACCTTCTGCACGCCGCCGTACTCGGCGATGAGCCGGGTACCTCGCCGCGAGACCAGGAATCCGGCCACCAGGAACAGCGCGGCGGTCGAGATGCCGTGGTTGACCATGTAGAGCGTCGCGCCGGTTTGACCCTGGCTGGTCATCGCGAAGACGCCGAGGATGATGAAGCCGAAGTGGGAGATCGAGGTGTAGGCGATCAGGCGCATCACGTCGGTCTGCCCGATGGCCAGCAGAGCGCCGTACACGATGCCGATCACCGCGAGCGTGATCACCAGCGGCGCATAGGTGTCCGACGCGCCGGGGAACAGGAGCAGGCAGTAGCGCAGCATGCCGAAGGTGCCCACCTTGTCGACCACCGCCATCATCAGCACCGCGCTGGACGGCGTGGCCGCGACGGCGGCGTCGGGCAGCCAGGTGTGCAGCGGCCACAGCGGAGCTTTGACCGCGAAAGCGAACATGAAGCCGAGGAACAGGGCATTGAGCACCGCCGGGGCGGCGCCGAGCTGTCCGGCGTTGGCGGCGGCGACCACTGTGCGGAAATCGAATGTGCCCGCTGAACCCTCGCCCAGCCCTTCGCGGGCGGTGACGACGTACAACCCGATCACCGCGGCCAGCATGATCAGCCCGCCGAACAGGTTGTACAGCAGGAATTTCACCGCCGCGCGGGAGCGTTGCCTGCGCAGCAGGGCATCTCCGGTGCGCGGCCCGAACCCGCCGATGAGGAAGTACATCGGGATGAGCATCGCCTCGAAGAACACGTAGAACAGCAGGATGTCCAGGGCGACGAAGGAGATCAGCACCATCGCCTCGACGAGCAGGATGAGCGCGACGTAGGTGTGCGCCACCCGTGTGCCGCTGCCGACTTCGCGTTCGTCGTGCCAGCCCGCCAGGATCAGTATGGGGACCAGCGCCGCGGTCAGCAGCACCAGCACCAGTGCGATGCCGTCGAGGCCGAGGGTGTAGCCGGCGCCGAACGCCGGAATCCATTGATGGGATTCGACGAACTGGTACTGGACGCCTGCGGTATCGAACCGCACGGCCAGCCCGACACCGATACCCAGCACCAGCACCGAGAAACCCAGTGCCATGGCACGAGCGAGGGTGCGCTGCGCGGCAGGCAGTGCCAGCACGATCGCCGCACCGACGACCGGAACCAGCCACAGCGTCGTCAACCAGGGGAACTCGTTCACCACAACCTCACCGCCAGCAGGGCGGCGGCCACCAGGGCCGCGCCGGTGAACATGGACAGGGCATAGGAGCGCACGAATCCGGACTGCACTCGCCGGGCCCGCGCGGACAACCCGCCGATCAGTGCCGCGGTGCCGTTGACGACGCCGTCGATACCGCGGTTGTCGAGGAAGACCAGCGCCCGGGTCAGATGCTGTCCGGGTCGCATGAACGCGGCTTCGTTGACCGCGTCGCCGTAGAGGTCGCGCCGCGCCGCGACGGTCACCGCGGACACGGTTTCGGGCGCGGTCTCGGGGATGTCGCGTTGTGCGTACTGCGAGTAGGCGACCGCGACGCCGACGGCGACCACGCCGAGCGCGAGAATCGTGACCAGCGCCGCGGGCACGGTTTCGGCGCCGTGGTGGGTGCCGACGACCGGCTCGAGCCAGTTCTGCAGCGAGGAGCCGAAGACGAACACCGCTCCCGCGCCCACCGAACCGAGAGCGAGCAGGATCATCGGGCCCGTCATCACCGCGGGCGACTCGTGCGGGTGGGTGTCGGGCTTCCACCGGCGCTCGCCGAAGAACGTCATCAACATCACCCGCGTCATGTAGAACGCGGTCAGGCCCGCACCGAGCAACGCCGCCAGGCCCAGCGCGATCCCGCCCACACCGCCTTGGTTGAACGCCGCCTCGATGATCCGGTCCTTGGAGAAGAATCCGGCGAACGGCGGCACCCCGATGATCGCCAGATAGCCGAGGCCGAAGGTGACGTAGGTGATCGGCAGCAGCGTGCGCAGTCCCCCGTAGCGGCGCATGTCGGTTTCGTCGTCCATCGCGTGCATGACCGAACCGGCCCCGAGGAACAGCCCGGCCTTGAAGAACCCGTGGGTGAGCAGGTGCATGATGGCGAAGGCGTAGCCGGCGGGTCCGAGTCCGGCGGCCAGCACCATGTAGCCGATCTGGCTCATCGTCGAGGCGGCCAGCGCCTTCTTGATGTCGTCTTTCGCGCAGCCGATGATCGCGCCGAACAGCAGGGTGACCGCACCCACCAGCACCACGCCGAGACGGGCGCCGGGCGCGAGATCGAAGATCGCGTGGGAACGCGCGATCAGGTACACGCCCGCGGTGACCATGGTGGCGGCGTGGATGAGCGCCGACACGGGCGTGGGGCCCTCCATCGCGTCACCGAGCCAGGACTGCAGCGGCACCTGGGCGGACTTGCCGCATGCGGCCAGCAGCAGCAACAGGCCGATCGCGGTGAGCGTGCCCTCGCTCGCGGCGGGCGCGGCGCCGAACACGACGCCGAAGTCGATCGAACCGAACGTCGCGAACATCACCATCATCGCGATGGCCAAGCCCATGTCACCGACCCGGTTGACGACGAAGGCCTTCTTGGCCGCCGTTGCCGCCGAGGGCTTTTCGTGCCAGAACCCGATGAGCAGGTAGGAGGCCAGTCCGACGCCCTCCCAGCCGAGGTAGAGCACGAGGTAGTTGTTCGCCAGAACCAGCAGCAGCATGGCCGCGAGGAAGAGGTTCAGATAGGCGAAGAACCGTCGTCGCGCCGGATCGTGGCTCATGTAGCCGATCGAGTAGACGTGGATGAGCGAGCCCACGCCGGTGATCAGCAGGGCGAAGCACATCGACAGCTGGTCGACCTGCAGGGAGAAGTCGACCTGGAGGCCGGCCACCGGGACCCAGCTGAACAGGTCCTGGTGCATCGCGCGGTCGGCGGTGTCGCGGCCGAGCATGTCGGCGAATCCGAGCACGGCGACCACGAACGATGCCAGCGCTATCGCGGTGCCGAACAGATGACCCCACTTGTCGGCGTAGCGTCCGGTCAGGAGCAGGACGATCGCGCCCGCCAGGGGGAGGGCGGGCAGCAGCCACAGCGTTGCGGTGTCCACGTCAGAACTTCAGCAGGTTGGCGTCGTCGACCGAGGTCGAGCGGCGGGTGCGGAAGATGGTCATGATGATTGCCAGGCCGACGACCACCTCGGCGGCGGCGACCACCATCGTGAAGAACGCGAACACCTGCCCGTCGAGGTCGGCGTGCATTCGGGCGAAGGTGACGAACGCGAGGTTCACCGCGTTGAGCATCAACTCGATGCACATGAACACCACGATGGCGTTGCGCCGCAGCAGCACTCCGGCCGCGCCGATGGTGAACAGCAGGGCGGACAGGAACAGGTAGTTCTCGGGGTTCACCGGTTGCCTTCCTCGTCGCTGGGGTTGTCGGTCCCGTCCGATGCGGGCGTGGTGCCGACCGAGATGACGGCCGCTTCGGTGAGCGCCCTGGTGCGGCGGTGGCGCAGGATGGTGCTGACCGACAGTTCCTCGAACGACCCGTCGGGCAGCCGCGCCGGGATGTCCACCGCGTTGTGCCTGGCGTAGACGCCGGGGGTGGGCAGCGGAGTCGCGCGATGCCCCTTCTCACGGAACCGGCGGCGCGACAGTTCGCGCTGATCGGCGCGGGGTCCGAAGTGCTCACGGTGGGCCAGGACCATCGCGCCGATGGTGGCGGTGATCAGCAGCGCTCCGGTGAGTTCGAAGGCCCACACGTAGCGCAGGAAGATCAGCTCGGCCAGTTCGGCGATGACGTCGCGACCGGGGAAACCGATGGCGGGAAAAGTGACTCCGGACTCCCGCACGCCGTGGGCGATGCCGCCGCTGAGCAGCAGCCCGAAGCCGATGCCCACCGCGGCCGCGGCGAGCCGCTGGCCGCGGATGGTCTCCTTCAGCGATTCCGCGGAGTCGACGCCGACGAGCATCAGCACGAACAGGAACAGCATCATCACCGCGCCGGTATAGACCACGATCTGCACCACGCCGAGGAACAGCGCGTCCTGGGCGATGTAGAACGAAGCCAGCGCGATCATCGTGGCGGCCAGGCACAGTGCGGAGTGCACCGCTTTGGGTGCGAACACCATGCCGAGCGCGCCGAGCACGGCCAGCGGGGCGAGGATCCAGAACTGGACGGTTTCGCCGGTGGACGCGCGAGTCAACGGCTCCGCGGCCAGGATCAGTTCGGTCATCGCTTCGCTCCTTCCACGCCCGCGGTGGCGGTGGCGGGCTGCCGGGGCGCGTCGGTCGCCGTGGCTCCGTTGGCGGCAGGCGCGGCGCCGGGCACCCGGCCGAGGTAGTAGTCCGCCTCGTCGGAGCCGGGGTGCATGGCGTGCGGCGGGGCGGTCATCCCGGGCTGCAGCGGGGCGAGCAACCGATCCTTCTCATAGATCAGATCGGCCCGGTTGTCGTCGGTCATCTCGTAGTCGTTGGTCATCGTCAGCGCCCGGGTGGGGCAGGCCTCGATGCACAATCCGCAGCCGATGCAGCGCAGGTAGTTGATCTGGTAGACCCGCCCGTACCGTTCACCGGGTGAGAACCGTTCGGCGTCGGTGTTGTCGGCGCCTTCGACGTAGATCGCGTCGGCGGGGCAGGCCCATGCGCACAGTTCGCAGCCGATGCACTTCTCCAAGCCGTCGGGATGGCGGTTGAGTTGATGCCTGCCGTGGTAGCGCGGCGCGGTCGGCGTCTTCTGCTCGGGATAGAACTCGGTGTTCGGCTTCTTGAACATGGTGGTGGCGGTGACCGCGAACCCGGAAAGTGGCTCGAACAGGCCCGCTTTGGTGCGGGTGGCGTCGCGCGCGTGCGCGTCGGCGGGCAGCGGCGGCACCGGGAAGCCGAGGAAGACCGTCGAGTCGCCGGAGTCCGCGGCGACGGGCTCCTCGACCACCGGAAGCGTCGCCCCGGCCCGTCCCGCCCGCAGGAACTGCAGCACCAGCAGGCCGGTGACGACCAAGCCGCCGATCACCAGGATCGGAGTCTGCACCGGATAGCCCTCGGCTTGCAGCACCCGCGCGGTGGCCACCACCATGACCCACGCCAGCGAAGTCGGGATCAGCAGTTTCCAGCCCAGGTTCATGAATTGGTCGTAGCGCAGCCGGGGCAGTGTGCCGCGCAGCCAGATGAACACGAACAGGAACGTCCAGACCTTGGCGGTGAACCACAGCACCGGCCACCACCCGGAGTTCGCGCCGTCCCACATGTTCAGCGGCCACGGCGCCCGCCAGCCGCCGAGGAACAAGGTGGTGGCCAGCGCGGACACCGTGCCCATGTTGACGTACTCGGCCAGCATGAACATGGCGAACTTGAGCGAGGAGTACTCGGTGTGGAAGCCGCCGACCAGCTCGCCCTCGGCCTCGGGCAGGTCGAACGGCGCCCGGTTGGTCTCGCCGACCATCGAGACGCAGTAGATCAGGAACGACGGCAGCAGCAGGAACACATACCAGGTGCCTTCCTGGGCGGACACGATGCCGGAGGTGGCCATGGTGCCACCGAGCAGGAACACCGTCGCGAAGCACAGCGCCATCGCGATCTCGTAGGAGATGACCTGCGCGGTCGAGCGCAACCCGCCCAGCAGCGGATAGGTGGAGCCCGACGACCAGCCGGCGAGCACGATGCCGTAGACGCCGATGGACGTGATCGCGAGGATGTACAGCACCGCCACCGGCAGATCGGTGAGCTGCAGCGGGGTGGTGACTCCGAAGACCGACACCTCGGGTCCGAGCGGGATCACCGCGAACGCCATGAACGCGGGCACCACCGAGACGACCGGCGCGAGGATGTAGATGGGCTTGTCCACGATCGCCGGGACGATGTCCTCTTTGAGAGCCATCTTCACGCCGTCGGCGATGCTCTGCAACGACCCGAACGGCCCGGTCCGGTTCGGGCCGATCCGCATCTGCATGCGTGCCACGATCTTTCGTTCCGCGAGCACGGCGATCAGCGGGATCAGCATCAGGTAGACGAAGACGGCCACGGCTTTGGCGATCACGAGCCACAGCGGGTCGTGCCCGAATCCCGCGGGAGTGTAGGGATCGGAGTCCGCGGCGTACGTCACCGCGGACGCCGTGACGAGTGTGGCGAGATCACTCATGACGGTGCTCCTTCATCCTCTCGTCGGCGTGCCGCAGATGCACGATCGCGCCGGGCTGGACGGCGAGCTGCTCGGCGATGGAGCAGCCGGGCGAGTGCTGCGGCAGCCACACCACCCGCTCGGGCAGGTCGCTGATCATCAGGGGCAGCGTGACGGCGCCACGGCTGGTGGCGACGGTGACCGGATCGTCGGGCTGCACGCCGAGTTCGGCGGCGGTGGCGGCCGACAGGCGCACCACCGGAGGCCGGGCGATGCCCGCGAGATTCGGTTCGCCGTCCTGCATGCGCCCCTCGTCCAGCAGCATCCGCCAACTGGCGAGCACCGCGGTGCCGGGTTCGGGCCGCGGCAGCGGATGCGGCTGGTGGGTGGGTGCGGTGACGGGCGCGCCGTCCCACGCGCCGAGTTCGGCGAGTTCGGCGCGGGCGGACTCGACGTCGGGCAGGCCCAAGCGCACCGACATCTCCTCGGCGACGGCGTGCAGCACCCGCTGATCCGACAGCGGCGCGGTCCGTCGGCGCACCATGTCGTCGCCGAGCGCGGCGGCGAACGGGCGTGGCCTGCCCTCCCAGGTGCGGAAGGTGCCTGCCTTCTCCATGGCCGCGGCCACCGGGAACACCACGTCGGCGCGTTCGGTGACCGGGCTGCGGCGCAGTTCCAGGCTCACCACGAACCTGGCCGCGTCGATGGCGGCCAGCGCGGCGGCCGGGTCGGGCAGATCGGCGACGTCGACACCGCCGATGACCAGGGCGCCGAGCCCGGACGCGGCCTCCAGGATGGCCGTCGTATCCCGGCCCGCGCCGACGGGCAGCTCGGGCACGTTCCAGACCGCCCGAACCTGTTGGCGGGCACGGGGATCGGCGACGGGCCGGCCGCCGGGCAGCAGGCCGGGCAGCGCGCCCGCTTCGACCGCGCCGCGTTCGCCGGCCCGGCGCGGCACCCAGGCCAGGGCCGCTCCGGTCGCCTCGGCGAGGCGCACGGCGGCCGACAGCGCGCCCGCGACACCTGCCATCCGCTCGCCGACCATGATCACGGCGCCGGGTTCGCGCAGCAGCCGGGCCAGATCGGCCAGCTGGGCGGGATCCGCGCCGGGCGTGGTGATCTCGCCGGTGCGGATGGCGTCGAGCAGATGCGGCTCGGCCCCCGGCACGGCGCGCATCAGTCGGCCGGACATGCGGTCGAGCCCGCGTGAGGAGTACGGCGCGAGCGAGTAGATCGGCAGGCGGTTCTTGCGGGCGGCCTTGCGCAACCGCAGGTAGACGATCGGCGATTCTTCTTCGGGTTCGAATCCGACGAGCAGGACGACCGGCGCGGCCTCCATGCTGTCGTAGGTCACCGTGCCGTCCTGGCCCGCGACGCGGGCGGCGAGGAAGTCGGCCTCCTCCGCCGAATGCGCGCGGGAGCGGAAGTCGATGTCGTTGGTGCCGAGGGCGACCCGTGCGAACTTCGCGTAGGCGTAGGCGTCCTCTTCGGTGACCCGGCCGCCGACGAGCACGCCCGCGTTGCCGAACGACGCGGCCAATCCCTCCGCGGCGGCGGCCAGCGCCTGCGACCAGGAGGCGGGGGCGAGTTCGCCGTCCCAGCCACGCACCAGAGGGGTGGTGAGCCGGTCGGGCTCGGTGGCGTAGGCGAACGCCCACCGGCCCTTGTCGCAGTTCCACTCCTCGTTGACCTGCGGGTCGTCCCCGGCCAGCCGGCGCAGGACCTTGCCGCGCCGGTGGTCGGTGCGCTGGGCGCAGCCGGAGGCGCAGTGCTCGCAGACGTTCGGGCTGGACACCAGATCGAACGGCCGCGCGCGGAATCGGTAGGCGGTGCCGGTGAGCGCGCCGACCGGGCAGATCTGCACGGTGTTGCCGGAGAAGTAGGAGTCCAGCGGTTCGGCCTGTGCGGTGCCGACCTGTTGCAGAGCGCCGCGGTCCATCAATTCGATGAACGGATCGCCCGCGATCTGCTGGGAGAACCGGGTGCAGCGGGCGCAGAGCACGCAGCGTTCCCGGTCCAGCAGCACGGCCGTGGACAGCGGAATCGGTTTGGGATATGTACGTTTGCGGCCGTCGAACCGGGATTCGGCGCGGCCGGTGGACATCGCCTGGTTCTGCAGCGGGCATTCGCCGCCCTTGTCGCACACCGGGCAATCGAGCGGATGGTTGATCAGCAGCAGTTCCATCACGCCCTCCTGCGCCTTGTCGGCGGCGGGCGAGGTGAGCTGGGTGCGGACCACCATGCCGTCGGTGACGGCCATGGTGCAGGAGGCGACCGGCTTGCGCTGTCCCTCGACCTCGACCAGGCATTGGCGGCAGGCGCCGACCGGGTCCAGCAGCGGATGGTCACAGAAGCGGGGGATCTGGATGCCGATGAGTTCGGCGGCACGGATCAGCAGCGTGCCCGGCGGGACGCTGACCTCCGTGTCGTCGATGGTCACGGTCACCAGGTCGGCGGGAGCGGGCCCGCCGGTGTGGTCTCGCACGATGGCGGGCCCACCCGTCGCCCGGCCGCCACCGTTGATCGAATCGCTGCGCGATACCGGTTTCATCGGACCTCTTCTCCTGACTCGGCCCATGCGGTGGAGCGCGCCGGGTCGAATGGGCATGCGCCGAGCCGCAGGTGCTCGGCGTATTCGTCGCGGAAGTACTTCAGCGAGGAGATGATCGGACTGGCCGCGCCGTCGCCGAGGGCGCAGAACGACTTGCCGTTGATGGTGTCGCTGATGTCGAGGAGCTTGTCCAGGTCGGACGTGACGCCGGTGCCCGCTTCGATCCGTTCCAGCAATTGCACCAGCCAGTAGGTGCCCTCCCGGCAGGGCGTGCACTTGCCGCAGGACTCGTGGGCGTAGAACTGGGTCCAGCGCAGCACGGCCCGCACCACGCAGGTGGTGTCGTCGAAGATCTGCAGTGCCTTGGTGCCGAGCATGGATCCCGCGCTCGCGACGCCTTCGTAGTCGAGCGGCACGTCGAGGTGCTCCTCGGTGAACAGCGGCGTGGACGACCCGCCGGGTGTCCAGAACTTCACCCGGTGCCCGGCGCGCACGCCGCCCGCGTAGCCGAGCAGTTCACGCAGTGTGACGCCGAGCGGCGCCTCGTACTGCCCCGGCCGGGCGACGTGACCCGACAGCGAGTAAAGGGTGAATCCGGGTGACCTCTCGCTGCCCATGGAGCGGAACCAGGCGATGCCGTTGCGGATGATCGGCGGCACGCTGGCGATGGATTCCACGTTGTTCACCACGGTCGGGCAGGCATACAGCCCGGCGACGGCGGGGAACGGCGGACGCAGGCGAGGCTGGCCGCGGCGGCCTTCCAGCGAGTCCAGCAGTGCCGTTTCCTCACCGCAGATGTAGGCGCCCGCGCCCGCGTGCACGATCAGCTCGAGGTCGTAGCCGGAACCGAGGATGTCGTGCCCCAGGAAACCCGCCGCATAGGCCTGGGCCACCGCGGCCTGCAGGCGCCGCAGCACCGGAACGACCTCGCCGCGCACGTAGATGAACGCGTGCGCCGCGCGAATGGCGTAGGCCGCGATGACGACGCCTTCGATCAACGCGTGCGGCGAGGCGAGCATCAGCGGAATGTCTTTGCAGGTGCCTGGTTCCGACTCGTCGGCGTTCACCACCAGGTAGTGCGGTTTGGTGACGCCGTCTGGTCCGGGGCCCTGCGGGATGAAACTCCATTTCATGCCGGTGGGGAAGCCTGCGCCGCCGCGGCCGCGCAGGCCCGCGTCTTTGACGGCCTGGATGATCTGGTCCGGTTCCATCCGCAGGGCGGTGCGCAGCGCCTGGTAGCCGTCGTGGCGCAGATAGGTGTCCATCGTCCAGGACTGCGGATCGTCCCAGTAGGTGCTCAGCACCGGAGTGAGCGTCATCGCGCAACCTCCGGATCTTCTTGTGGAGCAGGGGCTTGCATACCCTGTTCGCGGGCGACCCGCAGACCGGCGAGCGTCGCGTCACCGGCGGCGCCGTCGAGCACGCCGGGGCGCTCGTCGGGGAACCCGGCGAGGATGCGGGCGGTCTGCTTGAACGTGCACAGCGGCGCGCCCCGGCTCGGGGTGACCTGCTGCCCGGCTCGCAGCGCGTCGACCAGGGCCCGCGCGGATTCGGGGGTCTGGTTGTCGAAGAATTCCCAGTTGACCATGACCACCGGCGCGAAGTCGCAGGCCGCGTTGCACTCGACGTGCTCGAGGGTGATCGATCCGTCCGCCGTGGTCTCGCCGTGCCCGACGCCGAGGTGGCGCTCGAGCGCGGCGAGGATGGCGTCGCCGCCCATGACCGCGCACAGCGTGTTGGTGCATACCCCGACGTGGTAGTCGCCGGTGGGTGTGCGCCGGAACATCGAGTAGAAGGTGGCCACCGCGGTGACTTCGGCGCCCGTCAAACCCAATTGCTCCGCGCAGAACTCGATGCCGGTGCCGGTGACGTAGCCTTCCTCGGACTGCACCAGGTGCAGCAGCGGCAGCAGCGCCGAGCGCGGATGCGGATAGCGCGCGATGATCTCCTTGGCGTCGGTTTCGAGCCGTTCGCGCACGAAAGGCTGATAGGGCTCGGGCCGGGTGCTGAGCTTGAGCAGGACTTGCGTCCCACTGGTTCCGTAGCCGCCGTTCGGGATATCCCCGTGTGTTGCCGAATTCATCGGTCCACTCCGCCCATGACCGGGTCGATGCTGGCGACCGAGGCGATGACGTCGGCGACCATGCCGCCTTCGCACATCGCCGCGACCGCTTGCAGATTGGTGAACGAGGGGTCGCGATAGTGCACCCGGTAGGGCCGGGTGCCGCCGTCGCTGACCATGTGCACGCCCAGTTCGCCGCGCGGTGACTCCACCGCCGTGTACACCTGGCCCGCGGGGACGCGGATGCCTTCGGTGACCAGCTTGAAGTGGTGGATCAGCCCCTCCATGGACGTGCCCATGATCTTGCCGATGTGCTTGGGGGAGTTGCCGAGTCCGTCCGCGCCGACCTGGAGGTCGGCCGGCCAGGCGATCTTCTTGTCGTCGATCATGACCGGGCCGGGACGCAGCCGGTCCAGGCACTGCTCGACGATTTTCAGCGACTCCTTCATCTCCTCCACCCGGATGACGTAACGGCCGTAGCAGTCACATCCGGTGGTGGTGGGGATGTCGAACTCGTAGTTCTCGTAGCCGCAGTAGGGCTGGGCTTTGCGCAGATCGTGCGGCAGGCCGGTGGCGCGCAGCACGGGACCGGTGATGCCGAGGGCCATGCACCCCTGCAGGTCGAGGTAGCCGATGTTCTGGGTGCGCGCCTTCCAGATCGGGTTGGCGGTGAGCAGGTGTTCCATGTCGCGCAGCCGTTTGGGCAGCAGCGCGAGCAGTTCGCGCACCTTGGTGACCCCGTTGTCGGGCAGGTCCTGAGCCAGGCCGCCGGGGCGGATGTAGGCGTGGTTCATGCGCAGGCCGGTGATCGTCTCGAACACGTCGAGGATGAGCTCGCGTTCGCGGAAGCCGAACAGCATCGGCGTCAGCGCGCCCAGTTCCATGCCGCCGGTGGCGAGGGCGACCAGGTGCGAGGAGATGCGGTTGAGCTCCATCAGCAGCACGCGCACGACCGTGGCGCGCTCGGGGATCTGTTCGGTGATGTCGAGCAGCTTCTCCACGCCCAGGCAGTACGCCGTCTCGTTGAAGAACGGCGACAGGTAGTCCATGCGGGTGACGAAGGTGACGCCCTGGGTCCAGTTGCGGAATTCGAGGTTCTTCTCGATTCCGGTGTGCAGGTAGCCGATGCCACAGCGGGCCTCGGTGACCGTTTCGCCTTCGATCTCCAGGATCAGGCGCAGCACGCCGTGGGTGGACGGGTGCTGCGGACCCATGTTGACGACGATGCGTTCCTCGCCCGCGCCGGACAGCGTCTCGGCCACCTGGTCCCAGTCCTGTCCCGCGACGGTGATCGTGGTGGGCTCGGGGTCGGTGACATCGGGCTCGGTGTCGGTGTCGTTCATCAGCTGTATGCCCTCCGCTCGTCGGGCGGCGGGATGCGCGCGCCCTTGTATTCGACCGGGATCCCGCCGAGCGGGTAGTCCTTGCGCTGGGGGTGGCCGCGCCAGTCGTCCGGCATGGTGATCCGGGTGAGCGAGGGGTGCCCGTCGAACCGGATGCCGAAGAAGTCGTAGGTCTCGCGTTCGTGCCAATCGGTGGTCGGATACACCTCGTAGAGCGACGGAATGTGCGGGTCCGCGTCCGGCGCGGCGGCCTCTACCCGCAGGCGGCGGTTGTGCGTGATCGACATGAGGTGATAGACGGCATGCAGTTCACGTCCGGAATCCTCCGGATAGTGCACGCCGTCGACGCCGAGGCAGAGCTCGAATCGCAGTGCGGGGTCGTCGCGCAAGGCGCGAGCCACGGTCAGCAGCTGCTCACGGTGCGCGTGCAGGGTGAGTTCGCCGCGGAAGACGATCACTTTCTCCAGCGCCGCTTCCAGGCGGACGCCGGTGGCGATGAGCGCCGCACGCAGCGCGTCGACCACCTGGTCGAAGTACCCGCCGTACGGGGCGGGCGTGCTGCCGGGCAGGGTGACCGGGCGCACCAGCCGGCCGTAACCGGAGGTGTCGCCGGTGCCGGTGACACCGAACATGCCACGGCGCACGCCGATCACGTCGCCGCCGGTCTGTGCGGAGTCCTCCTCGGGCAGGGTGCCTTCGGGGCCCGCGGTGGCCGCGGCGTCGATCGCGTCGTGCGCGGGCGGGGCGTCGGTGTCGTCGGGGGTGTCGAAGGTCATCGCAGCAGACCCTCCATCCGGATGGTCGGCGTCGAGGCGAGCGCCGCCTGTTCGGCGGCGCGGATGGCCTCCTCGCGATTGACGCCGAGCGGCATCTGTTGAATTTTGGCGTGCAGTGCCAGGATCGCGTTGAGCAGCATCTCCGGCCGGGGCGGGCAGCCGGGCAGGTAGATGTCGACCGGCACCACATGATCGACGCCCTGCACGATGGCGTAGTTGTTGAACATCCCGCCCGACGAGGCACAGACGCCCATCGCCAGTACCCATTTCGGTTCGGTCATCTGGTCATAGACCTGGCGCAGGACCGGGGCCATCTTCTGGCTCACCCGGCCTGCGACGATCATCAGATCGGCCTGCCGCGGCGATGCACGGAAGGCTTCCATGCCGAAACGGGCGATATCGAAACGGCCTCCGCCGGTGGCCATCATCTCGATGGCGCAGCACGCCAGCCCGAAGGTGGCAGGCCACAGGGAGCCCTTGCGCAGGAATCCGGCGAAATCCTCGACCGTGCTCAGCAGGAAGCCGCTGGGCAGTTTTTCCTCGAGACCCATGTTCTACTGACTCGCTTCCACTCGTCGGCTACGAATTCGGCTGCGCGGCATTCAGTCCCAGCTGAGCCCGCCGCGCTTCCACTCGTAGGCGTAGGCCACCGAGACGTTGACGATGAACAACGCCATCGCGGCCAGACCGAAGAGACCGAGCGCATCGAAGTGGACTGCCCACGGGTAGAGGAACACGATCTCGATGTCGAAGATGATGAACAACATCGCGGTGAGGTAGTACTTCACCGGAAAGCGTTGCCCGGTCACGTTTCCCGGTCCGCCGGCCACGGCATGCGGAGTGGGTTCGATACCGCATTCGTAGGGTTCCAGCTTCGCCCGGTTGCGTCGTTTCGGGCCGACCAGGGCGGATAGGACAATGGAGAACAGCGCGAACGCCGCCGCGATCGCGCCGAGTACGAGCGTCGGCACCTCGATATTCACGACTGCACTTCCCCTCCTTGCGAGCTGCAGCTGACAACAGCGTCCGAGGCGGGCTGACGTCGTTGTCCGCCTCGGCCAGACTCGCCCTCGGCTCTACCTGGAACCGGTCATTCCCTGATCCGCTTCCATGTGAGGTACGGCACAGCCTACAACCGATAGGGAACTCCGCAGCGGGTTTGGCGACGCTGTTTGATCGAATTCAGTACAAGCATTTATGACCGAAACGGTGGTAATCCGGGAAGGCGCGCGCGACGTTGGGTGAACGGTCAGTTGGCAATGCCGGGCTGTCGCGTACTGCGACGTCAAATGTGGTCCCGAGCGGGTTCGGAGTCGGGGAGGGCGACAGCGGCACAGCGACCGGGGGAGTGGAAGGGGGAGAGTTCGGAGGGCGTTTTCCCGGCCTCGGACCGCGACCGCCCCGACGGCTGGACTAATTCATGATCGCTATGAATGCCCGGAGTGTGGCCGCGGGTGAGCGCGTCTCTCGGTCAGGCCGCGGAACGGCTGCGCAGCAGCGCGACGACGGCCTCGGTGAGCCGGAGCGGATCGATCGGATGCGCCACCGCGGCCTCGGCGCGCGACCAGCTGGCAAGCCAGGCGTCGTCGGGCCGGCCGGTGAGCACCAGTAACGGCGGGCACGGATCGACCTCGTCCTTCAATTGCTTGGCGATGCCGAGTCCGCCGGCCGGACTGGCCTCGCCGTCGAGCACCGCCAGGTCTATGCCTCCGGCATCCATCTGTGCGATCACCACGGGGGCGGTGGCGACCTCGAGGTACTCGAACTCCGGCAACTCCTGGCTCGGACGCTTGCCCAAGGCCTGGATCACCTGACGCCTGGTGTCGGCGTCGTTGCTGTACACGAGAACCCGCAGCGGGGTGGAACGAGGGGAATCGGCCACGCACGGCATGGTACGTCCGCGAGGGTGGACCGCGTGGCAGGTTTGCCGCAGATCGTTCGCGCGCGTCGCGCACCGCGCGTCACCGGCGGGGTCGTCCGGCTGAAGCCGATGGCAAGCAGTCGATAAGAATCTGCCGGTAAAGTCCGCCCAATGCGGGGAGATATCACGCAGGCCCTCGTCGGCACCGACGTGTGGACCGATGAAATGCTGGGCAGCGCGGGGATTCCGGTGATCGACGTACCGTTCGTGACCATCGGCAGCGGAATCGGGTCGTTCGTCACCTACGACACCCTCCGGATCTTCGGCGTGCCCGCCGAGGCGATGGCGGTGCTCGGTCCGCAGGAGCACCCCTGGGCGTCCTACGAGTACCTCACCAGGGTGTCGCAGATCCCCCGCCGCGAGCGCCTGCGCAGCGACTCGGCCTCGACTCCCGACAACATCTGGGGTTTCCCGTCCTACGCGGTGCGAGAGGCCATCGCGGACCGATCGATCAAGCCGCTGTGGAACGTCTTCACCGAGCCGATCTTCGCCAACTACTACACCCCGCGCGCGGGCCAGGCCTTCGCCGCCATGGAACGGGAATTCCACCGCATCGGCTACACCCGCTCGCTGCACCGCGGCCACGTGCGGATGGTCCGCAAGCGCCACGGTGGCGGATACTTCACCATCCTCACCCCGCCCGCGGGCTCGACGCCGACCAAGCGGGTGGCATTCCGCAGCACGTATGTGCATGTCGCGGTGGGCTATCCGGGTCTGAAGCTACTGCCGGACCTGCAGGA
Organism: Nocardia niwae NBRC 108934 = DSM 45340; assembly: GCF_001613465.1. Classification (GTDB taxonomy): domain Bacteria; phylum Actinomycetota; class Actinomycetes; order Mycobacteriales; family Mycobacteriaceae; genus Nocardia; species Nocardia niwae. The sequence goes on along the minus strand of NZ_BDCK01000022.1, from coordinate 63,114 downwards.
GTACCGCGAGACCCACCGTGATCCGACACGCGTGGTCAACGCCTACGAACCGCACGAGCACGTCTACCAGGCGCTGCAGCGCCGTCCGGGCACCGTGCTCATCCGCGGCAGCGGGATCGTGGCCAGCCGCGTCTTACAGCGGCTCATCGACGACCGGGACTCCTACCGGCTCGACACCCGCATCCTGCACCTGTTCCGCACGTATATCGCCGGTCCGCACGGCAAGAACATCTTCAGCAGGCGCAAGGGCGGCGACGGGTGGGCCTACCAGGGTTTCAACTATCCGAAGTCGGTGTGGGGCGGTCAGCTCAAGCAGAAGGTGCGGCGGCTGCAAGGCGAGGAACGGGCGCGGGCGTACAAGGAGATCTCGGGCACCAACACCCCGATCCGGGACAACTGGCAGGAACAGTTGCGCCGCGGACGCCGGGAGGGCTGGTACCAGGTGATGGCAGGCACGATGCGGGCTCCGCGTCCCGCCGGGAGCCGCCAAGGCGTGGTCGCGACGATTCTGCCGGACACCAGCGCGCCGCTGCCGTTTCCACCGCCGACGCAACCGTTCGACACCACCGTCGACTACATCATCGACTGCACGGGGTTGGAAGCCGATATCCGCGAGCACCGGCTGCTGGCCGACCTGCTGGACCACGCCGGCGCGGGGCGCAATCCACTCGGCAGGCTGGACGTGGAGACGACCTTCGAGCTGATCGGCACCCGCAGCGGCGCGGGCCGGATATACGCCTCCGGCAGCGCGGCGCTCGGCGGGCCGTTCGTCGGTGTGGACACCTTCCTCGGCCTGCAGATCGCCGCGCAGGAGATCGCCGACGATCTGGCCGCGGTCGGGTTCTGCCGCAGGATGGGTCCACTGCGCTCCACGCGGCAATGGTGGCTGTGGGTTACGAACGCGAAGATCTGAGCGATGCTTCCTACCTTGAACGGGCGAATCCAGACCCGCATTCTCGCGCTGAGCGTGCTCGGCTTCGTCGTCGCGCTGGTCATCACGCCGTTTCTGCCGACCGGTTCGCTGAGCACCGGCCAGGCGTACCGGGTGACATTGTCGGTTCTGCTGGGCACCATTCTGGTCGGTGTGCTGTGGGAACTGCTCTACCATTTCCTGCAGCAGTTCCGCTGGGAAAAGGATTGGCCGACCCTGTTCGGTTTCATCACCATCGTCAACGAGGGGGCGCTGATGTGGGTCCTCGTGCGTTACACCACGGTGGTGCTGCCCGCGCATCTGCGTCCGGCGCTCGCGGCGTTCCTGATCCAGTTCGTCATCACCTGGATCGTGTTCTGGCTCATCGTGAACGGTCCGATGCGGGTGGTGTTCCACCGGTGGCGCTTCCGAGGCGGACGGTTCCTGTGAGCGCGCAGATCGAGGTTTTGCCCGGCGCCCACCTGGTGGCGAGCGCGAGCGGCGCCGTCGTAGTCGTCGCGCATCGGGGCGACGGCGTGGTCACGGCGGACACGGTGGCGGCCCGGACGATGACGGCGCTGCTGGACATCGTGCGCGGGGCCGTGGCGCGGGACCGCATCCGCAGCGGGCGCGCGGTGGCGCGGCTGGCCACGACCTGGCTCATGGGGCTGGCCAACGGCGAGGAGGACGAGGTCGAATTCGGCGTGATCACGCCGGTGGACAACGGTCTCGCGGTTTTCCTGCACGGTGGAGTCACCGCTGTCCTCTCCGGTGCGGGCCACACGGAAATCCTTCGCGGCCGCGACGCCGGATTCACCGTCGACCGTGTGATCACGCCCGCACCCGGCGCCGGCGCGGGGCTGTTCGTGGACGAGGCGGAATGGACGGCGGAGTCGCTGCCCGGGCGCGGCATCTTCGCGCTCGGCGAGGGGCTCGCACCGGGGTCGGGCGTGGTGTGGTGGACCGGGGCGCTGGACGGCGCGAACGACGGTGAACCGGCGCCCCGCGGCGTCGGCGCCTCCACGCGGCAATCTCAGACGGACTCCGCGCGGCAAGCGCCGGCCGAGTCGCGTCCGGTATCCGCACCCGAACCGCAGCGAAGCCCGGAGCCACAGCACACCGGACGAGCGGCGTCCGTGCCGCACTCCGTTTCGGCCTCGGCGATGCCGGACCCGGCGGCGGTCGCGGGAGGCAGGGCCGCCGGACCGCAAGCACCGCCCGCACGGCGTCCTGGAGCGGAGCAGGCGGCGGGAGCGCAGCGGCCGCAGGCGCCGAGCCTGCGCAAGGGCGGGGAGTCCGGCGACGCCGCAACGGAAGTCGACCTTCAGGCAGCGGCGCGCCGGGCCACGCCGGGCGCGGGCGTGACACCCCCGGTGGCGCAGCCGATACCACCGCGACCCGACCGGGCGCCGGCGCGGCCCGCGTACCGCACCGACCGGGAGCACGCCATCGCCAACGACGCGAACCTCGCCGAGACGGTGGTGCCGTCGGCCGAGGTCGTCGCGGCCGCGCTCGGGTCGACCGGCTCGAACACAATGGGACATCGGGTGATCGTGCAGGGCTTCCAGTGCGCCCGCCACCACCACAACGATCCGCGAGTGTCGTTCTGCGCGGTATGCGGCATCCGGATGGATCAGCTCACCTGCGTGCTGAGTCAGGGGGTGCGCCCTCCGCTGGGTGTGCTGCTACTGGACGACGGCACGTCGTTCGTACTGGACAGTGACTGCGTGCTCGGTCGTGAGCCGGAGTATTCCGAGGCCGTCGCGCGTGGCGCTCGCGCGTTGCGCCTGGAGGACAACTCGGGCGGAATGTCTCGCGCGCACGCGGAGATCCGCCTCGTCGACTGGGACGTCACGGTCGTGGACGGCGGTTCCACCAACGGCACCCACATCCGTCATCCCGGACGCCAGGACTGGGTGCGTGCGGCCCCCGGCCAGCCGGTCACCCTCGCACCCGGCGCCCAGATCCAACTGGGCGGACGCGTGCTCACCTTCGACTCCCCCCACGGCCAGCTGTAGGCCGGATCGGCAACCTCGAGCGGTCGCGGGACCGTCCGGACAGGATCGGTCGCCGCACCCGCTCACCGTGGCGGTCTTTTCCGCCACACGACAGGGCTCGCGTTTGCTGTCGTTGATTGAGTGGTATCGACAGTCGAACACCGAGGAAGCCCGTGACCGGCGTGAGGCGGAATGGTTGCGCAGGAAAGCGGAATGGGAGCAGCGCGGGCAAGGCGACGGCTGATCCTTGATCGCAACCGTCGATCGCCGAGAGGCCTCGCTGGTGCGGGGCCTCTCGGCTCCTCGGACGGGAGCACAAGGTGGGGAAGCGATTACCGCCGACCCGATCGTCCCGCTCAGACGTGCCGGAAGCGGATGATGCCCGACCACGGGTTGCGCATGGGTTTGCGTGGGTCGGGCTGGGGCAGATAGGTGAATGGGCGCAGGTACCACGGTGCGCGGCGGAATTTGCGGGCGTGCAGCAGCAGGCTTTCCAGTTCGATCGGCTGCCAGCCGAGGTTTTCGAAGAAGCGGACGCCGTTGGGGGGCTCGAATTTCATCGGTGCGTTGGCGAAGGTGTCGCCGGAACGCATCTTCTTCATGCCCAGGCTCAGGTCGAGCAGCCACCAGGCGATCTCCGGTCGGGCCAGGGCGTTCGCCAGATCGGTGACCGTCGGCGGGTCGAGGTACATCAGTAGGCCCTCGGTGAGCACGAGGGCTTTCGATGCGGGGGCGTCGACCGGGCCGATCGTGCCGAGCGCCTCGTCGAGGAATTTCGCGCGGGCGTTGGGGTCGGCGAGATCGACCGCTCGGCGGATGAGCACGCAGTGCGGCGTCTGATCGGCGAGCGCGTCGTCCTTCTCGGCGACGATTCCGGGCAGATCCGCCTCGATCCAGAGCAGTTCGGCCGGGAGATCCAGCCGGTAGGGGCGGGTGTCCAGGCCGGCCGCGAGGTTGAGGACGCGGTCGCAGCCCTCGGCAATCGCTTTCGTGATGAGGTCGTCGATCAGCTTGGTCCGGGTGACGATCGGCCACCCGCCCCGCATCATCCGAGGTGCGCTGTCGGCGATGGCGTGGCCGCGTTCTCCGGCCAGCCGGTCGGCCAGCGGATCGTGGAAGAGTGCGTCCGGGCGCGTCGTCTCGCGCGCCCGATAGGCCGCGACCCAGCGCGCGGTGTCCGACACGTTGGACGGTATGTCCCCTCGAGTCATGCGGGCCAGTCTGTCATATCGGTCCGGCGGCTGCCCCGCACCGGCGCTCCGGTACGAGACGAGGATCAGTGGGGGTGAAAGACGTCGGAGCCGACCTCGGCGGGGTCGAGCAGATGGGTGAGGAACAGGCGGGTGGTGGGCGTCGGAGTGCGGGTGGTGATGGCATGCCATGGACGGTCCAGGGGGGTGCCCTCGACCGGGAGGACGCGCAGCACGCCGTTCTCCAGGTCTTGGGAGATGGCGTCGCTGTGAATCAGCGTGACGCCCAATCCTTCCCGCGCTGCGGCCAGGACGGCGCCGTGAGAACCGAGGGTGAGGGTGGCCGGTTCGATCCGGAGTTGTTCCAGTAGGCCGAGGGTGGCCTCCCGGGTGCCCGAGCCGCGCCCGCGCAGCAGCCATGTGGTGTGCAGCGGGTCGAGCTCGGGCAGTCCGACCACGACCAGGCGGCTCGGCCGCCGAGCGCGCACCACTAACCCGGTGTCGCGCGGCGGGCGGCCCGCGATGACGAGATCCGTTTCGTGGTGCTGCAATTCGAGGAACAGCGCGTCGCGCGGATGCACCGACAGGCTCAGCTCGATGTCGGGGAACCGGCGGCGGAACGACGCGAGCGGCCGCAGCAGGACGTATTCGCCCGCGGTGGCGACCACGCCGATCCGCAGGCGCCCGGTCTCGGCGCGGCGTACGGCGGCTTGCGCCTCTTTCATCAGGCCGAGGATGCCGCGGCAGTACTCGGCGTAGACGCGTCCGGACTCGGTGAGCGTGATGCCGCGCCCGGCCTTGGCGAGGAGTTCGGCGCCGAGCTGTTTCTCGATGTGTGCGACGGCCGCGGAAACGGCGGCCTCGGTGATGTGCAGTTGCGCCGCGGCGCGGCGAATGCTGCCGTGGCGGGCGACGGCCAGGAAGGTTTCCATCCGAGCCGCGCTCACCATACCCACCGAACGACGGTAACAAACTCAACGAAAACGTTGGGTATCGCGAGGAACAATCAAATTGTTTGTCGGTATCCGGCCCGTCATCCTGGAAATCCCAAGGCACGCCCGTTCACCCGGGTGCGGGTGTCCCGCAGCGGCACAGCAGGAGGAACGATGGCCGAAGAAATCGAACGCGACCGCTGGGATCCGGGTGTCCAATCCTATGCGTCGATGGGGTATTACGCGCCGGACTATCAGCCGTCGGAGACCGACGTGCTCGCCGTGTTCCGGGTGACCCCGCAGCGCGGCGTCGACCCGATCGAGGCGGCGGCCGCGGTGGCGGGCGAGTCCTCCACGGCGACGTGGACGGTGGTGTGGACCGACCGGCTCACCGCGCACTCGCGGTATCAGGCGAAGTGCTACCGCATCGACGAGGTACCCGGACGGCCGGGCGAGTACTTCGCTTATGTCGCTTACGATCTCGACCTGTTCGAGGAGGGGTCGATCACCAACCTGACCTCCTCGATCATCGGTAACGTGTTCGGGTTCAAGCCGCTGCTCGCCCTGCGGCTGGAGGACATGCGCATTCCGGTGGCGTACGTGAAGACGTTCCAGGGGCCGCCGCACGGCACCGTGATGGAGCGCGAATATCTCAACAAATTCGGCAGGCCGCTGCTGGGCGCGACGGTGAAACCGAAACTCGGGCTATCCGCCCGCAATTACGGGAGGGTGATCTATGAGGCGTGCAAAGGCGGCCTGGATTTCACCAAGGACGACGAGAACATCAACTCGCAGCCGTTCATGCGCTGGCGCGACCGCTACCTGTTCGCGATGGAGGGCGTGAATCGCGCGATGGCCGAGACCGGCGAGATCAAAGGCCACTACCTCAATGTGACCGCTGCGTCGATGGAGGAGATGTACGAGCGCGCGGAATTCGCCAAGGAACTCGGCAGCGTCGTGATCATGATGGATCTCACCGTGGGATTCACCGCGATGCAGTCGATGTCGCACTGGGCGCGCCGCAACGGCGTGCTGCTGCATCTGCATCGGGCGGGGCATTCCACCTACACGCGGCAGAAGACGCACGGCGTCAGCTTCCGAGTGCTGGCCAAGTGGTGCAGGCTGATCGGCGTCGACCATCTGCACGCGGGCACCGTGGTCGGGAAGCTGGAAGGCGATCCGGCGACCACCAAGGGGTTCTACGACACGTTGCGGGACAACCACATCCGGACCGAGCCGGCCAACGGGATCTTCTTCGACCAGTACTGGGCGAGCCTGCCCGGTGTGATGCCGGTGGCCTCCGGTGGCATCCATGCCGGGCAGATGCATCAACTGCTCGACCTGTTCGGTGACGACGTGGTGCTGCAGTTCGGCGGCGGCACGATCGGGCACCCGCTCGGCATCGCCGCGGGCGCGGAGGCGAACCGGGTCGCCCTCGAGGCGGTCGTGCAGGCCCGCAACGAAGGCCGCGACCTGCTGAAGGAGGGGCCCGAGGTGTTGCGCAAGGCGGCCGAGATCTGCCGTCCGCTCGACGTCGCCCTGGCGACCTGGGGCGATGTCACCTTCGACTACACCTCCACCGACGCGCCGGACGCCGTGCCGACGGCCAGCCGCTGACCGACCCGGAAGGAAACCCGATGTATCTCAGGCACGGAACGTTCTGCTACCTGCCGCCGCTGACCGACGAGCAGATCGCCGCCCAGGTGCGCTACGCGCTGCTCAACAGCTGGCCGGTGTCCATCGAGTACACCGACGATCCGCATCCGCGCAACGCCTACTGGGAGATGTGGGGCCTGCCGTTGTTCGATCTCGACGAGCCCGACGGTGTGCTGGCCGAGATCAACGCGTGCCGGGCCACCTTCCCGCGCCATTACGTGCGGGTGCTGGCCTATGACGCGCGCTACACCAGGCAGACGACGGCGCTGAGTTTCCTGGTGCAGCGGCCGCCCGACGAGCCCGGCTTCGTGCTGACCCGCACGGAGGGGCCGGATCGCAGGCAGAAGTACGGCCTGCACTCGTACGCGACGACCGTCCGCCCGGGAGAGCGGTATGGCGGCTGAGCGCAACGGCTCCGGATTCCGTCTGCACCGGCCGGGGACCGACGTCCCCGGCGCGGTGCGGACGGCGCCCGCTGAACCCGAGGAGCCGGAAATTCTGGGCGAGGACGCGGTGCTCGATCTGTCGGCCGACGTCGCCGGGCACGACGTCGAGGAGACGCTGCGCAAGCTGGACGCGGAGCTGATCGGGCTGGCCCCGGTGAAGCGGCGGGTTCGTGAGATAGCGGCGCTGCTGCTGATCGACCGCGCGCGCCAGCGATTCGGGCTGACCTCGTCGCGGCCCACTATGCACATGAGCTTCACCGGTGGACCGGGGACGGGCAAGACGACGGTGGCGCTGCGGATGGCGCAGATACTGCATGCTCTCGGCTACATCCGCAAACCGAAGGTGCACACCGTCACCCGGGACGATCTGGTGGGCCAATTCATCGGGCACACCGCGCCCAAGACGAAGGAGGCGCTGGCCAAGGCGGCGGGCGGCGTGCTGTTCATCGACGAGGCCTACTACCTGTTCCGGCCGGAGAACGAACGTGACTACGGGCAGGAGGTGATCGAGATCCTGTTGCAGGAGATGGAGAACGAGCGCGCCAGCCTGGTGGTGATCTTCGCGGGCTACCCCGACCGGATGGACCGCTTCTTCTCGGCCAATCCGGGCCTGTCCTCACGGGTGGCCCACCACCTGGAGTTCGCCGACTACACCCATGCGGAACTGCTGGCCATCGCCGAACTCATGGTGGCGGCGGAGAACTTCCATTTCGAGGACGCGGCGCGGATCGCGTTCGGGGAGTACCTGGAACGCCGGATGGCTCGTCCGCGCTTCTCCAACGCGCGCAGCGTGCGCAATGCGCTGGACCGCTGCCGGTTGCGGCAGGCCAAGCGTCTCGTCGAGTTGCGCAAGCCGCTGACCAAGACCGATTTGATCACGCTGACCGACCGGGATGTATACGGCAGCAGCGTGTTCACCGACCCCGGGCCCACCGCGCGAGCCCCACGGTGACGAGATCGAGGCGTTATGCCAGAAGGATTGAAGACCCTCACCCGCTACACCATCGAGCAGGAGCATCGCCATCCCGGATCTTCCGGTGAGTTCTCCGCGCTGGTGAACGTGATCGCGACCGCCACGAAGATCGTCGCCAATCAGGTCACCCGCGGCGCGATCGCCGGATCGCTGGGCGCCTCGGAGCCGGACAACCTGCCGCCGACGGTGCATCGCAAGCTGGACGCGATCAGCAACGACATCATGGTCGCCGAGACACAATGGACGGGGCATCTTTCGGCGTTGCTCTCCGAACAGATCAATGAAATCCATCCGGTGCCCGCGACGCATCGGCGTGGGAAGTATCTCCTGGCGTTCGATCCTTTGGACGGTTCGTCGAACATCGACGTGAACCTCCCGGTGGGCACCATCTTCAGCGTGCTGCGCGCACCCGCGCTCGGCGACGGTCCGGCCGCGGAGGACTTCCTGCAGGCCGGGGTCGAGCAGGTGTGCGCGGGGTTCACCCTGTACGGGCCGGCGACCATGCTGGTGTTGACGACCGGCAACGGCGTGGACGGGTTCACGTTGGACCGTGAGATCGGCGCGTTCGTGCTGACCCACCCGCGGATGCGTATTCCCGAGAACACCTCCGGGTTCGCTATCAACGCGGCCAACGAGCGATTCTGGGAGCGACCGGTGCGCCGCTACGTGCAGGAATGCCTGGACGGCGTGGACGGGCCGCGGGAACGGGATTTCAACATGCGCTGGGTGGCCTCGCTGGTCGCCGACACCTTCCACATCCTCACTCGGGGTGGGGTGTACCTGTATCCGCGCGACACCCGCCCGCCCGCGCGCCCGGGGCGGGTGGCTTTGCTCTACGGCGCCAATCCGATCGCGTTCATCGTCGAACAGGCCGGTGGCGCGGCGACGACCGGCAGCGAGCGGGTGCTGGAAGTGATGCCCGGCGACGTCCACCAGCGGGTGCCGCTGATCTTCGGTTCCCGCAACGAAGTCGAGCGCATCGAGCGGTATCACCGCGAGCCCGACGAGGGGCCCGGCTTCGACAGCTCGCTGTTCGGCAGGCGGTCGCTGTTTCGTCCGGCCCAGCGCTGAAGAGGAGAACCATGTCGGTCAAGCATCCGGTCGTCGCCATCACCGGGTCCTCCGGGGCGGGGACCTCCAGCGTGACCCGGACCTTCCAGGAGATCTTCCGCCGCGAGGGGATCACCGCGGCGATCGTCGAGGGCGATGCGTTCCACCGTTACGACCGCAACGAGATGAAGCTGGCGATGGCCGAGGCCGAGCAGAACCGCAATGTGCGGTTCTCGCATTTCGGTGAGGAAGCCAACCTGCTGAAGGAATTGGAGACGCTGTTCCGCGACTACGGCGAGACCGGCGTCGGGACTGTGCGCCGGTACCTGCACGACGAGGCCGAGGCCAAGCCCTACGGCCAGCCGCCGGGCACCTTCACGCCGTGGGAGGAGTTGACGCCGGGCAGCGACCTGCTGTTCTACGAGGGGCTGCACGGCGCGGCGGCCACCGCCACCGTGGATGTGGCCCGCTACACCGATCTGCTGGTCGGCGTCGTGCCGATCATCAACCTGGAGTGGATCCAGAAGGTCATCCGGGACAAGACCGAGCGCGGGTACTCCAGCGAGGCCGTGATCGATACGATCCTGCGGCGGATGCCGGACTACGTCACCTACATCTGCCCGCAGTTCTCCCGCACCTACGTCAATTTCCAGCGGGTGCCGACCGTGGACACCTCCAATCCGTTCATCGCGCGCAGCATTCCGACGGCGGACGAGAGCTTCGTGGTGATCCGGTTCGCCGACCCGAAGGTGATCGACTTCCCCTATCTGCTGTCGATGCTGCACGACTCGTTCATGTCGCGGACGAACTGCATCGTGGTGCCCGGCGGGAAGATGGAGCTGGCCATGCAGCTGATCTTCACGCCGCTGATCCTGCGGTTGATGGACAAGCGGCCGAAACGGTCGTATTGACCGGTCGCGGGTTCCGGAACGGGTGAATGTGGGCTACTGTCGAGCCGACCCTATTCACCTAGTTGCATATGCGGAGGTGCCGGATGAACGCGTTCCGTGCGGCCGTCGAGGCCGGGGACAGCGCGGCCATGGAGGAGTTGCTCGCCGAGAACGTGGTGTTCACCAGCCCCGTGGCGTTCAAGCCGTATCCGGGCAAGGCGATCACCGCCGCGATCCTGCGCGGGGTGATGCGGGTGTTCGAGGACTTCCGATATGTCCGGGAGATCGCCGGGGCCGACGGCCGCGATCACGCGCTGGTGTTCGAGGCGACCGTCGACGGCAAGACCGTGAACGGCTGCGATTTCCTGCATTTCGACGAGGACGGCAAGATCGACGACTTCATGGTGATGGTGCGCCCGCTCTCCGGCGCCCAAGCCCTGTCGGCCGCCATGGGCGCGCAGTTCGAGCGCATCCAGCAGGAAGCGCTGGCGGCCACCCGAGGCTAGTCGGGCAGGAGCGGTACCGAGAGGCCCTCGCCGCGATGCAGTAGGGCGGCGCGGGTGACGGCGGCGGAGCCGAAGCGCTTGCGCAAGTCGTCGAGGGTCGCGTCGAGGGTGTTGGCGGCGCGGGCCTGGAACGGCAGGGTGAGCTGGACGCTGTCGGCGTCGTCGAGGTTGGTCAGCGCCAGGCCGATCAGGGTGAGGCCGCGTTCCTGGATGAGCGGCATCGCGCCGGTGAGCAGACCGCGCGCCGCGAGCACGATCGTCTCGGTGTGATCGGTGGCCTCGGCCAGGGTGTGCGAGCGGGTGGCCCGGGTGAAATCGTCGAAACGCAGGCGCAGCACCACGGTTCGGCACACCCGGTCGGCGGCGCGCAGCCGTCTGCCCAGCCGATCGGTGAGCCCGTGCAGGTAGGCCTCGATCTCGTCGGGCGGACGGTGCTTGCGGCCGAGGGCGCGCTGGGCGCCGATCGAGCGCCGCCGCCTGCCGGTCTCGACGCGGCGCGGGTCCCGTGCCCAGGACAGGGCGTAGAGATGGCGGGCGGCGGCGGGCCCGAGAATCGCTCGCAGCGGGCGCTCACCCAGCTCGGCCAGCTGGCCCACCCGGGTGATGTCGTGCTCGTGCAATATCCGGGCGGTGACATCGCCTACGCCCCATAGTCTTTCGACCGGCAGCGGATGCAGGAACTCCACCTCGCGGTCGGGTGGTACCAGCCGCAACCCGTCGGGCTTGGCGACGGCGCCGGCCACCTTGGCGAGGAACTTGGTGCGGGCGATCCCCACGGAGATGGGCAAGCCGACCCGGTCGCGGACTTCCGCGCGTAACCGCGTCGCGATGGTTACCGGCTCGCCCGCGATCCGGCGCAGCCCGCCGACGTCGAGGAACGCCTCGTCGATGGAGATGCCCTCCACCACGGGCGTCGTGTCGCGGAAGATCTCGAAGACGGCTCTGCTCGCCTCGGCGTAGGCGGACATGCGTGGCGGCACCACGATGGCGTGCGGGCACAACCGGCGCGCCTGCGCGCCGTTCATCGGAGTGCGCACGCCGAACGCCTTGGCCTCGTAGCTGGCGGCCAGGACGACGCCGCCGCCGACGATCACCGGTTTGCCGCGCAGCCGCGGGTCGTCGCGCTGCTCGACCGACGCATAGAACGAGTCGAGGTCGGCGTGCAGGATCGATGCCTCCGCGCGCGCGAGTATCCGGGGTCGACCGGATCGGGAGACGGGCGCGTCGGGCACGAACATATGTTCGCATGGAGGTCCGACAGTCCCGGATCTACTGGTTGCCTCCGTAGTAACTCGTCGTGGACGGTAACCTGTTCCCACGGCGGGGTACAGCTCGGATGAGGGAGTCGGTACGGTGCGTGGATTCGGGGATCTGGAGGCGGTGATCATGGACCGCATCTGGGATCAGGACGCAGAGGACACAACGGTGCGCGAGATCTTCGACGAACTGTCGGCTCAGCGTGACATCGCCTATACGACGGTGATGTCGACCATGGACAACCTGCATCGGAAAGGCTGGCTGGCGCGCGAACGCGCCGGGAAGGCCTATCGATATTGGCCGACCCTCACCAGGGAAGAACACAGCGCCCGGCTCATGCTGGAAGCGCTCGGTTCCGGCGGACGTTCGGACCTGGTGCTCAGTCACTTCGTCGATCGGATCAGCGCCGAGGAATCGGCCGGGCTGCGTGCTGCGCTACGCAGACTGGCGGCGCGCAAGTCACCAGAAGCGCCGTGAGCCTGGCCCTCGCGCTGACGCTGTACGGCGGCGTCGTGGCGACTTTCGGTCCCCCGGTGTTGCGCAGTCTGACCCATCGCGGCATCGCGCCGCGACTGGGCGTGATCGCCTGGGTGGTCGCGATCGTCGGTGCGCTCAGCGCCTGGGGAATCGCGGCGGCAGTGCTGACCGTCGAGTTCGCCACCTACTGGGGACATCCGAAGGACGCGCTCAGCGCGTGCGCCTCGTTCCTGTGGACTCCGATGCACGTGCACGGCGACGCGGCCGGCCGGGCGGCGACGTTCGCGGTGGCTGCGCTGGTGGCCACCGGCACGTTCGCGTTGGTGGCGCGCGCGGTGGGTGTCGTCGTGGACATGCGCAGGCGCACCACCGTGCACGCGCGGGCGGTCCGCCTCGTCGGCAGGCCGGTGCCGGGTATCGGCGCGGTCGTGCTCGACTCGCCGGAACGGCAGGTGTACTGCGTGCCGGGAAGGCCCGACACCATCGTGGTCACCACCGCCGCCCTGGAGGCGCTGGACGGCGACCAGCTCGCCGCGGTGCTCGCCCACGAACGCGCGCACCTGTCCGGCCGGCACGCGGCGTTGACGTCGGTGCTGCGCGCGGTGGCCACCACGCTGCCGGGTTTGCGGTTGTTCACCGTCGGCGCCGCCGAGATCGCCCGGCTGCTGGAGATGTGCGCCGACGACAAGGCCGCCGACGAGCACGGTTCGCTGCCGCTGCTGGGTGGGCTGCTGGCCATCGTGGGCATCGTCGAACCCACGCCCCCGGGGGCGCTGGCCGCGGCGGGCACAGCGGTACTGGCCCGCGCCGAGCGGCTGGCCGATCCGGTCGGCGCGATCCGGCGCGCCACCACCCGCACCGCCTTGCTCGGCGTGATCACGATCACGGTCACCGGGTCCGCACTTGCCGCCGCCACGGTCGCCGGTGCCGGTGCGCTGCTGAGCTGAGTACGAGAAGGAGTGCGAGTGCGGGCCACCTGGGATCAGGTCTTCGCCTGGCGGTTGCATCGTCAGTATGTCGGGTCCCGCACCGACGGGGGCGCGGAAGCGATCGCCGCGCGACTGGGCGGCGTACAGGCTCAGGTCACCTCCGCGGCGGAACTTGCGGTCGCCCTGCGCAGCACGAAACCCGAGTCCGGCGCGCTGGTTCGCGCACTCGACGACGGCACGCTGATGAAGACCTGGGCGATGCGCGGCACTCTGCACGCACTGTCGCCAGACTTGGCTGCCGCCGCGCTCGCGCTCATCGGTTCCGCGCGCACCTGGGAGAAGCCGTCCTGGCAGAAGACTTTCGGCGCCTCGCCCGCGGAGGTCGCGGCGTTGACCGAGGCGGTCGCCGAGGTGCTCGCCGCCGCCGTGCTCACCCGGGAAGAACTCGTCGAAGCCCTGATATCCGCGCCGCAGTTCCACCGGCTCGGGGAAGAATTGCGCTCCGGGTGGGGTGCGCTGCTCAAACCGCTGGCCTGGCAGGGCGCGCTGTGCCATGGACCGGCGCGGGGCAGCAAGGTGACGTTCACCAGTCCGGCGCATCTGGTGCGCGACTGGCCCGGCCTGCCCGAGCCGGACGCGGCGGCGCGGGCAGCGATCCTCGCCTATCTCAGCGCCTACGGCCCGGCGACGCCGGAGACCTTCGATGCCTGGCTCAGCCGCAACAGCCTGCGCAAGACCACCGTGCGGCGCTGGTTCGCCGAACTGGGTGACCTGCTCACCGAAGTGGACGTCGAGGGCCGCCGCGCCTTCCTGCCGACCGGCCGGGCCGATGAATTGGCCGCCACCGCGCCGAGCCGGACGGTGCACCTGCTGGGCGCCTTCGACCAGTACGTGCTCGGGCCGGGCACCGGTGACACCGTCGTGCTGCCTGCAGCCCACTGTGCGAAAGTGAGCCGCACCGCGGGCTGGATCTCACCGATCGTCGTGGTGGACGGACGCATCGCGGGCGTCTGGGAGCTCGCCGAGGATGCTGTCGAGATCACCATGTTCGATGGGGCGCCGTTGCCGAGGCGCGGGCTGGACGCGGCCGTCGCGCACGTCGCGCTGGCGGCCGGACGCGAGAACCTCACGGTGCGGGCTGGGTAGCTCGCGCATGCGATGACGTCTCCTTCTGCATGAGTTCGTCCATTGAATTACGATCATAATATTATGATCGTAATGTAATGTCGATAGGGACACCGAACCCGAACGGAGCACCCATGGCCAGGTACGGCGCTGATCACAAGGACGCGACGCGACGACGGCTGATCGACGCCGCCGCACGCAGGTTCAAGCGCGACGGTCTCGACGGCTCGGGCATCGCGTCCCTGGTCGGCGACGCCGGGTTGACCAACGGCGCGTTCTACGGGCACTTCACCTCGAAGGGCGATCTTGTCGCGAATGTCGTCGCAGATCAGCTCGCGGCCCAGCGCGCGATGATCGAGGCGATGCCCGACGGGCCCGAGGGGTTGGAGCGCTTCATTCGCGAGTACCTGTCCCCGGCCCACCGCGATGACCGAGAAAACGGATGCCCGTCGGCCGCGCTGCTGGACGAGATCAGCCGCTGCGACACCCAGATCCGTGACGCATACACGACCGGCATACGGTCCGTCCTCGCCCTCATCGCACACCGCCTGGACCCGGCGGATCCCGAGGCTTCCTACGATCGGGCGACAGGGCTGTTCACCGCACTGATCTGCACCTTGCAGCTGGCCCGTGCGCTCACCGATCGCGAACTCTCCGATCGCGTCCTCGCCGCCGGCCTCACCAACGCCCTGGCGCTGGCCCAGCCGCGGGCAACCGTCTCGAGCTCGCCACAACAGGAAGGATGGAAGCACCGATGAAGGCATTCGTGGTCGACCACTACGGCGAGGACGGACTCGAGCCCGCCGACATCCCCACCCCGACGCCGGGCCGCAACGACGTCCTCGTCGACATCCGCGCGGCGGGCATCAACCCGCTGGACAAGATGGTGCGCAATGGCGAATTCAAGCGACTGCTCAAATACGAAACGCCCTTCGTCCTGGGGCATGACCTCGCTGGAGTCGTGACTGCCGTCGGGGAGGACGTGCACGAGTTCGAAGTCGGCGACGAGATCTACGCAAGACCAAGGGATTTGCGGATCGGAGCCTTCGCGGAGGCCATTGCGATCGACGTCGCCGACGTTGCCCGCAAGCCGGGCTCGCTGTCGTTCGAGCAGGCTGCCGCGGTGCCGCTGGTGGCACTGGCCGCTTGGCAGGCACTCGTCGAGACCGCCGCCCTTCAGCCTGGACAGAAGGTGCTGGTCCACGCGGGCGCCGGCGGTCTCGGATCGACGGTCATCCAGGTCGCCAAGCACCTCGGAGCCTTTGTCGCCACCACCGCGCACACCAAAGACCTCGACAAGGTCCGGGCGTTGGGGGCCGACGAGGTCATCGACTACACCACACAAGACTTCACCCGGGAGCTGTCCGGCTACGACGTCGTCCTCGACTCTCTCGGTGTAGCCAGCCTGCGGAAGTCGCTGACCGTACTCGCCCGCGGTGGTATCGCGATCAGCGTCGTCGGACCACCCGACCCGGGCTTCGCCAAACAGATCGGTCAGCCGCTGCTCGCACCCGTCATGTACCTGATGAGCCGCAAGATCCGCGCCCAGGCCAAGAAGCTGGGCACGCGCTACGCGTTCTTCTTCATGCGAGCCGACGGTAACCAGCTCGCGCATCTGGCCGCGCTCTACGACCAGCAGATCCTGCACCCCGTGCTCGACCGGACCTTCCCATTCGCCGACACCCCCGAGGCGATGGCCTACGTCGAGCACGGCAAAGCCAACGGCAAGATCGTGATCACACACTGACTCGCAATCCATCGGAGTGACAGCGTCAGGTCCGGGTGTCGCGTGGCCCCCGGTCGCGAGTCGACTCGCCGCCGCTCTCCGCTTTCTGTCCCACCGATTTCGACTCGTCGGTGTCGAGCCACCGGCGTAATTCCTTCGCCGTCATATCGACCACGTCGGCGAATTCGGCGCGTGCATCTTTCTTCATGGCGGTTCCGATTTCGCTGTCACTCGTTCCGTCGGCGGAGAGCGCCGGGTTTGTGCACCGCGTCCCGACCGCTTTTCGCACTGCGCACCCGATACTGCGGATCTTCCTCGGATGCCCGGACGGTCCGGCCCGCGGCCTCGGTATCGGAGGTGATCACCTCCTCCACCTCGCCTTCGGCGGTACCGCCGTGACTGCTCCACTCCACCTCGTCACCTTTGCTGAACGGTCGCTTGCTCATGGCCGATCCTTCTCTGTCCCGTTTCAGATGTAGACTTCGCGCACGTGGTACCCGTGCGTGTCTACCGGAAACGGATAGCTGAATCGGTGCGTGGTTGCGCATGCGCCGGATCGAGGAGCATCCGGCCGCGCCGGTCAGCAGGACTGCGATTGCTCGGCGCCGCGCGGGTTCATTGCCGCGACCGGCGCCGAGCAATTCGGCAAGCACGAGAAGGTGAATTCGCGGCGCGCGGGTCAGAGGAGTTCTTCAAAAGTGCGTTCGAACCCCAGCGCACCGCGGCCGTCTGCCACCTGACGGTCGAGAAGGTTTTTCAGGGGGGCGACGAAGTCGAGCGTGATATTCGCGTCGCGACTGGCGCGGTTGATCGCGTCGAGCGCGGCTTTGTGAAATGCGATCGATTGGACGGGGTCGGTGTAGGCGGCGGTGTCGATGACGGCGCCCTGGTGTGGCAGTGACCCGGTCATCGCGCTGACCCACCCGGCGGCTCGCCGGCCGAATTCCGCGGCGGAGACGCCGACCGAGCGCATCATCGCCGCACCGTGCAGGAAGCCGCCGAACATCGCGTACATGGTGGCGAGCAGGGCGAAGTCGTAGGTCGAGGCGAAGCCCGCGTCCTCACCGAAGTATTCTGCGGCGGCGAGCAATTCGAGAGTTTCGCGGTGCGCGTCGAAGACCGCCTGCGAGCCGCTGTAGAGGATGGCTGCGCCGGGCAGTCCGATCATGGGTGGCACCGCCATGATTCCGCCGTCGAGGTACTCGCAGTCGAGTCCGGCCGCCCAGGCGGCGAGTTCGCGCGCCTCTCCCGGGGCGGTGCTGGTGAGATTGATCAGTTGCCGTCCGGCCAGCCGGTCGGCCACGGGGTCGAGCGTGGCATGCACCGACGCGTGGTCGAGCAGGACCGCGATGATCGGACCGCCGGCATCGATCGCCTCGGCGAGGGTCGCGGCTCGGACGGCTCCGGCGGCGAGGAGCTCGGTGTCCTTGCCCGGGGTGCGATTCCAGACGGTCACCGGCACGCCGGCCTTCGAGAAGGTCGCGGCCAGTGCGCGGCCCATCGCGCCGAGGCCCAGGATGGTCGCCGGGGTCTTCGTGGTCTCCGCCATTGCGGGGTCAACTCCTTGGGATAGGGAAACGTCCTGGTCAGCGCGCTGCGACCAAGATTGCTCGCTATCCTGCGGGGAGGCAAGTACCTACTATTTTGTCCGGTACTTACCCATTGGTTTGTGAGCAGGTGGAGAGGTTGCGATGAGCACGAAAAGGTCGGGACCGTACTTCTGCGGCATCGACGCCGCGATGGACGTCGTCGGCGGGAAGTGGAAGGCACTGATCCTGTGGGAGCTGGACAACCACGGCGTCCGGCGCTTCGGCGAACTGCGTAAGGGGCTGCCGGGGGTCTCGGAGAAGATGCTGATCCAGCAACTGCGCGAGCTGGAGGAGGACGGCATCGTCAGCCGAACCGTGTATCGCGAAGTGCCGCCGCGAGTGGAATACCGGCTGACCGAGGTCGGGGTCGCGCTCGACGCCGCGCTGGAACCGTTGGGCGCGTGGGGACGCGACCGGATCGAACGGATCGGCGCGTCCCGCAGGCAGCCCCAGTCGGAGTGAATCCTTCAAAAGTGAATGTTTCACTCGGGCAACATCGTTGAGCGAAAGATCAAGCTACTAGTTGGTAACTTTAGTTACCTTTGTGCATACATCGTGTAATTGACGCATAACCGGGCCCGTCGTATGTTCCACGTCACAACTTTGGCAAGATGTGGGTGACGGCGCGGATGTCGGATGATGGGTATGACCTACGGGTCTTGCTGACGCGGGCGCTCCGCCGAATTCAGGAGCTGGAGGCGCGGCGGCAGCGTGAGCCGATCGCCGTGGTGGGTATCGGCTGCCGTTTTCCCGGCGGCGCGCAAACCCCGCAGCAGTACTGGGAACTGCTGTCCTCGGGTCGCGGCGCGATCGTCGAGGCGCCGCAAAACCGTTGGGCCGTCCTGGATTCGGAGCCTCGGCGAGCTCGGCGGCGGGCCGGTCTGCTGGCCGGGCCGATCGATGCCATCGATGCGGGCTTCTTCGGGATCGCGCCGCGCGAAGCGGCGTCGATGGATCCACAACAGCGACTTGCGCTCGAAGTGGCTTGGGAGGCAATGGAAGACGCCGCCCTGCTGCCCGACAGCCCGGCCGCGGCCCGCGCCGGAGTGTTCCTCGGCGTCAGCTGGCAGGAGTACCAGCGCACGATCACCCCGGACTGGGTGAAATCGGTGGACACGCACACGCTCACCGGCACGATGTCGAGCATCGTGGCCGGGCGGGTGTCCTACGCGCTCGGGTTACGCGGGCCCGCGGTGGCGATCGACACGGCGTGTTCGTCGTCGCTGGTAGCGGTGCATCAAGCGTGTCGCAGTCTGCGCGCGGGGGAGTGCGACGTCGCGTTGGCGGGTGGGGTGAATCTCCTGCAATCCGAACTCACCTCGGAGGCGCTGGCCCGCATGGGCGCGCTGTCACCCGACGGGCACTGTCGCCCCTTCGACGCCCGCGCGAACGGGTATGTGCGCGGCGAGGGCGCGGGTGTCGTCGTGCTGAAGACGCTGTCGCGGGCGATCGCCGACGGTGACGCGATCCGGGCGCTCATCCGAGGCTCGAGCGTGAACCACGACGGTCGTTCCATGGGCCTCACCGCGCCGAACCCGACGGCACAGCGGGAACTGCTGCGCGACGCGCTGGCCGACGCCGGGTGCTCTGCCGACCGGATCGGCTATGTCGAGGCGCACGGCACCGGCACGCCACTGGGCGATCCGATCGAGATCGACGCGCTGGCCGGGGTTCTCGGTGCGCCGCGCCCGGACGGGTCGGTGTGCCTGCTGGGTTCGGTGAAGTCGCAGATCGGTCACCTCGAGGCGGCCGCGGGCATCGCCGGGCTGATCAAGGTGGTGCTGCAACTGCAGCATGAGCGAATCCCGCCCCAGCATGATTTCGCCACGTTGAACTCGAAGATCACGTTGGACGGCACCGCGCTGGCGCTCCCGACCCGCGAGGTCGCCTGGCCGCGCACGGATCGACCCCGGCTGGCGGGGGTGAGTTCGTTCGGTTTCGCGGGCACAAACGCGCATGTCGTGCTGGAACAGGCGCCCGCATCGCAGCCCCGCGTGGTACCGGAGGGCCCTGCACTGCTTGCTCTTTCGGCGCGTACCCCGGCTGCGCTCGACACGCTCTCGCGCCGTTACGCGGAGCAGTTGCGTCGGCCGGAGACGCCGCTCGCCGATGTCGCTGCCACCGCGGCGCTGGGGCGCACACATTTCGCGCGTCGGCGCGTGGTCGTGGCGCGTACCGCCGAGGAAGCGGCCCGCGAACTCGCGCTCCCGTCAGGTCGGTCTACCGACTCGGATGCGGGGAGGCCGCGGATCGCGATGTTGTTCACGGGGCAAGGCGCACAGTATGCGGGGATGGGCGCGGCGCTCGACCGCAAGTACCCGGCTTTCCGCGCGGCGCTCGATCGCTGTGACCAGCTGCTCGAACCGCTTCCCGGCGGCATGCGGTTACGGACGGTGTTGTTCGAGGCGAGCGACGAGTTGCTGACCCGCACCGAATACGCGCAACCGGCGCTGTTCGCGATCGAATGGGCCTGCGCCGAATTGTGGTCGGCGTTCGGGGTGCGTCCCGACGTCGTGCTGGGGCACAGCCTCGGTGAACTGGTGGCGGCGACCGTCGCGGGAGTGTTCGACCTCGCTGCCGGATTGCGTTTGGCCGCCGAGCGCGGTCGCCTGATGCAGGCAGTGGAGCAGCGGGGGGCGATGGCGGCGGTGTTCGCCGCGCCCGCGCAGTTCGAAACACTCCTGGACGAGCTCGCGGCGAGTGTGTCGGTGGCCGCGGTGAACGGGCCCGGGCAGTTCGTGGTCTCCGGAGCGGTGGACGCGGTGGACCGGATCGTGCGCGCCGCCGGGGAATGGTCGATCCGCGCGGTGCGGCTTCCCGGTGCGACGGCCTTCCACTCGCCGCTGCTGGATCCGATGCTGGACGATTTCGAGGCCGAGGTCGCCGCGCTGGTGCCCGACCCGCGTGCGGCGGCGATTCCGCTGGTGTCGAATGTGACCGGCACGCGGATCGAGACTCGCATGGATGCCGCGTACTGGCGTGCGCACGCTCGCGGCACCGTCCGGTTCGCCGAGGGTGTGCGATCGGTCGCCGAGCTGGGCGTGGACGCCTACCTCGAAGTGGGACCGCACCCGGTGCTGCTGGAGTTCGGGCGGCCGACCGCCCCCGGTGCTCTGTGGCTGCCGAGTATGCGCCGAAGTGCCGGCGACGACGAAGTGTTGCTGACCGGCCTCGGCGAGTTGTACCGCGCCGGTGCGGAGATCGAATGGAGCGCGGTGGTACCCGAGGGTGCGCGACGACGCAACGACCTGCCCACCTACCCTTTCGAGCGGGAGCGGTTCGCCGTGCCGAACGCGAGCCCGTCGCCGAGCGCCGGATATCTTGCCGAGCATCGGTTCCGGGACCGCGCGGTGGTGCCCGCGGCGGACCTCGCGCTGCGCGCTTTGCGTGCGGCCGGAGGGACCGATCGTGAGCTGATCGACTTCGTGGCCGCGCGGCCGGTGCCGCTGGAGGAATTGGCCGAGCCGTTCGTGTCCGAAGCGGAGGACCGCACCGAAGTGCGGTTCCATGTCGAGAACGGCGATGTCATCGCCGTGTCCGCGTCGGTTCGAGCCGCTGAGGACCGGCCGGACGATGCCGCTGACCTGTCCGCGGCACAGCTCGCGCTGTCCACCGATTGGGATGCGGCGGACTTCTACCGCCGGTGCGCCGACGCCGGATTGACCTTCGGTCCCCGATTCCGCTGGATCACACGATTGTGGTCCGGCGAGGGCAGCGTGCTCGCGGAATTGCGGCGCCCGGTGGAACTCGCCGGCGAATCGGACGCCTGGCTTCCGTGCCTGCTCGACGCCGCGGTCCAGACCGGTCTCGCGCTCGTGGCCAGGGATACCGACGCGGCTCGACTGCCGGTCGGTATCGGTCGTCTGCGTTTGTCCGGCCAGGACGCGGGCGCCGGTGCGTGGGCGCTGGCCGAGCGCACCGGCCGCACGGTTCGCATCACGGTCTTCGATACCGCCGGAGCCGTGGTCTGCGATATCGAAGACGTATGGTTCGCCGAGTCCGGCACCGCCGGACAGTCGCAGGATCGGGATCGCATGTCCGGCCTCACGCATCGTCCGACGTGGACGGCCGCCGCGGTGTCGCCGCGCGGACGGGGACCCGCCGCCGCGTTGGTGGTCGGCGTCGGTCCGCAGGCCGACCGGCTCGCCGCCGCCTTGCGCGCCGCCGGTACCGATGCCGTGGCGGTCGAACGCACAACGGATCCGGCGGTCGGGACCGATGCCCGCGCGGTGATCTACCTCGCCGACACCGAGGCGGACGACAGCGCCGACGCCGCGCGGCGGGAAACGCATTTCGCCTTGGGCGTGGTGCGGCAGATGGCTCGGAGCGTCATCGACGCTCCGTTGTCCGTGGTGACCGTCGGGGCAACCGGCGCGCTGCCCGGGGAACCCGTGCGCCCTGCCGCCGCGGCGCTGTGGGGATTGGGCGCGGTGGCGCGCACCGAACTGCCCGAATTGCGCTGTCGCCTGATCGATCTGCCCATCGGCGCACACTGCGACGACCACCGCCTGGTGAGCGAAATCGTCTCGGGCGCAGACGAACACGCGGTCGCCCTGCGCGGACGGGACCGTTACACCCCGCGGATGCAGCCCTCCGACGACCTCGGCGCCATGCCTCGCCTCGATCGTGGCGGCGCGTATCTGATCACGGGCGGGCGCGGAGCGTTGGGGTTGACCGCCGCCCGGGTCCTGGCCGAAGCCGGTGCGGGCACGATCGTGCTGGCCGGTCGCAGCGCCCCGGTTCCGGAAGGCGAGCGGGAAGTGGCGCGGATCGCCGCCCTCGGCGCGCGCGTGGAGTCCGTGGTGGTCGACAGCGCGGATCGAGTGGCGTTGGCGCGTCTGCTCGCTCGCTTCGGGAACGGATTTCCGAGGCTGGCCGGGGTGGTGCATTGCGCGGGCGTTCTGGACGACGCCCTGCTGATCGAGCAGACCGCGGATCGCGTCGATCGGGTGTTCGCGGGGAAGGTCGCCGGTGCGTGGCACCTGCACGAGCTGACCGCGGACAGGTCGCTGGAGCTGTTCGTGCTGTTCTCGTCGGTCAGCGCCGTGGTCGGCACCGCGGGGCAGGGCAACTACGCCGCGGCGAACGCGTATCTCGATGCCCTCGCTCGCCTGCGCGCGGCGCGGGGCCTGCCCGCGGTGAGCATCGCGTGGGGCCCGTGGGCGAGCACCGGCATGGCCGAGGGACTCGGCGATGCGGCGCGACGCGCCTGGGCGGGTCACGGCGTTTCCGAACTGGCTGTCGAGGACGGCGCCCGAGCGCTGCGCTCGCTGCTGGCGGCCGAGGGCGTCGTCGCGGTATTCCCTGCGGCTGCTGCGGTTCCGGCGAAGGCGGAAGCGATTACTCAGCTCGATGCGCGAGAGGCCCGGGATCCGCAAGAGCCGGCGGAACTGCTGGAAATCGTGCGCACCCATGCCATGACCGCGCTGGGCCGCACGACGGCGATCTCCGACCGCGCGCCGCTGCGCGAACTCGGACTGGATTCGATGATGGCCGTCGAACTGCGCGACGCGCTCTCCGCCGATCTGGGGGTGCGGCTTCCGGCGACCCTGCTGTTCGATCATCCGACTGTCGCCGCGGTGTCCGAGGAGGTCGCCCGGATCAGTGCGAAGGCTGCCCGTCGCACGGCACGAGAGCAGGCCGAACGACGACCGATCACGCGCATCTCCGAGCAGCTCACCACCCCGGTGTACCCAACCGAACTCCCGGTTACACCTAGTACACCGAACGTGTCGCAGCTCACAGCAGGCGAAAACGGCGCTGCCCCGGACGATTACGCCGACGCGATCGCGATCATCGGCATGGGCTGCCGTTATCCCGGCGCAGTCCGCGGTCCCGCCGACTTGTGGCATCTGCTGGACACCGAGACCGACGCGGTGACCGAGGTGCCCGCGCACCGCTGGGATGCGGACGCCTTCTTCGACCCGGACCCGGACGCCGAGGGCAAGACCTACACACGCTGGGGCGGGTTCATCGACGGGGTGGAGGACTTCGACGCCGGGTTCTTCGGTATCTCCGTCGGCGAGGCGCGGATGCTGGACCCGCAGCAGCGTTTGCTGCTCGAAACCGCCTGGGAAGCGCTCGAACACGCAGGTTATCCGGTCGGCCGCCTGGAGGGCAGCCGGACCGGTGTGTTCGTCGGGCTGATGTCCAATGACTATGCCGAACGGATGGCGCGCGCCGACATCGCGCCCGATGCCTGGTTCGGCACCGGCAATCTCTCCAGCGTCGCTTCCGGGCGGCTGTCGTACTTCCTCGGCGCGAACGGTCCCAGCCTCACCATCGACACCGCGTGCTCGTCGTCCTTGGTGACGGTGCACACGGCGGTGCGCAGCCTGCGCAGCGGCGAATGCGATCTGGCGCTGGCCGGTGGCGCCACCGTGGTGCTCACCCCCTCGCTCGACATCTACTTCGCGCGGGCGCGCGGTCTGGCCGCCGACGGCCGGTGCAAGAGCTTCGATGCGCGCGCCGATGGCGTGGTCTGGAGTGACGGCGCGGGGATGCTCGTGCTCAAGCGGCTGGCCGATGCCCGCCGCGACGGCGATCGGGTGCTGGGACTGGTGCGCGGATCGGCGGTCAATTCCGACGGCCGCAGTCAGGGGTTGAGCGCACCGAACGGTCCGGCGCAGGAACGGGTCATCCGCGCCGCGCTCACGGACGCGGCGCTCGAGGCGCAGGACGTCGACTACGTCGAGACGCACGGCACCGGCACGGCGCTGGGCGACCCGATCGAAGTGAACGCTCTCGCCTCGGTGCTGGGGGAGAGTCGCACCGAAGCGACGCCGCTGTGGATCGGATCGGTGAAGTCGAACCTCGGCCACACCCAGGCGGCGGCGGGCATCGCGAACATCATCAAGGTGATCGAGGCTCTGCGGCACGAGCGCATTCCCGCCTCGCTGCACTTCCGTTCCGGCAATCCACATATCGACTGGGATTCGGTCGCGGTCCGCGTGGTCGCCGAACAGCGGCCGTGGCCACGGGCACAGCGACCGCGGCGGGCGGGGGTCAGCGCGTTCGGAATCAGCGGGACGAACGCGCACGTGGTGCTCGAGGAAGCGCCGCCGACATCGGACTCCGGAGCCGCCGACGACGCCGGACCCCATCTGCTGGTCCTGTCGGCGAAGAGCGCCGATGCGCTGCGTGCACTGGCGGCTCGCTACCGGGATCTGCTGGCCGCCCGCCCGCAGACCGCGCTGGTGGATTTGTGCGCGTCCGCCGCGGTGGGCCGAACCCACTTCGACGTGCGTGTGGCCATCGGCTTCGACACCGCCGCGCAGTTGCGCGCCGCGCTCGAGGATCTCGCCTCGGGGGTCGTCACGAGCGGTTCGGTCGTCGAGAAGTCGACCGGGTCGGCAGACCTGGCCCGCCGGTATGTCGACGGCTCGGACATCGACTGGGCGGCAGTGTATTCCGGTCGCCGGTGGCGCCATATCGATTTGCCGACCTACCCGTTCCAGCGCAAACGGCACTGGCTGGAGCTGACGCCGCGCCCAGCGGACACGCACTCCTCGCGCACCTTGCGGCTCACCCCGGAGATGTTCGAAGGGCACCGCCTGCACGGTGTGCCCACGGTGCCCGCGGCGTGGCTGTGCGTTCAGTTGGACGAGATGGCCGCTCAACTGCCCGGGTCCTGGGAAGTCACCGGGCTGCGACTGGTCGAGCCGCTGGCGGTCACCGCCGAAACGGTGGTGCGGGTCGAACTCGAGCACGGCCCGGACGGTTACGGTGTGCATTTCGTTCACCCCGATGCCGGATCGATCAGCTTTGCGCAGGCGAAACTGACTGCGGAAAAACAGGATTCGATAGCGCCGCCTGAGGCTGTGACGCTCGACCCGGATGCGCGGATATGGCCCGCCTACTACGACACGGTGGCCCGGCTGGGCCTGGACCTGGGTACCGAATACCGCTGCGCCCTCGAATTCCGGCGGCTCGGTGACACCGAAGCCGAGGCCGTGTTCCGGGTGCCTGCCGACCGCGCCACGGTGCTCGATCCGATCCTGCTCGACGCCTGTCTGCACACCCTCGTGGTGACCGCACGCGCCGAGGGGTTGTTCTTGCCTTCCAGGGTGGGTACAGCTCGATTCTTCGGCGGCCCGGCGGCCGGGGACGCAATTGTCCGGTGCCGGGTGCGGGTGACCGAGCAGAGTGCGCGCGTCATCGTCGGTGACGCCACGCTGCACTCGGCCTCCGGGCGACCGCTCGCCAGTGTGCACGGGGTCGAACTGCTGGCCGCGATGTCAGGGGCCGTATCGAACCCCGTATCCGACGAACCGGATTCGTCCCGGTTCACCCGTCTGCTGCATCACGTGGAATGGGTGCCCGTCGAGCGTGGGGCGTTCAGCACAGGGGAGCCCGCGGGCCGCTGGTTGATCCTCGCGGACAGCCCGGTCG
Organism: Nocardia niwae NBRC 108934 = DSM 45340; assembly: GCF_001613465.1. Taxonomy (GTDB): domain Bacteria; phylum Actinomycetota; class Actinomycetes; order Mycobacteriales; family Mycobacteriaceae; genus Nocardia; species Nocardia niwae. Next base: position 37,070 of record NZ_BDCK01000022.1, on the reverse strand, counting down.
GTGACGCCGTCGCCGCCGAGCTGGCTGCGCGCGGCGCGGAAACAGTGGTCGTTCGCCCGGATGATGCGGCCGATCCGTTTACGTCGGCGTTCCGCGGTGTCGTCTTCGGGTGGACCGCCGCGTCGGCCCAGACCCGCGTCGATGCCGTCCTGCGGCTGACGCGCGCAGTGGACGCGGCGGCGCACCGACCGTCGGCACTGTGGTTGCTGACCGTCGACGCCCAGCACGTCACTCCGGCCGACCGGCCGGATCCCGACCAGGCGCTGCTGTGGGGTCTCGGGCGCACGCTGGCCGCCGAGCATCCCGAGTTCGGGTGCCGGTTGCTGGATCTTCCCGCCGGATTCGCCGCGGACAGGATCGTCGACGGTCTGCTCAGCGACCGCTCCGGTGAGTTCGCGATCCGCGACGACCGTTGGCTGGCAGCTCGTCTCGCCGACGGGCCAGCGCCCTCCGCCGAGTACCGATTGGTCGCGGACCGCTCCGGCGAATTCGACCGGATGCGGCTGGTTTCCGGTCTCCGGCGGCCACCGGCGGCCGGAGAGGTCGAAATCGCCGTCGCCGCTACCGGTCTCAATGCCAACGACCTGTGGGTGGCCTCGGGCATTCATCCCCTGGGTGTGCTGCCGTTGGGTTCGGAGTGCGCGGGCCGGATCACCGCGATCGGCGCCGGTGTCGAGGGGCTCGCGGTCGACGACCGCGTCGTCGCCTTGGCGAGTGCGAGCTTCGCCAGTCACGTGACGGTCGACCAGGGCATGGTGGCACTGCTGCCGGATCACCTGTCGTTCACCGAAGGCGCGACGGTGCCCTACGCCTTCGCCGCCGCGTGGCATGCGCTGTTCGAGCTCGGCGGACTGCGCGCCGGGCATCGTGTGCTCGTCCACGGCTCCGCCGACGGCATCGGTATGGCCGCGGTCCAGCTGGCCGCGCACGCCGGTGCGCAGGTGTGCGTGCCCGGCGCGCTGCGTCGCTGGGCGCAGCACGCGGGCCTTCCGGTGACACACATCGACACTTGGCGCAGCCACGGGTTGGGCGAGCGCGTGCGTACGGCAACCGCGGGGCACGGACTGGATGTCGTGGTGCACACCCTCGGGGACGGTTTCGCGGCGCAGGCCCCCGAAACATTGTGCGAGGGGGGCCGATTCGTCGAGATCGTGGATCCGGTGCAGAGCGGCGCGATCGAGCGGCCCGACGGCGTCGGACATCGGGCTTTCGATCCGGCCACTGCCGACCCGCGGCAGCTGGGCGCCGGCCTGCGCGAGGTGATGGCGCTGTTCGAACAGCGTGCGCTGACCGCGCTGCCGCACGCGGTGCACGGCATCGATCGTGCCGCCGAGGCGTTCCGCGCCATGGCGCACCGAGATCATCCCGGCCGTGTCGTGGTGGCGGCCCGGGACTCCCCCGCTGCCGCGCGCGACGACCGGCTGCCGGAAGGCACCTATCTGGTGACCGGAGGTTTCGGCGGCCTCGGCGCCGCGGCCGCGCGGTGGCTGTGCGAGCGCGGTGCGCGACATCTGGTGCTGGTGGGCAGGCGCGCACCGGACGCGGCGGGAGCGCGCCTGGTGGAATCGCTACGCGCGACCGGTGTGCGCGTGACGGCGCGGCAGGCGGATGTCGGCGACCGCGCGGCCGTCGCGGCGCTGCTGCAGGGCGTCGCGGAATCCGGGCTCGCGCCCCTGCGCGGAGTCATCCACTGCGCGGGAGTGCTCGACGACGGCGTGGTGACCGAGCAGACGTGGTCGAGGTTCCAGACCGTGCTGGGACCGAAATATCACGCGGCGCGCCACCTCGACGAACTCACCCGCGACCAGCCGCTGGAACTGTTCGTCACCTACTCCTCCGTGGCAGGCGTGCTCGGCACCCCGGGCCAGGCGAACTACGCCGCGGCCAACGCCGCATTGGATGCGCTGGCCTGGCGCCGGCGTGCCGAGGGTCTGCCCGCGCTGAGCATCGCGTGGGGCCCGTTCGCCGATGTGGGTATGGCCGCCGATCGGGCCGATGTCACCGCGCGGCTCGCGCGGCGCGGGCTGCCGCCGCTGTACGAGGCCGATGCGGCCACGGCGCTGGAACATCTCCTCCGGTCCGGCAGCACCGCCCCGGGCGTCTTCGAGTTCGTGCCCGATCGGTGGTACGCGCAGCGGACGCCGCACGTCACGGCGGCCGCCCCGCCGCGGCCTCGGCCGGAGACCGCGGGCGCTCCGGAAACACCGGATGCTCTCGCGCCCTGGGAGGCTCTCGTCCAGCGCGTCGCGATGCGTGTGCTGGACCGAGCCGCAGCCCTCGACCCGGAAGTGCCACTGCACGACACGGGCGTGGACTCGCTGACGGGAATGGAGTTGCGGGCGGCGCTCGCCGCCGAGGTCGGGATGCCGCTGCCCGCCGGGCTCGTCTTCGACTATCCGACCGTGCGGGACATGGCGCAATTCCTGCACCGCAAGGGCGCGGCCGCTCCCGCTGCGGTACAGGACGAGATCGCCGAGGTGCCTCTGCCCACATCCTCACCGTCGGAGACGTCGTCCGCGGAACAACCTGTCGAGCAGCAGTTTTCGACCGAGCGCGAGCTCGGAAGCGACCAGGACGACGACCCGATCGTCATCGTCGGCATGAGCTGCCGCTTCCCCGGCGGGGTACGCACACCCGAGGACTTCTGGGAACTGTTGTGGCACGGCCGTGACGCGATCACGGAGGTGCCGCCGCAGCGTTGGGACATCGACGCCTACTACGACCCGGATCCGGCTGCGCTGGGCACGATGTACACCCGCTGGGGCGGGTTCGTGGACGGCGCCGACGAATTCGATCCCGCCTTCTTCGGCATCGGCGCGGCGGAGGCGCGGGCGATGGACCCGCAGCAACGCCTGCTGCTGGAAACCACCTGGGAAGCTCTGGAACGTTCCGGCCGCGCCCCCGGTGCGCTGGCGGGCAGCCGTACCGGCGTGTTCGTCGGGCTGTGCTTCAGCGAGTATCCGGCGACGCCGATCCGGGCCGTCGATCCGACCGCGATCGGGGCCTATTCGGTGATCGGTTCGGCGCCGAGCGTCGCGGCCGGTCGCCTGGCCTATGCACTCGGGCTGCAAGGCCCCGCGATGACGTTGGACACGGCGTGCTCCTCGTCGCTGGTGGCGATGCAGGCGGCCGCGGACGGGTTGCGCGCGGGCCGTTGCGATCTGGCAGTGGTGGGTGGCGTCAACCTCCAGCTGGCCGCGGAGACCACCATCGGCTTCTGCCGTCTGGCCTCGCTGTCGCCCGACGGACGGTCGCGGGCGTTCGACGCCGACGCCAACGGCTATGTTCGCGCCGACGGGTGCGGCGTGCTGGTGTTGACCCGGCTGTCGCAGGCCCGCCGGCACGGTGACCGGGTGCTGGCCGTCGTGCGTGGCGTCGCGGTGAATCACGACGGACGATCCAACGGCCTCACCGCGCCCAACGGCCCGGCTCAGCAGCGCGTTATCAGTGATGCGCTGCAGCGGGCGGGCCTGCGGCCGGAGGCGGTGGACTACGTCGAGACCCACGGGACCGGCACCCCGCTCGGTGATCCGATCGAGGCCACCGCGCTGGCCGAGGTGTACGGCGCGAGCCGTACGCACCCCCTGCTCATCGGATCGGTCAAGACAAACATCGGGCATACCGAGGCGGCGGCCGGTGTAGCGGGAGTCATCAAGGCCGTGCTCATGTTGCAGCACCGCCGGATCCCGCCGAGCCTGCACTTCCGCACACCGAACCCGCTGATCGACTGGGCCGGGCTACCGCTGGAAGTCGTGCGTGAGGCCAGGGACTGGCCGCGCACCGGCAATGAACCGGCGATCGGCATCAGCTCCTTCGGGATGAGCGGAACCAACGCGCACGTCATCGTGACCCAAGGCGACCCGGTGCAGATGCCGCGACCGGAAACACCGGGCGCGCAGGTGCTCGTCCTCTCCGCACGCGACGAAACCGCTCTCGCCGATATCGCGCGGCACTGGGCGGAGGAAATCGCCTCGGAGCGTGCCGCCTTCGGCGATCTCGCCTACACCGCCGCGACCGCGCGCACCCATTTCGACGAGCGGCTCGCGGTGGTCGCCGATACCGGCGCCGCCGCGGCACGGGAGCTGCGGGACCGGCCGCCGACCCTGATCCGCGGTCGCGCGGAGCGAACAGCACGTCCGAAGGTGGCGCTGCTGTTCACCGGGCAGGGATCGCAGTACCCCGGCATGGCCCGGGAATTGTTCGACTCCGAACCGGTCTTCCGCGACGCACTGCGGCAGTGCGACGCCGTGCTGGGGCCGATCGCGGACGGCATCGGACTGGTCGAAGCCGTCTACGGCGATCACGGGCCGGATCTGTTGCGGCGCACGGTCTTCACTCAGCCGGTGTTGTTCGCCGTCGAATGGGCGCTGTGGGAACTGTGGCGGGCATGGGGGATCAGCCCGGCCGCGGTGCTCGGGCACAGCGTCGGGGAATACGTCGCCGCCTGCGCCGCGGGCGCGATGTCCATGGAGGACGCCTTGCGGCTCGTCGCCGTACGCGGGCAGCTGATGCAGCGCCTGCCGGACGGGGGCGGGATGATGGCCCTCGACGCTCCCGCCGAACAGGTCTCGCCGCTGGTGGCACGGTACGAGCCCGAGGTGTCGATCGCGGGATACAACGGACCGGCCCAGGTGGTGGTCGCCGGACCGGAAGCCGTGCTCGACCGGTTGCGAGAAGAATTGTCGGCCAGCGGTTTCCGATCCACTGCCCTCACCGTGTCGCATGCTTTCCATTCCGCTGCGATGGATCCGATCCTCGACGACCTCGCGGTGGCGGCGGCCCGGGCGACGATGACCGATCCCTCGATTCCTCTGGTATCGAATCTCACGGGTGCGCCGCTGCGGGCGGGTGAACTGCGCCCGGAGTACTGGGTGCGGCACGCGCGTCAGCCGGTGCGGTTCGCCCAGGGGATGCGGGCCATGGCCGAGCTGGGGATCGGCGACTTCCTGGAAATCGGCCCGCAACCGACGTTGTCGACGCTCGGCGGGCGAGTGCTGAGTGACTCCGCACGGTTCGTCGCATCGCTGCGCCGCGGCCGCGGTGACCGCGAGACGATGATGACCGCGCTCGGACAGCTGTATGTCGCGGGTGTTCCGGTGGACTGGGAGCAGGTGCACCGGCCGCACGACCGGCGCCGGGTGCTCGCCCCGACGTATGCCTTCCAGCGGCAACGCTATTGGATCGAGCAGGGAGCGTTCGCGACGCCGGGCCTCTCGGCCGCAGGGCGTCCGGATGCTGCGATGCGTTCCCCAGCCGACGATGCGAGCCTCGCACCCTCGCGATCCGGGAGCTCTTCGCCACGAACCGAGGACGCGCCTTCTGCGGCTCCGGCCACCGTTGCCTCCGGGCAGCCGAGTAGTTCCATGGAGCCGAGCACGGCGGGCAGCACTTCGATGCGCGGGCCGAATGGGCTCTCGGAGCCTGGGCAGCCGGTGCGCCTCGCCCCGCTTTCTGAGCCCGCTGCCACGGCCGAGGCGTCCGTTCCGGCGCGGCTCGGCGCATCGCACGCGTCGAGCGACGCCGGCACACCGCACAGGGACCTTGCAGCGCGACCGGAAAACGCTGCGGTCCCCGCTCCCGCTGACCGGGCGACCGGTGCCGACTATCCGAATCCGTCAAGTGGGACAACGTCTTTCGACCTGATACTCGCTCCGGATTCGCCGCGCTACCTGGCCGACCATGTCGTGGATCAGTCTGTCGTCGTACCGGGTGCGTGGTTCGTAGCGTCCATCGCCGACCGGGCACGCTCGCTCGTCGCCGGTGAGGTCGTCGCGATCGACGACCTGGTGATCACCCATGGTCTCACCCTGACCGGCCCGCAATCGGTGCGAGTGGGCTTCGAGCCGACAGCCGACGGGTTGGCGGTGCGGGTGACGACCGAGGGTTCCGGCACGCACGCTCGCGCACTGGTCCGCACCGCGGCGCGCCGGATTCCGGACGGCGCCGGGCTGGCGGAGATTCTCGGCAACTGCCCGGAACACCTCGACGCGTCGACCTTCTACGAGTTGCTGGCCCGTGCGGGCCTGCCGTACGGACCGGCCTTCCGCCGGGTGGTCGACGTGCGCTTCGGCCGGCACGAATGCCTGGTCACGTTGGCGGATCCGGAGACCGGGACCGGCACCGAGACGGTGCATCCGGTGCTGCTGGACGCGGCGTTCCAAGCCACCTACGCGGCGATGTCCCCGCGCGCCGAGCAGCGGACGTGGGTGCCGTTCGCGGTGGATCAAGTGCTCGTCTCGGTTGTGGCGGGCACCGTTCGATTCGGCCATGTGCGCGTCGTCGAGCAGACGCCACAGCTGTGTGTCGCCGATGTTCGACTGCTCGATGAGGAGGGCAAGCCGGTGCTGGTCGCGAACGGATTGCGCGTGATGCCGACACCCACACCGCACTCGGGCGGGCAGTCCTCCGATGCGCCGCACGATCGGTTCCTCGCGGACACCTATCGCATGGACTGGCAGGGGACCGGGTCGCCGCTGCCCGCCTCGGCGGTCGGGCGCTGGCTGATTCTCGGCGCGTCCGGGGACTTCGCCGACAGGCTCGCCGACGCCCTACGGGCGCGCGGGGCGGAGTGTGTCCTCGCCCGGCCCGGTCACGGTTTCGCGTTCCGCGCCGACGACGAGTTCGAAGTCGACCTCGGCGTGCCCGCGGCGGTGCGCGCGCTGCTGGGCGCGGTGAGCGATGGACGCACACCGTTGCGCGGGATCGTCTCGGCGGTCGCGCTCTCGGCCGACGACGCGCCCGCGCCGGTCGTCGCCGAACGCCTGGTGGTAGGCGCTGTGCACCTCGTGCAGGCCGCGGCGTCGGCCGGGGAACCCGCGGTGTGGCTGGTCACCCGGCACGGGCAGCGGGTCGATTCCGTCGATCCGGTGGCGCCCGAGCAGTCCGCGCTGTGGGGCTTCGCCCGCACGGCGCAGCTCGAGCATCGCGAAATGGGTTGTCGGGTACTGGATCTGGATTGGTCGACCGATGCCGCAACCGCGGCCGACGCGCTCGTCGCGCCCGAGGCGCCCCGCCAGCTCGCACTGCGTCGGGGATGTCCTCTGGTGCCGCGCCTGGTGCCGGTGGAAGCCGTGCCGGACGTGTTTGCTTCCGGAGCGGGGCAGACCGTGCTCGTCACCGGTGGCCTCGGCGGGGTCGGCTTGCGGCTGGCCCGCTGGTTCGTCGACCGGGGGTGGCCGGAGCTGGTGCTCGCGGGGCGGTCGGCGCCGGACGCTCGAGCGGAGTCGGTCATCGCCGAGTTGCGGGAGCGGGGAGCCCGGATCCGGGTGCGGGCGCTCGACGTCGCTGATCGCGGCGCCGTGGCGGCCACGCTGGCTTGGATCGACCGCGAGCTGCCGCCGCTGGCCGGTGTGGTGCATCTGGCGGGGGTGCTGGACGACGGCGTGATCGCCGAGCAGACGACCACACGCGTCGGGCACGTTCTCGCACCGAAAACATTCGGGGCATGGCACCTGCACGAGCTGACCTCGGGCCGCTCCCTGCGTTTCTTCCTGCTGTTCTCCTCGGCCGCGGCGGTGGTCGGCTTGCCCGGCCAGTCGAGCTACGGCGCCGCCAACGCCTTCCTCGACGGAGTGGCCGAGTCACGCCGCGTCTCGGGCTCGTCCGCGCTGTCGATCGCGTGGGGTCCCTGGGCGGAAACCGGCATGGTCGAACGGCTCGACAACGGCGCCGTGCAGCGCTTGGCCCGCCGGGGTTACGGCATGCTGCGCCCTGCGCAGGCCCTCGACACGCTCGCCCGCCTGATCGGCTCCACCACGCCTGCGGTCACGGCGATGCCACTCGCGCTGACGGCGGTGACCGGTGCCGACGTGCCGGACGTGCTCTCGGATTCGCTGGTGCGCGTCGAAAACGAGGTCGCGACGACAAATGACACCGATCTGTCCGAGAGCATGGAGGCGCTCGTGCGGCGCTGCCTGGAGTTGGCGCCCGGCGATGATCTGGACCGGCCGCTGCACGAACTCGGCCTGGACTCGGTCGCGGCGCTCGAGATCCGCGACGAACTGTCACGCTCCAGCGGTCACCGCCTGCCCGCCACGCTGGCTTTCGAGTACCCCACCCCGCGCGCGGTGGTCGGCCTGCTGGTGCGGCTCGGCTCCGCCGGAAAGCCGTCCGCGCCGCCGTCGATCGAGAGACGTGGCGATTCCTCCGATCGGACGGCGGCGCGGACGCCCCCTGCCACGGCCCTCCCTCCGAGGACCTCGACCACATCGAACGGAGCCGTAGCCACTCGGCCGCAGACGGGCAACGGTTCCGCCGCAGCCGACGAACCCGCTGCCGATGGTGTCCCGGGGCCCGGTGACAACCCACCGGTGCACTCCGCACCGCAGCCGGTGACCCGGCCCGCTTCGGACAACTCGTTCGCGCCGCGGACCACGCCGACCGCGTCCGCCGTGCCGGGCTCCGGCCACCACACCGACGCGGTAGGGGATATCGCGATCGTGGGTGTCAGCGGGCGCTACCCGGGCGCCGACGGACTCGACGCGTACTGGCGGGTGCTGGTCGAGGGACGAGACTGCGTCACCGAGATCCCGCGGGACCGCTGGGACCACACCCGCTACTTCTTCCCGGATCGGCACAACCCGTTCACCGCCTACACCAAATGGGGCGGGTTCCTCGACGACGTCGACTGCTTCGACCCGCTGTTCTTCGCGATCTCCCCGCGCGAGGCGGAGATCTTGGACCCACAGGAGCGGCTGTTCCTGCAAACCGCATGGGCCGCATTGGAAGACGCGGGGCACTCCCGGGCCGATCTGGCGCGCGGCGGCCTGCGCCCGGAGCAGGCCGGTGTGTTCGTGGGCGTCATGTGGGGCACCTACCAGATGTTCGGGGCCGAGGAGTCCCGGCTCGGGCGCGGCACCTTGCCCGGGTCGACGTTCTGGAGCATCCCGAACCGCGTCTCCCACGCCTTGGACTTCCAAGGGCCGAGCATGGCGGTGGACACCGCCTGCTCGTCCTCGCTGACCGCGCTGCACCTGGCCTGCCAGAGCATCCGCACCGGCGAATGCAGGCTCGCGCTGGTCGGCGGGGTCAATCTGTCGCTGCACCCCTACAAGTTCGTCGCCCTCAGCCAAGGGCAGTTCGCCTCCACCGACGGCCGCTGCCGTTCCTTCGGCGCGGGCGGTGACGGGTATGTGGCCAGTGAGGGTGTCGGAGCGATGGTGCTGCGGCCGCTGGCCGACGCCGAAGCCGACGGCGACACCATCTACGGGGTCATCAAAGGTTCGGCGATCAACCATGGCGGCCGCGTCAACGGGTTCACGGTGCCCAATCCCGACGTGCAGGCGGCGGTGATCCGCTCGGCGCTGCGCGCCGGTGGGGTCGATCCGGCGTCGGTGTCCTACATCGAGGCGCACGGAACCGGCACCGCACTCGGCGATCCGATCGAAATCGCGGGCCTGGCGAAGGTTTTCGGTCGGTCGGGCCGGTCCGAGCTGCCGATCGGTTCGGTGAAGTCCAATGTCGGTCACCTCGAGGCGGCGGCCGGTGTCGCGGCGCTGACGAAGGTGCTGCTGCAATTGCGCTATCGGACCATCGTGCCGTCCCTGCACGCCACGCCGCCGAACCCGAATATCGACTTCGCGTCCACACCGTTCCGGATCCCGGGCCAGCCGCTGCCCTGGCCCGGCGGGGATCCGGCGCGGCCGCGCCGCGCGACGGTGAGTTCGTTCGGAGCGGGCGGGGCGAACGCCAACGTCGTGATCGAAGAGTACGTCGACCGCAGGCCGGAGACCCGGTTCAGCGGCGGGCAGGTCGTCCCGGTCTCCGCACGCGACGGCGAGCGCCTCGCGCAGTACGTGGCGGCACTGGACCGCTACCTCGCCGACCAACAGCCGAACCTCGCCGACCTGGCCTACACCATGCAGGCGGGCCGTCAGGCGGGCGGCGTCCGCGCCGCCTTCGTCGCCCGCGACATCGACCAGTTGCGCGCCGCGGTCCGTGCGTGGGTCGACGACGCACCCGGCGCCAGGTCGTGCCGGGACGCGGGGGAGGACTCCCGGATCGCGCGCTGGCTCGGCGGCGGCGACATCGAATGGGCTGGCGTTCGCGATCCCGGACCCCGGCGCCGTATTCCCGCGCCGACGTATCCCTTTGCACGAGAGCGGTACTGGATTCCGGACGTCGCGACGGCGCCCGGGTCCGACCCCATGCCCACCTCGCAGAGCGCGCTGCGTCCAGGACCGGATGCCGCGCCGCAGTTCGCGCCGAGTCGGCAGACCGGGCCGGGTGCTGATCCGGTGGCGCGCTCCGTCCCCCGAGAGCAGTCCACGTCCGGGCCGGACTTCACATCGCTGCCGCAACCGACGCCCAGGCAACCATCGGCGGCGAGCCCCAGCTTCGTGCCAGCGCCTACCCTGGATCCAAGGTCTACGCGCACGCCGGAAACTCCGCAATCCGCACCAGGGCAATGGTCCGGCGCAGGGCTGCCGCAACTATCGCCGGACCCGTCCGCAGCGGAATTCGGTCCGGCGCAATCTCCGTCGGCTGCGTGGCCCGCACCCGATCAGCAGCCTGCGACGACCTGGGCACCCGCCTCGCCGGAACGGCGATTGCTGGTTCCAATCTGGCGGGAAGCTCCGCTGTCCATCGGCGACCTGCGCAGTCGCCGCGCCCTGGTGGTCTACGACGCGCGCACCCCGCATGCCCTGACAGCGGCGCTGGTCGACGCTGTCGGCGACCCCGGGCGTCTGGTGCGGCTGTCGGACCTGCCGGGAGACCTGAACCGTGCCGATTTCGGTGCGGGCGCCGCTGTGGGCCGTGAGCTGGCCGCGCGCTATCCCGACACCGACTGCGTACTCGATGTGTGCGACCTGGTTCCCGCACCGGCGAGCCGGGCCACCGGCGATCTCGGCCGGATGGGGCTCTACCAGGGTGTGATCGAGGCGCGCACCGGTTCGCTCGTACTGGTGCACGCCGCCGCCGGGCATCCCGGCGCCGGCGGGCCGGAGTCGGCGCCACTGGGCGGTCTGGTCGCGGCGCTCGCCGAGGAAATCCGGGACGTGCGAACCCGCAGCGTCCACGTGGTCGCCGAGCGGGAAGCAGTGTGCGCCGATCCCGCGCGATTGCTGGCGATCCTCGGCGCGGAGTGCGCCGACGACCGCGCCCCACGGGTGCGCTACCGCGACGGAAGACGCGAAGCCGTCGAACTCGCGGACGCCACGCCGCGCGCCGGTCTCGTGGTGGATCCCGCCCGCACCTACGTGGTCACCGGCGGCACCCGCGGCATCGGCGCGGAGTTCGCGGCCGCCCTGGTCGAGCGCGGCGCGCGCCGCTTGGCCGTCCTCGGCCGTGAAACGCTGCCGCCGGAACCGGAATGGGATCGGGTCGCCGCCGGTTCCGGGCCCGTGGCCGACAAGGTGCGGCGGCTGGTCGCGTTGCGTGATCGCGGCGTCGCGGTGCGGACCTACTTCGGCAGCCTCACCGACGAGACGGCGTTGTCCGGCTTCTTCGACCGCGTGCGGCGCGAGCTGGGCCCGATCGGTGGCGTGCTGCACTGCGCGGGCAGCGTTTCGAGCGAGAGTCCGGCGTTCGTGCGCAAGAGCGGACCCGCCGTCGCGACCGTCCTCGAACCGAAGCTGGCGGGCACGGCCGTCCTCGCCGATGTACTGTCCGCCGACCGTCCGGATTTCTTCGTGTTGTTCTCGTCGGTGTCGGCGGTGCTGCCCGGTTTGGCGGTGGGCCTGTCGGACTACGCGATGGCCAACGCGCACCTCGACCGCTTCGCCGAAGCCCAGCACGCCTCGGGTCGACCCTGGTTCCGGTCGATCAACTGGCCCTCGTTCCGCGGCACCGGTTTCGGTGAGGTGACCAGCGCGGCCTACCGGGCCACCGGCCTTCCCGCCCTGAGTGCCGCGGAGGGGTTCGAGCTGCTCGACGCGGCACTGGGGGTGCACGCACCGGTGGTGTTGCCCTACCACGGTGCGGCACTGCACCTTTCGACGCGCACGCACCGACCGGCACCGGAGGTGGCGTCGGCACCGGCCGCACGGCCCGCGCCGGTGAACGGTTCCGCGGCGGCGTATCAGGAATTGCTGCGAATCTTCTCCGACGAGCTGAAACTGGCCCCGGCCCGCTTCGAGGGCGACAAACGATTCGAGGAATACGGCGCGGATTCGGTGCTGATCGCCTCGGCGGTACGCCGGATCGAGCAGGTCGTCGAAGCGCCCTTCGATCCGGCGCTGGTGCTGGAGTTCCCGACGCTGGACGCTTTGGCGGGTCTGTTGACCGAGCAGTTCCCGGAACGTTTCGCGCCCGAAGCGCCACCGGATCCACCGGCCGATCCGCAGCCCGCACCGGATGATCGACCGCGCGCACCGCAGCCTCGGGCGCCCCAGCCCAGCGTGGCCACCTGGGCCGCCGATGCCCGCCGCGGCCGGGCGGCCGAGCCGATCGCCGTGATCGGCATCGGTTGCCGCCTGCCCGGCGGCGACACACCGGAAGCGTTCTGGCGCCTGCTCGCAGCAGGGGAATCCGGTATCCGCGAGGTGGACCCGGCTCGCTGGGATCCCGCGCGGTATTACCGCCCGGCCGGCGGGCCCGGGCTGACCAACAGCAAATGGGGCGGGTTCGTCGACGGCGTCGACCTGTTCGACCCGGAGTATTTCGGGGTCACCGACGACTTGGCCTGGCAGATGGACCCGTTGCAGCGGCTGCTGCTCGAAACGTCCGTGCTGGCCACCACCGACGCCGGATACCGGCGCGAGGAATTGGCGGGCAAGCGGGTCGGCGTCTACGCGGGCAGCCGGACAGCGAACTACTTCCACCGGATCCCGGTCCCGGACCGCCACACCGTCATCGGCATCGGCCAGAACTTCATCGCCGCGCGCATCTCCGACTATTTCGACTGGCACGCGGGCAATGTCGTGCTCGACAGCGCGTGCTCGTCGTCGTTGCTGTCGGTGCATCTGGCCTGCCAGGCGCTGCGGGCGGGCGAGGTCGACGCCGCGCTGGCCGGCGGTGTGGAGGTGCTGCTCGACGAGATGCCGTTCGTCACCCTCTCGGCGGCGGGCGTGCTCTCGCCGCACGGACGATGTGCGACGTTCTCCGAGGACGCCGATGGTTTCGTGCCCGGCGAGGGCGCGGCGCTGCTGCTGCTCAAGCGGCTCGACGACGCGCTGGCCGACGGCGATCGGATCTATTCGGTGCTGCGCGGCTCGGCGATCGGCAACGACGGGCACACCATGGGGATCACGACACCGAACATGCGGGCGCAGATCGAGGTGGTCACCGCGGCACTCGAGGTGGCGGGCATGTCGCCGGACGCGCTGTCGTATCTGGAAGCGCACGGCACCGGCACCATGATCGGCGACCCCATCGAACTGAAGGGATTGGCGACCGTGCTGGGCGACCGGTCGCGCGGTCCGGAGCCGTGCGCGGTCGGCAGCGTGAAAACCAATATCGGCCATCTGCTCTCCGCCGCGGGCATCGCCGGGGCGGTCAAGACGATCCTGGCCGTGCATCATGCGGCGCTGCCGCCGTCGCTGCACTGCGACAACCTCAATCCGCGTTTCAAGTTCACCGGATCGCCGCTGCAGGTCAACCGGGAACTGCGCCCGTGGCGGCCGGCCGACGGCAGGCCCCGCGCGGCGGGCGTCAGCTCGTTCGGCTTCGGGGGCACCAACGCCCATCTCGTCGTCGAGCAGGCGCCCGACGGGCACCGGCCTACGCGCCGCCCCCTGGATCCACCCGCATTCCGCAAGAGGAGCTTCATGCTGCCGAAAACGGTTCCCAGTACATCGACGGAGCCCGCGCCGCGGATCGTGGTGCCGATGACGCCCAGCGCACCCGCGCCGTCGTTCCTCCGCGTGGAGCCGCTGCGATGAGCGGGATCGACCTGGACAGCTTCGCCACCACCCTGCGAGCCGAGGACCCGGTGGTGCGTGACCACCGGGTGCACGGTGTGCGGATTCTGCCGGGCGTGGTGTATCTCGACATGATCCTGCGGGCGGCGATGACGGCGGGCTACCGGCCCGGCGACCTGACGATCCGGGAAGCGTTGTTCCAGCGTCCGGTCGCCCTCGCCGAGGACGGCGCGGCGCGCATCGCGTTCCGAGTCGATCGCCCGACCGGCCGCGTCGCCATCGATGTGCAGCGCTTGGACGCTGCGGGAGCGCCGGTCGGAGTGACCGAGCCGGTTGCGGAATGCGTTGTGATGCACGTCGTTTCGCCGGACGAGCCGCACGGGATCGATGTCACCGGTTTCCGGGCGTCGGCGCAGGCGCGCGGTCTGGCCGAGATGTATGCCCAGAGCGGTAGCCGGGGTATCGAGCACCGGGCCTTCATGCGCGCCACCGGGCATTTCGCCCGCCGCGACGACGTGGTCACCGCGACACTGGGCCTCGGACCCGAGGCGGCCGCGCATCTGCCCGGCTTCCTGCTTCATCCCACCTTCTTGGACGCCTCCACGATCGTGCCGTTCATCGACCCGCACCGGCTCGGTGTGGACGACGACAGCGCGTTCATTCCGATCTACTTCGGAGATGTCCGCGCCTGGCGGGCCACCCCCGAAGAGGTCTTCGTACGGGCCGCGGTCCGCGGCGGGCACGGTGGAGATCTCCTCGAAGCCGATGTAGCGCTCTACGCTCCGGACGGGTCACCGGTGGCGCGGTATCGGCTGACGTCCAAGCGTGTGCGAGGCAGCGCGGACATCCAGCGGTTGCTGACCCGGCCGGAGGCCGCCTCGCCGCCACCACCGGCCTCGCCCCCTCCTGCGGCCCCGCCCATCCCCGTGGGCCACACCCCCAGCGACCCGCGTGCGGTAATCATCGCCGACTTGGCTGCTCTCGTCGCGGGCGGAATCGGCGCCGACCCCGTCGGCATCGCGACCGACGTGGGCTTCTACGAGCTCGGCCTGGATTCCGGTCGCCTGCTGCGGTTGACCGCGGAACTGGAGGCGCGGGTCGGTGAGCCGCTCTATCCGACGTTGCTGTTCGAGTACCAGACCATCGAGGCGCTCGCCGGGCACCTCTCCGAGAAAGTCGGCGCGAACTACCGGCCGGGTGACACCGCCGTCAGCCCGGCGGCGCAGGTTCGAGTGGATGCTCGATCCGATTCCAGCGCACCGCCACCGATTACCAGCGCACAGCCGACAGAAGCGGTCGCAATCCCCGCGGCATCCGTGGCCGACGACCTGATCACCTTCGGATTCGACTGGGAGCCCGATCTCACCCCGCACGCACGTCACGAACCGGCCGCCCTGCTCGTCTTCGACAGCCCCGATCACCCTTACCCGCAGGGCCCGGCCACGGTCGTCCGCGTTCGCCCGGGCAACGAGTTCCTGTCGGAAGCAGACCAGTTCGTAGTCGACCCGGCGAACGCACAGCACATGCAGCGCCTGATCGCCGCTCTGGTCTCCCGCCGGGTGCGCTTCGACGCCGCGTTGTACCTGTGGCCCGAAGCGGCGCCGGACGCCGACCCGCAGTATGTGATCGAGCGGGTGTACCTGCCGCTGCGCGATCTGCTGCGCGCGATCGCGGCGGTGCCCGAACCGCCGGTGCGCCGGGTCCTCGCTGTCACGCCCGCCACCCCCGCGGGCGAATCGATTTGCGCCCTTCTGGGCGGTTCGGCGCGCACACTGCGGCTCGAGCAGCCGTATCCGATTCTCCGGGCTGTCCAGCGCGACCCTGCCGGTGCGATCGAGGACATCGTGGCCACCGAACTCGGCGTCGACGAACGCGACACCGCCACCGAGATCCGCTATCACGGCGGGCGACGCCAGGTCCGCCGGGCACGGCTGTTCAGCGACGCCACGCCGGGCTCCGGCGACGCGGTGCTGCGCCCGGGTTCGGTTGTCGTGATCACCGGAGGGTTCGGCGGAATTGGGCAGCAGCTGGCCCGCCGCCTCGCCGCCGAGTACGGCGCCCGGCTGGTGCTGGTGTCGCGCCGTGCGCTCGACGCGGCGGCTGCCGCCCTGCTCGCCGAACTGGGCGAGCTGGGCGCGGAGGCCGTGCACGTGCGCGCCGACGTGTCGGTGACCGCGGACGCCGAGCGGGTCGCCGCGATCGCCCACGCCACCTTCGGGCCGGTCGAGGTGCTCTATCACGGTGCGGGACAGCTGCGCGACGGACTGCTGGCGGGCACCGGCCGCGACGATGCGAGATCCGTGCTGGCGCCGAAGGTCTACGGTGTCGCGCATTTGACGCGGGCGCTGCCGGAGGTCCGCTTGACGGTGTTGTTCTCCTCGGTCTCCGCGGTGCTGGGCAATCCAGGGCAAGCCGATTACGCGGCGGCCAACCGCTACCTGGACGTCGTCGCCGAACAGCGCGATCGAGCCGGGAGCAGGACCGTCAGCGTCGGCTGGCCGTTGTGGGCCGAGGGCGGGATGCGCCCGCCCGCCGAACAGATCACCGCGCTGCGGCGGGCCGGTGCGGGACTGCTGCCGACCGCGGCCGGTCTGGATCTGCTGTTGTCCTGCGCCACACTGAACCGCGCGCAGCTGGCCGCGGTCTGGGGCGAGCCCGAAGCGCTGCGAGCTCGGCTGCAACCGGCAGCCGCACCGCCGACCGTCTCCGCCGCCGATCCTTCGCCTGCCGGGCATCGCCCGTCTGCCGACGAGCCCATCGCGGTCGTCGGGATCAGTGGTCGCTACCCGGGCGCGGAGGACATCGAGGAGTTCTGGCGCAACCTGCGCGACGGACACGACGCGGTCGGCCCCGTCCCGGCCGAACGCTGGTGGCTCACCGCCGTCCGGGACGCGCCCGGCGCGCCCCCGATGATCGGCGGATTCCTCCGCGACGTAGGCGGTTTCGACCCACAGTTCTTCCGCATCCCGCCGGTCCAGGCGCCGCTGCTGGACCCGCAGGAGCGGCTGTTCCTGCAGCAGGCGTACGCGGCGCTGGAGCACGCCGGCTATCACCACACCGACCCGGCCGTGCGGGACCGCCGCGTCGGCGTGTTCGTGGGCGCCACCTGGAGCGACTACCGGCTGCTCGGGGTGGCGGCCAGCCGCGAGGGCGATCCGGTCGCGGTGGCCTCGATTCCGTCGTCCATCGCCAACCGCACCTCCTATACCCTCGGCCTGCGCGGGCCGAGCCTGACCGTGGACACCGCGTGCTCGGCGTCGTTGACCGCGCTGCATCTGGCGCGGCGCAGCCTGCTCGACGGCGAATGCGACGCAGCGCTGGTGGGCGGGGTGAATCTGCTGCTCCACGAGGACAAATTCCTGCTGCTGCACAGCCTGGGCATGATGTCCGGCACCGGACGGTGCCGTCCCTTCGCCGCCGCGGCCGACGGTTACGTGCCCGGCGAAGGAGTCGGCGCGCTGTATCTGAAACCGCTGTCGGCCGCCCGCGCCGACGGTGACACCATTCACGGGCTGATCCTCGGCAGCGCGATCAACCACGGCGGCCAGACGTCCGGATACAGCGTGCCGCATCCCGGCGCGCAGGCCGAGGTGATCGGCGAGGCCCTGCGCGCCGCCGGGGTCGACCCGGCCGCGATCGACTACCTCGAGGCCCACGGCACCGGGACACCGCTCGGTGACCCGATCGAAATCGCCGGGCTGGCCTCCGCTTTCGGTAGATCACCCGAGGCCGGGCGCTCCCGCGCCCTCGGGTCGACGAAGTCCAACATCGGCCATCTGGAAGCGGCCGCCGGCGTCGCGGGCCTGACCCGGGTGCTGCTGCAGATGCGCCACGGCCGGATCGCGCCGACGCTGCACGCCGCACAGGCCAATCCGGCCATCGCGTTCAACTCGGTGCCGTTCCACCTGCCGCGCGACGCGGAGGACTGGCCGCGCCGCACCGTCGACGGCGTCGCCGCGGCGCGGCACGCGGGCATCAGCGCGTTCGGCGCGGGCGGCGCCAACGCCCACGTGGTGGTGGCCGAATACCTCGAGGAGCGAGTGCCCTCGGCCGGAACGGGTGAACCCGAGATCTTCGTGCTGTCGGCGCGCACTCCGGAGCGACTGCACCGCTACGCCGAGATCATGGCCGGGCACTTCCGCACCCTCGATCCCGCGGATTTCCACGACGCGGTGCGCACCCTGCAGGTGGGCAGACCCGCGCTGGCTCACCGCCTGGCGGTGGTCGCGTCCGCACCGATCGAGGTGGCCGACGCGCTCGACCAGTTCCGCACCGACCAGCTCGGTCCCGTGGTCACCGGCACCGTCGACGCGCAGACCCGGCCGCCGCTTTCCGCGCCCGCCGCCGACCACCAGGAGCTGGCCCGCCAGTGGGTCGCGGGCGCCGAAGTCGATTGGCGCGGACGCGGCGGGCCGCGACGTCGAATCCCGTTGCCGGGCTATCCCTTCGAGCGCACCGACTACTGGATCAGCACACCGCCGAGCTCCGGTTTCGACGCCGTGGTGGAGCGGTTCGAGGCGGCCGTCCAGCCCGCGGGCGTCGTGGAGCCGGGCAAGGCCGAACTCGGCCGCTACGCGGCGATGCGACTGTTCGCCACGCTCGCCGGCATGGGACTCACGCCGGGAGAGTGGACCGCGCGATCACTGGACGCGCGCCTGGGTCTACGACCGGAGTTCGACCGGCTGCGCACCAGCTGCCTGGACATCCTGCGACGACACGACCTCGTGCGCTCGCAGGACGGCCGGATCGTGGTGCCCGGCCCGCCGCCCGGAACCAGCGGAATGCGCGCCGACCTGCTCGCGCGCTTCCCGCAAACCCAGCCGTACGTGACCTTGCTGGACGCCTGCCTGGCCGCGTATCCGCGCGTGCTGCGCGGCGAGTTGTCCGCCACGGAGGTGCTGTTCCCCGGCGGGGATCTCGAACTGGTGGGCGCGATCTACCGGGGCAACGCCGCCTACGATTTCACCAACGGCTTGCTCGCCGCCTTGGTGTCGGCGGCAGCGCGGCAAGCGGGCCGGACGCGGCCGCTGCGGATCATCGAAATCGGTGCGGGGACCGGCGGTTCCACGCACGCGGTGCTCGACGCGCTCACCGAGCGCGGGATCGCGTTCGACTATCACTACACCGATGTGTCGCACAGTTTCGTCGCGCATGGGCGGCGCACCTTCGGCACACGCGACAACTTGCGTTTCGCGGTACTTGACATCGAAGCCGATCCCGTCGCGCAGGGATTTCCGGCGCACGAAGCCGATCTGGTGCTCTGCGCCAACGTTCTGCATGCGACGCGGTCGATCGATGCGACACTGCGCAACGTCCAGCGGCTGCTCGCACCCGGCGGCGTGCTCGCGTGCACGGAGGCGACCACCGACCTCGAGGTTCTCGCGCTGACCTTCGGGTTGCTGGAAGGCTGGCACGCCTACCGCGATCCCGAGGCGCGTATTCCGCACTCCCCGTTGCTGTCCGAGCCGCAGTGGCGGGCGGCGCTGACCGCGGCGGGTTTCACCGGGGTACGCGCGTGGGGGCCCGGCCTGTCCACGGATCCGGAGCCCAGTTTCCGGTTGCTGGCCGCGGTCGGCAGCACCGTGCCCGCCCCCGCGCTGTCCCAACCTGCGGACGCTGCCGCCGAGCAGTCCGAATCCGCGGTCGCCGCCGGTGCGCCGCTCCAACCCACGGGCGCCGTCGAGCCGACCGCCGCCGCGCGTCCCACGGTCGCCGTCGGGCCGACCCTCGATTCACGACTCCACCCGGCGGAAGCCGCCCAACCAGCGGCCGTTGCGCGGACCGAACCCGCAGTCGCGGGACATCCCGCCACGGTGACCGCACCCTCGCGGCCCGGCTCCGCCCCGGCACTCGAAGCCGAACTCGCCGCCATCGTCGCCGATGGACTCGGCGTGGCGCGCAGCGAGGTGCGTGCGGAACTGCCGCTGTCGGAGTACGGGGTGGACTCCATTCTCGCGGTGAAGATCATCGACCGGGTCAACGCGCGCTACGGCTTGGCGCTGCGTCCCACGGTGGTGTTCGACCATCCGTCGGTGCGGCTGCTCAGCGCTCGCATGGCAGCGGAGGGCGCCGAGGCGACGAGCGCGTCGGCGACTCCAGCGCCCGCCCCGGCATCTTCCATCTCGAACGTGCCGACGCCCGGCACCCGAACCGCCGCCGCGCAGACCGCGCGGCCCAGCGAGAGGTCAGCATCGATGGACGTCGCCATCATCGGCATGTCCGGGCAGTTCCCGGGCGCGGCGAACCTGGAGGAGTTCTGGCGCAACCTCGCCGCCGGGCACGACGCGGTGACCGAGATCCCCGCGACGCGCTGGCCGATCGCCGGCCACTTCCGGCCAGGACCGGCCACACCGGGCAAGACCTACTCCAAGTGGGGCGGCTTCCTCGACGGCGTCGAGCAGTTCGATCCGGCGTTCTTCGACCTGGTGCCCGCCGAAGCCGACTACATGGACCCACAGCAGCGGCTGTTCCTCGAGCACAGCTGGCTGGCCCTGGAAGACGCCGCCATCGACCCGAAAACGTTGCGGCGCAGCCGGTGCGGTGTGTTCGCGGGATCGCCGGGGTCGGACTACGCCACCCTGCTGCGCAACCGTGGAACGGTCGGCTCCCATCATCTGTTCACCGGCAACAGCCCGGCCGTCCTGCCCGCCCGGGTGGCCTATCACCTGGATCTCACCGGTCCCTGTCTCGGGCTGGACACCGCGTGTTCCTCGGCGTTGGTCGCGTTGCACCAGGCCTGCCGCAGCCTCGCCTCCGGTGAGTCGGAACTCGCGCTGGCCGGGGGTGTCGCGGTGTTCGTCACGCCCGAATATCACCTGCTCGCCTCGTCGATGGGCATGCTGTCGCCGCGGGGGCGGTGCGCGAGCTTCGACGCGGGCGCCGACGGTTTCGTGATCGCCGAGGGCGTCGGTGTGGTCGTGCTCAAGCCGCTGGCCGCAGCCGAACGCGACGGCGACCCGATCCACGGGGTGATCCGCGGGATCGGCATCAACCACGACGGCCGCACCAACGGCATCACCGCGCCGAGCGTGCGCGCGCAGACCGAGCTGGAACTGGCGGTGTACCGCAACGGCGGGATCGATCCGTCCACCATCGGTTACGTCGAAACACACGGCACGGGAACGCGATTGGGAGATCCGATCGAGATCGAGGCGCTCACCGCCGCCTTCCGGCACTACACCGGTGCGGTCGGCGCCATTCCGGTGGGATCGGTGAAATCCAATATCGGGCACGCCTCACACGCCGCCGGTATGGCCAGCCTGTTCAAGGTGCTGCTGGCGATGCGCGCCGCACAGCTGCCGCCGTCGCTGCACGTCGAAGCGGTGAACCCGCTGCTGCGCCTCGAGGAATCGCCGTTCTTCGTCAACACCGGACTGCGCGCCTGGGATGGTTCGCCACGGCGAGCCGCGATCAGTTCTTTCGGATTCAGCGGCACCAACGCCCACCTGGTGGTCGACGACGCCCCGGCCGTGGCAGCCGCCCGGCCCGCGATGCCGGGGGCACCGCAGGTCATCGTGCTCTCCGCGCGCAGCACGACGAGCCTGGCCCGGATGGCACGCGCTCTGCGCCGGTATCTGTCCGCGCATCCGGATGTAGTGCTCGCGGATGTCGCGCGCACGCTGGCGTTCGGGCGCAGCGGCTTCGAGCATCGCCTCGCGGTGGTCGGGGACACCGTGGACGCCGTCGCGGCCCGGCTCGCCGCCTTCGCCGAGGGCGATCGGCCCGCCGGTGTCTTCACCGGCACGATCGACACCCCGGTTGCGGACCGAACCGCAGCCACCGTGCTGAACGATCCGGCAGCGGCGGCACAGGCGTGGGTCGAGGGTGGGCGTGTGGAGTACGTGGGCTGGATCGATCCGCTCGCGCGCCGCATCCACCTGCCCGGATACGAGTTCGACCGGGAACGGTGCTGGGCGCCGGAGGTGGGTGCGCCTTCGTCCACGGAGGCCGCTGAGGTCGGGCGCTCGCCGCGAGGCGTCTTCCAACCGGCCGGCAGTGAAGCTCCGGCTCTCGGCGCACGACGTGGAGCAATCCCGTCGACCGACTCCGTACCGCGAGAGCTGCGTGCGTCCGACACCGCCGACACGATGCTTCCCGCCCCGCCCACGGTCGATCCGGTGCCCGAAAGCTCCTCGGCACGCTCGGAATCCGCCGCAGGGACACCCGCTGCGCCTCACGCCGGCGCGCTCCGCGACATCACCGACCGCGCGGCTGATGGACTCGCGGCTCCTGATGCCGCGCCGCGCGGTTCCGTACCCTTGCGCGAGTCCGCCGAGACCTACCTCAAAGGTCTGCTCGCCGAATACTGCCGACTCGACCCGCAACGGATCCGCACCCGCATCCCGTTGCAGGATTACGGCATCGACTCGGTCCTCATCAGCAAGATGAACGACCGGCTGGAAACCGATTTCGGCCCGCTGCCGAGCACCTTGTTCTTCGAATACCAGACCGTCCGCGACCTCGCGGGGTATCTCGCCGACGAGCACGCGCCGCGACTGGCCGTGCTCACCGATTCGACACCCGAGACGACCTCCTCCGGCGACGTCGTCGCGGCCGAGCACACGACGGCCTCCTCGAACTCCGCCGAGCCCGTTCTCGGCCGGGTCGACGACGCCGAGGACATCGCCGTCATCGGTATGGCGGGCAAGTTCCCGATGGCGGGAGACATCGAGCAGTTCTGGGCCAACTTGGTCGCCGGGCGCGATTGCATCGTCGAGGTCCCACCGCAACGCTGGGACCATCGCGAATACCTCTCCGACGACCCGGACGAACCCGGCACCACCTATGCGCGCTGGGGCGGGTTCCTCGACGACGTGGACAAGTTCGACGCCCGCTTCTTCGGCATCACCCCCAAGGACGCCGAGGAGATGGATCCGCAGCAACGGCTGTTCCTGGAAACCTCGTGGGCCGCTCTGGAAGACGCGGGCTACTCGCCGGATCGTGTGCGCCGCAGCGCCGCGGCCCGCGACCTGCCCGACGCCGGAGTCTTCGCCGGGGTGGGTTACGCCGAATACCAGGCGTTCGTCGGTGTGCCGATCTCAGGATATTTCGCGGTGGCGAACCGGGTCTCCTACCACCTCGGCTTCACCGGCCCCAGTCTCGCGGTCGACACCGCGTGCTCGGCATCGCTGACCGCGCTGCATCTGGCATGCGAGAGCCTGCGCCGCGGCGAAGCGGCCTACGCGCTGGCCGGCGGGGTGAACGTGTCGATCCACCCCGGCAAATACCTGCTGCTGGGTTACGGCCGCTGGGCCTCCACCGACGGTCGCTGCCGATCGTTCGGCGCGGGCGGCGACGGCTACGTGCCGGGCGAGGGTGTGGTCACGCTCGTGCTCAAACCGCTGCGCCACGCCATCGCCGACGGTGACCGAATCCACGGCGTGATCCGGGGCAGCACAGTCAATCACGGCGGACGCACCAACGGTTTCACCGTCCCCAACCCCGTCGCCCAAACCGACCTCATCGGCCGGGCGCTGACCGCGGCGCGTGTCGAGGCGGGCGACATCGGTTATGTGGAGGCCCACGGCACCGGCACCGCTCTGGGCGATCCCATCGAGATCGCGGCGCTGACCAAGGCCTACCGCCGCTCGACGGCCGAGCGCGGTTACTGCGGCATCGGCTCGGCGAAATCCAGCGTCGGGCATCTGGAGGCAGCGGCGGGCGCGGCGGGCGTGGTGAAAGCACTGCTGCAACTGCGCCACGACACCATCGCGCCGAACCTGCACAGCGACCCGCCGAACCCGGGAATCGACTTCGCGGCGACCCCCTTCCGGGTCATCGATCGGCCCACCCCCTGGCCGCGACCCGGCGACGGCAAGCCCCGGGTCACCGCCGTCAGCTCGTTCGGGGCGGGCGGATCCAACGCCCACCTGATCCTCACCGATGCCGAGCCCGTCGACCCGACCCCCGAAGACGGACGACCGAGGATCGTGGTGCTGTCGGCACGCGACGCCGACCGGCTCGCGGAGCTGGCCGCCCGCACCGCCGCGCGGCTGCGTGAGAACCCCATGCCGCTGCCCGACGTGGCGTGGACGCTGGCGGTCGGCCGGGCCACGTTCGACCATCGTCTCGCGGTGGTCGCCACCTCCACTGCCGAACTGGTCGCCTTGCTCGACAGCACCACCGACGCCGGCGCCCCGGCACCGGCCGAAGGCCTGCTGGTCTTCCACGGCGTGGCCCGCACCCACCGCGACCTCGACGAACTGCCCGGCGAGTCGGACGCCGACCGCGCCGAAGTGCGGGCGCTGCTGCGCTCGGGGAACCTGCCGCGAGTGGCCGAGCTGTGGGCCGGCGGATGGACCGTGGACTGGGAACAGGGCTATGCGAAGCCCTTCGGCCGGATCGTCGGCCTGCCCGGTTATCCGTTCGCGCGGCGCAGGTACTGGATCGTGCCCGAGGACTACCGCCGCCGCACGCACCCGGCGCCGCAGGTGGTCGCGAAGACGGTGGTCGCGCAGGAAGCCGAACCGCCGCAGGCGCAGCAGCGCAACGGGCATGCCACCAACGGCGCCGCACCGCAGGACATCCCCGGCGAATCGGTCGAGCCACCAGTGGTCGTCGCCCCCGAACCGGTCGTCACCGACCCGGCCGCCGACGGATCCGACAGCGCGTTGCGTGATCGACTCGCCGAGCACATCCGCGAGATCTTCGCCGATCTGACCAAGACCGACCCGGCCGATCTCGACCTCGACGCGGAATTCGCCGATTTCGGTTTCGACTCGGTGGCGACCGTCCGGATGCTCAACCGCCTGATGAAGCACTACGACGTCAAGATCCCCGCGGAGTCGACCGAGCTGCA
Organism: Nocardia niwae NBRC 108934 = DSM 45340; assembly: GCF_001613465.1. Lineage (GTDB taxonomy): Bacteria > Actinomycetota > Actinomycetes > Mycobacteriales > Mycobacteriaceae > Nocardia > Nocardia niwae. Next base: position 12,473 of record NZ_BDCK01000022.1, on the reverse strand, counting down.
CCCGACCATCGCGTCGCTGTCGCGCTACCTGGTGGCCGAAGGCATCATCACCGGGGCGGCGCAGGAACAGGGGCCGCGTCCCACCTCGGTCGCCGCGGCCACGGCTGCTCAACAGGACATCCCCGTGGTGACCATGGACGCCCCGATCCCGGTGCGATCGGTGTTCATCACCGGCGTAACCGGTGTGCTGGGCGGCAAGCTGCTGCACGATCTGCTGACCCGCACCGACGCGCGGGTGACCTGCCTGGTGCGCGGCAAGACCGTGGCCGCGGCCGAGCGCCGGATCAAGCACTTCCTGAGCACCTACGATCCGGACGCGACCCTCGACGAGGCGTTCGCCGAGCGCGTCACCACGGTGCTCGGCGACGTAGCCGATGAGCGTCTGGGCCTGGACGAGGTCACCTGGCGGCGCCTGGCCGACGACGTGGACCTGACCATCCACGCCGCGGGCCGCACCACCTTGGTCACCTTCTACGACGCGCTGGCCCCGATCAACGTCGAAGGAACCCGTCGCGCAGTGGAATTCGCGCTGCGCTCGCGCGGCAGATACCTGGTGTACGTGTCCAGCTTCAGCGCGCTGGGCGACCGGCTCAACTTCAACAACCCGCCGTTCACCGAGCGTGACCTGGAACTGGGCCAGGGCTACGACCATCTGCCCTATCAGCAGACGAAGTACGAGTCGGAGAAGCTCATCCGGGCGGCGAGCGAGCGTGGGCTGCTGTGGGACATCGTGCGCCCCGGCAACATCATGGGCGACAGCCGCACCGGCCGCTACCCGTTCTCCGAGGTCAGCGTCAAAGGCGCGTACTACGACATCCTCAAGACGATGATCGAGACCGGCGAGACGATGCTGACGCCGGTGCACTGGGATATCACCCCGGTCGACTACGTCAGCGCCGCGATCGTGCACATCGCCACGCAGCGTCCCACCTATCGCGAGACCTACCATCTGACCAATCCGGACATCCGCCGCTACTACGACGTGGTGCGCTATGTCCAGCGCGCCGGGTACGAGGTGGATCTGGTGCCGCTCGAGGAATTCCACCGCAGGGCCACCGACCGCCAGATCTACCGGCTGGGCACCGACGAGGTCTACGACAGCCAGACCCTCGAGATGTTCAAGTACGGCATCGAGCTTTTCGGCACGATCCACTACGAGGAGAGCTCTTACGCCGACTGTGCCTACACCCGGCGGGTGCTCGGCGCGGCGGGCATCGACTGCCCGCCGACCGAGGACTTGGTGCGGATGTACCTGGCACACTGCGCCGAGGTGGGCTACATCCCCGCGCCGCGTGGCGCCGAGCCGACCGCGGAGGTGCTGCGATGAGCGCCGAGTACACGGTCGTGTTCCCGGGCCAAGGCGCTCAGCGCACCGGCATGGGGGCCGACTTCTGCGCCGAGTTCCCCCTCGCACGGGACGCCTTCGCCGAGGCGAGCGACGCGGTGAGCGAGGACCTGCTGCGGATCTGCACCGAACGGGATCCGCGACTGCATCGCACCGAGTACACCCAGCCGTGTGTGCTGACCATGGAGATCGCCGCCTACCGGGTGCTGGTGACCGAATTCGGCGGTCGGGCGGCAACTTTCGGCGGGCACAGTCTCGGCGAGTACGCCGCGCTGGTCGCGGCGGGCGTCATCGAACTCGCCGACGCAGTCCGGCTGGTGCGCACACGCGGCGCGCTGATGCAGCGCGCGGTGCCGGAGGGCGCGGGTGCGATGGCCGCGCTGATCCTGCCGGACATCGCCGGCTGCGGGGTGGCCGAACTGGTGGCCGAGGCAGGCGCCGAGGTGGCCAACGACAATTCGACCGACCAGCTGGTCATCAGTGGTGAACGTGACGCGGTCGCGGCCGCGCGCGCCGTGCTCGTCGAACGTCATCCGGATCTGCGGTTCGTCCCGCTGCGGGTGAGCGCGCCGTTCCATTCCCGCTGGATGCGCGGCATCGAGGGCGAATTCGCCGCACACCTCGCCGACTGTGCGCCGCGGCTGCGCGCCGACCGCGCGGTCACGGTGACCTCGAACTACACCGGGGAGTTCCACCGGCCCGAGACCCTCGTCGAGCATCTGGTCCGCCAGATCTCCGCACCGGTGCGCTGGACCGCGAACATGCGCGCACTACTGCGCGCGGGCACACCACGCTACGAGGTCGGCCCATCGGCGCCGCTGTCGAAATTCTTCGCGACGCTGGGCGCCCCGGTGACCCGGATCGCGACAGTGGGTGATCTGCGGGCCTTACTCGAGGGATCGGCCGCGGCAACCGTCGGCGCCACGGTTCTTCCGAGTTCGGCGGCATCGTCGGCCGTCCCCGGATCTGGAAGCGCCACCGGCGACACAGCTTCCGCGTTGGCCACCGCCGGCCCGGAACCCGCTGGGGTAGCGACCGCCGCAGCCGTCCGCGCCGCACCCCAACCGACCGACACGGGTGGGCTGACCATCCACCGCAAGACCGCGGGCGCCCCGGCCCTGCGGTTGTTCTGCTGGCCGTTCGCCGGCGGCAAAGCCGCCGCCTACACCCCGTGGCGGCACGGCCTGCCCGACTGGGTGGAGCTGTGCCCGATCGAGTTGCCCGCGCGGCAACGGCATCTGGCGCAGACCCCGATCCGCCGCTTCGCCGACCTCGTCGACGTCGCGCTGGCACGGGTCCTGCCGCTGACCGATCTGCCGTTCGCCTTCTTCGGCCACAGTCTCGGCGCGCTGGCCGCCTACGAGGTCGCCCGCCGCCTGCCGTCGGGGATCGCGCCGCGTGCGCTGTTCCTCGGCGGCGCGGTGGCTCCGCACCTGCCGCGGCCGGGTCGGTTGTCGCAGTTGCCGGATCACGAGTTCACCGCGGCGGTCGCCCATTACGGCGGGATCCCGCCGGAGGTGCGCGAGACCCCGGAGGTGATGGCGCTGTTCCTGCCCGCCCTGCGCAGCGACTTCGAGATCTTCGACGACTACCGGTTCACCCCCGCCGCCGCGCCCGCGTGCGCGGCGCATCTGTTCGGCGGCCGCGAAGACCGCCAGGTGGCGGTCACCCAGCTGGAGGCCTGGCGTGACGTCCTGCCGGGGCTGCGCTCCACCGAGTTGCTGCCCGGCGGTCATTTCTTTCTCGTCGAGCAGCGCGCCGCGCTGCTCGGCTCGCTCGCGGACAAGCTCGCCGCTGTCCGCCCCGACGCGGTATCCGCCTGATGAAGGGATGCAGTAAATGAAGGTCGAAGTCCTCACCCCGTCGTGCAACCTCGACACCGTCCGCGACGGGCGCGGCGGCATTTTCACCTGGGTCCCGCCCGAGCCCCTGCTCGAGTTCAACCTGATCTACATGCACCCCGGCAAGGTGCGCGGCCTGCACTACCACCCGCATTTCGTCGAGTACCTGCTGTTCGTCGAGGGCAACGGCGTGCTGGTGACCAAGGACGACCACGAGGATCCGGACTGCCCCGAGGAGTTCATCCATGTGGGCAAGGGCATCTGCACGCGTACGCCGATCGGGGTGATGCACACCGTGTACTCGATCACCCCGCTGACGTTCGTCGCCATGCTGACCAAGCCGTGGGACGAGTGCGATCCGCCGATCGTGCAGGTGGCGCCGCTGCCGCACACCTTGGAAGGCAACGGCGCATGAGCGGTGCGCCCGGACAGCGGAGAGGACTCCACGCCGGAGTGCGTGCGTGCCGGTGCGGTGCGTGGCGCAGCCTCGTGCCGTGCGGAAAGGACTCGCGGTGAGCCGGTTACGCGTGGCTGTGATCGGCGCCGGCGGATATGTGGGCTCCGCGCTGGTGGGAGCGCTCGAGCGCAGCGGCGAGGCGCAGGTGGTGCCGGTGGTGCGCGCCGACCACGAACGCCATCGCACGGCAGGTCGCTACGACGTGCTGATCAACGCCGCCTGCCCGTCGAAGCGGTTCTGGGCCGAGCACCATCCCGACGAGGACCGCCGCGAGACGGTGGACAAGACGCGCCTGCTGCGCGAACAGTGGCGCTGGGAGCGGTTCGTGCAGATCAGCAGCATCTCCGCGCGCACCCAGCTGGACACGGTCTATGGCCGCCATCGCGCGGAAGCCGAGGAGAGTTGTTCGGGCGCGGACACTCTCGTCGTGCGGTTGGGCCCGATGTATGGCGGGGACTACCGCAAGGGCGTGCTGGCGGACATGGCCGCCGATCGTCCGGTGTTCGCCAGTGGCCGTTCGCGCCAGAGCTTCGCCCCGGTGGATTGGTGCGCGGAGTGGATCGCAGGTCACCTCGACGACACCGGATTGCGCGAGGTCGGCGCACGCACCACCGTGACGCTGGCGCAGGTGCGTGACGCGGTCGGCTCCCGGTCGCAGTTCGCCAAAGGCCTTGTCGACGACCAGTTCCCGGTCACCGCCACCGGCCCCGACTGGCCGGAGGCGGCGGCGGTGATCGACTGGCTGGCCGGGCGGAGGGTCAGCGGTGTACAGACGAGGTGACGCGGTGCCTGCTGGGGCGCAGGTACTTCTCCGCGCACAGCACCAGCAGGAAACGCACGCTGGTCGCCACGTCGCGGGTGCGCATCTTGGACGCGCCCGCCGTGCGGTTGAGGACGTGGATCGGCACCTGCTCGATCCGGAAACCATTGGCGGAGAGAATGTAGAGGCTTTCGAAGAAGAAGGAGTATCCGGTCGACCGGACGCGATCGAAAGCCGCCACCGGAACGGCGTCCAGCCGGTAGTATCGGAATGCGCCGGTGGCATCGTAGGGCATCCGCAGCAGTGTCACGGTGAGAAAATGCCCGACCCGGGTGAGGACCTTGCGGAAGGGAGTCCAGTCGGCCAGGCTGTCCTCTTTCAGATACCGCGATCCGACCACGATGTCGAACCCGGCAGCGGCGGCGCGCAATGCCGGAAGATACGATGGCGGATGCGCGAAATCGGAATCCATCGTGATGATGTGCGCATATCCCTGCGCGTATGCCCAGCGGATACCGGCCTGGTGTGCGGAGCCCACGCCTTGGCGACCGGCCCGATGCAGCACATGGATGCGGGGAGCATGCTGTCGGGCCAGCTCATCCAGCAGATCTCCGGTGCCGTCCGGGGAATTGTCGTCGACGAACAGGACGTCGAAATCGGTGCCCTGTTCCAGGATCTGAGCGAGCAACGGGCCCACGTTGCGACGCTCGTTGTACGTCGGAATCATTACCAGAGTTTTTTCGGAGGCCGCGCTCATGCAATCGAATTCTAATACCGGTGGCAACCGAAAGATAGGTATTGCCCGCTTTTTGGCCACGCGTTAGTCTCGGGGTTGGAGGTTTGATGAGAAAGGCGCTGATCACCGGCATCACGGGCCAGGACGGGTCTTATCTGACGGAATTCCTGTTGCAGCAAGGATATGAGGTGCACGGGATTATTCGGCGTGCGTCGAATTTCAATACCGATCGCATAGACCATCTGTATTCCGATACGCATTCCCAACGCCGGCTGTTTCTGCACTACGGGGATCTGATGGATTCCAGCAGTCTCAACCGGATCCTGGAGGACGTGCGCCCGGCCGAGATCTACAACCTGGGCGCGCAGTCGCACGTGCACATCTCGTTCCAGATCCCGGAGTTCACCGCGGAGACCAACGCGATCGGTACGCTGCGCATCCTGGACGCGATCCGTAAGACGGGCATCGCGACGCGGTTCTACCAGGCTTCGTCCTCGGAGCTGTACGGCGGCCTGCACGACGTGGCGCTGAGCGAGCAGACACCGTTCCATCCGCGTTCGCCGTACGCGGTGGCGAAGCTGTACGCGTACTGGATCACGGTGAACCACCGCGAGGCCTACGGCATGTACACGGTCAACGGCACCCTGTTCAATCACGAATCCCCGAGGCGTGGCGAAGTTTTCGTCACCCGCAAGGTGACGCGCGGTGCGGTGCGCATCGCGCAGGGCAAACAGGACAAGCTCTTCATCGGCAATCTGGACGCCCGCCGGGACTGGGGATACGCCAAGGAGTACGTCGAGGCGATGTGGCTGATGCTGCAACAACCCGAACCCGACGACTACGTGATCGCCACCGGTGAGACGCACAGCGTGCGCGAACTGTGCGAGACCGCGTTCTCCGCCATCGGTGTCGAATTGATATGGGAGGGAACCGGTTTGGAGGAGAAAGGGATCGACCGGCGGACGTCGCGGGTGCTGGTCGAGGTCGATCCGACCTATTTCCGGCCCGCCGAGGTGCATCATCTCACCGGTGATCCGAGCAAGGCGCGCGAGAAGCTCGGATGGGAACCCCGTACGAGTTTCACCGAACTCGTCGAGTTGATGGTCGCCCACGATATGGAGAACGCGTGACGCAAGCAGTGGCGGTGCAGGGCTGCCGGGTGTGCGGGAACACCCGGCTCGAGACCGTGGTCGACCTCGGCACGATGGCTTTGACCGGGGTGTTCCCGGCCGGCGATCCGACCGAGGTGCCGCGCTATCCGTTGGAGTTGGTGCGCTGCGTGCCCGAGAGCAGCGACGAGTGCGGACTCGTCCAGCTGCGCCACACGGCAGATTTCGACGAAATGTATTCCCCCGGATACGGCTACCGCTCCGGGCTGAATCGCTCGATGATCGACCACCTCGCCCACCGGGTGACGCGCATCCGGCAGCGGGTGCCGTTGTCGCCGCAGGACGTGGTGATCGACATCGGTAGCAACGACGCGACGTTGCTGCGCGCCTACCCCGAAGGGTCGGCGACGATTCTGGGCATCGACCCGCTGGGGGAGAAGTTCCGCCGGTTCTATCCGCCGCACGTACGACTGGTGACCGGATACTTCACCCGCGAGCTGGCCGGATCGGTGCTGGAGGGCCGCCGGGCCAAGGTGATCACCTCCATCGCCATGTTCTACGACGTGCCCGACCCGCTGGAGTTCATGGGGGCGGTCTACGACAGCCTCGCCGACGACGGCGTGTGGGTCCTCGAACAGAGCTATCTGCCCGCGATGCTGGCCACCACCTCTTACGACACGATCTGTCACGAGCATCTGGAGTACTACACCCTCGACCAGATCGAATGGATGGCACGGCGTTGCGGATTCGTGGTGCTCGAGGTCGAACGCAATGGCGTCAACGGCGGCAGCTTCGCGCTCACCCTGGGCAAGCAAGGGGCGCCGTCACCTGCCGACGCCGCGGTGCTGGACCGGATGCGGCAGGAGGAGGCCGCGCTCGGGCTGCACACCTCCCAGCCGTACGCGGACTTCGCCAAACGCGTCGACCAGCACCGCGAACAGGTCCGCGATTTCTTCGACCGCTCCCGCAAGGCCGGCCTGCGCACGCTCGGTTACGGCGCCTCCACCAAAGGCAACGTGGTGCTGCAGCACTGCGGCATCGGCCCGGAGGACTTGCCGTGCATCGCGGAGGTCAACGACGACAAGTTCGGCAAGTTCACCCCGGGCAGCGCGATCCCGATCGTCTCCGAGGCACAGGCGCGCGAGCTGGCACCCGACCAGTTCTTCGTGCTGCCCTGGCATTTCCGCACCATGATGCTGGAACGGGAAAGCGCCTTCCGCGCGGCGGGCGGGCGGCTGGTGTTCCCGCTGCCGGAACTGGACGTGGTGTGAGATGACCGTCGTCGTCACGGGCGCGGCCGGGCAGGACGGCACGCTGCTGTCGGACCTGCTCGCCGCGCGCGGTGAACGCGTGCTGCGGATCGGCCGAGCCGGCCCCGTCGACATCACCGACGCGGCCGCGGTCGAGGAACTGATCGCCACCGAACGCCCCACACAGGTGTATCTGCTGGCGGCGGTGCAGCACTCCTCGCAGGACGAGCACGGCGACCCACACGAGCTGGCCCGCGCCTCCCATCGGGTGAACACGCTGCCGGTGCAGCACTTCGCGGAGGCGATCGACCGGCACCACACCGGCACCCGGCTGTTCTACGCGGCCTCGTCGCACGTCTTCGGCTTCGACGGCGCCACGATGTGCGACGAGCGCAGCGGACTGCGGCCGGACTCGATCTACGGCGTCACCAAGGCGGCGGGCCTGCTGGCCTGCCGCGCCTACCGCGCCCGCGGCGTCTTCGCGGCGGCGGGAATCATGTTCAACCACGAATCACCCTTGCGTGCCGAGAAATTCGTCACCCGCAAGATCGTGCGCGCCGTCGCCCGGATCCAGCGCGGCCGGGCCCGCACGGTCGAGGTGGGCCGGGTGGACGCGGGCGCCGACTGGGGATACGCACCGGATTACGTCGAGGCGATGACGCGCATCCTCGACCTCGACGAGCCGGACGACTTCGTCGTCGCCACCGGCGAACACCACACGGTCGCGCAGTTCTGCGCGGCGGCGTTCGGCATGGCCGGACTGGACTGGAACGACCATGTCCGCGAACGCTCCTCGGTGCTCACCCGCAGCAGGCAACCGCTGGCGGGTGACGCGACGAGGCTGCGCGAGCGGACCGGGTGGCGTCCTTCGGTGGATTTCCACGGCATGGTGCGCGCCATGCTCGTCGCCGAGGGCGCGCGCCTGGTGGAGCAATCGAGGCCGGTACGCACCGGCGGAACGGATGAATGACGTGACCTTGAACGACGAGAATGTCCTCGCCGCCCACTTGATCTCCGTCGCCGACGGGATCTACGAGGAGACCGCCGCGCGGATCGGCGAGATCGGCACCGAGACCGTCGCCGACGCGGTGCTCAAGGAGATCGCCTGGCGCGCGAACTACGGCCCCCGGCCCGGACAACCGGTCACGGCGGTGTTCGAGCTGACCCACGACGGCAAGCAGCTGGACTACCTGCTCACCGTGGGCGCCGACGACGCCGCCGTCACTCCCGGCACCCTGGAGGATCCGTGGCTTTTGGTGCGGCAGGATCTGGTGGAGCTGCTGCGCGCGGTCTACGGCCCGCCCGACGCCGCGCTCGGCACCCGCGCCATCGCGATCAAGGACGAGCCCGGACCGGGCAGTTTCGCCCCCGACGATCCGTGGCGGCTGGCCCGGGACGCCGCCGCGGTCGCCGCCGACCGCATCGTCACCGCCTGCCGCCCGCACCACTACGACCTCAACGCGCTGTCGCTGCACTTCGGTTCGGACAAGTGGGGCGGGCACTGGTACACCCAGCACTACGAGCGCCACTTCGCACCGCTGCGCGACAGCCGGGTGCGTATCCTCGAACTGGGCATCGGCGGATACGTCGCGCCGGATGTCGGCGGCGCGTCGCTGCGGATGTGGAAGCAGTACTTCCGTCGCGGCCTGGTGTTCGGGCTGGACTTCTTCGACAAGTCCGGCATCGCTGAGCCGCGCCTGCAACCGCTACGCGGCGATCAGGGCGATCCGGCGTTCCTCGACGAGCTCGGCAGTGCACTCGGACCGTTCGACATCATCATCGACGACGGCAGCCACATCAGCGGTGACGTGATCGCCTCGTTCGGGGCGCTGTTCGCGCACCTGCGGCCGGGCGGGCTGTACGTGGTGGAGGACACCCAGACCTCCTACTGGTCCGGTTGGGGCGGCAGCAGCACCGCCACCGATGATCCGGCGACCACCATCGGCTATCTGAAAACCCTGGTCGACGCCCTGCATCACCAGGAATTCGAGAAGGAATCCGGCCGCGCGGCAGGCGCTTTCGACAACTGGATCGGGGCGCTGCACTTCTACCACAACATCGTGGTGATCGAAAAACGCCGCAATGCCGAGCAATCGGCTCCATCATGGGTGCCTCGGCACACCAATCCGATGGAGTGGATGAAGCCGAAGGAGTGATCGGATGAAGTTTCTTGTCGTGCCGGTGCCCTCGTCGGGTCACTTGCTGGCGATGGTGCCGTTCTGCTGGGCGCTGCAGCTGGCCGGCCATGAAGTGCTGGTCGCCTCACGCGGCGACGTGACGGCCACGGCGCTGCGTTCGGGGCTCAACGCCGTCGAGCTGACCGCGCTGAACGTGCCGATGGACCAGCTGCGCACCCAGGTGAATCCGGGCATGTTCCCGCTTCCGCTGTTCGCCGATCGCGATCAGTCCAGCGGACAGGGCTTGTGGCAGGTCGCCGCGCAGAACTGGCACAACCATGCCCGCCGATACCTCGAGACGTTCGCGGAGGTGGCCACCGACTGGCAAGCCGACGTCGTCCTCACCGATCCGCTGGCCACCGTCGGCCGGGCGCTGGGCGCCGAACTGGATCTGCCGGTCCTGGTGCACCGCTGGGGCATCGACCCCACCGGCGGGCCCTTCGCCGCCCGCACCGCCGCGCTCGCCGCCGAGGCGGGCACCCGGCTGGCCGATCCGGTGGCCGTGCTCGACATCTGCCCGCCGCGGCTGCAGGCGCCCGACGCGGCGCCGGGCACCGCGCTGGGTTACGTCCCGTTCAACGGCACCGGCGCACTGCCGCCGTGGCACCGCGCCGAGCGCGGCCGCAAGCGGATCGCGGTGTGCATGGGCGGCAGCACGCTCGGCCTGACCGGTCCGCGGCCGCTGGAATCGGTGCTCGCGGCGCTGGACGACCTCGACGATGCCGAGGTGGTCGTCGCGCTCTCGGCCCGCGACCGGGCCACGGTCGGCGAGCTGCCCGGCCATGTCCGGGTCGTGGAAGAGGTTCCGCTGAACCTGTTCCTGCCCGGCTGCGATCTGCTCGTGCATCACGGCGGCTCGACCACCGGCCTCACCGCGGGATGGCTCGGGTTGCCGCAACTGGTGCTGCCGCAGATGTTCGACCAGTTCGACTATGCCCGCGGCTTGGTGCGCAGCGGGGCAGGGCTGGCCGCCGAGACCCCCGCCGGTCAAGGCGACATCGAAGCGCTGGCCACCTCGATCCGCGCGCTGCTGCGCGAGCCCCGCTTCCGCGCCGCCGCCGAACAGATCGGCGCCGACCTGCGTGCCGCGCCCGCACCGGGCGATGTGGTGTCCCAGGTCGTTCCGCTGCTGGCCGAGCACCGCAGCAGCGACCAGATAGACCGTCCGCGCGACCCGAAGCGGGCGACGCGGGAACCGAAAGCCGTAGGTTGCAGATGATATCCAGGACATGGACCCGATTCCGGGGTTCGCTCGACTACTTCGCCGCGATGTACGCGGTGTTCGTCGTCGGCATTCTCGTCCCCGTCGTGATGATCGCGCTCTCGCTCACCGGCCTACCCGGGCCGGTGACCGCGATGCTGGGCGTCGTATGCGCGGTGGCGTTGTTCGTGCTGTTCGTGCCGACTGTGCCCACCGAGTGGCGGGACGCGGTGCGCGGCAAACCGATCGTGGTGCGGGTGCTGTGGAGCGTGGTGATCCTGCTCGTGGTCGCGGTGCTGGCCCGGCTGACGCAGTTCATCCTCGACGCCGACAACGTGGACGCCTCCCTGTCGGCCGACGACGACTTCCTGGTCAAGAAGAGCCACCTGTCCGGTTATGTCAGCGGTGCGCTCATGGCCGAGCACGACCCGGCCGGTCTCTACGACCGTCACCGCTACGAATCGCCCCAGGCGGATTCCGTGCTGCCCGCGGTGACACCGCAGGATCGCGACGCCTACCTCTATCCGCCGCCGTTCCTGCTGCTGCCGCGGTTGCTGCTGCTGTTCAGCCACGACTTCGCCACGCTGCGCGCCCTGTACTACTCGCTGTACGTGGCGATCGTGCTGCTGGCCATGTTCGCCATCGCCCGCTGGATCGGCGGCAGGCAGGGCGGTGTGCTGGCGGCGTTGACGCCGGTGGTGTGGCTGAGCCTGCCGACGCTGGCGACCTTGCAGATCGGCAATATCCACGTGCTGGTGCTGTACGTGGGCGGCGCGGGCGCCATGGTCCTGTTCCATCTGCGGCGCAATATCTTCGGCGGTGCGGCGCTGGCTTTCGCGATCATCGCCAAGGTGTCCCCGGCGATCCTGCTGGTCTATCTGCTGGTCCAGCGACGGTGGCGGCCCGCGGTGTGGACCGCGGTGTTCGGCGGGCTGTATTCGCTGGCCACGCTGGCGATCTTCGGCTGGGAACCGTGGCGGCAGTTCCTGTCCGACGGCACCTGGCAGCGGCTGGCCAGCGGGGAGTTCCACCAGTTCGTGCTGGTCGAACGGGCCAACCAGCTGGTCAACTATTCACCGTTCGGGCTGCCGTACAAGGCGAACATCATGGGCTGGGACATCGGCGATCCGGTCGGGCCCGCCCGCGTGATCACCAACATCTACACCTTGCTGCTGCTGATCCTGGTGGCCGTCACCGCGATCCGCATCCACCGGCGGCTGTCCGCGGGCGCCGAGGGGCCTCGGGTGCGCGCCGAGCAGCTGGCCATCTGGCTTGCGGTGCTGACGCTGGCGTCGTTCCGTGCACCGTTCGGGCCGTGGGTGTACATCGCCGTCGGCGCGGTGTGGATGCTGGCGGTCTACGCCGGGCTGATGCGCGGCGGCAAACGCACCGTCGCCCTGCTCACCGTGGCCTGGCTGATCATCGCGGTCTACAACGAGAACGTCTACTTCACGCTGGTAGCGCAAACGGTCATCTACGTCGCCTGCTTCGTCGTGGCCTGGCGGGCGAGCGCGGGCACCGAGCCGGAACCCGCACCGCCGCGGAAAGACACGCCCCGATCCGAACGGGTCGGCGCGGCATGAGCGGTCAGGCCCGG
>NZ_BDCK01000021.1 GCF_001613465.1 Nocardia niwae NBRC 108934 = DSM 45340 | reverse complement strand
GGAGACAGACACAGCATGAGCGGTCAGGCCCGCAGGCAGGGGAGAGGGAACAGATGAGCACCTATTGCGTGATCGGCGCGGGCGCGGCCGGTTTGGCCACCGCACGTGAGTTCGGGGCGGCCGGTTTGGACTTCGAAGTGCTCGAGGCGGCTGACGGGATCGGCGGGATCTGGGACGCGCGGCGGCCCGATTCACCGGTCAGCCGTAACACGCATGTGATCGCTTCCAAAGGGGTGCAGGCATTTTCGGGTTTTCCGATGCCCGAGGACTATCCCGACTATCCCGGGCACGAACTGGTGCTGCGCTATCTGCACGCCTACGCCGACGCCTTCGATCTGTGGCCGCGCATCCGGTTGAACACCCCGGTGCAAAGCGTCGAGCCGGGCGCGGACGGTTGGTCGGTGACCCTGGCCGACGGATCGCAGCGACGCTACGCGGGGGTCGTCGTCGCCACCGGGCACGACCGAACTCCGCGCCGCATCGACATCCCCGGCTCGGGCACGGTGCCGGTGCTGCATTCGAGCGAGTACCGCACGCCCGAACAGGTGCTCGGCAAGCGGGTACTGGTGATCGGGGCCGGGCAGTCGGCAGCCGACATCCTGTCCGACTGCGCGGTCAACGCCGCGCTGACCCTGCACAGCAGCAGGCGCGGATTCTATTGCATGCCCAAGTACCTGCTGGGCCGCCCCACCGACAGCATGCTCCAGGGCCGGATGTGGCGGCCGCTGCGCAAGCGGGCCTTCGAGCGGTTGTTCTCGTATCTGCGGGGCCGCTCCCGCGCGTTCGGGCTGCCGGTACCCGATTTCGCCGAGGGCATCGTGATCCCGATGCTCGGTGACCAGCTGCACCACCACTACACCCACGGTGACATCACGCCCAAACCGGATGTCACCGCCATCGACGACGACCGGGTGACATTCGCCGACGGCACCGAGGAGAAGGTCGATCTGGTGGTGCTGGCGACGGGGTTCGTGCCGAACTATCCCGTCGTCGATCGAGCCCATCTGAACTGGTCGGAGGGCAGCCTGCGACCGGATCTGTATCTGAACATCTTTCCGCCGCACACCCGCGGTCTTTTCGTGGTGGGGATGGTGCGGCCGATCGGATCGCACTGGGACGTCTATGAGAAACAGGCCGAGCTGGTCGCCGAATATCTGCGCGCGAAAGCGAGCGATCCTGGGCGGGTCGAGCGTTTCGACCGCGCCACCCGGGCCCGCCAGCCCGACCTGTATGCCGGGCTGCGGCTCTATCACGCCGACCAGTATCCGCTGGTGGTGGAGAAACAGGACTACGTGAACCAGCTGCGCAAGCACGCCAAGCTCTTGAAGTGAAAGGTCGGACCATGAAAGCACCCGGGCCCGGTCTGGTGGAAACCGGACGCATGCTCCCGAAACTGGCGCAGAACCCGCTGACGACGGTGGGGGCGCTGCTGGACGGCTACGGTGACGTCGTGCGGGTCAAGGCGGGCCCGATGCTGGTGTACCTCGTCGCGGACCCGGCGATGACCGAGTACGTGCTCAAGGACAACTACACCAACTACCGCAAGAGCCCGATCTACGACGAGTTCAGCATCCTGCTCGGCGACGGGCAGCTGACCACCAACAACCTGGAGTACTGGCGCTCGCAGCGCAAGCTCATCTCCCCGGCGTTCTCCCATTCGCACGTCAAGGGTTTCGCCGACGACATCACCGACAGCGCCGCGGCGATGCTCGACGGCTGGGACGCCGCGGCCGGGCAGTTCCGCGACATCTACGACGACTTCGTCAAGCTGCTGCTCGCGGTGACGGGCCGCATCCTGTTCAGCATCGATCTGTCCACCGACACCACCCAGGTGACCGACGCGATGCGCGCGGCGTTCGCGTTCATCATGAAGCGGGTGAACGCGCCGGTGAAACTGCCGCAGTCGTTCCCGACCCCGGAGGCCCGCCGGGTCGCGCGCAAGGTGGGCGAACTCGATGCCGTGGTGCGCCATCTCATCGAGGAACGGCGTCGTGGCGGTGACACCACCGACGTGCTCACCGCGCTGGTGCGCGCCCGCGACGAAGGCGGTCAGGGCATGCGCGAGGAGGACCTGCTCAACGAGATCAAGACCTTGCTCGTGGCCGGGCACGAGTCCCCGGCCAACGCCCTGTCGTGGGCCTGTTATCTGCTGGCGACCCATCCGGAGATCCAGGAGAAGCTGGCCGAGGAGGTGCGCACCGTGCTCGGCGACCGCACCCCGTCGTTCGCGGATCTGGGACAGTTGAGCTATTGCCGCATGGTGATCGAGGAGACGATGCGACTGTATCCGCCCGCGTGGATCGTCGAGCGCACTCCGATCGCCGATGACGAGATCGGCGGCTACCACGTTCCCGCCGGCGCGCGAGTTACGTTGTGCATGTACTACATTCACCGCGACAAGCGGCTGTGGGAGGCCCCGGAGGAATTCCGTCCGGAGCGTTTCGCCGACGCCGCGGTGGCCGAGCGGCACAAGTTCGCGTTCTTCCCGTTCTCCGGCGGCCCGCGCATCTGCCTGGGCAAGGACATGTCGATGACGGAAATGGTGCTGATCCTGGCCATGACGGTGCAGCGTTTCCGGCTCGAACTCGACGACACCCACCCGGTGGTGCCGCTGGCCTCGGTGAACCTGCGCCCGGAGTCGGGCATTCGCATCCGCCCGGTCCGCCGCGTCACCGAGCCCGTGACGACCTGAGGACTACGCCTCGCGAGCACAGGGGCACTGGGGATCCGGTCGGCATGCGCACGAAAGGTTTGCCGTGCGATAGAACCGACCGGGCAAGACCGGACGTGATGTCGCGCTACCGGCCCAGCATCGCGACGCTGCAGAAGATGATCCAAGCCGCCCACCCCAGCCAGCCGATCAGGCCGACGACCGCGATGCGGCCCGCGCCCTCGACGTTGTAGGGACCGGCCGACGACGAGACGAACAGCAATGCGGCGCTGACGTAGCCGAGCCAGGCGTGCCAGCCCGCCACGAGTCCGGCATCGGCACCGGCGATGCTGAAACCCAGCAGCGCCGTCGCGAGGAAGACCTGGTTGAAGCCGAACAGGACGTTGCTCGTTCCCCACAACCCCGCGGTGGTGCCGCGGCTGTGGGTGGCGGCCGCGGCCATACCGAATCGCAGCGCCTCGATGAGGGTGAATGTGGCGTTCTGCATGAGCACCCCGGCGAAGCCGACCAACGCCCACGCGTTCGGGCCCGTGCCGCCGCGCCACAGCACAGCCAGCAGCCCTGCGGCGAAAACGGTGAGGCACAACCACATTGCGGGAGCGAGCGTCGAAGGTCGCGGCAGCGCGCGGCCGACGGCGGCGAAGGCTTCCTCGACCGCGTCGATCTTGTCCGCCGACACCGGCATCGGCAGGCGCGCACGCACGTACAGGACGTTGACGGCGAGCGCCGCCGCCACGAACCCGATACCGCCCGCGCCCGCCACGGTGGTGAATTCCATCGAAGTGCCCTCTCCGCACCGAGGTTGCTCGCCGGGCGACCCGCGCGGGCAGCCATTCGATTTACATGGCCTATATTGAATATAGGTACAGGCAATCCGGAGGGCAATGGTGAACGCACAGCCAGAGCGTCGGCGCTACGACTCACTGCGCAGGCAGGCGCAGGCGAAACGCACTCGCGCCGAGATCGCCGAGGCCGCGGGCAGGCTGTTCGTCGCCCGAGGCTGGGCCGGGACAACGATCGGCGACGTGGCCCGCGAGGCGGGTGTGTCGGTACCGACGGTGTACGCGGCGTACGGGAGCAAGAAAGGACTGGTCTGGGCTCTGGTGGACGCGGCGGACCTGTCCGGGGACCTGCCCCGTCAGCTCGCGGAACTGGAAGCCTGCCCCACCCCCGCCCAGCAGCTGGCCGCGATGGCGGGCTACGACCGGCGCCTGTTCCACCGCGCCGGAGACCTCATCGCCCTGGTCCGGGAATCCGGGCGCACCGAACCCGAGCTGGCCGACCTCTACCAGCAGGCGCGTCGCGTCGCCGACCGGACACGCGGGGAGGTGTTCTCTTCGTGGCCCGATGGCACACTGCGGTCCGGTCTGGACATCACCACCGCCACCGACGTCTACGCGGCGTTGTGCAACATCGACGTCTACGCCACGTTCGTCACCGAACGCGCGTGGACACCCGAGGCGGTCGAACGCTGGTGGAGCGAAGCGCTGGCGCGCGAACTGCTTGCCCCGTGAACCGGCCCTGCGCCTCAACGGTTCCCGGCACGTTTGTCGGCGATCCAACGGCCGGTCGATCTGCGGGGTCATCAGCTCCATCGCTCCACTGGCGAGGGTCAGACAGAAGACCAGACCGAACGCGAACGCATCGACCGGCTCACCGGACAGTTGTTCGGGTGACGCGTAGGCGAGGGTGGCGGTGAACGTTCCGGTGGCGGTCAATTCGGTGTCCGCGTCGAGCAGGCGCGCGATGCCGAAGTCGATGAGCAGACCTCGGGTTTCGGTCCGGTCTCCGGCTCGGCGATCAGGATGTTGGCCGGTTTGATATCGCGATGCAGCACGCCGCGGCTGTGGGCGTAGTCCAGCGCCTTGGCCGTATCGCCGGCGAACGACTCGTTCTGCCTCAACACCTCTGCCCCCCTTAGCGATCCCAGCCCACCCGGACCGAGGGCAGCATAGCCGCTTGTCCGGTCGCCGGACCGACTCGGCTCAGCCGAGCAATTCCCGGCTCAACGCCAGCAGTTCGGCGGTGGAGAGCGCTTCCTCGTCCACCAGTGGTCGCGGATCGGCGGCGACCGAATCGATGTCCATCAGTGGTCGGGGACCGGCGGCGAGCGGATCCGTCGCCGGGTGCGCGGCGGCGAGGCGGACGCCGAGTTCGGCGGCCAGCAGTTCGACGGTGGGGCAGCCCCAGATGATCGCGGCGGGGACGTCGATGCTCAGGCGCGCGGTGAGGCGGGCCGACAACTCCACCGCGTGCACCGACCCGATGCCGAGCTGATCGAAGTTCTGGCGTGCGGCCACACGCTCGGGTGCGATGCCGACGACTTCGGCGAGTTCGGTGGTGACCAGGGCGGCGAGCGCCGCGACGTCGGGCGCGCCGGACACCGCGGCCGCCGGATGCGCTGCCGAAGCGTCGCCGGTCGCGACGGGTTCGCGCGACGGTCCCGACGACGTGATCAGCGCGGTTTCGGACCTGCTATCCCGGGTGGGAGCGATGATTTCGACGGGGACGGAGTCCGCGGAGGACAAGGCGGGTGCGGCGACGTCTCGCGCCTCGTCGCTTATTCGCGGGTCCGCCCAGTACCGTTCGCGCTGGAATGGATAGGTGGGCAGCGAGACCGGGCGGCCCGGCGGGTTCACCGCCGCCCAGTCTGGCTCGACGCCACGCTCGAACAGGATGCCCGCCGCCCGCAGCAGGTCGCGAGGGGCCACCGTGCCGGGACGCAGGGCCGCGGACAGCACCAGGCTCAGGGCCTCGTGCTCGACTGGCTCGACGTCGTTCGCGGCCCCCTCGAGATAGACGCCGAGAAACTCGACGACCTCGCCCACTTCGTCGGCGACGACCGAAAGACGATGCCGGAAAGGAGTTCTCGTGGCGAGGGTGTGTGCGAGATCGTCCAGGGCGACGTCCGGATTGCGTACGAGGTGCTCACGCAACCGGTCTGCGTGCGCCCGCAGCGCGGCCTCGGTGCGCGCGGACAGCACCACCAGTCGCTCGGAGACACCGCGGACGCCGGCCGGAGCGGGTGCGGGCGCGGCTTCGACGATGACGTGGGCATTGGAGCCGCCGAAACCGAACGCGCTCACCGCCGCGCGCGCCGGACGGTCGTGCTGCGGCCACGGCATCGCGGTGCCCGCCACGCGCACGCCCGTGGCCGCGGGGTCGAAATCGGCGGGCGCACGGTCGAAATGCAGGCTGCGCGGAATACGGCGATGGGTGAGGGCGAGGGCGACTTTCACCAGTCCGGCCATGCCCGCGGCGGCTTCGGTGTGGCCGATGTTGGTTTTGATCGAGCCGACCGTCAGTGGCGCGCCGGGAGTTCTGCCGCTGCCGTAGACCTCGGCGAGTGCGGTGAGTTCGGCGCGGTCGCCGACCGCGGTGCCGGTGCCGTGCGCTTCGACGTAGTCGATGGTCAGCGGGTCGATCCCGGCTGCCGCGCAGGCTCTCCGCAACAGCTGCCGCTGGCCGTCGGCGCTGCTGGCGGGCATGGAGTGGTGGCTGCCGTTGTTGTTGGTGGCGCTGCCGAGCAGGGTGCAGTAGACGCGGTCGCCGTCGCGCAGGGCCTGGCGCAGCGGCTTGAGCACGACGAGCGCACCGCCTTCGCCGCGCACGTAGCCGTCGGCGGAGGCGTCGAAGGTGCGCGATCGGCCACGGGCGGACAGCACACCCAGCGCGGACAGTCCGATCGCGGTCTCCGGGATCAGGTTCAGTTGCACGCCACCCGCGAGGGCCAGCTCGCTCTCACCCGCCCGCAGGGCCTGGCAGGCCAGATGCACGGCGACCAGCGATCCGGCGCAGGAGGCGTTCACGGTCATGCTGGGTCCGTCGAAGCCCAGGAAGTACGACACCCGGTTGGCGATCACGCCTTCGACGTCTCCGGTGCTGGTGAACGGCGTGATCGCGGTCGCACCCCTGGCGAGTTTGACGGCGCGATAATCGTTGAACTTGTTGGCGAAGTACACACCGGTGTGCGGCACCCGATCGGGCCGGATCCCCGCGTCTTCGCATGCCTGCCATGCCAATTCCAGCGCCAAGCGTTGCTGCGGGTCCATGTCGGCGGCCTCGCGCGGGGTGATGCCGAAGAATTCGGCGTCGAAGCCCGCGACATCCGCCAGATACCCACCGGCGACCGACACCGTCTTGCCCGCGGCGGCTCGGCCGGAACCGAGGTGATCTCCGGACCAGCGGCCGGGCGGGGGTGCGTCGGCGACCGCGTCGGTCTCCTCGATCAGCAACCGCCACAACTCCTGCGGAGAATCGGCGCCTCCGGCGAAGCGGCAACTCATGCCGATCACCGCGATCGGCTCCGCGGCATGCGCCGCGGCAGCGACCTCCGGCTGAACGCTCTTGCGCCGCTTGGCCTTTTTCACGCTATTCACCTGCCCGCGATCCACCGGCCGCGCACCCGCGGAACAGGTGGCGCGGTGAATCCGCCGATCTTGTTGTGGGGTAGGGACATGTGCCGGAGACTCTACCTGTGCTGTTTTCCGAACGCCCCGTTTTCGCTCGGGTGACGTCCGCGCTGGGGGGCGAGGCACGGCGTCGAGAACTATTGCGTTTCGCCTCCGTCGGTATCGCCGCGTTCACGCTGGACACCGCGGTGTTCCTGACCTTGAAGAGCACTGTGCTCGAGGCGCATCCGGTCACGGCGAAAGTCGTCGCGGTGCTCGCGGCGATCACGCTGTCGTATGTGCTCAACAAGCAGTGGTCGTTCGACGGGCGCGGCGGGCGGCGCGGTCATCACGAGGCCGCGCTGTTCTATCTGGTCAGTTTTCTGGCCGTCGCGATCAACACCGCACCGCTGTGGGTGTCGCGGTATGTGCTGCATCTCGAGGTGCCCGAGGTCTCCCGCTTCACCCAGAACCTGGCCGACTTCGTCGCCGCGCAGCTGATCGGCACGGCGCTGGGCATGGTGTTCCGGTTCTGGGCGTTCGTGCGGGTGGTGTTCCCCGACGAGGTGCAGCCGCCGGGCCCGGCGTGAGAGTTCCGATCACCCTGAGGACAACCATGTCGCGCGCGATCGCGCACCGTGCGGGCCGCATCGCCCCGCCGCGCCACCCGGTCCGCACGTGTGCCCCGCCGCGCGGGTGGTAGGAAAGGGAGCGTGTCCGCAACTGGCGAAGGAATCGACCCGAACAGAAGCTCCCGCGCGGTGTCGGAAGTGGTGGAGCTGGTCAGTACGCTGATCCGCTTCGACACCTCCAACACCGGTGATCTGGCCACCACCAAGGGCGAGCGCGAATGCGCGCAGTGGGTGGCCGACCAGCTGCATCAGGCGGGATATGTCACCGAATACGTCGAGTCCGGCGCCGACGGGCGCGGCAATGTCTTCGCGCGGTTGGAAGGCGCCGACCCGAGCCGTGGCGCGCTGATGATTCACGGGCACCTGGACGTGGTGCCCGCCGAAGCCGCGGACTGGAGCGTGCACCCGTTCTCCGGCGCGGTGCGTGACGGCTACGTGTGGGGTCGCGGTGCGATCGACATGAAGGACATGGTCGGGATGACGCTGGCGGTGGCCCGCCAGTTCAAGCTCGAGGGCACCGTGCCGCCGCGCGATCTGGTCTTCGCCTTCCTCGCCGACGAGGAGAACGGCGGCAAGTGGGGCTCGCAGTGGCTGGTGGACAACCGCCCCGATCTGTTCGACGGCGTCACCGAGGCGGTGGGGGAGGTCGGCGGATTCTCGCTGACGGTACCGCGGCCCGACGGCACCGAGCGCAGGCTGTATCTGGTGGAGACCGCCGAGAAGGGCCTGGGGTGGATGCGGCTGCGCGCCAAGGCCCGCGCCGGGCACGGCTCGTTCCTGCACGAGGACAACGCGGTCACCCTCCTCGCCGACGCGGTGGCCCGGCTGGGCAAACACACCTTTCCTCTGGTGCTGTCGGATTCGGTGGCCGCGTTCCTCGCCGCCGTCGCCGAGGAGACGGGTCTGCAGTTCGATCCGACGAGCCCCGACATCGAGGGTCAACTGGCGAAGCTGGGCACCATTTCGCGCATCATCGGCGCCACCCTGCGCGACACGGCCAATCCCACCATGCTGCAGGCCGGTTACAAGGCCAACGTGATTCCGCAGACCGCCGAGGCGGTGGTGGACTGCCGCGTGGTGCCCGGGCGGCAGGCGGCGTTCGAGCGGGAGGTCGACGAGCTGATCGGTCCCGACGTCGAACGCGAGTGGATCACCAAGCTCGACTCCTACGAGACGACCTTCGACGGCGATCTGGTCGACGCGATGAACGCCGCCGTGCTGGCCCACGATCCACGCGGGCGCACCGTGCCCTACATGCTCTCCGGCGGCACGGACGCGAAAGCGTTCGCCCGCTTGGGTATTCGCTGCTTCGGTTTCGCACCGCTGCAGCTGCCGCCGGAGCTGGACTTCACCGCCCTGTTCCACGGTGTGGACGAGCGGGTGCCGGTGGAGGCCCTCGAATTCGGCACCCGCGTGCTGGAACACTTCCTACTGCACAGCTGATCCGATCCGGAAGAGAGGTTTCATGACCTACAACCCCTACGACGCGCTGCCGCAGGTGCCGTCGTTCACCCTCACCTCCACCGATGTCACCGACGGGAAGCCGTTCGGCAACGAGCAGGTCAGCGGCATCTTCGGTGCGGGAGGCCAGGACATCTCCCCGCAGCTGTCCTGGTCGGGTTTCCCGGCGGAGACCAAGAGCTTCGCGGTGACGGTGTACGACCCCGATGCCCCGACCGCCTCCGGCTTCTGGCACTGGGCCGTCGCCGACATCCCCGTGAGCGCGACCTCTTTGCCCGCGGGCGCGGGCAGCGGCGAGGAAGGCGGCGCCATGCCGACCGGCTCGATCACTCTGCGCAACGACGGCGGCTTCCACGGCTTCGTCGGCGCGGCCCCGCCGCCCGGCCACGGCCCGCATCGCTACTTCATCGTCGTGCACGCCGTCGATGTCGAAAGCCTCGGCATCGACGAGAACGCCAGCCCGGCCTACCTGGGCTTCAACCTGTTCTCCCACACCCTCGCGCGCGCGACCCTGATCGCCACCTACGAGCAGAACTAGGAACCGCCGCAGGATAATCGTGGCCCTGAGCGAAAACGCTCGGGGCCACGGCGCTTTCCACAGTGCCGGGCGCCGCTCGGAATTCGCGGGCGCGAGTCGGCGTGCAGCGTCGAGAATCACCCCATGGACATCTCTGAAGCCGTTCGAGGCGCGCGTCTGCTCGCTGCCGATATCGAACGGTCTCTCGGTTTTTCGGCGGAGGTCGGCACCGAGTACCCCGGACAGTGGCGCCGCTTCCACGAGCTGTCGGGCCGTCCGGCCCCGAAGGCATGGGTGAGCATTTCGGTGCCGGAGGTCGGCACGACCATAGCGCTGGACCCCAGCGAGCCGGGCAGCGCGACTGCGGAGGAGTTCGCGAGTGAGCTGGTGCAGGTCCTACAGGACGATATCCAGACGCACCTGCGCGAGCCGTGGCCGAGGGATCCCGCCGCGAGCGGACACGCCTTGGCGGGGACCGAGCGGGGATGGCAGAGCACGATGGATCGCGCCTTTCTGGTTCCGTATGGCGAACTCGGGCTCACGGCCTGATCCGACCAGTCGGTATTCCCAGTGCTGGTTCGCTTCTCGACGCGCCCCGTCCGGTCGCGGGCGCTACGCTGCCGCTGGACAGCCGCCCAAGTGGGCGCGCGAGGGACTGATGAGGGTACGGACTTGATCATTCGCACGGAAACGGCCTGGGTGCTCTTCTTCGCCGGCCTCATCTTCCTGTGGGCACTGGTACTCGGCGTGTGGAAGTGGCAGGCGATGACCACCTCGCCGGACGGCTTGGCGCACCCCTACGTCGACATCGCCCACCGAGCCGCGTTGCTGTATTCGTTCGCCACCGGATTGATCGCCTGGTTCGTCGAATTGTCCGGATGGCCGACCGCGGTGAACGCCACCGCGGCGGGAGCGATCATCGCCCTGTTCGTGGTGACGATCGCGAACTACATCCGGCTCGGCTTGCAGCGGGAGACCGACAACCAGATGCGCAATCCGCCGTCGTCGATGCGTTTCGTCCTCGCCGCGCTGATCATCGGCGAGATCGGCGGATTCGCTGTGCTCCTGGTCGGATTCGCCGTGGAACAGCTGCGGTAGCCTCGCGTCGACGTGCGCGGCTCGCGGTGTCGAGGGGCGACCACGAGCGCGGCGCACGCGCCAGGGGTGCGCGGGAACAACCCTGGATCGGCTGCTCGGCAATGGTCGGGCGGGATCGGTCGCTCAGCCTCCTTCGCCCGAAAGGCGCTGGCGGAGGGTGGCCGCCCGGAGGGTGAGGTGGTTGCGTTCGGCCAGGTTGTGCGCTTGTGCGGCGGCCTGTGCGTAGAGCTGCGCTGCCGTGGCGAGGTCTCCGGCCCGCTCATGTAGGTAGGCGGATGAAGCGGTGTAGCGCGGTAGCGCCGGGTCGAGTTCGGCGAGGGCGGCCAGCCCTGCCTGCGCTCCGTCCGCCTCTCCGACCGCGACAGCGCGATTGAGCCGCACCACCGGACTGTCGGTGAGACGGACCAATTCGTCGTACCACTCCACGATCTGCACCCAGTCGGTCTCCTCGGCGGTCTGCGCGTCGGCGTGCAGGGCCGCGATCGCGGCCTGCGCCTGGTATTCCCCGAGCCGGTCGCGGGCCAGGGCGGCCTGGAGCACGGCTACGCCCTCGGCGATCAGCTCGCGCCGCCACAGGTGGCGGTCCTGCTCGGCCAGCGGCACGAGGCTGCCGTCGGCACGCGTGCGGGCCGGGCGTCGGGCGTGATGGAGCAGGAACAGGGCGAGCAGGCCCGCGACCTCCGGGTCTGCGGTGGTCGCGGCCAGCTGCCGGGCCAGCCGGATCGCCTCCGCGGCGAGGTCGACATCGCCGCTGTAGCCCTCGTTGAACACCAGGTACAGCACCCGCAGCACGGTGCGCAGGTCCCCGGGGCGATCCAGCCGGACGTCGCCGACGGTGCGTTTGGCCCGGCTGATCCGCTGCGCCATGGTCGCTTCGGGCACGAGATAGGCCTGCGCGATCTGGCGCGTGGTGAGACCGCCGACGGCCCGCAGCGTCAGGGCGACGGCCGAGGCGGGGCTGAGGCTCGGATGCGCGCACAGGAAGTAGAGCTGCAGCGTCTCGTCCACCGAAGCGGCCGGTCCGGGTGGTGGCTCCTCGGAATCTCGAAGCTCACGCCGCCGCCGCGCGACCTCGGAGCGGGCGAGGTCGAGGAAGCAGCGCCACGCCGTGGTGATCAGCCACCCCTTGGGGTCCGCGGGGCGCCGGTCCGGCCAGGTCTCCACGGCCCGGATCAACGCTTCCTGCACGGCGTCTTCGGCGGTCGCGAAGTCCGCCCCGCGGTGGACGAGGGCGGCCAGCACACCCGGGATCAGATCCCGCAGCTGGGCTTCGTCCACCGCGCCGGCGGCCGTCATTCGGTGACGGTCGGCGGGGCGGTCAGCAACGGCCGCACTTCGAGCCACTCGTGGATCGGCTTGCCGCCCGCGCCGGGCGCCGCGGACAACTCACCGGCCAGCTCGACCGCGCGCTCGTAGGAGTCGACATCGATGATCATCCAGCCCGCGATCAGGTCCTTGGTCTCCGCGAACGGACCGTCGGTCACCGGCGGTTTGCCCTCGCCGTCGTAGCGGACCCAGGCGCCTTCCGGCGCCAGGGCCTGGCCGTCGACGAACTCACCACTGCCTTCCAAGCGAGCCGCGAAGTCGTTCATGTACTGGATGTGCGCCTCGATCTCGCCGGGCGTCCACTGGTCCATCGGCACGTCGTTGACCGCGGCCGGAGCGCCCCGGTAGTGCTTGAGCAGCAGGTACTTCGCCATGACATTCTCCTTCGGAACGTGCGACCCTCGTCGGTCGCTCACCCCTGGGACGGAGCCGTCACGACGTTCTCGACATCCGCCACGAAACTTTTTCTCGAGCTTCTGATTCGTCTACGGCTGATCGAACCAGCCTTGCGCCAACCGAGCCGTGAATGCGTCCCACGCCCGTGGCGTGAACACCAGCGCCGGGCCCGCCGGATTCTTGGAGTCCCTCATACCGATCGTCCCGTCCTCCAGGTATGCCACCTCGACGCAATCCTGGTTGGGCCCGCTGCGACTGCTTTTGAACCACGCCGCCTTGGTCGGGTCGGTACTCACTCGCCATACTCCTTAGCGATCTTCGACACCAGTTCCCTGGTTTCCTGCTCATCCAGCGCGGCGGCATGAACCGCCTTACATGCTGTTGTGTATTGATCGATTTCACTGGGCTTGTCCAGGTAGAGGGCACCCGTGTAACCCTCAACGTACACCACGGGAGGTTCGGTAAATGACAGCAGCGCTGGGAACTCCATCACCGTGAAGGACCCTGCTACCAGCGGCAATACGCGCTCGGTGCGAAATGGCAACACACGCAGCGTGACGGTCGGCAGCCGCGATACGGCCAAGAGATGGTGGAGTTGTTCCGTCATAACCGGCCGCCCGCCAACCTCATACCGCAGTCCGGCCTCTCCGAGAAATACATTCATGGTGAAGCGGTTGCGCGCTTCCTTCAAGCGCTCCTGACGCTTGGTGGCGATCTCGATTCGACGCTCGACATCGGCGGTAGGCATACCTGGATAAGCACCCCAGATCACTGCTCGCCGGTAAGCGGGAGTCTGGAGCAAGCCGGGCAGCAAGGTCAGATGGAAGGTGGTCAGCTTCCGGGCGGCTTCTTCGAGCCCGAGATACAGATCGAAGTAGGTCGGTACCGCATCGCCGTAGGCGTGCCACCATCCGGTCCTCTTGGTCTCCCGCACCAGGCCCATCAGCGCTGCGGTGTCGTCCTCCGTTGCTCCATACAGTTCACAGAGGGCTTTGATGTAGAGGTCCTTGAGTTTGACAGCCTGGCCGCCCTCCAGCCGCCACATCGTCTGCGGGGACACCTCGATCACCTTGCACGCGTGCGCGACGGTCGCGCCGGACGCCTCGCGTAGCTGACGCAGTCTGCGCCCCAGCATGCGACGAGGAACTGTGGAGCCCGGACTCTCAGTCATTAGCCAACCTCACGGTGCGGTGTGAATTTGGAAGGGTCTTCGCAGTAAGTCTGGAAGACGGGGAGAAACTGAGGTTACTCGCGCCATGGAATATTCCAAAAGGTCGCGCTCAGGTGTCTACTGAAAGCGCGCCCAGCCATGCGAGCGGAACACCAAGTCTCCGTGAGCATCTCGACTCGCAGCGGAGACCTGCCTCGAAGGTGGCGCATCTCAACCATTTGCGCGATTGAGTAGGGGGTTCGATGGTCCATGTACCTTTTGGCGACACGCCACTGTCACGATGCGCTTACTACCGGCGGGTGTGCGACCTGCCCACGGAGGTAGATCCACCTCAGCTGGGTCGCATAGTCCTACGCATGGGCGTGGCGTGGGCGGTGATCATGCCCGCCACGCTGGGGCAGGACGTGAAGGTCTGGATGCAGCGGCACCATCACGCGATCGGGCCGATCATGTCGCATCCCCGGTCGAAGCGCTGGACGTATCTGACGCAGCCCGATCTGCCCGACGACATCACGTTGTTCGCGGAGATGTTCCGGCTCAATGTCTCGTTGGTGCGCGCGGGCGGAACCGTAGCGTTGCCGAGTCCGGCCGATCGCGGGACCATCTTCCGCGCGTGGGTCGCTCTCC
The DNA here is from genome assembly GCF_001613465.1 of Nocardia niwae NBRC 108934 = DSM 45340. GTDB lineage: Bacteria > Actinomycetota > Actinomycetes > Mycobacteriales > Mycobacteriaceae > Nocardia > Nocardia niwae. Next base: position 158,514 of record NZ_BDCK01000021.1, on the reverse strand, counting down.
CCGGCAGCGGATTCCGCCCCTCCGGGCGCGTCGTTGTGGCCGCTGTCCGTGGTTGCGTGGCCGAAAGCATCGCGCGCCGGAAGCGAGGCATCGCGTATGCGTGAACAGAATGAACCGTGGAACACCGTGGCATGCGGGGGATTCGAGCGCCGCGATCTCGAGGTGCGGCAACCGGCAAGGGAGCCGCAGCGGTGAACGATGCCGAGCACCGCGGCTCTCCGCTTCCCTCCGAGCGGATGTCCATCTGTCGGTGTTCTGGCATGGGGTCCGGATGGACTTCGTCGCCTGCCTGACCGCGGCGTGCTTGTTCGTGCAGGAGTGGCGTGCCCGGCATTGGCACGATGCGGTCGAGGTTTCGATGAACGACACCGACGGGTATCCGCGACTGCCGTGCGAGAGGTTGTATCTGGAGCCGTGAGAGTCGGCAGCCCGAACCGCTGCGGCCCCGGCAGGGGCGCGCGTTGAGAAGCCCGGTGGTCCCACCGATCCGGAGCGAATCCGGATGGTCGATCAACGCGCGCCCTGCGGCAGGTGCGGACGCCCGGCGCGGTGGCCGGGGCTCAGGAAGTGCGCTCTGGTGCGGTGAACGCGGCGACCAGTCCCTCGGCCGTGCCGTCGTACCGGTCTCCGAAGAGTTCGGCGCTTTCGGTGGCGACCTCGGTGCTGCGGGCGAACATGTCCCGCTCGTATTCGGTGAGGGCCGTCTCGATGTCGCCGGGGTGCGTGGCGAGGGCGTTGCCGAGTTCGGCGCCATCGAGTAGGGCCAGGTTGGCGCCTTCGCCGTTCGTGGGCATGAGGTGGGCGGCATCGCCGAGCAGGGTCACCCCCGGCACCCGATCCCACCGGTGCCCGACCGGCAGGGTGTGATGCGGGCGCCAGACCGGCGGGAGGTCGGCGTCGGTGATCAGCGCGGTGAGTTGCGGGGCCCAGCCGTCGAACTCCTGCGCGATCCGTGCGGTGGCCGCGGCGGCATCGGTGAAGTCGATGGCGGCGAACCAGTCGTACGGCCTGGCGAGCACCACGTAGGCGTGCAGGGTGTCGCCCTCTTCCCGGTGCGCGTGGATCTCTCGGCCCGGCGAGGGTGCCGACATCGACCCGCCGCCGACCGCTGCCGCGGCGGCGGGGTGGCGGGTGTCGGCGTCGTACAGGTAGGTCTCGACGAACGACTCGCCGGTGTAGTCGGGCATGGCGGTGGACAGCAGCGGCCGTACCCGTGACCACGCGCCGTCGGCGCCGACGAGCAGGCTCGTGACGAGCGTGCCGCCATCGGCGAAGGTCACCTCGTGGCGGCCTGCGCCGAGAGGACGAACACTGCTGAGTTTCCTGCCCCACCGGACGGTGCCGGTCGGCAGCGAGTCGAGCAGGAGTTGTCGCAGTTCGCCGCGCTGCACCTCGGGGCGTCCACCGGTGCCGTCGTCGGGCTTGTCGAGCAGAACCGTCCCGTTCGGGTCGAGGATCCGCATGGCCTGGCGGCCCTCCAGGACGAGGCCGCGGAATTCCTCCATCAGGCCCGCCGCCTCGAGCGCGAGCTGACCGTTGTAGTCGTGGATGTCGAGCATGCCGCCCTGTGTGCGTGCCGTCGGGGTCGGTTCGGCCTCGTACACCGCGGCCGGGATGCCGTGGAGGTGCAGGACGCGGGCCAGAGCGAGTCCGCCGAGTCCGGCGCCGATGATCGTTACTGGATTGGTCATGGTGACGAGGGTGGCGGGCAGGGGTTGCACCGCCCTTGCGTCCGGCTTGCACCCCTCATACGTCCATCCCCGTGCATCGACGCGATGGGATCCCAGCGCCGTGAGAGCCGCAAGCGCTGTGAACCCGGGCAGTTCCCTGGGCCACAGCGCTTGCGCGAACCTACTTGACGCTGATCACCCGCTCGGAGGGTTCCTTGGCGTACAGCGCCTGGATGTCGGCCTGGTACTTGGCCGCGATGGGGGCGCGCTTGAGCGACATCTTCGGGGTGAGTTCGTCGCCGCCGGGTTCCCAGACGGCGCCGAGGATGGTGAACCGCTTGATCTGCTCCACCCGCGAGAGTTTGGCGTTGCCGGCCTGGACCGCGGCCACGACCTCGTCGATGATCTGCCGGCGGGTGGCCAGGGTGGCGAGGTCCTCGCCGGTGGCGTCGAGTTCCTTGGCGCGGAGGGCGGCCACGTCGGGGTCGAGCACGATCAGGGCGGCGATGTAAGGCTTGGCGTCGCCGATGGCGACGACCTGGCCGATCAGCGAGGAGACGGCCTTCACCGAGTTCTCGATGTTGGTGGGGGCGATGTTCTTGCCCGCCTCGTTGATGATCAGTTCCTTCTTGCGGTCCACGATCCGCAGGTAGCCGTCGGCGTCGAGGGTGCCGATGTCGCCGGTGCGCAGCCAGCCGTCGGAGTCGATGGCTTCGGCGGTCTTGTCGGGCATGTTGCGGTAACCACGGGTGACTATCGGGCCGCGTACGAGCACCTCGCCGTCGGCGTCCAGTCGCAATTCCATGCCGTCGACCGCGCGCCCGACCGAGCCGGGGCGGGGCTTGTCCAGCTCGGTGTAGGTGCCCACGCCGGTGATCTCGGACATGCCCCAGACCTCGCTGACGGTGAAACCGAGGCCGAGGAAGTATTCCAGGGTCTCCGGCGGGATGGGGGCGGCGCCGGAGGAGGCGACGCCCAACTGGTCCAGCCCGAGGGCGTGACGCAGCTTGGACAGCACCAGCGTCTCGGCGATCCTGTGCTGCGCTGCGAGCAGGGGACCGCGGCCTTTACCTGCCAGATCGGCGCGCGCGGCCGCGATTCCGGTGCTGATCGCCCAGTTGGCCAGCGCTTTCTTGACCGGGCTCGGTTCTTCGGCGAGTTTGCCCTCCACTCCGGCCTTGATCTTCTGCCAGACCCGCGGGACACCGAAGAAGATGGTCGGGCGCGCGTCGGGCAGGGCGGCGGCGACTTCGCGCGGATCGGGCACGGTGGTGATCTGGATGCCGGTGAGCAGGTTGATCGCGTGCCCGGAGATCCGGTCGGCGACGTGCGCGGCGGGCAGGTAGGACACCGTGCGGTCGTCCAAGCCGACCTGCAGCGGGCCGTTGACCAGGGCGATGATCTGGGCGAGCACGTTGCGGTGGGTGATCTCCACGCCCTTGGACGGCCCGGTGGTGCCGGAGGTGTAGATCAGGGTGGCCAGGTCGTCGGGGCCGACGGCCTGCCAGGCGGCGTCGAAATCGAAGTCGGCGGCGGGCGCGGACTCGACCTGTTCCAGGGTGACGGCGCCTTCGGCGGGCCCGTCGACCATGACGATGTGCTCGATCGGCACCCCGGAGGCGGTGATCCGGTCGAGGAACACCTGTTCGGTGACCACGACTTTGTTGCCCGCGTTGGTGAACAGATGGGTGATCTGCTCGGGGGAGCTGGTGTTGTAGATGGAGAACGGAGTGGCGCCCAGGTGCAACGCGGCGGTGTCGACGAGGTTGAACTCGGGGCGGTTGGTGAGCATGATGCCGACGGTGTCACCGTGACCGACGCCGAGGGCGGCCAGGCCCGCGGCGATCGCGCGCACTCGTTCGGCGTACTCGCGCCAGGTGTATTCCTGCGTGCCCCCCACCTTGCGCAAGGCGATCTGGTCCGGACGCAGCCGTGCGGTCTCCTGGAATGCGGCGGGGACGGTGTACACCGTCTTGCCCGACTGGTGCGCGTATCCGATTTCTGTTGTCGTCATATCCCTGTTCCCGATAGCGCTGGCGTGACCGGACGCCGGTATCCGCCGGTGGCCGGTCCGAGACTCGAATCCTGACACGATGCGGCGAATGCGCTGTCAGCCTCTCACGAGTCGGCGCCACATGTGGCGCGGCTCACTCATGGTAGCCACAGGAGGGAAGCCGGATGGGGCAAACTTCAACAATCGTTCAGGCACCGATCAGATCCGGCGCGGCGCCGGGCCCGGGACGCGGACGAATGTTCTCCCCGGGGGTGATCACGACCGGATCGACGGCCGAGGGCTCGTCGGTCATGGGCGAAGCGGCATCCGCCTGGTCGAGCGCCCAGGGCGCGGCGTCGGTGGGGATCCAGTGCTTGCGCCGGGTGCGCTTGGCCTCCAGATAGTCGCGGGCCCGCTCGCTGAGCGCCCGCGTACGCAGCGGCACCGCGGTGACCTGCAACCCCTCCTGCCGCAGAGCCTCCACCTTGGCGGGATTGTTCGTCAGCAGCTGCACCGAGCGCAATCCGAGATCGGCCAGCGCACGAGCGGTGGCGAGGTAGGTGCGGGCATCGGCGGGGTAGCCGAGGGTCTCGTAGCTGGTGAAGGTGTCCGCGCCGGAGCGCTCGCTTTCCCGGTAACCCAGCGCCTTGGCGATCAGCCCCGCCCCGCGACCTTCCTGCTCCAGGTAGACCAGAACCCCCGAGCCGGCGGCCTGGATGAGATCAAGCGCCTTGTCCAGCTCCGGCCCGCAGTCGCAGTCCTGCGACCGCAGCGCCTCCCCGTACAGGCAGCGCGAGTGCACCCGCACCAGGCAGCCGTCGGCGACCGCACCGAACAGCAGCAGGTGCCCCCGCTCACCGCCCTCGTCCAACCCCACTACCCGAACTCGCAGATCTTGCCCGTTACGACGGAACCGATGCTCGGTGTCGGCAGGATCCACAACGTTGGTCAATGCTCCTCCGTAGCGAGTTTGTAGATTCGCTCGACCTCACTCACCAGTGGCATTGCCCCGGGGACATCCCCGATCGATTGCGTCGCCACCATTGCGGCGGTCGCCCAGACGTAGTCGTTGCGTGCGGCGGGGCGGCGCGTCGAAACGAGACGATATACCAGGGCGGCGGAGAAGGCAGCGTGAGCGCCGACGGAGTCCTCCAGCGCCGTCGGGAACGGCTGGAATCGGTCGCTGAGCTGGTCGGACCACACCGCGCAGCGGAAATCCTGGATCGCGCACACCGTGCCCACTCCGAGTGCGCGCAGGCGGGTGGCGGTCTGCTGCCCGTCGGAGGGCGCGCCGTCGGGCGCCATCGCCAGCGCGCGCAAATCCTTGTCGCCGCCGACGAGGTAGTCGACCACCCCCAGGTGCTGATACAGGTACTGGGGCCGATCCAGCCGCGGCGCCGGATGCACGACCACCAGCGGCCGCTGCGGCAGGCCGCGCAACTGCCCCATGACCTGCTCGATCACCCCGGTCGGTTGTTCGAAGGTCAGCAGCACCGCCTCCGACGCCGCCAGCGCCGTGCGGATGGCGTCGCTGCGCAAGTCCTGGGCGCTCAACCGGATTCGCTCGTCCTTGCAGCCGATCGTGCTCGCCGCCCCGGTGCCCGCCACGATCACGGCGGTCACCGGCGTCGGGGCGTAGGGCACCACTTTGACCAGTTCGGTGTCGACGCGCTCGCTGCGCAGGTATTCCAGGATGCGGCCACCGGCGTCGTCGTCGCCGACCGCCGAGATCAGCCGCACCCGCAACCCGAGCCGGGCCGCCGCGACCGCGCGGGTGAGCCCCTTGCCGCCGGGATGTTCCCGATAGGCGCCGCGCGCGGTGCCTCCGGGCCCGGGGATCCGGTCGACCACGTACAGGTGGTCAATCACCGCGTCACCGATCACCGTGACCACGCCCGGTGAATCGGCCGCAACCTCCTCGGCGGCAACGGTTTGCGCGGGCTCGCGGAAGTCGACGACGTGCGCGCCGTCGAACACCGAGGCCGTGGCCAGCTGCGCGGCCAGCTCGGTGAACGCCCGGCGCTCGGGAGCCCCGCGCAGCGAGCGCACCGTCAGCGTGCGCGGAATCGGTTGCACCCCAACGGCTTCGTGCAACACCGCCCACTGCTGCGCGAGGTATTCCCGCCGCTCACCCAGATCCGCGGCGTAGAGCAGGCCGGGATCGACACCGGCGGGCGGATTTTCGCGCAGCAACCCCAGCGACAATTCCGCATCGACGACGAGCCGGTCGGTGGGATCCAATCGCAGCGCCAGATCGCGCACCAGCGGTAGCACCGCCTCTTCCCGCTCGATGCCCGCGCGCCGCGCGTACTGCCGCACGGCCAGCAGATCCAGCAGGGGTAGCACGTCGATCTCGGTGCTGCGCAACCGATCCGAGCTCAGCCCCGACCGTTTGCACAACCGGGTGAGGATATTGCGAACGGCAACCATTCCCGAATCCTGCGGGACCATGGCGATGCCACCCTCCTCTATCGGCGTGACACCGGGGCGTCGCGCGCATGTTGGCCACGCAAATCGGGTTTAGCCAGCGGGCAAATTGTCAATTACCAAATTACAATGGCAATTGCGCGCGGGGAACGGCAAATGCCACACTGGATATGGCGATCCCATCGCACCACCAGGCACATCGGGAGGGCTGGTGAGCAGAATGATTCAGATACGGCAGCCGCGACGGCGACGGCGACACCGCCCCGCCGGATCCGATATCGAGCAGGTGCCGAAGCCGGTGATGGACTAAACGAGCCGCCGGACACCCCGCACGGCAACGCACCGGTCATCGCCCGCTCCACGGCGGCGCGCAACCACACGCCGCCGCAGGCTCGCCCCCTCGGCCCCGCAGCCGCCACGCGGCCGGTCCCACGGATCCGGCCCCCATGCCGATCGGACCACGGACACCCCGATCACCCCTACCCAACCGGCTCGCCCCGCGTTGCGATACCCGCGGGTGCCGCACACCTGTGAGCCGCCCCCCGGACCACCAGGCCCGGCAGCGGGATTCCTCCGCCCGCCCGGCCACACCCGCCGAACCGGCGGAACGCACGCTGCGGCGCCCGCACCGCGCCGCACCAGCGGATGCACGACGAGAGGCATTCGTGATCATCGACCTCAGCGCCCTGGAGCCGGCCTCACTCCACCTGTTGCACCGGAGACCGCGATGACCATCCACACCACCGAATGGACGATGACCAGTGACATAACCCCGGAATCGGCCTACCGCGACACCGACGCGCCCGACAGCTGGCGGCTGAGCTGGCTACCGGACCGGCGGCTGACCCGCGACCAGGCCCTGGCCGGAATGTCACTGGACGAACTGCTCAGCGACCCGCAGGTCGTGCACGACCGCATGACCCAGGCCCGCGTCGAGGTCTACGCCGACCACCTGGGCATCTTGCGCGACCACGCGGTGATCCTGCTCGCCAAGGCCATGGCGGCGCGGCTGGGCGGGGAACTGCGACCCAAGGGAGATCCGGCGCCGCCGGGGCGCGCCCGGCGAGTGCGCACTCCCGAACCGCCGTTCGTGCACGGCTGAGCGCCGTAGTTCAGGCGTGCGCGGTGTGCTCCGCGCCGACGGCCTCACCGATGGTCTGATACCCCTCGGCGCGCAACCGCCGCGCCAGGCCGCGATGGATCCGGCGCATCCAGAACGGGCCGCCGTAGATCAGACCGGTGTAGCCCTGCAACAGCGTCGCCCCGGCTCGAATGCGTTCCCACGCCTGGTCGACGGTTTCGATGCCGCCGACCGAGATCAGCACCAGCCGATCACCCACCCGCCGGTACAGCCGCCGCAGCACCTCGAGCGAACGGTCGGCGACCGGCGGGCCGGACAGCCCGCCCGCACCCATGGCGGCCACCTCGTCCGGGTCGGTCCGCAGACCGTCGCGGCGGATGGTGGTGTTGGTGGCCACGATGCCGGCCAATCCGAGTTCGACGGCCAGATCGGCGACGGCGTCGATGTCCTCGTCGGACAGATCCGGGGCGATCTTCACCAGCACCGGCACCCGCACACTGTCCAACACCGCCCGTAGCAGCGGGCGCAGCGACTCCACCGCCTGCAGATCCCGCAGGCCCGGCGTGTTGGGGGAGCTGACGTTGACCACGACGAAATCGGCCAGCGGCCCCAGCAGGGCGGCGCTGACGGCGTAGTCGGCGGCCGCGGCCTGCGGCTCCACGATCTTGGTCTTGCCGATGTTCGCGCCGATCGGCACACCGCCGCGGCGCGCGCGCAGCCGCTGCGCGGCCGCGGCGGCGCCGTGGTTGTTGAAACCCATCCGGTTGATCAGAGCGCGGTCGGCGGGCAGCCGGAACAGCCGCGGCGCGGGATTGCCCGGCTGCGGTTGCGCGGTCACGGTACCGATCTCGGCGAAACCGAAGCCCAGCGGCGCCCAGGCGTCGACGCCGTCGGCGTTCTTGTCGAAACCGGCGGCCAAGCCCAGCGGCGCGGGGAACTCCACCCCGAACGCCTCGGTGCGCAGGATCGGATCCCGGGTGACGAGAATTCTGCTCATCGTCCAGCGCAGCGGCGCGAACCAGGCGGCGAACCGCATGACGGCGAAGACGAGATGATGGATGCGTTCCGGCGCGACCAGGAACATCAGTCGGAGTAGCAGGGCGTACATCGGCTCACATTCCGGGTTCGGGCTGGGGTAGTAGGGCGGATTTTCGCCGCCGCAGCAGCACCCGCCTGCTGCCGTCGGTGTAGGCGCGCACCCGCGAGAGCTCCCAGCCGCCGAACTCGGCCTGGATCGCCAGCCGCATGGACGCGGTCACCCGCGTGACATCCGGCGGCAGCCGCAGCGGCACGTATTCGTAGTCGTCGCTGGTGGTCTCCCAGCCCGCGGGCAGTGCGCGCCCGCGCCCCCGGTGTGCTGCCGGATCGGCAGCTGCCGCGGAATCCTCGCCCGCGCGTGGTGTCCGAGCCATCAGTGCCCTCTCTTCCGATCCTCCGCACCGATCCGTTGCAGACCGTCGCCGGTCGCGGACCCCACGAACAGATCACCGGTGCGTTGCTCGACGGCCACCGAGTTCGGTTGCCGGACGGTGGCGTAGCGGCCCACTTCCTTCGGTATACCAGTCGACAGGTCGAATCCGACGACTTCGTTGCGCTGCGTGCACGTCACCCACACGGTGTCGGACCGTTGATCGTAGGCGAGTGCGTAAGGCGAAGATCCTACCGGGAAACGCTGGCGCAACACGAGCGGTCCCGCGGTGTAGACCAGCAGTTCCCCGCCCGCGGTGTCGGTGACCACGAACCGGCCGCGCGTGTCGCCGATCAGCCGGGTGGCCCCGTCACCGGCGCGCAACGCCAACCCTGGCCGCTGCCGGCTCGGGTCGACTTCGAAGATCGCGGTCTGATGCCGGTCCAGCACGGTGAGCTCGCCGTCGGCTTCGGCCAGCTCGTCGGCCGACACCAGCCCCGACACCGTGCCGGTCACCGCACCATCGGCCGCCAGCTCCAGCACCCGGCCGTCGGCGGTGCCGACCAACAGCCCCCCGTCGTGGCGGGCCAGCACCGAGCGCACCTCGCCGTCCACCGCCACCGCGGTGACCGCTCCGGAGGCCAGCTGCACTCGCAGCACCCGTCCCGGCGCGGCCGCCAGCATCTCACCCGGCCTGCCAGGGGTAAGACCGCTCGCGCGCTCGGGCAACGTCACCGTACGCACCATCGGCTGCGCGGCGGCCGGGTCGACGACGGTGAGGGTGGCGCCGTCCAGAGCGGCCAGCAATCCGCCGCCGGAATCGGCGGCCAGCTCCGCGAGCGGCCCGGCCGGCAGCACGCGCCCGGCCGGCGGCGTCGACACCGCCGGCGCGACCGCCGCGGTGGCAGGCTCCCTGGTCGGCAGGTCGGGACCACCGGCGCCGGAAGAGCATCCGGCCAGCAGCACCAGCACCGCCGCACCCGCGAATGCCGAGACGAGCCAGGCCCGAGGGCGCATCGACCGAACTCCTTCTACCGACGAATCTTCCGCAACCTCACCATCTGACCATGATGACGCAACCAGCCGACCGACCGGGGTGCCGGCTCCAGCGGAATGTCGGTAACCAGGGTTACGGTGGAGACCACACTGTCCGATACAGGGAGATCCGGGTTGAAATCCGACCATACGTCGGGATTTGTCATCGACGACATCACCGTCGGCGCGTACGCGCACGGCTTCGGCACCACCGCCGACGGCCACCCCTTCGCCTTCCGCACCATCCGCGCCACCCTGACGCTGGAGATCTACCGCCGCGACCTCGCCGACGCCGTCCCCGGCCCCGAGGACGTCCTCACGGTCGCCGAAGCCACCGTCGCCGACATCGACCTCGACGACGAACGCAGTATCGCGGCACTGGTGCGGGATATGATCCCCGACGCCGCGACGATCGACGCCGCCGCGCAACGGGACGTCACGACCGTGCGTGCCCTGCTGGGACGGATCAGCTCCGTCATCGAAGGTATGTAGGAAGCGATGACCCACACACGACTCGCCCGCACCGGCCTCGCCGCCGCAAGCCTCCTGATGGCGGTAGCGGCCGCCGCGTGCGACAGCGGCACCGACGAAGCCGCCGTCGACGCCGCCCGCTCCTCGGCCAACGCCTCGCTGTCGTCCTCGATCGCCGCCTCCTCCAGCGCCGCCCACCCACCGCTGCCCACGGCCGCCGCCCTCGACGCCCAGATCAAACGGGCCCTGGACCCGGCACTGCCCGACAGCGAACGCACCGCCCTCATCGAGGACGGCGACTCCTTCCGCCAAGCCATCCCCGACATGTACAAGGCGCTGCAGGACAATCCCCGCGCCGTCTACGGCGTGACCGACCCGGTGTTCGACAACCACGACGGCACGCTGACTGCCACCATGCGGTTGGACAAGGACGGCACCGGCGCCGCGGTCCGCACCACCGTCGTGCACTTCGTGCTCATCGACGGCAAGTGGAAGATCTCGCGCACCGACCTGTGCGGCATCCTGCGCTCGGCCGACTACCGCACCCCGGCCTGCGGCTGACCCGGCACCGCGACACGATGCACCGTTCCGGATCACTGCGGTGGGGACGGTTCGTGCACCGCCACCGCGTCCTCGTCCTGGGCTTGTTCGTGGTGTTCGTCCTGGTCTCCGGCTGGTACGGCCGCGACCTGGCCGGACGGCTGACGCAGGAGGGCTGGTTCGACGAGAGCAGCGAATCGGTGGCCGCCGCCGAACTGGCCGACCGCACCTTCGGCCGCGACACCGACAGCGACCTGATCCTGCTCTACACCGCCCCCGACGGCGCCACCGTCGACGACCCGGCCGTCCGCGGCCCGGTCACCCGGCAGCTGGCCGGGTTGCTGGCCGACCATCCCGATCGCATCCAGAAGATCGACAGCTACTGGGACAGCCCCTTCTCCGCCCAGGCCACCGACGCCACCCACACCCACGCCTTCGCCAGCGTCGGATTGCGCGGCTCGGGAACCGCGACGGTGGAGAACTACCTGGCGATCAAAGACCACCTCGGCGCCGGACGCTCCGGCGGCGGCCCCGGCGGCACGACGGTGCAGCTGGCGGGGTTGCAGCCGATCGTGGAAGGCATCAACACCGGCATGCAGCGCGACATCAAACGCGCGGAGATGATCGCGCTGCCGCTGGTGGCGATCCTGCTGTATTTCGTGTTCGGCGGCGTGATCGGGGCGCTGCTGCCGGTGCTCATCGGCGGCATGACGATCCTGGGCACCCAGGGCGGGCTGCGGGCGCTGACCGACCACATCGAGGTCAACGTCTTCGCCAGCGCCGTGATGACCCTGGTCAGCCTGGGTTTGGCAATCGACTACGGCCTGTTCACCGTCACCCGTTTCCGGGAAGAACTCGCCGCCGGTCACTGCGTGGAGGAAGCCACCGCCCGCACCGTCGCCACCGCCGGGCGCACCGTGCTGTTCTCCGCGGCGATCATCGCCCTGAGCCTCGGGGCGCTGTTCATCTTCCCCAACGGGGTGCTGCGCTCGGTGCCGCTGGGCGGCATCAGCTCGGTGCTGCTGGCGGCGCTGCTGTCGGTGACCGCGCTGCCCGCGGCGTTGAGCATCGTCGGGCGCCGCATCGACTTCCTGGGCTGGAAACGGTTCTCCCGCACCAGGACCGAAGCGCAGATCGACGCCGGATTCTTCTCCCGCCTCGCACTCTGGGCGATGCGCCGCCCCTTGGCGGTGGCGGTGCCGATCGTGCTGGCCCTGCTGGCGCTGAGCATCCCGATGCACCACATCGAATTCGGCGGCCTGAGCGAACGCTATCTCGCCGACGACAACCCGGCGCGGGTGGCGCAGGAACGTTTCGACACCCTGTTCCCCGGCTTCCGCACCGAACCGCTGAAACTGGTCGTGGTCGGCGCCGACCCGCAGCAGTTGAGCGACATCCGGTACGCCGCCAACCAGATCCCCGGCCTCACCGGACGGTTCGAGCCCGCCGCACCCACCGAAGACGGCCTGAACGTGCTCGCCGCCGGGCTGACCGACAAACGCGACGCCGACCGGGTGATCACCGCGCTGCGCGACATCCCCGACCCGCCCGGGGTGCGGGTGATGGTCGCCGGAGTGCCCGCCCTCGAACGCGACAGCATCAACGGACTGCTCGACGGGCTGCCCGTACTGCTGGCCCTGCTGGTCGCCGCGGCGCTGGCGCTGATGTATGCGGCGTTCCGCTCCGTGGTGCTGGCATTGAAGGCCGTGGCGATGAGCGCGCTCAGCCTCGTGTCCACCCTCGGCGTACTGACCTGGGTGTTCGTCGAGGGGCACGGCGCGGGCGTCTTCCACTTCACGCCGGGACCGTTGATGTTCGCGGTGCTGGCGCTGATCGTGACGGTGGTGTTCGGACTGTCGACCGACTACGAGGTGTTCCTGCTGTCGCGGGTGTCGGAGGCGCGCGCCGCGGGCGCGGACGCGCCCGAGGCCATCCGCTACGGCATCGCCCACACCGGCGGCGTGATCACCTCCGCCGCCGCGATCCTCATCGTGGTCACCGGCGCGTTCGGATTCTCGGATCTGGTGCTGATGAAATACATCGCCTACGGCATGATCGCCGCGCTGATCCTGGATGCCACCGTCATCCGCATGCTGCTGACACCCGCGGTGCTCAAACTGATCTGGCGATAAGCCTCGTCGGCCCGGCGTGGACCGCCCTGCCACGAACGCCGAAGCGGCCGGTGCGGCCCCAGGGCCTGGTCCGGCAGTCCGCCGCGAGGATTCTTCCGCAGGTAGCGGCCGACGAGTTGTCTCGGCCTGACCAGCGACCGCAGCTGGGGTTCCGGTAGTAACCGCCGAAAACCAACGGATATGGCGTAGCCGTAGCTGATCGCCGGTGAGTCCGGGTTCGGCCTGCTGTGATGGTCGGTTGGCGTGGGAGGTTGGTTCGTGGCGACGCGGGTGTTCGCGGATGAGGAGTTGGCGCGTCTGCGGGAGTTCCGGGAAATCGGGTCGACGGCACCGAGATCCGTTCCTACGGCCGCCGCGCCCAGACCCGCACTGATCGACACTCTGTTCTGACCCGCTGGGCCTCACCCCACAGGACGGGCGTATCGGTCCCTAGGAGCTCGCGGCGGGGCGGATCAGCGATCTCAGGGGCGGGGTCCGGCCCCGAAGTGTCTGGGTGCTGGCAGTGGTTGCGTGTGGTGGGGGCCGGTCGGGCAGCCCGGCAGGGTGGACCGTCAGGCGGTCGGGCCGTTGTTCGCGTCGATGCTTTCGACGAACCGTTCGACGCTGTCGAGTGCGCTCCGTGCCTCCGACAGCCGCGGGTATGCCATCTGGAACACATGGAACATTCCCGGCCACAGCTCGAGTTCGCACCGCCCGCCTGCCGCGCGCAGTGCCGCGGCATAGTGCTGGGAGTCCGAGGCGAGAACCTCGCTGCCGCCGGTCTGCAACAGCATCGGCGGCAGGTCGGGTCCGACCGTGGCGAGGACGTCCAGGCGCGGATCACTGAAATCGGTTTCCACGAAATAGGTTTGGGTGATCCGTCGACCGGTGCGGGCGGAGGCGAACTGGTCCCACACGTGTGTGCTGTGGGCCGCCGCGAGCTGCCAGGTCGGGTCGATGAGGCTGGAGAATCCGATCACCGCCGCGGGCTGGTCGACTCCGAGTTCGCGGAGTTGGACGCACAGGCCCAGAGCGAGGTGGCCGCCGGCCGAGTCGCCCATCACAATGATGTCGCTCGCGGTGTGCCCTTGGTCGATCAGCCACAGGTAGCCGTTGAGGATGTCGTCATGGGCCGCGGGGAAGCGGTATTTCGGTGCTCGCCGATAGCGCACGGCGTAGGCGGGTCGGCGCAGTCGGCGTGTCAGTTCCGACACCAGGCCGCGGTGGGTCCAGGGGCTGCAACTGATGTATCCGCTGCCGTGGATGTAATAGATCATCCGGGTGCCCGGCTCTGCCGGCCCGCCGACCCATTCTCCGATGGTCCGGCCGTTGGGTCCTGCGGCATCGACTCTCATGGGTGGCAGCGTCGGAGCGAACCACATCCGACAGGCCACAACCTGCGTGAAGCGGTAGCCGAGCACACCGAGCGGGGTATGCAGCGGCAGTAGCCACAGGGTGGGCCGCACGAGGATTCGCGACGCCCAGATGGTCAGCCACGCGGCGAAGGAGCGCGCCACCGTGATCACCGGATCATCGGAGCGACCGCTTGCCGGGCGCGGTGCGGCGGATTCGGCCCGCCGGGTCGAGGCGCTGACCGGATCGGGTGTGTTCATGGGGTTCCTCGAGATCAGGGTGCACAGGGAGGTCCGCCCCCACCGGCGGTGTGCGGGCGGGGAGTCCGGTCTCCGGTGCGGGCGGGGGTTCGAGCCTGGTTACCGGGTGGGGACGGTGATGGTGCCGTAGTCCAGGCCGCCGTGGCTGAAGGTCGGCACGACCGGCCACTGCCGCTTCCAGTTCGCGCATTCGGAGGACGGGATGATCTGGCGCCACTGCGGGTTCCGCGGCGACGGGCTGGCGAGGGTCTTCTCCTTCACCATGGAGTCGTACTGGTCTAGGGAGTCTTCGAGGGTGTTGGCGTTGAGCACTACCTCGCGGCCGTAGAACTGCGCAGTGCGGCGCACGCCGGGGATCTTCGACAGTTCGGGTTGCCAGCTGTCGGCGGCCATCCCGTTCTCCGACGACACCCACACCCCGTCGGGAGTGTTGACGACCAGGGAATGGTTGCCGTCGGTGTGGCCGGGTGTCCACAGCAGGCTGACCCCGACTCCGAGTTCGACATCGCCGTCGAAGATTTCGAGCCGGTCGGCGGGTACCCCGTTCATGCCGCCGTCGACATACCAGGCCCACTGCATGGGGTGCATGGACTCGAAGGTGCCCAGTTCCCGGCGATGCACGAGCAGTTTGGCGTTGGGGAACAGGGGCTTGCGCGGTTCGGCCTCGCCTTCGATGGGCTCGCTGCTGCCCACGATCATGCGTGGGTCCTGGACGTGCAGGTGGTCGAAGCTGATGTAGTCCACGTCGTCGTTGGTCAACCCCAGGCGCGGCAGCACCTGATCAGGATCGTTGTAGTACTTGACGAACAACGATTCGAGGCCGACGCGGCGGCTGAAGCGCTGCAACTGGCCGTAGAACGGGGCTTCCGCGGAACCGGCGGCTACGGTGGGTTCCCACACCAGGGTCTTCAGTTCGCCGTCGAAGCCCTCGAACTGGATCACCAACATGCGGTTGATGATCGAGATGAAGGGGTTGAGGTTGACCGAGTAGTTCTGGAACGCGTACTGCGCCGGATACGGCGCGGCGGCGATGTCGAAACTCTTGACCGCTTTCACCTGCCCCTGGCGCAGAAATCGTTCCCGGTAACTCAGTGCCGCCTCGCGAACAGCGTCGAGCCGCCGGCCCCGGGGCCAGATGTCGTGGACGCCGGAGAACTCGGGGATGGGGCGGACGGTGCCGGATTCGATGTTGGTCATCAGGACTCCTTGGGGTCGGTGGTCTCGGTCAGGGCGCGGTGTTCGTAGCCTGCGCGGATGTTCGAATTCCGGGTTGCCTCGACTTGGTTGGGCACTGTGCGGCGCAATACCTGGTCTCGGATCGACTGCGGTAGCACAGCGGCGATGCGGACCAGCAGACCGATCGAGGCCGGCACGGTGGTTTCGAAACGTGGGCGGCGCAAGACCGCGACGACGGCGGCGGCGACGTCGCCGGGCTGCAACGGTGAGGTCGCGCCGCTGCCGGTGCCGATCGCGAGTTCGGTGTCGACGACGCCGGGCATGATCACCGAGATCTCGACGCCACTGCCGCGCAGTTCCTCGCGTACGCCGGTGAGGTAGCCGAGGACGGCGTGTTTGGTGGCGGCGTAGGTGGATTCTCCGGGCGGGGCGAGTTTGGAGGCGGCCGAGGCGATGGTGACGATGTGACCGCGGCCGCGCTCGCGCATCGGCGGTGCGACCAAGCGCACGCCTCGGATCACGCCGTGCAGGTTCACCGCGAGCATGCGCTCGGTCGCGGTCTCGGGTTCGTCGTCGAAGGCCCCGACCCACATGACACCGGCGTTGTTGACCAACACGTCGAGTGGACCCCACAAGGCGGTGACTTCGGCGAGGAACCGGCGGAACGACCCGGTATCGGTCACATCGAGCGTGAACGCATGCACCTGACCCGGTAACGCCTGCGCGGTGGCCTCGGCGGCCTGGATATCGCGATCGCCGATCGCGACCCGGGCACCGGCCTCGGCGAGCCGGCGCGCGATCTCGCGCCCGATGCCCTGCGCACCGCCGGTGACGGCCGCGATGCGCCCGGCCAGTGTTGTTTCCGTCATTGTGTGATGCCTTCCCTGCATCGGCTGGACACAGCGATCAATGTTGGGCAATCGCGATTGTCAGAAATGGTTCGGCTAGTATTGCACTTCGCCGGCAGGAAGGAAAGGCCCCAAATGACCCGCACGGGACCCTCCCGCCCGAAACCCTCCGGCCGCAAGTACTCCGGCGTCGCTCCGGAGGAGCGAGTCCGTCAGCGCCGGGCGGCCATCCTCGAATCCGCTTTGGAGCAGTACGGCACGACCGGCTACGCGGCCGCGTCGATCAAGCAGATCTGCCGCGGCGCCGGCGTCACCGAGCGGTACTTCTACGAGTCGTTCTCCAATCAGGAGTTCTGCCTGGCCGCCCTCTACGACAACCTGGCCGAGACGATGCGCGCGCAGACCATCGCCGCACTCGAGCAGGCCGATGCCGATCTCGACGCACGCACCGCAGCCGGACTCGAAGCCTTCATCCACTACCTGACCAGCGACCCGCGCCGCGCGCGGGTAGTGCTCATCGAGGTCGTCGGGGTTTCACCGGACATGGAACAGCGTCGCCATCGGGTTCTGCGCGATTTCGTCGACACCGTGATGGCCATCTGGGCGACGGAGAGCCCTCGCTCGCTGACGCGAGGCCAGCGGTTGACTGCGACCGCACTGGTCGGCGGCGTCAACCACCTGCTGGTCGACTGGTTGATGGACGGTTGCCATGACGACCCCGCCGACCTCGTGACGGTGTGCGTGGACCTGTTCGCCGCCGCCCGCGCGCCCTGGAACACCACCACATCGTCTTCATAGCTGCCCGTGCGAACCGCCCGCCTGTCCTACGACCAGGCCCGGACCTGCTCGACGCCGCCACCGCGACCGACGGACCCGGAACCGGCTGGGACCTACACGAACTCCGCCACTCCGGCCTGACCCATCTCGGCGAAGCCGGCGCGAGCCTGCTCGAACTCATGACGAAGTCGCGGCACCGCAAGGTCGAGAACCGGCGCCGCTACTTCAAACCGTCCCCGTAGGCGATGCGCGAGCTGACCTCGATCCTGGGCTCAGGCGCCGAATGCCGACGCTGACCAGCAGCTACGCCATATCCGTTGATTTTCGGCGGTTACTACCGGAACCCAAAGCTGTGGACGTCAGCGGCGGTTCCGGCTCGGGACTCGGGCGAAACACCCGGCATCGAGCCCGCTCCTACTGGGGTGCGGGACGCTCAACCGCCTGCTTCGCCGGTCGCGTGATGGTCGTCCGACCGTGACGGCCGATTGTGCCGGTCGGCTGCGACCGGCCGTGATCGTGCACGGCGGTGTGGGCTCAGCGTCGCACCGGCAGCACCAGCTGCGCGCCGGTGACCGGATGGTCGAGTACTTCGACCGGGTGCTGGTAGACGCGCGTGAGCAGTTCGGTGGTGAGCACGTCTCGGGGCGGGCCGTCGGCGGCGATACGACCGGAGTCGAGGACCGCGACGCGGTCGGCGTAGGCGGCTGCGACACCGAGATCGTGCAGGACGACGACGACCGCCGCGCCGTCGGCGGCGCGCTCGGCGGCCAAACGCAGCACGGCCTCCTGGTGACCGAGGTCGAGGGCGGCGGTCGGCTCGTCCAGCAGCAGGGTCGCGGTGTCCTGCGCCAGCACACGGGCCAACGCGACCCGGGCACGTTCACCACCGGACAGCGTCGGGAACGAGCGCGCGGCCAGGTGCTCGACGTCGGTGGCTGCCATCGCGGCGGCGATCTGCTTCTCGTCGTGTTCGCGGCGTTCGGTACGCACCCACGGAGCGCGGCCCATCGCCACCACTTCCCGCGCGGTGAAGGGGAACCCGACGGTGTGGGTTTGCGGCAGCACCGCCCGCCGCCGGGCCATGTCCAACGTCGTCCACTGCGACAACGGCTGCCCGTCGAGTTCCACCGCACCCGCACTCGGCGCCAGCTCTCCGGCCAGCGCGGCCAGCAACGTCGACTTACCGGCCCCGTTGGGCCCGACGAGAGCGACGACCTGCCCCGCCACCGCGGCGAAATCCACACCGTCGAGTACCCGCCGCGCCTGCCCGCCGCTACGCCGCTGCACGCTCACCCCCGCCGCGCGCACCGTCACCGCACCCCTCTGCGGCCACCCCGGCACCTCGTGCACCGTGCGCAGCAAACTCACTCCACACCTCCCCGGTCCCACACCATCGCGCGACCTTCCCGGCGTCGCCCGCAGCCGTGTGCCACTCGACGCGCGAAACGCCGGCTCATGCCCAGCCTCCGGAACGGGCTCGGGTGCGGCGCAGCAGCCAGAAGAAGACGGGGCCGCCGATCAGCGAGGTGAGCATCCCCAAGGGCAGGTCGGCGTTGTCGACCAGGGAGCGGGCGGTGACGTCGGCGGCCAGCAGCACCACCGCGCCGACGATCGCGCTCAACGGGATCAGCACCCGGTGGGCGGGGCCGGCCAGCATCCGTACCAGGTGCGGGACGATGAGCCCGACGAACAGGATGATGCCGGTGAACGCGACACCGGCGGTGGCCAGCACCGCCACCACCACGATCACATTGCGACGCAGCCGTTCCACGTCGACACCCAGATGACGGGCCGCGGACTCGCCGAGCGCCAGCAGATCCAGCCGCGGCGCCAGCAGCACCGCCGCGCCGACCCCGACCGCGGTCAGCGGCGCGACGACACCCACCGACTCCCAGGTGGCGCCGTTGAGCGAACCCAACTGCCAGAACACGATCTGGTCGCGGGCGGCGGGGGAGGCCACGAACAGCAGCAGCGCGATCAGCCCGCCCGCGAACGCGTTGATCGCGACACCGGTGAGCACGAGCGTGACGACCTCGGTGCGCCCGCCCGAACGCGCCAGCAGATACACCAGCAGCGTGGTCGCCAACCCGGTGACGAACGCCGCCGCGGCCACCGACCAGGCCACCACGAACGCACCGCCCACCACGATGACCGTGCCCGCGCCGACCGCCGCACCCGCCGACACCCCGATCACACCCGGCTCGGCGAGCGGGTTGGCGAACACACCCTGCAACAACGCACCCGCTGTCGCCAGCGCCGCACCGACCAGCATCGCCAGCACCACCCGCGGGAACCGCACCTGCCACAGCGTCACCTCACCGGAGGGATGCGCGGGCATCGGCCCCAGATCCACTCCGATCCGGTGCAGCACACTGCCCGCCACCTCCGCCGGCGTCGTCGGCACCTGCCCGATCGCCGCCGACACCAAAGCCAGCGCGACCAGTCCGGCCGCCGCGACCACGAACATCACCACCACCCGCGAGCGGCTGCGCGAACCCGGCACGGGTGTGACCGGCGACCGCGCCGCTTCCGTAGCCGAGGACGTCATGCGTGCCCGGTGCCGTACACCGCCGCGCTCAACGCCGCGATCACCCGTCCGGTGTTGGGCCCGAAACTCAACAAAACCGCATCGGACATGTCCACCACCCGCCGGTCGCGCCCGGCCGGGGTCTGCGCGATACCCGGAACCTTCTGCAGGCCCTCCACACCCCCGACCGACTTCAACCCATCCGACATCACCAGCAGCACATCCGGCGCGGCACCGATCATCGCCTCACTGGTGATCGCGGTGAACGGCTCCCGCAACCCGGCCGCCGCACCCGCGTCGCGGGCGCCCAGCGCCGCGATCAACGCGTCCGCGCCCGACCCGGGGCCGGCGAGCATGGTGATCGCGGTGGACCGCAGATACAGGAACGCGATGGTCAGCTGCGGATCCTGGGCGGGCACCGCGGCGCTCGCGGCGGCGATCTCGTCCCGGGTGCGCTGCGCCAGCGCCTGCCCCCGCTCCGGCACACCCAGCGCGGCGGCCACCGCCTCGATCTGCGGCCCCACCCCGGCCATCGTGCGCTCCGGGTCGAAATACACCACCGTCACACCGGCCGCACGCAACTGTTCCCGCACCGCGGGCGCGGCGCTGGTGGTATCGGTCAAGAACACCGACGGCCGCAACGCCAGCACCGACTCCACATTCAGCGACCCGTTGCCCCCGGCCACATTCGGCACCTCACGCACCGCCGGAAACGCCGCCGACGTGCTGCGCCCCACCAGCTTGGGGCCCAACCCCAGCGCGTACACGATCTGGGCGAGGGTGCCGTAACGGTCCACGGCGATGATGCGGGAAGCGTCGGTGACGCTCACCTCGGCGCCGTCGAACGACCGCACCGTCACCGGCAGCGCCGGCGCGGGCTCCGGCCCGATGGGCACGGGGTCCAGATCGGTCAGCGTCGCCGTCGCCGGCCCGTGCCCGCCGTGCGAGGAACCGGCGTCGGCGCCACACGCGACCGTCCCCGCCAGCAGACCCACCGTGAACAACGCCGCGACAGCACGCCACCACCCGGCTCGGACTCGGTTCCCACGCCCACCCCCGGTCGCTGCAGTGCTCATGCAGGCAAGGCTAATCTGTGTCACTCGGCGCGTGCACTGACGTCGTCCAGGGCCGCGGCGATCGCCCGCGGCAGCTCCAGCGTCTCCGCGGCCAGCACACCGGTGAGCTGCCCGATGTCGCGGGCGCCGACGATCATGCTCGCGATACCGGGCCGGTCCCGGATCCAGGCCAGCGCCACCGCCAGCGGCGAGGTGCCCAACCCGTCGGCGGCGGTCACCAGCGCGTCCACCACGCGGGTGGCGCGATCGTCGAGACCGCTGCGGATCTCCGCCGCGGTCGCCTCGTCGGCGCCCCGCGAATCGGCGGGAACACCGTCGCGATACTTGCCGGTGAGGATGCCGCCCGCCAACGGCGCCGAGGCGATCACCCCGACGCCGTGGAACCGCGCCGCGGGCACGACATCGGCCTCCGCACCCCGCGCCAGCAGCGAATACGGGGTCTGCGCCGCGGTCACCGGCGCCACCGCGGCCAGGCTGGCCAGCTGCCAGGCCCCGAACCCGCGCACGCCCGCGTACCGGACCCGGCCCGAGCGCACCGCCTGCTCCAACGTCGAGGCGACCTCCTCGAGCGGTGTGCGCGGATCCCACACCGCGACGTTCCAGATGTCGAGGTGATCGGTGCCGAACTCCAGCAACGTGCGATCCAGTTGCCGCAGCAGCGCCCGCCGCGAGGTGTCCACCATGATCTGCGCCGCCTCCGGCATCCCGGCACCGGGATACCCCCACACCGCGGTCCCCGCGCACCCGCTGAGCACCAGCTCGTCGCGCGAGACCAGATCACCGAGCAACTCGGCCAGGATCCGCTGGGAAGCCCCGCCCACGTAGACGGGAGAGGTGTCCACCAGCGTGCCGCCCGCCTCGACGAACGCCACCAGTTGCCCCGCGGCGTCCTCGGCGTCGGTGTGCGAACCCCAGGTATGGGTCGCCAGGCCCATCCGCGACACCCGCAGGCCGCTGCGGCCCACCGTCCGCTGTTCCATCACCGTGTCCGCGCATTCGTCACGGCGCCCAGCCTAGAGTGTGGATACGCAACTCGACGCCCACCAGCGCAGTGGGTCGCGCATCGGTGCGCGCGAACCCACGCACCTGCGCGTCGGCGTCGGCGCAACAGCCGGGCACGCCGCCGCGGCCTCGACACTGTACTGTCGCTGCGTGATTGGGGCGACAGCCACGGCGTAGCGACCGGCCGCCGCGCCAATGCCCAGGTAGGAACCCGTATTTCGGGCGGAAGTGGAGGATGGTTCGTGGTTGGCGAGTCGATGACCTGGGTGCAGGCGTTGGTGCTGGGCCTGGTGCAGGGGCTGACGGAGTTCCTGCCGGTCTCCTCCTCGGCGCATCTGCGCATCGTGTCGTCGGTCTTCTTCGGTGACGACGCGGGCGCCTCCTTCACCGCCGTCACCCAGCTGGGCACCGAGGCCGCGGTGCTGGTGTACTTCGCCAAGGACATCTGGCGGATCGTGTTGGCCTGGTTCGCGGGTCTGCGCGAGCAGCTGACCGCGCGCGGTCGCCAACAGCTGCCACTGCACGACCAGCCCACCACGAAACTTCCCGTCATCACCGCCGAGCACCGACGCGTTCTCGACGAGCAGGCCCAGCGCGAACTCGACTACCGCATCGGCTGGTATGTGATCATCGCCACCATCCCCATCGGCGTGCTGGGGTTCTTGTTCAAAGACGAGATCCGCACCGGCGCCCGCAATCTGTGGCTGGTGTCGTTCATGCTGATCTTCTTCGCGCTGGTCATCGCCGCCGGTGAGCACTTCGGCCGCAAGGAACGCCCGATCGAGCAACTCACCACCCGCGACGGGCTGGCGATGGGTTTCGCCCAATGCCTGGCGCTGATCCCCGGCGTCTCCCGCTCGGGAGCGACCTCCACCGCCGGGCTGTTCCTGGGATTGGAACGCGAAGCGGCCGTACGATTCTCGTTCCTGCTGGCCATCCCCGCCGTGACCGCCTCGGGCCTGTTCAGCCTGCCCGACGCGTTCGAACCCGCTGGTGAGGGACTCAACGCCAGTGGCCCGCAACTGCTGGTGGCCACCGTGCTGGCCTTCGCGGTCGGCTACGCGTCGGTGGCGTGGCTGCTGCGTTTCGTGGCCCGGCATTCGCTGTACTGGTTCGTCGGCTACCGCATCGTGCTGGGCGCGATCCTGCTGGGTCTGCTGGCGGGCGGGGTGGTCTCGGCGACATGATCGCTAGGCTGGCCGCATGACGGTGATCCTGTTGCGGCACGGTGTGTCGACCTCGAACACCGCCCGCACCCTGGCCGGTCGCAGCACCGGCGTCGAGCTCACCGAGCGCGGCGAGGAGCAGGCGAGGACCGTGGCCGAACGACTGGCCGGGCTGCCCATCGAACGAATCGTGCACTCCCCGCTGCTGCGCTGCCAGCGCACCGTCGCACCGCTGGCGGAAAAGTTCGGGCTGGAACCGGTATTCGACGACCGGCTGCTCGAGGTGGACTACGGCGAGTGGACCGGCCGCCCGATCGCCGAACTCCTGGAGGAACCGTTGTGGAAGGTCGTGCAGCGCCACGCCTCCGGCGCGGTGTTCCCCGGCGGTGAGGGCCTGGCGCAGGTGCAAGCGCGCGCGGTCGCCGCGATCCGCGACCACGACCGCGCGCTGGCCGAGCAGCACGGCCGCGACGCACTGTGGGTGGCCTGCACCCACGGCGACGTGATCAAGTCGGTGCTGGCCGACGCACTCGGCATCCACCTCGACGGCTTCCAGCGGATCGTCGTCGAACCCGCCTCACTCAGCGTCGTGCGCTACACCACGACCGCACCCTATGTCTGGCGGCTCAACGACACCGGCGCCGACCTGTCGGCCCTCGCCGCCTCCGGTGGGCAACCCCGGGCGGCGGGCTCAGCGGCGGCAGGGACGCAGGCCTCCGGACCAGTCCCCGGTGGCGAACTCGGCAATACCGGGAGTGCGGATAATGGGAATGCGGAGCGCCGCGATTCCTTGTAGACAACCGGACGGTCGGTGTATGGAATCCCCGCACCGCGGGTAGTTCGATCAGGGTCACGTATCAGGAGGTGCATGTGTCACGCGCAATCCATGTATTTCGCACCCCCGATCGTTTCGTCGCCGGGACCGTCGGTGAGCCGGGCGATCGCGCGTTCTATCTGCAGGCGGTGCAGGAGCCGCGCGTGGTCAGCGTGCTGCTGGAAAAGCAGCAGGTGAAGGTGCTCGCCGACCGGATGGGCCTGCTGCTGGACGAGGTCGCGCGCCGCTTCGGCGCCGAAGTTCCCCCGCAGGCCGAGGACGTCAGCGACAACGCGCCGCTGCTCACCCCGATCGACGCCGAATTCCGGGTCGGCACCATGGGCCTGGGCTGGGACGCCGACGCGGGCGCGGTGGTGGTGGAACTGCTGGCGATCACCGAGACCGAAGTCGACGAGTCGGTGGTGCTCGACGACACCGAGGAGGGCCCCGACGCGGTGCGGGTGTTCCTCACCCCGATCCAGGCCCGCGAATTCGCGCTGCGCTCCACCCGGGTGATCGCGGCAGGCCGACCGCCGTGCCCCCTGTGCGGCGAGCCGCTGTCGGCGCGCGGGCACATGTGCGTGCGCACCAACGGCTACAAACGCGGTGACATCTTCGGCGCGGCCGAACTAGAGGAGTGATTCGGTGGCCGGGACCGGGGACGGATTCCACAGCGGCGAGCTGACGGTGATCGGGCGGGTGAGCACCGCCAGCAACGTGACCCTGGTCTGCGACGTGAACGACACCACCCCCGGCGCCGCGCCGTTGCGGGTGGTGTACAAACCGATCCGCGGCGAACGCCCGCTGTGGGACTTCCCCGACGGCACCCTCGCCGGGCGCGAGGTGGCCTCCTATCTGATCTCCGAGGCGATCGGCTGGGGCGTGATCCCCGAAACGATCTTGCGCGACGGCCCTTTCGGTTTCGGCATGGTGCAACGCTGGGTCGTGGGCGTGGACAACCACACCGACCGCGGCGACCGGCTCGACCTGATCGATCTGTGCCCGGCCGGCGCGGTACCCGACGGATTCCGCGAGGTGCTGCGCGCGGTCGACGACGTGGGCAACGAAGTGTCGCTGATCCACGCCGACGATCCGCGGCTGCAGCGCATGGCGGTGCTGGATGTGCTGCTCAACAACGCCGACCGCAAGGGCGGGCACGCGCTGGAAGGCGTCGACGGGCAGGTCTACGGCGTCGACCACGGCATCTGCCTGCACGCCGAGCACAAGCTGCGCACGGTGCTGTGGGGCTGGGCAGGCCAGCCCATCGACGACGCGCTGATCGCGGACATCACCGCGTTCGCCAAGCAGCTGCCGGGCGCGTTCGCCGACACCCTCGGCGAGCACATCACCGACGCCGAGATCGACGCGTTGATCGAACGCACCCAGCAACTGCTCGACGAACCGGTGATGCCGATGCCGCGCACCTCCCGACCGATTCCCTGGCCCGCCTTCTGATCGTGACCGCTGCCGCGAACGGGGTTTCCTGGCACAGTTGAAGCTTCGAACGCCCGGCGCGACGACGAGGAGGACGCGATGCCCCACTCCACCCCGGACCGCGCGGCGCCGACAGTGCGGATCGTCATCGGCGCACCGACCTACCGCATCGCGCTGCACTACGTGCACCTCTACGACAAGAAGCCCTACCCCGACACCGACCTGCACCTGTACGACAACGGCGTCTACTGGTTGAGTTCGGCGGGGGAGAACCACTTCGGGGTCTACGTGCTCACCGAGGGCTCGGTGGACTCCGGCCGGTTCACCATGCGGTTCATCTCGTTGCCTTCCGCGGACTGGGGCGATACCGTCGCCTATCACGAACTCGAGTTCGACGTCGCGCGCGGCGCGTTCACCCAGATCGCGCTGGCCGACACCGATCCGGACATCCCGGAACTGGACGGCACCTTCGCGATCACGCCCAACACGATCACCGATCCCACCGGCCGCGCCGACAGCTGATTCAGCGAAACCGTAATTATTGACATCCCACGATTCGCTGGAAGACGCAGGTCGCGGCGGGCGGCCGCGGCGACCGGACGATCGTGGCCCCCGGGCCGGGGAAGGATGAGGTCCACCACACCTTTACCCTCGTAACCATGCAGTCCTGGTCCGACACCGCCCTCCCCACCGTCCCCGGAGCAGGACCGCCGTTGCGGTTGTACGACACCGCCGACCGGCAGGTGCGCCCGGTCACCCCCGGCGCCACCGCCACCATGTACGTCTGCGGCATCACCCCCTACGACGCCACCCACCTCGGCCACGCCGCGACCTACCTGACCTTCGACCTGGTCAACCGGCTGTGGCGCGACGCGGGCCACGACGTGCACTACGTGCAGAACGTCACCGACGTCGACGACCCGCTGTTCGAACGCGCCGCCCGCGACGGCGTGGACTGGCGCGAGCTGGGCGCCGCGGAGACCGACCTGTTCCGCGAGGACATGGCCGCGCTGCGGATCCTCCCGCCGCGCGACTACATCGGCGCCGTCGAATCCGTCGAAGAGGTCGTGGAGGTCGTGCAGAAACTGCTCGCCTCCGGCGCGGCGTACATCGTCGACGACGCCGAATACCCCGACGTCTACTTCCGCGCCGACGCCACCGAGCAGTTCGGTTACGAATCCGGCTACGACCGCGCCACCATGGAGCGGCTGTTCGCCGAGCGCGGCGGCGACCCGGACCGGCCCGGTAAACGCGACCCCATCGACGCGCTGCTGTGGCGGTCGGCGCGGCCGGGCGAACCGTCCTGGCCCGCTCCGTTCGGCGCGGGCCGTCCCGGCTGGCACATCGAGTGTTGCGCGATCGCGTTGAACCGCATCGGCCCGGAATTCGACATCCAGGGCGGCGGCAGCGACCTGATCTACCCCCACCACGAGTACTCCGCCGCGCACGCCGAGTCGCTCATCGCAGGCCGCCGCTTCGCCCGCCACTACGTGCACGCCGGCCTGATCGGGCTGGACGGGGAGAAGATGTCGAAATCCCGCGGCAATCTCGTGCTGGTGTCGGCGCTGCGCCGCGGCGGCGTCGACCCGGCCGCCATCCGCCTCGGCCTGCTGGCCGGCCACTACCGCCGCGACCGGATGTGGACCGACGCCCTGCTCGAGCAGGCGCAGCAGCGCCTCAGGTTGTGGCGTGACGCCGTCGCGCTACAGGCAGGCCCCTCGGCCGTCGACACCGTCGCCCGGCTGCGCCGGCATCTGGCCGACGACCTGGACACCCCCAAAGCGCTCGACGCGCTCGACAACTGGGCCCGCCAAGCCCTCGACTACGGCGGCCCGGACATCGAAGCGCCCGCGACGATCGCCGCCGCCGTCGACGCACTGCTCGGCGTCCGCCTGTAACGACCCCTTGCCCGCAGCGCCGCACGCGTGATGAGGTTGGCGCGTGTGCACCCTTCCCGGCGCGGGCCTGTTCGGTTCCGGCGGCAAACTGGCGACCCTGGCGGCGGGGCGACTGCGGCCCGCCGCCGACCCCACCGATGCGCGCACCATCGCCGCGCGCACCCGCTTCTTCGGCGCCGACACCGTCGACCCCGCCACCGGCGTCGTACGCAGCGACCGCGTCGTGCTGACGTGGGTGGGCTGCACCACTTTCGCCCTGGCCATCGGCGGTTCGGTGTTGCTGCTCGACGCGTGGGTGCCGCGGCTGACCAGCACCGGTTACGTCCCCGCCACCCCGCAGCAGCTGGCGGACCTGGCGCCGTCGGCGATCTTCATCGGTCACGGCCACTTCGACCACGCCGGGGACGCGGGCCGCATCGCGCAGGCCACCGGAGCCACCGTGCACGGCACCGCGCAGCACTGCGCGACGATCGCCGCGCAGGTCACCGATCCCACCTTTCCCACCTTCCCGCACGGTGACGCCGCGACCGCGATCGGCGCCCGCGAGGACTGCACCGTCGGCGCGGTCGAGGTGACCGTCATCCGGCACCTGCATTCCGCACGCACCCCACCCGATCCCACCGGCGGATCACCACGCTTCTTCCCCCGCCCCGAACCGGGCGTCGTACTCACCCACCCGCCGACCCTCGGCGGTCTGCTGCAAGGCCTGCCGCGACTGCGCGATCCGGAGGGCGGGGTGCTGCTGTATCAATTCCGGGTGCCCGGCTTCAGCCTGGTGTGGCACGACTCGACCGCGCCGCTGACCGAACGCGCACCGCAGGTGTTCGACGCCTTCGCCGCGCTACCGGCCACCGACGTGCAGATCGGCGCCGTGCAGGGCTACAACCAGATCAGCAACGGCCTGCGCGACCCCCGCACCTACATCGAGGCGCTGCGCCCCGCACTGTTCGTGCCGAGCCATCACGACAACTGGCTACCCGGGCTCACCGCGAGCGCGGCGACCTACGACGCACCGTTGCGCGCGGAACTGGACAAGATCCCCGCAGCGCGGCGACCGGAACTGCGCCCGCTGCACGACCCGTCCGACTATCTGCGCCCGCAGCGGCTCACGTTCCCGCTGTGACCGCGTCCGCGCCGCCGACACCGGATCGCTGCGGCCGGGGTTCGTGCACCGTCGCGGCGAGCTCCTCGGCGTAGAGCAGCGCGATCTGCTCGGCGTACCTCGCCGCGATCGCCTTGCGCCGCAATTTCATCGTCAACGTCACCTCCTCGCCGCCGGGTTCCCAGAACACCGGCAGCACGGTGAACCGTTTGATCTGCTCCACCCGCGACAACGCGGCATTGCCCGCCGCCACACCGCGCGCGATCGCGGCGATCACACCGGCGTCGGCCGACAGCGCCGCCGCCGAGGCATCCGGCAGCGCGTGCTCGGCGGCATACAGTGCCGCGGTCTCGGCGTCGATGACGATCAGCGCCGTGTTGTAGGGGCGCGCGTCGCCGATGGTGGCGATGGCGCCCACCAGCGGCGTCGCGGCCTTGATCGCGTTCTCGATGTTGGCCGGGGACATGTTCTTGCCCGCCGAGTTGATGATCAGCTCCTTCTTGCGATCGATCACCCGCAGATACCCGTCGGCGTCGACGGCGAGAATGTCACCGGTGTGCAG
Source organism: Nocardia niwae NBRC 108934 = DSM 45340 (assembly GCF_001613465.1). Lineage (GTDB taxonomy): Bacteria > Actinomycetota > Actinomycetes > Mycobacteriales > Mycobacteriaceae > Nocardia > Nocardia niwae. The sequence continues at coordinate 129,783 of NZ_BDCK01000021.1, read as the reverse complement.
CCACCCGTCCGCGTCGAGCGCTTCGGCCGTCTGCTGCGGCTGTTTGCGATAGCCCTTCATCACCAGCGGCCCGCGCACCAGGAATTCCCCGTCCTCGGCGATGCGCCACTGCATCCCCGGCAGCAACCGGCCCACCGAACCCAGCCGCGCCTGCTGCGGCGAGCAGGCGCTGGCCACGCAGGTCAGCTCGGACATGCCCCAGATCTCCGAGATCGGGATCCCGATGCCGAAGAAGAACGCGAGGGTCTGCGGCGGAATCGGCGCGGCGCCCGAGATGGCCCACTTCAGTTCGTCCAGGCCGATTCGCGCGCGCAACCCCGCCAGCACCCGTTCGTCGGCCCGCGCCCATTCGGCCGCCAGCCGCGAGTCGATCGGTTCGCCGCGCAGCTGGGCGGCGGCTTTACGCGCCGCCACGCCCAGTGCCCACTCCAAGGCGGTGCGCCGGGCGTCGTCGGGTTCGGCGGCGACGGAGAACTCGATGGACGCCTTCAGCTTCTCCCACACTCGCGGCACCGCACCCCAGATGGTGGGGTGCACCTCGGCCAGCGCGGCGGGCAACAGCGACCGGTCGGGCACCACGGTGATCTGTGTGCCGTACACCTGCTGCAGATACAGCGAGCAGAACCGGTCGGCCATGTGCGCCGAGGGCAGGTAGGAGGTCTGACGGTCACCGAACTCGACCGGCAGCACGGCGTGGAACGCCCGCGCCTCGGCCAGCAGATTGGCGTGGGTGATCTCCACGCCCTTGGGGTTTCCGGTGGTGCCGGAGGTGTAGACGAGGGTGAGCACGTCCTCGGGCCGCACAGCCCGCCAGGTCGCCTCGAAGTCGAAATCGGCGCGGCCCATTGCTTCGAGCTCCTCGAGGCCCACGGTTCCCGGCCCGGTGGCGTCGATACAGACGATGGTCTCGATCGGCGCGCCGCAGGCGCGGATGCGCTCGACGTACTGCTGCTCGCAGATCACCACCCGGTTGCCCGCGTTGGTGAATACATAGCTCAGCTGGTCGGGAGCGAGGGTGTTGTACACCGAGAACGAGGTGGCGCCGGTGTGCTGGACACCGACTTCCAGGGGATAGAACTCCACCCGGTTGCCCATCATCAACGCCACCGTGTCGCCGCGCCCGACGCCGAGCGCGGACAGGCCCGCCGCGACCGCCCGGACCCGCCGGGCGTACTCGCGCCAGGTGAGCGTCTGCTGCCCGCCGATGGACCGGACGGCTACCGCGTCCGGATCGATCGCCGCGCTGTGCTGGAATGCGGCGCAGGACGTGTTCGGTTCGGTCATCGCACAACCCCGTTCGGTACACCCGGCTTTCCCCGACCGTAGGTGCCCGACCGCGCCGCGGGGGGCGTTTCGCTCGTTTCCCGTGTGCGGGCAACGGCCGGGCGGATGGGCGGAACCACCGCTGCGGCAACATGATCGGGTTCCCATGATAATCGCCGCGAGACAGCGTACACGCGTGATCCCTTGCTATCGAACCGATTTCGTGCTCGAAATGCATGTTCGGGGCTCGACCCCGTCGGACTCGGCGTTCATCGCGCGTGGCCGCGGCCCGGCTCGGTATGGCTGTTGCGCTGTGCGCGCTCGGCTATTTCACTCCCAGGGATCCATCCCCGCCTCATACGCGGCCGACTCGTCCCTGACGTGCTGGAAGCGCGGATCCTCCATGTCTTCGAAGGAGTCGTCGCTGATCGGATTTCGTGGCCACTCGTTGCGCAGGAGTTTGAGCAGGAACTCGGCCATACCGCACGGATACACCGACCACTCGAGCCTCCCACGCGCGAATACCGCGACCGGCCATCGGTCCGGGTCCGGGTCGGTCGTCGCCCAGCACAGAGTGTCGCCTGCACATGTTCCTCCCCAGATGAGCAGGTCCTCTCGCCGATATCGGCCCCGGTCGGCCGGAGCCCAGCCGTTCTCCCAGGGGAGCGGATCCTCCCACTCGGCCACTGCCTCCGACATCCTGGCGAGTGTGGGTGTGTGCGGCCGGTCCGACGTGACGGAAGGGGCGGAAATACCGATTATGCCCTCGATCGAGCCGTCGCCGAAGGCTGTCACGAAGGCCCGGTAGTCGGCCGGAAACGAGGTCGCGCACGCATTCCAGTCGACAGTGTCCCCGCAGGTCGGCCCGATGCACGACAGCACTCCCGCCAGGCCCGCCATGGCAGGGGACCGATGCGCACTCATGTCACGCTCCTGTCCGGTCGTCGGTATGTCCTACCCGATCATGCCTTGTCCATCCTTCGGATGTTCCTCGGCGATGGCGCATCTCGCGCCCGGACTTCCGGGGATCTCCTAGGCGGCGGTCAATGCCGCGACGGTCGTGGCATACATGGTGTTCTTGATCGCGGCGAGGGTGGCGGGGTCTTTGCCGCCCAGTGGGGCCAGCAGCGCTACGGCGGTGTCGGTGACCGCTGTTTCGGCGGCGGCGGCATCGACGATGTCGAGGGCGGCGGCGTCGGTGCCGCCGAAGCGGCGGCCGGTGGTCATCGCGGCGATGGCGCTTCTGGGGGTGAGTTTGGCTTGGATCAGCGCGGCCATGCCAGGGGTGAAGCGGATGCGGAGGTCGACTTCGGGCAAGCAGAAGTAGCCGCGGTCGGCGCGCATCACCCGGTAGTCGTGCGCGATGGCGAGCATGGCGCCGGCGCCGAACGCGTGGCCGGGCAGCGCGGCGACCGTGGGCACGGGCAGGGTGAGCATCCGGGCCAGCAGCGCCTGCACTCGCCCGACGTACCACTCGGTGCGCTCGGGGTGGGCGCCGAGCCAGTCCAGGTCCAGTCCGTTGGAGTAGAACTTGCCGCTCGCGGTGGTGATCAGGCCTTGGGCGCCCGCGGCGAGGGCGGTGTCGAGGTGGGCGCCGATGCGGTCGAGAACATCGGGGGAGAAACGGTTCTCGTCGCCGCCGAGGTCGAGGACGGCGATCTTGTCGTGGTAGTCGAGGGTGGGCATGGCGGGTCCTTTCGGGTTCGGGTGCCGGGGGTCAGGGGGGCGGCGGGCCGACGGTGAGGACGGCGCGCACGGCGCTGCGCAGGTATTCCCGTGCGCGGGGATCGGCCAGCCGGTCACGGCGCAGCAGCACGGCGGTGGGCAGATCGACCAGGCACAGCGTCATGACGTCGACGGCGTGGCGGTCGCCGCGCTGCCACAGCCGTCGCGACAGCCGCACCAGCAGCTCGACCAGCACGGCGTCGGTGGCGGCGAGGTCGGCGGCGACGGCCTCGGGCGCCTCGCCCAGCAGCTCCTCGCGTCGCACGGCCAGCAGCAGCCGGGAGGAGTCCGGGTGACGCTCGGCGAACACCGCGGGCGCCTCGGCGGCCGCGACCACGGCCTCGATGCCGTCGCGCTGCTGCAGCGCCGCTTCGACCAGTGCTGTCTGCAGGTCCAGGAAGCGGCGCGCCGCGCGCAACCAGGTGCGGCCGAGCAGTTCCGCGCGCGATCCGAAGGTGTGGTAGATCGCGCCGTTGGAGATGCCGGTGGCGGCGGCGACCGCGCGCGTGGTGACCGCGGCGGGGCCGCAGCGCACGGCCAGTGCTTCCGCGGCGTCGAGCACGGTGTCGGGGTCGTGCGTGCGGGGTCGGGGCATGCCGCCACCATAACAGAGCATTCGCTCTGTTATGGAGTGGTGGGCCTCCGGGAACCGGATCACACTCGGAGGCTAGGTATCTCAGCAGGTAACAGGTACCGGAGAGTCTTCTCGGGGTACGCATCGGTACTTCCCGTGCTCGGTCCGGCCGACGCTACGATGGGGTACTGTTCGGTCCCTTCCCCCCTGACCGAACGAAGAGAACGGCGCACCTATGTCACGAGTGGTCACCAAGGAGCAGTACTTCGACACCGGGTTGGAAGTGCTCGCCGAACTCGGCTTCAAGGGTCTGAACATCGGTGTGCTGTGCCGGCAGCTCGGCGTCACCAGCGGGTCGTTCTACCACCACTTCGGCAGCTGGCAGGGATTCGTCGACGCCCTGCTCGAACACTGGGAGAACCGGCAGGTGCGCATCCTGGGCACCATGCCGTTCAACAAGGGCAACCCCGACGATGACATCCGCGCGATGTCCGACCTCGCCGCCGGGCTGCATCACGCCGCCGAAGCCGCCATCCGCGCCTGGGCGGCCAACGACGAATCGGTCAACCTCGCACTCAAACGCGTCGACGAATCCCGCAGACGCACCGTGCACAAAGCGGTCAAAGGCGTCGTGCGCGACGACGAGACCGCCGCCGTCGTCACCTCACTGGGCATGGCGATGCTCGTCGGCTACCAGCAGATCGCCGCGGGCGGGGAGAACCTGTCACTGGACCAGCTGCTGGCCGAATACGCGCGCCTGATCTACTCCCACGCCCAGCGCTGACCCGCCACCGTCACCCGAGCAGTTCATCGACATAGCACCAGCGCCACGCCTCGCCCGGCTCCACACTGCGCATCACCGGATGACCACTGGCCCCGTGATGCTTCGTCGCGTGATTGCCCGGCGAAGAGTCGCAACAGGCCACATGCCCGCACGACAGGCACATCCGCAGATGCACCCACGCCAACCCCTCCGCGACGCACTCGGCGCATTCGTCGGGCCCGGCGTGCGCACGCACCAGCGGCGCGTCCCGCAGATGCGCGCACACCTCCTCGGCCACCGGCGCGGCCAGCGGCTCGACGCGTTCCTCCTCGGCCTCGTCGAAACGATCGATGATCGACTCCTCCAGATCCAACTGCCCCAGCACGTGCTGCAGGATCTCGTAGTCGACGGTGCCCGAATCCCGCACCCGCAACACCGTTTCGCGTTCGGCGCGCAACATCGCCAACCGCAGCCGCCGATACTCCGCGGTGGGGGTCACCTGTTCGGACTCCGCCCGCCCGAGCCGCTCCCACGCCGCGTTCGCCTTCCACGACACGCGATCACGCAACGTCTGCACCACCCCGGGCGGCGTATCCGGCGTGACCTGCTGCTCGAGCGCCGCCAAACCGGCCGCCGTCGCCTGCTGCAACACATTCGCCTTCTGTAACGCGTCCTCGGCGCGACTGGGCGCACGCAACCGCAGCCACCGCACCAGCCACGGCAGCGACGTCCCCTGCACCAGCAGCGTCCCCGCCACCACCACCAACGCCAGCAGCTTCAGCACAGCAAGCAGCGGCGTGTCCTGCGACAGCAGCAACACCGCCGCCAACGTCACCACACCCCGCATCCCCGCCCACGACACCACCACCAGCTGACGCACCGGCACCGCCTCACCGCCGCCGAGACTGCGCGACGCCAACGCGGAACCGAAGACCCAGATCGGGCGCGCCAGCATCGTCGTAGCCAGCACCGCCAGCGCCGACCACACCAGAGTGGCGTGATCGAGGTCGCTGTGCCAGGCGCCCTCCACGATCCCGCGTACCTGCAACCCGATCAGCACGAACACCGCACTCTCCAGAATGAACTGGATCGTGCGCCAATTGATGCGCTCGGCGATCCGCGACGCGGCACTCTGCCAAGCCGGCGCGTTGTGCCCGAGGATCATGCCGCACACCACCACCGCGATCACCCCGGAAGCATGGATACTCTCCGCGGGCAGATACGCCGCGAACGGCGCCAGGAACGACAGCGTCGTGTCCATCACCGGATCGGTGATCCGCCGCCGCAGCATCGCCAGCAGGTACGCCACCACCACCCCGACCGCCGCGCCGCCCCCGGCCGCCAACAGGAAATCCGCTCCCGCCGCCCACACCGACACCGTGCCCGCCGTCGCGGCCAGCGCGGTGCGCAACGCCACCAACGCGGTCGCGTCGTTGAACAGCGACTCGTCCTCCAGGATCGTCACGATCCGCCGTGGCATCCCGATCCGGCGCGCCACCGCGGTCGCCGCCACCGCGTCCGGTGGAGCCACCACCGCACCCAACGCGACCGCGACCGCGAACGGCACCGGCAACAGCCACCACACCACCACCGCCACCGCGAACGTCGTGAACAGCACCAACCCCACCGACAACAACGCGATCGTGCGCACATTCGCCCGGAAATCCACCAGCGACGTGCGGATCGCGGCGGTATACAGCAAAGGAGGCAGGAAACCGAGCAGAATGATCTCCGGCTCCAGGTGGATCTCCGGCACGAACGGCAGATACGACGCCGCGACCCCGCCCACCGTCAGTACCAGCGGTTCGGAAACACCGAACCGACGCGCCAGCGCCGCCAACGCGGCCGCCGACGCGACGAGAACAACCAAGCCGATCGCGACATGCACGGTGGAATTCTCGCAGAGCGCACGATCGGCAAATGGACCGCGCGATAGATGACACGTGCGCGGTCCACCGAACTACTGTGCCCGGGCGCACCCACGCGCCATGCTTGTCGACGACAAGGAGGTAGATATGGAGGAGTTCGCGTCCTGGCGGGCGAACGGACGACGCCACACTCATCGCGGTCACCAGATCTTCTGGCGCGACGGAGGCGCAGGCGCCGACGGGACGCTGGTGTGCATCCACGGATTTCCCACCGCGTCCTGGGACTGGCATCGGATCTGGCCCGGCCTGTGCGAACGTTTCGCCCGCGTCATCGCCCCGGACATGATCGGTTTCGGCTGGTCGGCCAAACCCCGCAACTACGACTACCGCATCACCGACCAAGCCGACATCCACGAGAACCTGCTGCGCGAACACGGCATCGGCCGATACCACATCCTGGCCCACGACTACGGCGACACCGTCGCCCAGGAACTGCTGGCGCGCGACGCCGAACGCCGCACCGCCGGTGACGAATCTCTGGTGATCGAATCGGTGTTCCTGCTCAACGGCGGCCTGTTCCCCGAAGCGCACCGAGCGCGCCCGGTGCAGCGACTGCTGGCCGGCCCCCTCGGACCGCTCGTCGGCGTCCTGGGCACCGAACGCACCTTCCACCGCAGCCTGTCCACCGTGTTCGGGCCCGACACCAAACCCACCGACGTCGAACTGCACCAGTTCTGGCTGCTGTGGTGCAGCAAGCACGGTAAACGCAACGGCCACAAACTGATCAGCTATCTGGCCGAGCGCCGCAAGCAGCGGCAGCGCTGGGTGGGCGCGCTGCAGCAGGCCCAGGTCCCGATCCGGTTCGTCGACGGCGTCACCGACCCGGTCTCCGGCGGCCACATGGCGCGTCGCTATCGCGAGCTGATCCCGGCCCCCGACGTGGTGGAACTGCCACGCATCGGCCACTATCCGCAACTGGAAGCGCCCGAGCAGACCCTCGCGGCGCTGCTGGAATTCCACGGCAACCGGGTGCACAAGCCCACCGCGTGAGCGCCGCCCGTCGTCGCGGACCGGCCACACCGGTCCGCGACGACACTTTTATGGTGGACGCCATAGCATGGCGGTATGGCAACCACACGTCGATCCCGCAGCGCCCACGCCCCACGTCCCCCCAGGGGCGAAGCGCGCCAGCGCATGATCGACGGCGCGATCGACTCGCTGCGCGTCCACGGCGCCAGCGCCACCAGTGTCGACCGGGTCCTGGCCGCCACCGGCGCGCCACGCGGCTCGGTGTATCACCACTTTCCCGGCGGACGCACCGAGCTGATCACCGACGCCCTCGGCACGGCCGGCGAACTGATGTCGGCCTTCATCGAACGCCTGACCAGCACCGACGAACCCGCCGCCGCACTGGACCGCTTCGCCGCGATGTGGCGGCGCACCCTGCTCGACAGCGACTTCCGGGCCGGCTGCCCGATCTTCGCGGTCGCCGTGGAAACCAACGACGACGCCCCGGAGTTCGCCCGCATCGCCGGGGAGATCTTCCACCGCTGGCAGCAGGCCCTCGCCGGAATGCTGACCCGCCACGACATGCCCGCCGACCGCGCCGACCGCCTGGCCACCCTGACGGTCGCCGCCTTCGAGGGCGCCATCGCACTGTGCCGCGTCCACCGCGACATCACCCCGCTCGACGACGCCGTCGCCACACTGCACGAGCTGATGCCCGCCGCGCGCTGAACCGCCCATCGCACGACCGCTCAGCCCTTGACACACCCACTATGGTGAATGCCATAGTCGCGAACAGGGCCGCGCCACCCCCGAATCACCCTCGCGCGGACACAGTCTCGCCTTCCGACCGCTGATACGCGCACCGAAGGAGCCACCGATGCCCGCCGCCGATCTACACCTGCCAACCATCGAACTCGAACACACCGGACGCGTCCTGACCGCCCGCGTCGTCGCACCACCCCTGAACTTCGTCACCCCCGCCGTCGTCCGCGACCTCGACACCCTCACCGCCGCGGTCGACACCGACGACACCATCGGCGCCGTCGTGCTCACCGGAGGCCTGCCCGGCCGCTTCCTCACCCACGCCGACCCCGCCGCCCTCAGCGGCATGATCGAACGCCCCCACCCCTTCGTCCCCGCCCGCGCCGCAGCCCCGTTCCTGCGCGCCGCCGCGGCCGCACTGCGCGTGCCCGGCGCCACCGACCTGGTCGAACGCCACGGCGGCGGCCTCGGCGCCGGCCTGGTCTGGGGCCACCGCTGGAAACGCACCACCCTGCGGATGAACCGCTCCGGCGTCGCCTACCTCGCCGCCATCAACGGACCCGCCCTCGGCGGCGGCCACGAAATCGCCCTCGCCTGCGACCTGCGCTACGCCGCCGACGCAGACCACGTACGCCTCGGCCAGATCGAGACCCTCGCCAACCTCATCCCCGGCGGCGGCGCCACCCAACGCCTCACCCGCCTGCTCGGCGCCGCCAAAGCCATCGAGATCACCCTCGAAGGCACACCGTTCACCGCCCGCGAAGCACTGCACCTCGGCCTGGTCCACCGCCTGCTACCCGACACCGACCTCCTCACCCACACCCAGGCCACCGCCGCGCGCCTGGCCGCCCGCAACCCGGTCGTCGTCGCCGAACTCAAACGCGCCATCTACTTCGGACCCGACAAAACCCTCTCCCGCGGCCTGGACGCCGAACAAGCCGGATTCGTCTCCGTCGGCACCACCGCCGCGGCCGCACGCACCACCAAAGCCTTCTTCCACGACCTCGACCGCCTCGCCGACACCCCCTTCCTCGCCGACCCCCAACCCTGGCTGGACGGCACCCGCGTCGACCAGGTGAGCCGATGACCACCCCCACAGCCACCGAAGCGTGGCACAAAACCGCCTGCATCCTGTGCGAGAACAACTGCGGACTGCTCATCCAGCTCGAAGACCGCCGCTTCGCCAAGATCCGCGGCGACAAAGACCACGTCGCCTCCGCCGGCTACACCTGCAACAAAGCGCTGCGCCTGGACCACTACCAGAACGGCGCCACCAGGCTCACCACCCCACTGCGCCGCGAACCGGACGGAACCTTCACCGAAATCGACTGGCACACAGCCATTTCCGAAGTCGCCGCCCGCCTCACCGACATCCAGCGCACCCACGGCGGCGACAAAATCTTCTACTACGGCGGCGGGGGACAGGGCAACCACCTCGGCGGCGCCTACAGCACCGCCCTGCGCCGCGCCCTCGGCAGCCGCTACCGCTCCAGCGCCCTGGCCCAAGAGAAGACCGGCGAAGGATGGGTCGACGCCCACCTCACCGGCGGCCACACCACCGGCGACTTCGAACACGCCGAAGTCTCGATCTTCCTCGGCAAGAACCCCTGGCAATCCCACGGCGTCCCCCGCGCCCGCACCGTCCTGCAACAGATCGCCAAAGACCCCGCCCGCACCATGATCGTCATCGACCCGGTCCGCACCGAAACCGCCGACCTCGCCGACATCCACCTACAAGTACGCCCCGGCACCGACGCCTGGTGCCTGGCCGCCCTACTCGCCATCCTCGTCCGAGACGATCTGCTCGACCACACCTTCCTCACCGAACACACCACCGGATCCGACACCGTCGCCACCGACCTCGCACACATCGACATCCCCGCCTACGCCGACATCTGCGGCGTCCCCGAAAACCTCCTGCGCACCACCGCCCACCGCATCGCCACCGCCCGCAGCGTCGCCACCTACGAAGACCTCGGCGTCCAGCAGAGCCCCAACAGCACCCTCATCTCCTACCTGAACAAACTGCTGTGGCTGCTCACCGGCAACTTCGCCAAACCAGGCGCCATGCAACCCCATTCATGGATGGCGCCGCTGGCCGGCTACCGCCGCGAGATCAAACGCAGCCCCGTCACCGGCGCACCCCTGCTCGGCGGCATGCTGCCCTGCAACGCCATCGCCGAAGAAATCAACACCGACCACCCCGACCGCTTCCGCGCGATGATCATCGAATCCGCCAACCCCGCCCACTCCCTGGCCGACTCGACCGCATTCCGCGACGCACTGCACGCCCTCGACCTCGTCGTCGTCATCGACATCGCCCTCACCGAAACCGCACGCCACGCCGACTACGTCCTACCCGCCGCCAGCCAATTCGAGAAATGGGAAGCCACCTTCTTCAACCTCGAATTCCCGCACAACACCTTCCACCTGCGCGCCCCCTCCTCGACCCGCTCCCCGGCACCCTGCCCGAACCCGAGATCTACGCCCGCCTGCTGCGCGAACTACGCGCCGTCAGCCGCGGCAAACTCGCCCTGCTGCGCGCCGCCGCGAAACTCGGACGACGCCCCTACGCCTGGATTTTCGCCGCCATGCTGGCCACCGACAAAACCCTCGGCGGCCTCGCCCCCTACCTGCTCTACGAAACCCTCGGCCCCACCCTGCCCCACGGCGCCCGCTCCGCAGCCGTCCTCTGGGCACTGGCCCACCGCGTCGCCAAGGTCTACCCGGCCGCCATGCGCCGCGCCGGACACCGCAACGCCGACGCACTGTTCGACGCCATCCTCACCAGCCGCTCCGGAGTCACCTTCACCCTCGACGACTACGACGACGCCTGGAATTACCTCCCACACCCCGACAAACGCATCCCCCTGGCCATCCCGCAACTCCTGCACGCCCTGCGCGAACTCACCACCACACCAGCCACCCACACCACCGCCGAATTCCCCTTCGTGCTCGCAGCGGGGGAGCGCCGCGCCTTCACCGCCAACACCATCTTCCGCGACGACACCTGGCGACGCCGCGACCCCCACGGCGCACTACGCCTCAACCCCGACGACGCCGCCCGCCTCGGCCTCACCACCGGCGACCGAGCCCGCATCACCACCCGCCGCGGCAGCGCCATCGCCACCGTGGAAACCAACGACCGCATGCAACCCGGCCACGCCTCCCTGCCCAACGGCCTCGGCCTCGACCTACCCACCGCCAACGGCACCCACCGCACCGGCGTCGCCGCCAACGAACTCACCGACCTCACCTGGCGCGACGCCATCGCAGGCACCCCCTGGCACAAACACGTCCCCGCCCGCATCGAACCCGCCTGACCCCGCTACTCACCGAACCGAGCGGCAACCTCCGCCACGCGCTGCCGCTCACCTCGGACACCGAATCCAGCGTCGGCCGAAGCAGCGTCGGCCGAAACAGCTTCGGCCGTAATCCCTACACGACCCACCTCACTCACACCGTCGGAGCGGGCTCCCGCTCACCCACGACGACGCGCCCCCCGGAATCGACCGACGCCCGCGTCACCGTCACCCAGGTATTGTTCACCGCCGCCGTCCCCGAGAACGTGTCCGTCAACGCCGGATCATGCAGCAGATTCACATTCGCACCAGGCAGCGACGCCGCCACCGTCCACCCCACACCCGGCTCCTGATGCCCCCACCCGTGCGGAATCGCCACCGTCCCCACCCGGATATCGTCACTCACCTCCAACGGCACCACGATCGACCCCGTCCGCGAACGCACCGTCACCGGCTCACCGTCACCCAACCCGCGCGCCGCGGCATCCTCCGGATGCATCAGCGCCGTGCACCGATCCCGCCCCTTCACCATCGACGGCACATTGTGCAACCACGAATTGTTGCTGCGCAGATGACGGCGACCGATCAACTTCAAGTCGTACCCCTCGGCCGGCGCGGTCACCGCCTTGCCCTCCCGCGCCTCCGCGAGCACCTCACGCGCCGCAGCCACGAAATCCTCCGGCGCCAAATGCACCTTCCGATCCTTCGTCCCGAGCAACGACCGCAACCTCGGCCGCAACGGCCCCAGATCGATCCCGCCCTCCGCCGCACGCGCCTTCCCCACGGTCAAACCTTTACGCCCTCGCCGCAACACCCCGTACGGCCCCGCCGCCACCCCGAGCGAAGCGATCCGCACCGGACTCACCCGATCGAACAACCCGTTCAGCACCCGGGCGGTGAACCGGCGCGCAGGCAACGGCACCACCTCCGTGACCAGCCGCGCCATGATCTGCCAATCCTCCAGCCCGCCGGCAGGCGGCTCGAACACCCGCGCGTCGAAACGCAGATTGTTGCGCACACTGAACATCGGGAACAGGATGTTGACGTCCTCCCGCTCCAACGGCGAGATCGGCGGCAGAATGATATCCGCGTGCCGCGTCGTCTCCGTGATGTACATGTCCACGGCCACATAGAAATCCAGCGAATCCAGCGCCGCCCCCAACCGGCCCCGCTGCGGCGTCGACAACACCGGATTGCCCGCATACGTGATCATCGCCCGGATCCGGCCCGGCCCCTCGGTCACCATCTCCTCCGCCAGCGCCGCCACCGGCAACTCCGAACGGAACGACTTGTAGGTCCCGGAACTATCCGTCCACGCCCCATAACCCACCGGCAGATACTTCGCATACCGCGCCGCATCGATCGGCGGCGTCGCGAACATCTGACCACCCGCCCGGTCCAGATTGCCCGTCACCGCGTTGATCGTGTTCACCAACCAATGCGTCAACGTGCCCGTCACCTGCTGACACACCCCGATCCGCGCGTACAGCACCGCCGAGGACGCCGCCGCATGCTCACGCGCGAGCCCGCGAATCGTCTCCGCTTCCACCCCCGCGTACTGCGCCATCAGCTCCGGAGACGCCTCGGCCACCAGCGCACGCAACTGCTCCCAGCCGGTGCTCGACGCGCGAATCGCCTTCGCGTCACACAGATCCTCGGCCACCAGCACATGCAACATCGCCAGCAGCAGATACACATCCCCGCCCGGCGCGACCGCGACGTGCTGATCGGCCAGCCGCGCCGTCTCGGTCCGCCGCGGATCGATCACCACGACCTTCCCACCGCGCCGCCGCACATCCCGAATCCGCTGCTTCGCATTCGGCATGGTGGTCACCGACCCGTTCGACACCGCGGGATTCGCCCCCAGAATCACCAGGCGCTCGGTCCGATCGATGTCGGTCACCGGCATCAGCACATTCGAACCGAACATCCGCCACGCGACGAACTCCTGCGGGAACTGATCGATCGAGGACGCCGAGAAGAAATTCCGCGTCAACAGAACCGACCGCAGCAGCACCGCGTACAGCACCGACGAACTGTGCGCGGCCGGATTCCCCAGATACATGCCGATCGCGCTGTTTCCGTGCTCGCGACGCACCTGCCGCAACCGTTGCCCGATCTCCCGGAACGCCTCGTCCCAGCCGATCGGCTCGAACGACGAACCCACCCGCCGCACCGGCGTCCGCAACCGATCCGGGTCATGATGCAACCCGCCCATCGCCGTCGCCTTCGGGCAGATGTACCCCTTCGACAGCACATCCTGCGGGTTGCCCTCGATCCGCGTCACCTGATCACCGGAGACCGTGACGAGGATTCCGCAATGCGCCTCACACAGGGTGCACTGGCGGGCAATGGTGGTAGCAGTCATCAATTTTCACCTTCTGCCGGATCGCTTCCCACAGGCTATCTGGGACAGCTCATCCCGTACAGGTCTCTATGGTGGACAGATGCGGGCATGCAAATGCATGTCGTGCCAACCGTCCGCATGCAACCCCGCACTGCGCCGCACACCCTCCGGCGCGAACCCCGCCTTCACCGCCGCCCGGCACGACGGCAGATTACGCACCGAATGCGACACCTCCAACCGATGAAACCCCACCTCGAAAGCCCACCGCGTCACCACCCCCACCGCCGCAGGCGTCACCCCGCGACCCCGCCATCCCGGAGCGGCCCAGTAGGCGATCCCCGCCGAACCATCCGGCGGCGACATCCCACGCAACCCGACCCGCGCCGCCACCACGCCACCGACGACAACCGCCCACTGCGGACCGTCACCACCACGCCACCCCGCCCGCCAGCGCCCGATCAACTCCAGCGCCTCGGCCTCGGACACGACCTCACGCACATGCCAGCGTTGAATGTCCGGATCCTGGTAGACAGCCTGAACTACCGCCGCATCGGCATTCGTCCACGGCCGCAACAGCACCGAATCACCCGACAGAACGGGTTGAGCCCCGGCTGCGAACACCTCGGCGGCAACCACATCGGGCAGCAGAGCGGACACATCCGGATTGTCACCCGACAAGCAGCCCGCCGCCACAGAATTCAGCGGCGAAGTTCTCGACAACAATCCCGTCAAGCTGTTTCACAGGGGGTACCCGCAAGCGGAAGTGTCACTGTGACGATTGCAAACAGCCAACCCCGGCCAGGGAAGTGCCCGGCGGCCCCGCTAAGCGGTCGGGACCCCCGCGGCCGCACCGACAACAGGCACCGGCTCCGGCACCGCGAATCCCGGTAGAAATCGGTTCACCGCGGGAATCATCAGATGGATCAGCGGCCCGATCCCGAAGGCGTACACCAGCGTTCCGATGCCGACACTGCCGCCGAGCAAGAATCCCGTCGTCAACACCGTCACCTCGATCGCCGTGCGCACCACCCACACCGATCGGCCCGTTCGCCGAACCAGTCCAGTCATCAGTCCATCCCGCGGACCCGGACCCATGCCCGCCCCGATGTACAACACACTCGCCACCGCGTTCAGCACGACCGCGGCCCCCATGGCGCCGGCCCGCACCACGAGCAGGTCCCACGACGGCAACCACGCCAGACCCGCGTCGACCGACACGGCGATCACCACGACATTGCTCACCGTGCCCAACCCCGGCAACTGCCGCAACGGAATCCAGGCCAACAGCACCACGACACCGGTAATCGCCGTCACGGCACCGAAACTCAGCGGCAGATGCCGCGCCACACCTTGATGAAACACATCCCACGGATCCAACCCGAGCCCCGCCCGGACCATCACCGCCATCGAGAACCCGTACAACCACAATCCGGCATACAACGCGACCAACCGACGAACCAGCACCGCCCCAGCGTGCCCGCAACTGGCACCCACAACCAGAGCCAATCACCGAACACTGGACCGCTCACCGGGCGGCCAGCGCAGCACCACCCACCACGCTTCGTCACCATGCCGATGCACCGACGCCCACCGCTAGCCTCCACGAGGACGATCTAGGAAATTTCCAAGACTCGTCATCTCTCAGCAACCGAGCAAGGACGGCAACCGGTTCGAACCCCGCGGCGATGCACGACCTGCCAACCCGCGCACACCGCCACGGCCGCCCAGCAAGCAGCTACTGCCAGTCCGGCCAGCAAGCAGCTACTGCCAGTCCGGCCACAGCACGAGCGGAGCAAGAACGCCCAGTGCGCCAAACTTAGCCTGCCCATATTCGTCACAGTGACGAATATGGGTGCCGGGAGAGAGGGGAGGGGGAGAGGGTGATCCCGATCCGATGCGCGATCCAGGCGGGGAGCCAATCCCTTTCCGGGCGATGCCACTCGCCTTCCGACCGAACACGCCACCGATCGAGAACCTGAGCACCGACGAACACGGTCGTGCCGGTTCGCCCGCACCAAACCCGCAGAGGACCTCGACTTGACATAACTCGTATCGCAAAAGTTCTCGCTTGCATAACTATGCGCACACCCACGAAGGAACCGACCACCGAACGAAGATCACCCCGAAACACCGCCCGAGTCCGCGTGCTCTGGCCACCAACACGGCTCCCACAGCAACGAATACATGTGCGCACCCACGGCGGCGGAACCGTCCGAAAATTACGCCGATAATCGACATTATGTCAACTAGAGGCGTTCAGAGCTTCCGGGAAGCAATCAGTCCTCCCCGCCTCTCAAGTGAGACGTCTCGGCAAGCCCGATCAGCGTGCGGTTGCGCCAGTAGTCGTCGTGCCGAAGGTGAGTGATCGCACCGGGCGCGGTCGCGAACGACGCGAAGCCGACCGCCTCCACCGGCAGCATCATCCAGGTCGTGACAACGAACGTCAGCGCGTAGCCGTGCGTGACGACGATGTGGTCGTGCTCGGTATCGGTCATCAACTCACGCACACACGCGCCTACTCGCGTCGCGACCTCACGCCGCGTCTCCGCACCACGAATCGGCCCGCGATGATCGAGCCGATCGTGATCCGGTGCCGGAACCTGCCGCTGGGCGAGCCACGCGTTCGGCCGACCACCCGCTTCCCCGAAACTGATCTCCCGCAACCGCTGGTCCGCCGTGATCGGAACACCGAACTCCGCCGCGACAATCCGCGCGGTCTCCACACAACGGGCCAGATCCGACGTCGTGATCCGCACCTGCCGGACCACACCGTCACGCCGACGCACCAACTCGGCGGCGACAAGACGGGCGTCGCGCCGACCGCGCGCCGTCAGTTCCGAGTCGTACCACCCACCGACGAGATCATGTTCGGTGTGCTCCGCATGCGGATGACTCACCACGTAGAGATCGTGCATCCCACTCCCCCCAGTCCACAGACGGAACTGTCCTGCCCCGACGCGTCACCCTACCGGCTCGCCACTCGCGGCCGCGACGCCGGGCCCAACCCCGAAAACAGGCCCGGCGCCGCGGCTTGGGAACTCAACCCAGCATGTCGGCCAGTTCCGCGTGCAGGTCGAACAGCGCCGGGATCTGCTCCGCAGGCCGGCGTCCCATGCCGCACTCGGTAGCGATGCCGAAGTCGGCGACCGCAGAACGAGCGGCTTCGATGCGCTGCAGCGCGCCCGCACGACCGTCGGTGGCGTGCACCAGACCGAGGTGCAGATCCGTCTCGGCCGGAAGGGTGAGATCCGCGAGGGGCTTGAAATAGTCTGCGTCGCTACGCGAACGCGGAACCGGCAAGTGGATCCAGTTGACCGGCCGAGCCGACCCCGCCAGAATCCGGTCGGCGACCGCCGCGAGCCGGCCGGTGTCGGCGGGTTCAGCGAAGTGCTGGTGCCCGAAATCGCCGTAGCACAGGTGATAGCCGAGCTCGACCGGTTCGGGCACTGCGGCGCCCAGCCGGACGAGGCGCTGCCCGACCTCCTCGAGCTGTGTCGCGTAGTCCGAGCCGAACCATGACGGGAAGATTCCCTCGAAGATGGCGAACTCGACCGCGGCATCCCATTGCACAGCAAGGTCTTCCGACGGAATCGCCGCGACGATGGCAGCCAGCTCGTCGAGCAGGCGCGCTTCGTATCTGCGTTCCAACTCCGCTTGCGGGCCCGCGACGAACGCCCCGATCACCGCGATCGGCGTCGGCAGGCTCACTTGAAAACGGATGCCAGCCGGGATCGTGCCGTCCGCGCGCAACTGCTGGAATACCTGCCAGGATTCCACCGCCGCCTCGGCGTATCCCAGCGGACCGAAATCGATCGACGCCGCGTCCACTCCGGGCTTGGGCTGCACCCGTTCACTCGGCCCGTACTCCGGGCTCGGCGGAGGAACGGTTTCCAGATCGGGATGCGCCTGCATCTTGGGCAGCTGCCACACCACCCAGTTGTCCCGTACCCCGGTCTCGCCGTCCGGGATCCGCTTCAGATGCTTCCCGATGCGCCCCGCCGCCTCGGTGAAGACAGTCCGCGCGTTCGCCAGCGGAACGCTGCCGCACAGATGAACTCCACGACCCACACCCACCACAACCTCCTACCCATGGCCTACCGCTGTCCAGTCCAGCCCGGTATCGAAACCAGACATTTGCCACATGTCCTGCCCAACATTCGAGTTCAGAGCGGGCAATCGATCAGGCCGAGCTATGCGATGCAGCGTAGGCGCGGGCCCACCGATCGAATCCCCAACTCTGGGAAACAGTCAGCGATCGGTTTACTGACGAAACGTCAGCTCCGCCACCTTCCGAGACCTCCGGCACCCGGCGGCCCCGCGACCTTGCCGCCGATGCTGGTGGGCAACAAGAATCACGATATGACGGTCGACAGAATCCGCCGACCCGATACCGTCGGCCGCTCTGGAGGTACGTCCCATCTGCGAACTACTCGTCATGGTCAACGGCCTACCCGGCTCAGGGAAGTCGACGGCGGCTCCCCCATTGGCACGAGAACTGCGCGCGCACCTGATTTGCAAAGACCCCGTCAAGGAGGCACTGGGATCCGGGCTGGACGACACCTCCGTCTTGCCGAACATCGGCGCGATCGCGATGGAAGCGGTGTGGGCGCTCGCCGCCGCGTTACCCGGCGTCGTCGTGGTCGACTCCTGGTGGTTCAAGCCCCG
Source organism: Nocardia niwae NBRC 108934 = DSM 45340 (assembly GCF_001613465.1). Lineage (GTDB taxonomy): Bacteria > Actinomycetota > Actinomycetes > Mycobacteriales > Mycobacteriaceae > Nocardia > Nocardia niwae. The sequence goes on along the minus strand of NZ_BDCK01000021.1, from coordinate 111,506 downwards.
TGACGCGCGGTATGCCGCCGACGGGATCGCGGTTTCCGGCGCCACACGCGCCGTAGAGGTCTGGTGTTCGGTTCCGTCCGATGTCGCTCGGGCTCGATATCGCGGCCGCCCCCGCGCGGATCTCTACCAGGATGACGCGCACCTGGCGCAGGACTGGGACAGATGGGCGCGACTGGCAGAACCCCTCGCGCTCGCCCCGGTCGTCACCGTCGACACCACTGCCCCGGTCGACTACCCGGAGCTCGCGCGCCGGGTGATGGCCGCGGCGACCACCTCCATCGGCGACGTCCTCTAGCGACAAAACGCCGCCCCCTCGGAACCTGCTGCGCCAGTTGAGTTCCCCTGGTGTCTGTGCGGCTTTTCCGGCTACGTTTGGGTTGTGTTGTGTACTGCTGAGTTCGAGATTACATGCGCATATTCGTATAGGGGCGTATCGCAATTATTTCTGTCGCAGTGGCGACGCCACCGACGCAAAGGCCTCGGGAACACCCGAGCGGCCACCCGTTCGACCCTCATGTCCACGCCACAACTCCCTATTCTCGGCTCTTCTCCCTGCCACTGCCCTACCCCACGGGGTGCACAACTCCCCCGCCCGACAACGTCATTCGCAAACCAATAGCAAGCTGAACTAACGTTCGAATGGTGCTTGGACATTCACACGCGACCAGTGGCGCGCTGGCCTGGTCGGCGGCGGCGGCGGCACTGCCGGTCACCATCTTGACATTCCCCGCTCTCCAGGATGCGACGGGACACCTCGGCACCGTCGATCTACTGCTCGGCGTCTTCCTGACCGCCGGGGCCGCACTGCTCCCCGACGCCGACCATCCCGACGGGACGATCTCGCATACCCTCGGTCCGATCACGCACACCGCCTGCAAGCTGATCTCCTGGGTCTCGGGCGGCCATCGCGGCGCCACCCACTCCCTGGCATTCGTCGCGGCCGTCGCCTACGGGACGTGGGCCGGCGAGCACTGGCTCGGCCGCTGGTTCACCCTGAGTCTGGTCTTCTTCCTGCTCGCCCTAGCCGTGCGCGCACTGCATCTGTGCCCGTCCGGCAACAACTTCAAGGCGTGGGGGCCGATCGTGGTACTCGCCTCCGCGGGCACGTTCGCGATGGAGCATTGGATCGCCGACAAGCCCGTCTGGCTGCCGTTCGCGGTCGCATTGGGCGCACTCGCCCACCTCCTCGGCGACTGCCTCACCGATCGCGGCTGCCGCCTGTTCTGGCCCTTCGGCCTCCGGGTAAGCCTTCCCGTCATCGATCGCACCGGGAACAAGGTCGAAACCTTCGTCGTGGCACCGCTGTTCACGCTGGGCACACTGGCGATCCTTTGGTACACCATCACCCACCAGCCCTGATTCTCGGCGCCGCTTGCCCGCGTTCCGCTGCCGTGCCCGGCGGTCGCCGCCGCTACGAAAACCGGATAGCGACGCGGGCTCACCGCTTCGCACTGTCGACCCCGACCTCGTCGGGGTAGCCGTAGTATCGGCCGAATTTCGGGCGGATATGGCGTAACCCGCTGGTAGTGGTGGTATTTGGGGTTGCCGCGCTGCGGGATTGGGTTGTTAGTGCTTTGCTGGCTGGCGTCGTGGTCGGTCGGTGTGGTGGAGGGTGAGAGTTCGTGGCGACGCGGGTGTTCGCGGACGAGCAGTTGGAGCGTCTGCGGGAGTTCCCGGAGATCGGGCGGGAGGAGTTGTTCCGGTTCTTCACGTTGAGCCCGGCGGATGTGGCGTTCGTGGATCCGGGGCGTGGTCGGGGGCCTGCGGATCGGTTGGGGTTGTCGATCGCGTTGTGCACGTTGCCGTGGTTGGGATTCGTTCCGGACAGGTTGGTGACCGCGCCGCCGGTGGCGGTGGCGCGGTTGGCGGGGCAGTTGGGGGTGGATCCGGTCGAGATCGGCTCCTACGGCCGTCGCGCGAAGACCCGGACTGAGCATGTGCGGCTGGTCGCGCGGTATCTGGGCTGGCGCACCGCGGGGGTGATGGAGTTGAAGGAACTCGACGAGTTCTTGTTGGCGCGGGCGTTGGAGCACGATTCCCCGACGCTGTTGTTCCGGTTGGGGTGCGAGTTTTTGGTGTCGGCGCGGGTGATCCGGCCGGGGCCGGTGATGGTGATCGAGCGGGTCGCCCACGCTCGCGCCCAGGCCCAGGCCGAAACCTACGATCGGCTCGCCCACGAGTTCACTGCCGAGCGGTGCGCGCAGTTGGACGGGTTGCTGGTCAACGACGCCTCGATCGGGATGTCGCGGTTGCGGTGGCTGTCGACCGGGCCGGTGGAGGCATCCGCGTCGGCGGTGCGCGCGGAGGTCGACAAGCTCGGATTCCTGCGCGGTCTCGGCGCCGACGAGCTGGATATGTCGGTGCTGCCCGCCGAGCGGCGCCGGTTCCTGGCCACGATGGGCCGCCGGTTGACCGGCCAAGCCCTCGAACGTCGTGACCCGCAGCGGCGGTATCCGATCCTGCTGACGGTGTTGGCGCAGTCGATCAGCTCGGCGAAATTCGGTGCCGCCGAACGCCGGATGCAGCAGGAGTTGGCCGAGCGCGGCAAGACCGGGGAGGACCGCCAGGCCCTGCTCGACGATCTCCTCGAAATCATCACCGACCTCGGGATCGGCGACGAGCAGATCGGCGGGCTGATCCGCGGTGAGCGGATCGGTTGGGAACGGCTACGCGCGGCCATCGCGCAGGCCAAACCCCGACTTCCGCGTGATCACGGCCATCTGGCCGCGCTCGACGCCTCGTATTCGTATCTGCGCCAGTTCACCCCGGCGGTGCTGTCGACGGTGCGGTTCGCGGGCGGCACCGCGGCGACGGAGTTGCTGATCGCGGTGCACATGCTGCGCGAGTTGAACGCGACCGGCGCCCGCAAGGTCCCCGCCGAGGCCCCGACCGGGTTCGTGCCGACGAAATGGCGCGGCTACCTCGACGAAGCCCGCAAATCCGGCAGCGCCACCGCGTATCGGCACTACTGGGAGCTGTGCGTGCTGCTCGGACTGCGCGACGGGCTGCGTAGTGGGGATGTGTTCGTGCCGGGGTCACGCCGCTACGCCGACCCGGCCGCCTACCTGCTCACCGCCGAGCAGTGGGAGCCCCAGCGGGATGAGTTCTGCCGGCTGGTCGGCAAATCTGCCGACCAGGCCCAAGCCCTGGCCGCGGCGACCGACGAACTGCACACCGCGGTCGCCGAGCTGGAGGCGGTCCTCGCCGGCGGTGACGGTCCGGTCCGTCTCGACGAGGCCGGGGATCTGGTGATCTCGCCGCTGACCGCCGAGGACGTCCCGGCCGAGGCGGTGGCGTTGAAGGCGGAGCTGACCGAGATGCTGCCTTTCGCGCCGATCGTGTCGTTGCTGATCGAGCTGGACAAACGCACCGGCTACCTGGACTGCTTCACCCACGCGAGCGGAAAGCAGGCTCGCACTCCGGAATTGAAACGCAACCTGATCGCGGTCCTGCTCGCCTACTCGACCAACCTCGGGCTCACCAGGATGGGTGAGGCGTGCGGGATCTCCTATGACATCCTGGCCTGGACCTCGGAATGGTACGTGCGCGAGGAGACCCTGCGGGCGGCGAACCTGGCCATCATCGACTACCATCAACGCCTGCCGCTGACCACGGTCTTCGGCGCCGGAGCCCTGTCCTCCTCGGACGGGCAGCGGTTCCCGACGCGCGGCAAATCGATCACCGCCAGAGCGTTGAGCCGCTATTTCGCCAACGAGGGCCTGTCGACCTACACCCATGTGACCGACCAGCACGCCACCTACGGCACGAAGATCATCGTGGCCACCCGCCGCGAGGCCCACTACGTGCTCGACGAGATCCTGGGCAACGCCACCGATCTCCCGATCACCGAACACGCGACCGACACCCACGGCGTCACCCTCGTCAATTTCGGATTGTTCGACCTGCTCGGGATGCAGCTCTCGCCCCGGATCCGGGACCTGGGACGCATCACCCTCTACCGGCCTGGCCCGCGCGCCGACGCCGAGGCGCGGTTCCCGCGCACGGGCCCGTTGATGACGCGCAAGCTGAACACCGAGTTGATCGCCGAGCACTGGGACGACCTGCTGCGGTTGGCGGGGTCGTTGAAGTTCGGGCGCGCCACCGCCTCGCTGCTGGTCGGGGAAACTCTCGGCCTCCGGGCGTCAGAACGCCCTGGCCGCGGCACTCAAGGAGTACGGGGCGCTGCGGCGCACGATCTACGCCGCGAAATACCTCGCCGACCCCGGCTACCGGCGCAAGATCTCGCGCCAACTCAACAAGGGAGAATCGTTGCGCGCGCTGCGCCGCGACCTGCTCTACGCCCACGAGGGCATGATCCGGGCGCGGCACCTCGACGGGCAGACCGAACAAGCCTGGTGCCTGACCCTGGCCACGAACGCCGTGATCGCCTGGACCACAGAGTATTACGGTCTCGCCGTGGAGCAGATGCGGCGGTCCGGCCGCCGAATCGATGACGATGTGCTCGCCCACATCAGCCCCGCGCACAGCGAGAACATCAATTTCTTCGGCGCGATCGAGGTCGACATCGACGCCGAACTCGCCGCGCTCGGCCCGACCGGGTATCGGCCGTTGCGGGTCCGCGACACCTTGTTCTGATCGCCGCCGCGGGCGGGATTCACAGGGCTTGCAGGGTGTAGAGCGCGTCCGTGGTCACGACGGTCGCGCCGAGGGTATAGCGCAGTGTCGGCGTCCATCTCGGGGATCGGCTCCGGATCCGACTGGCGAGCCCGACATATGCAGAAGTCAGGACTTATTGCGTGCGAAAAGAATCGCTTGCTGAGCTTTCGCGTCCGGGTCGAGTAGCATCTGAGCCTCAACCACGAATCCGGCATCGCGCAGCCAGGATGCCACCCGGTCAGGCTGACGGCGGTGGACATGCACATTCATCGGGTGACCGCCATAGCCGTCGGTCTTCAACCGCGACTCATTGCCGACGTGAAACAGCAGCTGCAGCGGTCCGCCGGGACGCAATGCTCGGTGGAAGTGCCCGAACACGGTCGGCACCTCGTCGTCAGGGATGTGGATCAACGACTGCCAGGCGAGCAGGCCGGCCACCGAAGCGTCGGGGAGGTCCAGGTCCGTCATCGAGCCCACCTCGAACCGCAGGCCGGGGTGGTCGCGCCGGGCCACGTCGATCATAGCCGGGGATAGGTCGACACCGAAGGCGTCGACACCGAGCTCATGCAGGTGGGCGGTGACTTCACCGGGGCCGCAGCCGACGTCCGCGACCGGCCCGCCGCCGACGACCCGCACGCTGTCGGCGAACAACGCCAGCGCCGCGCGAAGGTACTGGTGTCCGGCGAGGGCGCCGCGCACTTGGTCGGCATAGCTGACCGCGACCGTGTCATAAGAGGTTCGGGTGTCGGTCAACCAGTCATTCGTGGTCATGACCGGCACGATATTCCATGATCACGACCTCGTGGACGGCCGACGCAGACAGAACCGATCATCGGCCCGCCGACTGGCCCTGAACTCCGCCGCGTTTCCGCGGACCGCAATGCCGGAGAGCACACCATGGCGCTGACCACCGAACAGCGCCGCCGTAACAAGCTGGCATCCGTGCTTCGATAATGTCGTCAAATGACCCTTTGACGACAGCCACCGGGGTCGGCTTTCGGTCCACGCGGATCGTTACGCGCGCCCCGGCGACCGGCTCACCGTGTCCGAGCTCTACCGGCTGTGCCGCGACCTGCCCGACATCCTCGCCGTGCGCGAATGGTGCCAGCGGCACCAGGTCAAACTGCGGGTGCTCTCCGGCGCGCTGTCGGGCATCACCGACCTGGCCGCCGCCGACGCGACCACCACCATGCTGGTCAACGTGCTCATCTCGGTCGGCCAGTTCCAGCTCGACCTGCAAAACGAACTCACCCGCGAGGGCCTGGCAGCCGCCCGCGCCAACGGTGCGATATCGGGGCGCCGCCCCCAGGTCGCCACCAACGGGGACCTCGAACAAGTCCGCCGCCAATGCCGAGAAGGCGCCAGCATCGCCGCCCTCGCCCGACAACACCGAGTCAGCCGCGTCGCGATCCGCACCGCACTCGCCGACCTGCTACCCGACCGGCCCCAACAACCCGACCCCGCCGATATCAACAAACCCCGCTCGATCCGAATCGAGATGCCGGGCAAGCTCGCCCACCACCTCACCGCCCATACCGCCGACCTCGGTGAACCCGAACGCCACGCCCTACGCGACGGCCAGCAGATACGGCGAGGCCAGGGCTACAGCCTGCACGTCACCGCACCACCACAGATCCACCAGGCACTGCTGGCCGCCGCCGAACCCCTCGCCCACAGCAACGCTGCCGCCGACCGCAAGGCATACCGGATCTACCGCGACCGCCTCAACCGGCAACCCCCGGCCTGACCAGCACCCAGCGCGCGAAACTAGACCTCTACCAGCGGGTTACGCCATATCCGCCCGAAATTCGGCCGATCCTACGGCGACCCCTCGTCTCGGCGGCGATCCTCTCCCCTCCTTGTCGTTTCGGTGGTTTGTGGTCGTTGCGGCTGATGCACAGAAGGACATCTATTGTTAGATGCGCATATCTACGTAACCACATTTATATACTCGCGGTCCGGCTCGCCCTTTTCGGTCGTGCACTTCCGCCGCCGCGCAGCCCCCTACCCGAACCGTTTCCTCCGAGAACTCCGCACTCCCCCGGGCTACCCTCATGCCATGCTTGCCTCGACCATGCAGCCGCAGCGTTGGACGCCGCCACCCTCCCCTGCTCGGGCACGCCGAACTCACAGCACCCCGCCCCTCCCCGCGGTCCGGCGCCTGGAGTTGCCCGGCGCCGGACCCGAGGATGTCGTGCTCTCCCCCGACGGCAGGATCATCGCAGGCATCGAGACCGGCGCGATTCTCAGCATCGATCCGGCGACCGGCGATGTCCGGGAGCTCGCGAACACCGGCGGCCGTCCGCTCGGTCTGCACGCCGATCCCGACGGACGCGTGCTGATCTGCGATTTCGAACGTGGACTGCTGGAACTGGACACCGAGGGCACGCTGACCGTGCTGGTCGACGAGGTCGATGGTGAGCGACTGCGATTCGCCAGCAATGTCGTGCGGGATGCCGATGGCACGATCTATTTCTCGGCGTCGTCTCGCCGGTATTCCCTCGACGAGTACATGGGCGACATTCTGGAACACTCCGGTACCGGTCGCCTGTTCCGCCGGGATCCCGCGGGTCGGGTGGAGACCCTCATGCGGGATCTGCAGTTCGCCAACGGTCTCGTCCTGGCGCCGGATCGTTCCAGTGTGGTGGTCGCGGAGACGGGCGGTTACCGGTTGACGCGCTATTGGCTGACCGGCCCCAAGGCGGGCACGTGGGAGAGGCTGGTCGAGAATCTCCCCGGATTCCCGGACAACCTGGGACTCGGCAGCGACGGCCTGATCTGGATCACTCTTCCCTCGCCACGGAATCCGCTGCTGGACCGGCTTCTTCCGCTGCCGGGCATTCTGCGGCGCATCGTGTGGACGCTGCCCACCTGGGTGCAGCCGAAACCGGCGCGAACGGTGTGGGTGATGGCGGTCGACTTCGCGGGCGAAGTCGTGCACGACCTCCAGGTGGAAGGCACCGATTACGCGATGGTGACCGGGGTGGTCGAGCAGGATGGTGTGCTGTATCTGGGCAGCCTCACCGAGCGGGCGGTGGCTGTCTCTCGGGTGCCGTAGGGTTCGGCGCCACCTTTTCAGTGCACACTTGTACACTGATTGCATGACGGAGAGCGCGCGCCAACGGCAAGCGGAGGTCAGGGCGCTGGTCCGGCTGGCCGGTGACGAACTCGGCGGAGCCGTAGAGGGGATCGCGGCCGTGCATCGCGCGATCGCGCATCGGGTGTTCACCGCGGTGCGGTGGGGTGTGGGACCGGCGGTGGCGCCGGTCGAGCTGATGCACGATGTGATCGCCGAGAGTGTCTACCGTGTGGTCAGCGGATCGGCGGCGGCGGCGGGCATGGTCGCCGAACGGGCGGCGGATCTGCCCGGTGAAGCTCCGTCACGCACGGTGTACGGCTCGGGATTGCTCGCCGCCTTGCAGGGTTTGATCGGTGACGATCTCGAGCAGACGCGACCGATTCTGGCCGGTCCGATGACGTTCCGGATCGATGGAGATCCGGTTCGAGCGGAGCTGGTCGGCGCGCGGGTCCGGCGGCCGGGCGCGCATGTCGTGGTTTTCCTGCATGGGTTGGTGGAGAGCGAGCATGCGTGGCGTCTGGGTGGTGGGCCGACCTATGCCGAGCGGCTGGAGGGTGATGTCGGCTGTACGGCGCTGCAGGTTCGGTACAACTCCGGCTTGCATATCTCGGAGAACGCGGCGCAGTTCAGCGAACTGATGGAGCGCTTGGTCGACGGGTGGCCGGTGCCGATCGAGCGGGTGTCGCTGGTGGGTCATTCGATGGGCGGTCTGGTCGCGCGGGGTGCGTGCTTCGTGGCGAGCGAGGCCGGATCGCCGTGGGTGCGTCTGGTCCGGCAGGTGGTGTGCCTGGGTTCACCTCATATGGGTGCGCCGCTGGAGCAGTTGGTGCATTTCGCGTCGGCGGCGTTGGTGCGGTTTCCCGAGACTCGTCCGTTCGGGCGGCTGTTGCGTCGGCGTAGCGCGGGGATCCGGGATCTTCGGGACGGCTCTCTGGTGGACGAGGATTGGCGGGATCTGGATGCTGACGCTCTTCGTCGCCGGGTGGTTCGTGAGGTTCCGCTGTTGGTGGGGGCTGAGCATTATTTCGTGACCGCCACGGTGACGCGCAGTTCGCGGCATCCGCTGGGCCGTGTGATCGGTGACGGGCTGGTTCTCATACCGAGTGGTTCGGGTCGGGATCGGACTCGCCGTCTCGGGTTCGACGTCGACAAGGGGATGCATCTGGCGTCGGCGCATCATTTCACGTTGCTGAATCACGAGGCGGTGTATCGCGCGCTGCGCACCTGGTCGACCGCGGAAGCCGTCGAAGTCTCCGGTTGAGCCCTTCGTGGGCGGGACCGGTGTGGCCGTATCCCGCCCGGGGGTTCAGAGGAGGTCTTCGGGGTCGGCGTCGGCTTCCAGGCGTACGTCTTCGGCGAAGTGGGCTTCGGGGTCGTCGTGGTCGGTGTGGGCGGCGTAGAGCAGCAGGCAGCCGCGGATGCCGTCGAGGAGGTCTTCCAGGAGGTCGAGGGCGGGGCGGGCGGGGTCGAGGCGGCTGATGCGGAAGCTGGTGAGCATTGCTTCGCGGGTGTCGGCGTCGACGCCGAATCGGTGGGCCTGGGCTTCGATTTCGGCGACGCGGGCGACGAGGCTCCAGGGTGCGGGGACGCGGCCTTCGTGGACGGCCATGGCTTCGGCGATGAGGTCGAGGACGACTTCGGTCGGGGTGTCGCCCGCGGCGAGTCGTTCGAGCACGAGGGTGGGGGTTTCGACTTGGAGGGCTTCGATGTCGTCGGCTTCGGTGACGACATCGGTGGTGGGTGTGTTCGCGGCTTCTCCGGCGACTTCGGCGGCGGCGTAGAGCCAGTGTGCCGCGGCGACGGAGGCGGAGGCGGGGTCGAGTTCGGTGAACAGTTCGATGCTGCCGAGCGGGTCGGCGCGCAGGAGTGCGTCCGCGGCGTGGACCTGGGCCGGGGATACGTCGGGGCGGGACAGTTCGACGGCTTGGCGGGCGCGGCCGGAGAGGTCGCCGCGTTCGGCGGATTCGATGGCTTCTTGTTCGGTGCGTACTTCGGCGGCGACGGTGTCGAGCAGGGCGGCGTCGTCGATGTCGTGGAGGGTGCGTCCGATGCGGTGGGCGGATTCGATGACGCCGCTGTAGGAGACGAGCAGGCCTTCGTCGGTGGGCAGGTGGGGGCTGCGCAGGCCGGTTTCGACTTCTTTGAAGTTGCGGCGTTCTTCGGCGCGGCGCCATGCTTCGCTGTTGGGGACGTCGGGGTCGCCGGCGGCGCTCGCGGGGTGGGTGTAGGTGCGCCATTGGAACCGCGAGAGGGTGGTGAGGTTCGACGCCAGATCGGTTGCCTGGTCCCTGGTCACCTGCGGGGGCAGGGTGGCCACCGTCTGGGCGAGGTCGCCTCGTCCGGTCGCCCACGTGGCGACGAGGGCGGCGCGGTCGGCATCGAATGCGTATCTGGTCACCTGGGCAAGTCTGGTCGATCGGCGGCGGATGTGCTCGGTCAATCGATTCGTTCGTGTGAGGTTGTGCGGCGTTTTCCGCTGGTCGCGCTGGGCGCAGGGGGTCGGTGTGGATCGTGATGGTTGCGCAACCGGCGACACGCAGATCTCTCCCAGGCTGTCAGCAATCCCACAGCTACGCTACGGCGATGCGTATACGGACTCACCGGCGCGGGTTCGCCGCGCTGTCGGCTGCTGCGGCTGTGCTGATGGCTTCGGGTGTTTCCGCTGCTCAGACGAGCCGGGAGTTGCCTGCGTTCGATGCGGATTTCTTGTGGGGTGTGGCGTCGTCTGGGTTTCAGTCCGAAGGTCATGCGCCGGATAGCAATTGGTCGCGTTTCATCGCGTCGGGTGAGACGGTGGATCCGTATCACGATTCGGTGGATTTCGCTCACCGCTATGGCTCCGATATCGAGTTGGCGGCGCGTCTGGGTGTGCGGGTCTATCGCGTGGGGATCGAGTGGGCGCGGCTGCAACCGGCGCCGCATGCCTGGGACGAGGCGGCGTTCGGGTTCTACGACAAGATGATCGGGCGGATCGTGGCGGCGGGGATGCGGCCGATGCTGACCTTGGATCATTGGGTGTATCCGGGGTGGGCGTCGGATCGGGGCGGGTGGCGCAATCCCGGCATGGTGGAGGATTGGCTGTCGAATATGCGCAAGGTGGTGCAACGGTATGCCGCGCGTGATCCGTTGTGGGTGACGTTCAACGAGCCCGCGGCGTATGTCGGCACCGAGTTGCGTACGGGCGGGATCAGCGTGGCGGAGGCGCCGGTGATGCTGGATCGGATCGCGCAGGCGCACAATGTGATCTACGACGTCATCCATGAGTATCGGCCGGGTGCGCAGGTGACCAGCAATCTGGGCTATGTGGCGGGTGCGGAGACGGAGGTGAATCAGCCGATCGTGGATCGGATCTCGGCGAAGCTGGATTTCATCGGGGTGGATTACTATTTCGCGCCGCTGCCGCAGACCGGGGAGGCGGCGCAGGGCGGCGCGGAGGGGGGTCCGGCGATGTGGGAGTTGCCGGTGCATCCGGAGGGGATCTATTACGCGTTGCGGCATTACGCGCGCCAGTTCCCGGGGCGTCCGCTGTATGTGGTGGAGAACGGTCTTCCGACGGAGAACGGGCAGTCGCGGCCGGATGGCTATACCCGCGCGGACCATCTGCGGGACACGGTGTATTGGTTGCAGCGGGCGAAGGCCGATGGGATGAATGTCATCGGCTACAACTACTGGAGTCTGACGGACAATTACGAGTGGGGGTCGTATGCTCCGCGGTTCGGGCTCTACACGGTGGACGTGCTGACCGATCCGGAGTTGACGCGCCGTGCGACCGATGGGGTCGACGCGTATGCCCGGCTGATCCGCGCGGGTGGTGTGGCGCCGTCTTATCGGCCGACACGGGCTCCGGTCCCCTGTCTGCAGATCGATGCGGTGGATACCTGCGCGGGGGAGGATCCGGATTAGGGGCGGGTTCGGGCGTTGCCGGTTGTCGGCGTGTGGTGATGGTGTTGCGGTAACGTCGGCGCAGAGCACGTGTCGCGTTCGGGGGTGGTGCACGCTCCGCCCGGAAAGGTGATTCATGACCATCGATAGTCACCTGCCGCTGGGCTTGCGGTATCCGGCGGCGTCTTTCTCCGAGTTCTTGCACCGGTATGCGCCGCAGTTGTTGCCGGAGGTGGGTTTCGAGGCCGGTTGTGGGGTGGAGTCGGCGCCGCACGGTACGACGATCGTGGCGATCGGTTATCGCGGTGGTGTGCTGGTGGCGGGTGATCGCCGGGGCACGATGGCGCATCTGGTGGCGACGCGGGATATGCAGAAGGTGTTCGTCACCGACACCTATTCGGCGGCCGGTTTCGCGGGCACGGTGGGGATGGCGCTGGAGATGATCCGGTTGTTCGCGGTGGAGCTGGAGCATTACGAGAAGATCGAGGGGGCGTCGCTGACGTTCGATGGCAAGGCCACGAAGTTGTCGGCGATGGTGCGCGCGAATCTGCCTGCGGCGTTGCAGGGTATGGCGGTGATTCCGGTGCTGGTGGGTTACGACGTGGACGCCGGGGCGGGCCGGATCGTGTCGTATGACGCGGTGGGTGGGCGGCAGGAGGAGCGTTTCGGTTATACCGCGGTCGGTTCGGGGTCGGTGTTCGCGAAGTCGTCGTTGAAGAAGACCTATCACCGCGATATCGATGAGCAGGCGGCGTTGCGGCTGGCGGTGGAGGCGTTGTTCGACGCGGCCGATGACGATACCGCGACGGGTGGGCCGGATCTGTTGCGCGCGATCTATCCCACCGCGGTGCTGGTGGACGCCGAGGGTGCGGTGGAGGTTCCGGAGGAGCGTCTGGCGGCGATCGCGGGTGTGGTCGCCGACGCGCGTGCGGCGCAGGCGCTCTGAGCGCTTCATGCGGTGCCGGTGGAATGCGCTGGGGCGCGGGCGGTTCGCGATTGCACGGCGGGTGCAGGTCTGGGGTGCGGGTTTGTGACCGAAGTCCCATTGCGCGGTTGTTAAGCCTGTCACAGCAATTGGGTGTGGTCGGGGTTCGGGGTTCGGTGGCGGAATCGTGAAAGCCGAGTTCAACGCTGTGCGCGAAAAGTTACTCATCGGTTGGGTCACTCGGGGTTGTATGCCCCGGTAGCTGCGGTGATGGGTGGGACATCGATCACGCTTGCCTGCTGCCGCCGCGCTGCATACGGTGATTTTCGTCGATGGCCGATGATGCCCGATCGAATTACATCTCATTGATGTGCCGTGATTTCCGGCCTTCGGGCAATTCCACTGTTATTGCATTGAACGGCAGGGAAATTCATGCGGCACCGGCGAAACTGGAGCAATGGTACAACCAACCCCCTGGCAGGTCAGCGAAGCGCGAGACAGTCGGAGCCGCGGCTCCGGAGGCAGGGCACGCGGCGCGACGCCACCACGGGGTGTGGATTGGGGGTTCTTGTTCGCCGCGGCCACGAGTGCGGCCGGCTTCGCCCTGCTGTTCCAGCCGTGGTTGTCGGCGTCGGGTTCGGGTGGTGAGGCTCGCTCCGACGCGTTCGGCCGGGTCACCGGGATCACCCATGGTTTCGACGAGTGGTCGGTGTCGAAGTTCCGTGACGTGAACATCAGTGGCGCTTGGGGTCTGCTGGCGGCGGCCGCGATGATGATCACCGTGTTCGCGGTGGTGGCGCAGCTGCGGTCGCGTACGCGGGTGCTGGCTCAGGTGATCATGGGCTCGAGTGTGGCGGCGGCGATTCTGGTGCTGATCGCGCTGCTGTATCTGAATGCGCGGGGGCCGGAACTGCGGATCCTGATCGATCCGGGCGAAGGCCTCGGCGCGGGGTTGCTGCATCGTTTCTTCGACGAGGGCGCGACGGCCGCTTCGGATACCGGTGATCGGCGCATGGCCGGCGCCGGACTGACGCTTGTGGCGTTCATCGCCGGTGTGCTCAGCTGCGCCGGTGCGGTGGCCGCTGTCGCGCAGGGCAGTCGGCGCTACGGTTCGAGCCCGATGCGGGCGCTGTCGTGGCTGGTGACTCCGCTGCCCGCCGAGCAGCCGCAACCTCCGGTCGCCGCCGAGGCGCCGCGGCCGGCGCCACGTCCGGCGGCGCACCCTACCGCGGATGCCGCGGAGCGGCTGCTGTGGGACGAACTCGTTTTCGACGACGACTTGGTCGCCAACGTCACCTGGGTGCGGAACACCTACCCGCCGGGGCACCCGTCCGCCGAGCGGCGTTCGCCCTCGGCGCCGATCCTCACCCGCTAGCGGCCGACGGGCGGTCCGGTCCCCACACGCGCGCCCCCGTCTGTGGGGACCACTGCACGTATTCCAGCTCCGCGCCGTCGGCGTGCCGGAGGTAGACGAACGAGCAGCGGGGTCTGGGCGATCGCGTGACCGGTCTTCGCGGCGTTGTCGGCGAAGTGGGCGTTGGAGGAGATCGTGGGTGCGGCGCGTCAGTTCGGGAGCGGGGGGAGTTCGAGGTTGTCGCGGAAGGTCGCGCCGACGTAGTCGGATCCGACGATGCCGTGGCGGCGTAGTTCCGGCAGCAGCCCGTTGACGACGAAGTCGCGGGTGCGCTCGTCGGCGAGCCCGCCGAGGGAGATCACGTCGAGCACACCTGCCTCGTAGCGTTCCCGGATTGCGTCGGCGAGTTGTTCGGGGGTTCCGGTTGCCGCCCAGTGGCCGGTGTCTTTGGCGGCGATGATCAGTTCGCGCAGTGTTTTTCCCGATCGGGCGAAGTTGCTGAAGATCTCCACGCGGCCGCGCCTGCGGTGCACGGACGCCACGTCGGGCAGCACGCTCTCCGGGAGGGGCTTGTCCAACGGGAGGCCGGACAGATCGACGCCGCCGCCGAGCATGTCGGCGAGGGCGGCGCGTCCGGCCTCGAAGTCGGTCGCCTCCGCCTGTTCCCGGGCAAGGCGTCGGGCCTCGGCTTCGGTGGCGCCGTAGGTGGCGTGGAACGAGCTCATGATCAACGGCAGGCCCTCGGCGCGGCCGAGTTCGCCGGCCCGGGCGCGGATGCGCTTGGTGTAGGTGACCGCGTCTTCGAGGGTGGGCAGCGAGGTGAACACCACCTCGGCGAAGCGCGCGCCCAGTTCGACGCCGCCCGCGGACTGCCCGGCCTGGAACTGGACCGGCCTGCGCTGCGGCAGGGGTGGGATGTTCAGCGGTCCGCGCACGGTGAAGTGCTGGCCCGCGTGGTCGATGGGCCGGATGCGGGTGGGGTCCAGGATCGCGCCGCCGCTGCCGTCGGAGGTCAGCGCGCCGGGGTGCCAGCTGTCGAACAGGGCGTTGACCACCTGGAGGGATTCGGTGGCGCGGGCATAGCGGTCTTCGGGGCCCGGCAGGTCTTGGTCGCCGTAGTTCTCCTCCCCTACCGAGGAGGTGACCGCGTTCCAGGCGGCGCGGCCGTTGCTGATGTGGTCGAGTGTGCCGAACAGCCGGGCGAGGTTGTAGGGGTGGTGGAAGGTGGTGGTCACCGTCGCGATGAGCCCGACGTGGGAGGTGACGGCGCTCAGCGCGGACAGGAAGATCAACGGTTCCTGCGCGCCGATCGCGCCTTGTGCGCCGAAACTGAGCAGGTCGGCGGCGAAGAGAGCGTCGAATTTGTGTTGTTCGGCGATCTTGGCGACCTCGATGGATGAGGCGACCGTGGTCGCGGTGGGATCGATGGCCGCCGCGTACACGCTGACCGCGCCGCTGACGCCCGTGACGGTCTTCAGCGGTCGCCGTCGCCTTCCAGCATTGCCCATTGCGGTGACGCTACCGGCGCGCGCGCCTGGGGTAACGGATTGCGATCAGCGAGATGTTTTCTGCGCGAGCGGGATCCGATGCGGGCGGGCCGGGAGGGCGTGAGGTGGTGCGGGTTTCTCCACGGGCGCGGGGGTGCGAAATGCGCTCGGGTCACCGGTGTCCGGACGAACCGGGGACGATTCTAGGTTTCTTGCTCGCACGCGTCGCCGTGGTCTTCGGCGGTGGGCCGGTCCGCGCGCGGTACCCGGACCACTCCGGTGTCGAGGTCGATGTCGAATCGCGGCGTGTGGGTCTGGCCGTCGCTGTCTTCACTGCCTTCGTGGGTCAGCTTCTTGCCTGGAAACAGCTCCCCGATGACGCCCATATGATCACGATACGCGCGAGCGGCTTCCCGGGGCCCCGCCGGCCGCGCAGGAGTGGAAGGGCGAGTCGCCATGCGATAGCCGGAGGGCGGTCCCATTTCGGCACCCGAGGGGCCGCGGCTCGGTTAGCATCGTGTTCTGCTCCTGTCGGCCGAGGACCGCGGCACGGGGGCACTGGGCGACCGGCATTTGATCGAACGACAGATCGGCCATCGAATGGAACAAGACGCCGACCTCGCCCAGGCTCGGGTCTTCTTGGAGTTGCTGACCCGGCGAGCCCAGACGTTGGCGCGGGACATCGAATTCTCCTACCGCGGCGATCCCGCCGTGCGCCACGAGTTGCACAGCGAATTGTGCGTCGTGCGCCGCTGTATCGACCGCCTGCACCGCAGATTCCCGGAAACCGCCGGGCCGCAGGGTGATCGGCGGTTGGCGGCGGTTCCGGGCAGCGGCCTCGGGACCCGGCGGACGCTGGGTTGAGGCGGCGGGGACCGTGCCGATTTCAGCGTCGCGGCGCGGTGGCGGCGCGCTCGGGGACGGGCACGGTGAGTATGGCGACGATCATGTCCACGATTTCCGCGGCGTCCCCGGGCTGCGCGGTGCGGACTCCCGATTCCAGGGTGCGTTCGTAGTCGGCGATCAGGGCGAACATGATGGTGGCCATGGTTTCCAGGCGCTGTCTGCGCAGGTGCCGTGGCAGGCCGGTGAGCGCCGCGTCGAGGCGGGTGGCGATGATGCGGACCGCGGCGCGGTCGGCGTCGGCGAGGCGGTGCGCGTCGGCCACCACGGGATGGGTGCGCACGACCTCCAGGAACCGGCCCAGATGGGTGACCCGGTCGTGGCCGAGCAGTTCGAGGATCGGTGTGGCGAGCATGGCGACGAGGGCGTGCACGTCGTTGGCGCGGCCGTCGGCTTCGTGGGCGGCCAGCAGCTGCATGCGCCGCTGCTCGAGCCAGTTCATCCGCCGCTCGACGATGGCCTCGATCAGCCCGGTGCGCGAATCGAAGTAGTAGTGCACCGCGGAGTTGTTGCGCTGACCGGCGGCGGAGGCGATGTCGCGCAGCGGCACGTCGAGGCCGCGTTCGGCGATGAGGCGTTCCCCGGCGTCGAGCAAGGCGGTGCGCGATGCGTCGCTCGGCATAACCGCACTCTACTAAACACTGGTATTGACGATGTTAAACACAGATGCTTAATTGAACGGCGTGGTTGATGTGGCGGTGGTCACCGGTGCCGCGTCCGGCGTGGGCGCCGCGCTGTGCCGTCTGCTGGCCGCACGAGGCGTCGCGGTCGTGGCCGCCGACATCGACGCCGCCGGACTGGTCGGGCTGGCCGCAGACACCGCGATCCACACGCAGGTCGTCGACGTCTCCGACGACGATCAGGTACGCCGCCTGGTCCACGGCACGGTGGCCGAACTCGGTGGCATCGACTTCCTGTTCAACAACGCGGCCATCCGCCTCGGCGGCGCCGTCGAGCACATGCCGTTGCCCCAGTGGCAGCGCATCGTGGACGTGAACCTGTGGGGTGTGGTGCACGGCACGCGCCACGCCTACCCGCTGATGCGTGCGCAGGGCTCCGGGCACATCGTCAACATGGCCTCCCTGGCGGGGCTGACGCCGGTGGCTCCGTCGGTGGCCTACGCGATGACCGAGCACGCCGTGGTCGGACTCAGCACCGCGCTGCGCGTGGAAGCGGCCGCGGCCGGGGTCAAGGTGAGTGTCGCCGTGCCCGGCGGGGTCGTCACCGACATCGTCGATTCCGGGATCGACCTGCCCGGGTATTCCTACCGGCATCCGGCGCGCCGGACGCCGATCGGGATGATCAGTGCCGAACGGGCCGCTCGCCACATTCTGCGCGGCATGCGCAAGAACAAGCCCTGCATCGTGTTCCCGCATTACAACAGGGCGGTGGTCGCCGCTCACCGGTGGTGTCCCGGCCTGATGAGCCGTCTCGGGGAGCGCCGATGATCGCTTGCGGTCCGATCTTCCAATTGTGCTGGGTGGTGGCCGATCTGGGCGCGGCCTGCCAGGCGTTCACCACCCGGTACGGGGTCGGCGAGTGGTTCACCATCCCGGAGGTCCACTTCGGGCCCGACGCCGCCGAACTGCGCGGCGCTGCGGCCGACTACACGATCGCCGTGGCGCTCGGCTATGCCGGTGGCCAGCAGGTGGAGCTGATCGAGCCGCGCGGCGGAGTGAGCCTGTATGCCGAGCATCTGGACCGTCACGGTCCCGGGCTGCACCACGCCGCCTGGGTGCCCGAGGACTACGACGCCGCTCTCGCGGAGGCCGCGGCGGCGGGGATCGAGATCGCCGCGCGTGGCAGGTTCGAGGGGGTAGGGATGGAGTTCGCCTACCTCGAGGGCGGGCCGATCGGCTCGCACATCGAACTGCTGCGGTTGTCGCCGGAGATGAAGGCTCTGTTCGACCACTTGATTCCGGAAGGCTTCACCAACCCATGGCAGTAGGCGGTGATCTCTCGGGCGGCCTCGATATCCTCGGGGCGGCTCGGGTCCGCTTGCGGCGTTTCCTCTCACGTTCCGGTCCCGGCCCGCTCCGTGGGTCCCGGCGCCGGAATCCACGCGGCGCGCTGGACGCGCCAGGAAGGCGAGCATCATGCGTTTCACCTACGCCGAGACGATGACCGATCCGTCGTATTATTTCGCTCTCGCCAAAGCCGCCGAGGAGGCGGGCTACACCTCCATGGCCGTCGCCGACAGCATCGCGTATCCGAAGGAATCCGACGCGAAGTACCCCTACACCCCCGACGGCGGCCGCGAGTTCCTGGAGGACAAGCCGTTCGTCGAGGCGTTCGTGCTCAGCGCGGCGATGGCGGCGGTGACCACCACGCTGCGTTTCACGCCGTTCGTGCTGAAGCTGCCGATCCGCCCGCCGGTGCTGGTGGCCAAGCAGGCCGCCTCGGTGGCCGCGCTGAGCGGCAACCGGTTCGGGCTCGGGGTCGGCATCAGCCCGTGGCCGGACGACTTCGAGATCATGGGGGTGCCGTTCGACAAGCGCGGCGCGCGGATGGACGAGTGCATCGATATCGTGCGCGGGCTCTCGGCGGGCGGGTACTTCGAGTACCACGGGCAGTTCTACGACATTCCGCCGATCAAGATCAGTCCGGTGCCGACCGAACCGGTGCCCATCCTCGTCGGCGGGCACAGCAAACCCGCGTTGCGCCGAGCCGCGCAGCGCGGTGACGGATGGATGCACGCCGGCGGCGACGGCGCCGAACTCGACCGGCTGCTGGCCGAACTGGACGTTCTGCGCGCGGAGTACGGCACCCGCAAGGACTTCGAGGTGCACGTCATCTCGCTGGACGGGTTCACCGTCGACGGCATCAAACGCCTCGAGGACAAAGGGGTCACCGACGTGATCGTCGGTTTCCGGCTGCCCTACACCACCGAGCAGGACACCGAGCCGCTCGAGACGAAGATCGCCAACCTGTCGCGCTTCGCCGAGAAGGTCATCGCGCGGTGCGCCGGGTGAGGCCGGGCGCGGGTCACTGCGCGAGCGCCGCGGCGGCCGCGGCGAGCGTCTGAGACCGGTAGCCCGCGCCGAACAGCACGACGTGCACCAGCAGCGGGTGCAGCTGGTGCAGCGGCATCCGGGTGCGCCATCCGTCGGCGAGCGGACGGGCCTCGTGATAGGCGGCCTGGATGCGGTCCAGGTGCGGAGCACCGAAGAGGGCGAGCATGGCCAGGTCGGTTTCGCGGTGGCCGGCGTGCGCGGCGGGGTCGATGAGCATCGCCCGTTCCCGGGTCCACAGGAGGTTGCCCGACCACAGGTCGCCGTGGATGCGGACCGGTGGTTCGGCGGGCCCGGCCAGTTCATCGATGCGATCGATGACGCGCTCGATCAGGCGGGCTCCGTCGGCGCCGAGATGCGGCGCCGCTCGCACGAGGTAGGGCGCGAGACGATGTTCGGCGTACCACTGCGGCCACGGTCGGCCGGTCGGAGTGTTGGGCAGTGGCAGGGTCGCGATCCAGCCTTCCCAGGGTGCGCCGAACAGCTCGGATCGGCAGGAGTGCAACGCGGCCAGCTCTCGACCGAACCGTTCGGCGGCCGCGGGAGTGGGGGCGGATTCCTCCAGCCACGGCAGCACCAGCATCCGGTCGTCGGCGGCCAGCACCTCCGGCAGCAACGCCTGCGTGCTGTCGCTCGACGGGCCGGGCGTGGCGTCCCGCAGCCAGGTCAGGCCGGCCGCTTCGGCCGCGAAGACGGGTGTCGGCTCGGCCGTCGCCTTCACGAAAAGCGATCGGCCGTCGGCCGATTCGGCGCGGTGCAGGGTCCAGGCGTGGCCTGCGCCGATGCCGGTGATGGTGTGCACGGGCACGTTCAGCAGAGCGGACAGCCGGGCCGCGTGGCTCACGGCGTGCTCGCGGTGAGCCGCTGCATGGTGTCCTCGTCGGCGGGGAAGAACGATTCGATGGCCAGTTCGGCGACGGTGACGTTCATCGGGGTGCCGAACACCGTGGTGACACTGAGGAACGACAATTCGTTCCCGTCGTGTTCGATCCGCAGCGGGACCACCGCCTGGTCGGGTTCGGGGACGGCGAGCTCCACTTCCCCGCCGGGGTAGGACCGCAGTTCGGTGAGCAGATCGGCCAGTTCCGGGGACCCGGTGACTTCGACTTGGCGCGCCAAGCGGGCGAAGATGTGGCCGCGCCACTCGGCGAGATTGCGGATGCGGCCGGCCATGCCGTCGGGATGCAGGCTCAGGCGCAGGGCGTTCACCGGCGGTGTCACCAAGGCAGGATCGATGCCGTCGATGAGGACGGCCACGCCGCTGTTGGCGTCGATCATCGTCCAGTTCTGGTCGATGGCCAGCGCGGGGTAGGGCTGGTGACCGGCGAGGATCTGGCGCATGGCGCCGCGAACGGCGTTCATGGCGGGGGTGTCCAGGCCGGGTTGCGCGTAGGCGGGGGCGTAGCCCGCGGCCAGCAGCACACGGTTGCGCTCGCGCAACGGGATATCCAGATGCTCGGACAGGTGCACGATCATGGTCCGGCTCGGGGTGGCGCGTCCGGTTTCGATGAAGCTCAGATGCCGCGCCGAGGTGTCGGCCCGCCCGGCGAGCTCCAGCTGGCTGAGCCTGCGTTCCAGACGCCAGTGTCGCAGCAGGTCACCTGCTGTTGGGGTACTCACGCCCCGATCCTACGAACCACCGTGGGGCCTGGCCATTACCTCACGGGTAAGCGAGATCGGGACTCGCCGTTCGCGGTGGGGCGCGACCGATCACCCGGTGCGCGACGCACGGATACCCGGCCGGAGGCTCGTGTTCCGGCCGGATCTCGCGTGCTCTCAGGCCATCTCGGGTACGCGCAGATGCGCGAAGGCCAGCTCGAACTCCCCCACCTCCAGCACGTTGGCGCCCACCCGCTGGGTCGCCGTCTGCCTTATCTGATTGGTCTGCTCGCGGCTGTCGTCCATCGCCTGCCGGTTCTCCCACACGGTCGCCCCCACCGCCCGGCCGCTGTTGCGGTCGATGAGCAGGCTCGCGCTGCAGAATCCGTCGAGCATCTCCGTCTGCGGCAGCACTTCCATCTTGAACATGTCGGCCAGCCGGTCGACCTGGCCCGGATCGACCTGTACCCACGTGCAGCGGGTGCAGGCACTCGCACCGGCCGGATGATCCCGGTGCATCACCGCGATCTCCCATTCCTCCACGCGTTCCGCCCGCCCGCCGAGCCGCCGGGCCATGCCCTCGCGCAGTTGCTGAACCCGTCCTCTGCTGGCATGCAACGCCTCCTGGGTCTCCCACGAAGTAGTCGCGATGCAGCGTCCCGTCGACCGGTCGGCCATCAAGGACAGACCGACCCATCCCTGGATCTCGGACAGATTCGGCATCAGTTCGTCACGCAGATATGCGAGCCCGTCGTCCACCGACGACGGCTGCGCCGCAATGGTGCTGGAACGTGCGTACACGGGCCACCTCCCACTCGGTCGGGGTGGCGCCCCGGTGGCACCACCGGACATACTCACCTTCCTCCAGCCCGCGTCCCCGCGCAATGCCTCGGCTACTGTCCGGCTACCCGGTGCTGCGACGTCCGATGGCCAACCGCACCAACGCCGCACGCAGCTCCGGAAGGTTCTGCGACGCGGTCAGTTCGGCCAGGGCGATATCGGCGATCGCGGCGACGACGAGTGTCGCGACCGGTTCCGGGTCGTCCCACCCGGCGGCGGCGAGATCGTCGGTGATGAGCACCGCGGCTTGCCGATTGCGTGCGGCGACCTGCTCGCCGAGACCCGCTTCGGATCGGGCCTGGATCAGCAGAGCCTTCGTCGCGGGCTGAGCCAGACAGCCGTCGAGATAGGCGTGCATGCCCGCGGTCAACCGCTCGATGCCCGGCGCCATACCGGAGACGGTGTCCAGCACGTGGGCGAACAACTCTTCGTGGAAGACGTGGTGCAGCGCTCGGACATAGTCGCCGCGGCTGGACCAGTGCTGGTAGAAGCTGCCTTTGGCCATGCTCGCCCGCGCGACGATCGCGTTCACCGACAGTTTCGCCAGATCCGCCTCGCCCAGCAGAGCCTGTCCCGCTTGCAGCAGAGCCTTGCGGCCCGGTTCGGCCGACCTCACGATCCGGCCGCCGGCGTGAGCGGTCCGAGGATCGGCGCGACCACAGGGCACTGGACCGGCCGGGCGTGTCCGGGGTCCAGCGCGTTGAGCACTTGGCGCACCGCGACCGGATCGGAGGTGAGGCCGTAGTGTTCGGAGTAGTCGGTGGCGCACACGTCCTGCAGCACGATGTTGCGGGCGTTCGGCCCTTCGAGCATGCCGGTGGTGTAGGGCGTCGCGATTTCGTCGTAGCGGCTCACGATGCCGACGAACTCCACGCCGGGCACCAGCCTGGCGTCCGCTTTCAGTTCCCGCAGGAACGGCGAGTCCGGCGACATCTGGCACGGACCGCACCCGGCGACGGCATCTTCGGCGCCCGGCAGATTTCGCAGGGGCCCGGCCGCGGCGTCGGCGCCGCTGAGCGTCGACCCGTGATACGGCGCGCCCAGCCCGATATGGCGGGCCACCTTTCCGGCGCCGCCGAGGTGGTGGAAATAGTAGAACGGCACCGCGCCGCCCATGGAGTGCCCGACGAGATCGACCTTCGCCGCACCGGTGGCAGTCAGGACGCGGTCGATGAACGCTCCGATCTGGCGGGCGCTCTCGGGGACCGGAGCCACCGCGCCCAGCGCCGGGCCGAACGCCCCGGTGCCGTAGGTGGTGGTGTAGACGCAGTAACCCGCGGCCGCCAGCAGGGGTGACAAGGTCTGCCAGGTCACCGTCTCGTTGCCCAGCCCGTGCAGCAACACCACGGGATTCGGATGCTCCGCACTCGGGTGGCAGCTCCACTCGTTGGCTCCCGGCGGCGGCGCTCCCGGTGCCGCCAGCTGCGCGGCCAGCCCCGCCAGATAGCTGTAGGGGACATTTGCGGGCTCCTGCGCCTCGGCCGCGGGCTCGGCTCCGATGAGGCACACCGCGGCGGTGGCCGTTGATGCGGCAATCCGAAGCAAGGTCTTCACTGCTACTCCTCGCACAAGCTCGTTACGCTATGACCGACCGGTCGGTCATAGCGTACCGGCGCGGCGGCCGGACGTGAAGAGCACGATCGAGCGTGCGGTAGCGTGGGGCCGGTGACCGACCTGGTGCCACTGGAGGATTCCGAGTCGCTGCGAACGGCACGCCTATTCCTCGGGCACACCGTGGATCTCGTCATCGACCGCCCGTACGGCAGCCATCACCCGCGGTGCGGATTCCGCTATCCGGTCAACTACGGATTCGTGCCGCTCACCTGCGCCCCCGACGGGCAGGAACTCGACGGCTACTTTCTCGGACCGTCCGAACCGATGGTCTTCGCGCGCGGACGCTGTGTGGGGATCATCCACCGGCTCTACGACGATGACGACAAGCTGGTGGTCGTGCCGACCGGCAGCCCGGTCCTGGACGACGCGGCGATCGATGCGGCGGTCGCGTTCCAGGAGACCGCCGGTCATTACGTGATCGTGCGGAGCTGACCTGCGAATAGCCGGACGGATGCCGATTGGGCCCGCGGATACCGGGTAGGACCCGGGCATGGAACTGTTGGTGATTCTCGCCCTCGCCGTGCTGGTCGGCGCCGTGATCCTGTATCGCAAGAGGTCCGGCAAACGGCCCGGCGCACCCGAGGTACCCGGCAACGACGGCGAGTAGGGAGCGGCTATGAGCGCGATGGATCCTGATCCCGCGAAAACCCCCGATCTGGAGCCGGGCGGCGGAGTGCCGCCGGGCGCCACGCCCCCGGACACGGCGCAGACCTCCGGGCTGTCGGCGCCGGAGCCCAGGACCAGGCACCACTTCCCCGTCACCGGGGTCCTGGCGATGCTCATCGGGGCGTTGGTGATCCTGCTCTTCGTCGCCGCGGCGGTCGGCATCGTGGTGTCGATGCTGTGACTCGCGACATCGACGGTCGGCCGCCCGGACGTGCGGCCGACCGTGCGGTCATCGTGCGCGCGATCTCACAGGATCGGCCTGCCCCCGGTGACCGCGATGCGGGCGCCGGAGACGTAGCTGCCGTCGTCGGAGGCCAGCAGGACGTAGGTGGGGGCCAGTTCGGCCGGTTGACCGGCGCGACCCAGCGGGGTGTCGTCCCCGAACTTCGCCACCTTCTCGACCGGCATCGTGGCGGGGATCAGCGGGGTCCAGATCGGACCCGGCGCAACGCTGTTGACCCGGATCCCGCGTTCGCCCAGCAGCTGCGCGAGGCTGGCGGAGAAGTTCGCGATGGCGGCTTTGGTCGCCGCGTACGGCGCGAGAGTGGGTGAGGGCATGTCGGAGTTGACCGAGGAGCTGCCGATGATCGATGAGCCGGGGGGCATGTGTGGCAGCGCGGCTTTCACCAGATAGAAGTAGGCGTTGATGTTCAGCTTGACGGTGTGCTCGAACTCCTCGTCGCTGATCTCCTCGAGCGTCTCGTGTGTCATCTGGAACGCCGCGTTGCTCACCAGCACGTCGATCTTTCCGAATTCGCGCACCGCCCGATCGATGACGGCGCGGCAGTGCGCGGCCTCCGACAGGTCGCCCGGCACGAGCACGGCTTTGCGTCCGGCCTGCGTCACCAGGTCGGCGACCTCCTTCGCGTCCTCGTCCTCGTCGAGATAGGAGAGCAGCACATCGGCGCCCTCGCGCGCGTAGGCGATCGCCACCGCCCGTCCGATTCCGCTGTCGGCGCCGGTGATGACGGCGGCTTTGCCGGTCAATTTGCCGGAGCCGCGGTAGCTGTCCTCACCGCAGTCCGGGATCGGGTTCATCCTGGCCTGGATGCCCGGGACGTCTTGCTGCTGTTCGGGAAAACCCATGTCGGTCTCTTCCTCCTGTGCACTCGGGTACTACGGGTGATTCACGTGTCCTGCTGTCGCCAGTCGCGTACCGCGTCGCGAGCCCGGTCGAACAGCGCCAGCGGCGGGCCCGCCAAGAGGTTCGCGACCGCGGACTCCCCCGCGTGCGGGTGCGGGCGGGTGGGGGCCACCGCCTCGGCGGCGCGCAGCGATCCCGCCATCCGCTGCAACTGACTGCTGGAGAACTGCGCGCGCAGCAGGGGGAACTCCTCGGCCTCCTCGTGCGAGGCGTGCTCGTCCACGGCTTCGGCGAACCGGGCCAGCCGGGCATCGAACTCCGGATGGTCCACACCGAGGTCGTAGAGGTCCGCCAGCGCGCGCTTGGCCGCGTTCTCCTCCTCCAGCCGCGGTTGCACGATCTCGGCGTCGGCGCCGAAACGGGCCCGCCCGGCGACCGGGTGCACGACCTCCTCCTCGGCGCTTTCGTGCACGGCCAGCAACCGCACCAGATCGGTGAACAGATCCTGTTTCGCGGCGGGACCCGCCTGCAGGCGCGCCAGCAGCTCGCGAATCTTCGCGTGCTGGGCGGTGAGCAGGTCGACGACATCCTGGTCGGTCATCGCAACACTCGTTTCTGTCGCTACGGAATGAATTCCTGGACTTTGGCTTTCGCGCCCTGTGCGAGCAGGTGCCAGGCGTCGGGATCGCCGCGCAGCACGGCTTCGGCGGTGTCTTTCATCTGGTCCCAGGTCGCGTGCGGCGGGATGGGCGGCACGTCGGGGTCGCAGTGGACATCGAGCACCACCGGGCCGTCGGCGTGCAGGGCGCTGTCCCAGGCCGGGCCCAGCTCCTCGGGTGTCCGCACGGTGATGCCGGTCAGGCCGGCGCTGTGGGCCACCTCGGCGTAGGAGACGTCGGGCAGGGTTTGGGACTGCTCGAACTTCGGGGCGCCGCCCATCGCCCGCAGCTCCCAGGTGACCTGGTTGAGGTCGTTGTTGTGAAAAACGCACACGACCAGGCGCGGGTCGCGCCAGCGGGGGCGGTAGCGGGCGATGGTGAGCAGTTCGGCCATGCCGTTCATCTGCATGGCGCCGTCGCCGACCAGCGCGATCGCGGGCCGGTCGGGGTGGGCGAACTTGGCGCCGATGGCGTAGGGCACGCCCGGGCCCATGGTGGCCAGGGTGCCCGACAGTGATCCGCGCATCCGGCCGCGAAAGCGCAGGCAGCGGGCGTACCAGTTGGTGGAGGAGCCGGAATCGGCGGTGACGATGGCGTCCTCGGGAATGCGTTCGGACAGCTCCCACACCACCCGCATGGGATTGACCGGTGCGGCATCCAGCAGGGATTGGCGTTCGACGGTCTGCCACCAGCGGGCGACGTTCTTCTCGATCCGTTCCCGCCAGTCGCGGTCACTCTTGCGCCGCACCAGCGGAATCAGTTCCGCCAGCGTTGATTTCGCGTCGCCGACCAGGTTCACCTCGGTCGGGTACCGCATGCCGATCATGGTGCCGTCGATGTCGATCTGCACCGCGCGCGCCTGCCCGAACTCGGGCAGGAACTGGCTGTAGGGAAAATTCGATCCGACGATCAGCAGCGTGTCGCAGTCGCGCATGAGCTCGTAACTGGGCCTGCTGCCGAGCAATCCGATCGCGCCCGTGACGAAAGGCAGGTCGTCGGGCAGGACGTCCTTGCCCAGCAGCGCCTTCGCCACACCCGCGCCGGTGCGCTCGGCGAGCTCGACGATCTCTTCGGCGGCCGCGCGGGCGCCCTGACCGACGAGGATGGCGACCCTCGATCCGGCCTCGAGTACTTCGGCCGCGCGCCGGATGTCCTCGTGCGCGGGCACCGCGCGGGTCGAGACGGGGCCCGGCGGGCTCGACGGCACCTGCTTGAAGGCGTGCTGCGGCGGCTCATAGTGCTCTTCTTGCAGATCCGAGGGCAGGATCACCGCGGTCGGGGCCCGGCGCGCGGCCGCGATCCGGAAGGCGCGATCCAGTGCGTTGGGCAGCTGGCCGGCCACGTTCACCTCGACCAGATAGTCCGACGCGACGTCCTTGAACAGGCTCTGCAGATCGACTTCCTGCTGATAGCTGCCGCCCATCGCGCTGCGCGCGGTCTGCCCGACGATCGCCACCACCGGGACGTGATCGAGCTTGGCGTCGTACAGCCCGTTGAGCAAATGGATCGCCCCCGGCCCCGAGGTCGCGGTGCACACGCCCACCTTGCCGCTGAATTTGGCGTATCCGGTGGCCTGGAACGCCGACATCTCCTCGTGGCGGGCTTGGATGAACGCCGGCTTGTCGTCGGCGCGGCCGAAAGCGGCGATCAGGCCGTTGATCCCGTCGCCGGGATAACCGAAGACCTGCTCGACGCCCCACTCCCGCAGACGTTGCACGACGTAGTCACCGACCAGTTGAGCCATAGGGTTCCTCCTGTCCGTGTGCCGGTGGCAGGGTCCGTCGCCCGGCGGATACCCGAGCGGTCGGGCGCCAATCAGCGCGCCGCCGCCCCTAGGCGGTGTCGGGCTGGGGCAGCAGCCGCGGAAGCAGCGCGGCGGCGGCGGTGGCGGTCGTCGCGCACGTGGTCGCGATCCCCCACCCGATGGGATCCAGCGGGCGGCAACCGAAATAGCCGCACAGTCCCGGCGTCATCACCACCGCGCCGAGCACCGCGCCACTGGCCGCCGTGGTGAGCCACACCAGCGGACTGCGGTATCCGGACACCAGGGTCTGCCCGAGCTGCGTGCCGATGAGCGCGACCAGGCCGATGGTGGCCGCACGGCGCTGCGTGCCGGTCATGCGGCCGAGGGTCCACGCGACCGACGCGCTGGTGGCCGTGGCGACACCGCGGACGCCGAGGGTGCGCAGCAGGTCGGTGCCCAGGTCGGCGCGCGGGAGTTCGGCCAGCCGCTCGGCGGCCCGCTCCGCCTGCGCCCGCGGATCGTCGGCGTCGTCGGGATCGGCGGCGTCCCGCTCACGCGACAGCGCCAGCGCCATGGCGGGGAACATGTCGGTGAGCATGTTCACCAGCAGGAACTGCCGGGTGCCCAGCGGCGCCCGGCCGCTGACGGCGGTGCCGTACAGCGTGAAGGCCACTTCGCCAGCGTTGCCGCCGACCAGCACGCCCACGGCGTCGGTGACCCGCTGCCACATGCCGCGTCCTTCGACCAGGGCGTGTAACAGCACCAGCGGGTCGGGGTGGGTGAGCACCATGTCGGCGGCATTGCGCGCCGCGACCGAACCCTGTGCGGCCAAACCGATTCCGACATCGGCGGTGCGGATCGCGGCGGCGTCGTTGCTGCCGTCGCCGGTCATGCCGACCACGTGACCCGCGCGGCGCAGAGCAGCCACGATGCGCACCTTCTGTTCCGGGTCGACGCGGGCGAAGACGGTGCTGCGTTCGATCAGCTCCGTCTGCGCGGTCTCGTCGAGCCGGTCGAGATCCGCGCCGGTGACCACCCGGCCCTCCTCGATGCCGAGCCGGCGGGCCACCGCCGCGGCGGTCACCGGGTGGTCACCGGTGATCATGCGCACACTGATGCCGTTGCGCTGCAACGCGGTGACCAGCGGCAGCGTCTGGGGACGCGGAGCGTCGGCGAGGCCGAGGAAGCCGAGCAGGGTGAGTTCGTCGACCGCCGCCTCGACATCGTCGGGTGCGCTGCGCAGATCGCGGCGGGCCACCACCAGCACCCGCAGGCCCTGCTCGGCGAGATCGCGCACCGCCTTCTCGGCGCGGTCGCGCAGATGCTCGTCGAAGGGATGGTCGCTGTCGTCCGCCCGCACCCGGGTGCAGCGCGACAGGACGACTTCCGGCGCGCCCTTCACGATCAACCGCAGTTTGTGGGCGGTCTGCCCGAGGGTGGCGGCGTAGCCGCGGTTGGATTCGAACGGAATCTCCTCGATCGGATCCCACTGGCGGGGGTCGTCGCCGAGCGCCGCGGCGGCGGCGTCGACGACCGCGCGGTCGGTGGCGTGCGCGATGGGTCCCTCGGCGGGATCGGGGCAGGCGCGGGCCGCGGCGCGCAGCAGGCGATGCGCCTGCTCGGAGCTCGCGTCCGGGGACCACTGGTCGTCGAGATCGGCGAGGGTGGTCAGCCGCAGCCGTCCCTCGGTGAGGGTGCCGGTCTTGTCGAAGCACAAGGTATCCACACGGCCCAGAGCTTCGACGGTGCGGCTGGCGCGCACCAGCACGCCGTGCCGCGACAGCCTGCGGGCGGCGGCCAGCTGAGCGACCGTGGCCACCAGCGGCAGCCCCTCCGGGACCGCGGCCACCGCCACGGCCACGCCGTCGGCGATCGCGGTGCGCAGCGGCCTGCCGCGCAGGATGCCCAGTCCGGTCACGACGCCGCCGCCGGTCAAGGTCAACGGCAGCGCGCGGTCGGTCAAGCGGCGCAACTGCGCTTGCACGCCTGCTTTCTCCGGGGGGATGGCCCCGGCCGCGGCGCGCCCCGCCTGGGTGTCGGGACCGACGGCCACGACGATCGCGCGTGCGGTGCCGTTGACCACGGTGCTGCCCTCGAAGACCATGCAGGCGCGGTCGGCCACCGACGTGCCCGGGGTGGCGGGCACCTGCTTGTCGACGGTGATCGACTCGCCGGTGAGACCGGATTCGTCCATCTCGAGGTCGTCGGCGCGCAGCACTCGCGCGTCGGCGGGGACCACGTCCCCACCGCGCAGCACGATCACGTCGCCGAGCGCGAGGACGTTGGCGGGAACCTGCCGTTCACGCGGGGCGTCCGCGTGGAGGTCGGCGCGCTCGATCACGCGGGCGGTGAGCCGTTCGCCCTCGAACAGGCGGTGCAGCGCGCCCTCGGCGCGCTGCCGCTGCCAGGCCGACACCAGCGCGTTGACCGCGAGCACCGACGACAGCAGCACCGCGTCAGACGGCGCGCCGAGCACGGCGGTGGCGACCGCGCCCACCCCGAGAATCGGGGTGAGCGGATCGGCCAGCTCGCGGCGCAGCTGGCCCGCGAACGACGCCGCCGAGGCGAGGACACGCACCCCGGGGATGCGGGCAGCGGCGTCCGGCTCGGCACGCTCGTCCACCGGGACGGGCCGCGGCAACCGGCTCAGCACCTCACCGGGTTCGAGGGCGTGCCAGGGCAGCAGCGGGGCGAGGGTGGCCGGTGGCTCGGCGCGTGCGGTCCGCCAGCCGGTGTAGGCGCCGGAGAGCAGACCGGTGTAGTGGGCGGCGGTCATCGGCGAAGCTCGCCCCGCGCTGTCCGGGGCCACGGCCAGCAGCAGCCCGCCCAGCGCGGCCGCCGACAGGGCCAGGGAGCGGCCACGTTCACTCACCTGACGGGCCGGGGCGATGGCGGCGAGCACCCGGTGGGCCTGCCCGAGATCGCGGCACACCGTGTCGGCGGTCCAGGGCATCTGCAGCGCGTTGTCGTCGCGTACCGCCATCCCGATCCCGACATCGGCGACGGCGAGGGCCTTGTGGGCGCGCGGGCTCAGCACGGCCACGACGTGCCCGTCCTGCTGCAGGGTGCGCACCAGTCCGCTCAGCGAACGCGACGGGGAGACGAATTCATCGGCCATGGAGCGCAGTTCGGCGGCGTCGGCGCCCCCGGCGAGGGTCACTCGCAGACCCGCGCCGCGCGCCCGGCTCAGCAGCGCGTGTGCGCGCCGGTCGAGTTCGCGTCCGATCAGCACCCGCCCCACCGGGGTGCCGTTGTCGTGCAGTTCGCGCCACACGGCGCGGCGCGTGACACCGTTGTCGGGCTTCCCGGTCGCCGGATGCACCAGCCGCCGGTGCCCGCCCGAGGACAGATAGCGGTCGGTGTCGTCGGGTAGCAGGTCGTCGCCTTCCCCGGTCTCCTGTTCCCACAGCAGCCGCTGACCCGCACTCCATACTTCGGCGACCGACCATCGCGGATCGTCCGTTTCGGCGTCGAGGACCAACCGGCGCGCGGTCAACAGCGACTCTCCGTCGATGACCAGCGCCGACACACGGTCCAGCCGCCGCCATACGCGCGGGTGCAGCGTCAGCACACCCGCCCGGCCCAGCATCGTCGAGACCAGCGCCGCGTAGGCTTCGCGGCTCGCCCGCGCCGCCTTGGGCGCTCCCAGTTCCAGCGCGTCGGCGGCGCCGAACAGGCCGCGGCCGCCGAGCACGGAGGTCACCGCCCCCACCAGCGCGCCCGCGGCCGTTTCGTCGGCGACCCGCTCGATCGGTCCCTGCGGCATCTCGACCACGCGGGCGGGCGGCGACAGCGGATCGCACACTTCCGCCGGGCGGCGATCGATCTCGGCTTCCCAGTCGCGCCATTGCGCGTAGCGGGTCAGCGACTCGGTCAGGGTCAGACCGCGGTGCACCGCGTCGATCACCAGGTTCGCCGTGCCCGCCGCCGCGCTGTTGCCCAGGGCGTTGCCGATGGCGTTGGCCGTGGTGAGCACCATGTCGGTGCGGGGACGGCCGAGCTGTTCCTCCAGTGGTTTACGCAGGCGGGGCTGGGTGTCGACGAAGGCTGCCACCGCGCGCAGCACCCGGGCGGGCCCGCGCAACGGCAGCACCGCGGCCACCGTAGACAGCGCGATCGCACCTACGTCTCCGGCGACCTGGACCCCGGCCGCCAGCAACGGTTCCCGGTCGCCGGGATGCTCACAGCCGCGGCTCCAGTCCAGATCACCGACGGCGGTGTCGGCCTCGACGGACTCGATGGCCGACACCAAGGCGGGCAGGTCCGCCGCGCCGTGCTCGAGCGCGGCCACGACGCGGCCGGTCACCGCGTTCACCCGCCACCAGCGCACGTCGCGGCGCCGGTCCAGGGTGCGGTGCAGCGCCCGGGTGACGTCGCCGCTCTTGCCGGAGTCCAGTCCGCGCACCTCCACGGTGGCCCGGTCCTCGTAGAGCGCCACCCGGCGGCGGGTGCGCAGCGCATGCGGATCGATCAGCGCCGCCAATTCGTCGCGCAATTCCTCGTCGCGTCCCAGGTTCAGCAGCGACGCGCTCGCCCGCGCGCCCGCCGCCACCGCCTGCACCGGCGCCTGGGCCGCTTTCGCGCCCAGACCGACGGCCTTCTCCACACCGGCGCGGGCCATCTCGGCAGCGACGGAGGTCGGCGCCTCGAGCCACCACGGCGAGACGGCTGCGCGTAGTAAGAAGCTCATACACGGCAGCTACCCAGGTCCGAACAGAGCAAACCGCCCGCAGCCGCGGTCTCGGTCGACCGCGGCCGGGTCCGGTGCCCGCCCGCTGCGCCGGTCAGGTCGTGACGGTCGGGTCGAGCACGACTTTTATCGCACCGTCGGTCTTCTGCTGGAAGATGGCATAGCCCTGCGCCGCGTCGCTCAGCGGTAGCCGGTGGGTGGCGAAGCCGTCCACGCCCAGCGGGTCGCCGTCGCGCAGCAACGGCATGATGTCCTCCACCCATCGTTTGACGTTCGCCTGGCCCATCCGCAGCTGGATCTGCTTGTCGAACAGCACCCGCATCGGCAGCGGATCGAGCATGCCGCCGTAGACACCGATCACGGAGATCGTGCCGCCGCGACGGACGATGTCGATCGCGGAGTTCAGCGCCGCGAGCCGGTCGACGCCCGCGGTGTCCATCACCTTCTGCGCCACCAGGTCCGGCAGGAACGCCGCCGAGCGCTGGGCCGCCGACGCGATCGGCGAACCGTGGGCCTCCATCCCCACCGCGTCGATCACCGCGTCGGTGCCGCGGCCGTCGGTCCAGCCGCGGATGATGTCGCCGACCGGCTCGTCGACGGCGGCGAGGTCGATCACCTCCACGCCGCGCCCGGCCACCCGCGCCAGCCGCTCGGGCACCCGATCCACGCCGATGACGCGATAGCCGCGATGCGCCGCGACCCGGCAGGCCATGTCCCCGATCGGGCCGAGACCGAGCACGGTCACCGATCCGCCGTCCGGCACGGCGGCGTATTCCACCGCCTGCCAGGCGGTGGGCAGCACGTCGGACAGGTACAGGAAACGGTCGTCGGAGGGCCCCTCGGGCACTTTGACATGGGTGGCGTCGGCGTGCGGGACTCGCAGATACTCCGCCTGGCCGCCGGGCACCTGCCCGTAGAGTTTCGAATAGCCGAACAGGGCCGCGCCACAACCGTATTTGCGGACCTGGGTCGTCTCGCACTGGGTGGGCAGGCCGGTCCGGCACATGTAGCAGGCGCCGCAGCTGATCTGGAACGGGATCACCACACGGTCGCCGCGAGTCAGCCCGGCGACCGCCGAGCCGGTTTCCACCACCCGCCCCATGGGTTCGTGGCCCAGCACGTCGCCGCTGCTCATGTAGGCGCCCAGCACCTCGTACAGGTGCAGGTCGGATCCGCAGATCCCGGTGGAGGTGACCTCGATGATCGCGTCGGTCGGTGCCTCGATACGCGGATCGGGCACCGTCTCCACGGCCACTTTGCGTCGTCCTTGCCAGGTCACTGCCTTCATCCGGGCGCTCCTCCGGTTCGGGGTCGATACAGTCCCGGTCCTACCCGGACGCCTGCGCCCGAAACGACCGCCGCCGGGTTTGCCCGAACCCCCGCCGGGTAGGCGGGCACCGTGGTGGAACTCGACCGGATCGCCCATCCCTGGGGCGCGCGCACACCGTATGGTCCCGGCGAGCAGTGGCCGCCGCGCGTGGACATGCACCTGGCCGCCGGGGTCACCGCCGCCGACGTGGAACGGTGGGTTCCCTCGGCGTCGGTGCTGCACTCCAACGGCGACGCGTTCGACATCGCGGTGCGCGGCCGACGGATCGTCGGCGTCCGCGGGCGCGCGGGCGACCGGGTCAACCGCGGCCGGCTGGACCCCAAGGATCTCTACGGCTGGCAGGCCAACGCCTCCTCGGATCGGCTGACCACGCCGCTGGTGCGAATCGACGGCGAACTGGTGGCGACCGACTGGGACACCGCGATGGACCGGATCGTCGCGCACACCCGCGGCCTGCTCGACCGGCACGGCCCGGACAGCGTCGGCTTCTACACCAGCGGGCAGCTGTTCCTCGAGGAGTACTACACGCTGGGCGTCATCGCCCGCGGCGGGCTCGGCACCAATCATCTCGACGGCAACACCCGGTTGTGCACCGCCACCGCAGCGGAGAGCCTCAAGCAGTCCTTCGGCTGCGACGGCCAGCCCGGCACCTACACCGATATCGACCACGCCGACGTCATCGCCGCCTTCGGTCACAACGTCGCGGAGACCCAGAGCGTGCTGTGGTCGCGGATGCTCGACCGGTTGGCGGGCCCGAATCCGCCACGGCTGCTGTGCGTCGACCCGCGACCGACTCCGGTGGCCCGGCACGCGACGATTCATCTCGCGCCGCTGCCCGGCACCAACGTGGCGCTGCTGAACGCGCTGCTGCACGAGCTGATCGGCAACGGATGGGTCGACACCGGTTACGTGCGCGCCCACACCATCGGCTTCGACGACCTCGCGCAGCAGGTGGCGCAGTGGCCGCCGGAACGCGCGGCCGACATCTGCGGTCTCGACGTGGACGACATCCGCGCGGCCGCGCGGCTGCTGGGGACCGCGCGACGGCTGGTGTCGACGGTGCTGCAGGGCTTCTACCAATCCCATCAGGCGACCGCGGGCGCCGTACAGGTCAACAACATCCATCTGGTGCGCGGCATGCTCGGCCGGCCGGGGTGCGGGATCCTGCAGATGAACGGTCAGCCCACCGCGCAGAACACCCGGGAGTGCGGCGCCGACGGCGACATCGCCGGATTCCGCAACTGGGCCGACGACGCCCACCTCGCCGAGCTGGCCCGGGTATGGAACGTCGACCCCGAACGGCTGCGCCACGACAGTCCGCCCACCGACGCCATGCGGATGTTCGAACTCGCCGACGAAGGCGTCATCCGGATGCTGTGGGTGTCGGCGACCAACCCGGCGGTGTCGCTGCCCGAGCTCGAGCGGGTGCGCCGCGTCCTGTCGCGGCGCGACCTGTTCCTGGTCGTGCAGGACATCTTCCGCACCGAGACCGCCGAATTCGCCGACGTGGTCCTGCCCGCCGCCGCGTGGGGCGAGAAGACCGGCACTTTCACCAACGCCGACCGCACGGTGCACCTGTCCGAGCAGGCGGTGCCGCCACCCGGCACCGCCAGATCCGACCTGGACATCTTCCTGGACTTCGCGCGCCGGATGGACCTGCGCGACCGCGACGGCGAGCCGCTGCCGTCGTGGCACGACGCGCCGACGGCGTTCGCGGCCTGGCAGCGCTGCAGCGCGGGCAGGCCCTGCGACTACACCGGGATCGGTTACGCGCAACTGCGCGCCGGAGGCGTCCAATGGCCGTGCACCGAACAGGCTCCCGACGGCACCGAACGTCTCTACACCGACGGGGCCTTCGCCGCCGACCCCGCCTATTGCGAGAGCTACGGCAAGGACCTGGTGACCGGTGCGCCCTGGAGCGCGCAGGACTACCGGGCGTTCAATCCGCACGGCAAGGCGATGATCAAAGCCGCGCCGTACCTCCCACCGCCGGAACCGCCCTCGCCGCAGTATCCGCTCGCGCTGCTGAGCGGACGCACCATCTATCACTTCCACACCCGCACCAAAACCGGTCGCGTGCCGCAACTGAACCGCGCGGCGCCCGAGGTGTGGGTCGAGATCTCCGCCGCCGACGCCGAGGCCGCGCAGGTGCGCGAAGGCGACGCGGTCGAGATCACCACGCCCCGGGCCGCGGTGCACGCGCGGGCACGCATCACGCAGATCCGTCCCGGCGTCGTCTTCATCCCCTTCCACTACGGGTACTGGGATCGCGGCGACGGCGCGCACGACCGGGCCGCGAACGAGCTGACCCGCACCGATGTGGATCCGGCGTCCAAGCAGCCGCTGTTCAAGACCGCGGCCGCCCGTATACGACGGGTCTCGTGAGCCGTAGGTGTGCCGCCGGCGATTCCGGGTAGGCGGTAGCCGTGGACCATACACGAGCTCCTCTGCTGGAAGCGCTTGCCGACTATCACCGGCTGGGCCGGTACGGCTTCACGCCCCCCGGGCATCGGCAAGGACGCGGAACCGACGAACGCGTCCTGGACGTGATCGGCCGGGACGCCTTCGGATCCGATGTGCTGGCCGTCGCCGGACTGGACGACCGGCTGGCGCGCGGCGGCTACCTGGCCCGCGCCGAGGCCCTCATGGCCGACGCGGTACGAGCGGAATCGGCGTTCTTCTCCACCTGCGGCAGTTCCCTGTCCGTCAAAGCGGCCATGATGACCGTGGCAGGCGGCCACGACGGCGGCCTGCTCGTGGCGCGGGACAGTCACAAATCGGTGGTCGCCGGGCTGGTCTTCTCCGGCGTCCAGCCGCACTGGATCACGCCGCGCTGGGACACAGACCTGCACTTCGCGCACCCGCCCGCACCGCAGCAGGTGCGCGAGGCGTGGGACGCGCACCCGGATGCCGCGGGCGCGCTGATCGTGAGCCCGAGCCCGTACGGCACCTGCGCGGACATCGCGGGCATCGCCGAGGTCTGCCACGAGCGGGGCAAGCCGCTGATCGTGGACGAGGCGTGGGGCGCGCATCTGCCGTTCCACGACGACCTGCCGACCTGGGCCATGGACGCCGGCGCGGATCTGTGCGTGGTCAGCGTGCACAAGATGGGCGCCGGGTTCGAACAGGGCTCGGTGTTCCATCTGCAAGGCGATCTCGTCGACCCGATCCGGCTCAGCGAATGCGCGGACCTGCTGATGACCACCAGCCCCAACGTCCTGGTCTACGCCGCGCTCGACGGCTGGCGCAGGCAGATGGTCGAGCGCGGCCAGGAGCTGCTCGGTGACGCGCTGCTGGTCGCCGAACAGGCCAGGCGGCAGCTCGCGGCGATTCCGGGCATCAGGGTGCTCGAAGACGAACTGCTCGGCGTGGAAGCCTCGCACGACCTCGACCGGCTCCAAGTCCTCATGGACGTGTCCGGCACCGGCGCCAGCGGCTATCAGGCCGCGGACTGGTTGCGCGAGCACCGGCGCATCGACATGGGATTGAGCGATCACCGCCGTCTGCTCGCCACCCTGTCGCTCGCCGACGACAAGGACACCGTCGACACCCTCGTCGACGGCGTCGCCGCCTGGCGCGACCAGCTCGACGATCCCCGGCCGCCGAGCATCGACCTGCCCTCTCCCGAGGATCTGCAGCTGGAATCGGTGATGCTGCCGCGCGACGCGTTCTTCGGCCCGGTGGAGACGGTGGACGCGCAAGAGGCCGTCGGCCGGATCGCCGCCGAGCAGCTCACCCCCTATCCACCGGGTATTCCGGTGGTAGTGCCCGGTGAACGCATCGACGGCGCGGTCGTCGACTACCTGCGCACCGGGCTGGAGGCGGGCATGAACGTGCCGGACGCCGCGGACTCGCGGCTGCGCACGATCCGGGTCGTCGCCCGCGGCCGAACCGAAACATGATGTCGATCAGGAGGTTTCCTTCATGCCAGGACCGACCGCGCTCGCGCTGGTGTGCACCCTGAAGAAGTCACCCGCCGAATCCAGCAGCGACCTCATCGCCCGGCAGGTGCTCGACGAGCTGGCCCAGCACGACGTGCCCGGCACGGCGCTGCGCGTAGTGGACTACGACGTGCTGCCCGGCGTCACCGCCGACGAGGGCCCCGGCGACCAGTGGCCCGCGATTCGCGAGCGGATCGCGGCGGCCGACATCCTGCTCCTCTCGACACCCACGTGGGTGGGGCACATGTCGTCGGTGGCGCAGCGGGTGCTCGAGCGGTTGGACGCCGAACTGTCCGAGACCGACGACGAGGGGCGGCCCGCGATGGTCGGCAAGGTGGCCACGGTGGCGGTGGTCGGCAACGAGGACGGCGCGCACAAGATCGTCGCCGATCTGTATCAGGGGCTCAACGACATCGGATTCAGCATCCCCGCACAGGGGTGCACGTACTGGAACGACCAAGCCATGGGCGGCACCGACTACCAGGATCTCGACGCGGTACCCAAAGCGGTCGCCTCGGCCACCGCGGCGCTGGCCGCAAACGCCGCGCACCTGGCCCGGGTGCTGCGCGCCAAGCAGTACCCGCCCGCCGGATGAACCCTCGCACGCGATCGCGCCGGCACCTCCTCGGATGCCGGCGCGATCGCGCCGGTCAGGCCAGTACCGCGTCGACGGTCTTCTTCAGTGCCGAGGGCTGCGCGGGCGAGGTCGGCGCCTTCTTCCTCAGCTCCTGCATCCGCGCGCCGATCTCCTGCAGCTGCTTGCGTCCCAGCTGCTCGCGCACCTTCGGGAACCACTCGTTCTCTTCCTCGTCGATGTGATGGTCGACGTTCTCGATCAGCACGGTGGTCTTGGCGGTGAAGTGCTCGTCGCCGGGCTTCATCATCGCCAGCTCGGTGACCAGCACGTCGGCGACGTGATGCTCCTCGTAGGACTCCAGGATGTCGTCCTCCAGGTCGGGAACGAGTTTGCGCACCTCGGGGTACATGCACTCGTTCTCGAGATAGGTGTGCACAGTGAGCGCCTCGATGATCTTCTTCACCACCTTGCCCTTGGTTTCGACGGCGTCGTCGCCCGCCTTCTCGAACTCGCGGAACAGCTTCCGGATCGCCTTGTGGTCGTCGCGAAGCAGCACGATCGCGTCGGTGGTCATCGCTTTCTCCTTGCGTCGGGGCCGAGTCTTCTGCCGACATTCCCGGCGCCACGCCGCCGAAACCGTGGTGACCGCCGCGCGGCCGCATCCCGCCGCCGGCCGTATGGTGAACAGGCAGCCGACACAGGAGAGGACGAAGATGCCCCAGGCGGACGACTACGCACACGAGCTGGCCGAATCGGCGCAGAAGTCGGAGATCACCGTGGCGGTCGCCGAATCGCTCACCTCCGGACGGATTTCGGCCACATTGGGCGCGGCGCCGAATTCGTCGGACTGGTTCCGCGGCGGCCTCGTGGCCTACAGCACGGAGGTCAAGCGGACCGTTCTCGGGGTGCCCGACGTGCCGGTGGTGTCGCAAACCGCGGCCGAAGCGATGGCCACCGGCGTCCGTCGCCTGTTGAAAGCGGTTGTCGCCGTAGCGGTCACCGGCGCGGGCGGCCCGGATCCGCAGGACGGCCAGCCGCCGGGATCGGTGTGGTTCGCGATCGCCACCGAGCGCGGCGTGCACGCCTGGCACCGTCAGTTCGACGGGGAGCCCGCCGACGTGGTCGAGCAGACCGTCACCTGCGCCACCGAAACGCTGCTCGACACCGTCCGGTCGCTGACCCGGGACGGCTCGCCGTCGTGACCCGCGGTCACGCCGAGCGGCGGCGCTTGCGGTGGCTGGTGTCGCAGAAGGGATAGTTCTTCGAGCGCCGGCACAGGCACAGCGCCACCACGAACCGGTCGGAACGGATCGTCCTGCCGTCCGCGGTGACGAACTCGACCGGGCCCTCGATCAACGCGGGGCCGTCGGCGGTGAGCGTCACCCGCCGCCACTGCTCATTGCCGGATACGGTCGGCACGGATCACCACCAGATCTTCCATTCGCTGACCGGGTCCGATCAACCCGGCCGATTCCAGCCATTCCGCGCGGCGGCGCAGCACCGGCCCGAACGGCACGGTCGCCCGCGCCACGATCGCCGCCTTCAGACCCCGCTCGCGCAACTGGTCCAACGTCGTATCGGGATCGCTGAGCGCCGAATGCACGATCAACGCGACCCCGCGCGGCTTCAGCAGTCCGGGCAGCGCCGCGCACAACTGGTCGAGAATCGCCCTCCCCCCGGCTCCGGCGTTCCACGCCCGCGCCAGACCACGGGTGTCGGTCCCCTCGGGAGCGGGCACGTAGGGCGGGTTGGCCAGCACCAGATCGAAACTGCGCGCACCGAGGACCGCCGCGAAGTCCCCACGCAGCACCTCCGCGTCGATCCCGCGCAGCCGGCAGTTCAGCCAGGCGGACACCACGGCGGTGCGGGAGACGTCCACCGCCGTCACCCGTGCGGCTCCGGTGTACGCGGCGGCGACGGCCAGGGCGCCGGTGCCGGTACACACGTCCAGCGCGTGCCCGCCGCGCGGCACGCCCGCCTCGGACAGCGCACGGACGAGCAACCAGGTGTCCAGCTGCGGCGGATAGACGCCGGGAGGTCGTATCAACATCACATTCGGCGGATAGCCCGCCGCGAGCGGCTTAATCCCCCGCGCCGTCCGAGCCGCCCAGGGGCTCGCGCAACGAACTGCCACCGCTGCGCCAGGCCGCCAGCACATGATCGGCGAACCGGTCCTCCAGCAGGTTGGTCACCTGGATGCCGAATGCCACCGACTTCGTCAGCGCGGGTTCGCGCCGCAGCAGATCACCGATCACGCCGGTGCGCATGACCTGCTCGTGCACCGCGTCGGCTTCGACATGCTCGCGGTAGAACAGCACACACGCCGGGTCGGCGTCCCACCGCCGCAACGCCTCCACCAGACGCTGTGCGCCCGGCGGGGAGGTGATCTCCACCGTCGCGAAGTGGCCGACCAGCGCGCCGCGCCACGAGCGGTGCAGCCCGAACAGCGACATCATGTTCACCAGCGCGAGCATCGGCGCGGGAACCACATCCAGATAGTGCAGATAGTCCGGGTTCAGTCCGGCGCCGGCCAGCAGATCCGCGTACAGCTGCGCGTGCACGCGTTCGCCGCGGCCGCCACCGAACTCGTCGAACTCGACCGCGACCAGCGAGGCCTTGGCTTGGCCGCGCAGCCGGGGAATCACCCAGGCGTAGGGATCGGCCTCTTTGTGGTGGTAGATCGAACGGTGCACGAAGTATTCGCGCAGCTGCCACCACTCGCCCTCGTCGCGCAGGTAACCGCTCAATCCGTCGGGGTCGGCCGGCGCGACCAGCAACTGGTCGAGTTCCGCGTCCAGATCGGCCC
Organism: Nocardia niwae NBRC 108934 = DSM 45340; assembly: GCF_001613465.1. Classification (GTDB taxonomy): domain Bacteria; phylum Actinomycetota; class Actinomycetes; order Mycobacteriales; family Mycobacteriaceae; genus Nocardia; species Nocardia niwae. Next base: position 70,698 of record NZ_BDCK01000021.1, on the reverse strand, counting down.
CACCCGCCACATCCTCCCGCAGCGCGCCGAGGAACCGCTGCTCCATCGCGGCGCGCAGACCCAGCAGACCCGGGTCCCATTCCCACCCAGCGTCGACCGGACCGAAACCGTGATAGTGCAGCTCATAGCAGGTGTGCAGCGCCAGATGCAGGTCTTCGCCGTACGGGTCCACCGAGCCGAGTCCCGGCACCGGATCGCCCGGGCGGCCGCGCAGCAGTTCCACCACCGTCTCCGACAGCTCGCCGCGGGGGCGGGGCAGATCCTGTTGCTCGGGGCCGATCGTCACCGTCATACCGGTCGCTTACCCCGGCCGGGCGACGTTATCGCTTATCCGTTCGCCTTCTTGTACGCCTCGACGACCTCGGCGGAGATCCGTCCCCGCGCCGACACATCGATGCCGTTCTTGCGCGCCCATTCCCGGATCACCGTGGCCTGTTCCCGATCGGTCGCCGGCCGCAGGACACCGCCGCGCCCGCGCCGCGCACGACCGACCTTGCGGGCATACGGAACCCACTGTTCGAAGAATCCGCGCAACTGACCGGCATTCTCCGTCGACAAGTCCATCTCGTAGGCCACGCCGTCCACGGCGAAAGACACGGTTTCCTCGGCCTGAGACTTGCCGTCGTAGTCATCGACCAGTGTCACGACGACCTTGCGTGCCATAGAGATAATCCCTTCGCGGTTACCGAGCGCGTGCAGTCGAAATAAATCGTAGCCAGTAGATAACAGATCGGTTCCACCCCCGGAACAGCGGGGTCCCCTTGCCGCGGCACGGGATGCGACGCAGCCGGCGGCGCACCGCGGCGACCATCGAGCCTCCATATATTGCCCGCGCGACCGGTACGGCTGCAAACGGCCCCTTTCTCGCCGAGTTCGACCCCGGCAGCCGGCTCAGCTGTCGCCCGTCCGACCACTCGTCCGGCGAAATTCGGCAGCGCGCCGCCTCAGTCGAGCGACCAGGACGACGACGAATAGCGCCCGGCATCGCGCGGGCAATTCCGCATCGGCGTGATCTGCGATCGGATTCAGTCGGCGATCTTCTCCCACGCCGAGACGCGCCCGCGGCTTTCACCGGTGAACGGCTCGCGCGTCCAGCCGTCCCAGCGCTCACGCAGTCGCAACCCGGCCTGCTCGGCCATCAGGTCCAGTTCGGCGGGCCACACGTAGCGGAACGGGATCGATCGGTGCGTTCCGCGTCCGTCGACGATGTCCACGTAGTGGGAAGTCATCGTCTGCGTGAGGAACTGCACGGCCGGATCCACGACGCTCGCTTCGAACATCACGGCCGAGGACTCTCGTAACTCGCCGCGACCTGTTCACCGAAATAGTCGTTCATTACCCGCACCCGGGCACCGTAGCGAGACGAAATCGTTTGCACCCCCTGATTTTCGGGGCATGCCAGCTCCCACCAGTGAGAAGGCGACGACTCCTCCCCCGCCTAGTCTGGACGGCGCCCGGTAGAGCCGGAATACTGGCCTGCGCCGGTTTCGCAGGAGCCGACCACGCCGAGTGCGGGTAGTCGGTGGGTTCACGGTTCGGACGAAAGGATCATCCCTCGATTCTGCAGGCAGGCAATCGGCCCGTTGAGGACGGCGGGGGGCCGAGTACCGTTCCGAACTCTGTCGAGCGAGTAGGACATCCGCGGGAGGCGGACCCCACAACGAACCAGATGTCGGCCGATTCACCGAACTCGGCCCGACGAGCCCAGTGCACGAGCGGAAGTCGATAGTATGCGTGTGGCCTTGTTGCCCGCAGGTACCAGGGGCGATCATCAACCGTATCTCGCGTTGGCGCACGAATTCCGCGCCCGCGGGCACGACGTGCGGATCACCGCCACCCGTAATCAGGCGCACATCATGCGCAACGCGGATTTCGAACCCCACGTGATCCCCTTCGATGCCGCGGAACTGCTCGAGACGACCGCGGCCAAACGGGCCCTGGCCTCCGGCAAGACGCTGCCGTTCGTTCGCATCATGCTCGACACGGTGAAGATCATCGAAGGCGAGCGGGGCGTGGCGATGCACGAGGTGCTCGCGGAAACCTGCGCGACCGCGGATGTCGTAGTCGCCTGCGCGTCGACGCTGCCGTGGGCGATGGAGTTCCGCGAGAAGACCGGGACACCGGTGATCGGCTGCCTGCCCTACCCGCTCGAACGCACCGACGAGTTCCCGTCGTCGTTCATGGCGAAGAACATGACGTCGTCTCGGATGCTGTCGCGGGCGACCTACAGCCTCTTCGAACTGTCCTACACCTTCCTGTATCGCAAGGTCGACCGGCAATTGCGCCGGCAGATGGAACTGCCGGGCAGACCGCGCAATCCGTTCCGGCGACTGCGGGCCGAGCAGATCCCGCTCGTCCACATGGTCAGTCCGGTGCTGTTGCCCAAGCCGCACGATTGGCCGGAACGCGCGACGATCGTCGGCGCCTCCATCCTGCCGCCGACGCTGCGCGACGCCTGGGGCGAAGCGGTCGTCGACCCGGCTCTCGACGCGTGGCTCGACGAAGGGGAACCGCCGATCTACTTCTGTATGACCGGGATGCCCGTGCTCGATCCGGTGGAATGCCGCGAGATGATCGCGACGGTCTGCGCGCGCTTGGGGACGCGGGCCCTCGTCACGGTGAAAGGCGAGGGGTTCCCGAAAGGATTCAGCGCCGATCGCAGCCTGCTGATCATCGATTCGTTCGACTACGACCGCGTGCTCCCGCGCTGCAGCGCCGTCGTGCACCACGGCGGCAGCGGGAACACCCACGACGTGGTGCGAGCGGGGGTCCCGGCCGTGGTGATCCCCGTGCACAGCGACCAGTTCTTCTACGGGTGGCGCATCGCCGCGCTCGATATCGGAGCGACCTTCCCGTATCGCACGATCACCACCGATCGCCTGCATCAGGCGTTGGCGCAGGTCCTGACGTCGACGGTGCGGCAGCGAGCGGCGGAGATCGGCCGCACGGTCGCGGCGGAGAACGGTGTGCTCGCGGCGGTCGACGCCGTGGAGAAACTCGCTGCCGCGTCCACCCGACCATGAGCTGCCGGTCGGCCGCCGCGCGATCGCGGCGTCGTCCGATGCGCGCACGACAACCGTGACAGTCGAGTTCCGAAGGTTGTACCGCATGACCGAATTCCGTTCGTTCGTCGATGTCCTGCTCAGCCGTGGCGAAACCCACACGGGCGAAACGGCCTACCGCTTCCTGCGGTCCGGGGAGTCCGACGGGCCCGTCGACGAGCTCACCTACGCCGCCGTGTCGGCGCGCGCGCAGGCGATCGCCGCCGCCTTGCAGGATCGCGGCATCCGGCGGGCGCTGCTGCTGTATCCGTCCGGACTCGACTTCATCGCAAGCTTTTTCGGCTGCCTGGCCGCGAACGTCGTCGCCGTGCCCGCACCGCTGCCACAGCTGGACGCCCGGTCCCTGCGCCGATTGCGGCACATGGTCACCGACGCGGGCATCGACGCGGTGCTCACCACCGGGCAGGTCCGCGCCGACGCGGCCGCGGCGGTCGAGCAGCTTCCCGAACTGGGCGCACCGGCCTGGCTGGCCACCGACGAGATCCCCGACGACGCGGCGGCCTCGTGGCGCAGGCCCGCCGTCGGCCCGGAATCGGTCGCCTTCCTGCAATACACCTCGGGTTCGACGAGCGCGCCGCGCGGCGTCGTGGTCACCCACGCGAACCTGCTGGACAACGAGCGCGCCATCGCCACGGGACTGGGCCACACGCAGGAGGTGCTGGCGTCGCTCACCGGCGCGTTGTTCGTCAGCTGGCTGCCGATGTACCACGATATGGGGCTCATCGCGCCCGTGTTGCAGACGATGTTCGTCGGGGGGAACGCGGTGCTGTTGTCGCCCAGGCACTTCCTGGAGCGGCCCGAGCGCTGGCCGCAGGCGGTGTCCGCGTTCGGCGCGCACACCAGCGGCGGACCCAACTTCGGCTACGAGCTGTGCCTGCGCCGGATGACCGCCGAGCAGATCGACCGGCTCGACCTGCGGGGCTGGAAGGTGGCGTTCAACGGTTCGGAGACGGTGCGTCCGGCCACCGTGCGCCGGTTCGCCGACACCTTCGCGAGCGCGGGGTTCCGGGCGGAGTCGTTCCAGCCGGTCTATGGTCTGGCCGAGGCGACGCTCATCGTGAGCGCCGCCGAACTCGGCGCGCGGCCGACGGTGATCCTGCCGCCCGGCCGGTCCGAACTGGTCGGCGTGGGGCGTGCGGCCGACGGATTGTCGGTCGTCGTCGTGGACCCCGAACGTCACACCGAGTGCGGCGAGGGCGCCGAAGGCGAGATCTGGGTGTCCGGAAGCAGTGTCGCCGCCGGATATTTCGGCAACGAAGCGGCCACCGCCGAAACCTTCCGCGCCCGGCTCGAGGGTGACGATCGCGCGTTCCTGCGCACCGGGGATCTGGGTTTCCTGTCCGGCGGCGAGCTGTTCGTCACGGGCAGGCGCAAGGATCTGCTGATCATCGACGGCAAGAATCATTACCCGCAGGACCTCGAGCTGACGGCCGAAACGGCGCACGAGACCGTGCGCCCGGGGTGTGTGGCGGCGTTCTCCGTGGACGAGGGCATCGACGGGGAACTGCCCGTCGTCGTCGCGGAGGTGCGCACCGAGGACCCGGCCGAACTCTCCGGCGCCGAGGACGCGATCCGCGCGGCGATCGGCGCCGAGCACGGGCTCACGCTGCGCTCGGTGGTGCTGATCCGGCCCGGCGATCTTCTGAAGACCAGCAGCGGCAAGGTGCAGCGGCAAGCTTGCCGCGCAGCCTATCTCGACGGCGAGTTCTCCCCGGTGCTGCCGGCCGGCGGTGAGTTCGACGAGCTCGGCGCACGGGCCGGCACGTCGCCCGGTGCGGCCATGACCGCCGAAGAATTGCAGAACTGGCTGGTGGAGATCATCGCCCGGTTGGCGTATCTGGATCCCGCGCGAATCGACGTGCATCGTCCGCTGGTCGAATTCGGCCTCGGCTCCGCGGATCTCGTCGAACTCGTCGTGGAGTTGTCCGACGGAGTCGGGCGGACCCTGGACACCAATCTGTTCTTCGAGCACCCGACCATCGCGCAAGTGGTCGCGGCGCTGCACCGCACCGAAGCCGAGACCGCGCCCGTCGCGCCTCAGGAGCACACCGACGACGCCATCGCGATCATCGCGATGGCCTGTCGCTTCCCCGGCGGCGCCGACGATCCGGAATCGCTGTGGCGCATGCTGGACGACGGACGCGACGGGCTGTCGGAGGTGCCGCCGGGGCGCTGGAACGTCGAGGGGCTCTACGATCCGGATCCGGCGGCGGAGGGCAAGGCATACACCTTCCGCGGCGGATACCTCACCCAGGTCGACGAATTCGACGCCGCGTTCTTCGGCATCGGCCCGCGCGAGGCGGCGGTGATGGACCCGCAGCAACGGCTCATGCTCGAACTGAGCTGGGAGGCGATCGAACGATCCGGCCGCGACCCGAGACAGTTGCAGGGCAGTATGACCGGCGTCTACTTCGGCGTGTACAGCACCGGCTATCTCGCCGACCCGGCCCCGCAGCAACTGAACGGGCAGGTGGGCACCGGCCTCTCGCCGAGCGTGGCCTCCGGCCGGGTCGCCTACACGCTGGGCTTCCACGGACCCGCGGTCACGCTCGACACCGCGTGCTCGTCCTCGATCGTCGCCATGCACCTGGCCGCGCAGGGCTTGCGCGCCGGTGAGTGCGATCTCGCTCTGGCCGGTGGCGCGACGCTGCTGATGGGGCCGACCGCGCACGTGGAGCTGTGCAAGCTCGGTGTGCTGTCGCCGTCGGGACGGTGTGCGCCGTTCTCGGCGGGCGCCGACGGCACGGTCTGGGCCGAAGGCGCCGGTCTGGTGTTGCTGAAGCGGCTCGACGACGCCCGGCGCGACGGCGACACCGTACTGGCGGTGTTCCGCGGCTCCGCGATCAACCAGGACGGCCGCAGTCAAGGGATCAGCGCTCCCAACGGGTTCGCGCAGGAGCAGGTCATCAACGCGGCGTTGCGCTCCGCGGGACTGACGCCCGCGGACGTGGATTATGTGGAAGCGCACGGCACCGGCACCGCCCTGGGCGATCCGATCGAAGCGCGGGCGCTGTCCCGGGTCTTCGGGCCCGGCCGGGAGCCGGAGCGTCCGCTGGGGGTGGGCTCGCTGAAATCCAACGTCGGCCACACGCAGGCGGCGGCCGGGATCGGCGGGGTCATCAAGCTGATCCTCGCGCTGCACCACGAGCGGATACCGGGGATGGCCCACGACGGACCGCCGACCGCGCAGATCGATTGGCACGGCAGCGGATTGGCGGTGCGGACCGATTCGGCGCCGTGGCCCCGCGGCGCCCGGCCGCGGCGCGCCGGAGTCAGTGCGTTCGGGCTCAGCGGCACCAACGCCCATCTCATCCTGGAGGAGGCGCCCGCACTCGACGACATCGGCGAGTTCGACGACGCGCCGGAGGACATCCGGGTGGCCCTGCTGCCGATCTCGGCCCGCAACCGGGCCGCGCTGCACGGTCAGGCGCGCCGCCTGCTCGAGCGCGTCACCGCCGACCACGCGTTGACGCCCGCACCGGTATCTCGTTCGTTGGCGATGCAGCGCACTCCGTTCGAATGGCGCGCCGTCGTCGTCGCGGGCGACCGCGAGGACATGCTGTCCGGCCTCGGCGCTCTGGTCGAGCGGCGCGCCGAACCCGATGTCGTGGTCGCCACCGACGCGGCGCTCACCGCGGGCAGGACGGCGTTCGTCTTCCCCGGCCAAGGCGTGCAGTGGGCGGGGATGGCACGCGACATGCTGGCCCGGTCCGAAGTGTTCCGCGCCGAGTTCGCCCGCTGCGACGAAGCGTTCCGCCACCGCACCGGATGGTCGCTTGCCACCGCGCTGTTCGGTCTCACCCCGGAACACCTGGGCGACTTCACCCGCGTGCAACCGCTGCTGTTCGCCACGATGGCCGCGCTCGCGGCCACCTGGCGGGATGTGGGTGTCATCCCGGATGCCGTCATCGGGCACAGCCAAGGCGAGATCGCCGCGGCCTACGTCGCGGGCGCGCTGACTCTCGACGAGGCGGCCCAGGTGGTCGTGGCCCGCAGCCGCTTGATGGCGGACATCGCCGAGGAGGGCGCGATGGCGATGGTCGGGCTGCCCGAGCAGCGGCTCGCGCAGCGCTTGGCCGCCTTCGAGGCGGTGTCGGTCGCGGCGGTCAACATTCCCCGCTCGACGATCGTGGCCGGGGCCCGCGACGCGGTCGAGGCACTGGTGCGGGAATTGGAGGACGACCAGGTCGAGGTGCGGGTGCTGGCCGCGGGACCGGCGCTGGCGGGACATTCGGCTCTGCTGGAACCGATCCGCGAGCGATTGCTGGACGAGCTCGCCGGGTTGAGCGCCGCGGCTCCGGCCGTCGCGTGGTATTCCACCGTGCTGGGCGAGCAACTGACGGACGACTCCGCCGACGGCGGCTACTGGTATCGCAACGCCCGCGAACCGGTCCGGTTCGCCGACACGATCGAGCGCATGATCGGCGACGGGTTCCGGTATTTCGTCGAACTGGGCGTGCATCCGCTGCTGACCACCGCCGTGCGGGCCGTCGCGGAACAGACCGGTCGCGAAGTGGTCGCGGTCGGTTCGCTGGTGCGCGAACAGGACGGGCCGCGCAGCCTGGCCCGCGCCCAGGCCGCGCTCTGGGTGGCGGGCCGCGACCTCGACTGGTCGCGCCTGGTGCCCACACGCGGCGGCGTCGACCTGCCCACCTACGCCTTCGACCGGCGGCGGTTCTGGACCGAATCGGCGTCCGAGGACGCCGCGGCGCTCGGGTTGCAGTCCGCGGGCCATCCGTTCGTCGGCGCCGTTGTGCCGCACCCGGATTCGGGCGGCGTGACGCTCACCGGCCGGATCTCGCTGCGGACCCATCCGTGGCTGGCCGAGCATGCCGCCCCCGGCGCGGTGCTCCTGCCGGGCACCGGCCTGGTGGAATTGGCGATCCGCGCCGGTGACGAGGTGGCCGCGGGCGACGTGCGCGAACTCGTGCTGCACGCCCCGCTGGTGGTTCCGGCGGACGCCGCGGTGCAGATCCAGGTGGTAACCGGGGACGCCGACGCGACCGGCGGCCGCCCCGTCTCGATCCACTCCCGTCTGGAACGGGATCTGGACACCTCGTGGACGTTGCACGCGCGCGGGGTGCTGGCGCAGGCATCAGAAGCCGATGCCGCACATGCCGACACCGCCGTGTGGCCTCCCGCGGGCGCGGCGGCCGTCGACGTGGAAGACCTGTACGCGCGGCTGTCCGAGCGCGGACATCGGTACGGGCCGATGTTCCGGTCGGTGCGCGCGGCGTGGCGGCGCGGCGCGGATGTCTTCGCGGAGGTGACGCTTCCACAATCCGCCCACGCCGACGCCGCGCGGTTCGAGATCCATCCCGCGTTGCTGGACTCCGCACTCCACGCTGCGCTGCTGCTGAACGCGGACGACAGCGATTCGGCGCTGCTGCCGTTCGCTTGGGCCGGGGTGAGCTTGCATGCCTCCGGTGCGACGGCGCTGCGGGTGCGGATCTCGCACGACGGCTCCGACGGGGTGCGCGTCGTCGCGAGCGATCCCAGCGGTCGCCCGGTCGTATCGGTGCGGTCGCTGGTGCTGCGGCCCGCGCCCGCGGCGCAGCTGCTCGACGGAGCACTGTCGGCCGCGCACCGCGCCCTGTTCCGGCCGGAATGGGCGGCCCTCGCGACACCGGCGACGGTCCGGCCGGTCACCGCGGTGCCCTGGTCGGCGCTCGGCCCCGCACACCCCGCGCCCGGCGCGGTGCTCATCGATGTCGCCGAAGGCGATTCGATCGACGCGGTGCACGCGGCGGTGCGGCAGGCGCTGGAGGCGTTGCAGGCGGCACTGGACGATCCGCGCCTGGCGGCGGCGACCATCGTGGTGCGCACCCGCCGGGCGATGGCGCTGCCCGGCGAGGACGTCCCGAACACCGCCGGAGCCGCGGTCTGGGGCCTGGCCCGGGTGGCGCAGTCGGAGAACCCGGACCGCATCGTGCTGGTCGACAGCGCCGACGCCGACCTCGACATCGCGACGGTGCTGTCCTCGGGTGCGACGCAGGTGCTGGTCCGTGACGGCGCCCTGTCCGTCCCGCGACTGGCGCGGCCGCCGATGACGGGGGATGCGCCGCGCCGCCCGGAGTTCGGCGACGGCTACCTGCTCGTCACCGGAGCGCCGGGACGGCTCGGTTCGCTGCTGGCCCGGCATCTGGTGCGCGCCTATGACGTCCGGAAGCTGCTGCTCGTCAGCCGCCGGGGCGCCGACGGCCCCGGCGCGGGCGCATTGCGCGACGAACTGACCGGTCTCGGAGCGGAGGTGGTCTTCGCCCGCTGCGACGTCGCCGATCGCGCCGCGCTGGCCGAGGTGCTGCGCGGACGCACGCTCAGCGGCGTCGTGCACGCCGCGATGGTGCTCGACGACGGCACCTTGGGCTCGCTCACGCCCGAACGGCTCGCGGCGGTGCTGCGCCCGAAGGTCGACGCGGCGCACCACCTGCACGAATTGACCGAGGACATGGACCTGGCCTGCTTCGTGCTGTTCTCTTCCGTCGCGGGCGTTCTCGGCAATCCCGGCCAGGCGAACTACGCCGCCGCAAACGCCTACCTCGACGCCCTGGCCACCCATCGTGTCGCGCGGGGGCGCACCGCGCAGTCGCTGGCGTGGGGCCCGTGGAGCCTGGACATGCACGAGGTGCTGGCGGCGGCCGACATCCGCCGCATGGAACGCTCCGGTATGCGCCCGCTGAGCGCGCAGGACGGCTTGGCCGCGTTCGACGCGGCGCTGCGGCAGCACGAACCGGTGCTGGCGCCGATGCGGATCGACGCCGACGCGCTGCGGCGCGCGCCGTCCGTTCCCCTGCTGCTGCGCGGGCTGACCCGCCCGCCGTCGCGCCGCACCGCCGTCCAGCGCGAGTCCGCCGACCCGTCGGTGCGATCGCGATTCGCCCAGCGGCTGCGCGAATTGCCGCCCGCCGAAGCGACCGCGCTCGCGGTGGACGTGGTGGCGCGCCGGGCTGCCGACGTACTGGGACATACCGGCGCGGACGCCATCACGGCGGATCGGTCGTTCCAAGGGCTGGGCATGGACTCTCTGATGGCGGTGGAACTGCGCAACCGGTTGCGCGAGGACACCGGCATCCTGGTGCCGCTGAGCGAGATCTTCGCCCATCAGAGTCCGGCCGCGCTGGCCGGATACCTCGTCGGCGAGGCAGCTCGCACGGACACCGGTGAGCCCGCCGTGCGTGCGGCGGAGCAGGACGTTCCCGAGGTCCTCTCCCTGCCCGTCACCCGGGACCTGATGCGGCTGCTGCGCACCGCGCAGCAAGGCATTCCGAGTGCCGCCCAGACCGGCGGTCTGGCCATGCGACTGCACCGGGCCGTCGACCACGCCGAACTGGACGCGATCCTCGCCCGCCTCGCCGGGCGCCATGCGGCGCTGCGCACGGCGGTGGTGCCCAGCGACGAGCACGGCACCCGGCTGCAGGTGCGGTCGCGGCCGGGCGGGCCGCTGCTGCGCTGCGCGGACGTCGACCGGCTCGACCACACCGTGGCGCGTGCCCGGTTCCGCGAGCTGATGCGCGAGCCGTTCGACCTCGCGCAGGGGCCGCTGTGGCGGTTCGAGCTGCTGACGTCGGATTCCGGCGAGCAGACGCTGATCTTCGGCGCGCACCACGGCATGTGCGACGTCCAGTCGATGGTGCTGGTCGCCGGGGAGATCGACGCCGAGCTGTCCGGCGCGCCGTACCCGGATACGCTGTCCAACAAGGATATTCACGACATGCTCGCCGCGCAGGCGCCGCAGGCCGAGCCCGATGCCCGGTGGCGCGCGGAGTTCGCGGGCTGCCGCCGCCTCGAGCTCACCCTCGCCCGGCCCCGGCCCGCGCAGCGCACTCACCGTGCCGGAGAAGTACTGCTGCCACTGCCGGCCGGGCTGCAGGATCACGCGGCGCGGCGGGCCCGGGAACTGGGCATCACGCCCGCGGCGCTGTTCCTCGGCACGCTGACCGCGCTGCTGGCCCGGCTGCGGGACACCGATCGCTTCGCGCTGGCCGTCCCGGTGGACACCCGCATCCACGCCGACGCGCCGACGGCCGTCGGCTATTTCGGAGTGCCGGTGCCCTATCCCGCGATCGTCGAGCCCGGCGAGTCGTTCGACGATCTACTGCGCCGGACCGGTGACCGCCTGCGCAGGCTGCTGGTGCCAGGAGCGGGGTTCTCCGACGCGCTCGCCGCGCTCGCCGCGGAGGGCCTGTACCGGGACAACGCGCCGCTGGTGGAGGTGTACTTCAACTACCTGCGGGCCGCCGCGCCGAGCGGGCGCGCGGACATCGTCCCGGTGGGGACCGGGTACTCCGATCTCGATCTCATGGTGGCCGTGCTGGCCGACGCCGGTCAGGTCTGGTTCACCTACAACGCCGACATCATCGACGACGCGACCTGCACCCGTCTCGGGCACGACTACCTCGCGCTGCTCGGTGAGGTGGTCGAGCACGCCGGGCTGCCGGTGCGCCCGCTGTCGCGCGCACCGCGCCGGGACATACCGCCTGGCGTCGCGTTCGGGGCCACCTTCGCGCTGGGCAAGCTGCCGGATCTGTACAGCGCCGCGGCCGCGCATGCCCACGGTGCGGAGGGACCGACCGTGCTCGAAGCGCCCTACCACCACGTCCTGGCCGGACTGCGCGACCCGTCGGGAGTGTTCGTCCAGCCGTCGACCGCGCTGGGCATCGTGCTGGTGCGGGCGGCGGACCTGGAGCGATTCGGCGCCCTCACCGACGACTCGCTCACCGATCTGGCCGCGCAGTATCCCGCCGCCGTCCGGGAAGCGGCCGAGCGCGCCCGGGTGCCGATCATCGTCGGTTTCCTTCCCGCGCCCGCCCTCGATGAACGGCTGGCCCGGTGGGAACGGCTCACCGCCGAGCGGATGCGGGAGATCCCCGGCGTCGCGGTCCTCACCGAGGCCGACTGGACCCGCGAGCACCGGGTGGCGCACCGTTTCGACGAGCGGACCGACGCGCTGGCGCACCTGCCGTTCACCGAGGAGTTCCAGGCCGCGGTGGCGCTGACGCTCGCCGCCGTGGCCCGCGTCGCCCTGCTGCCCGCACCGAAGGTGATCGCCGTGGACGGCGACGACACGCTGTGGAGCGGCGTCGTGGGCGAGATCGGGCCCGAGGGTGTCACTTTCGACGCACCACGGCTCGCGCTGGCGCGGCGGCTGCGGCAATGGCGCGCGGCGGGGACCCTGCTCGTGCTGATCAGCAACAACGACGAGGAATCCGTCCACGCGGTGCTGGACCGACCGGACAGCCCGCTGCGCGCGTCGGATTTCACCGTCGTCTCCACCGGATGGGAGGGCAAGGCCGAGCGGCTCGCGCAGGCCGCACAGGCTCTGCGGCTCGCGCTGGACGACGTGGTCTATCTGGACGACAACCCGGTCGAGATCGCGAAGATGCGCTCCCGCCTGCCGGAAGTCCTCGCGGTGACCTGCCCGCCGGACGATGAACTGGAGGCGTTCCTGACCCGGCTGTGGCCGGTGACGCCGGTGGCGGTGACCGCGGAGGACGCCGAACGGGCGGAGTTCTACCGGCACGAACGCGCACGGGACCTGGCCCGCGAGCAACTGGACTTCGCCCAGTTCCTCGACAGCCTGCACCTGGAGGTGACCGTCGAGCGGCTGACCGACCGGACTCGGGCGCGCGCCGCCCAATTGATCCGGCGGACCAGTCAGTTCGCGATGAGCGCCGACGGCGGGCGGGATGTCGACCACTGGCAGGAGGAAGGCGAGGTGTGGACGGCCGCGGCGCGGGACCGGTTCGGCGACTACGGAATCATCGCCGTGCTGGGCCTGCACGCCGACGGGACCGCGCTGCGGGTGCTCGGCTGGCACCTCAGCTGCCGCGCACTCGGCCGCGGCGTCGAGGAACGCCTGCTGAGCTGGCTGGCGGACCGCGCGGCGGCGCTGGGCTGCGCGACGGTGCGCATGACCGTCCACCGCACCGACCGCAATGTGCCCGCCCGCCGGTTGGCCGCGGCGCTCGGCGGCGGCGACGTCGATGCCGAACGGCTCGAGCCCGAGGTGCCGCTGGATCGCCTGCGGACGTTCCGATCCTGGGCGCAATGATCATGGCCGACAAGGAGTTTCCTGTGCACAGCGCGAACGGCGAGTCCCCGCGAGCGGACCGGCGCGACCTCGCCGAGGCCATCGAGCGCGGCGGCGGCCTGGACGTGGCCGCGTTGCTGGCGCGCGCGGGCGGAGAGGCGCCCACCACGACCGCGGCGACCGAACGTCCCGGGGAATGGGATCTCGATTCGCTCACCGCGGCGGTCACCCAGGTGGCGAACCGATTCACCGCCGAGACCGTCGGGCCGGAAACGGATTTCTTCGACGGCGGTGGCACGTCGGTCGCCGCGGTGCAGTTGGTCGCGACGCTGGCCGGCGAGCTCGGCGTGCAGCTCGACCTGGACGACGTGTTCGCCGACGCCCGTCCGCGCAGGCTGGCCCAGCGCTGGCTGGGCGCCCATCCCGAAGCCGCGCGACCGGTCACGACCGTGGCGGCGCCGGACGCGGTGGACGAGCAGCTCGCGCAGCTCATGTCCGATGTCGCAGGCGCCCACCGGCTCCCCTTCGCCGACCCGCCCGAGCGTGTCGTCCCGCGTCGTGTCCTGCTCACCGGCGCCACCGGCTTCCTCGGCAGTCATCTGCTGCTGGATTTGCTGCGCGGCAGCGACGCTCATGTCGTCTGCCTGATCCGCGCGCAGGACGAGGCGGCCGCCCTCGACCGGCTGGCCGCCGCGCTGAGGCGGTTCCTGCTGCCGTGGTCGGCGGAAGTCCGCAGGCGCGTGACGGTGCTGACCGGCGATCTGCGCGAACCGGATCTCGGCCTGTCCGAAGACCGCTGGGCCACGCTGGCGCAGGACGTCGACGCGATCGTCAATGTCGGCGCCGCGGTCGACTTCCTGCGCGGCTACCGGTCCCTGCGCAGCGGCAACGTCCTCGGCCCGTTGACCCTGGCGCGGCTGGCCGCCACCGGCAGGCCGAAACCGCTGCACCACGTCTCCTCGATCGCGGTGTTCAACGAGCTCGGCATCGCCGCGATGGGCGAGGACGATCCGGTGGCGAACGTCGGCAAACTCGTGATCGGCTACGACCGCACGAAGTGGGCCGCCGAGGCGGTCATGCGGCGGGCACGCGAACACGGCGTCGTCGTCACGGTGCTGCGCCCCGGCGGAATCGGCGGACACCGCGAGACCGGCGCGCACAATCCGCGCGACCTCAACAGCGGCATCATCGCGGCACTGTCGCGGTTCGGCACCGTCCCCGCGTTGCGCAATCTGCATGTCGCCCCGGTGGATTGGGTGAGCAAGGTCGCGGCGGCGATAGTGTGCGCGCCGAGCGCCTGGGGACACAACTACCACCTCACCGGCACGCCGACCACGCTGGAGCAGATGCTCGGCGAGTCGGCGGCGATCGGCCTCGACATGCGGGTGCAGCACTGGGCCGCCTGGTGTGACGAGGTGGTGGAACGAATCCGCACCGAGCCGGTGCCGGAGCTGGAGTCGCTGGCGCAGGTGCTGCAGAGCCACGTCGCGCGCCACCCGCTGGAGACGATGGCCTCCGCTCCCGCCGCGGGCGACGAACGCACCCGGGCTTTCCTGCGCGCCCACAACCTGCCCGAGCCGGTCCGCTACGGCGCCCAGTCGCAACGCAAGACGCTGGAGATGCTCGCGGGCACCGGCCTGGCGCGGCTGCCGCAGCCGGAGGACACACCCTATCTGTGGTTCACCGAGACGCTGGTGGGCACGCTCGGGCCCGTCGACGCGGCCGCGGATACGTCCTGCACGCTGAATCTGCGGCTGTCCATCGCGAGCACCCACCAGCTGGCGGCCGGGCGCACAGTCGATGTGAGCGGCGAGATTCGCTGCGCGCGGCTGCACGACGAACCGCTCACCGTGTCCGGAGTGCTGTCGGTGCGCCCGCACGACGGCATCCCGGTGCGGCACGGCTGGAAGCATCCGCTGATGCACTACCGGCTGTCGCTGCGGGATGCCGAGGGCGGCGCGTGGTGGCTGTCCGGCTACAAGTACGCCGAGGCGCGCCGCACCGTCGTGCGGCAGGCGCGCACGCTGACCGTGGAACTCGGCCGCACCGGCGAACCGGCGAGCCTCAGCGGCGAGGTCGCCGTCCCCCTGGAGACCTACCTGCGCGATCAAATCGACGGCATCCACGTGGATCCGCGCTTGTCCGAGCGGCAGCGGCGGACCGCGAAACTGTTGTGGCTGAGCTGGTTCGGATCCCAGCTCGGCAAGGGCCTGCTGGAACCGGCGCTGCGCGTGGGCACCGAGCTGCTGGATCTGCGCCGGAACGCGAAGGAGTCGCGCTGATGCTCACCCCCATCCGCCCGGGCGCCGCGCCTGCCGTGGAGGAGATCCCGTTCCAGGCCGCCGACGGCATCCGGCTGGGCCTGCGTCGCGTCGTGGTCGACGACTCCGACCGGCCCGCGGTCCTGCTGGTTCACGGCCACGGAGTGTCCTCGGACATGTTCCTGCTACCGGAGATCCGCAACGTCGTCGACACGCTGCTCGACGCGGGATACCAACCGTGGCTGCTGGATTGGCGCGGCAGCTGCCGCCTGCCCTACAACGCCGCCGGGCCACGCTTCAGCTTCGACGACGTGGCGCTCTACGACCTTCCCGGCGCCGTCGAGCAGATCCGCGCGCGCATCGGCGAGCGCCCGCTGTTCGTGGTCGCGCACTGCGTCGGCGCCTTGGCGCTGTCGATGAGCCTGGCCGCGGGACTGATACCAGGCCTCGCCGGCGTGGTGGCCCAAGGAGTCTTCCTCACCCCCAAGGTGAGCAACTCGGTGCGGATGCGTGTGCTCGTGGGCGGCGAACTGCTCGGCTCCCGCGTCCACCACGTCGAGTCGGACTTCCGCAAAGTCGGGCTGTGGTCGCGCAAGACGCTGCTCTACGCCATGCTCACCCGGAAAGGCGAATGCACCGATCCCACCTGCCGGATGGTGCACGGCGGCTGGGGCATGGGTGTGGAGCTGTTCGTGCACGACCATCTCGATCCGCGCACCCACGACCGCCTGGCGGAGCTGTTCGGGCCCATCCCGGTCCACGTGCTTCCGCAGTTGCGGCGCATGGAGCTGGCGCACGCGGTGCAACGCTGGAACGACAACGACGACCGCTACCGCGCGCTCCCGGAGAACGCGCTCGACCACGCCGACCGGATCGATTGCCCGGTGCTGCTGTTGTCGGGCAGCCGCAACGAGGTCTGGCTCGATTCGAACAAGTTGTGCCACGACGTGCTCGGCGCCCGCCATCCCGAGCTGGACGTCCGCTACGTGGAGGTCCCGTCCTACGGTCACCTCGACACCTTCCTCGGTCGCGGCGCAGCCCTGGACGTGTACGGGCACATCCTCGAATTCCTCGACGGCTGCCGGCATCCCGCCCCCCGAGCGCAGGGCGCCTTGTGAGCGAACCGGAGGGCGGCGGCCGCGCGCTGCGCATCGCCATGTTCACGGACTTCCACCCCGCCACCCTCGGTGGGATCCAGACATCGATGCGCGCGCAGCGCACGGCCCTGGAACGGCTGGGGCATCAGGTCACGGTATTCACCATTCCCGCACCGGAATCCACGCCGCCGGACCCCGGTATCGTCGTGCTCGCGACCACGGGCGGAGCGACGGTGAACGGCTATCCGGTCGCCCTGCCCACTCGCAGGAACGCACGCCTCGTCGACGCGGTGTTCGCCGAGCGCGGCTTCGACGTCGTGCACGCGCAGACCACCTACGGCGCGGGCGTCGCCGGGTTGCGCGCCGCACGCCGCCACGGCCTTCCGGTTGTGCAGTCCATGCACAGTCGCGACGACTCGTTCATCGAACGCAATTCCCCGTTCCCCTACCTCGCCGCGCTCACCATGCGCGTGCTGCACGGTGCGTTCGTCGGCCTGCGCAAGACGATGCCGCGCCTGCCGGAAAGCCGCACCGCGCGGCACGCCTGGCGGCCGCTGGTCGCCCAGGCACAGGCCGCGGACCAGGTCGTCGTGCCGACCCGGCATTTCGCCCGGCGGCTGGCCGCGCACGGCGTGGACCGGCCGATCCACGTGGTGTCCAACGGTGTCGACGACGACCTGGTCCGCGCTCTTCCCGAGCGCACCGGCGGGCACGACGCCCGGCTGCGAGTGCTCTGGTGCGGCAGGTTCTCCGCGGAGAAACGGCCGCTGGACGCCGTCGAGGCGGTGCACCGGGCGCCGGGCTGCACCCTCGACATCTACGGTGCGGGAGCGCTGGAGCCGCGCCTGCGCGCGGTGATCGACCGGCTCGGGCTGAGCGACCGGGTCCGGCTGCACGGCGAGGTGAGCCAGGCGGAGTGCCTGACGGCCATGCGTTCCCACGATGTGCTGCTGTTCCCGTCCGCGGGGTGCGACACGCAGGGGATGGTGCTGCTCGAGGCGGTCGCGGTGGGTCTTCCAGTGCTGCACTGCGATCCCGACGTCACCGAAACAGTCCCCGAGGGTGGGGAATTCCGGGCTCGTGATTCCTCGACCGGCGCACTGGCCGAGGCGCTGCGCGTGCTGGCGCAGCAGCCGGACCGGCTCGACGCCATGCGGGACGTCCTGGCCCGCCACGCCGACCGGACATTGCAGTCCCGCTTCACCGAACGCCTGGTGGCGGTCTATGCCGAGGCGATCACCGCCGCCTCGTCAGGACGGTTGCCGTAGCGGCAGTCCCGCGGCGGCATAGATCGCATCGATGACGGTCATCGTCGCGACGGCGTCGTCCGGCGAGGTCGGCACCGGCTCCCCGTGCCGCACCGCCGCGAGGAAGGCGTCGAGCTGGTAGGCGTAGGTGCTGCGGCGCGAAATCTTCTCCGTGCGCCTGCCGCGCTCCGATCGCACCCACAGCCTGCGCGGCAGTTGCGGCGCCACCGGGTTGAGCAACCGCAGTTCACCGCGTTCGCCCACCACGCGTGCGCCGATGCGCAGCACGTCCGACGACCACATCGAGCAGCGCACCCGGCCGGTGTGACCGGACGGGAAACGCAGTTCCGCGCTCATCGCGCGGTCGATGTGCGGGCCGCGCAGCTTCGCGGTGGCCGCGACGACCTCCGGTTCCTCGCCGCCGAACACCCGCGCCATGTGGACCGCGTAGCACCCGGCGTCCATCAGCGCGCCACCGGCGAGCGCGTAGTCGTAGCGGATGTCGGAGAATCGCGGCAGCGGAAAGCACATCGCGGCCTCCACCCGCACCAGCTCGCCGAGTTCACCGGAGGTGATGATCTCCTCGGCGCGCCTGGTCATCGGGTGGTAGCGGTAGTGGAACGCCTCCATCACCACCCGGTCCGACGTCGCCGCCAGCGCCGCGACCTCCCGCGCCTCGGCGGCGTTGGCGGTGAACGGCTTCTCGCACAGCACGTGCTTGCCCGCCTCGACGGCTTCCTTCGTCCACCGCCCGTGCAGGCCGTTCGGCAGCGGGTTGTAGATCGCGTCCACATCGGGCGCGGCGATCAGCGCGGCGTAGCTGTCGAAGACCTGTGCGATGCCGTGGTCGCGCGCGAACGCACGTCCGCGTTCCGGCTCACGCGCGGCCACGGCGGCGACCATCACGCCGGGGTTCGCCCTGGCGGGTCGCACGACAGCGGCGGGGGCGATACGGGCGGCGCCCAGGATGCCGATCCGCAGGGGTTGCGTCATGGGCGCGACTGTAGCAATGAAAGCGCCTGTGCGGCCGGGTGTTCCGTCAAGGCTGGGGAGCGTCGCCGTACACCGTCAACCAGATCGCCCGGCCCAGCGCCTCCGCGAGCGCGTCGTCGCTGACGCCCGAACCGGAGGAGAAGCTGGCGGCTATCGCGCGTTCCACCATCGAGGTCAGCACCACGGCGGTGGCCTGCGGGTCGATCGCCGGGCTGATCCGGCCCGCTGCCCGGTCGGTCTCCAGCCGCGATCGCACCACCCGCACGAACGAGGCGACCCGGCCCCGCCAATACGCGCCGACGTCGCGGTCGTAGGCCGCCACCTCGCTCAGCGCCAGCAGCAGCGATCGGTGCTCGCGGAACCCCGCGATCATGGTCCGCACGGCCGCCACCACACCCGCCTGCCGTCCGGTGTGCTCGGCGCTCCACCAGCGCTCGGCGGCCTCGAACAGATCCGCCGTGGCCAATTCGGCCATGCGGATCAGCAGCCGGCTCTTGTCCGGGAAATACCGGTAGAACGTCGACCGCGCCGACTGCGATGCGGCGGCGATCCGGTGCACGGCGATCTCGGTGTAGGGCGTGCCGTCGGCGAGTAGCTCCTCCACGGCGGCCAGGACGCGTCGCTCGAACTCCGCGCGCCGATCGTCGACCGGTTTGCGTGCGTTTCTGGGGACACGGGTCAGCGAGGGCATCCGGCTCCTCTCTGCGGCTCCGGGCCGCTTGCTCGGCTGTGCCGGGTGGGTACGTCCTCCCATTCTGCCGACACGGCACCGATATTGACATTCGGACGGCCACCGCTCACCATCGATCGGACACAGTGTCCGAGACTATGTGACCGAGGTGTTCGGGCATGCGCGGAACCCCCTCTCCGGCAATCGAGTACACCGACGTGGTGGTGGTCGGCGCGCGCTGCGCGGGCTCCGCGGCCGCCGTCGCGTTCGCGCGGGCAGGCCGCGAGGTCCTCGCGCTGGACTCGGCGCGTTTTCCCTCCGACACCCTCTCGACGCATCTGCTCTGGCCCGCGGGCCTGGCCGAACTGCGCCGCGTGGGCGCCCTCGAGCGTGTCCTCGCACTCGGTGCGCCGCCGCTGACCACGGCCTTCGCCGACGGCGGCGGCTATCAGGTCCGGTCGTCGTTCACGCCGGTCGACGGGGTGGATTACGCGATGTGCGTGCGGCGGACCGGATTGGACGCCGCGCTGGTGGCCACCGCCGTGGACGCCGGTGCGCGGATTCGCGAAGGTGTCCGGGTCACCGACCTGCTGTGGTCCGGTGATCGCTGCGTCGGCGTCCGCTATGCCGACGGAGGCGGCGCTCGTGAGGTGCGCGCCCGCCTGGTCGTCGGAGCCGACGGACGCCGCAGTACGGTGGCCCGGCTCGTCGGCGCCATCCGGCCCCGGCTGTCCGCGCCGAGCGGGCGGGACTGCTACTTCGCGTACTGGCACGACGGCGCGGCCGACCGGCGGCACATCGCGGCCCAATGGCGGTCCGGTCCCGATCTCGGCACCGCGTTCCCCTGCGACGACGGCCTGCTACTGAGCCTCGTCCAGCCACCCGCGCACCCCGGCGAACCGGGCGCGGGGCGCGCCGAGCGCCGCTATCACGAGGCGATCGAACGGCTGCCGGGACTTCAGCTACGCCTGCGGGACTGTCACCGGGTCGGGCGAGTGCGTTCGGCCACCCGCTTGGCCTCCTACTTCCGCCGCTCGACCGGCCCGGGCTGGGCGCTGCCCGGGGACGCGGGCCATTTCAAAGACCCGGTGACCGCGCAGGGCATCCGGGATGCCTTGCGCTACGGCCGGCTGCTCGGCGAACTCGCCGCGCCGGCCCTCGACGACCCCGAGCACCTCGACACCGCATTGGCCGAGTGGGAACAGCTACGCGATCGGGAATGCCTTGGCGTCTACCAGTGGACCAACCGGCTGGCCCGGGGCACGGCGATGCGTCCCCTGGAGATCGAGCTCTACCGCAGGGCCGCGGGCGACCCCGCGCTGGCCGACGCGGTCACCGAGATCTTCTCTCGCACCGTCCTTCCCGACGATGTCTTCACTCCCGCACGCGCGGCCGCCTTCGCGGCGGGCGCACTGCGCCGATCGTGGCGCGCTCCCTGGCCGGTCCTCGCGGACCTCGCGGGCGAATGCCGCGACGCGGTCTCCGAACGGAGGCAGGCCCGCGCCTTCACGCGCCCTGATCCTGCCGACGCCATCCAGTCCCGGCCGCCGCGGAGCGTTCTCGCGGCATCTTCAGGAGATCGACATGCATGACCCGCGTCCTCGGCCGACCATCGACCTCACCCGCCGCGACCTGTTGCGCGGCACGCTCGCGGCCGGAGTGGCCGTCGCCGCAGCCCCGGCGCACGCCGCCCCCGCATCACGCCGAACACCCGGGCCGCGCACCGCAGGCAAGTCGGTCGCGATACTCGGCGGCGGCGTCGCCGGGCTGTCGGCGGCCCACGAACTGATCGAGCGCGGCTACTCGGTCACCGTGTACGAGCCGGCGTTCCTCGGCGGCAAGGCCCGCAGCATGGGCGTGCCCGGCACCGGCACCGACGGCCGCGCGGATCTGCCCGGCGAGCACGGCTTCCGGTTCTTTCCCGGCTGCTATCAGAACCTTCCCGACACCATGCGGCGCATCCCCTTCCCGGGCAATCCCGAGGGCGTCGCGGGCAACCTCGTCCGGGTCGAGGGCACCGTCGCGGGCTTCCGGGGCAGGCCGCCGATCTACGCGCCGGTCGAATTCGGTGGCCTCGACCAGCTCGACCCTCAGCGGTTGCAGAACACCCTGATCGGCGCCTTCGGCTTCATTCC
This sequence comes from Nocardia niwae NBRC 108934 = DSM 45340, assembly GCF_001613465.1. Lineage (GTDB taxonomy): Bacteria > Actinomycetota > Actinomycetes > Mycobacteriales > Mycobacteriaceae > Nocardia > Nocardia niwae. The sequence goes on along the minus strand of NZ_BDCK01000021.1, from coordinate 49,203 downwards.
CGAGCTGCCGCCGGCCGAACTCGCGTTCTTCGCCAAACAGATGCTCGTCTGGTTCACCTCATGCACCGAACGGCGTTTCGGGCAGTGGGAATACGTGACCTGGGAGCAGATCCTGCGCGCCGAGGGCAAGTCACCGGCCTATCGCGAATACCTGGTCAGCGCGCTGACCAGGATCACGGTGGCGGCCAAACCCCAGGTGAGTTCGGCCCGCACGATCGGCACCATCGGCGAGGCGCTGGTGCTGGCGGGCAGCGGGGCGATCCCGCAGTACTCCACCGGCATCGACCGTATTCTCAACCGCCCCACCAACGAAGCTTGGATCGATCCGTGGGTGACGTATCTGCGTGCGCGCGGCGTGCGATTCGCGCTGGGCCTGCGGGCGACGCGGCTGCAGTTGCGCGATGGCCGGATCGCCTCGGCGACGGTGACCGATCCCGGCGGCCGCACGACGACGGTCACCGCGGACTGGTATCTGTGCGCGATGCCGGTCGACAACGCGGTCACGCTGCTGAGCGACGACATCCTCGACGCCGACCCGCATCTGGCCGGCATGCGCGAGCTGCGTACCGATTGGATGGTCGGCATCCAGTACTACCTCGCCCGCCCCACCGAACTGCCGGAAGGCCACATCGCGGCGCTCGGCTCGCCGTGGGCGCTCACCGCGTTGCGTCAAGCGCCGATGTGGGTGGGTGACTTCGCCGCCCGGTACGGCGACGGCACTGTGCGGGAATGTCTTTCGGTGGACATCTCCGACTGGGACTCCCCCGGCATCCGCTTCCGCCGTCCGGCCAAGCAGTGCACCGCCGCCGAGATCGCCGAAGAGGTGTGGGCACAGCTCACCGAATGGCTCAACACCGGGACGGGCTGGCTGCGTCCCGAGGACATCCGGTCCTGGCATCTGGACCCCGGCGTCAGCTGGAACGCGAGCGGCATCCACAACCAGACCCCGCTGCTGGTCAACACGGTCGGCTCCTACGACCACCGTCCGGAGGCGCGCTGCGCCGTCCCGAACCTGTTCTTCGGCGGCGACCACGTGCGCAGCCACATCGACCTCGCGACGATGGAAGGCGCCAACGAATCCGGACGCGCCGCGACCAACGCGATCCTCGACGCCGCCGACGACCCCGCGCCCCGCGTGCCGGTCTTCCCGCTGGTGTCCCTGCCGGTGTTCGAGCCGTGGAAACGCATCGACGCCGACCGGTACCGCGCCGGACTGCCGCACCTGCTCGACGTATGACCACGCCACGTGATGCCCGTCCGGTCAGGACGCTTCGGCGGCGGCGCTGCTCGTAGTGGTCAGAATCGTCTGCGCGACCAGCCGCGGGTCATCGATCATCGGCACGTGACCGGTATCGGGCAGCACGGTGAACACGGCCTCGGGCAGCCGTGACCGGGCAATCGGCCCGTGCACCGGTTCGGGCAGCACCCGGTCGTGTTCCGACCAGGCCACCGTGATCGGGCACGGCAACGCAGTGAGCGGGGCGATCTGTTCGTCGGTGCCGAGCAGGTCGGCGGTGACGGTGCAGCCCAGCAGGTCGCGTAAGCAGGTCATGGCCTGCGCGGCGCTGAGGCGATCACCATGCACCGCGATGTTACGCAACGCGATACGCCGCGCCACCGCGCTGCGCAGTCCCAGCGGGGCGAGGAAACCCAGCAGCCGCCCGGTGAGCGCCTCCCGGGCGATGCGGCGGGTCGCGGCCGACCGGCTTCCGTCGCCGGATTCCCAGAACCCCGCGGGCGAGAGCGCGCAGACGCTCTCGGCTCGTCCGCGACGGGCCAATTCGATCGCCATCCAGCCACCCAGCGAGTTCCCCGCGATGTGCACGCGGCGTAGCCCGAGCCCGTCGAGCCGCCGTTCGATGTCGTCCACCAGATGCTCGACTCGCGCCGGTCGACGCAGGGCGGGCGGGCCGCCCCGATGGCCGATGGCGGTGGGCGTGATCACCTCGTGCCGGGCGGCGAGCAAGGGTGTGACGTCGTCCCACACCCGTTCGGACATCGTGACACCGTGCAGAAGAACGAGCGGGGGCTTGCTGGGCATTGGCGTCCCTTCGAATTCGTAGTGCGGTCCCGAAGGTGGATACCACAACCTCGCCTATGGTGGCAGGGTAAAGGCCGACTCGGCGCAACGATCGCCGAGGTTTGCTCGCGGGAACGCTGCCCGCCGCGTCGGGTCCCCACCCGCCCGCGGTGAACCGCTCCGGTGCCTGGCGACCGGAGTGGGCAAGCGCCACAATGTTTTCCGCGTACCACGCCCTCGGGATACGGCCCGCGCGAGCCTGTTCCTGCCGCGGGGACGGCCCGCCGGGCAGCACAGGATGCCCGCCTGCGCGGCGGCCCGCGTCCAGGACGGATTCCGGCAGCGACCGGGTAGAACACGACGTCCGCGACCGACCGCACACGGCCTGCGGCGCTCGGCAACAGCGCCGACAGGTCGGGCGCGGCAGGCCACGGCCGACCCGCTCCGGGACCGCGCGCACAGCCGGTGCGGTGACGGGCGCGTTCGCCCCCGCCCCTTCGCTCAGGTTCGGCACGCACTCCGGTGTCCCGTACGAGGGCGCGCGGCCGCGAATGTCCGCCCGATCAGACGGCTTCCGGCCGCCATGTCGCCACCGCCCAGATCACGACGATGTTCAACGCGATCACCAGGATCGACCATGCCGGGTAGTACGGCAGCCACATGAAGTTCGCGATGATCGACAGGGCCGCCAAAACGATCGCCACCACTCGCGCCCACGTCGCGCCGGTCATCAAGCCCAGCGCCGCGACGACCAGGAGGATACCGAGCACGATGTGGATCCAGCCCCACGTCGTGGTGTCGAACTTGTACACGTACTCGGCGCCGACGATGATCAGCTCGTCCTCGGCGACGGCGGAGATCCCTTCGAAGATCGACAGCACACCCACGGTCAGCAGCAGAATCGCGGCCGCTATGGACGTGCCCGCCGCGATGCCACGGCGGACGGGGTGTGGCTCCGGTTCGGTCATGTGCGTCATCGGTCGCCCCCTTTCTCGGGAAGTAGTGGACGGACGCCTTCCGAATCTCCACCAGTCACACCGTCCGGCACTTCACCCGTTTCGGGTGACTCCGATATTTCGCGGCCTCGCGAAATGAAAATTCCATAACGACGACACACGAGGCGATAGAGCCGACTTCGCACCGGGTAAGTTCCGCTACCGAGGCGCGGTAGTGATCTGTCAGCACACGGCCCGGGAGGCACGGTGACCACCTCGCACGTTCCCGCTCTACGCCGCATCCCCACCGCGGCGCAATCCGCTGCCGAGATACCGGCATTGCCGTTCACTCCGATCCCCCGGCCCGAGCTCTACGCCGCCGCCGACCGGTTGTCGTCCGCTCGCGACGGACACGTGCTGCTGATCTGCGCACCCGCCGGGACCGGGAAATCGGTGCTGACGGCCGACTGGGTCGCCCGGCGCGCCGCGAGCGGATCCGACGTCGCCTGGCTGACGGTCACCGACCAGCTCGACGACGCCACGACGCTGTGGACCGCGCTGCACGCGCGATTCGACAGCGCGGTCACCGCATGCCCCGGACCGCCGACCGCTCAGGCCGCCGCGCTGGTCGGAATACTGGCGGCACGGACGACGCGCACGGTCCTCGTGCTCGACGACGCTCATCTGCTGACCGACCCGCTCGCACTCGCCGGCGTCGAATACTTCCTGCAGCATGCCCCGCCGACCGTCACCACGGTGCTGTGCGCCCGCTTCGCTCCACCGATCCGCTGGCACGTTCTCGACCTGCACGCCCGGCTGACCCGGTGGGGCCAGGGCGAACTCGCCTTCACTCCGGCCGAGATCGACGGGCTGTGCCGTGACCACGGATGCGAACTCACCGACGCCGACCTCGAGACGCTGTCCACCCTGACCCAGGGCTGGGCCGCACTCGTGCGCATCGCCGCGACCCAGGTGGCCGCCAGATCCGACGACCGCGCCGCGGCGCTCACCGTGCTCGCGCGCCCGGCGCGCGCGATCGCCGATTACCTGACGAGCGAACTCGTCGCGGGATTGCCGCCCGCGCTGCGCCAATTCCTCACCTACATCAGCATTCCGGTCGCGTTCACCGAGCAGCTCGCCGACGAACTCGTCGGCGGCGGCGCCGGCCATCATCTCAACGAACTCGACCGGATCGGTTTCCCGATCGTCTCCCTCGTGCGCGATGGCGACGTGTGGTTCTCCTGTCATCCGCTGGTGCGTGCCCTGCTCCTCGCCGAGGCACGCCGCCTCGGGCCGCAGCAGTGCGCCGAACTGCATCGTCAGTCGGCCCGCTGGTTGCGCTCCGCGGGACTGCCCGCTTCCGCGCTGCCGCACGAACTCGCGGGCGCGGACCCGCGACAGTTGTGCGAGTTCCTGTCCACCTGTGCGTTGCGCATGGTCCTCGACGGGATGGGCGCGACGCTGTTCGATCAGCTGGGCCGCTCGGCGCCCGCCCTGCTCGACGACCCGTTCCTGTGGCTGGTGCGCGTCGTCGACGCCTTGGCGGCCGGCAGCACGGCCGCCGCGGTGGCCTGCCTGGACACCGCGCGAGCGCGGCGCGCCGCCAAGGTCTCCTTCGCCTCCCGCGAGCGCCTGGACGCGCTCACCCTCGCCGCGACGATCGACGTAGCGGCCACGACCGGGGCCGTCCCGGCCGGTGTCCCCGACGAATTCACCCCGACCGGCGACCCCGATCTGGACGCCTACACCGAGATCCAGATCGCGACCGCCCTCGTCGCAGGCGGCGCCGTCGCGCGCGGCGAACAGCTGCTGCATTCCGGACTCGCCCTGGCCGAGCACGCGACCCGTCCCCGCTTGGTGCTGCGCGCGCTGACCCGGTTGGCGTTCGCCGCCGACGCCGTCGACGCCGCCACCGCGATGCGCGACCGCGCGGCGCGCGCCCTGGCGATCGCGGAGGAACACGGCCTACTGGAGACGACCGACGCCGTCCAGGCGACCGCCGTGGCCGCCTACGGCGCCTACCTGCAAGGTGAGACGCCCGACGCGGCCCAGGTCGCCTCCGTCCTCACCGAGCGTGTCGATCACGACGGCTCCTGCGGTCCGGTCGCCGGATGGCGCGGCCACGTCGTGGGCCGGCTGCTGGAGCTCGAGCGGGCCGAGGAGCAGTCGGCCGCGGTCGACGCGCTGCGCCGCAGCCTGCTCGCCCTGCTGCAGCACCAGGCGGTGCCGGCCGCGACGGGCAGCCTGATCCTGCCGGTGGTGTGGGCGCTGTTGCGCGTGCACGATGCCAGGACGGCGCAACTACTGGTCGAACGCGCTCGCGGCATCGTCGGGGACGTCCCCGAGGTGCGATTGGCCGACGCGGCGCTGCACGCGGCGGCCGATCGCCGCAAGGCCACCTGCGCCGTCCTCGAACCGCTTCTGGATCGCGCCGGCGACCTGCGTCCGGTCAGCACGGTCACCGGTTGGCTGCTGTACTCCGCGGCGCAGCACGAGTGCAGGGCCCCGGCCAAAGCCCTCACCGCACTGGAGCACGCGCTCGGATCCGCCACGCCCCACCGGCTCCTGCGGCCTTTCCTCGACGTGCCCGCCGCGATGCCTCTGCTGGACAGCTACGCGGGCCGCCTCGGCCGGGCGGAGAGCTTCGCGGAGTCGATCCGGCGGCATCCCGCCGCGCGCCGCAGGCCCGCCTATCCCGCGCTGACCCACACCGAGATGACCGTGCTCAAGCAGTTGCCCTCCGGCCGCACCGCCCAGCAGATCGCCGAGGACCTCGGTGTCTCGGTCAACACCGTCAAGACCCATCTGCGCGGCATCTACGGCAAGCTGGGGACGAATTCCCGGGTCGACGCGCTCGACCACGCGCGCCGGGGCGGCCTGCTCTGACGCCCGACCGGCGCCCGCGTCACCTTCCCGCCGCTGGGCGGCGTCCTACGCTGATGTATGGCCCTCTCACGTCGGGAACTGTTCCGCGCCGGCGCCGCTGGCTCGGCGGCGGTCCTGGCGGGCGCCGCCGCGGCGAGCAGCGCCCGGTTTCCCGCCCCGCGCCGCCTGGGCGACCCGTTCTCCCTCGGCATCGCCTCCGGCGACCCCGCCCCCGACGGCGTGGTGCTGTGGACGCGACTGGCGCCGGACCCCCTGGCGCCGGACGGTCTCGGCGGCATGCCGGTGGCACCGGTCACGGTCGACTACGAGGTGGCGCACGACGAGCAGTTCCGCCGGGTGGTGGCCCGCGGGTCGGCCGTGGCCACGCGCGCACTCGGTCACAGCGTGCATCCGGAGGTGCACGGGCTGGCGCCGGATCGCTGGTATTTCTATCGGTTCCGGGCGGGCTCGGACGTGTCACCGGTGGGGCGCACGCGCACCGCTCCGGAACCCGGACAGGCCCTGGCGCGGCTGCGGTTCGCATTCGCCTCCTGCCAGTCGTGGAGTTCCGGCTACTACACCGCCTACGAGCACCTGAGCCGGGAAGACCTCGACCTGGTCGTGCATCTGGGCGACTACATCTACGAGCGGGCCTGGCTGCGCGGGCGAGCGGGCGTCACGATGGGCCCGCACTTTCGCGACGAAGCCGTCGACCTGCCCGGCTACCGGCTGCGTTACGCACTGTACAAATCGGAGCAGCCACTGCGGGCCGCGCACGCCGCGTTCCCGTGGCTGGTCACCATGGACGATCACGAGGTCGACAACAATTGGGCCGCCGGCTCCCCCGGCATCGGACTGGACATCTGGCGCGTCCCCGCCCTGTTCCGGCGGCGCCGGGCCGCCGCCTTCCAGGCCATGTACGAGCACCAGCCGCTGCGCTTGGCGCAGCTGCCGTCGGCCGCGGGCATGCGGCTGCATCGCCGCTTCCGGTTCGGCGACCTCGCGGAGATCACGATGCTCGACACCCGCCAATACCGCACGGCGCAGGCGTGTTCGGACGTCGCGGTCAGCGGCTGCGCCGAGCGCTTCGCGCCGGACCGCACAATTCTCGGTGCGGCACAACGGGAGTGGCTGATCGACGGGCTGACCCGCTCACCGGCCCGCTGGCAGGTGCTGGGCAACCAGGTGGGCATGAGCCAGAACGACTCCGATCCGGGCCCGGGGATCGCCGTCTCCACCGACGCCTGGGACGGCTATGTCGCCGACCGCAACGCCGTGCTGGGCGCCGCCGCGACGCGTGGCGCGGGGAACCTGGTGGTGATCACCGGCGACCGGCACGAGAACCAGGCGGCCGATCTGCGGCGCGACTATTCCGATCCCGGATCACCGGTCGTGGCGGCGGAATTCACCGGCACCTCGATCACCAGCAACGGCGACGGTACCGACGTCGGCGACAAAGGCCGCAGACTGCTCGCGGCGAACCCGGACGTCAAGTTCTTCAACGGCCAGCGCGGCTATGTGCGGGTGGAACTCGATCATAAGCTGTGGCGCAACGATTTTCGCGTCGTTCCCTATGTGCGCCGGCCCGGCGCGCCCATCCATACGCGCGCCAGTTATGTCGTGCAGGACGGCATTGCGGGTGTGACCGAGGCGTGGAGTTCCGCCGACCCGCCCGTCGCGCCACCCGCGTCCGATGCCGCCGGCCAGGCCGACGCCGACCGTGGCCCCCGTTGAGCTGCCGTCCGGAGCGGGGGCTCAGCCGGCCGCCTGCTCCGAACGCAGGATCAGCACGGTGATCTCACTCGGGGCGAACACCCGCAGCTGCGGCCCCCAGAACCCGGTGCCTCGGCTGGTGTAGAGCTGAGTGCGGTCGCCGTGGCGGCTCAACCCCGCGACGACGGGCTGGTCGAGACGAACGAGGTAGTGGAAGGGCCAGATCTGGCCACCGTGGGTGTGGCCGGAGATCTGCAGCGCCACACCCGCGGCCGCCGCCTCGGTGATCTGCTTGGGCTGGTGGGCGAGCAGCACGACCGGCGCCTGCGGGTCGGCCCCGTCGAGCGCGGCGGACAGATCGGGACCGTGGCCGGGCAAGGCGACGCCGGTCGGATCGTCGATGCCTGCGATCACCAGTCGATCGTCGCCGCGGCGCACGATCTCGTGCCGGTTGTGCAGCGGCTGCCAGCCGAGCGAGGCCATGTGATCGATCCAGCCTTGGGCATCACCGAAATATTCGTGATTGCCGGTGATGTAGAACCGGCCGAGTTCGGCCTCGACCTTGCCGAGCGGGTCGACCTGCGCGTGCCGCTTCGCCACGGATCCGTCCGCGAGGTCGCCTGCGTGACAGGCGATATCGGGGCGCTGCGCGTTCACCACCTCCACCACGCGTTCGGACCAGCGCAGCCGATCGAGTGCCGCGTAATGGGTGTCGGTCACCACGACCATGCGCAGTCCGTCCAGCGCGGGGCCGAGACCGGGGATGGACACCTCCACGGTGCGCACCCGCGGCACCCGGCGCGCCTCGACCACACCCCACGCCACCAGCACGGTCGTCGCCGCGATCACGCCCACCGCGACCATCCCGGATCGAGCCGGGTCGGCCACGCCCGCGACGGTCAGACCGGCGCGCGCGACATTGCCCAGCACCGACCAGCTGAACAGCACCCACATCACACCGAGCAAGGTGTCGCCGACGATCGAGGCCGCGTCCGACTGCACGGGGCCATGACCGAGGAACATCGACGCGGGCAGGGCCACGAACCCGAGCAGGAACAGCGTGGAACCGAGCCAGAACAGCGGGCCGGATTCTGCGGTGGGCGCGGCCACCAGCGTCCACCAGGGTAGTAGGAACAACACGGCGGGAATCGCCGAAAACAAGATCAGGCGGGGCACATACTTCAAGAGGGCTCGTCCTCGTGCGCGGGTGTAGCGCGCGGTCCCTCTCCGGCGCCATGGGCGCTGTCGACCATAGCAGCGGTCACGCCACACCGAGCCGCTCGGCGGCCACGGTGAGATCCTTGTCCCCGCGACCGGACAGACACAGCACGATCAGGGAGCCGTCGGAGATTTCGCCCCGGTCGGCCATTTCCATCAGGTGGCCCACGGCGTGGGCCGATTCGAGTGCGGCGAGGATGCCTTCGGTGTGGCTGAGCGCCTGCATGCCGCGCAGGGCGACCGCGTCGGTGGCGGCTCGATAGGTCACCCGGCCACTGTCCTTCAGATGGCTGAGTTCGGGACCTACGCCGGGATAGTCCAGTCCCGCCGCGATGCTGTGGGTGCGCGCGATCTGGCCGTCCTCATCCTGCAGCAGGTAGCTGTAGGAGCCGTCGATCTCACCGGGGCTGCCCATGCACAGGGTCGCCGCGTGCTCGCCGGTGTCCACGCCGAGCCCGGCCGCTTCGACGCCGATCAGCCGCACCCGTGGGTCGTCGGCGAAGGGATGGAAGACCCCGATGGCGTTGCTGCCCCCACCCACGCAGGCCAGCACGTAGTCGGGCAGCCTGCCCTCGAGGCGCGCGATCTGGTTCCTGGCCTCCGCGCCGATCACCGTCTGGAAATCCCGCACGATCCGCGGGTAGGGCGCGGGCCCCGCCGCGGTGCCGAACAGGAGGTGGGTGGTGTCCACGTTGGCCACCCAGTCGCGGACCGATTCGGTGATCGCCTCCTTCAGCCGCCGCGAACCGATGTCGACCGGCCGTACCTCGGCGCCGAGCAGCTTCATTCGCAGCACGTTCGACGCCTGGCGCCGCATGTCCTCGGTCCCCATGTAGACCACGCAGGTCATGCCGAGCATCGCCGACACCGTCGCCACCGCCACGCCGTGCTGGCCCGCGCCGGTCTCGGCGATGATCCGTCGCTTACCCATCCGGCGGGCCAGCAACGCCTGCCCGAGGGCATTGTTGATCTTGTGCGCGCCGGTGTGAGCCATGTCCTCGCGCTTGAGATATACCCGGGCGCCCGGCACGCCCAGCAATTCCCCGAAGCGCCGTACCTGGTGCAGCAGCGTGGGACGGCCGACACGGTCCCGCAGCAACTCCCGGTACTCGGCGCCGAAACCTGGATCGTCCCGGGCGAGATGGTAGGCGTCCTCCAGGTCCAGCAGCGCCGCCATCAGCCCCTCGGGCACGAATCTGCCGCCGAACACGCCGAACCGCCCGCGTTCGTCGGGGAACGTCTCGCGCCGGTATCCGCTCACCGCCACGTCATGATCAATCCTCATCAACACCAACGCTTTCACCGCCAAAGAGCCGACGGGTCAGTCTGTTCCGCTAGCGCTAGCACAACCCGACGGGTTGGCAACAAGCGAGTTAACAGACTAAATCCTTCGGATGGCTAAGGTGTTCTCACTGGTGGAGGCGATCCGCGCGGGCCGCCGCCCGGCGCCTGGCTACCGGTCGGCAGGCACGGTGGCGGAGACCTGGGCGACCAGCCGCCACGGCCGTTCGGTATCGATCGTGGCCTTGCCGCTGGTGAGAATCGCCCCCGACAGCCCGCGCGCCGGGTCCGCCCAGCCGTACTGGGTGGTCAATCCGCTGCGGCCGAAGTGGGATCCGGTGTCGCGGCCGAATTTCGATCGGCGCCCGCCGAGTTCGAAGCCCGCTCGGCTGACGCGACCGGCGGCACCCGGGATCCAGCGCGCCGGGCGCACCGCTTCGTCCAGCGTCTCCGGCCGGATGACGCGCCGTCCGTCCGGCGCGCCGCGCGTGAGAATCTCGTAGAAACGGGACAATTCGGACGCGGTGGTGATCAGATTGCCCGAAGGCAGCTCGGCGGTGAGAAACGCGTCGGTCGCCGCGCGCGACGCCCGGTCCATCCGTCCGCCGACCGCCTTGCGCGCCAGGTAGCTTGCGGTGCGCGAGGGAGGCGGACCGGTCTTCACGCTGGGCACGATCTTGTCCACGTCCTCGGGGCGCACGCCGAAGTTGGTCCAGCGGAACCCGTACGGCTCGAGCACCTGCTCGGCGAGATGCTCGCGCAGCCGCTTGCCGGTCGCGCGGCGCACCAGCGAGCGCAGGATCAACCCGAGCGTCAGCGCGTGATACACGCGGAACCGTCCCGGCTTCCAGCTCGGGACGAGGTCGGCCAGCGCACGCACGGCGAGTTCCTCGTCGAGCACCAGATCGACGCCCTGGTACGGCGGTGGGACGAAAGGGATCCCGGCGGAGTGCGAGAGCACGTCACCGATCGTGATGGCGGCCTTGCCGTTGGCCGCGAACTCCGGGATGTAGTGCGACACCGGCTCGTCGAGCGTGAACGCGCCCTGTTCGACGAGCATGAACATCAGCGCACCGGCCACGCCTTTCGCGGTGGAGAAGCCGCAGAACGGCGTGTCCGGCGTGGCCAGGACCTTGGGCGTGTCCGGCCCGTCGCCGGGCGCGTTGCCCCACCCGTGGCCGATGGTCCGGTTCAGCACGATCTTGCCGTCCCGGCGCAGGCAGACCTGGATCGCGGGGGTGGCGCCCAGGCGGTACCACGCCTGCACCGACTCCCACACCGACTCCACATCGGCGCGGCTGAGCCCGGACGCCGCGGGATCGTCTTCGGGGCCTCGGGTCGTCACTTCCTCCAGGTCGTCGACGATCGGCACGGTTCCGGCCGTTGGTGCGCTCACCCGGCCAGCTTATCCACCGCCCGAGCCGGTCGCCGCCGCGCTGCTCATCGCGGCGGCCCGTCTCGTGATTACGGAGGCCGATGTCACAGGCGGGTGCCGTTCACCACCAGTGTCACGTCGATGTCGCCGCGCGTGGCGTTGGAGTAAGGGCAGACCTGGTGGGCCGTCTCCACCAGTCCGGCCGCCTGCTCGCCGGTGACCGACGGCAGTGCGATCCGCAGCTCGACGCCGAGTACGAATCGTCCGCCGTCGCTCGGGATCAATGCGACCGAAGAGTCGATCTCCGCGTCGTCGGCGCGCAGATTTCGCCCTGACCCTCCTCTACGGGCGGCACCACCCTGCCTCAGCGCTGCGCCACCGCTGTCTTCAGCATGCGGATGCCCCGGCTCAGCAACGGGTTTCCCCACAGGCTCGGTGACGCGTGTTCGGGGTCCATGAATTCGTTCTCCGCCAGCGGGCTGTCCTCGCCCTCGACGGTCTCCGGCTCGAACCGCACCAGGGTCCGGCCGTTGCCACGCAACGTCTCGACCGTGCGCAGCAGCGACGACGTCTCGGCGAGGGTGTCGTCGAACTTCGCGGGTTCGGCATCGAGATGCTCGCAGATCAGCTGGCGCCGAATATCGAGGATGGTGTCTCGCAGCAGGTCGCCGTCCACGGTGGCGGGGGTGACCTCGACGGCCAGATCGCATTCGGTGTCGAAGCCCATCGAACGGTTGTTGAGGTTCGACGATCCCACCCGCAGCAGCCGGTCATCCATCACCAGCACCTTGGCGTGGACGTAGATCGGCGCACCGGCCTCGGTGACGGGGTAGTAGACGCCGAATCGGTTCTCGGTATCGGCCCTCCACAACAGATGCAGTAAGCGGCGGCGGGCCCCGTCCATCGCCTTCCGCTCGAGCCAGCCGTCGGCGTTGCGCGGCAGCACCAGCACGATCTCCGGACCGTCGGGCTCGCGCAGCCGCGCGGCGATCGCCTCGGCGAGGGTGCGCGAGGCCAGGTACTGGCTCTCGATGTACAGCGACCGTGTGGCGCCCGCGATCGCCGCCAGATACAACGCCTCGATCTCCCGGACTTCGGCACGGTCGGCGAGCTCGGGGAAGGTCCGGGCGATACCCACGTCCACCGATCGCATCGTCGGCTCCAGACCCACCGGCCAGGGCGTGTCACCGGCGATCTCGTCGACCGCCGCCAATTGCTGTCCCGTCGCAGCCTTCCACCGCGCGCGGGCCAATTCGCCGATCGCCTTCGCCGCGTCCCCGTCGACGGCGGTGGTCGCGTCGTGCCATGGTCCGTACCGGTTGCCGTTGGGCTCGGTTCGGTAGTGGTTGTCGTCCCGATGGTCGCTGGTGTCCCAGCGATCGACGGTCATGTCGATACCACCGCAGAACGCGAGCGTGTCGTCGATCACCACGATCTTCTGGTGATGCGCCGAACCGATCGGGTGCGCGCCATCCATCTCGAGGTGCAACCGCCGATCGGTCATCCAATTGACGACGAAGATCGGTGTCATCCCCCGGCTGATCGCCGCGAACGCGCCGACATTCCACTTCAGCAGATAGATGTCGAGATCCGGTCGCTGTTTCGGCAGCCAGGACAGGAATTTACCCAGCCGATTGGGGCCTTCGAGAGTCTTGTCCCGGGGTTCGAACTTGATCCGGGTATCGAAGTCCCAGCCGATCAGCACGATGCGCTTGCGAGCCTGCAACATCGCGGCCTTGGCATGACGGAAATAGTCCGCCGCATCGACGATGCACGCCAGCCGATCGGCCCGCGCGATCTGCCAGCAGGTTTCGCCGGGGGTGAGGATTTGTCGCTCGTCGCTCATCTGTAGTCAGTCTCTCGTCCAGCCGGACACCCGTCCCCGCAGGTGAACGATTCACAGTACTGCGCGATCGCTCCCCTTCTCGGTGGGGTGCGGAGCATGGGCGGACTAATGGCCGTGCTCGGGCGCGGTCTGCAGTTCGGGCGCGGCGGCGGCCAGCAATGCGGCGCGGTCGCGGCTCAACGGAGGATAGATACGGCGGGTGTTGATGGCACGCTTGGTGTCTTTGGCCTGCTCCCCGCACGCGACCACCCGTCGCTCCCAGCCCTCGGTATAGACCGCTCCTGCCGGTCCCAGATCGAGGACCGTCACATACCAGGGGATCCGCAACGGCTTCATGGGTTCGCCCAGGAGATCGCCGATGACGTTGTATCCGGCCCATCGGCCCATCGGGCGGCTGTGCTGGCAGGACATCACCGACATATGCTCGTCGTCCATTTTCGCGGCGGCGACGTCACCGGCGGCGAACACCCCGGGCACACCGCAGACCCGCAGACAATCGTCGACGGGCAGCCGGCCCAGCCGGTCACGGTCGACCCCGAAATCCGCGGTCAGCGGATTCGCACGCATACCGGCACACCAGACGACGGTGGCGGCGGGCACCACCTCCCCCGAGGAGAGCCGCACGCCACGCTCATCGATGGCGACGACCCCGACACCCAACCTGGTCTCGATCCCCGTGGCGGCCAGCGCCGCCTCGATGACCGGTCGCGCCGATACACCCATGTCCGAGCCGACGAACGGGTTGCGGTCGATCAGGACGACCCGCGGTGCGACGGCACGCGCGGCAAAGGCGCCGGCCAGCATCGCCGGCAGCCCGGTCGCCTCCTCGATCCCCGTCAGACCTGCCCCGACAACGACCACTGTCGCGGCCGCCGGGTCATCGGGGCCCTCGGCAAGCAGGCGCAGATGGGCTTGCAGTTCGATCGCCGCGTCATAGGTGTCGATGTCGAAACCGAACTCCCGCAGGCCAGGGATATCGGGCTTGACCACCTGGCTGCCCAACGCGAGCACCAACCGGTCGTAGCCGTGAGCGCCTGCTGTGGATTCCACGAGCCGCGCCACCGCATCGATCGCCGTCACTTCGCCGAGGATGTGCTCGACTCCGACCGGATCGAGGAGATCGCTCAGCGGGATGCGCGATGTGCTCAGATCGGTCTCGTAATCGCGCACGCGGATGTCGTGGTAGGGCGTGCAACTGATCATCGTGATATCCACGGTTCCGACCCCGAGTTCGTCGAGCCGCCGGGCCGCCGCGAGCGCTGCCCACAAGCCCGCGAAGCCGGACCCGAGAACCACGACACGCGAAGCATCGGTCACCGCAGCGCGCTGCACGTCGTCATTCTATGACGTCGGCCGGGCTCGTGATCGTTGCTGCGCACCACCGGTCAACGCCGCCGAAAAGCTCGCCGACGTGGTCTTACCCACACCCGGAAGTCCGCCGCTGACGATGAGCGCGCCCCATCCCGCCGACGGCCAGGCGCCTACCGGACGTGCCGCTGATCGCCACCGATGACACCGGCTCCCGGCATTCCGGATTCCGCAGAATGATGCGGTTCATATGGCCACACACGATGACCGACGTGGCCGGATCGGCCGTGGGCAAGGTGCCGATGTTGGAGTCGGCACAAAGGTCTGATCCCGGGGCCCGGCAGGCGACCGACCGTCTTACGACGGTCCGGATCAATCGAGGAACGGTATCGGTTGTGCGGCGGATCGGTGGAGATGCTGGTCGTCGGCGTCACGGGCGGGGTGTAGCTGCCCCATGCTGGCGGACAGAGGTCGGCCCAGCACCCCGCAGAAGGGAGATAGACGGTGACATTGGGACGTCGTCGCCTGTTGATCGGCTTCGCCGGTGCGGGTGGTCTGGCCCTGGCCGGTTGGGGGTGGTCGCGAGAAGCAGCGCCCCCGCCCGAGGCTGCCACGATTCGATTCGATCCCCCACCCGGCGCCCACGATGTCCAGGCGCGCAGCCCCGGCACGATCACCGTCACCGACGGGACGCTGCGTTCGGTCGAATGGGTCGATGAAACGGGCAGATCGCTGCCGGGCGTATCGGCACCCGATCAGCGATCCTGGACCAGCACCGAACCACTCGGTTACGGGCATACCTATACCGCGAAAGCCGTGGCTCACGGCGACACCGGCGACGTCGCCGCGACGACAACCTGCACCACAGTGCGACCGCGACAGCTCGTCGACGTCTCCCTACGCTCCGCCAATCTCGTCGAACTGGCCGAGAACGACACCTACGGAGTGGGTTTCGTGCTCGTCGCCCATTTCGACGAACCCGTCGATCGCGCCGCCGCGGAAAGCCACCTGAAGATCACCACCGAGCCTGCCGTCACCGGCGCCTGGTACTGGCTCGACGACCAGAACGCACACTGGCGGCCGGAGCACTATCACGCACCGGGGACCAGGATCACGATCGCGGCCGAACTGTTCGGTCTCGCCCTCGGCGAGGGCCGCTACGGCCTGCGTGACCAACAGGTTTCGGTGATCATCGGGCCCGCGCACGTCGCGATCGCCGACGACGACACCAAACAGATCGAGGTCTTCGACAACGGAAGCCTGGTGCGCACCATGCCGACCTCGATGGGCATGGGCGGCACCGCGGTCGTCGGCGGCAGAGCCATGTCGTTCTGGACTCGCCCGGGTGTCTACACCGTGCTGGACCGGAACAACCCGGTGATCATGGACTCCGCCAGCTACGGCCTGCCCACCGGCTCCGCGCTCGGCTACCGCACGAGCATCGACCACGCGGTCCGCATCAGCCACGACGGAATCTTCGTGCACGCCTTGGCCGCGAGCATGTGGGCCCAAGGCAATACCAACGTCTCACACGGCTGTCTGAACATCTCCCCTGCCGATGCCGCATGGTTCTACGACTTCGTCACCCCTGGAGACGTCGTCGAGGTCCGCAACACCGGCGGCGACCCCCTCGATATCTGGCAGAACGGCGATTGGAGCATCCCGTGGCCCGACTGGCTTCGCGGTGGCGCACACGCCTGACACTGCCACACGGACGGGCGCCGCACAGGACGACAGCGGGCCCGGCACGTGGAAGGAGCAGCAGCCGCATCGCAGACTCGAAGGTGACCGCATCGGCGTTGCTTCGGCCGTGTACCGCGGTTATGAATTCCGGCGTAGTGATGGAATGTGCTCGCGCATTGTCCAATCATCCTTCAGACACCTGCGCGAGATGGCTTTTGACAATCTGGTCCAGGTGCACCAGGTCATTGGCGATGCTGACGTAATTGAAGCCTTCGGCTAGCCGGCGGGCGGCGGTGGCGCCGTCCGGGCAATGGATACCTACAGCTTTTCCCGCGGCTTCGGCCGCCTTCCGCACGGTGCGGAGGGCGGCCTCGAACTCGGCGTCGACTGCGGGGTCGGTTGGCGTGGCGCCGCCGAGTGCGAGGCGTAGATCCGATGGTCCGATGTAGATTGCGTCGACCCCCGGAACGGATGCGATCGCGGTGGCATTCTCCAGTCCGGATGCGGACTCGATCATCACCACGCAGGCGATTTCGGCGTTGGCCCGGGCCGGCGATGGCCCGATTCGCAGCGCCGCGCGCAGAGCCCCGTTACTCCGGCGCCCGACAGGCGGGAAACGACACGCCGCCACCGCGGCTTCGGCCTCAGCGGCCGTTTCGACCATCGGCACGATAACGCCGCGGGCACCCGCGTCCAGCGCCTGGGCGATCCAGAATTGATCGTTGGCTTGCACTCGAACAAGCGCGGCCGCGCCGGTGCCCGCGGCGTCGATCGCGGTGATACCGGCCAGCAGGCCCCGGTATTCGATCAGGCCGTGCTGCGCGTCGAGGCAGACATACTCGTAGCCGGCCATCGCGATCCGTTCGGTGGCTACCGGGTTGTCGCACACCACCCAGTAGCCGACGGCCTGTCGCCCTGACCGTAACCGGTCAGCGAATCCGGCCGTGCTTCTGATCGGATTGCTCGTCATATGACCTCTTCTCCATTCGATCGGTAAGCTTTCCGACTCCCGTGCGGGGAGTCGACAGCGCGTCAGCGCACTGATCGGAGGTCAGCGCGTCCAGCCATGTCGTGGCCGCGCCCCTCCATCGCGGCGGCCACCGCCCGCCGCGGTTCGCATGGCAGCCGACGCCACCGGAACAGAGTCGGGCGAGACCGCACGGCAGTCGGCCATCGGCGGTCGACCATTCGTCCCAGCGGCAATCGTCGGGCGGACGGCGTGGTCTTGATTGTGCTGACGCTGTGGTCGGCAAGTCCAAGACCAGAAACGCAGGACATGCATAGGCAATGCCTATAGGGCTCGTAACGGATGTGCCCCAGGGCTGCCTACGCAGGCACGCTGCGCGTCCAGTTTCGAAGGGACTGTGCGTTGACATCCACCGTCATAACGGCAACACTGTAACCATTATGATGGATGTGGCTTGCAACCCACTCTGCGTGTCCGATCGGAGGCGGTCATGAATTCCGACGCTCGCTTGCTCCTGCGCGGCGGGATCGTCCTCACGATGGACGAAAATCTCGGCGATCATGAGCGCGGCGATGTACTCATCGAGGACGGCAGGATCATCGAAGTGGGGCAGGATCTGACCACCGATGCCCAGGTGCTCGACTGTGCGGGCAAGATCGTCCTCCCCGGCTTCGTGAACTCGCATCACCACATGTTCCAGACCGCCCTGCGCTCGTATTGGGCCGACGCTCTCGATCTGGACTATTTCATGCAATCCCGGGCCGGAGCCGACGCGCTGTTCCACCAGTACACGCCCGAGGATGTCTACTGGGGGCAATTCGGCGGGGCACTGCAGAACCTGGCCGCGGGTACCACGACAGTCGTCGACACGTCGCAATGCTCGTATACCCCCGAACACACCGACGCCGCGCTCGAAGCAATCCGCCGATCCGGAATCCGATGCGTCTTCAGCTTCTCCCCTTCCTTCGGCGATCACGAGCCGGATCCGTCGTATGCCCATCCGGATGACATCCATCGCCTCATCGAGAACGCCGGTCCGGCCGATGATGGAACGCTCGTCCGCGTCGCGCTCGGCTACCACGTCGACGAGGACTTGTTCGAGCTCGCCCGAGACCTCGGTTTGCCGATGTTCGCGCATGTCAATGACACCAGTTGGGGTTATGTGCTCGAACAGTTCGAGAAGGAGGGACTGCTCGGCCCCTGGGTGACCTACATCCACTGCCTCGGTCTCGAGGAAGCCGCGTGGCGAGCCATCGAACGGACCGGCGGCAAGGTGTCGGTCTCCACGTGCGCCGAGCAATCGCTCGCGATGGGCGAGCCGGCCTTGCAAGCTGCTCTGCGGCATGGCATTTCGACGAGTTTCGGCACGGACACAGTCGGCATCGCGCCGGTCGACTTCTTCTCCCAGATGCGTGCGGCCTTCCACTGGCAGCGCAGCCGCATCCGAGCGGCGATACAGAGCAACTCAGCCGAGGTTCAGCCGATCTCGGTGCGCGAAATACTCCGAATCGCCACACTCGGCGGAGCCGAAGGCGCGCACCTCGACCATCTCGTCGGGTCCCTCACCCCCGGCAAGCGGGCCGACGTCATCGCACTGAACGCACGCGCACTCAATGCCGCGCCGGTGAATCACGCGCCGGGCGCCGTCGTACAGCATATGGACACCAGCAACGTCGATACCGTGATCGTGGACGGGCGCATCGTCAAGCGCGATGGCCGACTCCTCGGCGTGGACGTCGAAGAGGTCATGCAGCAACTCGAACGCTCGGCAGCCGGACTCGTCACTCGTTCCCGGGCTACCGACATCCTCTTCACGGGTTGCCGACAGCAGTAGGGCGACGCCATATTCGACATCATGCGTGGCAAGGCTCGGGCATGACCCATTCGAAATGGGTGGCAGCCGGAACCTTGCCCCGACGGCGTCAGTGCGACGCAGGATCACACTGCGGTCGACCATCGAGAACCGGACGATCCGGTGTCGGCGAAATTGTGAGGATGTGGCCGTGGCCGTCCGGCGTTCGATGACGCCGATGGCGAACTCGGCCCATCCAATGTTCTCTTGCCCGAAGGAGATGCCGCGCAACAGCGTGAGGTATGGACCGACACGCTCGGCCTCGGCCAGATATGCCTGTTCGCTGCGACGGTTGAGCCAACGCTTGCGAAGGCGTTCGTAGCGGGCCGATTTCGCGGCCGGCTTGGCAGGCTGGGCGATATAGTGCCGCAGCGTCTCGCGGCCGGCCTCGGTGATGGAGTGCAGCCGTTTGCCGGGATCGGGCACAGATCAATGTCCTCCGGGGCCGCGACGACGCCCTCCTCGAGCATGATCCGAATCTCCTCGGCGATCGCCCGTCTGGTCCGCTCGAGCACCTGTCCGGCGCTCGACGGGGTATCGGCTTGCGGCCACAGCGCGGCGACCTCCGGATCAATGGCTTGTTTGCCGTCGAGGTAGGTCCACACGCCGGGCTGCCGGCTTGGACGAGTGCCTGCAGGTCCGGCGAGCTGGCGCAGGGGTCCGGGTACGCGCAGTGGAGGGTATCCCCGGTGTGCAGCGCAATGGCTGGTCCGACAAGCGCCAGCGGCGCGAACGGCGACATGGGCATGCCGAGCGCTTCGACGGCGTTGTCTGCTACCTCGAACGGAGCGCCCTCGTCCACGGCGGCTACGAGTTCGCCCAGGGTTCCCCGCAGCTTGTCGATCTCGGTGTGCACTGTGAATCGTCAGGAGCCCGCGAAAGGCCGGGCGTTCGTGGACTCAGAAAGCACCGTCAGGCAAATCCATGAGTGTGCCGGTCACAGAGGTCACCACTCGCCTTGCGGAGGACAGATCCGGCAGTACGGTCCTGCCGAAGAAGTCGGCCACAGCCACCTTGCCTTCGTAGAAGGCTCGATCCGTCTGGGATGGTTCGCCGGCGAGCGCGGCGAGTGCGATCTCGGCTTGTTCGAGCAATCGCCACCCGATCATCAGATCGCCGAACGCCAACAAGAACCGCACCGAGCCGAGCCCGATCTTGTACAGCTCGCGCGGCTGTTCCTGGGCCGCCACGAGGTAGCCGATGAGGCCTTCGGTCATTGCTCGTACGTCGTCGAGTGCCGTGGCCAAAGCGGCGCGCGCTTCGCTCAGGCGTGGGTCACCGTTGTCCCGTCGGAGGAAGTCCGAGATCTGGTCCTGCAGGTGCGCCAGAGCGGCGCCTTGGTCGCGGGCGATCTTGCGGAAGAAGAAGTCCAGTGACTGGATGGCGGTGGTGCCCTCGTACAGTGAGTCGATCTTCGAATCGCGGATGTACTGTTCGATCGGGTAGTCCTGCAGGTAGCCCGAGCCCCCGAAGGTCTGCAGCGAGTCGGTCAGATACTGATAGGCGCGCTCGGAGCCGACGCCCTTGACGATCGGCAGCAGCAGGTCGTTCACCCGGCGGGCGAGATCGGCATCCGCGCCGGAGACTTGCTCGGCGCTGACCGGCTCCTGATGCGCGGCCGTATACAGGTAGACAGCGCGCAGACCCTCGGCGTAGGCCTTCTGCATCATCAGGCTGCGACGCACATCGGGATGGCGAACGATCGCCACGCGCGGGGCGGTCTTGTCGGCCATTTGCGTCAGGTCAGGGCCTTGCACCCGGGTCTTTGCATACTCGAGTGCGTTGAGGTAGCCGGTGGACAGAGTAGAGATTGCCTTCGTACCCACCTGCATCCGCGCGTTCTCGATCACTTTGAACATCTGGGCAATGCCGTTGTGTACGTCGCCGACCAACCAGCCTTTGGCGGGAATCCCGTGGCCGCCGAAGGTGAGTTCGCAGGTTGCCGACACCTTCAAACCCATCTTGTGCTCGACATTGGTGACGAACACTCCGTTTCGCTCGCCGAGTTCCCCGGTGTGCGGATCGAAATGGAACTTCGGCACGAAGAACAGGCTCAACCCCTTTGTGCCCGGCCCGGCACCCTCAGGACGTGCGAGAACGAGGTGGAATATGTTCTCCGCCAGATCGTCGGACTCGGCTCCGGTGATGAAGCGCTTCACACCTTCGATGTGCCAGCTGCCGTCGGCTTGTTCGACCGCCTTCGTGCGGCCGGCGCCGACATCGGACCCGGCATCGGGCTCGGTCAGCACCATCGTCCCGCCCCACCGGCGATCGACGGCGATCTTCGCCCAGCGTTTCTGCTCGTCATTGCCGACCCGGAACAGGACGTCGGCCATCACAGGCCCCAGCATGTAGAAGAAGACACCAGGATTGGCGCCCAGCAACAGTTCGTTGATCGCCCACGTCACCACCCACGGGGCGGCAGTACCTCCCAGTTCCTCGGACATGCCGAGCAGAAACCACTCCGAGTCCTGCCAGGTCCACAACGACTTCTTGAAGCTGTCCGGCAGAGCGACCGAATGTGTTGCCGGATCGAAGACCGGCGGATTCCGGTCGGCATCGACGAACGAGGCGGCCACCGGACCTTCGGCCTGCCGCGCGGCTTCCGACAGCATCGAGCGGACGGTGGCGGAGTCCAGATCCCCGAAGTTTCCCGACCGCAGGATCGCGTCGAGGTCCATCACCTCGAACAGGTTGAACAGCAGGTCGCGGACATTGCTCTTGTAGTGACCCATGAAGACCTTTCATGACGCAGCACCGCGCTGGATCAGCAGACCGCAGTGCATCTGCTACTACTCAATAAATTTACTATTAAGCGTAACCAGAATACGGGTGCAGTAGCAAGCGCCCACATTCCGGACCAGACCGGTCGATCACCAGCAATCTTCAGTGCTCTTCGACGACAGCAGCGACTTCGCCGTGGTCATGCGTGATCTGCGAGGGCCCGAGGTCGGCCACGTCGCCGAGGACGTCCCGATCCGCGACCCGCCTGAGCCATCACCTAGTCGTGTCCGCGACTAGTCATATAAATGACTATTTTTGCCCATAGGTGCGGACGACCTCGATCCGCATTCGGTTCACGAGCTCGTGGCTTGGCAACGTGGCGACGCGTCCCGTGGACGACGTATGCGAACGTCTGCCGTGATTCACCGGGGCCAGCACCGGCTCGCCGAGCGCTTCAGAGACTGCCCGCGGAATCCGGCCCGCTCAGCGGCGAAAAAAGGAATTGGCACGGCATTGCTGGATAGCTGTGATCCACGCGATCGTCGACGGCGGCGGCGCGGGCCCAACCCTTTTCGATCGCCTCCTGTGCGAACGTCAGGGCCGCCTCACGGGAGGCGACGAAATGCAACGGTGAACCGAGACCGAAGTCGACCATCAGGTGCCACGACATCGCTTTTCCGATCCGATAGACGTCCCGTCAGCAATGCCGACGCCGACTGCCCGATCTCTCCGGAGCACTCGGGATCGAAGCTGGCCCAGCCGCATCGTGCCCGTGCCGCCCACGACGTTGCCGCCGCGGTCGACGTGCGGACGCTGGTTCTCCGGGCAGGTGTCGAAGCGAGGACTACGAATTCCGTTGTGCTTCACGGCTTCGCCTCGGTGCCATGCACGGCGGAAGTGACCGCGGCGGCTGGGGTCATCGCGCTGATGGCATTCAGTGTGCGCGAGGTCCGGTCGGTGGTGGCGATGGAGCCGATGTAGCCGTCGGGGCGGATCAGCAGCAGGGTGGAGTCGGTCAGGCCGTAGATCCGGGCGAAGGACTCGGTGATGTCGATGAGGACCGCATCGGCCCGCACCTCATCACCGCTGTCGACGGCGATCCTTCGCAGCCCCGCGCCCGCCGCAGGCCAGGACAGCGCGGCCAGGTCCCTGGCAGCTGCGCGACCGTAGGCGATCGCGGTGAAATGCGGTCCGAGGAACAGATCGAACAACCTCTGCGCTCCGCCCGTCGCGTTCAGCAGTTTTGCATCCGGCGCACGATCTCCCGCCTGCAAGGTCGCGGTTCGTTGGGCATTGTCCGCCGCGAGCGGGCCGCCGCGGTAGTGGAGGCCGAGCTGGCGTTCGTCGTCGCCGCGTTTGATGGACGCGGGGTCCAGCTTGGACAGGCCTTGGTATTTCTCGATCGACAAGCCCAAGACTCCGGCCGCGATCGGCTGCCGCTCGGCTTCGTAGGTGTCGAGCAGGCTCTCGGGCGCCCCGGCGAGCACCTGGCCGATTTTCCAGCCCAGGTTGTAGGCATCCTGCACACCGGTATTGAGTCCTTGCGCGCCCGTCGGGGGGTGCACGTGGGCGGCGTCACCGGCGACGAACACCCGTCCCGACCGGTAGCGCTCGGCCAGGCGAATGTTGGGGCGGAACACCGACTTCCAGCTGATACGCGACAAGCGGATGTGTTTGTCGCCGGTCTGCTTGCGAAGGCGCGCGTTCAGGCTGTCCTCGTCCAGAGCGGGCTCCTCACCGGGGCGCAAACGGATCATCACCTGGAAGCGGTCGGAATGCGGTAGCGGGCACGCGCCGACGAACCGGCCACCCGGACGCGGCCACGCATGCCAGCGGTCCCGGGACAGACCGTCCACCACGGCGTCGACGATGATCATTCGATCGGCCTCGTCCGTGGTTCCCTCGAACTCGATGCCCGCTGTCTTGCGGACCATGCTTGCCCCGCCGTCAGCGCCGACAAGGTAGCGGGCGGCGATCTCGGTGACACCGCTGGGACCGGAGACAGTCGCCACGACCGCGTTCGGATACTGTTCGAATCCGATCAACTCGCACCTTGTTTCCACGGACCCGCCCACCCGCTGCAGCCCGGCGCGCAGCGCGGCGTCGGTGCGGAACTGCGGGATCAACCACGTATTCGGATGCGGCACATCGGAAGTCACGTCGTTGTGCGACATCATGCGCCAGGGAATGTTCAGCGGACCCGCATGGATGCCCAACAGCGGGTAGTCGGCTCCGCCGGCGCGGATGTCGTCGAGGACGCCCAGATCTTCGAGGACTTCCAGGCTGCGCGGCTGGACTCCCTTGGCTCGCGAACCCTCGAAGGCGTGCGCGGCCTTGTCGATGATCCGCACCACCAGTCCGCGGCGGGTCAGATCGATCGCCAAGGCGGTGCCGGTGGGCCCGCCGCCGACGACGAGCACGTCGATGAGTTGGATGTTCGGCTCGGTCGTCATCGGTTCATGCCTTCCTTGGCGGCGTCGACAAATGCGATGAACCGCCTGCTCATCTGGGCGGGCTCCTCATAAGGGACCATGTGCCCGCACGGCGAGAAGATGTGCGACTCGGTGGGCGCCAGCAATGTGCAGACTTCGTCGAAACTCGTGATCGGAGTTACCTGATCTCGGTCGCCCCACAGCAGCATTCGCGGCACCGGCAGGTGTCCGGTTCGCCGGTAGAGATCCTGGCGGGCGCCCAGCGGAAAGTCGGCGATCGTGGCAGCCAACGCGTAAATCGAGCCTTCGAATCGGTAGCACTCGCGCACCATTGCGGTGAGTGCCGCGGACCGCTGCGGATCTCGAACGTTGTGCGACAGGTGCCGGTCGAGCATTCGGCCGCCCAGACTCTTGGCCAGGAAGGTGCCCAACGACTCGTGCCGCAGCACCTTCGCGGCGGCCGGCGCGGGCTGCAACCCCGCGGGGCCCGCCAATGTCAAGGTAGCGATCCGGTCGACGTGCCGCTCGGCGAAAGCCATGCTCACCAGCGCACCCATCGAGGTTCCGACGAGGTGGAAGGGTGCCGGCACCCCCAGACGCTCGGTCAAATCGGTCAACTGCCGCACGAACAGCGCCTCGTTGTAGGGGGCCTGCACTCGATCGGAATAGCCCCGTCCGTAAGCGCTGTAGGCAAGGGTGCGGAATCCCCGCCGATGAAGTTCGGCGGCGAGCTCGTCCCAATAGAACAGAGGGACGGTCAGACCGCCTGCGAGGACGACGGTCTCCGCGGCGGCGGGCCCGCTCAATTCGTAGTGAGTGATCCCATCGCCGCATCGGAGGAATTCACCGCGCAGTTCGTCCCGGGTGGTTCCGTCCAGGCGGCGGGTCTCGCCGCGGGCCACGAAGTACTTCATCGCTGTTCCTTCGTCCGTGAGGTCACTTCGGTGGTCGAGAAGTCCAGAACCGCGCCCGCTACCCAGGTCGGGTCTTCGTCGGGGAGCAGGTGGCCGGCGCCGTGGTGGACTCGTTCGTGGCTGCCGGGGATATCGCGGGTGAAATGCTGGCCATCGATCGAAGCGCTGCGCAGCACGAGCGTCGGCGTGGTGATGCTCGGGATCTCGGCCGTGCGATCGAGCTGGTCGGTATTGGCGAAATCGATGAATGCCTGCTGGTTCCCGGGCCGGGTCAGCATCGCATATACCCGGTCGACCATCGCCTCATCCACCACCGAGGATCGCGACCCCACCGCCGAGCGCAGATTGCGTTCGGTAGCCGACCGAGAAGCCAGACGCGGCAACAACAATCGGCCGATCGGGTTGCGCGCCAGCCGCAGCGCCAGCGGCAGCGACTTGCCCGGATAGCCGGTCGCGTTGATCAACACCAGTCGATCCACGCGCCGTGGGTGATCCAAGGCGAAGTTCCAGGCGATGTTGCCG
Source organism: Nocardia niwae NBRC 108934 = DSM 45340 (assembly GCF_001613465.1). Classification (GTDB taxonomy): domain Bacteria; phylum Actinomycetota; class Actinomycetes; order Mycobacteriales; family Mycobacteriaceae; genus Nocardia; species Nocardia niwae. The sequence goes on along the minus strand of NZ_BDCK01000021.1, from coordinate 23,548 downwards.
CCCAGCGAGTTCCCCACCACCGAAGCCTGGGGTACCTCGAGCGCATCCAAGAAGGCGGCGACGGTCTCGACGAACGTCTGCACCCGGTAATCGCGGTCGGTGCGCGGACCCGTGAGGCCGAACCCGGGAAGATCGGGACGAATCACGTCGAACGACGACGACAAGGTAGCGGCCACCAGGTCGAAACAGTGCAGCGAGGAGCCGCTGCCGTGCAGGAGCAGCATCGGTTGCCCCGTCCCGGCCCGCTTGTAGTGGATGGTGTGGCCCTCGACGCTCGCGAAGCGCGAATCAGGGTCGATGTAATCGTCGACAGCTACTCGTCTACCCATAATGGTTACAGTGTTGCCGATTTAGGACGGGCAGTCAAGGGATAATGGCAACATCGTGACCGATATTTGCCTACCGCTTGCCCAGGTCGCCGGTTCGCGAGCAGGCGAGCCCTACCACTTGCTGGTCTCTCGACCAGGTGACCGGGGTGGTCGGTCAGTCGCCGGGTAGAGCGAGGCGGATCGGCCGAGCCGCCCGGAAACCACCGGCAACGACTGCGGCCGACCCGACCCGGCCCACTAGCAGCGCAAAGCGCCTGCGGGCAGCTCCTCCGCCGCGGTGAGAGGCAGCTCGAGGGAGGCGAGCAGGTCTCGGTACCGCTGCGCCAGTTGCGTCGGCGTACTGCGGCTGTAGGCGACGATCTCCCGGTAGACCCCGGGGCCGATCCTTCTGGCGTGCCGAATCCAGCCGCCCGGGACGGCGTTGTCGGGCACCAGCGCTACTCCCAGACCCTCCATGGCGAACAGCAGTGCCGCGGCCACCTGCCCGGTACGCGCGACGGCTCGCGGAGTGAAGCCGAGGGCGGTGGCCGCCCGGTCCACTATTTCGCTCATGCCCTGCTCGGGCTCGTAGAGGATCCAGTCGGCTGCGGCCAGTTCGTCGACCTCCACCGTGGAGCGCGTGTCGTGCTCCGCCGGGCCGACCAGCACCATCTCCTCGTAGCCGAGTGAGACCACCGGCCCCTCCCACAGTTCGGGCCGCGGGCCGACCGCGATGTCACCTTGTCCGCCACGGACTGCCTCCTCGAGAGCACGGCGGTGCGAGAAGTCGTGCACTCGAAGAACAGCCGTCGGGAACAGGGAGTGCCACCGGACGGCGCTCGAGGGCAGGATGCCGGAGGCTATCGACCGGACGGTCGACACGTGCACGTCGCCGCTTCGCCCCTCGACCACTTGATGCACTGCGTCCGCGGCTTCACCGACAGCCCGCACCACACGCTCGGCATGGGGCAGGAAGGCCCGCCCGGCGGGCGTGAGGGCGAGTCCATGGCGGCCGCGTTCGAGCAGTTGCGCGCCGAGTTCCTTCTCCAGCGAACGCATCTGCTGCGACAGCGACGGCTGGGAGACATACAGGCGCGCCGCGGCGGCACTGAACGACCCGCTTTCCCAGACGGCGAGAAAGTACTCCAGCTGGCGCAGTCGCATCGGATGAAGTTACCGCCGTCCCTGTCGGCTGCGGACACAGAGCGAGCGAGTCACTCGACGCAATTCGCTCCGCCGTCCCGGCGAGCGAGCCGAGCGAGCCGGGCGAGCCGGGCGAGCCGGGCGAGCCGGGCGAGCCGGGCGAGCCGGGCGAGCAGATAGTCGACTTCCGACCGCGCTCGGCTCGACTGCGCCCATCTGGGCGTGCGCTGGGTATCGGAGGCGAGCGCACGGCCGGGCCCGCACCCGGCCGCTGTTCGTAGTGCAGCAGCGGCAGATGCGCATCGAAGATGTCGTGGCCTTCCCCGGAACGGCCGGATCCAAAATCCACTCCCTCGACCGAACGCCGATGAATTCGGCATTTCCAGATATTTCACACAGTAATATCGCGGCCAGGAGCGAGCACAATATCAATTTTCGTCCCGGTCCATAGGTAGAACTTATACCTGCAGTACGACGTCCGATCGGTGGAATAATTCCAACGATGAGCACAGCAACGCCGTTGGACACAGAAGAATTCGCTCACATAGCCTCCTGATGGACCATAAAAGGACAACGAAAGGCGATGTGGTGTCCCTTCCGGAAACTATGCTTGCGGCGGTAATCGGCGAGCCGGGGATTATCAAGACAAAAACCATGCCGGTGCCACGTCCAGGCCCCGACGACGTTCTCGTGCGGGTACACCGGGCGTCACTGTGCGGCACCGACCTCAAGGTCCGCAGCCGTCGTTTCTTCCACGGCGCCGGCCCGGCGCCGGACACCTTCATCCCCGGCCACGAGTACGCCGGCGTCGTGGTCGCGGTCGGCAGCACGGTCGACGAGTTCTCGGTCGGCGATCGCGTCGTCACCGAGGCACATCGAGGTTGCATGCGATGCCTCAACTGCCTGTCCGGCTCCTACACCGACTGTCTGAACTACGGTGACCAGGTCAAAGGCCATCGGGTACAAGGAATGACGGTCAACGGCGGCTTCGCCGAGTATGTCGTCAACCACGTCTCGACGCTGTACCGGCTTCCCGATGACATCGACTTCGACTCCGCCGTCGTGCTGACCACCGTCGGCACCGTGATGCACGCTTTCGACGTGCTCGACTCGCTGCTGGTGGGCGCCGGCGTCGCGGTGATCGGTCCCGGACCCATCGGATTGATGGCCGTCCAAGTCGCCCGCGAACTCGGAGCCGACCCGGTGATGCTCATCGGCACCCGCAACAACCGACTGGAGATCGGAAAGCGATTCGACGCCGACTATCTGCTCAACTCCCGCGAGGAGGACGCCGTCGCCGCGGTTCGGGAGATCACCGGCGGACTCGGTCCCGACGTCGTCGTGGAGTGCTCCGGCGCCGCCGCCGCGGTCGACGACGCGATCCACATGGTCAAACGCGGCGGCAGAATCGTGCTGGCGGGCTTCTTCGAACAACCGGTGACGGCTGACCTCAATCACGCTGTCATGAACGGAATCTCGATCCACACCATCCGCGGCGAAGGCACACGCTCGGTGGCGAGGGCCCTGTCGCTGGCCTCGCGGGGACGACTGCACACCAGCGCCCTGGTGACCCATCACTTGCCGCTCGAAGACATCGCCGAAGCATTCGACACCTACGCCGAACGGCGAGACAACGCGATCAAGGTCATGCTCGATGTCGCCGGATGAGATCACGCTCGCTCCGGCCCACGAACTGGTCGCCACCGACATGGCCGCCTGCGCGGCCGCATGGCTGGAATCACTCGCCCCCGGCCAACGAACACAGGCGCAGTTCGGCTCCCCCTTGGCTCCTGACGCTGAGGCCGAGCGGCTCCGCTGGTTCTACACCCCGACCGACCACGGTGGACTCGCTCTCCGCGACCAGACCGCACGCCAGCAGGGCTTGGCGATGCGACTGGTCGCCTCGGGACTGTCCGAGGCCGGATACGCCACTGTCGCCACCGTCATGGGCCTGGAGAACGTCCTCGATCAGGTCGAAGGATGGCACGTCCGCTGGGGACGGCAACGAGGCCGAGACCCGGGTCTGTACTGGCTCAGGTTGTTCGGCCGACCCGGTGACCCGGTCTGGGCATGGCGCTTCGGCGGCCATCACATCTCGCTGAACAACCTCATCATCGGCGGACGCATCGTGTCGACGACGCCGTGCTTCATCGGAGCCGATCCAGCCAGCGCCGCTCTGCTCGGTGGGACACTCCGACCGCTGGGCGGGCCGGAAGAGGCAGCTCGGCGCCTGGTCCGATCGCTGGACTCCGACCGGTTCCACACGGCATTACTGCACGCCAATGCCATATCCGACATCGTCTCCGGCAACCGGCCGACCATCGCCCATGGCGACGCGATGATGCACATGCAGGATCTATGGCGCGGCACGTTCACCGATCCGGCGCTGCGAAAGCTGGTCGACGACGTCGACCTGCGCGCCGAAAGCGGTAGCGGATACACCGAAGCCGACCATGCGGCCATGGCGATCTCCTTTCCCCCGAAAGGTTTGGCCGCACGCGACCTCGACCTGGAGCACCGGCACGTATTGCGGCAGCTGATCAGCTTGTACACCGGTCGCGCGCCGAGCGCACTGGCCGATGCCCACGCCGCACACTACGAGGCCGACAACATACTCGACGACGTCTACTTCGGATGGGCGGGCAGCCTCGAGGCGGGCGAGCCGCACTATTACCGGATCCAGGGCCCGGACCTGCTCATCGAGTACGACAACACCCAGCGTCACGCCAACCACGCACACTCGGTCTGGCGCAACCCGCGGTCGGATTTCGGGCTCGACAGTCTGGCCGACCATCTCCGAAACTCCGCGCATTGAGACGTGCTGCCGGTCTACCGGCAGCACGTCCGGGCATCAGGCTGGGCAGCACCGGATCGGAGTCGGCGGGTGGACAGCGCATGCTCTGGGCGGGCCGTCCGGCCAAGCGGTTCGGCGGCAGCGAAAGGCCGGTTAGCCGGACTACCGCCCCGGTGGTGCGAGTTTGCCGGGTCGCACGCGTTGTCCAGGATCGACCGGCGCGGCGCGACCACGCCATGGCATGTTGCAGGATATTTGCGGCATGATCGAGCTATAAAGGCGACGTCGTCACCGTTATATGCTGATCACATGTCCGGCCCGCCGATCCGGGAGAATGCGAGCGTGCCCACCGCCGATTCAGACGCCGCCGAAACCGCCGTCCGCCGCTCCCCCGGCCGCCCGCGGGTGCCTTTCGAACGGATCGTGACCACCGCGCTGCGCCTGGTCGACGAGGAGGGCGCCGACGCGCTGTCGATGCGCACCCTCGCCCAACGCCTCGAAACCGGCACCGCGGTGCTCTACCGAGCCGTCGCCAACCGCGCCGAACTCATCGCGCACGTCGTCGACTGGGTCCTGGGTGAGGTGGTGATCGAAGACGCAACCGACGGCGACTGGCAACGCGCGTGCGTCGCCGCCGCCGAAGCCATCTTCGACGCCCTGCATCGCCACCGCGGGGTCGCTACCCTGCTCATCGAGCAGGTACCCGTTGGACCCAACGCACTGCGCCTACGCGAGCAGGTTCTGGCGATGCTGCTCGCCAACGGGTTCTCTCCAGAGGCCGCGTCCATGGTGTATGCCACTATCGCCCGCTACGTCGTCGGCTTCGCCGCACAACTCCGAGGCCACGACACCGAAGCCAACATCGATCCCGGCCCGATCACCGCCCTCTATCGCCAGCTCGACCCGGCACAGTTCCCTGCCACCATCGCGGTCGCCGACTGCCTACCCGCTCAGACCCTGGAAAGCGAGTTCCGTTTCGGACTGCAGCTTTTCGTCGCGGGCCTCGCGCCGCTGCGTGCCGCGGCGGCCGAGCCGGATTCCGCCTGATTCGGCGCGTTCGGCAATACTCCGCGCCGATGCCATGCCGAGACCTGTCGACGAAGTCACGATTTCGACTCTGCGCGGACAGCACCCACCGCAGGCGCCGCGCACGCTGCTCACCGAGCTGTCTCAACGGTGCCCCAGCGCAGAGAGGGCCTGCTGAGCGAGAGTATCCATCCACGCCGCGGTCACCGCGGCCGGATCGCGCTGTGAGGTGCGCAGAATCGCAAGGACGACTCCGCCGACCAGATCGAGCGCGGCGCCCAGGTCGTGGATGTGGAAGCATTCCGCCGACATGCCGGCGCGCAGGCCGGTGGCCAGACGCGACTCGATGTCCGGGTCTTCGAGGATCCGGTATCTCATCGCAAGGATAATCGCAGCGATATCGGGGTGCGTGACGCCGACCTCGCCGAGCGCCCGCAAGTGCGCACGGACGATGTCCGCCGGATCCTCGATGCCCGCCGCAGCGTCGTCGAGCATCCTCCCGAGGTCCTCGATCACCCCAGTGATGACGGTCTCGAAGAATTCGTCTTTGCTACCGAAGTGGTCGTAGAAGGATCCGATTGCGACACCGGCGTCGTGTGTCAGATCGGCGATACCGATCCGTTCGGCTAGATCGCTACCCAAGGCTCGCCGTCCCGAACACATCAATGCCGCGCGCGTCCGAATGGCGCGAAGCGCCCGCGCACTCGATCGATCGGCGACCTGCGGCAGCGGCGCGTCGGCGCTCCCGTCGCGCGGCTGGCTACGAAGACGTGAGTCCGGGTCGATCTGCTCACCGATAGCAACTCGTCCACCCATAATGGGTACAGTGTCGCCGTTATAGGCGCGTCCGTCAATGGCCTGTCGCGTATCGCCGGTCGACGCTGGAGACCAGCGAGCCCACGACGTTTGCCGCCACCAACTGGACCGTGCCGACCCGGCGAAGGGGTTCCAGCCTGCCGTTGCGATCCGCCCCGCGGACTGCCTTCCATGACCTTGGCAGACCGAATCATTTCGGATACGCTGTAGCCGAATATCGTCACTCCGGTGCGAGGACCTCCCTCGCCGCGAGGTGTTCCCAGGACAGGAGAACCGCATGCGCACCGTTCGAACCAGCGCCACCTTCGAGGCGCGTCCCGAGGAGATCTGGGAAGTCGTGGGCGACCTATCCCGCTGGGGCGAGTGGCTGGTGATTCACAAGTCATGGAAGAGCGGTGTTCCGGCCGAAATCGTCAGCGGCACTACCGCCACGGCGGCCGCCAGCGTCATGAACATGCCGGTGACCATCGAGTGGACGTTCGAAAATGTCGACGCGCCCCGCATGATCACCATGGGCGGAATCACCAGGGCCGGCGTCAAACTGGCGCTGGCGATCAGCCTGCGAGAGCAGGCCCGGACCACCGAAGTCGACGTGACGGCGAGCATCGACGGCGGCATGATCAACGGCCCCATGGGCGGGGTCTTCAAGAACTCCATCGTCGGCGCGCTCGACAGATCGCTGAAGAAGGTTCAAAGCCTCGTCGCCTGACGCCCGATCGACAGCCGCCGACCAGCAACTCGATCCGTCGCTTCGAGCGCGGTCTTCGGCTCCCATGAAGCCACTCGACGGTGCGATCCGCAATCGCGATGGGCCCAGCGATGTTCCGCAAGATCGCTCCGTAAGCCACCCCGGTAACCCAGCAATGTTCATCCCGCAGAGGGGTGGAGCATCAGGCAAGACAGTGAGGCGTGCCCGTGCCGAGATTCAGTTCGGCGACCAAGTTCAGGCCGGTCGAAGCACTCGCGATCAGCGCGATGGCATTTACGGTGGGAAGCTGCTCGCTGCTACCGAACGCGGCGAACGACGCGTTGCGAGAAACCACGCAGATCACCGCGGATTTCGACAACATCGCCGGCATCTACGTCGGCAACCCGGTCACCGTCCTCGGACTCGAGGTCGGGAAAGTCGAGAAGGTCACACCGAAAGGCACGCTCGTCGAGGTGCATCTGTCGATCGAGTCCCGGGTGAAGATCCCGAAAGATGCTGTGGCGGCGATAGTCTCGCCGTCCATCGTTACCGATCGCCACATCGAACTCACCCCGGTCTACACCCAGGGCGAGACCCTCTCCGGCGGCGCGCACCTGCCGAAGTCCAGGACCAAGACCCCGGTCGAACTCGACACCATGATCAAGACCATCGATCGGTTCGCGGCGGCGCTGAAACCGCAGGAAGGCACCGAGGCGCTCGGCCCGATGTCAGGCCGGGTGCTCTACCCCATGCTCGAGGGCGACGGCGTGAAGATTCGTGACACCCTCGAAGCGCTGTCGGCCGCGTTGAAGGTCGGCGTCGACAACAAGGACGCGGTGTCGAACATAGTTCTCCGGCTCAACGAACTCACCACCATCCTCGCCGAGAACGACCAGACGGTCCGCGACTTCAGCAACCGCATGACCCAGATGACGGGACTGCTCGCCGAGCAATCCCCCGGTCTGCAGGCGACACTCGACCAGCTCACCGTCTTCCTCGCCAACACCTCCGGCACCCTCGGGCAGTACCAGGCCCAACTCGCGGGCACCCTGACCGGACTCACGAACGTCACCGGCCAGCTTCGCGACAACGCCTCCGGCCTCACCGAAGTCGCCGACCTCACACCGATGGTGTTCCAGAACATCGACAACATCATGGACCGCGAGAACGGATGGGTGCGAACCCATGTCATCATCCCCACCGCCCTCAACGGTGAAATCATCAGTCTGTTCTGCGAGCGCATCCAGATGAAAGCCGACGGCTGCCGCACCGGCAATATGCGGGACTTCGGCCCCGACTACGGCCTGACCGCCGCACTGCTCGGACTGACCAAATAGCATCCCGGAGTCCTGGTGTCCGTCCACCGGCGCGCGTTGGCCATGGCTCGCAGTTGGGGGGGCGGGCCTGCATGTGCACCGAAGGTATCGCGCAGCGCCCGATACATCGAGCCTTGCCAAGATATCGGACACGATGTTGCCTCAATATCCCGCTGAATCAACCACCGATGGAGCTTCTGACCAATCCGGTCGATGTGTCTGCTGCGGTGACAATGTCTGAGGAGTACTGCATGTCCGACCGATTCGACGTTGCTGTGATCGGACTGGGTCCGGTCGGTGAGCTGGCGGCTCTTCTGCTTGCACGTACGGGACTGACGGTGTTGGCACTCGAGCGCGAAGGCGACGTGTATCCCAATCCGCGCGTCGGCGTCCTCGACGGGGAAGCATTGCGCACGCTGCAAAAGGCTGGGGTGTATGAGCGCGCCGTTTCCGACATGCTCCTCGGGGCAGGCGCCCAATGGGTGTCGGCTCGTGGCAAGGTTGTCGCGACGACGTTACCGACGGAGAAAATCCAGGGACATCCATGGCTATCGGCGATCTACCAGCCGTTGCTGGACAAGCATCTTCGGGCAGCGCTTGCGGAGTACCCGGACGTCGATATCCGACTCGGTCACACGCTCACCGGACTGAACCAGGACAGCGAAGGCGTCGACCTGGAGTTTCGTGATCCCAACGGCGAAACCAGCCGCGCTCGTGCATGTTTCGTCGTAGGCTGCGACGGCGCGAATAGCGCCACCCGCGAAAAGATCGGCGTCCAACTCGTCGGATCCGAATACACCGACACGTGGCTGATCATCGACGCGAAACTTCCGGAGCCGATCGCACATCACCCGTATTTCAAGATGACGCTCGACCCGGCAGCGCCGAGCCTCACGGGCCGCCTCGCTGCTGGCGGGCACCGCTGGGAACGCAAGGTAATGCCTTGGGAGAACAAAGAAGAACTTCTCACACCCCAGGCGGCGCGAGGGGTGATCGGTGCGGAAACGAACCCCGACACCGCACAGATCCTGCGCCATCTCGTCTACGACTTCCGAGCCAAAAGCGCTGAGTACTGGCGGGCCGGACGGGTGTTGCTGTGCGGAGATGCCGCCCATCTGATGCCGCCGATGATCGGCCAGGGCTTGAACTCGGGAATCCGGGATGTCACGAACCTGACCTGGAAGATCGCGGCCGTAGTGAACGCGGGTGCGCCGCTGGATATCCTCGACTCCTATGAGGCCGAGCGCCGCCCGCACGCCGACACGATAACCGCGATGTCGGTTCGCATGGGCCGTCTGGTCACGATGCAATCGCGCCCGGCGGCGGCGATGCGCGACGCGGTGGCCGGAATGCTCCTGCGCGTTCCGGCACTCCGAGAACGTGCTCGCCAAGGCCGCTGGCGCCCATCGGCCCGGTACCGACGCGGCCTGCTGTTGGCACGACCATCGCTGCGCTCGCCGGTGGGCCGCTTGTTCCCTCAGCCCATGGTGCGGACGTTCAGCGGCGCGGAGCATCGACTCGAGGACATCTCGGGCTCCGGCTGGCGGATCGTCGGCTGGGAGGCCGATCCACGTGAAGCGCTCTCGCCACACGGCCGTCGCATCGCGGAGGACGTTTTGAGCGCGACCTACGTAACGCTGACCGCGCCGGGAGGCCGTCCAGTCCATCGGGGGGCGCGGACCGAGATCCTCGAAGACCTCCATGAGCTGGCCCGTCCATTCTTCAGGCGGCAGCCTTTCGTCGTACTCCGTCCCGACCACTATGTCTGTGCCAACCCCGCGGCGACCGCACTCGACGACACCCTGGCGAAGTTGGCGCAGCGGGTATCGAATGCATCGGCATCGGGTCCTGGGCAGGCGGGCACCCAGGCGGTCGAGCGAACCGGTGTCTGGAAACTCGATTCCCGAACAGCGAACGTCGGGTTCGCCGCCCGCGGGCTCTGGGGACTACTCCCGGTATCGGGCCGCTTCAGCCGAGCCCGCGGCTCGATCACCTGGGAAGAGGATGGAACGGGCACAGTGCTGCTTGAACTTCAGGCCGCTAGCATCGCGACCGGTCTCGCCATGCGAGACCGGCATCTGTGCGCACCCGAGTTCCTGGATGTGCAGACGCACCCACTGATTTCGTTCCGTGGCAACGCCGTCAGTCGCGGCTCCGCGCGACTCGGTGTGGTCGGCAAGCTGACCGTTCGCGACACCACCACCGAGCTGCACCTGGATGTCGAGCTCGAACTGGACGGCCCTGGAATCGTCGCCTCGACGACCGCGCGGATCGACTTGGCCCCTTATGGCTTCGCGCCTCCGCTCGACATGGTCCGCCCCGAGGTCAACCTCGAAATCCGGGGACGACTCATCCCCGTCCACCCGGAAACCGAGAGTACCGACGTGCGTTCCCCCGCCTGACGTCGACCAGGTAGCCGTCGTAACCGACTTCGATCGATGCACGCTCCAGACGTGGAGGCCGACCACCGCCGTGCCACCACGCACACTCCGTTCTGGCGTGATCCGCGGGCGGATTTCGGACTGGACAGTATGGCCGAGCATCGCCGACGCTTGCATCGAACAACGCCGGTTGAACGGCTGCCCTGGCGTCACTCGGGCAGCCGTTCAACCGGCGTTTCAGAACATGGGCGCGGGATTCTGCCCGTTCGGCGGCGAAAACAGGCATCGTCAAGGCATAGCCACTCGCAGCGTTCCGGTTTGTTCGGCATCTGCCGTGCAGGACTACGGCCTGACCGCCGCACTACTCGGACTGCCGAAATAGCGTGGTCGCTGTCCAGATCAATCGCACAGCAGGTTGGCCATGGCTCGCAGTTTGGGAACCGGCTTTCGTATTCCGTAGGCGACGACAGTGGCTCGCGCGTCGCCGAGATCCCAGCGCAGCAGAGCGGACCCGTCGGCCAGGCTGCCCTCGACAGTCGTCGGTTCACCAGCGACCGGCAGCGGGCCCACGATCTTGATGGAGAGGCCGAGAATCTCCGTCCAGAAGTAGTCGTCGGCCGGTGTCGTTCGCGGTGGCAGCCCGAGAGCGGAGGCGGCAGCGACCTTGGCTTGCGCGACAGCGTTGGACCAAAACGGTGCGCGGCGCCCCTCGGCGCGCAGATACGTGACGTCGCCGGCCGCGTATACCCCGGGCACGTTCGTCGAGCACTGGCGATCGATGCCGATGCCCAGGTGGTCGGCCACCTCGGAACCGTCCAACCACGCGGTGTTGGGGACTTCCCCGGCACAACTGATCACGAGATCAGCGGACAGTACCGAGCCTTCCGCGAGGACCACACCGCAGACGGGATCGCCGGCGAGTGTGACGAAGTGCGGTGTCCGCACGATCTGGACGCCGTGCCGCTCGGCGCGGGCGGTGACGGCGGCGGAAAGAAACGGGCCGAGAATCCGCTGCAGCGGCGGGTCGACATCGACCACGGTGACCGGAACACCGCGGGCGACGCAGGCGCTGACGACCTCCATACCGAGGAATCCAGCGCCGATCACGATCGCCGAAGTCGCCGTGGCGAGCCGAGTACGCAGCAAGCGGGCGTCGGCGAGCGTCCGGAGAACGAGTTCGCCGCTCTGTCCCGGGGTCGCGAGGCGGCGGGCATCCGCCCCGGTCGCGGCGATCAGGGCGTCGTAGCCGACGATTCGGCCGGTTCTGGTGGTGACCGTGCGATCATCGAGGTCAGCGGCTATGGCGGGCTCCCGGACGAGGTCGACATCCAGGCCGTCGAGCCGATACCGCAGTGTGTCCTCGGCGGCGGGGTCGTGCAAGACGACTTTCGACAGCGGCGGCCGCGCGTACGCCCCCTGGCTCTCGGCGCCGACGATCGTGATCGAACCGGTGTGGCCGAGGGTGCGCAGCTCACGAGCGGCGGTGACCCCTGCGATGGACTCGCCGACGATGACAAGCGAGTCGGGTGACCTCATGGCTGTTCGCGCAGGGCGGCCACCGGGCAGGAGTTGACAGCTGCTCGGGTGACGGCGACATACTCGTCGGGAACGTCGGCGCCTTCGAACCTATAGGTCAGTTCGGCGTCGTCGTCGAGGCTGAACACGGCGGGGGCCTGTTCGGCGCACAGGCCATGGCCTTCGCAGCGGGGGTAGTCGACGGAGATCTTCATGCGATTGTCTTTCAGGCGGGGACGAGTTGCAGGGGCGAGCGTTCGAGGCGGTGGATGATGTTGTTCATCGCCCATTCGCCTGGGCCGGTGAGTTCGATGCGTTCGACGCGGTCGACCAGCGCGCGGAGCATGGCTTGGGTTTCCAGCCGGGCCAGGCCCTGTCCGGCGCAGCCGTGCGTGCCGTGTCCGAAGCCGAGCTGGCGGGCGGCGTCGCGGCGGATGTCGAAGGTGTCCGGGTCTTTCCACTCTCGTGGGTCTCGGTTGGCGGAGGCGTAGATGACCACCACCCGCGCGCCTCTGGGGATTCTGGTGCCGGACACCGTGGTATCCCGAGTTGCTTTGCGGGAGAACGCTCGCAGGGGCGACTCGTACCGAACCACCTCGTTCACCGCGTTCGGAATCTTCGCCGGGTCCGCCCGCAGCATCTGCCACTGATACGGATGGGTGGCGAAGAGGTATAAGGCGCTGGAGATCGCGCCGATCGTGGTGTCCAGCGACGGAGCGAGATAGTCGATCAGCAGCGCAGGGCATTCCGAGCGTGGAACGTGGCCGGTGTCGGCAGCCTGCAGGACCTCCTCCCCAGCACTGCCGGGCAAGATGTCCCGGTCGCGGGCGAGCCGCCGGGTGAAGCGCATCATCTCCGCACTCGCCGGGGCGGTCCGGATCGACTGGCTGTTGATCGGTCCCATCGAGTCGAACGTCGCTCCGGCCCAGCGCAGCAGGTGCTCGCGGCCATGCTGTGGCCAACCGATCAGATCCGGGACGACCGACATCGGCAGCGCGGTCGCGAGCTCGACTCCATCGATCACACCGCGCGAGACCGCGGCCTCGACCGCGGCCACTGCCTGCCGATCGATCGTTTCCCGCATCGCGCGCAAAGCCTTGGGCGTCAGCCGGTGCGCCAGTATCGCGCGCCGACGGCTGTGGTCCGCACCGTCGCTGTTCAGGGTGGTGCCTCGGGAGAGCCGGTTGGCCACCGGATTCAGCGCGACGCCCGCGCCGGAGATGAAGGTCTCGTCGTCCAGCAGCACGGCTTTGCACTCTGCGTAACGAGGCAACGCGTACGCACGCTGCTTGGGCAGCCACACCACCGGGCCCAGCTCCCGCAACCGCGCGTAGTGCGGATAAGGGTCGAGAATCGCCGCCCGGGAATACAGGTCGGGCTCATAAGCCTGGGCGGCGCTGCGGTTGCGCATCGAAACTCCTCGAACACAGACGTTGGCCGGTGGCAGACGGGTCGAACTCCGCTCGAGGTCGCAGTCCGCCCGGCCACTTCGCTGCGGCGCCAGGAAAACGGAAGTTCCCGTGAGCGCCGATACCAGGCTACGACGCTGGTTGACTACATGTCAATGACTTACAATCAATTTGTATTCCCGCCTGGTGACCCCCCACTATCGGAGGGGGTTACCGTCGACGGAAGGGAAACCGATGACCGCGACAGCACCGAAAGGCCGAACGACGCGGGCGGCGCAAGCCGCCGAGACCCGGCAGCGCCTCATCGACGCCGCGGTCGAGATGTTCTCCGCGCACACCTACGAGGAGGTCGCCGTAGCCGACATCGCCAAGTCGGCCGGCGTCGCCCACGGGCTGCTCTTCCACTACTTCGGCAACAAACGCGGCATCTACCTGGAGGCCATGCGCGACGCCTCGGACCGGATCGTCCGCGTGCAGAAGTCGGATCCCGGCCTTCCGGCCACCGAGCAGATCCGCGCCGGCCTGACCGCCCACTTCCGCTATCTCGCCGCACACCGAGGGTTGGCGCTACGCCTGGTGCTGAGCGGGCGCGCCACCGATCCCGAGACCTGGGAGGCATTCGAAGCCGGGCGCTGGCGCGCCATCGAGAGGTGGACCACCCTGCTCGGCCTCGATCCCGGAAACTCCGCCCTGCGGATGATGATGCGGTCGAGCATCGGCGCGCTCGACGAAGCCACGGTCTACTGGTTGCAGAACGACGAACCGTTCGATGCGGAGGCCATGGTCGACTGCGTCCTCGAGATGACCGTGGCCGGAATGCGCGCCGCTGCGACCCTCGACCCCGAACTGGACGTCACCGATGCGGTGAACACCGTGCTCGGCGCCCGTCGGAATCGGTGAGTTCGCCCCGCTGCACTCGTGCGGTGATCGAGCCTTCCCAGCACCGGAGCCCGTCGCCCGTTGTTCAGTGCGCTCCGAACACAGTGGCGACATAGGCGATCGCGATCGAGCCGATCAGGATCGACGGGGCGAATTCGCGTGGCCCGTCGCCGATTCGAAGATGAGTGACGAGCGCTCCAACCATCATCGACGCCAGGCCGAGTCCCGCAGCCGCGCCGAGCGGCCACCACGCGATCCCGACGAGCAGTCCGACGGCACCAGCTAGCTCCAGCGCCCCGATTCCGCGGTAGCCGGAAACGGAGAAACCCGTATGTTCGGCTCGCTTGCGCATCTCCTGCACGGCCATAACCTTGGCGACACCGAGCGGCGCGAAGCCCACTGCCAGCAGTACGGCGAGCACGAGGGATGCGACTGTCATCGCGATTTGCCTTCCATTCGATCGCGCGGCCGACCGCGAGTTCCGGCGACGGACACATCAGCGTCCCGGAGTCGGCTGCACGGAACTCGCCGATAAAACTTGATCGGCATCAACTTCTAGGTGCCGGGCAAGTCTCACATCGAAGTTGATTTTCGTCAATATATGAGGACCGCCTACCCGACGGAACCAGGCAGTTCCAACTCCTCGCACTACCCACCAGACCTGCTGCCATGAACCCCACACCTCTACGGGGGCACGTGCCGCCCACCCTCCGCCGCTCCGCACGGCCGGGTGCGGCGACCGAATGGAATCCTGGACGGCTATACCCCGAATCGGCCGCCACGCTGGTGCTCACCGCCGCGCTGGATGTGCTGATGGTCGGCCGCCATTCCCGTCGTCGGCGCGATCATCACCGGCTTTCGGTACCCGCGCGGAGGCCCGCTTCCTGCTCTGCCCTCACCGGTCGATAGGCCCTACCGAGGCGCATTCGTGGACATGTCGGCAGGGTCGCGGAACGTCGCCGGGCCGTCATCGCGGTGATCGTCACCGCGACGGTCGGCGGGTGACCCCGTCCGAGTGCCTGCCCGGGGTCAGGCGCCCCGCGCGCGCAACCCCGCGGTCACCACATCGGCGACGAATTCCGCGTGTGCGCGGACCGCAGCCGGATCCAGCGGATCGAGCGGATCCAACCGCTTGGCGAACGGGGTGAGACCGAACGGTGCGGCGCCGCCGTGCGCGACCAGGAAGTGCACACTGCGGATGTCGGCAGCGGTGAGCACGCCTCGGTCGACCAGGACCTTCAGCGGCGCGGTCAACCGGAGGTAGAGCGGCTGGATGTGCGCCTCGAACAGATACGCCAACCTGGGACTGTCGGTCGCCGCTTCAACGGTGACCAGTCGCAGTACATGCGGATGGGTTGCGTGCAGCAACAAGAACTGCACGATCGTCTCCCGCACCGCAGCCGGCAGATCCGATTCCGCCAGCGCGACATCGAGGCTCATGCCGTCTGCGATTTCACCGAACGCCCAGTCCACAGTCGCGAACCACAACTCCTCCTTGGAGCCGAAACGCTGATGGATGAGGTTGTGACTCACACCGAGTTCGCGGTTGAGCGCGGCGACCGACGTGCCGTCGAACCCGTTGGCGGCGAACACCTTCAATGCCGCCGACAGGATGTCGGTCAGCGAGGCCGGCGACAATTCGGCCGGTGGGCGCCCCCTGCGTGCCTTACTGGTCATGCGATCAAGCCTAGTCAGGATATTGACGCCCTCCAACTTCCATGCTCTCTCGACTTCGCTGGTCCCGAGGCGACGACCACCGCTATGCCTTCCTCGCCGCGGCCGACGACAGCAGACCAGCGAACCGACGAGCGCGAGCGAGCCGCCGGGGAAGGCGGACGGCTCGGCCGGCCCGGCTACAGCATCGCCGCCGGGATGACCGAGATCAGGCCGCCGTCGACGAGGATGTCCTGCCCGTTGATGTAGGACGCTTCGTCCGACGCGAGGAAGGCGACCGCCGCCGCGACGTCCTCCGGGGTTCCGACGCGTCCGGCGGCGACCGTGGTGGCGATCGCGGACTTGACCTCGGCGGATGCTTCGGCCTGGAAGGCTGGGGTGTCGATGTACCCGGGGCTCACGGAGTTGACGCGGATACGCCGGGTCGTGAGATCGGCGGCGAAGGTTCGGGCCAGACTCTGCACCGCGGCTTTGCTCGCGGTGTAGAGGGCGGCGGCGGGTGCGCCGCGATACGCGGCGAAGGACGCGTTGATGACGATCGCCGCGCCGTCCGGCAGGAGGGGCAGCGTCTGCTGGATGGTGAAGAACGCGGCCTTGAGATTGGTGTCGAGGACGCGGTAGAACTCACCTTCGGTGACCTCGTCGATGGTTTGGAACGCGCCGATGCCCGCGTTCGCGAACACCACGTCCAGTCGTCCGAACCGGTCGCGGATGGTCGTGGCCAAGGTTTCGAGATCGGTGAGATCCGCGGCGTCACCGGCGATTCCGAGTGCCCGATCCCCGAGTTCGTGGACCGCCGCGTCGAGTCGCGCCTTGTCGCGCCCGGTGACGATCACCTTCGCTCCTTCGGCGATGAGCCGGTGCGCGGTGGCCAGGCCCATGCCGCTGGTTCCGCCGGTGACGAGTGCGATCTTGCCGTTGTATCGGGAACTGTCGTGCGTCATGGTTCCAGCGTGCCGACGCCGCCCCGGAGCGAACAGTGCGCATTTATGGTGGGTGTGGGACCACCACCCTGCGATGTCAGGCGGGCGAGGCGACGCGCACAGGGTGCAGCCGTTCCAGGCGCTCGCCGGTGGCGGTGCCCGGCCGCGGGTTGTACAACACGAGCTGCCATTCCGGATGGTCGGCCACCGTCAGCGTCGTCGCGTCGAAGAACAATTCACCGAGGTCGGGGTGGCGCAGCGCGTTCACCGCCTGTGCCGGAACGCCGACTTCTTGCCGATCCCAGAGTTCGGAGAATTCCGGGCTCACCAACCGGAGATTGTCGACCACCCTGCGGAAGTCGGCGTCACCAGGACAGATGGCCGCGCTTGCCCGATAGGCGGCAACGATGGCGGGTGCGTTCGCCGCCCACAGTTCGTCCATCGCGCGGTAGCGAGGATTGGTGAAATAGGTGAGCAGGCAATTGTGTTCGCCGTCGCCGTAGCCGAACACGACCCGCGCGGCGTCGTTGCAGGCGAGCATATTCCAGTACCGGTCGCGCAGCACGGCGGGCCGCCCGGCCCAGGCATCGATCAGCTGCTGCACTTCCGGCGTGACGGCTGTGGCCGGCGCGCACTCCAGGGGAGGCGGATTGAGTCCTGCCAGCAGGTACAGATGGATCCGTTCCGGTTCATCGAGCATCAGGACCCGCGCGATCGCATCGAGCACCTCGCCGGACACGGTGATGTCGCGCCCCTGCTCCAACCAGGTGTACCAGGACACGCCGACCCCGGCCAGCACGGCGACCTCTTCCCGTCGCAATCCAGGCGTGCGCCGCCGACCCGTCGCCGGAAGACCGACATCCTCGGGCCTCAGCAGCGCACGCCTGGTGCGCAAGAAGTCACGTAACAACTCACGGCGTGGCGGCACGGCTTCGCTGGTCATAAGCCACGGTAACAAGCGACCGGTCCGGGGCGGCAGGGCTCCGACGATCGCGCCGGTCACTTCCCGGCCAGGCACTGCGTTGCCGTGTGCATCGGCAGCCGAGCCGCTGCGCACGCCGGAGATTCCGCGGGCGGGCTACCCCTCGGCGCCTGTGCCGAACAGTTCCTCCCGCAGCTGCGCCGGGGTTTGCCCGAACTGCCGTTGGAATGCCTCGCGGAACCTACGTGTCGTGCTGAAGCCGACCTCGGAGGCGATCCTGTCCATGTCGATGGGCAGTGGAGTGGACAAGCGCCGACGGGCGAGGTCGAGGCGGAGCTGGCGCAGCATCGCGCCCGGTGTCCGGCCTTCGGTCGCCTTCAACACGGTGTGCAGCGTCTTCAAGGACATCCCGCACATTTCGGCGATCGTTCCCGGCGTCACGGTGGGATCGCTCGCCTTCTGTTCCATGAGTATCCGTGCGCGCGAGCGGGGCGTCTCCGGGGCGGACGAGGCGGATCGACTTCTCGGGGACGGTCATGATCAGCGCACGAATTGTCTCGTCGTGCGTCATGTACACCGGGCTGCCCCAGTGGAAGAGGCTGATCTTGCCCGGACGGAAAACTTCCTTGGAACCACCCTGTGCGAGTTTGAAACTCCCTTCCAGCGGGATGAGGAGTCGGTAGCCGTAGTCGCCGTCGCCGCGCACGTCTCGTCGAGAGCGCTGGTAGTCGAGGGCGCCGGACTCGAATCGGACGATGTGGAATTCGCCGACACTCCGGCCGAGCGCCGATGAGCTGAAGTCGTCGTCGTGGAAGGCGAGCCCGACCCTCCCCTGCCAGGTATGGAGCCAGTCGTGCCAGCGGGCGGCCCGGTCGGCCTTCGGCTCGTCTTCGCGCGTGCCGAAAAGGACTTGCCGGTAGTCCGGATCGGTCATGGGGAGCCCTTTCGCACGCCGCCGCAAGCTACGAAACCGACCACAAACCTACAAGAGGATCGTCGTGCTGCCGAGTCGCGGTCATGGCACGCCTTCCGCTGCTCCCTACCCCTTCAGCAGTACTGGAAGCCTTCCGTGCCCGGTGGATACGAACCCGGGTACGGTGCCGAGTTCGCTCGGAGGAAGGGCGAGTTTCATACCCGGATACCGCTGGAAGATCGAGGGAAGGCCGACCCGGCAGAAGGTAAATCGTCTGGTCGAGTGTGCTCGGCGTCGTTTCGTGGCCCGCGTTGATCGTCGCGCGTGCTCGTCATCTCCTCGCCGCGGCTTTCCCGGAGACAGGGATCCGGATCGTGCAGCAGCCCGATCGTCGTCGAATGCCCTGCTGGTCTACGGATTGCCGCCCAGACGGATCGGCGGGCTCTGAGGGAAGATGACCGGCAGCGAGGACAACGCCCGGTGGAACGGCCCCGGTCGCCACCGCAACTGGGACGCAGGCACCGCAAGCTTCATCTCGGGCAGGGCATCCAGCAGCTGGTCGATCGCGTCCTGCACGATCAGCTCGGCCGCCGAGCGCGCGGGACAGGCGTGCGGGCCCGTGCCGAACGCCAGATGTGACCGGTTGTCGGTGCCATCGCCCGTCCGGATGGCAGGGTCGTTGTTGCAGGCCGCCATGCTGATCAGGACCGGCTGGTGGGCCGGCAACCAGGAGCTGCCGATGAAAACCGGCTGCCGCGGATAACTGACGCGGTAGTTCGACGTCGGCGGATCGTTGAACAACACCTCGTCCAGCGCGGCCCGCGTAGGCTTGCTCCCGTCGAGCGCCCGGCCCGCGAACCGCTCGTCGGTCAACAGCAGCAGCACGGTGTTCGCGATCAGGTTCAGCGGCGGCTCGATTCCGGCGTCGTACAGCCGCACCAGCTGGTGCAGCATCTCCTCGTCGTCCAGCCCGGCCGGGTGCTCGATCAGCCAGCTGGTGACATCCGCGCCCGGATAGATGCGTTTGAACCGAGTCAGTTCCACCAACGCCTCGGACAGCATCTGGTTGCCACGTTCGGCATCGACGCTGTCGCAAATCGCCGCCATCCCGATCGCCGCGCGTTGGCTTATCACGGTGGGGCTGCCGAGCAGCGCATTGAGTGTCCCGAAGATGACGGGCAGCGCGTACTGGCTCACCACATCGCAGTGCCCGTCCTCGCAGAACGAGTTGATCTGCGGGATGGCGATCTGTTCGATGGTCGCGTGCAGCCGGTACAGATCGACTTTGCCGAGCGCATCCGCGGCCGCCGACCGGTACCGCGTATGGTCCTCGCCTGCGCCGCGGATGGGGTTGGGCCGCCACTCCATCATGGGCCGGATCGGACAGTCGGCGGGGACCCCGCGTTCCCCTACGCGCGGATCGGAGGGGAAACGCTCCGGGTCGTGGAGGATTTGCAGGGCGGCGTGATATCCGATCACCAGGGTGGCCGGAACACCTGGCGCCAGGTCCACCGGTGCCAGCGAGCCGAAACGGCGCCGCATCTCCCGGTAGAACTTGTGCGGGTCGGCCGCGAATTCCTCGGAGTAGAGATGCACTCGCGGACCATCGAAGTCGCTGGGCGCCGCTGTGGCGAGGGTTCCGGTGTCGGAAATCATCACTGGTTCCTATGGGGTGTCGAGGTCGAAGACGACCGCCGGGTCGAGGCACCGTGGGCCGGGCGGTGCGGTCACGTCGGCCCGAGGCCGCTCACATGACGCGGGCTGCTGCACGCCCGGACAGGTCGACGTCCTCCTTGCCTGCGAACTGACGAAAGCGCTTCTCGCACAGTAAATTTTGGCAATAGCCAGGCTCTACCGTTTTCTTGTAAGTTTGCGGACATTCTTTGTAAGGCGCGGGCGCTCTTCACCCACGCGGTGCGCGCGCCGGCGGCCAACCCATCGCCGTGCTTTACAGCAGTTCGATCCGACCAGGCTCGGGTAGCGCGTGTGGACGTTCGTCCGTATACCAGGCGTACTCGATTGCGCTGAGCCACCCGTTCTCGACCCACAACATGATCTCGCCGATCGGTTCTCCATTGCGGTCGGTGACCGCGCCGCCGGCGAAGATCCCATCCGGCGAACCGGATACTCGCACCGCACTGGGCCGCACCACCAGATCGATACTGGGCGAACCGACGCCCCACGTGGCGACGACCTGCGAAAACGGAACCTGCGCCAGGTACGCGGAGGCATCGGCGGCGTCCGACGACAGCAACTTCGCCACGACGCTGGTTTCGAGATCGGTCAGGGTCCGCGGTGGAATCGGCACACCGCTCATCGGTCTCCTCGGTTCTCCGCTACGATCAGGCCGCCTTCTTTGCGCAGGCCGCCGACCAACTGGCCGATACTACGACCCGGATCACCGATCCGGGTCGCTACGCCGCTGCCTTCTTCATCAGCGAGTCGTGCCTGCGCTCCTGGCGCGCGAGACCGGTCGGTGTCAGCGGCCGTTCAGCCAGCTCTCCTTCAGCTTCGCGTGGTTGTCCCACCATGCCTGGACGGCTGCCGGATCGGCGTTCCAGGGCGGCGGTGGGGACTCACCCGGGAAGAGGTAGGTGTCGTCGGGAGCCGCGGCGGCGCTCGGTTGCGGAGCCGGCGGTTCGAGGGATTCCGTCGACGGCGGCGTGCGCGGGTGCGGCGGCGGTTGCTGCTCGGCAGGCGGCGGGACGGGAGCAGGCGGCACGGGTGGGACGGGCAATTGCGCCTGGGCATTCGCCGGGTGCGGCGCCGGTGGCGGCGGCACCGGCGGTTCGGGATACGGCTCGGGGGTGGCAGCCGCGGCCGGTACCGGCACCACCGGGGCTTGCTCGACCGCCGGCTCGACCGGCACGGCAGCCGGATTCGGGCCGACCGGCTGCGTCGCGGAGACCGGCACCCGTGCCGGTCCGCCGATTTCGGCGTTGGCCGGGCGGTCGTCCCGCACTTGCCCGACCGCGACGGCAGCGCCGCCCAGCAGTGCGGCCGCGGCCGCCCCGGCCAGGATCACCCGGCCGCGGTGTCGGCGATCGGACGCCACCGGCGCCTCCGCCGGGCTCCGGAACGGAGCGGCGGCGACCAACGCCGCGCCGTAGGCGGCGGCATTGGCATGGTCGGGCGCGGTGTGCACGGGTATGGCGAAACCGGCGCGGAACGCGGAGAGCACGTCCGCGTTTCCGGCGGAGGAGCCACACAGCACGACGGCGTCGGGCGACAATCCGGCCGCCTCGAGGGCAGGCCGGATCCGATCGACAGCCATCTGCGCGGTCGCGGCGTCGACGACTCCGGACGACCACCCGCCAGAGGCGAGGATCTCTGTCCGATTCGGCCCGATCACGAGATAGGACGTGTGGTAACCGACGACCTCGAGCGCCAGCAGGGTGCTGTCCTCGGCCGTGCCCGGCAGGTCAGCGAGCAGCGCGAGCAGCGCTGTCTTGGTCGACACGAGCGACGACGACCGCCACGACGCCGACGACAGTTGCGAGACGATTGCCCTTCTTTCGGCCACCGTACGGTAGGCCACGGCGACATCGTCGATGCCGGTGCCGGGTTCCGCGTCGGCCGTCAACGCGTCCAGCGCGGCGGCCACCGCCGCGGCGGTGGAGTGCGCGACCGGTTGTTCGATCTCTTGCAGTACGGCGGGCCGGGTGCCCTGCCGTGCCGTAGACGCGAGCAGCACCCCGCGCACCACGGCCTGTTCCGCCGATATTCCGACTGTGGCCCTCATGAGATCACCTCTGCTCAACCGGTCTCGGTAAGGGGTTCGTCACCGCGGACGCCGACGATTGGCCAGAATCCGCCGAGCGCCCACCGCACGAGATGGCGTCGTCGAAGACCATGAGCGGTCCATGACCTCCACAGCGCCGCTAGTAGATGCCACGCGTTTGCTATGAATCACAATACGACGGTCGGAGCGGTCCGGATACGGCTTGGCGGACGCGTCGCGCCGAGGCGATCGCGTCGGGACAGTATCGAAACAGCAATGTTTCACAGTAGGGCTCAGGAGCGGCGGTGAGCAGACCGCCAGCGACGTTCGAGGTGGCGACCGCAGCGGTTGATCTCGCAAGGTTCGCGACTCCCCGGCAACGCCCACACACGGGGGTCGAATGTGCGGGAGGCCTGAAGGGCAGGGCCGTCAGCCCGCCGGCGGCGAGGGCGGAGCCGGGAGCGGGATGACGATGCCGAACGGAAGGGTGATCCCGGGCTGCGGCGTCGGCGTTGGCACCGGCTCGGCGTCGGGCACGGGCTCGGGTTCGGGTTCCGGGGCGGGCGGTGTGGTGATGGCCGGTTCGGGGTTGCGCGGTTCGGCGCCGCCCTGCTCCGGGGCTCCGGGCGCGAGGCCGGTGGCGGCGTCCTTCTCCGGTGGCACGCACTCGGCCGCAGGGGCTCCGGCATCGCCGTCCAGGTTTCCGGACGCTTCGGGGCCGTTCGCGCCGGGGTCCGGTAGGCGCCCGGGCGCCGCCCCGTACGGCTGCCCCGGCGCGAGCGGGATGCGTGCGATGCCGGGCTGCCCGGGTTGCGGCATCGGCGCGGGAACGGGCTGCGCGACACAAGGATTCACCGGCGGTGGCGGCGGGCAGAAGATGCCGCACGGGATCGGCGGCAGACCCGGGAGTGTGATCATCACCTGCGTCGGCCCCTGCTGCCGCGGCGCGGGCGCGGGCACTCGCGGCGACTCGACCGGGGCCGGCACCGCCGTGGTCACCGCCGTCATCTCCGCGCCGGGACCCACCGCCGACAGCGTGCCCGGGGCAACCAGATCCGGCGAAATCCGCACCTGCGTCGGCACACCCCCCGTCCGATACGCCGCCGACCAACTCAGCACG
>NZ_BDCK01000020.1 GCF_001613465.1 Nocardia niwae NBRC 108934 = DSM 45340 | reverse complement strand
CCCGGCTCGCGTTTGCGCGGCCGCCGCGTACGCGACGAAGGAGCAAGCGGCGGCCGCGCAAACGCGAGCCACAAAGGGGCCGCGAACACCCAGCGCCGCAGGCGCTGGCAAAACAAACACAGCATTAGACTCGGCACGTGCGTTTGTATCGGGACGAGGCTGTTGTGGTGCGCCAGCACAAGCTGGGTGAGGCGGACCGCATCGTCACGCTGCTCACGCGACAGCACGGACTGGTGCGCGCGGTCGCCAAGGGGGTGCGGCGGACCAAGTCGAGGTTCGGGGCCCGGTTGGAGCCGTTCTCCTACATCGACGTGCAGTTGCATCCCGGGCGCACGTTGGACACCGTCACACAGGTGCACACGATGGAGGCGTTCGCCGCCGACATCATCGACGACTACGGGCGCTACACCACCGCGTGCGCCGTTCTGGAGACCGCCGAACGTCTGGCCGGGGAGGAGCGCGCGCCCGCGCCACGGCTGCACGCTCTCACGGCGAGCGCCCTGCGCGCCATCGCGGCCAAACAGCGGCCGCACGAACTGATCCTGGACGCTTTCTTGTTGCGCGCCATGGGTTTCGCGGGCTGGGCCCCCGCATTGGACGAGTGCGCCAAGTGCGCGACGCCGGGTCCGCACCGAGCCTTCCATGTGGCGGCCGGTGGCGCGGTGTGTGTGCATTGCCGTCCGCCGGGTGCCGCGACGCCCGCCCCGGGGGTGCTCGATCTGTTGGTCGCCTTGTTGCGCGGGGAGTGGGAGCGGGTCGAGACGACGCCCGAGGCGGTGCGCAGGCAAGCCAGCGGCCTGGTCGCGGCGCATCTGCAGTGGCATCTGGAACGTCAGCTGCGCACTCTGCCGTTGATCGAGCGGTCCAAGGACGCGGCCGGTCGTATTCCACCTGGGGACGCGTCGGGTGGGGTGCGAGCAGTGCGGCCACAGGAGAGGACGCGACCGGACGAGGTCGGTGGACGGTCCGCGCCGGGCAGGCAGCCGGAGGGGAGGGCGTTGCCCGATGAGGTTCATGCGGAGGCAGCGCAGGGGAGGAAACCGCAGGAGGAGACGCGGCCGGACGAGGTTCGTGCGCAGTCGGCGCAGTACCGAGCGGAGGCCGGGCAGCCGCAGGAGTGGGCGTGGGATGAGATCCGTGCTCGATCCGCGCCGGGCGCACTGCGGGCCGGGCCGCCTACTCCACGAATTGAAGTTCTACCTGGGGCAGCTCGTTCATGACGCGGGCGCATACGGCGCGGTGCCAGGTGGCCGGATAGCGGGTATCCGGCTCGTGCTTGCAGTAGTCGTCGTTGGTCCGGTAGGTGTGCAGGCGGGGTGAGATCTCTCCGGCGTCGATGGCGTCGACCATGGCCTCGACCACCTGATCGGTCTCGTCCGCGATGGCGGCGAGTTCGCGGGCCGCGGTGTCGGGGATCTGGAAGGCCCCCTTCTCCCAGCGCTCGACCGTGCGCTCCGCGACCGCGAAGAACCGCGCGCACCACGGCACCGGAAGTCCGAGTAGTTCACGAGTGGCCCGGAAACCCGCGGCGGTCGCGGTGCCTGGTAAATCGGTCACGTCCGAGAAACCCCTCCCCAGTATCACGATAGGGAAAAGAATAGGTCACCGGTGCCGGTGGGAACCGTGGAATTCATCAGGAAGGAACACGGCAGTGGGGGCGGTGGAAGCGATCAGGCAGGATAGAGGCCGTGATCCTCCGCCGAGACTCCGCCACCGCGACCGCGCCCGAGCGCGTGGGCGTCCGCCCGCCCGCGCCGCATCCGTCGGGAGCTCGGCCGCCGCAGCTGCCGCCGGAATTGGTGCCCAGCCATGTCGCGCTGGTCATGGACGGCAACGGGCGCTGGGCCCAGGAGCGCGGGTTGCCGCGCACCGCAGGTCACGAGCGTGGCGAGGCGGTGCTGATGGACACCGTCGAGGGCTGTATCGAGATCGGCGTCAAGTGGCTGTCCGCCTACGCGTTCTCCACCGAGAACTGGCGGCGCAGCCCCGAGGAGGTGCGCTTCCTCATGGGCTTCAACCGCGACGTGATCCGCAGGCGCCGGGACGAGATGCACGAGATGGGTGTCCGGGTGCGCTGGGCGGGGCGGCGGCCGCGCCTGTGGCGCAGCGTGATCAAGGAATTGGAGATCGCCGAGGAGCTCACCAAGGACAACACGGTGATGACGCTGACCATGTGCGTCAACTACGGCGGCCGCGCCGAAATCGCCGATGCCGCAAGGGAGATCGCGCGCCGGGTGGCGGCGGGCGAGATCGATCCGGAGAAGGTCACAGAGGCGACGGTGGCGAAATATCTGGACGAGCCCGACATGCCGGACGTGGACCTGTTCCTGCGCCCCTCGGGCGAGTTCCGCAGCTCCAACTTCCTCATCTGGCAGTCGGCCTACGCCGAATTCGTCTACCAGGACACGCTTTTCCCCGACTTCGATCGACGCAACCTGTGGGAGGCCTGCCTCCAGTACGCTTCGCGGGACCGCCGTTTCGGCGGCACCAAGTGAACGGCGGCACGAATATGGACGCAGCGGTGACTCCGGACCGGGAACTCCAGGCGCGGGCCGGTGCCTGCCTGTCGAGCTACGGCGTCGACGTGCGCGTCGACGCCGACGGGTCGCTGGGCTTCGAGTACGAGGGCGCGCTCTCCTCGCTGCGCGCGGTGAACCTGGCGCCCGGTTTGGACGTGCTGAGCCTCACCTGCGTGCTGGCTTGGGATCGGCCGCTGAAAGCGCAGCTGCACAAGCGCGTCGCCGAACGCAACAACGCGCTGCAATTCGGTTCGCTCACGGTGATCGCCCGCGGCGGCCTGGCCGATGTCATCCTGCGCTACACCTTCCCCGCCGCCGGCCTCGACGATCAGGCCCTCACCACCATGCTGCTGCTCGTGCTGTCCAACGCGAGCCGAGCCAGGCAGGGTCTGCTGCCCTGAGGCGGCGCGGCCGCACCGCCTCATCCGGCGATCGGATCGGCGGGCTCGCCGTAGGGGAGGAGGGTGCGCACGCCGCGCGCCAGTGTCTGCGGGTCGAGGTCGCCCAGAATGAGGTGCTGGAGGATGAATCCCGGCAGCAGTCCGATGATCGCTTTGGCCACGGCGTCGATGTCGGCGTCTTCGGGTAGCCAGCCTTTGTCGCGCATCCGTTCGGCGTAGACCACCCAGAGCGCGCGCATCGCGAACATCGTGTCGCGGACCATCACCGCCGCTTGCGGATGCACCAAGGCCAGCGCCCAGGCTTGCGGCGCCAGTCGCACCGGGCCGTCGGGTCCGCTGCGCCGCACCACCTCCTCCGCGATCATGGTGATCAATTCGGCGGGCGTCGGCAGCGGATCGTGGCGGATCGCCTCGTCCATGGCGATGCGCAGCGACACCGTCGTTTCCGTGGCGAGTGCGGTGATCAGTTCGTCCTTGCTTTTGAAGTAGCGGTAGACCGCGCCGGCCGAGAGTCCGGATTCCGCGAACACATCCTGCATGGAGGTCTCGTGGAACCCCTTGCGGGCGAAGCAGCGCCGCGCGGCGTCCAGGATCTGCTGCCTGCGGCGTTCGAGGTGCTCTTCGGTGACTCGGGGCATGGGCCCAAAGTAAAACGAATATCCGTTCTTGACAACTTCCCGACCCCGTGCGACGGTAGGCGCAACTAAAAAGAACGAGCATTCGATTTTTAGGAGAAGGTCATGAACACCATGCCGCGGGCGTTCGCTCTCGGCCTCGGCGCCGCCCTGCTCCAGGCGCTGATGCTGATCGCGTTCGCCTGGCCTGCCGCCAACATCGCGCCGCGTGACCTGCCGCTGGCCGTCACCGGCCCGCAGGCCGCGATGGTCACCGGCAAGCTCGCCGAGCACAGTCCGGGCGCCTTCGAGATCAGTACGCCCGCGGACGAGGCCGCCGCGCGTGCCGCGATCCAGGACCGGGAGGTGTACGGCGCGATCGTCACCGGCGACGGACCGCCGCGCGTGCTGGTCGCCTCCGGCGCGAGTCCCGCTGTCGCGCAGCAACTCACCCAGATCGGGCAGCAGCTCTCCGGTGCGCCCGCCGCACGAGTCGAGGACGTGGTGGCCGCCGACTCCGACGATCCGCGCGGCACCGCGTTCGGCGCCATGGTGCTGCCGCTGGTGATGTCCGGCATCGCGGCCGGTGTGCTCCTGGCACTGCTGATCCCGGCGATCGGCGGCCGCCTGATCGGACTGGCGACCTTCGGCGTCGTCGGCGGACTGCTCGGCATGGCGATCATCCAAGGCTGGATGTCGGTGGTGCCCGGGTCCTACCCGGCGCTCGCGGCGGTCGCCGGACTGGTGTCGTTCGCGGTGGCCGGCGCGGTCGTCGGGCTGGCCGCCGTGCTCGGGCGGGCCGGAATCGGCATCGCCGCCCTCACCATGCTGCTGATCGGCAACCCGTTCTCGGCGGCCACGTCCGCGCCGGAGCTGCTGCCGCAGCCCTGGGGCGCCATCGGGCAGTTGCTGCCCCCGGGTGCGGCCGCGTCGCTCCTGCGCTCGATCGCGTTCTTCGACGGCGCCGCCGCGACCGGGCCGTTGGTGGTGCTACTGGTCTGGGCCGCGGTCGCGCTCGCGCTGCTCGGTGTGGCCGCGCTGCGCGGCCGTCCGGCCGAGACGCGGGCACCGGCTCGGGACGCGGTCCCGGTCGGCTGAATCGAGTCCGCCCGGTCCGGGACGGTCGTCACCGCAGCCATTCCCGTCGGGGATTCCCCGGCGGGAATGGCTGCGGGATCGGATCAGTCGATGGTGAACGACAGGGTTGGCGCGGTGGCCGCGCCCTCTTGCTTCTGGGCGTTGTAGGTCACCGTGTAGGGGCCGGTGCCGGGGGAGGGAACCACGAAGATCACGTAGTTCTTCGGGTTGTCGATGGTCTCGTTCGCGTTGAGCAACTCGTTGATCGGGCCGCGGATGTCGGCGGCCACGGTCTGGCCGCCGGGAGTCCGGACGGTGAAGTAGTCGTAGTAGATGTTCGTTCCGCCCGCGGGGATGCCCGGCCCGCCGACGAGTTCGATGCGCAGGGCCAGGTCGGATTTGCCGTTCTCGTTCTCGGTGTAGCTCGGGCTGATGCGGCCGCCGGTGACCCGGATGGTCGTCTGGTCCTGCACCAGGGTGCCGGTGACGGCCAGCGTCTTCGGCCGGACGCTGTCCACCTTGCCCGCCGCGGCGAGCGGGATCGTGGTCTGGTTGTCCGCCGCCTGGCCGTAGACGATGGTCATGGTGTCGATGAGGTGCTCGGCGTCCTTCGCGGATTGGAAAGACGTGGTGGCCGTGCCGGTGGCCGCGCCGTTGCCGGGCACCGTGGGGCTGTCGAAGACGGCCCCGCCGTCCACCTCTCTGCCGACCAGCAGCGACGGTGTGATGCTCAACGCGCGGTTGTCCGGCGTGGTGTTCTTGTAGGTGATATCGATGCGCACCTTCGCGCCGCCGTACTCGTCCGGCACGACCGTGGCCTTGTCCACGGTGATGTCGAATCCGTCGTACCAGCCGGTTTTGCCGACGGTGCGGACGGTCGACTGCCCGCTCGTCCCGCCCGGCGCGGTGGCGACCGCGGTGGCGGTGGCCGACGGGACCGCCACCGGCGTGCCGTCCTCGTCCTGGCACGCCGAAAGCAACAGCGCCGAGGCCACGACGAGCGTGGCCCCGGCGACGGTGACGGCCCGGCGGCGCACCGGGTGTGCGAATGAGTCGATGGTGGTTGACACGCTGCCTCCCCAGCAGATGGCGGATCCTTCGTGCCGGACCCGGATCGGTCCGGGGCCGCGAGGATCTCGCCGATGAATCTTCGCTGGTCGCAGCCGCGTTAACCGGACACGGCGGGAAGCGGGCCGATTACCTCTCTGCTCGGCGTGCCGTCCCGCATGTCGTGCAGGTGCCGAACACCTCGAGGGTGTGGCTGATCTCGGTGAAGCCGTACTCGCCCGCGATCGCCTCGGCC
This sequence comes from Nocardia niwae NBRC 108934 = DSM 45340, assembly GCF_001613465.1. Classification (GTDB taxonomy): domain Bacteria; phylum Actinomycetota; class Actinomycetes; order Mycobacteriales; family Mycobacteriaceae; genus Nocardia; species Nocardia niwae. The sequence goes on along the minus strand of NZ_BDCK01000020.1, from coordinate 333,171 downwards.
CACGCCTCCACTGTGGGGCCCTCGACCTCCACGGTGCGGCCGCAATGCCTGCACACCAGGTGATGGTGATGGCCGGTGGAGCACTGGCGGTAGACCGACTCGCCGGAGTCGGTGCGCAGCACGTCGACCATGCCCGCGTCGGCCAGCGACTGCAGCGTCCGGTAGACGGTGGTCAGGCCGATGCCCTCGCCGCGCTTGCGCAGCTCGTCGTGTAGGTCCTGCGCGGAGCGGAACTCGTCGATGTCACCGAGCAGCGCGGCGATGGCGCTGCGCTGCCTGGTGCTGCGGATGCCGACCGGTTTCTGCGGAACGGTCGTGTTGTCTGGCACGAATCACCCTTCCTCGGCGTGCGCGACGGCGTCGACGACGATGTGCGCCAGGTGGTCGTCGACGAGTTCGTAGAGCACCTCGCGACCCGAACGCTCACCGTGCACGACACCGGCGGCCTTGAGGATACGCAGATGCTGACTGACCAGCGGTTGCGTGACACCGAGCGCGTCGACCAATTCGTGCACACACCGCGGTGACTCGCGCAACTGCAGCACGATAGCAATCCGGACCGGCGCGGCCAGCGCCCGCAACAACTCACCCGCGTCCTCCAGCACGGCTCGCGGGGGTACCGGCGCCGGTCCGGGCGACCGATACGGGTTGTGCGGCGGCGCCGCGGCGGTCTCGGCGGTCATTTCACCAACTCCTTAATGGAAAGCATTACCAGTTTGCATATGCACAGGTGCGCATGTCAAACAGGCACGCCGAACCGTGCGGTTGAAACCGCTGCGGGCGCTGCCGATAGGCTGGGCACAATCGCGGTCTCGACACAAAACTATCGTGTCGGGGCAATGCAAAAATCCGACTCGCAGTGGATGGAGAATTCTCGCGTGGCACCCAAGTCGAAGGTGGACACCGTTGCCAACCTCGCCAAGCGCCGGGGTCTGGTGTACCCGTGCGGTGAGATCTACGGAGGCACCAAGTCGGCGTGGGATTACGGGCCGCTGGGCGTCGAGCTCAAGGAGAACATCAAGAAGCAGTGGTGGCGCGCCATGGTCACCGGCCGTGAGGACGTCGTCGGCCTGGACTCCTCGGTGATCCTGCCCCGCCAGGTGTGGGTCGCCTCCGGCCACGTGGGCGTGTTCAACGACCCGCTGGTCGAGTGCCTGCACTGCCATCACCGCTTCCGGCAGGACCACCTGCAGGAGGCGTACGCGCTGAAGAACAAGATCGATGACCCGGACACGGTCTCGATGGAGCTCGTCGCGTGCCCGAACTGCGGCACCGTCGGCCGCTGGACCGAGCCGCGCGACTTCAACATGATGCTCAAGACCTACCTCGGCCCGATCGAGTCCGAGGAGGGCCTGCACTACCTGCGCCCGGAGACCGCGCAGGGCATCTTCGTGAACTTCGCCAACGTGATGACGACCGCGCGCAAGAAGCCTCCGTTCGGTATCGCGCAGATCGGCAAGAGCTTCCGCAACGAGATCACCCCGGGCAATTTCATCTTCCGCACCCGCGAGTTCGAGCAGATGGAGATGGAGTACTTCGTCAAGCCGGGCGAGGACGAGGAGTGGTACAAGTACTGGATCGAGACGCGGTTCTCCTGGTACACCGATCTCGGCATCGCCGCGGACAACCTGCGGCTGTTCGTGCACCCGAAGGACAAGCTCTCGCACTACTCGGCGGGCACCACCGACATCGAGTACCGCTTCGGCTTCCAGGGCAACGAGTGGGGTGAGCTGGAGGGCATCGCCAACCGCACCGACTTCGACCTGAAGACGCACTCCGAGCACTCCGGTACCGAGCTGAGCTTCTTCGACCAGAACACCAACGAGCGCTACATCCCGTACGTCATCGAGCCCGCGGCGGGCCTCACTCGTTCGCTGATGGCCTTCCTGGTGGACGCCTACGCCGAGGACGAGGCGCCCAACGCCAAGGGCGGCGTGGACACCCGCACGGTGCTGCGCCTGGATCGTCGCCTCGCGCCGGTGAAGGCGGCGGTACTGCCGCTCTCGCGCAACGCCGACCTCACGCCGAAGGCGAAGGACCTGGCCGCGCAGTTGCGCAAGAACTGGAACGTCGAGTTCGACGACGCGGGCGCGATCGGCCGCCGCTACCGCCGCCAGGACGAGATCGGCACGCCGTTCTGCATCACCGTCGATTTCGAGACGCTCGACGACCAGGCGGTGACCATCCGCGAGCGCGACACGATGACCCAGGAGCGCATCGCGCTGGACAAGGTGGAGGGCTACCTGGCCCAGCACCTGATCGGCGCCTGAGTTCGCCGCGCCGCCCCGTGGTCGTTCCCGGCCACGGGGCGCTGTCGTTCAGGCGCCCTTCTTGCGGGTGGTGATGCCGATCGTGGTCGGGATGAGCAGCGCCAGGCCCCACGGCACCGCGACCCAGAACGGCCAGAAATAGCCCGCGCCGGTGGCCAGATAGATCGCCACGCACAATACGTTGACGAAGACCCACGGCGTCCACATGATCGTGATCCACTGGGGGATGCCCTTTGCGCGCGCCGGCTGCGAGTCGCGTTGCGCGGGAAGGTCGGACAGCAACGGCGTCAGCTCGCCATAGGTCTTGGCGGAATACACCTGTTGCAGCCGATCATCGAATTCGGCCAGCGACAGCCTGCCCTCGTTCATCGCAAGGCGCAGCCGGTCGATGATCTTCTCCCGATCGGCGTCCGACGCCCGCACGTGGTCCTGACTCACGATGTGAGCGTAGGTCACCCGGCCGGTGGCGGGAAGGAACGAGGTCAGCGGGGAACGTCCCAGAACGCCAACTCGTGCCGCAGGCCCTCGCGGAAAAGCGATTCCGCGCGGGCCGGGTCCGCGCCGGACTCGTCGATCATCTGCGCGCAGCGACGGGTCAGGGCCGCGAAGCCCGGATCGGCGTAGGTGTCGACCCAGCGGCGGTAGCGCGGTTCGGCGGGCGGCCGCTGCGCCAGTCGCGCGCCGAGCGTGGAATATCCCCACATGCACGGATACAAGGCGGCGAGTCCCTCGCCGTAGGATGCGGCGGAGTCCAGCAGAAACGCCGTGTACGCCGCGCACGGGCCGCCTTTGACGGCGCCGTCGAGATCGGCGCCGAACTCGGCGGCCAGCGAGCGGTGCAGCGACAGTTCCTCGTGATAGGTGGCATGCGCGAGGTCGACGAGGTCACCGAGATGGGCGGCCGGAGCCTGCCAGGCGAGGCGCGCGAACACCCGGACGTAGTCGAGCAGGAACAGGTAGTCCTGCTCCAACCAGGACCGGAAGACCGGTTCGGGCAGGGTGCCCTCCGCGATACCCACCACGGTGGGATGGGCGAGTTGTTCGTCCACCGAGGGCAGGCCGATCTTCTCCAAGTGCGCCGCGAGACTCATACCGGCAGTCTTCCGCATCCGTCCGCCCGGTCGGTTTGCACCCGTGCCGGTGGTGCCGCACCCTTGCGGTGTGTTGAGGGATGAGGACGCTCTGATTCGGACGCTCGCGCCGTCGGAGCAGCGGTTCGTGCGGCACGGCACCTATACGGGCCGGTCGGTGTCGGTACGGGGAGCGCTGGATGTGACGGCGCTGCGGGAAGCCTTCGCGGCGTTACGGCGGACGTGTCCGGTGATCGGTTGCCGCATCGCCGAAGAAGCTACGGGACAGGGATATCTGCTCGCCGCGGACGAGACGGCCTGGACCCCGGTTTCCGTACGTGGAGGTGACGTGGCGGTGATCGGCATTCCCGCGATGGATCCGGCGGTGCAACTGGCCTATCTGGACGTGGTCGGTTCGGGCGCGGAGGAATGGCGGATCACGCTGTTCGCTCACCACAGCGTCGCCGACGCGGGCCACTGCGTCGAGCTGCTGTCGCGACTGTGGGGCCTTTATAGCGATGTCGTCGAACGGCAGCCGGTAAATGCTGTCGTGCAAGATATTCCGCAGTCGTTGGAGTGGCATGTCGCGGCCCGCGGCATCACCAGGACCGCGACGTCCGGATTCGAAGACGTGACCAAGCCGCTTCCGCTGGAGGCACGCGACGTGCCGCCCGGCAGTGCGCAACCGGCGCCGAGCTCGCTCACCCGCCCGGTGCGCGTGCGGCTGAATCGCGAGGCCACCGCCCGGATCACCGAGCTCGCCCGCGGCACCGGCGTAACGGTGAACGGCCTGCTGACCGCCGCGCTGCTGCGTGCGTATGCGCGTGAGACCGTCGGCGGCGCAACATCGTTGGGCTGTCTGTACCCGGTTGACCTGCGCGCCCGGCTGGATCCGCCGGTCACCGCGGCGGCGGGCACCAATATGGCCGGGCTCGCCTGCTTCGCGGCCACCGTGGACCCTGCCGCCAGCCCGCTCGAACTGGCACAGCGGATTTCGGCCCGTCTGACCCGCGACCTGTCCGAAGGCGTCGTGCAGCAGTCCGTGCTGCACTTCCCGGATATCTACGGCGAGAGCAGGATTCATTCACTGGCCGGGCACATCGCGGTAACCAACACCGGAGTCGTCCCGGTGTTCCGCACGCCCCCCGGTCTCGAGCTCACCGATTACGAGATCGTCTACGTCTCGGCGCATCCCCGCCCGTCCGCGGGCGCGTCGGCCGCGGTCACGTTTCTCGGCTACACCTTCGCCGGCGAGCTGGCGGTCGGCGTGCTCGGCGGCGGCGCGCACGCCGACGGCCTGCCCGAGGCGGTGCGGGCCGAGCTGACCGCCTTGACGGCGGCGGGCGGCCGCTGATCGGCACGCGTGCCGGGTCTCCGGATCGAGTCGCGATCAGAACCTCCCGCCGCGACCGATCCGCCGAGAACCGGAGGACCCGCCGTAGGACCCGGGGATCCAGCCGCCGCCGGAGCGCCGGGCGCCGCTCGCGGCCCCGCGCAGGAGCCCTTCGAGCAGGATGCCGCCGAGCACCGCTCCGGTCTGGGCGCCTCCGGAGGGCGTCCGCGTCGCCTCCCAGGCCCGCACGCCGGCCTGCGCCTCCTGCAGCGCGCGCCCGGCCAGATCCGCCGCCGCCTGCGCGCGGCGCAGCGCGTCGGCGGGGTCGCTCGCGCTCAGCCGCTGCGCGTCGTCGAGGTTGCGCTGCGCTTCCGACAGGCGGGTGCGGGCGTCGGCGTCGATGCCGCCGCGCCGCGTGGTGACGTAGTCGGCGGCCGCGCCGATCCGGGCGCGCGCGTCGGTGAGCGCCCGATCGAGTCTGCGTCGCAGGTCCTCGGCGGCGAGTTTGCGATCGGTGGCGGCCGCGACGGCGCGGTCGAGATCGGCATCGGCGGTGACGGCGTCGTGAAAGGCGCTCAGCGGATCGGCGTCCGCCGCGGACGTCGCCTTCGCCAGCGCGGACTGCGCCGCGGTGCGGGCGTCCGCCAGCTCCGGCCCGCCGTAGCCGGACAGCTCGGTGGCGGCGGTGAGGTCGCGGCGCAGCTCGTCCAGCACGCCCGGAAGGCCGTCGCGGGCCTGCTGGATCGCGGCCGCCGCATTGTCCACCGCGTCGAGCAGGGCGCGGGCCTGACCGATCGCGGCTTCGGCGGCGCGAATCGCGGCGACCGCGCCGCCCTGCTCGCCGACCGGCTCGGCGAGCGCGGACCGTCCCGCGTCGATGTTCTGCTCCGCGAAGTCGATGCGCTCCCGCGCCATTCGCACGTTGTCCTGGATCGGCGCGAGCACACTTGCCGGATGGGTGGCGGTGAGCCTGCTCAGCTCCGCCTCCGAGTGCGGGATCCGGGCGGTGACGTCGACGACGTCCCTGATGAGCGTGTCCAGCCGGTTCGCGGCATCGAGCAGCAGATCGCGCATGGCGTCGAACTCGGTGACCTGTGCGTCGAGTGCGCGGTCGGCGCGCCCGACGGTGCCGATCAGCTCGACCAGCGCTGCGCGCTGCTCGTCGGCTGTCTCCGGGATGGCGTCGTCGAGGCGCTGCCGGATCGCGAACGCCTCGGCGGCGGCGGCCTTCGCCTGGTCGAGGGCGATACGGAAGGGCATGGTGGCGGTAGCGCCGAACTCGCCGGCGGCCAGGTCGAGTTCCTCGCCGCTGGTGCGGATCGCGTTGTCGATCTCCACCAGCACCTCCCTGGAGCGCGCGTGCAGCGCGTCCAACGGCAGCGCGGACAGCGCCGCCGTGTTCTCCGGATCCAGTTGCCGCGCCGCGGCCAACTCCGCCGCGGACCGGTCGCGACGCCGTTTGCGCGCGTACCAGACGAGGCCGCCCGCAACCAGGACGACAAGCAGACCGATCACCAGCAGCGCGCGCACGTTCACCCCGCCGCCGCGCATCGCCGCGTCCAGCCCGTCGGCGGTCGCGACCCCCGCGTCGGCCCACCGCCCCTCGCGCAAGGCCGGTTCGAGGTCGCCGAGCAGGATGTCGTCGAGTTCCGAATCGCTCACCCCGCCGGGCACTTGGCCCTCCAGCCAGTACGCGCGATCCTCGGTGGCCACCGCGAGCAGCAGATCCCGTTCGCCGAACCCGGACATCGACGCGGTGCGCCGGGCCCAGTCCCGCGGGTCTTGCCCGTCGAAGCCGCGCACGTACACCACCCACAGCCGGATCCGCTGGTCGGCGTAGAGCCGGTCGACCGCGCCGCGCACCCGATCGAGCTGACCCGCGTCGAGCGCCCCGGCCTGGTCCTCCACGTAGGTGTTCATCCGCAGCGGAGGTTCCGCCGCGAGCTGCGCAGCGCCGAGCAGGGAGATCGCGGCCAGCAGGACGCTGATCACGAGCGGGCGAACGAGGCCGATCCGCGGCGGCAGTGACATGGCACGAATCTAGCTCGCTAGCATCGTTTCCGTGATCACCATCGATCGCCCGTACAGCGGCCATGTGTCCCCGGATTCGAACCCGCAGCAGCGCGATGTCCCCGGCGCGCGCATCGTCAAGATGTCCGTCGGCGGCATGGACAACAACTGTTACCTGGTGCAGTGCACCAGAACCGGCGCCGCCCTGCTCATCGACGCCGCCAACGAAGCGGCGCGCATCGCGGCCCTGGTCGAGCAGGAAGCGCCCGGGCAGGTCCAGCTGATCGTCACGACCCATCAGCACCGCGACCACTGGATGGCGCTGCGCGAGACCGCCGCCGCCACCGGCGCCCCGACCGCGGCGCACCCGCTCGACGCCGACCCGCTCCCGGTGCGCCCCGACCGGCTGCTCGCCGACGGCGACACCGTCACCGTCGGCGAGCTGGTCTTCGAGGTCATTCATCTGAGTGGCCACACGCCGGGCTCGATCACCCTCGCGCTCACCGATGGGGCGGGACGCACGCACCTGTTCACCGGGGACTCGCTGTTCCCCGGTGGCGTCGGGCGCACCACCTCCCCGGAGGACTTCGCCTCGCTGTTCACCGATGTCTCCGCCAAACTCTTCGATCGCTACCCCGACGACACCGTCGTCTATCCCGGCCATGGCGACGACACGACCCTCGGCGCCGAGCGTCCCGCCCTCCCGACCTGGCAAGAGCGCGGCTGGTAACCGCCCCTGACGGTTACCGCACGAGGCCCCGCGCCGCTCCTGGCAGACTTGGGGTGTGGATTTGCCAACGATGCGCACCCGGGCTCTCCCGGCGCCCGACCCTGCCCGGCCATACGGCTTCGGCGCCGGGTTGCTGCGCTGGACGCGGCGGCTGGTCGTCGGTTCGGTGGTGATGGGGGCGGTGCTGGTCGGCGGGACCGCCTTCCGGGTGTGGCAGGTCGCGCGCATCGAGGACTACGCGAAGGCAGACGCGATCGTCGTACTCGGTGCGGCGCAGTACTCCGGTACGCCGTCCTCGGTTTTCGAAGCGCGACTCGACCAGGCGTACAAGCTGTTCCGGGCCGGTGTCGCGCCGCGGGTCATCACGGTGGGCGGCAAGCAGGAGGGCGACCTGTTCACCGAAGCCGCCTCGGGCAAGAACTACCTGCAGGCGCGCGGCGTGCCCGCCGACAAGATCCTCGCCGTCGAAACCGGTTCGGACACTTTGCGCAGCATCGAAGCCGTGGCGACGGCGATGCGGGCGCGTGACATGTCGTCGGCGGTGCTGGTCAGTGATCCCTGGCACTCGCTGCGCACGCGCACCATGGCCCGGGACGAAGGGCTGGACGCGTGGACCGCCCCCACCAGAACCGGCCCCGCCGTCTACACCCGCGAATCCCAGGCGCACGGCATCGCCAGGGAGACCGGCGCCTTGCTGTGGTACCAGCTAACCCACTTCTCGGCGGACTTCACCTACACGGCAGGACAGTGACGCCCGATGAGCGGCCGGTACACCGATCACGACACCGAACGCCTCGTCGTCGAGGGCGCCAAGACCGCGGGGCTCGGCCCGCCGCGCAGTGAGTTCGAGACCGGCCACCGGACCGAATTCGCCCGCGACCGGGCCCGCGTGCTGCACTCCGCGGCGCTGCGCAGACTGGCCGACAAAACGCAGGTCATGGGTCCGCGCGAGGCGGACACGCCGCGTACCCGGCTCACCCATTCCCTGGAGGTCGCCCAGATCGGCCGCAGCATCGCCGACGGCCTCGGCTGCGACCCGGATCTGGTCGACCTCGCCGGATTGGCCCACGACATCGGCCATCCGCCTTACGGCCACAACGGCGAGAAGGCGCTCGATACCTTCGCCGACGCCTTCGGCGGTTTCGAAGGCAACGCGCAGAACCTCCGCATCCTCACCCGTCTGGAACCCAAGGTGCTCGAGCCCGACGCCGCCGGCGCGGGCCTCAACCTCACCCGGGCCGCGCTCGACGCGGCGCTCAAATACCCTTGGGGCCGAACGGGTCCCGGCACCAAGTTCGGCGCCTACGAGGTCGACACCGAGCGCCTGGAGTGGATCCGCAAGGGCGCGCCGGACCGGCGGCGCAGCCTCGAATGTCAGATCATGGACTGGTCCGACGACGTCGCCTACTCGGTGCACGACGTCGAGGACGGTGTCATCGCGGGCCGGATCGATCTGCGCGCACTGGCCGACCCCGCCGAACAGGACGCGCTGGCGGCGCTCGGCCAGTTCCAGCATTCACTGGCTGCCGACGAACTGATCGCCGCCGCGCAGCGGCTGTCGGAACTCCCGGTGGTCGCGGGGGCGTCCGGGTACGACGGCACGTTCACCGCCTCCGTCGCGCTGAAGCGCCTCACCAGCGAACTCGTCGGCCGCTTCGCCACCGCCGCGATCATGGCGACGAGAGAGGTGGCCGGGCCGGAACCGTTGTCCCGGTACGCCGCGGACCTGGAGGTGCCGCGCATCGTCGCCGCCGAGGTGGCGCTGCTGAAGACCGTGGCGCTGCGGTATGTCATGTCCGACCCGGCACACCGGTTGCGGCAGGCCGCGCAGCGCGAACGCATCCTCGCTGTCGCCGATCGCTTGCTGGCCACCGCACCGCGCACTCTCGATCCGGTGCTGCTGCCGTTCTGGAACGCGGCGACCGACGACGCGGCTCGCGTGCGCGTCGTGGTGGACCAGATCGCCTCCTACACCGAAAGCCGCTTGGAGCGGGTCGCGGTGGAACTGAACGTCTAGTCCCGCGTCGTCATGCCGACAGGCCGTCGGAGGACTCCGCTCGGGCCATCTTCACCAGCGCGCCGTGCAGTTCCTTGGCCGGCGCGCCTGCTCGCTCGCCCCGAAGCACCACCTCGGTGAAGCCATCGATCAGGGCCCGGCCGGGATCCAGCAGTCCGAGACCTCCGCCGCCGCCACGCAACGACTCGTTGATCAATGTCCGCAGTGCTTCTTGCCGGGCCCGGAACCCGCCGGCGGCGTCCAGCGCACCCGCGAACTCGCGAGCGACCGCCGTGTACACCGGCCGTTCGGCAGGGCCGCGCCGACGGAAGACCCTGCGCGTCTCCACAGGAGCCGGTGGAGTCAAGGCGGCCCGGTCCAGGACGATCCAGATGGCGGACTGCTCAGCTGTCGGTGTGCGATCCGGCCTCGGACGAGCTTGCGCGTCGTCGGTGAGTTCGACCCCTCGCAGCGGCATCGGATATTTCGTGAGCAGCTCATCGAGTGCGGAGGCGATCTCCCGGATCACCTGGATGTCCACGGTCGCGGTTTCGAATCCGACGACTTCCAAGCCGTGCCGCGCCGACATCTCGCGGGCGATGCGAAGTGCCTCGGATGGGTCGGGGGCGCCGGTGCGCTCGGTGACCGTGGGCCGCTGCGCCGGGCTGTTCCGTTCGATGGGTGCGCGGCCGTGCTTCTGGGCGGACGCGGAGTCGGGCCGTTGGGCCGATGCGCCACGTGTGCCGTGGGTCTGCTGCGGAGGGGCGGGATCGGTCTGGCGGACCGGGTTCGCGGAGCCGGTGGTAGGCGGGACGGACGGACGAGGGTGCGCCACCGCTGTTCGAGGCGCCGGATTCTGCGCCGTGCCGAGCGGATCCGAGTTGTCGGCGGCGACCCGCTGTTGTCCGGATCGGTGCGCGGTGGGGGCGTCATCGATCGGCTTGGGCCGGCCCTGGGCGTCGGGTCTTCGGCCGAGCGCGGCGTCAGTGGGGCCGGGCTGCGGGAGTGGCGCGGATTCGCCCAGTGGGACGATCGTGGGGGAAGCCGTGCCGGTCTTTCGGCTGGCTTCGAACCGGCCCGTGGTGCCCGATGGCTGGGGGAGGCCGCCGGTCTTGCCGGTCCGCGGGTCGGATCGGCCCTGGGCGGTGCCGTCCGTCGTTTCCGTGCCCGGCGGGCCGAGCTGTGGATCGGGCGAAGCGTCGAGCCAGGAGAAACGCAGGGCGTCGATCCACGGAGCGGCGGTCGAGTCGGGGGAGGTGTCGGTTCGTCGCCGCGATACGGGTTCGTCGGTGGCATCGGAGAGCGCGGCGTCCCCGGCCGCCGGGCGGCTCGCGGTGGTATGGGCGATGAAATGTGGATCGGCATCGGCCTCCGGCGCGGAGGCGGACCGTTCAGCAGCGTCCATTCGCGGGGCAGGCACCGGGTCGTCAGGGTTGATCGTCGGCCGCGGAACGGCGGGGGGATCCGCCGGCATGACCGGCGAGGCGGCCGCGCCGATCAGCGGAGTCGCTGCGGAGTCGTCCGGCAGCCAGGTCCGGTCGATGCCGCCGGCCTGGCGGTCGATTGCTTCGCAGCCATCGGTCTGCCGCGTCGGCTCGGGAGGGGGCGCGCCGTCGGTCTCCGAGGCGTGCGCGGGTGCCGGAGTCGAGTCGACGGCCGGGTTGGTCTGCCGCATCGGCGTGGAGTCGCTTTCGGCGTCCGTTGGGCGACTCGTCGGTCTCGGGGTGTCAGCGGTGTCGGGGTGTCGGTGAGATGGGAAGCGGTTGGTCTCTGGGGTGGGGGTGGGTGCTGGGGTCGAGTGGTCGGTGAGGTTGGTCTGTCGGCTCGGTGCGGAGTCGCTTTCGGGGCCTGGTTCGGCGTTCGTTGGGCGACTCGTCGGACTTGGCGTGTTCGTGTCCGGGTGTCGGTGAGATGGGAAGCGGTCGGTCCCGGGGGTGCGTCCAGGTGCTGGGGTCGAGTCGTCGGTGACGCCGGTCTGTCGGGTCGGCGCGTTGTCGCTCCCCGGCCCCGTTTCGGCGTCCATGGGGCGACTTGTCGGTCTCGGGGTGTCCTCGATGTCGAGGTGTCGGGGTGTGTAGCGGTTGGTCGCTGGCCTGCGTGTGGGTGCTGAAGTCGAGTCGTCGGCGCGGTTGGTCTGCGGGATCGGCGCGGAGTCGCTCGCCGGCTCCGGGTCGCGGTCTGCCGGACGACTCTTCGGTCTTGGGGCGTCCTCGATGTCGAGGTGTCGGTGCGGCGTGAAGGTGTCGGCGGTGTCCGGTCGAGGTAAGCGGAGCGCGACGTCTATCTCCGGCACGAACGCGGCTCGCTCGGCAGCATCGATCCGTGGGCGACGCGCCCCGCCGTCAGCCCGGTTCCTCGGCGGTACACCCGCGGTGCGGTTCGGGTTCTCGACCGGCGGGGCGGGCGGTCCGCCGGTCGGCTGGATCGGAGCCGAGGCGTCCGGAGGAGCCGTCCGGCGGGGCCGGGATGTGGTGTCGCTGCGCCGGTTGGTTGCCGAGACGTCCGGAGTGTCCGTCCGGCGGGATGCGGCATCGGTGCGCTGGATGGGGGCGGAGTGGTCGGGGATATCGGCCGGATGGCGGGGCGCGGCGTCGGTGTGCCGGATCGGTGCGAAGGCGTCGGGCAGGTCCGTCCGACGGACAGAGAAGCCTTCGGCCCGTTCGCCGGGTGCGGAACGATCCACGCGGCCCGGCCGCTGGATCAGGCCCGAATCGGCGGTGACGACGGCCGGTGGGGTGGCGGGAAAGCCGTCGGCCATGTCCGTGCGCCGACTGGACGCGGGATCGTCTGCGGCATCGGTCCGGCGAGGTGCGGATTCGGATTGCGCGTATCGCGCCGCGACCGGTGGCCCGGCGGGCGCGGACAGTTCGACCGCCGGAACGGCCACCTCATGGGGCACGGACACTCGCACCGGTGCGCTCGGCGCCGTCGGGCACGGTCGGATCACGCGCCTCGACCACGGGGTCGCCGAGGTCTTCCGGGCCCACGGGGTGGGCATCGCCTTGGGTACGTCCGCTTCGGACACGGTCTCCGAAGCCTGAATTTCCATTGCCGCCGGCGCGAACACCGCGTCGGCACGGAGATCATCGCTGACGAGCGCCTCGGCGTCGGCGATGGCCGCCTTCAGTTCACCGACTGTCCGGGAGGCATCGACGATGAGCCGCTCCAGCGTCGACACGAGCGCGCGCAGTTCACCCGTGTCGATCCGCGACGGCTGACTCACGATGTCTCCCGCCTGTCCTCATCAGGTCGTGCCGCGGTGCGCTGGCCTGCGCCGACTCTCTGATCTCGCGTGACCGAAAGCAAACTGTGGTTCGGTCATTGTCACCCAGATTCGCCGGACCTCTCCGGACTGGGAAGACGGTTTGACAGCTCGTGCGCCAGGGAACAGCTATCGAATCGCAACCTGCTCGCATCGTCGTCGTACCGGCCGCGCCACCGGAGTAACGAGCGGCCGACCTCGGCGCACCGCCCTCGATGCGGATCCTTCCGCCATATCGACGACGAAAAGTGCTGTATGCCAACGCAATTCCCTCCAGCTTCCGGTTGGCTACCATGGAGGGGTGCGGATCGGAGTAGGGCTCTCCACCGCGCCCGAAGCGCGGCGAGCGGGCATGGAGGCCGCAGCGCTCGCCCGCGACCAGCTCGCGGGCGAGGCGCCGTCCCTCGCTGTGCTGCTCGCCTCCCGCGCGCACACCGACGAGGCCGTGGAGGTGCTCTCCGGTGTGCACCGGACGGTCCGGGTACCCGCTCTGGTCGGCTGCGTGGCCCAGGCGATCGTGGCGGGTCGCCGCGAGATCGAGGACGAGCCCGCGGTCGCGGTGTGGCTGGCCACCGGATTGCCCGCCGCCGAGACCTTCCAGCTGGACTTCCTCCGCACAGCGAGCGGCGGGCTGCTCGCGGGTTATCGCTTCGACAAGGCCGCGCGCGACTTCCACCTGCTGCTGCCCGACCCCTACTCATTCCCGGCCGATCTCCTGCTGGAGTACGTGAACACGGATCTGCCGGGCACCATCGTGATGGGCGGATTGGTGAGCGGCGGCCGGGGCCCCGAAGGCAGTCGGCTGTTCCGCGACCACGCCGTGGTCACCTCGGGCGCGGTGGGGGTGCGCCTGCCCGGCCTGCACGGAGTGCCGATCGTGTCCCAGGGCTGCAGGCCGATCGGTTACCCCTACACCGTCACCGGTGCGGACGGCACGGTGATCACCGGGCTCGGCGGCCTGCCCCCGATCGAACGGTTGCGCGAGATCGTCGCTGTGCTGCCCCCCGATCAGCAGGAACAGCTCGCGCGCGGACTGCAGATCGGATTCGTCGTCGACGAGCATCTGGCCGAACCCGGGCAGGGTGACTTCCTGATCCGCGGCCTGCTCGGCGCCGACCCGTCCAGCGGCGCGATCGAGGTGGGCGAGGTCGTGGAGGTCGGCACCACCGTCCAATTCCAGGTGCGCGACGCGATCGGCGCGGACCGGGACCTGCGCGCGGCGTTGGCGCGGGCGCGCACCGATCTGGCCGGGCGTCCGGCCGGTGCGTTGCTGTTCACCTGCAACGGACGAGGCCGCCGGATGTTCGGGATCGCGGATCACGACGCCACGACGATCGAGGACTTGCTCGACGGCATTCCGCTCGCGGGCTTCTTCGCCGCGGGCGAGATCGGGCCCATCGCCGGCCGCAACGCGCTGCACGGGTTCACGGCGTCGATGGCGCTGTTCGTCGAATGAACGTCGACCTGCGTGTATACGCCGAACTCAACGACTTCCTGCGGCCCGGCGAGCGGTTCACCGCGCTGCGCCGGCCCTGTCGCCCGCACCAGACCGTGAAGGACGTCATCGAGGCCGCAGGCATCCCGCACACCGAGGTCGACCTGATCCTGGTCGACGGACGACCGGTCGGCTTCGACCATCGTCCGCGCCCCGGCGGGCGGATCACCGCCTATCCCGTCTTCGAGACCCTCGACATCGGTGGTGTGACCAGAGTTCGCCCCCACCCCTTGCGTGAGCCCCGGTTCCTCGCGGACGTGAATCTCGGCGGCCTCGCCAAGCTGATGCGACTGCTGGGCTTGGACGTGCACTGCCGGTGGGACGCCGGAGACGCCGAACTCGCGGAGGTGTCGGCGGCCGAGCATCGGATCCTGCTCACCCGTGACCGGGGGCTGCTGAAGCGCCGCAACGTCACCCACGGCGTCTACATCCGGTCCGATCAGCCGGTCGACCAGGTCGTCGAGGTGGTTCGGCGGCTCGACCTCGTCGCGCGCCTGGATCCGTTCACCCGGTGCCTGCGCTGCGGCGGCGTCGTCGCCGAGGTCGCCAAAGCCGAGGTCGAGGATCGGCTCGAACCGCTCACCCGCCGCTACTACAACACCTTCAGGCAGTGCCTCGAGTGCGGCCGGATCTACTGGCAGGGCTCCCACCAGGCGCGGCTGGCCGACACGGTCGCGGTGATCCGCGCGGAGCTGGAGCGCTCCTGACCCCTCGGCCGGGCGATCCCGGCTCGGCGACGACCCGAGAAGAGCCGGACGCCGGCGGCGACCCCGCTCGACGGCGGGTTCGGCCGGAACTCGCTGTGCGGAGCCGCCCGGGCGCGTCGGCCCCGTGTTCGCCTAGACTCTCTGCCGTGGCCGGACGACTTCCTGATCGCGATATCGCGGCGATACGCGAGCGCGTCCGGATCGAAGACGTAGTGGGCGAGTACGTCGCGCTCAAGCGCGCCGGAGCCGACTCCATGAAGGGTCTGTGCCCGTTCCACGACGAGAAGTCGCCGTCGTTCCACGTGCGCCCCAATCACGGGCTGTTCCACTGCTTCGGTTGCGGTGAGGGCGGCGATGTCTTCGCTTTCCTGCAGAAGATCGAGCACGTCGGGTTCGTCGAGTCGGTCGAGCAGCTGGCCGACCGGATCGGCTACCAGATCAACTACGAAGGCGGCGGCACCTCGGTGCAGCGCGACCGGGGCACCCGGTCCCGCCTGGTCGCGGCGAACGCGGCGGCACACGAGTTCTACATCGCCCAGCTGCGCGAGCCGGAAGCCGAAGCCGCCCGCAAATATCTCACCGATCGCAACTTCGACGCCGCCGCCGCGCACACTTTCGGCTGCGGCTACGCCCCCGCGGGGTGGGACAGGCTCACCAAGCATCTGCTGCGGAAGGGTTTCGACTTCAAGGAGCTGGAGGCCGCCGGGCTGTCGAAGCAGGGTCAGCGCGGCCCTATCGATCGCTTCCACCGGCGGCTGCTGTGGCCGATCCGGAACCTGTCCGGCGATGTCATCGGCTTCGGCGCCCGCAAACTCTTCGACGACGACACCATGCCCGGCAAGTACATCAACACGCCGGAAACATTGCTGTACAAGAAGTCTCAGGTGCTGTTCGGATTGGATCACGCCAAGCGCGAGATCGCCAAGGGGCACCAGGCGGTCGTCGTCGAGGGCTACACCGACGTCATGGCGATGCACCTGGCCGGGGTCAAGACCGCCGTCGCCTCGTGCGGCACCGCCTTCGGAGACGAGCACCTCGCCCTGTTGCGCCGCCTGATGATGGACGACAACTTCTGGCGCGGCGAGATCATCTACACCTTCGACGGCGACGCCGCGGGCCAGGCGGCGGCCCTCAAAGCCTTCTCCGGCGATCAGAAACTGGCCGGTCAGACGTATATCGCCATTGCGCCGGACGGGCAGGACCCGTGCGAGCTGCGACAGCGATCCGGCGACGCGGCCGTGCGCGATCTGGTCGCCCGGCGAACGCCGCTGTACGAGTTCGTCATCCGCGGCCTGCTCGCCGACCACAATCTGGACACCGCCGAGGGGCAGGTGGAGGCGCTGCGCCGCGCGGTGCCGGTGGTCGCGCAGATCAAGGACAACGCCCTGCGCAAGGCGTACGCCACCAAACTCGCGGGCTGGGTCGGCTGGGACGACATCCAGACCGTCGTGCGCCGCGTCGGCGAAGAAGCCAAGCGGCACCGCAACGGCGGAGGCCGCACCGGGGCGGTGCGAGCGGCCGCGCCGCGCGAAGTGGTCGCCGAACATCCTGCGGCACGGCCCAATCCGAACGACCCCACGCTCCTGCCGCAACGTCAGGCGCTCGCGGCCGCGCTGCAGTACCCGGCGCTGGCCGGAGCGGGTTTCGACGCACTCGAGGCCGAGGCTTTCACCCACCCCGCCTACACGGTTCTGCGCGCGCTGATCGCCGAGGCGGGCGGTACCGCGGCGGGACTCGGTGGCGCCGAGTGGGTCAACGCCGTCGCCGACCGCACCGACGACCTGACCGTGCGCGCCCTGCTGTCGGAGCTGGCCAACGAGCCGCTACCGGTGAAATCGGAGGCCGACATCCCGCGCTTCGTCGCCGGGGTCCTGGCGCGCACCCAGGAGGCATGGGTCGGCAGGCAGATCGCCGAGCTCAAGTCCAAGCTCCAGCGGGTCTCGTCGACCGAGCAGCCGGACGCATACTTCGCCCTCTTCGGCGATCTCGTCGCCCTGGAGCAGTACCGCAAGAGCCTGCTCACCCAGGCGATGGGCAACCACGGGGACTTCGCCACCGGGGCCTGACCGACCCGCGCAGGTACATCCGGCTCGATTCCTCGTCCGGTGTTCGACCAGGCCCGGGAATCGGTCTCCAGTGGCCGGTCAGCGCCGCAGCTGGTCGTGCGGCACCAGCACGGTGGTCCGCTCGTCGAGCGGCTCCATCGGCTCCAGGCGCGGGCGGGTGCTGAGCTTGTCCGCCAGCCTCTGCCTGCCGACGAGCACGAGCTTGCGGGTCACCGGGCTCCCGGTCAGCGCGCGGGTGGCGGCGCTGATCTGTTCGTAGCGAGCCCGCCCGGCCTTGCTGCCGAGTACGTAGCCGGCCGCCACGCCGATGATCAACCGCAGCATCTCGATGTGCTCCTCCCAGTTGCCAGTTCGCCGCTCCATCCTGCCCGACGCCCCACACGCCTGTCGATCCGGACACCCGAAGGCCCGCCCCCGCCCACGCGGACAAGTCAGCAGGTAGCGACACGATTTGGGCTCCCGCCCAGCCATACGCTAGAGTTTCTCCTCGGCCCGCCCGGTACGAACCGGCCGAGCCAAGGGCAATCCCCTATAGCTCAATTGGCAGAGCAGCCGACTGTTAATCGGCAGGTTTCTGGTTCGAGTCCAGATGGGGGAGCAGAAAACGGCCTCTGACCACAGATCATTCTGCCAGGTCGGAGGCCGGATTCGTATCCGGGGTCAGGAACCGGAAAATTCTTCACAAGGCAGACCGGTCCCAGGTTCTTTGGTCGACGCGCCTCAGAGGCGGGCTCGTAGCGGGTCCACCGCAGCGGCGGGTGGGAGGGGAGCTGCGGCGGGTGGGCGCCGCTTGCGGCGCAGTGCTTTCTCCGCCTCGACGACGATCGGGATGATCAGTGACCAGCCGAGGCAGGCCAGCCATTGACGGCCGTTCAGTGACGTGGTCATGAGCAGGTCCTGGAGGAAGCCGGTTTCGACGGCGAACACCGTGACGACCAACGGGGATCGACAGGACTTTCCGCGTGCCGAGAATGGGTGGCTCCAATCGGGAGTCGGGGTCGGCCACCAGCCCCGATTCACGGTCGGAGTCCAGCGCGGTGACCACGGCTTCGGCGTCGCGGGCGAACCAGTCCATGGCGGTGGGGAGCGGGTGGGGTCCCGGGGCGCGTGGGAGGCCATGACCGTTCGTCCTTTCGAACGCGGGAGCAGTCGTCGTGACCGCGAACGTCCTCGCTGGTCAGCGGTTCGGCTGCCAGGTGGTCACGGCCCAGATGACCACCACGCTGAGCGCGATGACCAGCAGTGACCACGCCGGGTAGTAGGGCAGCGACAGGAAGTTGGCAACGATCACCACGGCGGCGATGAAGACCGCGGCGTAGCGGCCCCACGTGGTGCCGAACATCAGTCCGAGCGCGCAGGCGATGCCGATGACGCCGAGAATCAGATGGATCCATCCCCAAGTGGTCGTGTCGAAGGCATAGATGTAGTCGGCACCGGCGACGTAGAGCTCGTCGTCGGCGATCGCCACGGCGCCCTCCAAGAGCGACATCGCGGAGAGGACCAACAGCAGGACCGCCGCGACGACCGAGATCCCGGTGGCGACGCTCTGCCGTTGGAAGGGCTCTTCGGGCGGGAGATTCTGGACCTCGGATTGCTGGGTCATGGCGGACTCCTGCTCGACGTCGGACCCGGACCCGCCGAATGTTGCCCCGTGAGAGGCGCGCACGCCTCACCTGTTCTGGGTGAATTCGGATCGGCGGGTGCGAAACACCGGACGCAGAGCGGTCTGCTGCCGAGCGGCGGTATTTGTCGCGCCTCACCCGCGAAGGATGAGGGGTAGGCGGGCCCGCGCGGCCTACGATCCTCGAGTAGGTCCTGACGAGCAGCAACGTGCGATGGGAGTCGCCGGTGGCATCGGAGATGGATGACGCGACCCCGTTCGGGCAGCGCGACGCGTGGTCCGTCCCGCGCGGATTGATCGTGCTGCTGGCCGGCGCCGGGGCGGTGGTCTCGATCGCCGGGATCAAGGTGTTCGCGGGCATAGTCGGTCCGGTTTTCCTCGCTCTGATGCTCACTGTCGCGGTGCAACCGATTCACGCCTGGGCGCGGCGGCGCGGCCTCCCGGCCTGGGTGGGCATGGCGCTGGCGCTGGCGGCGGTCTACGCCATCGTGGTGGGGCTACTAGCGGTGCTGGTGGTGTCGGTCGCGCAGCTGGCGACGGAAATGCCCGGTTATGCCGACGAATTCGATGCTTTGCTAGACGGGGTGCGCGCGTCGCTCACGGATGCCGGTGTCGGCGGCGACCAGATCCGCGACCTGCTCAGCGGCGTCGACTGGCACCACCTGACCACGGCGCTGCAATCCGCCCTCACCGGACTGGCCGGCGTGCTGTCCGACCTCGTCTTCGTCATCGTGTTACTGCTGTTCATGGCCTTCGACGCGGCGTCGATGGGCCGACGCGTCGCGATCGTCACCGAAGTGCGCCCCGATATCGCGTTCGCGCTGGAGACCTTCGCCTCGGGAACTCGCCGCTACCTGGTCGTGTCCACGGTGTTCGGATTGATCGTCGCGGTGTTCGACGGGCTGGCGCTGTGGTGGCTGGGTGTCCCGCTGCCGCTGCTGTGGGCGGTGCTGTCGTTCATCACCAACTTCATCCCCAATATCGGCTTCGTCGTCGGCTTGGTTCCGCCCGCGCTGCTGGCGCTGCTCGAAGGCGGTCCGATGTTGATGATCTGGGTGATCGTGGTCTACAGCGTGATCAACTTCGTCATCCAGTCGTTGATCCAGCCCAAGTATGTCGGCGATGCGGTCGGCCTGAGCGTGACGGTGACCTTCCTGGCGCTGGTCTTCTGGGCCTGGGTGCTGGGCGCACTCGGCGCATTACTCGCCATCCCGCTCACCCTGCTGCTCAAAGCGGTACTGCTCGACATCGACCCCGCCACCCGCTGGGTCAGCGCCTTGATCAGCAGCGCACCGGTGAATCCAGCCGACGAAAGCAATGACGAGAAACCGCCGCCGACGGGAGAAGTCAGACGATGAATTTCGTACGTGAGCCTGGATCCGATTGTCCGGGGCGAGGCCGCGGCGATGCTCGGATCGGCCGATACCGCGGCGGTTTCCGAGGCGATCTGCATGCGGCGCTGCATGATCCGGACGCCGCGTGGGTGACGGTTCGCCGGCAGAGGACCGCCGCGTCCACCGACCCGCGAGACCGGACAGTGACCAGGCTCACGATTACCTCTGGGGTGCTGTGCGAGGTACCGCTGAACAGCGGTTTTCTGCCCGAGGGCGGGTGCATCGACCGGAAAACCAGGTGATTTGTGTCGGTGCCGAGCGGAATACTGACCCGCGCCCGATGAGTTCGTGCAGTCGACGCCGTCTCAACAGTTGTGGCGCCGGGACGCGATCCGGTGACTCGGCAACGGGCCACATGTACCTGTCAACGACTCCTTGCTCCGGAGGTATCCGATGTCCGCCGAATTATCCGCTCCCGCCTCGGGAGGGCGGACACCGACCGTCATCCGGGTGCTGGTGCTCGCGACTTTCGTGGTGATCCTGAACGAGACCATCATGATCAACGCGATTCCGCGGTTGATGGAGGACCTCGCGATCACCGACCGGGCGGCGCAGTGGGTGTCGACGGCGTTCATGCTGACGATGGCGGCGGTCATCCCGACCACCGGCTGGTTCCTGCAGCGCGTGTCGACCCGGCAGGCGTACGTCGCGGCGATGGGCGTCTTCCTGGCGGGTACCGCGCTGTCGGCGGTCGCGCCGTCGTTCGCCGTGCTGCTGCTCGGCCGGATCGTCCAGGCCTTCGGCACCGCGGTGATGATGCCGCTGCTGATGACCACACTGATGACGGTGGTGGCCGAGCACGACCGCGGCCGGGTGATGGGCAATGTCACCTTGGCCATCTCGGTGGCGCCCGCGATGGGGCCGGTGATTTCCGGAGCAGTGCTGCAGATCGGTTCGTGGCGCTGGCTTTTCGTGCTGGTGCTGCCGATCGCGGGAGTGATCTCGTGGCTGGGACTGCGTCAGCTGGAGAACGTGGGTGAACCGCAAGCGGGGCAGATCGACTCGGCCAGCGTGGCACTCGCGGCGCTCGGGTTCGGCGGGCTGGTGTTCGGGCTCAGTCGCTTCGAGAGCGGCAATCTCGCCGGTCCGGCGCTGATCGTCGCCGCGGGCTCGGCCCTGATCGCCGGGTTCGTGTGGCGTCAGTTGCGCCTGCAGCGCACCGGCACTCCGCTGCTCGATCTGCGGGTTCTGCTGTCGGGCACCTACACCAAGGCGCTGATCCTGATGTCGGTGGCCTTCATGGCGATGCTCGGATCGATGATCCTGCTGCCGCTGTACCTGCAGAATCTGCGTGGCCTGAGCCCATTGGCCACCGGCTTGCTGGTGATGCCCGGCGGGCTGGCGATGGGTCTGCTCGGCCCCACCGTCGGTCGCCTGTTCGACCGGTTCGGCGGACGCTCGCTGGTGATTCCGGGGTCGATCGGCATCGCCGCGTCGCTGGCCGGGTTCACCCAGATCTCGATGACCATGCCGTACTGGCAGCTGCTGGCCCTGCACATCCTGCTGATGGTGTCGCTGGCGGCGGCCTTCACCCCGGTCTTCACGCTCGGTCTCGGTGCGTTGCCGCAACAGCTGTACTCGCACGGCAGTTCCATGCTCGGCACCTTGCAGCAGGTCGCCGCGGCGTTCGGCACTGCTCTGGTGGTGACGGTGATGTCGGCCCGCGCCACCTCGCTGGCCGCGGAGGGCACCGACGTAGTCACCGCGCATCTCGACGGGATGCGGCTGGCCTTCCTCGTCTCGGCGGCGCTGGCACTGGTCGTGATCGTCATGGCGGTGCTCTTGCCGAGCCGGGCGGCCGCTCCGGAACAAGCGGTCGAGCCCGAGGCGGCGACGCCGCAATTGACCAAGCACTGAACAACTCTCACCACGGCGAAGCCCCTGTCCGCATCGACGGCCAGGGGCTTCGCCGTGTCTCGGTGGCTCCGAGTCGTGCCTCCGGGTTCTCGCTCATGGGTATTCGCGGGGACCGTGTTGCCCGTTGCCATCTGGAGCGGCAACGGGCAACCCCTGTTGCCCGCCGACTGCCCACCGGATGCTGGAGCCGTAGTTCGCGGCTGGCTGCACACGGGCCTCGCAGGTGATCCGAAGATGACAACGCCGGCGTTGCGGCAACGACGGAAGGAATGCGCCGACCGACACTGACTCATCGACCCGCGGCTCAGCGGGAGCTCGATTGCTGAGCGCGTGGCTCTGGTCGGGAACGAAAACCCGACCATATGGGGAATCAAACCAACCAGAATCCTCCACGACCGGGTTATCGGATGCACGCGGTCGGGTATATGACCGAACGTTTGCTGTTCAGGCCCCTCGAAGCTCGGCCCGAGTGCAGACTGTTCTTGCAAAACCGTGGTGTTTCGATCGAAAACGAGATTTGTGATCGCGAGACATCCGGGAGGATAGTACTCGAGGGGGCGACGAACTGGTCGGTTCAATTCCTGTCTTCTCATCCCGTCTCATCGATCTTTACCACCGCGCAGTACTGCGTGGATACCGCCCGCGAGGGGGATGCCCTGCCGCGCCGAGAGCCGTCGGCATCGGGACCTTGTCTTCGAATGACTCGAAATAGCGAAGTATTGCAAAGGATTGGTTCATGAGTATCGCGTTCGACCACAGGAACGACCAGCTGTCCGCTGGACTGGGACCGCGGGAGCGTCCGGCGCTGAGCAGCCGGGAGATCGAAGTGCTGCTGGCGTGGATCGCGTCGGACTCGAAGGTGGAAGTCGGGCGGCGCCTGTACATCTCGCTCGGGACGGTCAACACTCACCTGTCGCGGATCAGGGACAAGTACGCCGCGGTCGGCCGCCCCGCTCCGACGAAAGCCGCTCTGGTCGCCCGCGCATTGCAGGACGCGCTCATCGACATCGATGACCTCTGAACTCCGTCAGCGCACGGGTGCGGATCGCTGGAGCCGGTCCGCGTGACATTCGGTTCAGGGAACGGCCGCTGTGCGGCGGCGGAAGAGCGAGGGGCCGCCGTATAGGCACCACACGGCGATGACCGGGTCGCAGATTCCGCAACCCAGGGACGAGTCGTGTGCGAACGGGATGATGGGGTTGCCTTTGAAGTGATGCGATAGGTCCCATGCGGTGTGCAGGAGCCAGGCGATGCCGATGAAGGTCCAGGACTCCAGTCCGCGGTAGGCGCAGTAGGTGACGACGGCTGTGAAAACGAATTCCCAACCGCCGAACCCGCCGCCGCTGAGATAGGCCGCCCCGGCGCCGGCGACCATGACGGCATTGAAACGGCGCCGATGCGGCTCCGGGATCGCCGACATCGCGACCGCGTACAGAACGCCGATCAGCACCGGCGCGACGTAATTCATGATCGGCGAACTCCTTGTGGTCAGGTCCCTTCGCGAACCGAATTTATCGAGGCGACCGAGCCTTTCCCAGAGGCATTTACGCCACGTCCCGCCTGAAATTCGCCAGGCGGGAGCATAGTCGGGCCCCCATTCTTTGCGCGGGATGGGTGGGCAGACGATGTCCGCTTCGGAGGCGGCGGGAGGTGGTGGGCGTCACAGGACGATTGACGTCGCCGGAGGCGGGTATGCGGCGGATGTCAGCCGACTAGGAATTGGGAGGTATGTGATGCCGGAGCATCAGAGCGGACCCCGGGAAGCTGTCGAGGGTGTCGTCGAGGACATCAAGGGGAAGGCGAAGGAAGCCGCTGGCGTCGTCACCGGTGACGAGGACCTGAAGAAAGAGGGTCGCGCCCAGCAGGACAAGGCCGAATCCCAGCGGGATGCGGCGCAGAAGGAAGCCGAGGCCGAAAAGGCCCGTGCTGAAGCGGATCTCGACGAGGCGCGCCAGAGCGCGTACGAGAGCGGCAAGGACGTCTAGTCCTCGGCGCGAATCCGATGTGGCGGTCCGCGGAACGATCCGCTCCCGGTCGGCGGTGAACAGCCGCCGCCGGGCCGCCCTCAGCAGTTACTCGGTGCGGGCACACCGTGGAAGCGCGCGTCCAGCCAATCGATGGCGGACGGGACGCCGAGTACCGCGGTGGACAAATGGTCCGGGCTGAGCATTTTCTCGTATTGCACTCGTGCGCCCGCGTCGCAGTACCGGCGGAGCGTGGCATCGATCGACTCCACCGGAATAAGGGCGTCGTTCTCGGCGCGCCATTGGTATATCGGTGTGGCCGGGACGTTTCCGTAGAGTTCCAGGCTGTTCTCCTCGAGCACGGCCCGTGCGCGCTCGTCGTCGGCCAGCGAATTCGAGGCCGCGACATCCACGATCCCCCGGCCCGCGCCGGCCAGCAGGATCTCGTTGGTGCAACTGTCGGCGATCCGGTTGCGGACCGACAGTCCGACCGAGTTCAGCTGTTCACTCACCGGCAGCCGCGCCGGGTATTCCCGCTCCAGCCCGAGGGCGGCGGCGAAGGCGAGACCGAATGCCGCGTGCGGCGCGTAGCCCAGGCCTTCGATCATCTTGACCAGGTTCATCGGCACCCCGCCCGCGGCGACGCCGACGAGCGGCAGTTCCGGCGCGTAGGTCGGCGCCAGCGCGGCCGCCCATGCGCTCGCCATCCCGCCGCCGGAGTAGCCGAGCATGGCGATGCGGCTGTCCGCCAGTCCCAGTTCCGTGACGCGCCGGGCGGCGCGCAGCCCGTCCAGGGTGATCATGCCCCCGAGTTTCGCGGCGCCGTAGGCGCTGGTGGGCCCCAGGTGATCGGGGAGAGCGACCGACCAGCCGCGCAGGAGCAGGGCGTTGAGCGCGGGCGCTTCGCGCACAGCCAGATTGGGGTCGCTGGTGTAGAGCACGCGGGAGACCGCGCACTTGGTGCCGAGTGCGTTGATGATGTGCTGGTAGGACAGCAGCGGCCGGCCGGGGGTGGGATTCGGCGGGGTCAGCACGGTGGTGGTGGCCGCGATCGGCTCACCCGCGGAGTTGGTGGAGCGGAACTTGATCATCGTGACCGTCGAACCGGGGAACGCGGGAAGCGCGGGCATCGGCCGTACGGCGAGGACGTCGCCCGGGGCGGCGTCGAGGTCGGCCGGAGTGGCGTAGAACGGGTCCGGATCCGGCGCGGGATAGATCGGCTGCGCCGCGGCCTGCGGTGTGATCACACAGAGCGCGGCCGCTGCGGTGGCGATGACCAATCGAAGCATGTTCTTCGTCGACTCCCATTCATCACGACGTGCTGGTGCGTAACGCTGGTGTGCTGAAGTCGAATGCATCCGGACGATCGCCAGTGACCGATGCCCGGACCTGCACACTGTAGGGGACGATCGGAAAAAGCCGAGGTAGCCGCGCCGCTCGGGGACGGCCGGGCGCGGTGCTCACCGGTCGGTTACCGTAGCGCGGTGTTTCTGCTGGTCGTGGGCGTCGTCCTGTTCGGTGTGTTCGCGGTGCGATTCGGCAGGGACCGAAGGCGGCTCGGCCACGGGGTGTTCCTGCTTCTCGGGACGGGGTTCGTCGGCGCGTGGGCGGTCGGCCGGATCGTCGAGGGCGATCTGCCGGTGGTGCTCGCACCGCTGGTGGTGCTGCTGTCTCCGTTGCTGGTCCTGGTGCTCGCCGGGTTGTCGATCGCCAACGGCGCGCAGCTGATTCGCCGTGAGGGCTGGCATGTCCCGAATCTGCTGCCACTGGGTCTCGGGATAGCGCTGTTGGTGCCGTATGTGGTGCTCGGGCTGGCCCTTCTGACCGGAAGCCTCTGGCTCGCAGTGCTTTTGGCGTCACTGACGATGGCGATCAGCTACGTCGGGTTTTTGTTCACCGCGTTCCTGCTGTATTCGCTCTGCTACGGCCTGTTGCCCTATCAGCGCGGGATGGACGCGATCGTCGTGCACGGAGCGGGGCTGGTCGACGGGGAGGTGTCGCCGCTGCTGGCCGCGCGCCTGGAGCGAGCGATCGAGGTATACCGCGGGGAAACGGACGACGGGCGTGCCCCGCTGCTGATCGCCAGTGGCGGTAAGGGATGCGACGAGGAGGTCTCCGAGGCGGCGGCGATGGCGGAGTACCTCATCGGCCGCGGCGTGCCGGAAGACCGCGTGGTGCTGGAGGACCGATCGGGGTCCACCGAGGAGAATCTGCTCTTCACCAAGCGGCTGCTCGGCGAGTGCGGCAAGACTACGCGCATGGTGCTGGTGACGAGCAATTTTCATGTGCTGCGCACGGCGATCCTGGCGCGCCGCCTCCACCTCGACGCCGAGGTGACGGGCGCCAGGACCGCCTTCTACTACCTGCCCAGTGCGTTCCTGCGCGAATTCGCCGCGCTGCTGGTGGCCTATAAATGGAGCACCGCTGTCGTGGGCGTCGCGCTGGTGTCGCTGCCGCCGCTCGCTCTGCTGGCCACCCGCGGCTGACTCAGCCGAAGCTCTTGTGCGGGACGCCCACGGTCAGACCGCCGTCGATGACGAACTCGGCTCCGGTGGAGTACGACGATTCGTCGCTGGCCAGGAACGTCACCAGGGCGGAGACCTCAGCCGGGTCGGCGGCGCGACCGAGCGGGATCTGCAGGAAATCCTCGGGGATGTTCTCCGTCATCGGGGTGCGAATGAGGCCGGGATGCACGGAATTCACCCGGATCTTGTACTGCGCCAGTTCGAGCGCGGTGGATTTGGTGAGCCCGCGCACGGCGAACTTGGTGGCGGTGTAGCCGTGCAGCCCCGGGCTGCCGCGCATGCCCTCCACAGAGGAGATGTTGATGATCGAGCCTCCGCCCGCCTCGATCATCGCGGGCGTGGCGGCCTTCATGCCGAGGAAGGTGCCGGTGAGGTTGACATCGATGATCCGCTGCCATTCGGCCAGCTCGAACGCGACGAGCAGGTTGCCGTTGACGATGCCCGCGTTGTTCACCAGGACGCTCAGCGACCCGAATCGCTGCACCGCCTCGCCGACGGCTGTGCGCCACTCCTCTGGCTCCCGCACGTCGAGGTGCACGTAGGCGGCGTTGTCGCCGAGCTCCGCGGCGAGCGCGGCCCCCTCGTCGTCGAGCACATCGCCCAGCACCACGCGCGCGTCCGCGGCGACCAGGGCCCTGGCGTGTGCCGCGCCCATTCCGCGCGCTCCGCCGCTGATCAACGCCACCTTGCCGGTCAACCGCCCCATCCGGGGTACCTCCGTCTCTCGAACCGTCTGCAACACGTTACAGAAACGCGCCCTGTGCCGACGCGTCTGGCGACAGTAACCCAGGTGGAGGCGGTGGACGGGCGGCTCTTCCGGGTGTGCCGCCGCGTGGCCGCACGTCGCTGCCCTCGGGTTCGCTGCCGTCGCTCGGCCGGTCCTCTGTCGGACTGGCGGAGGCTGGACGGGCTCGGGGTTCGGCCGCACGTCGCCGCTTGGCGGCCGCACGTCGCCCGGGCATCGGATCGCATACAGCGACAGGCCGGGTGAACATCGAGGTATCCGGCTCTGTCGAGATGACGCCCGCCGTCTCCGTCGAACCATCTGGCGTGTGTCCCGGGTCGCGATCGGCCGATCTCGACCGCCGCCCGGCCGATGCCGGCCGCGACGTTCCCGGTCGCTGCGTACCGGGATCGCCGCGCGGTCGGCGCGTAGGCAAGGGGTTCCGCGCGCCTCGCTGAGGGTGACCGGCAGGCGTCCCCAGGGCGCGGGTATGCCATGATCATGTAGAACGCGTTCTAAAAATGTCCTGCGGTGCGACCCAGGGAGGTGCGTCATGACGAACTCCGGCCGAAGCGTGCCGCGGTTGGGCGGACGCTTCCGGGTGCCGGACATCGCCGAGGTGCCCGGGGGCCGCCTGGTCGACCTCGCGGGCCGGGGCCGGACCTACGTCGTCGACATCCCGGGGCCCGAGCACGCGCCCACGCTGGTGCTGCTGCACGCCACCGCCTGTACCGCGTACCTCACCTGGTTCCCTTCCCTGGCGGCGCTGGCGCGGCGGTACCGGGTGGTCCTGTTCGACCAGCGGTGGCACGGGCGCGGCATCCGCTCCGAGCGGTTCACCTTGGAGGACTGCGCCGACGACGTGGCGGCCGTGCTCGACGCGCTGAGCATCGACCGCGCCGTCTGCGTGGGGTTCTCGCTGGGCGGAATCGTGAGCCTGCTGGCGGGCCATCGCCATCCGGACCGGGTGAGCGGGCTGGTGCTCTGCGCGACGCCCTATCGGTTCCGCGAGAAATGGCGCGAGCACGCTTTTCATCAAACGTTCGGCGCCTTCGCCGCCGCGGTGGGGCCGCATTCCTATCGCCGTGCCGAGAAGCTCGCGGGCCGGTTGCCCGAGCTTCCGGCGGTCACCTGGGCGCCGGGGCGGCTGGATCGCTGGGCGTTCGGCGAGTTCCGCAGCACCAGTGGGTGGGCGCTCACCCAAGTTCTCGCCGTGGTCGGTCGTTTCGACGCGACCGCGTGGCTGCCCGACCTGGCGATGCCGACGGCCGTGGTCGTCACCACGCGGGACCGGGCGATTCCGGCCTACCGGCAGGTGGAGATGGCGACGATGATCCGGGGTGCGAGCGTGCACCGTGTCGCGGCCGGGCACGCGTGCTGCGTGCTCGAGGCGGACCGTTTCGTGCCGGTGTTGCTCGAGGCGTGCGAGGCCGTCGCCGCGCGGCTGTGAATGGCGCCCTGTCCGGCGGCGGTGGCGGACAGGGAACCGGCGCTCAGCCCGATTTCCGCGCCGCGGACAGCAATTCGGCTACTACGCCGGGAACGGCGTCGGTGAGCGCCCCGATGTCGGGCACCAGTTCCTTGCAGGCGATGAAGCCGAAGTTCAGCTTGTCGTTGTTCGACAGCACGGTCACCGTCAGTCCCGCGCCGTGGAACACCGGCCCGAACGGGTACATCCCGTCCACCCGGATGCCGAGGAAGTACAGCGGCATCGGCGGCCCGGGCACGTTGGACACCACCAGGTTGTGCACCACCGGATGCATCTCCGCCAGCTTGAGCGACGAGTACATCCGCGCCGCGAGCCGGAAGGTGTTCGGCGGCGCGTACTTCGACCAGTCCTGCAGGAAGTCGGCGCCGATCACTTCGTGCTCCTCCTTGGCCCCGCGATTGGCCTCGGCCACCTCGCGCAGGCGTTCCACCGGGTCGGCGATGTCGGTGCCGAGCCGTGCGAACAGCGCGGAGACCTTGTTGATGCCCGCGGTGTGCCGGGTGGACTCGTGCACCGAGACGGGCACGGAAGCGATCAGCGAACGGTCCGGCAATTCGTCGCGTCCGGCCAGGTAGGAGCGCAGCGCACCGGCGACCACGGTCAGCACCACGTCGTTGACCTTGACGCCGAACGCGGAGCGGATCTCCTTGATGGCGTCGAGTTCGACCTGGGTGAACGCGACGGCGCGGTGCGGGGTGATGGCGAGATTGAAGGGCGTGCGAGGAGCGGAGAACGGTACGGCCATGCCCGTCTTGTTCTCGCGCCGACGCTGCGCGAAGCCGGCGACCACGCCCACGGTTTTCGGCAGCATGCCGACGATGCCCGCCCGGGTCGGGAATTTCACCACCGCTTCGGCCAGCAGCTGCCAGTCGTTCGGCTTCCGTTCGGGGCGCCACTGCTGCTCGGGTACCTCTTTGGTGACGCCGGGCTCCGGATCGCACAGATGCATCATGAGGTTGGCGCCGGTGATGCCATCCACGGCGGCGTGGTGGTATTTGCAGATCACCGCGACCTTCCCGTCGTCGAGGCCCTCCACCACGGACATCTCCCACAGCGGGCGATCACGATCCATGGGACGGCTGGCGATGTCGCCGAGGAGTTCGGCCAGTTCACGGCGCCCGGCCGGCGCCGCGATGGCGATCCGGCGCACGTGGTAGTCGAGGTCGAAGTTCGCGTCCTCCACCCAGACGGGGTGGTCGAGATTCAACGGCACCTCGTATACGCGGCGGCGCATCTGCGGGATCAGCGGAATCCGCCGCGCCAGTTCGGCCTTGAATCCCTCGAAGGAGTAGTCGCCCGGCGACGGGTCGAGGATCAGCAGCGCGCAGACGTGCAGATGCTGGGTCCCGGTTTCCAAGTAGAGAAAGCTGGCATCCAATCCGGTCAATCGTTCCATAGCAAAAGCCTACTAGAACACGTTCTAGTTCTGTGCCGGAAACGGCCGGTGTGACGACTGTCGCGAAGTTGTGTCACCGTACAGCGCGGCCGCGTCCTTTTGTGTGTTACCGAAGGTTCTATATATGTGTATGATCCTTGCTACGGATATGTAGGAATCGCGCGGCGATTGCGGGCGCGTGCCGATCGAGGAGTATCGATGAAGCTACTTCGCAGGGCTGGGTGGCGGCCCGACACCGACCCGGGCGCCGTGGCGCTGCACGCTCGCAATGTGCGTTTCGACTGGTCGGACACCCCACTGCGCTGGATGCCCGCCGAGCCCATCGCCTCGCATCTGATCAATTCGCTGAATCTGCTGCTGCCCGAAGGCGAGCGCATGTTCTGCGCGACGTACGCGGAGGCCCTGCCCTCTGTGCGGGACGAGAAGCTGCGCGAGGCGATGCTCGGGTTCATCGGTCAGGAATCGATGCACGCCGAGACGCACGACAAGGTGCTGCACGAGGTGCTCGCCGGGCACGGCATCGATCCCGAGCCCTATCTGCGCCAGGCCGAGTACCTGTTCCGCCGCACGCTCGGGCCGAAAGATGTGGCGGGCGTAGCCGAACGGCAGGTGCTGATCGAGCGGCTGGCCTTCATCGCCTGCCTGGAGCACTTCTTCGCCTACCTCGGCGATTGGGTGCTCAACGCCGACCTGGAACGGTTCGGCGCCGATCCCCGCATGGCGGACCTGTTCCGCTGGCACGGGGCGGAGGAGGTCGAGCACCGCCACGTCGCACACGACGTGGCCGTGTACTTCGGCGCCGGATACGTGCGGCGCGCCGGACTGATGCTGCTGGTGTTCCCGATCTTCCTCACCCTCGTGGTGCGCGGCACCAAGTTCCTCGTCCACCAGGACCGGGATCTGCCCGACCTCGGCTATCCCCGCCTGCTCGCGAAGGTCTTCGGCGCGATGCGGCGCGGCGCGTTGCCCGGCGTTCCCTCGCTGTTGTGGAGTGCGCTGAGCACCTTCAACCCCGGCTACAACCCCGAGACGGTGGGTTCCACCGCGCAGGCGGTGGCCTACCTGGCCAAATCCCCGGCGGCGCAGGCGCAGGCCTCGTGACGTCGCCGGTGCCCGAGCGTCTGCCCGCGGACCTGTTCGGCAGGCGCGAGGTCGACCGCACCGTGCGGGTGCTCGACGCGGTGGCCTCGGCGCGATTGCGCTGGACCACCCTGGTCAACCGGCGCGAGCCGCGTGCGCGGGTGGACGACCGGCGGCTGGCGCTGGTGGTCACCGAGCGGCGAATCGAGGCGCACGATCAGGACGTGGTGAGCCTGCGGCTGGCCGCCTCCGATGGGCGCGCGCTGCCGCGCTGGCGTCCAGGCGCCCACCTCGATCTGGAGCTGCCTTCCGGCCGCCTGCGGCAGTACTCGCTGTGCGGCGACCCGGCCGACGTACGCGCCTACCGGGTGGCGGTGCGCCGGATTCCGGAAGGCGGTGGTGGTTCCGTGGAGGTGCACGACGCGCTTGCGGTGGGGACGCCGATCGTGGCGCGCGGCCCGCGCAACGCTTTCCCGTTCGCCGTACCCGGCCACGGATCGCCGGCCACGCGTTTGCATTTCGTCGCGGGCGGCATCGGCATCACGCCGATCCTGCCGATGGCCAGGCTGGCGCACCGCCTCGGCATCGAGTGGTCGATGGTGTACACCGGGCGCAGCCGGGACACGCTGCCGTTCCTCGAGGAGATCGCGGGCTTCGGCGACCGCGTCCTTGTGCGCACCGACGATGAGCACGGGCTTCCCGACGCGAGCGCCCTGCTGCCCGGCATCGGGCCCGACACCGCGGTCTATTGCTGCGGTCCGGTGCCGATGACCACCGCGATCGCCACCGCCGTGCGCGGAATGCCCTACGTGGAACTGCATTCGGAGCGGTTCTCGCCACCGCCGATCGTGAACGGCAAGCCGTTCGAGATCCGATTCGCCTCCACCGGGGAGCTCGTCGAGGTCGGCGCGGATCGCACCGCGCTCGACGCCATCCTGGCCTCCCGGCCGGACCGTCCGTACTCGTGCAGGCAGGGCTTCTGCCGCACGTGCAAGGTCCGGGTGCTGGCCGGCGAACCCGACCACCGCGACAGCGTGCTCACCGATGCCGAACGGGAGGCGGGCGCGATGCTCGTCTGCGTCTCGCGCGCCGACGGTGGCCGCCTCGTGCTCGATCTGTGATCCGGCCTCCGAGCCGGTCGAGGAGAATCTTGATGACCACTACCGAAATCGCCGAACTCCCGGCGGTCGAACGAACGGTACGCAGCGGCGAATTCGACCTCGCCGTCTACGAATACGGCGACCCGGCCGCGGAAACCGTCGTGCTGGTGCACGGCTGGCCCGACACCCACCATCTCTGGGACGCGGTCGTGCCGAAACTGGCCCGGCGGTTCCACGTCGTCGCCTACGACACCCGTGGGCACGGGCGCTCCACCCGCACCCGGCGCACCGCCGACTTCCGGCTCGATCGACTGGCCGCGGACTTCTACGCCGTCGCCGACGCGGTGAGCCCCGACCGCCCGGTGCACGTCCTCGCCCACGACTGGGGTTCGGTGCAGGTATGGGAAGCGGTGTGCGAACCTGGCGCGACCGCCCGGATCGCGTCGTTCACGTCCGTCTCGGGGCCGAACCTGGACCACATCGGCAAGTGGATCCGCAACCGCCTGGCCCGCCCGACACCGCGCAACGTGTGGCAGCCGTTCACCCAGCTGCTCTCGTCGGCGTACACCTTCTTCTTCATGGCTCCCGGCCTGCCGCGGGCCGCCTTCGGTCTGATCGGGACCGAACGCTTCTGGCAGCGGGTCGTCTCGATCATGAACGAGACCGCGCCGTCGAATGTGCGCCTCGGTCCCACCTTCCGGACCGACATCGTCGACGGACTGCTGATCTACCGCGCGAACATCGTGCGACACATGCTCGCCCCGCGTGAGCGGCACACCGAGGTGCCGGTGCAGCTGATCGTCGCCGGACGCGACGTCGCCGTGCGGCCCGCGGGATTCGACGACGAAGACAAATGGACCGAGCGGTTGTGGCGGCGAAACGTACCCGCCGGGCACTGGATGCCGTTCTCGCATCCGGAACTGCTGGCCACCGCGACCACCGAATTGATCGACACCCTCGGCGGCGCGGCGGCGCCCCGGACCCTGCGCCGGGCCGAGGTGGGCCGCACCGCGCGGCCGTTCGAAGACCAGCTGGTGGTCGTCACGGGCGCAGGCAGCGGCATCGGCCGTGCGACCGCGCTCGCCCTCGCCCGCCGTGGCGCCGAGATCGTCGTCTCCGATATCGATTTCGCGGCGGCGAAGCAGACCGCCGAGCTGATCGCCGCCGAACACGGTGTGGCGCATGCCTATCCGCTCGATGTCGCCGACGAAGGCGAGATGCGGGCGCACGCGGCTACGGTGTTGCGGAACCACGGCGTGCCGGACATCTTGATCAACAACGCCGGGATCGGTCAGGCCGGTGGTTTCTTCGAGACCTCGGCGGAAGAATTCGACCGGGTGCTGCGGATCAATCTCGGCGGCGTGGTCACCGGCTGTCGCGCGTTCGGTCCGGCCATGGCCGAGCGCGGCCTCGGCGGGCACATCGTGAATCTCTCCAGCATGGCGGCCTATAGTCCGCAGCAGGGATTCAGCGCGTATTCCACCAGCAAGTCGGCGGTGTTCATGTTCTCCGACTGTCTGCGGGCCGAAATAGCCGGTCGCGGAATCTCGGTACACACCATCTGCCCCGGCATCGTGCACACCGGCATCGTGCGGCGCACCCGGTTCTCCGGTGTCGGAGCGGAGGAGGAGAAGCGCAAGCAGGAGCGTTACGACAACCTCTATCGGATGCGGCGTTACGGCCCGGAGAAGGTGGCCGAGCGGATCGTGCGGGCCGTCGAGGCCAACCGCAGCGTCGTGCCGGTGACGCCGGAGGCCCATCTGCAGTATCACTTCGGGCGGCTCGCGCCGGGCGTCGTCCGATTCCTGGCGGCGCGGGTGAAGCTGACCTGATCAGGAGGCGAGGGCGCGGGCGAGTTCGGCCTCGACGGCCTCGACTCGCCCGCGCTCGATGCCCCAGGGGTGCTCGACACCGACCCGGCGATCCAGATCCCACAGCACGCATTCCTCGCCCGGAGCCGCTACGAACGACCACGCCACCACGGTGCGGCCGAGCTGCTCGGCCATGGTTCCGTGCGCGGGATTCGGCGGTCCGTCCCCTTCCGGAAAATGGTGCAGGAAGCGGCCGTAGGCGGTGGCACAGAAGTCGGCGTAGCGCTTGGTGCACAGGATGAATCCGTGCCATGCCTCGTCCACCGCGTGCGAGGGCATGCCGATCACCTGGTCGTCACGCATGGCGGCGCCGCAGCACAGCAGCCACTGCCGCAATCCCTTGTCCACCAACTCCCGTGGCTGCCACGGACAGGTCTTGTAGACGGCTTCGGGCAGTTCCAGCGCGTCGACGGCGGCTCGGACGACCGCCGAATCGATGTCGCGCGCCGGGGCTCGACGGAACCTGAAGTTCACCACAGTTCACTGTACGTGCGCGCCGATGTGCCGCTACCGTTCTGACATGAGCGCACTCATCCTTCTGTTCGTCCTTTTGATGGTGCTGCTCCTCGTGGCGGTCCCGATCATCGTCGTGGTCGTCATCATTCGCTCGCAGCGCAACCGGTACCTGCCGCCGCCACCGTACGGTGGGTGGAACAGCGG
This sequence comes from Nocardia niwae NBRC 108934 = DSM 45340, assembly GCF_001613465.1. Lineage (GTDB taxonomy): Bacteria > Actinomycetota > Actinomycetes > Mycobacteriales > Mycobacteriaceae > Nocardia > Nocardia niwae. Next base: position 298,551 of record NZ_BDCK01000020.1, on the reverse strand, counting down.
ATACCGAAGCGGGGGATACAACGAGGGGGGTTCCACAGATCCGTTCTGGGCGGCCGGCGGAGCCGGACTGGTCGGCGGATTCGACCAGCCGCACGGCGGCGGCGGGCATCACCACCACCATCACGACCACCATCACCACGGCAACGGTTGTGGCGGTGGAACCGGGAGCAGCTGCGGTGGCGGCAGCAGTTCCAGCTGTGGCGGCGGCAGCAGTTCCAGTTGCGGTGGCGGCAGCAGTTCCAGTTGCGGCGGGGGCAGCAGTTCCAGTTGCGGTGGCGGTTCCTGACGCGCGATTTGACCTCAACACGACTTCAGGTTTCATGCTGATCTTCGTCCGAGACGGCAGGAAACGACGAAGGATGTGTCATGCGGGCTGTACAAGCCGATGAGTTCGGTGGGCCGGAAGTACTTGTGGTGCGCGAGCTACCGGATCCGGTGGCCGGACCGGGGGAGGTGGTCATCGATGTGGCCGCCGCGGATGTGATGTTCCTGGACACTCGGCTGCGGTCGGGCTGGGGCACCGATTTCTTCGCGATCGAGCTGCCCTACGTGCCCGGCGGCGCGATCGCCGGTGTGGTCGCTTCGGTCGGACCCGGCGTCGACCCGGCCTGGGTGGGCAAGCGCGTGTCGACGCCCACCGCGGCCAGCGGCATCGGTGGAGGCTTGCCGATCGGCGGTTACGCCGAGAAAGCGCTGGCCAAGGCGGAGACGCTGGTCGCGTTGCCCGAGGGGCTGACCGCGACGCAGGCCGTCGCGCTCACCCACGACGGCCGTACGGCGTTCGCCGTGTTCGACCGCGCCGCCGTCCAGCCGGGGGAATGGGTCTTGATCACCGCCGCGGCAGGCGGGCTGGGCGTTTTGCTGATCCAGCTGGCTCGCGCGGCGGGCGCGAACGTCGTCGCGGCCGCGCGCGGCGCCCGCAAGCTGGAACTGGCCGAGCGACTCGGCGCGACCGCGGTGGTCGACTACTCCGAGCCCGGCTGGGCGGCGAAGGCGCGGGCGGCGACCGGGGGCGCAGGCGCGCACGTGGTGCTCGACGGCGCAGGTGGCGCGCTGGGCGAGGCGGCCCTCTCGATTGCCGCGGATGGCGGGCGTTTCCTCGGATACGGCGCTGCCGCAGGCGAATTCGCCGCACTGGACCGGGAGGCCGCGGCGGCGCGCGGCATCGCCGTCTACGGACTGTTCGACGTCACCGGCGCGGGCATCGATTGGCAGGCGCTGGCCCGGCGCGCCCAGGACGAGGTAGCCGCGGGACGCTTGGAGGTCGTCGTCGGTCAGACCTTCCCGCTCGACGAGGCCGATCGGGCGCATGCCGCCATCGAGTCGCGGGCAGCGTTAGGGCGCACTTTGTTAACAGTGTGAACAAAGCGGCGAACTGGACAATTGACGTAGTGCGCGGTCCCGGCGACGGCGCTAGGGTGCCGGGGTGGAAACTCTGCTCGTCGTCGGTATCGTCATCGTGGTCCTCGGCTTCGTGGTCGCTGTCGTGCAGTTCGCCAGCCGGCCACCGAAGGAAGCCGAGCCATGGGACGACCGGGACGACGTCGAGGACTACGACGACTGGGACGAGGACTACCGCGAGGGCTGACCCTGCTGCGCCGGGGTCAACACCACGACCGCGATGGGCCGCTTGGTCAGCTTCTGATAGGCGCTGTAGCGACCTTTGTTCACCCTGTCGACGAGCTCCCACCGCCGGGTGTACTCGGGATCATCCGGCAGCGTCGCCCGGGCCCGCACCGTCAGTTTCCGCCGCCCGACCTGGATCTCGCACTCCGGTCGCGCCTTCAGATTCGCCAGCCATCCCGGCGGCCGCGGCGACCCGCCGTTGGACGCCGTCACCAGATAGTCCGCGCCATCGCGCGCGTAGGTCAGCGCCGACGTCCGCTCCTTGCCGGACTTGCGCCCCACCGTCCGCAGCAGCAGCGTCGGATTCCCCAGCAGCAGCCGATGCCCCACCAGCCCACCACTGTTCTCGTACACCCACTGATGCGCCTTCAGCACCTTCGTGAACAGACCGGCCATACCTGACCCTCCAGTAAGTTTCCGACCCACCCACCCTAGGCCATCCCCTCCGACTGGTCCCCGGCCCACCGAACCCGGTAGCATCCCCAACGCTCGCGGTTCCCGCGGCACGGGGCGGTAGCTCAGTCGGTTAGAGCCGTGGACTCATAATCCATTGGTCGCGGGTTCGAGCCCCGCCCGCCCCACAAACCTGCCCTGAACTGGGAAACGTCGAACTCGACAGCCGAGTTGATGCAGAACAGTGCACTGGCAGCAATGTATTTTGCCGGTAGAACCCGGACGGGCTGGATCTGGACGACATCCGAGAGCTTGCGGAGGACTTCGCGACGGAGCTGCGCCGCGAGAACCGGAGCCGGCAAACCATCGACGGCTACCTCACCCGCATCAGGTACTTCCCCGACCTTCGGGAGCGCGAGCTGCGGACAGTGGCGCACTCGCGCTCACATCGGCGGCTACCTTGCACAATCACCAACGACTTCGAGAGCCGGGCACACTCACCGGTGGACGACGTCGAAGAGGAATCCCTCCATCGTGACTCCTGGTGCGAAGGAGAATGCGACGCCGGTCGAGATCGGCTGGTTCGTCTCCGTTCGACCGGTTATCCGTTCGAGCACGAAGATCAACGCGACGCTCGACATGTTCCCGTATTCGCCGAGAACCTGCCAGCTCGTCGACGCGGCTTCGGGCGGGAGGCCGAGCGATCGCGCGGATTCGAGCAAGATCTTCGGGCCGCCCGGGTGGATTGCCCACACATCGATGTCCGACTGCCGCAAACCGTTGCGGTGCAATACTTCTCCGACGACAGGTGCAACGCCGTTGTAGATGTACCGGGGTACGTTCTCCGACAGCTGGCAGGTGATGCCGTCGTGGTCGATGCCGACGGCGATGCCGTCCTCGGTGGCCTCGAACAGATGGGTGAATTTGTCCCGGATGACGATCGTCCCCGCTTCGGCCTGTTGCGCCCTGGGTTTTGCGCCGATGACGACCGCGCCGCAGCCGTCGCCGAACAGGCTGCGGATCACCGCGTCGTCGACGTCTTCGACGGGGACGGCATGCACCGAGTTGAGTTCGATGCACAGGACCATCGCCTTCTTGCCCGGATTGGCCCGGACGAAGTCCGAGGCGGTGCGGATGCCGTTCATCGCCGCCGCGCAGCCCATGAAGTTGACCACCAGGCGAGCCACCGACCGAGGTAGCCCGAGTTCTTCGACGACCGCGACGTCGACGCCGGGCGCGATGACGCCGGTGCTCGTGGCGAACACGAGAAGCCCGACGTCGTCCGGGTCGATATCCGCGAGCGCGCGCCGCGCCACATCGACCGTCAACGGAACGGCGTGGCGGTAGAACAACTGCATGCGATCCCGAATCGTCGCTGGTTTGCCGTTGGGAGCATGAAGTCGAGGATTCAACGGGTCGACCGCGAATCGCCGGGTGTTGATCATGGACTTGCGGAAAATGCGTCTGATGCGGGATCGCTGCTCCGGATCGCTGAATTGTTCAGCCATCCAGTCCGCTGCGTCGGACTGGTCGAGGACCAGGCCGGGCGCACCGGTCGCGATCGCTTCGATGACGGGAACGGTCGTCGGCGGAATCGCGTGTTCGTGCGTTCGCGCAGGCGTGCGGGTGGGAAGCGTCTGGTCGATGGCAATTGACATGTGCCCGTTCTTCCTCGCTGGAGCGATGGGGGAATGCGCACTCCAATCGTCGGCTGGCGAATACTCGGCAACTAGGCACCCAAGGGGGATGGATGCCCACCCCTGCGTCCGACGCTGGTCATCGATGTTCCTTGTCACAGCTCGCGGCCGACTCACGCTCGATGTCGCGCGCCGCGGCGATACGTCCACCTCTGGCCGTTCCGACGTCGGCCGTTCCCGATACGAATGGCGGAACGGCAACATGATCGGGCGCGGATGTTCCCGTTGGTGGCAGCGAGAGCGAAGTTCCCGGTGCCCCGCCGTGCCGCTACGATCGTGCCGACACTCTGAGAGGAAATCATGATCAAGTCGACGTCCTTCGCCGCTGTGCTGTCCGCAGCCGCTGCCGCCCTACTCTTCCTGCCCGCGGCACCCGCACAGGCGCAGTCCCTCCAGTGCGCAAGGGCCATCGAGTTGATCAACGTCGCGATCGACACGAGCGGCGGCACCCTGGACGAGGCGACCGCGACTGCGTTGTCCGACAGGCTGAGCGGCCTGGCCGACTCGGCTCAGGGCGCGGAGAAGGATGCCATCACCGCCTACGCCACTGCGCTGGTGGATGACAACGTCGCCGACCTCAACCCTTACACCGACGAGCTCAATCGCGTCTGCGCCTGATCGCACGGAATGGCCGGATCCGTCTCGCTCGTCGAAATGCGGTCCGCGGACAGGCGGGAGTAGCCGGTTTCGACCATCGGGGAGCGCGGAGGGGTCGTCCTATCGTGGCGATCGTCCGGCTGTGTGCGAGTTGCCGCCGCTCGAGAGGCGGCGGCAATGGGCACCGTGGACGCGACGAGAGGGTATGTTTCGCCCAGCGCCATGGGGCACCTGGAATTGTCACCTGGTACAGGATCGATCCATTCTTCGACCCACGCGACCGAACTACCTCGCGCTAGATCTCAGCGGCCTATCGACCGGCGGCTCGTTACCGATGGGTCGAACTCGCATTTCCGCTGCGGATGCCGGAAGGGAAGTCATCGGAAATCGTGTACTGAAAGTCGCGCCGCTGCTTCACCCGCAGTGCGCTTGCTGCAGGCGCATGGCAGGGTCGGCTCGACATAACGTAGCGAATGGTATGCCATTCGCTGGTAAATAGACTTGCCTCGACATTCCCACTGTTGGCGCCAGTCGCTGCGGTGATGATGCGACAATCTGGCGGTGAACGAGAAACTCGCCGTCGAGATGTCGGTCGGCACATTCGATTACGACGAGCAATTGCCGAGGCTGCCCATCCCGTCGCTGGAAGAAACGTGTGAGCGGTTTCTCCGGCGGTGCTCGCCGTTGCTGAACGACGAGGAAATGACTGCCACTGCGGCGCGTGTGGAGCAGTTCCTGGCGCCGGACAGTCCGGCGCGGACGTGGCAGGCCGAAATCGAGCGATTCGATAAGTCGCCCGGTGTTCACAGTTGGCTCGACGAATTCTGGGCGTCTCGCTATCTCGGTTATCGGGAAAATATCGCGTTCAACGCGAATTCTTTCTTTTTGTTCACCGACTCCGAGCGCGGGCAACTGGAACGTGCCGCCGAATTGATCGCGCGCGCCGCCGCGTACAAACTCGAACTCGACGCCGAGATGGTATCGCCCGTGACGCTGCGCGGGCGTGCGCTGTCCATGCATCAGAACAGGTGCCTCTTCTCCACCACCAGGATTCCCGGCGTCGGAAGCGACACCGTGCGCTCTGTGTACAGTGCCGCGCAACCCGGCCCGTCGACGGCCCGGCACATCGTCGTCCTCTCCCGGCGTCAGGCGTTCCGAATGGACATCTTCGCAGCTGACGGCGCCCCGCATGCGATCGAGGACCTGATCGCGGGCTTGGACGCGATCACGGGAGCAAGCCCGGCCACGGAGCCGTTCCCGGGAGCCCTGACCACGAAACCACGCGCGGCATGGGCGACGATCCGCCAAGCCCTCATCGAAGATCCGGACAACGTCGCAGCGCTCGAGACGATCGAAACAGCACTGTTCTGCGTCGCGCTCGAGGACTTCGCACCCCGAGACGAACTCGCGGCTTGTAACCAGCTCATGCATGGTGACGGCGGGAACCGCTGGTACGACAAAGCGTTGACATTCATCGTGTTCGCCGATGGTCGCGCAGGGGTCAACATCGAGGAGTCCGGCCTGGACGGGACCACCGTGGCAGGTTTCTGCGACGCGATTCTGGCGGATGTGACGGCCCTCGCGGCGGACAAGTCCGGCCGAGCGCCCGCTACTTCACCGATCGAGTTCCGTCTCGACGAGAACCAGCGGCACGAGATTCGCCAGGCTTCAGCTGATTTCGGCAAGCAAGCGGCTGGGACCGCCACGGAGGTCGTGGCGTTCGACGACTTCGGCTCGGACCGGGCGAAGCGTCTCGGAATTTCACCGGATGCGTTGGTGCAGATGGCTTACCAACTGGCGCATCAACGATCCAGAGGATTGCTCGGCAGTTCCTACGAATCCGTTGCCGTGCGGCATTACCGCCACGGCCGCACGGAGGCCCTCCGGGTGGTCACCCCCGAAGTCGTTCGCTTCGTGGCGTTGATGAACGACTCGACGGCCACCGCGACCGCTCGGGCCGAAGCGCTCCGTGCCGCGGCGGCGGCGCACGTCGCCAACACCAGGGACTGCCAGGCCGGGCGTGCTCCCGAACGGCACCTCGCGGAGTTGCAGCGAATCCAGCGGCACCGCGGCGACGCGCCGCACGAGATCTACGAATCTCCCGGCTGGAGGATTCTGCGTGATGACTATCTCAGCACCAGTGCCGTGTCCTCGGTCGATGTTCGATTCTTCGGTTTCGGGCCGATTACCGACCGATGCATCGGGATCGGCTACATCGTGAAGCCCGGCAGCTTCAACGTCTTTCTCAGCGCGCTCGAGAACGCCGAGCAGCATATGCGCCGATTCGCCCGGGAAATTTCCGTCACCATCCCGGAGTTGTGCGCCCTGCTCGAGGCGACATCCGTCGCATAGCACTGCGTGTCGATGGTTCGGAAAGAGCTACGTGAGCGGCATGGCGGCGAACACGGGAAGAACGTGCGCCTGATCGAAGCAGCGTGGACCGCCTGCGGGAGTGAGCATTCCACTCCGAAAGGCGAGCGGGAGTGAAAGCCTACCAAGAGCTTCTGGCAAATCGGACAGTACGGAATATGATTCTGTTGAGTCTGCTGTTCCGTACTGTTCTCAACTCCCAATCGCTGTTGCTGGTAATGCACGTGCGGCACACGTTGGAACTGTCCTACAGTGCTGCGGGCCTTTTGAGTACGGTGGTCTACCTGTGCATGGCCGGGACCGAACTGCGGCGCGGCCCGCGGCTCGATCGATCGGGCTTGCGGCCCACCATGGCTCCAGCGATCGTGGTGAACGGGATCTGTTGGCTGATCGCGCCATTCGCTCCGTTTCCGGTATTGCTGTTGCTCGCGGCGCTGGCCGGATGGTTCGAGATACCGGTCATCAACGTCGCAAAACAGGCCATCACGGTCGCCGCCACCGAACGGGAGCGGCGGCCTGCGCTCGCCGCGTACGAGGTGACCGCGGATGTGTCGCTGTTGATCGGGCCGCCGCTGGCTGTCGCGGCAATGACCATGTGGGACACGACGGCGGTGCTGCTCGTGGTTCGCTTGGTGGCCGTGGGTTGCGGGGTCGTGTTATTGCGACAGAACCCGCCGCTGCGCACCGATACGAGCCGAGTGTCACGACGTGCCCCAGGGCGACTCTGGTTGAAAACCGGGTTCGTGGCGCCGTGCCTCGGATACGCCGCAGCCGCTGCCGTCCTCTGCGCGGAGGAACTGAGTGTCATCAAGGTCATGCACGATTTCGACGCCAAGAGTTCGATCGGACTGATGCTGGCCATCGGCGCGGCCGGCGCCGTGGCCGGTGGGTACGGCTATGGCGCGATCTCCAAACCCATCTCGCCCTATGTTCTGCTGGTAGCACTCGGAATCGGTGTATTGCCCTGCACGTTCGCGCCCGGGACGACCGAGCTGGGTATAGCCGTTTTCGCGATCGGCGCGCTGGCCGGGGCTGTATTCCCGGCCAGTGGTGATCGAATGAATGCCGTGGTGTCCGAGGACGAACTCGGTGAGGCCCTCGGCTTTCACGCCAGCCTGATGTGGGTCGGCGTAGCTTTGGGCAGCATCGTGGCGAGTCAGTCCGTCGACTTCGCGGGTTCCTCAGGAGGCTTCCTGTCCTCGGCCGCGATCGGCATCATCGCGGGAATCGGGCTGGGACGGGTCGCGGCGCGTACCGCCCCCACGCCCGGGGCGGCCGACGAAGTGAGTCGAGCACTCGTCGTCACCGCGACGAAGCGGATATTGGACACTGCCCTCGGGGACAATCTCTATGGTTCACTCGACGCCGGACCCGGGGAGAATGACACGGCTCCCGGTCACGCCGGCCGAGCAGATTTGCCGCCCGTAGCGCCGATGAATTCGGAAGCCGCCGAATCCGGCCGGGCCGCGGCGCGATCCTTCCCGACACCTTGGACCGAAATCTCGCCGTCGTATGAGCGCAAAGGAACACCATGGAGCACGCGCCCGGTTTGATGCCGCGGTTTCGCTGATTGCTGTGGCGGTCCGAGCCACATGCGCCGGCATACAACTACCACTTCGAAGGTCTACCAACTGTGACATCTATCCGTACGCACCGTGCCGATATCTCGAATCCGCTCGGGCGCACCACGAGCACCACGTATGAGAGGCGCAGCCTCGATCGAGCGGTAAACCTGTCGGACGCTCATTGCCGTCAACCGCTGACGTCCTCGCAAATCGAGATCGTCGAGCGATTCCCAGAGCTGTTCCACGAGGCCGGAAAGCAATCGCAGTCCGAGTTGGAGGAGGCGTTTGTCGCCGCCTTTATGCGGCTGGCCGGTGAGCCGATGCATCAGGATGTATCCAGGTATATGCTGTCGTATTCCGCCTCATCCGCGATAACAATGGTGGTGAGCCACTGCGCTCGCGCGGGCAAGCGAGTTGCTCTGATCGAGCCGGTTTTCGACAATATTTCCTCGATCTTGCGCCGAGAGAACGTCGAGCTCGTGCCGCTGTCGGAACGGGATTGCACCGTCGATCGTCTGCCCGCGGCGATGGCTCGGCTCGAACCCGCGGTGGTCTGGCTGGTCTCGCCGAACAACCCCACCGGATGGACGCTGTCCGAACCGGAGTTCAGAACACTGGTTCAGTGTTGTGCCGACCGTCGTTGCACCCTGGTCCTGGACTCGTCTTTCCGCTTCTTCGCACCCGTGCCGATCGGTTGGTCGCAGTACGAGGTTCTGGAGGAATCCGGGATCTCATATCTTGTGCTCGAAGATACGGGCAAGACCTGGCCCACCCGAGAGATCAAGGTCGGATTGACGGTGTGCAGTCCGGACATGTACGCAGAGATGTACCGGCTGCACGACGATCTGTTGCAGAGCGTCTCTCCCTTCCATCTGCGGGTGCTGACGGAATTCATCGAGGACAGCTCGAATAACGGTGTAGAGCGTAGTGTCCTGCCCGCTGTGCTACAGAACCGGTCCATCCTCCGGTCTGTTCTGGCGGATGCTGGATTGGCATTCGTCACCGACATGCAATCGCCTGTTTCGGTGGATTGGCTGCTGCTGGAAGAGGGACTCGATTGCGCGGACTTCGTCCACGAGGCGATTCGGGAGGGAGTGCACGTTCTCCCCGGAACGAACTTCTTCTGGGATCAGCCGGAGCGCGGGCGGAACTTCGTGCGCGTTGCCCTGGCTCGTGATCCGCAGCTGGTGCTGGAAGGTGCGCAGTTGCTGCGAGACACCGCAATCCGGCTCGCCGCGAAGGAAGCATGACTATGCGCGCTCCATCGCGGCGGGTCTTGCTCACCGGGGTTGATGTGACGCCGGCCGATATCGAATGGCTGCGGCAGCAGAATCTCGAAGTCGAATTTCGTCGCTCCGACCTGCCAGAAGTAGAGTTGGCGCGCGCTCTGGTGGACAAGGACGCCTACATCCTGGGCGGGATAGAGCGTGCGACCGCTGCCGCGTTGTCCACTGCCGGCGACCTCAAAGTCATAGCCTTCCTGGGAGTCGGGTATCACGCATACATCGATACCGCGGCAGCGACCACGGCGGGCATCGCGGTGACCAACGCGCCCGGAGCCAACGCACGTGCGGTCGCGGAATTCACGATCGGCCTCATGCTCGATGCCTGGCGCAGGATCACGGACCTGACGACGGAAACGAAAGCCGGTCGATGGCCCGGGACCACTGGGCGCAACCTTCATGCGAAGACGTTGGGCATTGTGGGTATGGGGGCCATCGGCGCCCTCGTCGCCCGCATAGCGGCCAACGGGTTCGGAATGCGAGTGGTCTACGTGAGCCCAACGGCCAAACCGGACCTGGAACGAGACCTCGCCGTTCGCCGGGTCGAGCTATGTGAGCTGCTTGCCGAGTCCGACGTCATCAGTCTTCATGCTCCATTCGGCCCGCAGACGGACCGGATGATCGGCGAAGCGCAACTCGCGGCCGTCAAGCACGGCGCGATTCTGATCAACACTTCCGAAGCGGCGCTCGTGGATCCGGCGTCGTTGCGAACCGCGTTGCTCGACGGTCGCCTCGCGGCCGCGGCCATGGACGGGTACTACATCGTGCCCGCGCCTTCCGCCCAGGAAGATCCCCTCGGATTGATGGCCCTGGGCAACAATAGGTTTCTCGTCACGCCGCACGCGGCGGGCGCTACCGAGGACTCCCTTCGCGCGATGCTCACGGCCAATGTCGAATCCATCCGGAACATACTCGAAACAGGGGAAGATCCACGAGTGGTCAACCCTGGCTTCCGTGCTCATGCCCGTTGGTCGCCGGTGCGCGCCAGGCCCCGATGACGATGCCACCTCCAGACCGTCAGCGGTGGCGTCCTCGGTAGTCGAGGCAGGCGCGGCCGTCCGTGCTCGGGCTAGCGGGTGTTATGGCTTCCGTGTAGGCGCGCAATCCCTCGGCCAGCTTTTCGGCCATGTTCTCCAGGTGCTCGGGACCCAGGTGCTTTCCGAATGCGGCGGCGTCGAGCAGCTGCCTGCGCACGGCACTGATCTGCATGTGGGCGAACTGGGTGGGCTCGAGTTCCGGCATGCTCCGGCACCCTACCTCGAGTCGAACATGCTTTCGATAAGGACATGGTCTTGTGGCGCCGATGGCGGTCAACTCGGGCATGAGCCGTGCCGGAAGCTGTGACCATGTAGAACACCGTGTCAGCGGACGTGTCAGGCCGGTGTCAGGCCGGTATCAGCCGGGCTGGCGACAGTGGTCGTGTGAACAACACAGCAATTGCAGCTTCCGGGCTGCGGAAGGCATACAAGGACAAGACGATCCTCGATGGCATCGATTTGAATATCGGTGCCGGGACGATTTTCTCTCTGCTCGGTCCGAACGGTGCGGGGAAGACGACGACGGTGAACGTGCTGACCACGTTGCTGAAAGTCGACGGCGGCACGGCGCGCGTTGCCGGGCACGATATCGCGACCGAGCCCGACTCGGTGCGCGCGGCGATCGGAGTCACCGGTCAATTCGCGGCGGTGGACGATCTGCTGACCGGGGAGGAGAACCTGCGGCTGATGGCGGATCTGCATCATCTGCGGGCCGACGAGAGCAGGCGAGTGATCGCCGAATTGCTGGAACGGTTCGATCTGGTGGATTCCGCGCGAAAGCAGGCGTCGTCCTATTCCGGAGGTATGCGCCGGAAATTGGACCTGGCCATGACGCTGGTCACCAAGCCGGAGATAGTCTTCCTGGACGAGCCGACTACCGGGCTCGACCCGCGCAGCCGCCGCACCATGTGGGAAATCGTCCGGGAATTGACGGCAGGCGGAGTGACGATCTTCCTCACCACCCAGTACCTCGAGGAAGCCGATCAGCTGGCCGACCGGATCGCGGTGCTCGACCAGGGCCGTATCGTCGGCGAAGGCACTCCCGACGACCTCAAGCGCCGAGTCCCCGGCAGCCACATCCGGCTCCGGTTCGCCCACCTCACGGAACTGGACGCGGCGGCGCGGATCCTGCCCGACGCGACCCGCGACGACGAGGCCCTGACCTTGCGGGTTCCGGGCGACGGCGGAACCGAATCCCTGCGGACCCTGCTGAATCGGCTCGCCGAACACTCGGTCGACGCCGACGAGGTTTCCGTCCACACCCCCGACCTCGATGATGTCTTCTTCGCCCTGACCGGTCACGCCACCACGGAGGCTGTCGCACAATGAGCACCATTTCCGCACCGCTGGCCGATTCGTCGATCATGCTGCGCCGCAATTTCAAGCACATCGCCCGCACTCCGGTCACGATTTTCAACGCGGCGCTGATGCCGGTCGTGATGATGTTGATCTTCGTGTACGTGTTCGGCAACGCGTTCGACGTCGGCGAGCAGTACATCAATTACGCGACACCGGGCATGATCCTGCTGGCCATCAGTTACGGGTTGTCGGGCACCGCGGTATCGGTGAGCTCCGACATGGCGAAGGGCGTGATCAACCGGTTCAAGGTCATGAGCGTCTCCCGTGGCGCCGTACTGACCGGCCACGTCGCGGCCACCGTGCTGACCAATGTGGTGGCCATCGCGGCCGTGCTCGGTGTGGCCTTCGCGCTGGGATTCCGGTCGTCCGCGACCGCGCTCCACTGGCTCGGCGCGATCGGTGTCATGGCGGCGACGTCGTTCGCGGCAGCCTGGCTCACCGTCGCCCTCGGCATGGCCGCGAAGACTCCGGAGTCCGCGGGCATGACCGTGGTGCCGCTGATCATGCTGCCGTTCGTGAGCAGCGCGATCGTGCCCGCCGATCAGATGGGCCAGGGCATCCGGCAGTTCGCGCAGTACCAGCCGTTCACGCCGATCATCGAAGCCTTGCGCGGGTTTCTCGGCGGCCACCCGTCCGGCGGCGACACGGCCGCCGCGCTGGCCTGGTGCGCCGGATTCGCCCTGGTCGGATACCTGTGGTCCCGAGCCACGTTCGACAAGCGCGTGTAGCACGCCGACTTGTTCACACCGACTCGATTCACCCAACCGAAGGAGAACGCCATGCCCGCATTCGAGACACCGGAACCGATCGCCGTCACCGTCGACGTGCTCTCCGGCAGCGTCACCGTGATCGCCTCGGACCGTAGCGACACCGTCGTCGAGGTCCGGCCTGCCGATGCGTCCAAAAGGGGCGACGTGCGCGCCGCCGAGCAAACCCGGGTCGATTTCGTCGCAGGGGCTCTGACCGTGCAAACGCCGAGAGACTGGCGCACCTACACCCCGTTCGGCGGCAACCCGTCGATCGAGGTGACCATCGAGGTCCCCACCGGCTCGAGGCTGACGGGCACCGCCGCCGTGGGCCGATTGCTCGGCGCAGGCGAACTCGGCGAGTGCCATCTGCAGATGTCCGCCGGGGACATCACCGTCGAGCGCCCGCGCGGCTCGGTGACCGCGAAAACCGCCAAAGGCGATATCCGCATCGGCGAAGCGTCGCGGGGCGTGCTCCGGCTGGAGACATCCATGGGTGAGCTGCAGGTCGGGATCAACCCGGCCAGCGCGGCGTGGCTGGAAACCAACGCCATGCACGGCACCGTGCAGAACCGATTGCAGCCGGTCGGCCGGTCGGAGGGCAACGACGCCGTCGTGCGGGTCTACGCGCGCAACTCCTACGGCAACATCATCATTCGGCACGCCGCCTGACGCGCACGGCCGCTACGGCCGGTTACCGCCACGCTCGAGAAAGGAGTGTCGCCTCGACCAGTTCACGCCAGTTCGCCTGCGCACCTTCCCTCGTCGCCTCGGTGAATCGTGATTCACCGAGGCGATGTCGTGCTGTCTGCTCGATCCGGCCCACATCCGGTTGGGAACGATCGGGCAGCCCGCGCACTCGGGCACTCGCCGCGAGCAGGCGCGCGGCCTGCACGTCCTGATCTTCGCGCAGCGCCAGATCCGCGACCCCGACGAGCACTTGCGCGACCAGGGGCGCGTACCCCGTAGCGGACGCCGCCCGCAAAGCCGCGGTACGTCGTTCGCGGGCTTCGTCGAGACCGTCCGCGAGGTAGCCGAGCAGATCGTGGGTCACCGCTTGGACGTAACCCTGCTCCGCATCACCGCCCAGCATGGTCGTCGCGAGGTCGATCTGCCGGTACGCCTGCTCGGTGTCGCCGCTCCAACGGGCCAGCTCCGCTCGCGTCAGGGCGAGGGTGGCCAGCGCGTTCGGCCAGGCGGAGCGGTCCGCGTACCGCTGCGCCTCGGCCATGGCGGCCGCGCTCGCTTCGGCGTCGCCGACCAGCCAATACAGCTGAGCCTGGCGGGCCCGGATCAGGAAGACGTCCTCGATCGCGCCGACCTCGGTGACCACCCCGATCGCCTGGTCGAGATGTTCGCAGGCCCGGGCGAACTCACCGCGCATGGCGATTCGATTCGCCACTTCGGTGAGCGCGAACGAAATCCCCCAGCGCTCGCCGATGGCCCGGAATTCGGCGAGCGCGGTCTCGAGGTACTCGTCCGCCTCCCGACCCTCCTGGCCGAGCGCGATCCGCGCCTTGCCCAGTTGGAGCCGGGCCAGCGCCCGCACCCAGAGGTCGTCGTCGGCGAGCAGCGGTTCGAAGGCGGGCAGCAACGCGTCCGGACCCTCCAGCATTCGTTCCATCGCGGCGACGAAGCCCAGCAGGGGGTACCCGCTCCGGCTGCGCAGGCTGGCCCGGTAGGCCTTGTGGATCCATTCCTCCACTTGGTGTTCGTCATTCGGCCCCGAGTTCAGGAAATGCACGACCAGCCCGTACACCCTGGCCCGCATCTCGTCATCCGCTTCGCCGGGCAGGTCGGCGGCCGCGGTGATCAGCTCCATGCCCTCGGCCTTGTGCCCGCTGAGCCACCAATACCAGCCGGCGGCCGCCGCCAGCCGCGTCGCCCCGGCGGCGTCACCGGCCGCCAGCGCGCCCCGCATCGCGACCGCGATGTTGTCGTGCTCGGCCTCGAGCGCGGCCAGCCACTCCAACTGCTCGCCGCGGCGCAGATGCGGCTCCGCGGTGTCGGCCAGCCCGGTGAAGTACGCGAGGTGCGCCAAGCGCGCCTCGTCCGCTTCCCCTGCTTCCACGAGCCGGTCCAGGGCGTACTGCTTGATCGTGTCGAGCATCCGGAAGCGCGGCCCGCTGTCCCCGGCGGTGAGCAGAAGCGATTTCTCGGTGAGCGCGGTCAGCAGTTCGAGCACCTCCCACTGCTCGACCGTCGCGTTCTTCCCGTCCTCCTGCTCTTCGGTGCCGCCTCCCGTGCCCGCGCAGACCTGCTCGGCCGCGTCCAGGCTCGCTCCGCCGGAGAACACCGCGAGCCTGCGCAGGACCATTCGTTCGGCGTCCGTGAGCAAGTCCCAGCTCCAGTCGACCACCGCTCGCAACGTCCGGTGCTGCGGGATCGCTGTCCGGCTGCCGCCGGTGAGCAAACGGAATCGATCGTCGAGGCGGTCGGCGAGCTGATCGAGGGACATGGTGCGCAGTCTGGCCGCGGCCAGTTCGATCGCCAGGGGTATTCCGTCGAGCGCCCGGCAGACACGCGCCATCGTCGACAAGGTGCGGGCATCGACCGCGAGATCCTTGCGCACCGCGCCGGCCCGAGCCCGCAACAGCTGAACGGCCGGGGCGGACTCGATCTCGCCGGGATCCGCGTCCTCTGTAGGCAACGCCAGTGGCTCTACCTGCCATAACGCCTCACCCGTGATGCCGAGCGGTTCCCTGCTCGTCGCGAGGATGCGCAGCCGCCGGCATTCCCCGAGCAGCCGGTGGGCGAACGCCGCCGCGGACTCGATCACATGCTCGCAGTTGTCCAGGATCAACAGCGTTTCGCGCTCGCGGATCGCCGCGATGAGCCGGTCCATCGGTTCCGCGTTCGGCGCGCCGCCGAGCAGGGCGTCGCGGAGCCCGAGCGCGGCGAGCGCCGATTGCGCCACGTCGCCAC
Organism: Nocardia niwae NBRC 108934 = DSM 45340; assembly: GCF_001613465.1. Lineage (GTDB taxonomy): Bacteria > Actinomycetota > Actinomycetes > Mycobacteriales > Mycobacteriaceae > Nocardia > Nocardia niwae. Next base: position 282,953 of record NZ_BDCK01000020.1, on the reverse strand, counting down.
TCGCGCCGACGGACGCCAGTTCCACCAGCCAGGCCCCGTCCGGGAGGTCGTCGAGCATGGTCCGCGCTGTTTCCAAGGCCAGCCTGGTTTTTCCGGAGCCACCGGGCCCGGTCAACGTGGTGAGCCGATGGTGCGCGATGAGTTCGCGCACGGCGGCGATGTCGGCGTATTTGCCGACGTACTCGGTCAACTCGGCCCGCAGGTTCGTCTGGGGGTCGTTCGTCTCCGCCCGCACTTCGCCGCGCAGCAGCGCGACGTGCAAGGCGGACAGCTCGGGGGAAGGATCCACGCCCAGCGTGTCGGCGAGCGCCTCCCGCGCGCGCTGGTACGCGACCAGCGCCTCGGCGCCACGACCTGCGGCGGCGAGTGCACGCATGAGCGCGGCGACGAGCCGTTCCCGCGCCGGATGCCGGGTCACCAGCTCGGTCAGTTCGGCGACGAGCTCCGTACCCCGCCCGAGGCGGATCTCCGCTTCGTATCGATCCTCCATGGCGGCCAGGCGCAGCCCCTCGAGCCGGGTGACCACGGCGTCGAACGCTGCGCTGTCCTGCATGCCCACGTCCTGCATCGGGGCGCCGCGCCACAACTCGAGTGCTTCGCGCAGCACCTGGGCCCGATGCGCGTCGTCACCGCCGCGGGCCTGGCCGAGAAGTTGTTCGAACCGCACGGCGTCCACAGCGTGGGGTTGTACGGCCAGCCGGTATCCGCCGGCATGCCCGTCGAGTGACCCGTCCGGCAGCACCCTCCGCAGCCGGGAGACCAGTGCCTGGAGGGCATTCGCCGCGTCGGAGGGTGGCTGCTCACCCCAAATCCAGTCGACCAACGTCGTTTTCGGGACCGCGCGACCGGGTTCGAGCGCGAGGGCGATCAACAGCGCCCGCAACCGAGCACCTGGCACGTCGATCGATCCGCCGCCTTCCATCCGGATCTCGAGCGGTCCAAGCATCCCGATCTGCACCGGACCATTCTGCCGTGACGATCGGCGGTCGGCGGTGCCACCCGTCCCCCGGATGGCGACCACTGCGATGAACGTCGTGTCAGCGGACGTGTCAGGGCGGTGTCAGGCCGATATCAGCCGGGCCGGCGACAGTCTTCGTGTGAATAGTTCAGCAATCGCATCCGGACAGCGAAAGGCCCACGGGGACAGAACGACCCTCGCCGCTGTCGCGCTGCGCACCGCCGCGCTCGACGGTGGTGCGCCTCCCCTCCCGATCGCCCGAGCGCAGGGGTGACCCGTGGAACTCGAGCTGGACCGGGAGCGCTGCATCGGCGCAGGCATGTGCGTACTGACCGCACCCGGCGTATTCGACCAGGACACCGCGGACGGCCGCGTGGTGGCGCTGGACCCCGCACCCGGGCCCGATCTGGAGCCGGCCGTCCGCGAGGCCGCTCAGGTGTGCCCGTCCGGCGCGATCACCATCGCGCGGCAATCCATACGAGAGGAAAACCGATGAGTCAGACAGTTCCGATTCCGCACGGCCTCCCCTTGGAGCGCGACGCGGGTCCCTTCGATCCGCCTCGCGAGATCACCCGGCTGCGCGACGCTCGCCCGGTCAGTCCCCTGGTCTTCCCCGACGGTCACGAGGGCTGGCTCGTCACCGGCTACGAGGCGGTCCGCAGCCTCATGGCCGACACCCGGTTCAGCTCCCGCCAGGACATCGGCATCGTCCACGTGCCGTACGAGACTCCCGGCATGCCCGTCGCCACCGAACCGTCTCCGCAGGTGCCGGGTTTGTTCATCGCCATGGACCCGCCCGATCACACCCGGCTGCGGCGCAAGCTGATCGGCGCCTTCACCGTCAGGCGGATGAAGCAACTCGAAGAGCACATCATCGAGATCACCGAGCGGCAACTGGACGCCATGGCGCGCCTGGCCCCGCCGGTCGATCTGGTCAAGGAGTTCGCGCTTCCGGTGCCCTCGCTGGTGATCTGTGAGCTGCTCGGCGTCCCCTACGCGGACCGGGAGACCTTCCAGGTCAACTCCGCCAAGTTCTTGGTCAAGGACCAGACGCTCGACGAGAAGATGGCCGCGTACGGCGCGATGACCACCTACCTGGCCCAACTGGTCTCGGCCAAGCGCGCCGAACCCGGTGACGACATCCTGTCCGACCTGGCCCGGCACGACGACCTCACCATCGAGGAGCTGACCGGCATCGCCTTCCTGCTGCTGCTCGCCGGCCACGAGACCACCGCCAACATGCTCGCACTGGGCACCTTCGCGCTCTTGGAGCATCCCCAGCAGCTGGCCGAATTGCGCGCCGACCCGGGTCTGGTTCCCGACGCCGTCGAGGAACTCATGCGCTATCTGTCCGTTGCCGACATCTTCTATCGCTACGCCACCGACGACATCGAACTCGGTGGCGAGACGATCGGCAAGGGATCGACCGTCGTGGTCTCGTTGCTGGCGGCCAACCACGACCCCCAGCGCTTCGACAACCCCGACACACTGGACATCCACCGCAAGGCCCGCGGCCACCTGTCCTTCGGCCACGGCGTGCACCAGTGCCTGGGCCAGCAGCTGGCCCGCATCGAGATGCGCGCCGGTTTCGCCGGACTGCTGCGCCGTTTCCCGACCCTCGAGCTCGCCATCCCCGCCGGCGAGGTGCGGCTCAGGACCGACATGAATATCTACGGCGTCCACGAATTGCCGGTCGGCTGGACGGAAACGGCCGGGTAGCTGTCGGCCGGCGTCGAACGGCTTCACCGTCGGACCGGCGTGGGCCCGCGAGAGCCGGTCTTCTCCGGGCGGGGCGTTCAGCGGTTGGCCGCGCGCTCCGGGCACTCCCACGGTTCGTTCTGGGAATCGGGATGGCTCTCGGCGTATTCCCGTACCCGCTTCGATCGGGAGACGCTGACCACGGAGGAGTCGGCGGGAACGATCACGGCGAAGCCGTTTTCCGCAGACCATTTCGCGGGCACGAGAACCCACAGGTCGCCGCGCACCACAATCGATCGGAAACATTGATAGCGGAATGCGGGCGGCTTGCCCTGCTGGGTCACGACCAAGGTCTCGGCGACCAGATTCCTCGGCACGTCGAGACGCTCGTCGGTCACGACCGAGACCACCGATTCCTTCGCCCAGAGATTGTGCGCGTCGAGTTGCGCGGCGTCCTCGCCGAGGCGGGACGCGAAGGAATTCATCAGGCCGAACAGCGCCAGCAGGCTGACGGCGATCGCGAGGAGCTGGCTCACCCGTGTGGTCGTTCCCCGGGTGTCCGGCTCGGTCGTCGAGGCGGACAGGACCCAATAGCCGCCGACCACGAGCAAACCGCCCACAGCGAGCGCGCCAGGGGAGAAGGCCCAGGCGATCAGGGAGAAATGGGGTATGCGCCGGGGCGACACCGCCGCGACGACTCCGATGGCGATGAGCACAGCTCCGAGCGCGAGCCCGGCCCGGCCGATGTTGCGCACGAGCACCGGTCGTCGGCCGGTCTTGATGAAGCGGCGTGCGTAGACCCCTATCCACGCCGTCACAAACCACCCGACCAGAAGCAGCAACAGTGGGGCGTACAGCACGCTGACACTTCCCACCACATAGTCGCTGGAGGTGAATCCGAGGGCGTCACAGTCGACGCCGAAATAGGCCAGTCGCTTGCGGGTGTAGACGTAGCCGAAGTAGTAGCACAACGCGGTGATGATCGTGGTCGGCGCGACGATCGCCCCGATGACGCCGAACCAGCTGTGGATCATCGCGGGTGTGGTCTGAGCCGATCGGGCGGTCATGTCACGGACTCGCGGGTGTGCCGCCGGAGGGCTCCGGGACGGTCTGCGGATCGGATTGCTGTGGCATGGGGCCGGGGGATGGTAGTTGTGTCGGCTCCTGCGGAACTGTCGGTCGGTTCGGGTTCACCGACGGATCGGTCGGACGGGGACCGGCGGGACCGGTCGGGAAGTCCTCCGGGGTAGGGAACACATTCGCGCCGGAAGCGGGCGCCCGGGAAGGTGGAGCGGACGCCCCGGTAGGCGAAACCGTAGGGACGGCCGGCCCGGAAGTGCGGGCGGGCGTCGTGGTAGACGGGGATGTCGCCGTCGGCGGTACGGGCGGACTCGGTGGCGCCTCGGTGCCGCCGCTCTCGCAGGCCGCGAGAACCAGCAGTGGTAGCGCGAGCGCCGAAAAACGCAAAGTCAGGCGAAGCGCTCTTGTGGGGTCTGGTATTTCGCTGGTCGATGACCGCATCGGAACTCTCCCAATCCGACTTCTCGTGCTCACTGGGAACACTGCCACGGCGACGAAATAGCTCACGCGTAGCCGACTACCTGACTTCGGCACGCGTGTGGGCGTGACATCGGTATACGCATGTAGCCGGTGATTGCGAACCAGGAACATGTTGACGGATGCGAAGCGGCCCGGGCAGAATCGGCCGGGTTGGAACCGGGGGTGGAGGAGTTATGCGCGTAAAAACCGATATCCATTTCACCGTCGCCGTCGAACCCGGTCAGGTCTTCGATGCGATCGCCGCGATCGAAATGCTCCCCGAATGGTCGACGTATTCGGATGCGCGCGTGGCCACCCGAGACGAATCCGGGCGGCCGCAACGGGTTTACGTGACCGCCGAGACGCTGCTCGGCCGGTCCGACCTGCAAGTCCTGGAATACGACTGGACCGATGACCGAGTGTCGTGGCGGGTCATGGACAGCTGTGTCGGTCTCGGTGGTGGCGGGTGGTTCGAAGTGGCCGCGGACCGCGCGGGATCGCAGGTCTGGTATCACACCGAGCTGCACTCCTCCCTGCTGTTACCCGGACTTCTCCTCAAGCGCAGCGTCCGCCGGGAGAGTGAAACCGTCGTGCAGAACTTCATCGAATTCGCCGAAGGATTCACCGCGCCCCCGCAATCGCGCGCGGTATAGCGGTCACCTATCGCGCCGGCCCGGACTCACCACTGGATGTCCGCGGCCGAGTTCAACGGGGCCGCGACTTCTTCCGGCGCCAATTGCAGATCCGCCTCCCGCAGCGCTTGCGGGAAATGGAAGCGGGCGCGCTGCTCGATCTCGGTCAACGGGACTTGGAAGACGCGGAACTCGTCGAGATCGAGTGCCTCCAGCTGGTCCAGGTTCTGGCTCAGCAGGAAGCCGCGGGCCTTCAGTTCGCCGTTGTCCTCGAACGCGATGACCTTCCAGAACTCGCGCGGAATCCTGACCTGCCGGAATTCCCGGTCGTCGTCGGTGAAGACCGGGCCGCCGAACGCGCTGACCTTGAGGTCGTCGACTGTGGCGTCGGCGAAGACGGCGTCCTCGAGCCGCCCCCAGAGCCCGCCGCGCATGCTCTGGTTGAAGTCGTCCATCTGCGGGGTGATGTTGGTGTAGAAGAACGAGTCCGTGTTGGCTTTCGCCGCTTCGGGCATGCTGCCCCAGAGCAGATCCGCGCGGCGCGCGAGGTGGCCGCGATCGAGCCGATCGTCGCGGTAGAGCTCGTTGCCGACCTGGGCGTCCGCGTCGAGCCGCGGGTCCTTGACGAAATCGATCTTCTTCCGTGAGAGCTTCTTGATCGAGGCTCCGTCGATATTCCAGGCCACCCAGATGGCGAATCGGCGGGAGCGCCGCATCGCGAGGGAGAAGTGCGTGTAGTGCAGGACGTCCGCGCCGTCGAGTGCGGTCGCCACGTCGGGGCGGATCTCGGCGTCCACCTCGGGCAGCGGGATCGGTGAGGCGAGGAAATGCGGGTCGTATCCGGCGACGACCGCGACCTCCTCGGCGGCGGGCGGGATCAAAGTGATGCCGAGCTTCTCGAACACCGATTGCGGCAGGCAGGCCAGCGCGTGCTCGTCGGTGTCCGAGCCTGTCTCCCCGGCGAAATGCAATCCGGCCAGGACGGTGCTGGTCGTGCCGTCGGGCAGTTCGAACAGCCACGCCGCCCCGGAATCCCCGCCGCTGCTGATCTCGCCGTCGGACGGTGGATGGCCCGGATCCGGCCCGATCTCGAAGCCGCCGATGCTCTTGCTGCCCACGCCGCGATAGTCGATCTTGGCGACCACGTCGACGCGCCGCACGATGCCGTGGGTGACCGCGGTGGTCCGGCCGCTCTTGATCACCTTGTCGCCCAGCTCGGGGTCCCCGAGGCGGTCCGGGACGACGCCGAGCCCGCTGACTTCGCCGCTGAATTGCCGGTTCTCGATGACCGCGACGGCGCAGTCGCCCGCCGTGCCGAGATGGGACCTGACGAGCTTGCCGAGCCGATTGCGGTCGATGCGGTTGTCGTCGCGCGGACCCGGCTGCACGACGTCGTCGCCGAGCCTGCCCGCCGAGGTGTGCAGGACGTGCCAATTGCTCAGTACGTACGGCGTCCCGTCGTCCCGGTCGTAGACCACGCAGCCGATCGTTCCGGCTGTGCTGGCGGGGTGGGCGACGCTGATTCCGGGGACCACCGGATCCAGGCGCGTCTTGCGCTCGGGCGCCACCGCTTCGGCGACCAGCCGGAAGGCCGGCTCGAATTTGCGTTGCAACACATCGGTGGGCACTTCGACCCCGTCGACGGTGACGGTCTCCGGAATCGTCGACGTGCCCAGCGCTTCGAGTTCCTCCGGTTCGGACACCTTCTCGTTCACGGTGAACTGCACCGCGATCTCGCCGGTCGGCTTCCCGTCGACTTGCTTGTATCCGACGCCGATCGAGGAGATATTGGGGTCTTCGAGGAAGTTCTCACCCTTGCTGCGGATGAATTTGCGCAGTGCGGTGCGAAGATCGTTTTTCTCGGCGGGCGTCCGGCGGGCGGATGAGTTCTTTTTCGCAGGCATGGGTGACTCCGTGTTCGAGGTTCGCTGTGGTGGGACGTCGTCGTCGCACCTGCTTTGCCATCGTCGGATCACCGCATCGGCCGCACACGAGTAGCGAACTACTCGAAACAGGGGTGTGGCAACACCGGGGTAAACGTTTGCTCGGGTAAGCGATACCGGGGGAACAATTAGAGTTGCGCTGTCGCCCTTACCGACGTTCGGCGAGCGCAGTCGCTGTCGCGGTCACGAGCGTGATTCCGGTCGATTCCGGGCAATCCGCGGGTCAGCTTCGCTGGGGCCGGGGTCGGATCAGCAGATCATCCAAGGGATTCCGCTCGGCCGCCGCGGCGAGCCCGGCGACATCGCCGAGGTGGTGGGGTTCCGGACGTCGGAGGCGGCCCGCTGGATCATCGGGGCGAGTGTGCCCGCCGGTGGGGGAGCGTGCCGGACCGGATCAAGGCGGTCGCTATATCTCGATGTGCGCGCCCATGATCACCGTGCGTTCGCGGGGCAGGCCGAACTGCTCGGCGGCGTCGGCGGTGATGTAGGAGGTGGCGATGAACAGCCGCTTGCGCCACGCGGCCATCGTGGGTTCGGATCCGGCGCGCAGCTCGATCTTCGACAGGAAATAGGACGCCCGGTCCAGCTGCAACGGCCCTTCGGTGTCGGCGGGATCGAGCAACGCCAGCGCGCCGGGCACGTCTTGGGCCTCCATGTAGCCGAACCGGGCGCAGACGTGGATGATCCCGTCTTCGGTATGGCCGAGGGGGTCGACGCTGACCCGCTCGCCGGCCGGAACGCGGGGCACGGGCTCGGTCTCGATCGACATGATCACCACATGCGCGTGGCGCACGTGGTTGTGCTCGGCGTTGGCCCGCATGGCCAGCGGCGCCGTTTGCTTGCCGCGGTTGAGGAACACGGCCGTGCCGGGGACCTGGAGTATCGACGGATCGTCACCGGCGTGCAACCGATCGACGAACTCGCGTAGCGACCCCTCGCGCCGTTCGCGTTCGGTGCTGACGATCTCGCGTCCGCGTTGCCAGGTGGTCATGACGGTGAACGCGGTGAGACCGATCAGCAGCGGCAGCCACGCACCGTGCGCGAGCTTGGTGAGATTGGCCGCGACGAACAGCAGATCCACCGCTACCAAGGGGACCGCGCCCAGGGCGAGCAGCCACAGCGGGACATCCCACCGGGCGCGGGCGACGTAGAAGAACAGCAGGGTCGTGATGGTGATGGTGCCGGTCACCGCCATGCCGAACGCGTAGGCCAGCGCCGCCGAACTGCGGAAGGCGAACACCAGGGTGAGCACCGAGACCAGCAGCAGCCAGTTGATCCACGGCACGTAGATCTGCCCGACCGTGGACTCTGAGGTGTGCGCGATCCGCAGCCGGGGCAAGTAGCCGAGCCGGGCGGCTTGGGACGCCACCGAGTACGCCCCGGTGATCACCGCCTGCGAGGCGATCACCGTGGCCGCCGTGGCCAGCAGGACCAGCGGCAGGCGACCCCACGACGGCATGAGCAGGAAGAACGGGCTGCTCACATGGCCGGGGTCGGCGAGGATCAGCGCGCCCTGGCCGAAATAGCTGAGGATGCACGCCGGGAAAACCAGGATCAGCCAGGCGCGGGTGATCGACCGGCGGCCGAAGTGACCCATGTCGGCATACAGCGCCTCGGCTCCGGTCACCGCGAGGACGACCGCCGCCAAGGCGAAGAACGCGATGCCGAAGTGACCGAGCAGGAAGCCCAGCGCGTAGGTCGGCGACAGGGCTCGCAGGATCTGCGGATGATCGGCGATCCCCGCCACCCCGCACGCGCCGATGGTCACGAACCAGACGATCATCACCGGCCCGAACACCCGGCCCACGGCCGAGGTGCCGCGGCGCTGCACCAGGAACAGCGTCACGATGATCACCGCGGTGATCGGTACGACGAAGTCCCCCAGCGACGGCTGCACCACCTCGATGCCCTCGACCGCGGACAGCACGGAGATCGCCGGAGTGATCATGCTGTCGCCGAAGAACAGGGAAGCGCCGAAGATGCCCAGCGCCGCCAGTACCGCGGTCTGCCGCCGCCCGTGTTGCGAGCCCCACCGCCGCAGCTGCGTGATCAGCGCCATGATGCCGCCCTCGCCGTCGTTGTCGGCGCGCAAGGCAAGCAGGATGTAGGTGACCGTGACGACGACGGTCACCGACCAGAACACCAGCGAGACCACGCCGTACACGTTGTCCGTGCTGACCGGCACCGGATGCGGGTCGGCGGGGTTGAACACCGTCTGGATCGTGTAGATCGGGCTGGTCCCGATGTCGCCGAACACCACGCCCAGCGCGGCGATCACCACCCCGAGTCGCGCGGTGTCGTGCGCGGTCGTCGTGGCAGGCGCCGCCGCTCGCACCTCGTCGGATGTGGTCGTGTGCTGCTGGTCGGTCACCGGAATCCTCCTCGCGCGGCCGCCTCGGCGCTGGTGCCGGACGATACCGCCCCCGGATCTCGGGCGCCGGACACGTCTGGCGGGACTCGATAGGACACGCGCGTAATGCGGATTTCGGAGATCGACATGCCACGGCGGCGGCGGAACAAACCGCGCAGGGTCCCGGCATTGAGATAGCCCACCTTGGCGGCCACCGCGTCCACGGTGAGAGAGGTGGTGCGCAGCAGATGCACGGCGCGTTCCAAGCGGATGTCGTGCACGAATTCGGTGGGCGACATGCCGAGTTCGGCGTGCGTGGCCCGCTGCAGACTGCGTTCGGTGACGCCGATGGCGCGGGCGGCGTGGGAGATCCGGAAATTCTCGCCGAGGTGCGCGCGAACCCAGCGTTCGAAGGCGGCGGTGACGGAATCACCCCGGGCGATGATCTCCGGGACGATGAACTCGCGTTGCGGTCGTCCCGCTCCGACCGCGAGGTAGCGCATCGCGCGCTCGGCCAGCGCCGGGCTCGTGCCCGCGATCAGCGACAGCGCGAGGTCCATGTGCGACAGCGCCGCGCCCGCGGTGCTGACGCCACGGCCGCGGCACAGCGTCCGGCCCTCGTCGAGTTCGACGCGCGGATAACGGCGCCGGAAACTCGGGCCCAGCCACCAGCTCGTCGTCGCGGGGGAACCGTCCAGCACGCCCGCCTCGGCCAGGAAGAACGTTCCGGTGCACGCTCCGGCGAGATGAACCCCCCGATCGCGGGCCGTGATCAGCCGTTCCAGCACGGGGCGGCTGGCCGGGGCGGAAACGAGGTCGATCAGCGCCGTGGCTTCCAGGACGTTCACCGCGGGCACGATCATCTGCTCGAATTCGTCGCCGAGCTCGTCGAGCGGGATCGTCGGCACGGTGTTGCCATGGCCCGACCGCACCGTGGTGCCGAACGACGCGGTGCGCACCCGCCACGGCTCGGGCGGGTCGGGAAGTTCGGCGCGCACGGCGTTGGCGGTGTTGAAGGTCTCCAGTAAGGCGGCGTATCCGAAGTCGGCTACGCCGTCCACGACGAAGACGACGACGTTCATGTCGGAAACGGTACCGAATATGTCGTTTCCGACACTCGGTTCCGGCGTGATTCTGTCCTACCGTCATCGGCAGACGGCTCGCCGGAGACGGTATCGCCCGGAGAGCCGATCGAGCCCGCCATACCTCGCCTGCTGGGAGTTCGCGTGACCATGATCGAAACGACCGGGACCCACCACATCCGGCTGACGGTGACCGACCTCGCTCGGTCCCGAGCCTTCTACCGGGACGTGCTCGGTTTCCCGATCGCCGCCGAATCGCCGGGCAGCCCGGACGATCCAGCGGTGCGCGCCGATCCGATGCGCCTGTTCGGCGGCGTGGTGTTCCAGGCCAACGGCATGCTGCTCGGCCTGCGGCCGGTGGCCGCCCCGACGGACCGATTCGATTCCGAGCGGGTGGGTTTGGACCATCTCAGCTTCACCGTTCCCGCGCGCGACGATCTGGTGGCCGCGGCCGCTCGCCTGTCCGAAGCCGGCATCGAACACGGCGAGATCACCGAGATGACCGATTTCGGGATCGCGATCCTGTCGTTCTCCGACCCCGATGGCATCCATCTCGAACTGACTGCGCCCCTGTGAGTTTGCGCGCGCCCGCAGCGGGCATGCCGGATCCGGAATGAGCGCTGTCCTGATGAAGGCTTGGACGACCGGCCGTGCGATCGGTGCGGTCGTGCCGGGGAGGTAGGCCGATGCTGGTCCAGCGTGCTCGACCGCGGAAGCTGTCCGAGAACGCGGCTTTGCCCGATCCGAGCGCGTTGCTGTGCGCGCTGGGCGGGCAGCACGTGCAGGGCCCGGTGAGCCGGTGGGCGCGTGAGTTGACCGAACTGCATCGGCAGTGCCGCGACGACGCGCGAAACGAGGTCTCGATCCGGCGGCGCCGGAGCGAGCTGGTCGACCGGATCGACACGTGGGCGACGCTGCACCTGCCGCGCGCCGCGCCGGGAGTGCGTCTGCACGACGCGAGCCTGGGTGAGGTGATCGATCGGATGGCGGCGGTCGCCGAAGAAGCGTTCTATCTGCTGATGAACGACGATCCGGGCGGCGAGCGTATGCATGCGGCGTGGACCCGGCTGGCCGAACTGGAGATCGCCTACACGGATCTGGTGCGCGCGGTCGAGGACGGCAGGCGCCGTCTGCCGGCGAAACGGACATCGGGAGCGGAATGATCCTGGCGACGGCTCGTCGGCGGCGCTGCGGAAATCCGGTGCCGCGCCCTCGGCGGACTCGGGCGCCGACTCGGACGAACGCGCTGGTCATCGTCCGTTACCGGGTGGCGGGTAAAGCGCGCTTTCGCGCGGCGGGGCCTTCTCGGCGCGCCACCGCGGGCGAAGACGCGCGCGTTGTGCCGTGGCCGATCGAAAGCCGTGGATGGGAGGGCGTAGGCTTGGCGCTCCGACGGACGCGCGACTTCTGGGAGCTGTGCATGAGCAAGGGTGAGGGGACTCCTCCCGCGACGACGCGGACCGGCACGATCAGCGTGCGGGTGCCCGCGGTGTCCGAACAGCTGGCGATGCTGCGTGCCTTGGCCGAGACCGTCATGCTCATGGCCGATTTCGGCATCGATGAGGTGACCGACATCCGGCTGGCGCTCGACGAGGTGGCCAGCGCGCTGGTGCTGGACGCGGTGGACGGCGCGGAACTCGAATGCGCGTTCGGCTTCGAGGACGACGCGGTGGAGGTGTGTGTCTCCACCGTCACGGTTTCGGACACCAGCCCGGACGAGTCCGGCTTCGGCTGGCACATCGTGGCGACGCTGACGGATTCGGTCTCGGCGTCGCGCGGCGCGCACGACTCCGCCGCGGGCGGCTACCCCACTGTCGTCGACTTCCGTTGGGTGCGCGGCGGCTCGAATAATGAGTAGCGAGTCGAATCAGGTCGATCCCAAGCGCAAGTCGCGGGGCGACAGCTACGACAATATCGAGCCACTCTTCGCCGAACTGGCCGCGCTGGCCCCGGACGATCCGCGCCGCGAGGCCGTGCGCACCGAGTTGATCGAGCGCTGCCTCCCGCTGGCCGAGCACATCGCTCGCAAGTTCAGCGGGCGCGGTGAGAGCTTCGAGGACCTGCTGCAGATCGCCCGGGTGGGCATGCTCGCCGCGGTCGACCGCTTCGATCCGGGACACGGCGCGACCTTCCTCTCCTTCGCCGTGCCGACGATCATGGGCGAGGTGCGCAGGCATTTCCGCGACTACGCGTGGTCGGTGCGAGTACCGCGGCGACTCAAGGAGATCCAGTCCACGATCGGTCCGACCGTGGAGATCCTGTCGCAACGGCTCGGGCGCATGCCGCGGGCGCGGGAGATCGCGGAGGAGCTGGGCGCGGACCTCAACGAGGTGACCCAGGCGCTCATCGCTCGCAATGCCTACCAGACCTCCTCGATCGACGCGGCCTCCGACACCGACGACGCCGAATCCGGCGGTCCCTCGCTGCTGGACTCGCTCGGCGCCGAGGACCCCGATTTCAGCACCGTGGAGAACTATCTGGCGGTGAAGCCGCTGCTGGCCGCGTTGCCGGAACGTGAGAAGCAGGTGCTGGTGATGCGCTTCTTCGATTCGATGTCCCAGGAGCAGATCGCCCAGCGGATCGGCTGTTCGCAGATGCAGGTCTCGCGGATTCTGTCGAAGACCTTGAAATCGCTGCGCGAGCAAGCCCTCCGGGACTGACCCGCGAGCCGGGCGTTCACTCGCCGGTCAGCTCGTCGTGGTACTCGCGCATCGCCTGGATGACGGCGACCAGGACGCGGTGCGCGCCACGCAGATCCGCGTCGGCCAGGTCGGCCATCGCGGCGCGGGTCCGTCGTCCGAGCGGTGTGAAGAAGCCGCGCGCCACGTCCATTCCGTGCTCGTCGTAGTGCAGGATGACCCGTCTGCGATCGGCCGGGTCGGCGGCGCGGCGCAGGTGACCTGATTCGATCATGCGCTCGACCAGATAGGTCACCGCGGAGGACGAGATCCCCATCAGCTTGCCGAGGCCGCCCGCGGTCAGCGGCGCTCCCTCGATCTCGGCGGTCGCGACGTGCATCAGCGCGCGGAAGTCGTTGGCGCGCAGGTCGTTGGTGCGCGCGAAGACCTGCCCGATCTGCTCGGAGATCGCGGTGAGGGCCCGGATGTCGGCGGCGATGTCGGTTTCCAGTCCGTCACGGTCCGGCCTGTCGGCGTTCGGCTCCTCGGTCAACGGCGCATCCTTTTCCACACGGGGGATCAGCGTAGTTCAGCCAGTGTCTCAATTGCTTAATATTTCAATTTCTGAGAGAGTTGCGAATGTGAGCGCTTGGGATCGCTATGCGTCGTTGGTGACCGCCCGGACTTCGTGGGTGCTGCTTCTGGTCCTCGCCGCGGCCTCGATAGGCCTGATCGGTGCGGTGGGCGAGAACGAGTCCGCCGGGCAGGCCCCGACCGCGCTGCCGTCCTCGACGGAGTCGGCGCGCGTCGAACAGGCGCTGGAAGAATTCCCGGACTCCGGGACCGCCGCGGCAATCGTCGTCGTCACGCGCGCCGATGGGGCCGACCTGAGCGACGACGATCGGAACGCCACCGTCGCGGCGGTGACCCGCGCGTCGGGACAGACACCCGGCCCCGGCGATCTGATCGGCGCGCCGGACCGGAAAGCGGCGATCGGGCAAGTGCCGATAGACGCCGATCTGAGCGGATTCGCGCTGACCGACCGCATCGGCGACATCCGCGCCGCCGCGCGCGACGGCTTGCCCGACGGGCTCGTTCTGCAGGTCACCGGTGGTCCGGCGTTCGGCGCCGATATCGCGGACTCGTTCTCCGGCGCCAATGTCACGCTGCTCGCGGTGACCGCGGTGGTCGTCGCGGTGCTGCTGATCGCGACGTATCGGTCCCCGGTGCTGTGGCTGGTGCCCCTCGCGGTGGTCGGCGCGGCCGACCGGGTGGCCACCAGCGCCGGAACCGCGCTGGCGCGGGTGACCGAGCTCAGCTTCGACGGTTCGACCTCCGGCGTCACGAGTGTGCTGGTCTTCGGCGCGGGCACCAACTACGCGCTGCTGCTGGTGTCGCGCTATCGCGACGAGCTGCACCGGCAACCGGATCACCGTGCGGCGTTGCGGCAGGCGGTGCGGCGCGCCGGGCCGGCGATTCTGGCCAGCAACGTGACGGTGGTGGCCGCACTGCTCGTGCTGCTGCTCGCGTCGGTGCCGAGCACGCGCAGTCTCGGGGTGATGGCCGCACTCGGCTTGCTGGTGGCGGTGGCGTTCGTGCTGCTCGCGCTGCCCGCCGCGCTCGCGTTGTGCGGGCGCGGGGTGTTCTGGCCCTTCGTGCCGCAGGCCGACGACCGCGATACGGCGGACGAGGGCGTCTGGCACGCGATCGCCGCGCGGGTGGTGCGCAGGCCAGCGCTGGTCGCCGGCAGCGCGATCGTAGTGCTCGCGGTCTGCGCGACCGGGTTGCTCACAACGCAGGTCGGGCTCTCGCAGACCGAGCAGTTCCGGGTCCGCGCGGAATCGGTGGAGGGATTCGACGCCCTCGCGCAGCATTTCCCGTCCGGCGCTTCCGATCCCGCGATCGTCCTCGCGCGCGGCGATGCGGCGGCGGGAGTCGAGGAGGCGCTCCGGCGGACCGAGGGCGTGGTGCTGACTTCGCGGACGGGCGCCTCGCCGACCGGGCTGACCCGGTGGTCCGTGGTGCTCGACGCGCCGCCGTCCTCCGCGCGCGCCTTCGACACGATCGAGGCGCTGCGGGCGTCGGTCGCGCAGGTGCCGGAAGCCGACGCGATGGTCGGTGGCACCGACGCCCAGGCGCTGGACGTCCAGACCGCCGCGAGCCGCGACCGCAAGGTGGTGATCCCGCTCATCCTCGTGGTCGTGCTGGTGGTGCTGCTCGCGCTGCTGCGCGCGGTGCCCGCCGCGTTGCTGCTGGTGGCGGTCACGGTGTTGAGCGCGCTGGCCGCGCTGGGGCTGGGCAGCTGGATGAGCGAGCACGTCTTCGGCTTCCCGGCGCTGGACATCAGCGTGCCGCTGTTCGCGTTCCTGTTCCTCGTCGCGCTCGGCGTGGACTACACGATCTTCCTCGTCAGCAGGGCCCGCGAGGAGACGCCGCGATACGGCACCACGCGCGGCATGGTGCGGGCGGTGTCGGTGACCGGCGCGGTGATCACCAGTGCGGGCATCGTGCTGGCGGCGGTGTTCTGCGTGCTCGGCGTGCTTCCGCTGATCACTCTCACCCAGGTCGGCATCGTGGTCGGCCTCGGCATCCTGCTCGACACGTTCGTGGTGCGCACGGTGGTGATCCCGGCACTGTTCAGCCTGATCGGGCGCAGGATCTGGTGGCCGAGCGAGCTGCGGCTGGTCGAGGAGCACGGTGGTCCTTCCGCCGCGGATCAGTCGGCCGGAGCCCAGCCCGGGCCGCGCAGCAAGTAGCCGCCGCGGGCGCGCCAGGAGGATGCGCCGCGCAGATCGCGCCAGATCGAGGTCCACTCGTGGGTGGCGACTCTGGCCGGGTTGAACGTCTCGATGTTCTTGGTGAGCCCGTAGCGGACCCGTTCGCCCTCCGGTTCGAACGTGCCGAACAGCCGATCCCAGACGATCAGGATGCCGCCGTAGTTCTTGTCCAGGTAGCGGTCGTTGGAGCCGTGGTGCACCCGGTGATGGGAAGGCGTGTTGAACACGAATTCCACCGGCCGCCAGAGCTTCCCCACCCGCTCGGTGTGGATGAAGAACTGGTAGAGGAGGCTGACCGACTGCTGCAGCAGGATCATCCAGGGCGGGAAGCCGACCAGCGCCAGCGGCAACCAGTAGGGCAGCGAGCTGAACGGGGTCCACGGTTGGCGCAGGGCCGTGGAGAGGTTGTAGAACTCGCTGGAATGGTGCACTACGTGGCTGGCCCAGAGCACGCGCACGGTGTGGTGGGTGCGGTGATACCAGTAGTAGGCGATCTCGTCGGCGAAGAAGAGCGCTATCCAAGTGAGCGGATGGCCGGTCGGGAGATGCACCGGGGCAACCAGATACGCCGCGGTGTACACCGCGACGACGACGAGCTTCCAGCCCAGGTTCACCACCACATTGCCCAACCCCATGAGCACGCTGGTGCGGGCGTCATCGAACCGGTAGCCGAGTTGGTCGTCGTCGGGCAGCAGGTGGAAGGAGGCGGCTTCCAGTGCCAAGCAGAGCACGAAAACCGGTATGGCGTGGGCGATCAGGTCGAACAAGGGTCAATCTTCCGGTAGGTCTTGAGCGTCCACCAGGCGGGTGAGCAGGGCGTAGGCGGTGTCGTAGGACGCGGCGGCGTCGCGGCGGGCGATGTACTCCGCGAGGGTGCGGTGGGCGCCGGGATCGATGTATTCCATGTTCAGGCCCAATTCGGCGACGACCTCCATGCCGATCCCGAAATAGCCCGCGACAAGGGTGTTCAAGGCCAGTCGGTAGGCGAGGTTGCCTGAGCCGTCGAGGATGGCGACCCAGAACGCCAAGTCGGCCTCGACCACGGTGCCGAACGGCGCGGTGGCATCCGGATAGGCGGCGGCAGCGCGCCGCACCGCCGCCAGTTGCTCGGCGTCGGCGTGCTCGGCGCACAACCGGGCCGCGTCGGCGGCGACCGACCGCCGCATGACCGCGATGTCGCGCAGTATCCGTTGCGCGGGTACCGCGCCCGAACGAGTGACGGCGGTCAGGATGTCCAGGCCCGCGTGCGAGCGCCAGTCGAGCACCCGGGTCTTGCCGCCCGGCGTGACGCGAACCAGCCCGCTCTGCTGCACGCGCTTGAGGGCTTCGCGGACGGCGTGCCGGTTCACCTGGAACATCTCGGCCAGCTCCCGTTCCGAGGGGAGCGTGGCCTCCGGGGCGATCCGTCCGCTCAGGATCGCGTCGATGATCTGGCCGAACACGACATCGGAGACGGCGGTGCGCGCGACCGCGGCGAATTCCATGGAGCCGAGTGTGGCGCATCGAGGTCAACAGGTCAACTGGTTGGACCAGTTGACGTAAAGAAAGGCGGGTGGCCGCTCGGTGCGGCCACCCGCCCAGTCCTGCGCCTCGGCCGTAGGGGACGACTCTCGTCGGCAGCGTCCTCTTGGCGTACTTCGCTACGGCCGTCGCGTGTCCGTCAGGCGGTGGTCAGTGCCGGAAGGCGTCCTTGACCTTTTCCCCGGCGTCCTTCAGGTCCGACTTGACCTTGTCGGTGCGGCCTTCGTCGCGCTTCCCCCGGTCGCCCGCGGCCTCGCCGAAGGTTTCCTTGGCCTGACCAGCGACCTTTTCGGCCTTGTTCTTCGCCTTGTCGACTGTGCTCATGTCACAACCTCCTTGTGAAGAGACCGGCCGACCATCTTCAGCCGGTCCTTTTCTGCGATAGCCCGTTATCGGCAGGCCAAACCTCCGGCATTCCCCGGTAAAGCAGAAGACCCGGCCGAAACCGGGTCTTCGCGGAATTCGTGCGCATCGAAAACGGCGAGGCCGGCGATGTTTTCTGGTCGCGTGGCGCGCCGGGAAAGCGGATTACGTGGCCGGAACCGTGGGCGGCGTGAGAAGCCCTTGCAGCACACCGACACCCGCGCCCACAGCCGCGCCGACGGCGATGGCCGGGGACGCGACGAACCCGTAACCGATGGCGGCGCCGAAAGCCATGACGGCCACCGTTCCGGTCGGGAACATCGGCAGACCCGCGATGGCGCCGCAGACGGCGCCGATGACCGCGCCGATGGAGGCGACCGGCGAGGCCACCATACTGCCCACCGACGCGCCGATCGCGGTGGAGCCGAGGAGGTCGGCGGCGATGCGGTCGGAGCGCGATGGCTCGAAACCCACCGAATCAAGGGTCTGCGCGATACCCGCTTCCGGCCCCGCGACCGCGTCGTTGAAGATCTTGCCCTGCTCGGGAGTCAGGAAGTCGGGTCGGCCGATCACCACCGAACCCACGCGCAGGGTGCCGGGAGGAGCCTCGATCGGCGCGACCGCGGGAGCCGGGGCAGCGGGGTTGGGCAGATGCAGCCGCTGCGGGACGATGGGGGCGACCACATTCGGGTCGGGCATCGGCCGGTTGGTGCTCAGATCGTTGCGGCCCGCGGAGACCGGGGGCGCGGGAGGCGCGACCTCGGGCGGAACGACGTCGTCCACGGGATCGGCCGCCGGCGCGAGGACGCCGACGGCGGGCGCCGGGGCGAACGGGATCTGAACGGAGATCTCCGGCAGCAGCGGGTCGGCGGTGGCGGTGGCGCCGCCGACCACGGACAACGGGATTGCGCTCGCGACGACCAGAGTGGCGGCGCGGCGTAAGAAGGGGTGTGCTGGAGTTTCGGGTACCGCTATGTCCATGAACTTACCCACCTCATTCTGAAGAGGACATATACCTACCTTTCTAGTTCGGTTCAGAAAGCCTTACGGATGCGCGAAAGTTCGAATTCTTTTCGATCGTGAGGAACCGCGCATGTGCCAATCGAATCCGCACGGCCGAGGCGAATAGCTGTGCGCTGGAGGGTGACCGGCAGTTGTTGTCGTCACGGTCCTATTTGCCAACGGAAATCATGAAAACCAGCGCTAAACGGGTTTCCGTCCTGCTGTGTCGCGCTCGATCCGGATCGTGGACAGGCAACGCGCCCCGGGGTGGATCCACCCCGGGGCGCGACGCGTCAGGAAGCGGCGGCGAATCCGGCGCGCAGGTCGGCGAGGATGTCGTCGATTCCCTCGATGCCGACCGCGAGCCGGACCAGGCCGGGTGTGACGCCCGCGGCCAGTCGCTCTTCCGGTGTCAGCTGCGAGTGGGTGGTGGAGGCCGGGTGGATCACCAGCGAGCGCACGTCACCGATGTTGGCGACGTGACTGTGCAGCCGCAGCGCCTCGACGAACCGCTTGCCCGCGTCCACGCCGCCGGCCAGCTCGAAGCCGATCACCGCGCCGGCGCCCTTCGGCGCGAGGGCGCGGCCCCGCTCGTACCACGGCGAGGACGGCAGGCCCGCGTAGGACACCGAGGTGACTTCCGTACGGGTGCTCAGGAATTCGGCCACCGCCTGCGCGTTCTGCACGTGCCGCTCGATGCGCAGGCTCAGCGTCTCCAGGCCCTGGCTGATCAGGAACGCGTTGAACGGAGAGACCGCCGATCCGAGGTCGCGCAGCAGTTGCACGCGCGCCTTCAGCGCGTAGGCGGGCGCGCCGAGTTCGGCGTACACGACACCGTGGTAGCTCGGGTCGGGTTCGGTGAAGCCGGGGAAGCGGCCACCGGTCCAGTCGAACTTGCCGCCGTCCACGATGACGCCCGCGATGGCCGCGCCGTGGCCGCCGAGGTACTTGGTGGCCGAGTGCACGACGATGTCGGCGCCGTGGGCCAGCGGCTGGATCAGGTACGGCGTGGCGACGGTGTTGTCCACGATCAGCGGCACACCGTGGTCGTGCGCGACCCCCGCGATCCCCGGGATGTCGAGGATGTGGTTCTGCGGGTTGGAGATCGTTTCGCCGTAGAGCGCCTTGGTGTTCGGGCGGATCGCGGCCTGCCACTGCTCGAGATCGTCGGGGTCGTCGACGAAGGAGACCTCGATGCCGAGCTTGGGCAGCGAGTAGTGGAAGAGGTTGTAGGTGCCGCCGTAGAGCCGGGGGCTGGACACGATGTGATCGCCGGCGCCCGCGATGTTGAGGATCGCGAAGGTCTCCGCGGCCTGCCCTGAGGCCAGCAGCAGGGCGGCGACGCCGCCTTCCAGGGCGGCGATGCGCTGCTCCACCGCGTCCTGGGTCGGGTTCATGATCCGGGTGTAGATGTTGCCGGGCTCGGCCAGACCGAACAGCGCCGCCGCGTGCGCGGTGTCGCGGAAGGTGTAGGAGGTGGTCTGGTAGATCGGCAGCGCGCGAGCGTTGGTCGTGCCGTCCGGAATCTGTCCGACGTGGATCTGCTTCGTCTCGAAGCTCCAGTCCTGGGACAGGTCGGGTTCGGTCATCGGAGTGGTCCTCCTTCTGGTGGTTGGTCGATCGGATTGGGACGGCGGCTAATCGGTGATCAGGATGGTCTCGACCGGAGTGCGCCCGGTGGTGAGATCGAGCACGGGGCAGTGCGCGTCGACGGCCTGCTGGAGTTCGGCATAGCGCTGTTCGGTATCGGGTCCGCCGATGTGAACGGTCACCCGCACCGCCTGGAATCCGGCGCGGACGTTGTCATCCAAGCCGAAGAATCCGCGCACGTCGAGATCGCCCTCGGCGCTCACCGACAGTTCGTCGATCGTGACGCCCAGGCGCTGGGCCCAGAACCGATAGGTCACCACCTGACAGGCGATGAGCGACGCCAGGTACACCTCGACCGGATTGGGCGCGGTGTCCGCGCCGCCGAGCGCGGGCGGTTCGTCCACGCGCACGGTGTACTTGCCGAGGGTGATCGCGCTGCCCACCGTCCCCTCCGTGGCCCCGGAGGCACGGAACACCACCAGCGCGTTCGCCGGGTCCTCCGCGACGGCGCGGGCCGTCGCGTCGGCGATGTCGTTGAGCGGGGTGCCCACATCAGTTGTCATGTCCACTGACGCTAGGAACCGCGGCGGTCGACGGCGATAGTTACATTCGGACTGAGTGCAACAATGGCGCGCGACCTTGCGTGTGACGCGGTCAGTCCGCGGGCTCGGGCTCGCTCTCCGGTTCCGGCGGCGGCGCGGTGGCCGCGTCGATTTGTTCACCGACGTAGCGCAGGACGACCGCCGCCATCGCGACCACGGGAACCGCAAGGAACGCGCCGACGATCCCGTAGAGCGAGCCGCCCGCGGTGACCGCGAGCAGCACGATGACCGCGTGCAGTTGCATGCTGCGGCTCTGCAGCACCGGCTGCAGCACGTTGCCCTCCAGTTGCTGCACGGCGATGACGATGCCGAGCACGATCAGCGCGGTCACGAAGCCGTTGCCCACCAACGCGACCAGCACCGCCAGCGCACCCGCGACGAACGCGCCGACCATCGGGACGAATCCGCCGAGGAAGGTGATCACCGCCAGGACCAGCGCCAGCGGTACCCCGAGGATGACCAGGCCGGCGCCGATGCACACCGCGTCGACGAGGCTGACCAGCGCCTGGGTCCGGATGAACCCGCCGAGCACGACCCAGACCCGGCTGAGCACCTCCTCCAGGTGCCTGCCGCCGCGGCTGCCGGAGACGCTGTGCAACCAGGGCAGGAAACGCGGTCCGTCCTTGACGAAGAAGAAGCTCAGCACGAGCACCAGGAACAGGGTGACCAGCACCGACGTCGCGGTGGTCACGCCGCTGAACACGCCGCTCGCGATCTGCTCCGAACTCGACTGCAGCCGGGAGACGATCGCGTCCACGGCCGAATCCAGTTGCTCGTCACGGATTCTCAGCGGCGGACCCTGTAACCAGTCGCGCACCTGGTTGACGCCCGCGCTCGACTTGTCGGCCAACTCCGGCGCCTGGTCCACGACCGACGGCACGATCAGCGCGATGATCCCGGCCAGCACACCGATGAATCCGAGCACCGCGAGCGAGGCGGCCGCGGCGGGCGGCAGGCCGCGCGCGGTGAGCCAGCGCACGGGCGGCCACAGCACGGTGGCGACGACGATCGCCAGCGCCACCGGCAGGATCACCACCCACAGCCGGGCGACCAGGAATCCGAGCACCCACGCGCCCGCCGCGATCGCGACGATGCACACTGCCCATTTGGCCAGCCACACCAGGCCCGCACCGATGACCTCGCCGCGATCCCGCGGTGCGGGCTTGTCCAATCCGTGGCTTTTGCTACGTTCGCTCACGGGCCCAGTCTGGCACGAGGACGCCGGATCGATCAGAGCTCGCGCAGGTCCGCCCGCCCGCGCACCGGTCCGGAGGCGCGCTGTTTGACCCCGTGGCCCCGGGTCATCACCTGAGCAGGTCGTCGGAAGGGTGGTTGCCGTGCGGTGTGTGGTGTTCGGTGCGACCGGCTACATCGGCGGTCGGCTGGTGCCGGAGCTGCTGCGCGCCGGTCATACGGTCCGGGTGCTCGCTCGCACACCGGGCAAGCTCGCCGAGGCGCCGTGGCGCGATCGCGTCGAGGTGCTGGCCGGTGACGTGACCTCCGCCGCCGACGTGCGCGCCGCGCTGGCCGGGCAGGACGTGCTGTATTACCTGGTCCACTCCTTGACGCGCGCCGACTTCGACACCGTGGACCGGGAAGCCGCCACGCTGGTCGCCACCGAGGCGGCGGACGCCGGGCTGACCAGGATCGTCTATCTGGGCGGTATCGTCCCGGATGCGCAGCGCCTGTCGCGGCACCTGGCCTCCCGCGCCGAGGTCGGCGAGATCCTGGGGGCGGGCGCGGTGCCCGTCCTGGTGCTGCGGGCCGCGGTGATCATCGGTTCCGGGTCGGCCAGTTTCGAGATGCTGCGCTACCTGACCGAGCGTTTGCCGATGATGGTGACCCCGCGCTGGGTGCACAACCGGATCCAGCCGATCGCGGTGCGCGATGTGCTGTATTACCTGACCGAGGCGGCGGCGTTGCCCGAGGGCGCGGGCGGCGCCTTCGACATCGGCGGTCCGGACGTGCTGACCTACGTGCAGATGATGCGCGGCTACGCCGAAGTGGCGCAGCTGCCGCGCAGGCTGATCGTGCCGGTGCCGGTGCTGACGCCGTGGCTGTCGGCGCAATGGGTGAATCTGGTGACGCCGGTGCCGCGGTCGATCGCCGTGCCGCTGATGGAATCGCTGATCAACGATGTGGTGTGCCATGACCACGCGATCGCCGGCCTCATCCCGGACCCGCCGGACGGACCCACCGGATACCACCGGGCGGTGACGCTCGCGCTGCAGAAGATTCGCGACCTGGACGTGCCGACCAGGTGGTCGGACGCCCATCCGCGGGGGGCGCCGTCGGATCCGCTGCCCACCGACCCGGAGTGGTCGGGCGGGTCGCTGTACCGGGATGTGCGCGAACGGCACACCGACGCCGACCCCGCGACGCTGTGGCGGGTGATCGAGGCGATCGGGGGCGAGCACGGGTGGTATTCGTTCCCGCTCGCCTGGTCGCTGCGCGGCTGGATAGACCGGCTGGCGGGCGGTGTCGGTCTCGGCCGCGGGCGCCGTGATCCGCACCGGCTGCACGAGGGCGAAGCGCTGGATTGGTGGCGGGTGGAGCGGCTGGACCGGCCCCGGATGCTGCGGTTGCGCGCGGAGATGCGGGTGCCGGGCCGGGCTTGGCTGGAACTGGCGGTCGAACCGGACGGACCCGGCGCCACCTATCGTCAGTGCGCGGTGTTCGAGCCGCACGGACTGGCCGGGCACCTGTACTGGAAGTCGATCGCGCCGTTCCACGCCGTGATCTTCGGCGGGATGGCGCGCAACATCACCGGCGCCGCGGAAACGGCCCGCGCGCGCTGACGCGGGGGATTCGCTTATCCGGCGGCGGGGGAGATCTCCAGGGCCGCGGCGATCAGCGGCCAGGAGTTGCGCGGGTCCTGCTGCCAGTAACCCTGGGAGTGCGTGCCGACGGGCCGAGTTGGGTTGGATCAGCAAACGATTCGACCATCTTCCCGATCCCCTGTACGGCGGGAAGCGCTGCCACCGGGCCGGTCGCGTCTTCGAAACGCCTCATCGAGGCCAGCATTGTGGCGTCTCGCAGCCTGGAAGCATCAACGTTCACAGCCGATCCCGCGACGGCCGACGGGTGCCGGGCGTGGTGCCCGCGGTCCGGTCGAAGGGGCGGCCTGCGAACGCTCCCAGTGCGCTACAGCGACCGCGAGTTCGGCGGAGTTCCGGCCGGTCTGGCGCGGCGAACGTTCCGCATTCGAGCAGCGCTCGATTTACGCTGATCGCGGTGGCGGTTTCGGAGCGACGACGGCTGGGAGTCTCGGTGGGCGCGGCATTGATCAAAGGTCAGAACGCGGCGTTGGACGTGGCGCGCGTGCTGGTGTCGGTGCGCACCGACGCCGCGGTCGATGTGTCAGCGCTGTTGGTGACCGAGGCCGGTCGCGTGCGATCGGACGCGGACTTCGTGTTCTTCAACCAGCCCGGCGCGCCGGGTGTGTCCCTGCAACCGGGAACGCCGGGCGCGCTGTCGGTTTCGCTCGGCGACCTGCCACCGGACATCGCGCAGTTGCGGGCCGTGCTCACGCTCGACGATCCGGACGTGACCTTCGGCCGGGTCGCGCCCCCGGTCGCCACGGTGGCCGACGCGGCGGGAAACGTGCTGTACGAGTACCGCATCGAGGGTTTGGGCAGCGAATCCGTGGTGATCGCCCTCGAGCTGTACCGTCGCCAGGGCGGATGGAAGGTGCGCGCGGTCGGGCAGGGCTATGCGGGCGGTTTCGCCGCGCTGGTCACCGATCACGGCGTGAGCGTGGACGAGCAGCCGTCTCCGGCGGTCGCGTCCGCGGAACCAGCCGCGCCGGATCCGTCGGCGAGGGTAGTCCCGGACGTCTTCACCGTCCCCGGGGAGGCGAAGCTCTCCTTCGAGAAGCGCGCGAGGTTGGACCTGCGCAAGCGCGAGGTCGCGAAGGTACTCATCGACAGGGACGCGTTCGGCATCCGCGCCCGCGTCGTCCTGGTCGTCGACAAGACGGGCAGCATGAACCGGCAGTATCGCGACCAGGTGGTGCATCGCGTCGTGCAGCGGATGATTCCCGTGGCCACGCAGCTCGACGACGACGGCACCCTGGAGGCGTACCTCTACGCCGTCTCGTTCGTCAAGTTGCCCGACATCGCTGTCGAGCACGCTGACGAGTGGGCACGGACCTATCTGCATCTCGGCGGAACCCACGGCGGCATCGACTACGACCGGCTCGGCGGCCGCAACGAGGAATTGCCGATCATGCGCGACATCATCGACTCGCTGCGCCCGGGCGGCCGCCCCACTCTGGTGCTGTTCTTCACCGACGGCGGCTTCGCCAGGAAGCGCGAGATCGCGGCGCTGATGCGGGAAGCCGCACTGCTGCCTGCCTTCTGGCAGTTCGTCGGCCTCGGCCGCGCCAATTACGGTCTGCTGCGCACTTTGGACGAATTGTCCGACCGAGCGGTGGACAACGCGGGGTTCTTCGCCCTCGACGACATCGATCAGGTCGACGACGCGCACCTCTACGCCCGATTGCTCGGCGAATTCCCGGACTGGCTGCGCGCCGCGCGAGCCGCGGGCATCCTGCGCTGACCCGCGCGTCGGCGCCATCTCGGCGGCCGGCGGGAAGCCGCACTGCCCACGAAAAAGCCCCGCCTGTCATAGCGAGAAGCTATGACGAAATATGAACGCTGCTGCGGATCAGCCGATGACGGCGTTCATGATGGTGCCGCGCTGGTGGCGATCACCCCGCCGATCATGGCTCCCGCCACCATCTTCGGCGACTCGAGCCCGCCGCCGGTCCACTTCTCCCAGGCGAAGCGGCCACCGGCGTAGATGATGCCGCAGATGCCCGACAGGAGCACGAACCACGTCAGGTAGCGGACCAGTTGAAGGAACTTGTCGGAGATCGGCGGTGCTTCTGGGGTGGGGTTGCCGATCTGCGCCAGGGTGTCGTAAGCGGCGGCCAGGATCATCGTCGTTCGCTCATTCTGGATTCGGGACAGGGGCAAGTGATTCGCTCAGAAGATCGTATCCGTTCGCTCGCCGCGATGCAGTCAGGTCCGTGCAGCGCAGGGAAGTTCGTGTTTCCGGTGTCCTCGCCGGGGTAGCCCGATCCCGGGTCCTCCCGCCCGCACCGCCGTGCGGCGGCGGAGGTTCCGCGCAGTGCGCCCACCACGGCGCGCTCCGTGCCCGTATCCTGGTTCGTGGCCGAATTCATCGGTGGTCGAACAGCTTTCGTAAAGAGGCTGGTCGGCGGCAGGGTTGTATTCGAGCGTAGAGGGAGTAGACGGTGAGCATCATTCTGGCGTCGGTCGGCGATTCGTTCACGACGTTGGCGCAGATCGGCAATCCGACCCCGGAGGCGCCGCCCCTGGCGGACAAGCTCTTACAGTTCGTGCGGTATCTGACCTGGTTCGCGCTCGCGTCCGGCATCGTCAGCATCATCTACGCGGGCGGCAGATTCGCCTGGGAGAAGTGGAGCGGCGGCGGCCTGCAGTCGCCGAAGATGATCGCGGGCGCGATGCTCGGTGGTGTCGTCGCCACCAGCGCGGGCACCATCATGAACACCGTTCTGGAATTCTGACCGCGGCGCGATCCTCCCACGCTGCGCCGCCTGCGCCCGGCGAGCGTGCCCGCAAAGGTCGCCGCGGTCCGGGACGCCCAGGGATCCGGCCGACACATCGAGCCGCCTCGGCGTCCCGGGGCGGCCCCCCGGGCGCTCATCCTGTAAATGCCCCGCTGACCTGCGGTTTCTGCCTCGGAGGGCGGTTATACTCCGGTGCGGATCTCGCGGTGCCCGATAGGATCGGAGGCGGAGCAGGATCATGGACGAGAAGACCGAGGGCGAGTTCAGGGTGTCGCGGCGCACGGCGCTCGGCATCGCGGCGACATCGGTGGCCGCGTTCGGCTGGGCGGCGTGCGGCCGTTCCGGCGACCACAGTTCCGTTCCCGATGACGCCGCCACGATCGCCAAGGACGCCTACGTATTCGGCTACCCGCTGGTGCTGATGGACGTCACCCGCATCGCGGCGGAGGCGTCCACGCCCGTCAACCGGTTCGAGCACGCGGCCTCGTTGCCCACCCCGGCGCAGCGAGAAGTGGTGCGGCTGGACCGGGATACGTTGCGATCGACCGCGTGGCTCGATCTGGCGAACGAGCCGATGGTGCTGAGCGTCCCCGCCATGGACCGGGGCCGGTTCTGGCTGGTGCAGCTGCTGGGCGCCTGGACGAACAACGTGCACAATCCCAATGGCCGCCGTCCGCAAGCGCAGTCGGCGTCGCCGCCCTACACCTATGTGGTGACCGGCCCGGGGTGGTCGGGGACTTTGCCCGAGGGGTTGACGCCCTTACCGATGCCGACGCCGACGGCGTGGCTGATCGTGCGGATCCAGGTCGACGGCGAGACCGATCTGGCGGCCGTGCGGTCGTTGCAGCAGCGGTTGCGCCTGGTGCCGTTGAGCGCGTGGGTGGCGGGCGTCGAGCCGCCCGCCCCCGCCGCTCCGCCCTGGCAGGCGAGTGTGCAGCCGCCGCCGGAATGGATCGGGGAGATGGACGCGAAGGTGTTCTTCGATCGGATGTGCGCGTTGCTGGCGGTGAATCCGCCCGCACGCGAGGACGAGCCCGCCATGCGGCGCTTCGCGACGATCGGCATCCGGCCCGGCGGTGCGGTCGAAGGCCTCTCCGACGTCGAGCTCGCCGCCGCGGTGGGCACCGCCCAGCAGCAGATCCCGGTGTATCTGGGCGCGCGGACAGTGAACGAGAACGGCTGGCTCGTCGACCCCGACGTCGGGCGCTACGGCACCAACTACCTGCTGCGCGCCGCCATCGCCCGGGTGGCCCTCGGCGCCAGTCCGGCCGAGAGCGCCTTCTATCCGACGCTGTTCGCATCGACCGGCACCGGCGACGGCGCAGGCCGATTCCGGCTGCATTTCGCACCGGGCCAGCTGCCGCCCGTCGACAACTTCTGGTCGCTCACCGCCTACGACGCCGACAGCTACCTGGTGCCCAACCCCGCGGAGATCTACACGGTGGGCCATCCGGATCCGGTGATGCTCAACTCCGACGGGTCCGTCGACATCGCGTTGCAATACACCGATCCCGGCCCGGCCGTACCGGCCGGAAACTGGCTGCCGATCCCGGAATCCGGGCAATTCTCCCTGACCCTGCGCATGTACGCGCCCAAGGCGGAGGCCATTCAGGGGCGCTGGCGTCCGCCGCCGCTGATGCCGGCGTCCTGATCCGCCCTCCGCGCCGCCGCGGTCGGAGCCCATGTCCGGCGAAGCCGCCGCGCCGGATCGCGGTTCAGGGCGCTGACCAGCCACTTTGCCTCGATGAGGCGGTTATACTCCGGAACGGACCTGGCGCGGTGACCGATCGGATCGGAGGCGGAACAGGATCATGGACGACCGGACCCACCGCGAATCCGCGCTGTCGCGGCGCGCCCTGCTCGGCATGGCGTCGATGGCCGCGCTGGGTGCGGCCGCGTGCGGCGGATCGGACGAGAGCGGCCCGGCCCACCGGGTGACCAGCGAAGCGGGAAATATCGCCAAGGATGCCTACGTCTTCGGATTTCCGCTGGTGCTGATGGACGTCACCCGCGTCGCGGCGGAGGCGTCCACGCCCGTCAACCGGCTCGAGCACGCGGTCTCGTTGCCGACTGCGGCGCAGCGGAACGTGGCCAGGCCCGACCCGGACACGCTGCACTCGACCGCGTGGCTCGATCTGGCGAACGAGCCGATGGTGCTGAGCGTGCCCGCCATGGACGGGGGCCGGTTCTGGTTGGCGCAGCTGCTGGATGCCTGGACGAACAATGTGCACAATCCGAGCAGCGTCCGGCCGCGGTCCCAGTCGTCGCCCTATGCCTATGTGGTGACCGGTCCGGGGTGGTCGGGGACTTTGCCCGAGGGATTGACGCCCTTACCGATGCCGACGCCGACGGTGTGGCTGATCCTGCGGATCCAGGTCGACGGGGAGAAAGACCTTCCCGTCGTGCGGTCGTTGCAGCAGCGGTTGCGGCTGGTCCCGTTGAGCGCGTGGAGCGCGGGCGCCGAGCCGTCCGCGAGCGTGCCGCCCAGCGGGCGATCCGACGGGCAGCGGCCGGTCGATCAGGTCATGGGAATGGACGCGCACGATTTCTTCGATCGGATGTGCGCGTTGCTGGCGGTGAATCCGCCCGCGCCCGCGGACGAGCCCGCGATGCGGCGCTTCGCGACGATCGGCATCCGGCCGGGCGGCGCGGTCGAAGGAATCTCCGACGGGGAGCTGACCGCGGCGGCGGACACCGTGAAGCAGCAGCTCCCGGTGACCCTGGGGGCGAATACGACCAACGACAACGGCTGGGTGTCCGATCTCGGGGCGGGCCGGTACGGCACCGACTACCTGCTGCGGGCGGTCACCGCGTTCGGCGCGCTCGGCCTGCCGTTGCCCGAGGACGCGCATTACCTCTTCACGGCGGTCCAGGCCGGCTCCGGGCCGTTCCGGCTGCACTTCGTGTCGGGGGAGCTGCCGCCGGTCGACGCCTTCTGGTCGCTGGGGGTCTACGATGCCGGAGATTACTTGGTGTCCAATCCGGCCGAGATCTATTCGATCGGTCACCATGTCCCCGTCGTGCTCAATCCGGACGGCTCCCTCGACCTCACGCTTCAGCACGATGATCCCGGTGCGGGCGTCCCGGAGGGCAATTGGCTGCCCATCCCGGAGTCCGACCCGTTCTCGGTCACCCTGGCGTTGTTCGCGCCCGAACCGTCTGTTCTGCAGCGTCGCTGGCAGCCGCCCCCACTGATCGCGCTGCGCTGAGCTAGTCGTCGCCCGCCCAGGTCCAGCGCGGGACCTCGCGGATCGGGTGCAGCTGCGCATCGCTGGTCGCGTGCGAATTCTGCTGCGCGACCTGCGATCCGAATGCGATGTGCTCGTAGACCGCGGTGCGGAACGCCTCGTCCTCCAGCAGCCCGGCCTCCTGGAAGGTCTGCATGTACACCTCGACGAAGCGTTCCCGCTGCTCGTCGGTGATCCGCAGGCCACGGTGCACCGCGATGATGTAGTCGAACCCGAGCTCCCGGGTGAAACGATCCGGTCCGCCGAAGGATTCTGCGGTGAACCAGGTGAGATGGTCGACGTGCTGCGGCAGTCGTTCGGTGAACAACGTCTTCAGCACCGGATCGGCGAGCGCCTTGTCGTAGAACGCCGCTTCGACGCGATGAAGCGTCTCGTCGCCGCCGACGTGGTCGTAGAGACTGGGCATCGGACCTCCCGGGCCGGGTGGGGCTGTGGATCTCATTACAGGCAGCCCGCCAGTCCGGTGTCCAGGCGAGTCGCGGTATTGGCCGGTATCGGCCAGCGGGGCGAACCGACCGGTCGCGCGGATGGGCACCAAAAAAGTAAACGCGTTTTACTAAACAGTGTTCACGGAGGCTGGTTCTGTGGTTGCATCTCCCTTGACCGTGTTCGCCACATCGTCGGTGGATCTGCGCCCAGATCCCCGTAGGAGTTCAGCCGTGACCGTGACCACGCCCTCGATCCCGACGGGATTCGACTTCACCGACCCCGATCTGCTCGCCACCCGCCTGCCCATCGAGGAGTTCGCCGAACTGCGCCGCACCGCCCCGGTGTGGTGGTGCGCCCAGCCGGATCGGGCCAGCGGCTTCGACGACGGCGGATACTGGGTCGTCTCCAAGCTCGCGCACATCAAGGAGATCTCGAAGAATCCCGAGATGTTCTCCTCGCACGAGAACACCGCGATCATCCGGTTCAACGAGGAGACCACGCGCGAGCAGATCGACATGCTCGGCGACATGCTGCTGCTCAACCTCGACCCGCCCAAGCACACCAAGACCCGCCGCATCATCTCCAAGGGCTTCACCCCGCGCGCGGTGGAGAGCCTGCGCGCCGCGCTGACCGAACGCGCCGCGCGGATCGTGCACGAGGCCAAGAAGTCCGGCAGCGGCGACTTCGTCGAACAGGTTGCCTGTGAACTGCCGTTGCAGGCCATCGCCGAGCTGCTCGGCATCCCGCAGGAGGACCGGAAGAAGATCTTCGACTGGTCCAACCAGATGATCTCCTACGACGACCCGGAGTTCGAGGGCGACCACCACGCCGCCACCGCCGAGGTGATGGGCTATGCCTGGAACATGGCCGAACAGCGGCGCGCCTGCCCGGCCGAGGACATCGTCACCCAGCTGGTCAACGCCGACGTCGACGGCGAGCACCTCGGCTCGGACGAGTTCGCGTTCTTCGTCATCCTGCTGTCGGTGGCGGGCAACGAGACCACGCGCAATTCGATCACCCACGGCATGAAGGCGTTCGTCGACCATCCCGAGCAGTGGGAGATCTACCGGCAGCAGCGCCCGCGCACCGCGCCCGACGAGATCGTCCGCTGGGCCACCCCCGTCACCGCGTTCCAGCGCACCGCGACTCAGGACACCGTGCTCGGCGGCCAGGAGATCAAGCAGGGGCAGCGGCTCGGATTGTTCTACAGCTCGGCCAATTTCGACGAAGAAGCGTTCGGCAATCCGTTCACCTTCGACGTGTTGCGCGATCCGAACCCGCATGTGGGTTTCGGCGGCACCGGCACGCACTACTGCGTCGGCGCGAACCTCGCGCGGCTGCAGATCGATCTGATGTTCAACGCCATCGCCGACGTGATGCCCAACCTGCGGCAGGTCTCCGATCCGGTGCGGCTGCGGTCGGGCTGGCTGAACGGGATCAAGCGCTGGGAAGTCGAATACGCTTGAATCGAACGGTGCAACAGTCCAGACCACGAGGCCGCGCGCCGGTGGTGACCGACACCGACATCCGGCGGGTGGCCAGCGCACTGCTGGTGCAGCGCGGGCCCGACGCGGTCACGCTGCGCGCCATCGCGCGGGAACTCGGCGTCACCGCGCCCGCGCTGTACCGCTACTACAACTCGCTGGAAGACCTGCTGGAGCGGCTGCGACTGGACTTCTGCGCCGACCTGGCCGAGGACCTGACCGCCGAGATCGCCACGCTGCCCGATGACGGCGCCGCGCAGTTCTTCGCCATCTGCCGTGGCTTCCGGCGCTGGGCACTGACGCACACCAGGGAGTTCACCCTGGTGTTCGCCTCGCCCGGCGCCGGCCAGGCCCGCGCGCTGCGCCGCTTCGACGAGCCCTTCGGCCGGGTCTTCCTGGCCGCGGCGGGCAGGCTGCTGGCGAACTACGACATCGTCACGCCACCCACCGACGTCATCCCGCCGGAGTTGCGCGACGATCTGGTGCACTTCCAGACCGAACTGCTGGCCGCCCTGTCGGAGTCCAGCCAGAAATTCCCCGCCGAGAAGCTGGATCTCGGGGTGACCTACCTGATGATCCAGATCTGGGCGCGGCTCTACGGCCACGTCACGCTCGAGGTGTTCGGGAACTATCCGATCCCGCTGGACAACCCGGAGATCCTGTTCGACGCGATGCTGGCCGACCTGGGCCGTACCGCAGGCCTGCTCGTCGACTGAGACCGGGCTATATCCGGGCGCCCTTGGCCCGGTTGCACGCGCGGCACAGGATCTGCAGGTTCGCCGCGCTGGTCGCACCGCCGCGGCTGAGCGGAATGATGTGGTCGAACTCGAGGTAGTGCCCGTCGCCGCATTCGACGCATCGGCCACCGTCGCGCTGCCACACCTGCGCCTTCACCTCCTGCGGGATACTGCGGGTGTCGCGCTGGCCCGGGGTGAGGACGAGGCGTTTGGCCACGCGCAACGCGCCTTCCAGCGCGGCCGAGACGTAGTCCGGATCGTCGACGGCGAAGGTCGCGCCGCCGCGCGCGGAGGTGGCCGCGACCACCACCGTCCCCTGGTCGGTATGCACGGCGACCACCCGTGACCACGGCATCTCGATACCGGTGTCGGCGCCGACGAAACGCAGCTTCTTGTTGCTGCCGATCAGCCTGCCCTCGGTGAGTTTCGGGCCGCGCGCGAGTTGACGCACGTGCGTCGCGGGCAGATCCAGGTGCACCTGTTCCTCGGGGTCCAGGTGCAGGCCGGGCGTACGGACCACGGGAAGGTCGCCCGTGCGCAGGCGGTGGAGGGTGTTGCCGCGATGCATACGTCGGCGCAAATCCTCGATCAGCGGTCCGCCGAGCCGGAGTTCGGTAACCGCCTGCTCGAACAACTCCAGTTCCCCGTCCCTGACCTCGCCGTCGGCGAAGGCGAAGGTGACCAGCCGCTCCACATAGCTGAGCGCCGCGTCGCGCAACGCCGCGCGTCCGGCTGCGGCGTCGATGCGCTGATAACGCAACGACGCCCACAGGTCCGCCCACTCGGGACCGCGCGGCCCCTGACCGGTGAGCACCCGCCACGCGCGCGTGTGCCAGTGGGTGAGGTACTCCTCGATCTCCTGCGCACACCTCTGGCAGGGCGCGAACCCACCGAAAAGCTTTCGGCGCAGCGCGTTTCCGCAGCGAGCGCAATGGCGGCCGCCGGACGGAGGGCGCAGATACCGGTCCTCGGTCCATACGGTGCCGTCCCACCAGCGCATGACCTGCGGATTGGCCGGATCCGGGTGCCAATCCGCGAGTTCGGGGTTCGGCGGCGGCGGAGCCGGCGGTGCGGCGTCCCGGCTGTGCCGGTGGAGGTCGACCGTGCGGTGGGCGTGCGGTCTCGGCAGGGGCGACGTATCCGTACGGTCGAGCACTTCGGTGCGTGGCCGGGCAGGGGAGTCGACCCCCGGGCGTGCGGCGCTGCCCTCGAGCCGTCCGGGCGAGTCGTCGGTGCGCATGGGTTCGGGTGGAACCGGCACGTCTTCCGCGATGTCCGTTCGCTCGATGTCGGCGGGAGATCCACCGTCTCGCGGAGGGGGACCGGAGGGCAACGATCCGTGGACGAAGCGTCGGCCCGGGGTCGGGTCGTGCCGAGCCGACCGGTCGGCGGCGGATTCGGCTTCGGCCGGGGAAAGTCGTTCGTGCGTGGAAGAATTGGCGACCGGACGGCGTATCCGAAACGGGTTGGTGGGATGGGTGGTGCGGGCGGGCGCCGAGGGATCATCGACCTGGACGCCGAACTCGGTGATCAACCCCGCCAGTCCGCCCGCCCAGCCCTGGCCGACCGCGCGGAACCGCCAGTGTCCGTCGCGGCGGTAGAACTCGCCGAACATCATCGCCGACACCGCCTCCGCGATCTCGATCTCGAACGTCGCGACCGCCCCGTCGACCGAGTGCACAGCGACGGTGAGCCCGTGGATATCGCGAAAAGTGCCGTCCTCCACCGAGCCGGAGACCACGATGCGGTCGACGTCGGCTTCGGTGCGCGGCAGCGAGACGCTCAGCCGCGCGGTGCCCGGCGCGGGCTCCTGATCGAGCGTGACCGCCTGCGAGACGTGCCGCGGCGCGTTGTAGAACACCAGGTCCCGGTCCGAGCGCACCGTGCCGGAGCCGTCCAGCAGCAAGGCGTGCGCGTCCACAGCGTGCTCCGATCGCCATGAAACGACCACGGCTAGAAGGGATGTCGGTACCGCTGCGTTCGCGCCCTTGCTGAGTTTCATGGTGCTCGAACTATGCCACGGCCCTCCGACACGCCGAACGCGCGAGGGGAGGTCCTTCGGCGGGGCGTACGGCACAGTGTTCCCCATGACGAACCCGAAACGCCCGGGTCGTAAGCCGCCGACCCCCAAACTGCCCGGCGGGCGCGTACCCGGCCCCGCCGACGTCCTCGCCGCCGCCCAAGCGGCGGTAGAGGCGGCGCAGACGGCCGCGGGCCAGGCGCTGGAAGCCGCTCAGCTGACCGCGACGTCGGCGTTCGATACGGCGGTGCGGCTGCCCCCCGCGTCCGCTCAGCTGGCCGCGCAACTGCCCGGCCTGATCGAGAGCCTCTCGACCGCGATCGATCGGCTCAACTCCACCATCGATCGGCTCGACCGAACCCTGGCCCTCGCCGATCCGGCTTTCGCCGCCTACGACCGGTTGCTGCCCCGGCTGGAGGCGATGATCTCCCTCGGCGAGGACGTGCTCGGGCGTTTGGCGAAGGTGCCCGGCGTCGCGTTGCTGGGCAAGCTGACCGGCTTGAGCGCATCGCAACCACCCGCCGAGGAACCGACTCCGCGAAAGCCCACCCGACGGCGCAAGTGACCGGAACGGCGCTCGCGTTCAGCGATGCGCGTGGTCGGCGGCAGCGCGCAACGTGGCGGCCGCCTTGAGCAGGACTTCGTGGTACTCGTCGGCCGGATCGGAATCGAGCACGATCGCCCCGCCCGCCCCGATCCGCCAGCGTCCGCCGTAGCGGACGGCGGTGCGGATCACGATGTTCAGGTCCGCGGTGCCGCCGAGCCCCAGAAAACCGATCGTGCCCGAATATACGCCGCGCGCTTCGGTTTCCAGCGCGTCGATGATCTCCATCGTCCGCAGCTTCGGCGCGCCGGTCATCGAGCCGCCGGGAAAGCAGGCGCGCAGGCAATCGACCACGCCGACCTCCGGGCGCAGCCTGCCGCGCACCGTCGACACCAGTTGATGCACGGTCGCGTACTGCTCGGTGGCCATCAGCTTCGGGACGTACACACTGCCGATCTCGCAGACCCGGCCGAGATCGTTGCGCAGCAGATCGACGATCATGAGGTTCTCCGCCCTGGTCTTCGGGCTGTCGGCCAGTTCGCGGCGCAGGCGCTCGTCGTCTTCCGGGGTCGCGCCGCGCGCCGCGGTCCCCTTGATCGGCTTGCTCTCCACGATGCGGCGGCGGTCGACCTTCAGGAATCGCTCCGGTGACGAGCAGGCGATGTCGAGGTCGTCGAAGCGCAGGTAGGCGGCGTACGGGGCGGGGTTGCACCGGCGCAACGTCCGGTAGAAATCCAGGCCGTCGGCGGCGGCGGAGATCGTGGCGCTGTCGGTCAGGTTGATCTCGTAGGACTCCCCGGCGTGCAGGCGCTCCTGGCAGACCGCGATGTCGGCGAGATAGCGTTCGCGGCCGCGGGTGAGCAGCGGCGCGACCGCGTCGCCGTCCGGCGGCAGTTCGAGCGGCGGTGGGTTCGTCCAGGTCGGCAGGGTGTCCAGGGTTTCGCGGGTGTCGCGCAGCCAGTCGGCGGCGGATCGGGCGGTCTCCCCGTCGTCGCTCAGCGCCAGCAGGTGCGTGCGCCCGCCGACATGGTCGACCACCACCATCCGGTCGGCGAAGATCCATTGGGCGTCGGGAGTCGGGGCGCGATGGACCGCGTTCCCGCCGCAGTCGGCCTTGACCTCGTAGCCGAGATAGCCGACGTAGCCACCGGCGAAATCGAAGGGGAGATCGGGCAGTTCGAGCCGGCGCGTGCGCAACTCGGCGGCCAGGAAATCGAGAATGCCACCGGGGGCGGTACGCCGATGTCCGTCGGACGACTCCACGGTCACCTCGCCGTCGCCCACGCGGTAGCGCAGCACCTCGGCCAGTGGACCGCTCGCGTCGCCCAGGAAGGAGAAGCGGTCGGCCCCGGGTTCGACATGCTCGCTGTCCAGCCAGAACGCCGTGGGGGAGTTGCCGTACAACTGCACGAACGCGCTCTCGGTGTCGATCGGCCGCTCCAGGACGGCTCGCTGGAGCCGGAAAGTCCGCGGCACTAGCGGATCGGGCCGGACCGGACCCGTGCGCACGGCGGAGGACGCGCGACCGGCGGGACGCTCGAGTTCCACCGCCGCGGCGGGGAACTGCTCGGCCGCGAGCGGCGCGGGCGCGGCCGCGGCGGGAACCGAGGCGCCCTCGGCCACCGGCTCCGCCGCGGAATCACGCCCGAGGGCGACCGACGGGCTCGGTATCGGGTACGCGGGCGCACTTCGCCACGCCGCAACCGATTTCGCGAAGTTGCGCAGCAGAGCCGCGCCGTACTCACTGGCGATCGATTCCGGATGGAATTGCACGCCCCACTGCGGTCGCGTGCGGTGCCGCACGCCCATCACGACGCCGTCACGGGACTGCGCGGTGACCGCCAGGTCGTCCGGCAGCGGCCGCAGCGCGCACAGCGAGTGGTAGCGCACCGCGGTGAAGTCCTGCGGGATCCCGGCGAACAGGTCCCGGTCGTCGTGCTCGATCCGGTCCAGATACCCGTGCCTTGCCACGGGGGCTTCGGCGACCACGCCGCCCGCCGCGACCACGATGCCCTGATGACCCAGGCACACCCCGAGCAACGGCAGGTCGGTCTCCCGGATCACCGCCGCGGAGATGCCCATGTCGCGCGGCACGTCCGGCCGCCCCGGCCCGGGCGAGACGACGATGCTGTCGAAGCGTTCCAGGCCGAGTTCGGCGACCGTACGCGCCTCGTCGTTGCGCACGACCGTCGGCTCGACCCCGTTCACCTGGCTGATCAGCTGGTACAGGTTGTAGGTGAACGAGTCGTAGTTGTCGATCAACAGCGTGTGCATGGTGCTCGAAACCCTACGCCGCGCCGGTCGGAGCCAACTGTTGTCGTCTGCCTTCAGTTCGGGTCGTCGGGTGGTGCACAATGTGGTGCATGTCTGTTGCGCAACCGGTCGATGTGGATCCCGCGGTCGTCGACTTCGCCGTCGTCGGAAAGTGGATGGATGAGCAGGATCTGTCCGGGGGTGAGTTCGAGGACGTGACCGCGCTGGGCGGCGGAACGCAGAACATCATGCTCCGCTTCACACGCGGCGGCCGGACGTACGTGCTGCGCCGCGGCCCGAAGCACCTGCGCGCCAAGAGTAACGACGTGATCCGGCGGGAGGCGCGACTGCTCGGCGCGCTGGGCGGCACCGAGGTCCGCGCGCCCCGGGTGATCGCCGCCTGCGCCGACGAGTCGGTGCTCGGCGCGGTCTTCTACCTGATGGAGCCGATCCACGGTTTCAATCCGCAGAACGAACTGCCCGAACTGCACGCGGGTGATCCGGAGATCCGCAGGCAGATGGGGCTGTCCGCGGTCGAAGCCATCGCACGGCTCGGCGCATTGGACTATCAGGCGCTCGGCTTGGCCGACTACGGCAAGCCGGAGGGCTTCCTGGAGCGTCAGGTGCCGCGCTGGCTGGGCGAGCTGGAGTCGTACTCGTCCAACCAGGGCTACCCCGGCCCGGAGATCCCCGGAGTGGCGGAGGTCGGTGAGTGGCTGGACCGCAACCGCCCAGCTCAATGGACGCCGGGCATCCTGCACGGCGACTGCCATCTGGCGAACATGATGTTCTCCTTCGACGGCCCGCAGGTCGCCGCGATGGTCGACTGGGAGATGTCCACCATCGGCGACCCGCTGCTGGATCTGGGCTGGCAGATCGCCACCCGCCCCGAACCCGGTACCACCGGAGCGGCGCTGGTCGGCAAGCTCGGTGCGGTCGGCGGGTTGCCGACGGCCGAGGAGATGATCGCGCACTACGGCCGGTTCTCCGATCGCGACCTGAGCGCGATGTCCTGGTACACCGTGCTGGCCTGCTTCAAACTCGGCATCGTCCTGGAGGGCACGCACGCCCGGGCGTTCGCGGGCAAAGCCCCCAAGCAGGTCGGCGACTTCCTGCACGCGATCACGCTGGAACTCTTCGAGCGGGCGCGGCGGCTGATGGAGTGAACTGTCGGGATGTGCCCGATAGTTGACCGGATATCGGTGGAAGGCGCGGTCCGGCCGCGCCTAGGTTGAGCGCATGCCGATCGTTCCCGATGTCAAGGACTGGACCTGGGTGCTGAGCCGACCCTGTCCCGAATGCGGTTTCGACGCCGCCGCGACCGCCTACGAAGCCGTGCCCGCGCTGATCCGGGAGGCGGCCGTCCGCTTCGCCACGGTGCTCGACCGCGCGGAGGTGCGCGTACGGCCGGACGAATCGACCTGGTCCGCCCTGGAATACGTCGCGCACGTGCGCGACGTGTGCCGCATGTCCGACACGCGCCTCGGCCTGATACTGGCCGGTGCCTCCGACGGCGAGCCGCCACGCTTCCCGAACTGGGATCAGGACGCGACCGCGGTCGCCGACCGCTACAACGAGCAGGATCCGGCCCGGGTCGCCGCGGAGCTGGCGGAGGCGGCCGAGCGGGCGGCGCGGTCTTTCGAATCGGTGCCGCCCGAGCGGCGTGGTCTGCGCGGTGCGCGCAGTGACGGGGCGGAGTTCACGGTGGAGTCGTTCGCTCGATACATCCTGCACGACTTGGTGCACCACGTGCACGACGTCCGCGCCTGACGCCGCACGGAACTGTAACGCGTTCGGCTCGAATGTCACGCTGTATCGACGAATTTTTAGAGCGGTACTAGAACGCGTTACATTTTTCTCGTACTGTGGGTGCAGTCACATATAAGCACGTGCATGCGAGAGGGTCGACAGGAATGAAGACGAAGGGCGCGATCCTGTGGGGGATCGACCAGCCGTGGTCGGTGGAGGAGATCGAGGTCGGTGACCCGGTCGCCGGCGAGGTGCAGATCCGGATGGAAACCGCCGGTATGTGCCACTCCGATCACCACATCGTGACCGGCGCGACCCCGATGCCGTCCTTCCCCGTCATGGGCGGGCACGAGGGCGCGGGCGTGATCACCAAGCTGGGTCCGAACTGCCCGGCCGACCTGCAGGTCGGCGACCACGTGATCCTCTCGTTCATCCCCGCCTGCGGCCGCTGTCCGGCCTGCGTGGCAGGACACATGGCGCTGTGCGACCTGGGCGCGGGCCTGCTGATGGGGCAGGCGATCAGCGACGGCACCTACCGCATCCAGGCTCGCGGCGAGAACGTCATCCCGATGTGCCTGCTGGGCACCTTCGCGCCGTACATGACGGTGCACCACACCTCCGTGGTGAAGATCGATCCGAGCATTCCGTTCGAGGTGGCCTGCCTGGTCGGCTGCGGCGTCCCCACGGGTTTCGGTTCCTCCACCCACGTGGCCCAGGTGTCCCCGGGCGAGACGGTGGTGATCGCGGGCATCGGCGGCGTCGGCATGAGCGCCTTGCAGGGCGCGGTGCTGTCGGGCGCGTCGAAGGTGGTGGCCATCGATCCGAACCCGTGGAAGCGTGAGCAGGCGCAGAAGTTCGGGGCGACGCACACCTACGAGAGCATGGCCGCCGCGATCATGCCGCTGATGGAGGTCACCGAGGGCCGGATGGCCGAGAAGGTCATCCTCACCATGGGTGAGATGCACGGCGAGTACATCGAGGAGGGCCTGATCCTCACCTCGAAGGCGGGCACCCTGGTGGTCACCTCGATGGGCCGGATGGACGAGAACGACGTCAAGCTGAACAGCTTCCTGCTGTCGATGCTGCAGAAGACGGTGAAGGGCTGCATCTTCGGCGGCGGCAACGCCCGCCAGGACGCGCCGCGCCTGCTGTCGCTGTACAAGGCGGGCCAGCTCAACCTGGACGACATGGTCACCCGCAGCTACTCCTTGGAAGAGATCAACCAGGGCTACCAGGACATGCTGGACGGCAAGAACATCCGCGGGATCATCAAGTACACCGACGCCGACTGGTGATTCCGGCCCCGTGGGCGAGGGCCGCCGGTATGCGGTGTCCGCCGTCACGGCGCAAGGTTCGGCTCTGATCCCGCTCGGGAGTTCGGTGGCGATCCGTGCGATCGAGTCGTACGGATGGCTGTCGAGCGGGAACCGGCATTCCCTTGCTTTGCGACCTACGCGGAGCCCGTTGCCGCGGCGCTCAGCACGACGGCGGCGGTGAGCGCAGCGTCCACCGCCTGCACCGCTTCCCTGGCCGCCTTCGCCGCCCAGTCGCCGGCGGCGATCTCCTTGGCGCGCCGCCTCACCACTCGGCGGTCACGGTCGGGGAAGACCTTCGGTGCCGCGTCAGCCGCCGACAGCAGTGAGATCAAGGCGGCGGCGCGCGGCTCGACGGGGAGGTCGGGGTGTGCGAACGGCGGTGTCAGCCGGTCGCGGAGTTCCGCGCGGTATCCGCGCGGCACCCAGGCGGTCCGGGGAAAGACGCCCAAGACCCGGTGGTGTTCGACGCGCACCAGACCCTCGTCCGCCAGCCGGTGCAACACCTTTGGTTGCAGCCCCTTCGACAGTTTCTCGATCGCGGCCCTGGCTTTCATCGGACCTGCCGCCTCGATCCTGGCGAGCGCGTCGCCCAGTATCGGATCGGCACTCCTGTTCGCGCTCACCACGATCCGGCCCGGTTTCGCCGCGTCGCCCGGCCCGGTCAGCCGGATCGCCCCGGCGTCGATCAGGTCCAGCAGCACTGCTCCGGCGAGAACCCTCGGGGTACGTGTGCTGTCGGTCGACGAGCGCCCAGTGCGTTCGTCGAGAAGCAGCAGCATCAGGTCTTCGGTGAGCAGGTTCATCTCTCGTCCTCCGGTTCCGTGTCGGGTCGGATCCAGGCCAGGATCATCGTCGGGGCGCAGCCGCCGACGAGCAGCGCGGTCAGCAGCATCAGCCCGCCCGCGTAGGCCGCTCGGATATTGCCGAGGTCGGTGAATCCGCCTACGACGACCAGCCAGATCGCTGGAATCATCGCCAGCGTCTGGGTGAGGGTGAGCCCCACCGAGCGAGCCGCGTTACGCTGCTCGAGCTCCCATTCGTCCAGAGCGCCGACGGGCGCGTCGGCTTGGCGTCCCGAGACGATCTGGAGCGAAATCCACAGCGGGAAGAACACCAGGCAGACCGGCGCCCACAGCAGGGGTCCCCGCTCCAGGCCGCACGCGATCAGCGCCGCGACGACCGCCAGAGCCAGGAATATCGTCGCGAGGGCCACAACCAGCAGCCGGCGGCGGCGACGCGTCCGCCATCGCGGCAACAGGGGGGCCCAGCGCTCGGCGAACAACTCGAACCGGCGGGTCCGGCGAGCCTGGTAGCGCTCCAGCAGATTCGGGCGCGTCATCGAACATCCCCTCCGTCGTTTCGGTAGACCGCCGTGGACAGCGGCGCGAATTCATCCCGCGAGAACACGGCCTCGACCGGCAGCCCGAACACATCGCAGATCCGCAGCGCCAGATCGAGACTCGGATAGTGATCGCCCCGTTCCAGCGCACCCACGGTCTGCGGATTCACCTCGATCACCTCGGCGAGCTGGGCCCGGCTCATTTTCCGCTCGGCACGTAACACCCCGATACGGTTGTAGATGGGAAGATTTTTCCCACGTCTCACGGGACTCATACAACAAACCGTTGCATAAACCCAACGCGGCGTCAACAGTGGCCTGCGGCCGCCGAGCTACGCGGGCGCGAAGCCCGGTACTCAGATCCGGCAGCGCAGCAGGGCGGAACGCAGGTTGCGACTGCGGACGTCGTCGAGGACGGCCAGGCCCAGCCGGTTCATCGTGTAGCCGAAGCCCAGACCTGTTGCCGGGTCGGCGAATCCGAACGAACCGCCGAGTCCGGTGGTGCCGTAGGCGCGTTTGTCGGAGCCGAAGCGGAAGGTGCCGCGCGACTTCCGGAAGCCGAGGTGATAGCGACTCTTGGTGTGCAGCACCAGGTCGTCGGCGGGGACATCGTCGGCGGTCTCGGCCGCGGCGAGCCGGTCCAGCAGTACGTCGTCGATCGGGAGCGCGCCGGTGCGACCGGCGGCCGCGCCGTAGACCTTGGCCAGCGCGCGGGCGTTGCCCACCCCGTTGGACCCCGGCAGCTCCACTTCGAGGAACTCGCGCCGGGTCGCCCGTGCCGGAGCCCCGCAGCGCGGGTTGGTCAGCGCCGCGTAGGACAGCCCGCGTTTGGCGTAGATCTCCGCACCGATCCGCAGCGGCACATCGCGTTCGTAGCGCAGCACATCCAGCCCCTGGGTGGCCGACAATGTCGCGATGCGGTCCATGCTCTGCTCCGCGGGCAGGCCGATGAAGAAGTCCACGCCGAGCGGTGCGGCGATGTCCTCGGCGAAGATCCGGCCGAGCGTCCGTCGGTTCGGATCGACCCGGCGCAGCAGCTCGCCCTGGTACAGGCCGAGCGTGATCGCGTGATAGCCGTGCCTGGTGCCGGGCCGCCAGGCCGGTTTCTGGGCGGCGAGAACGGGTGCGAGGCCGTCCAAGTCGGCGATCTGGGGCAGGCGCACGATCTCACTGAGGCCGGACAGCCCGGCCTGGTGGTCGATCAGCTGGCGCACGGTGATCGTGTCCTTGCCGTGGGCGGCGAACTCCGGCCAGTACTTCGCCACCGGCTGCTCGTAATCGAGCAGACCCTTGGCTACCGCCGCGGCCACCGTGAAAGCCGCCATGCCCTTGGTCGAGGAGAACACGGGAACGATGGTGTCCCGCTCCCACGGCAGCGTGCGTTTGCGGTCGCGGAAGCCGGCCCACAGGTCCACCACGGGGCGTTCCCCGGCATAGACCGCGACCGCGGCGCCGATTTCACCGTGCTGCTGGAAGTTGCGGCGGAAGGCGTCGGCGACCGGTCCGAAACCGGATGCTACGTCGCCGTGAACAGTGGGCTTTTCACTCATGGCGAGTCGATCGTAGCTACCCGCTTCTCGTAGGCTCGGGGGGTGCGTTCACTCGAGCAGATTCGGGAATGGCCCGTCCGGCACGCAGCGGCCGCGGTGGTCACCGCCGACGGCGACGTCGCGAGCGAAGGCGATGTGGAGCGGGTGTTCCCGCTCGCGTCGGTGACCAAGCCTCTGGTCGCGTACGCCGTGCTCGTCGCCGTGGAGGAAGGCGCGATCGAACTCGATCAGCCCGCGGGCCCGCCCGGCGCCACGGTGCGTCATCTGCTGGCGCACGCGTCCGGGCTCGCGTTCGACACCACCGAGGTCCAGGCGTCGCCAGGGGCCCGTCGGATCTACTCCAGCGCGGGTTTCGAAGTGCTCGCCGACTTCCTCACCGCGCAGACCGGGATAGCGTTCGACGAGTACCTGCGCGACGCCGTGTTCGAGCCGCTGGGCATGACCGCCTCGGTGCTGGCCGGTCCGGCGGGGCACGCGGCGCGGTCCACAGCCGCGGATCTGGCCCGCTTCGCCGCCGAATTGCTGAACCCCGAGCTGATCTCGGCGCAGACGCACGCCGCGGCCACCTCGGTCCAGTTCCCGGGCCTGAACGGCGTGCTGCCCGGCTTCGGTTCGCAGCGCCCCAACGACTGGGGGCTGGGCTTCGAGATCCGCGACGGCAAGACCCCGCACTGGACCGGTGGCACGAATTCGCCACAAACCTATGGACATTTCGGCCAATCCGGGACATTTTTATGGGTTGACCCGAGAACGGGTTTGGCGTGTCTCGCCTTGAGCGACGAGAATTTCGGCGACTGGGCGCGGGCGGCCTGGCCACCGCTGAGCGATGCCGTGATCGCGGAGGCGACAGCCGCGCGCAACACGGTTACGAAGTAACACGTGTAACTTCGGGC
This sequence comes from Nocardia niwae NBRC 108934 = DSM 45340, assembly GCF_001613465.1. Classification (GTDB taxonomy): domain Bacteria; phylum Actinomycetota; class Actinomycetes; order Mycobacteriales; family Mycobacteriaceae; genus Nocardia; species Nocardia niwae. The sequence goes on along the minus strand of NZ_BDCK01000020.1, from coordinate 239,159 downwards.
ACTCCAGTACACTCAGGCAACGCCAGTTCGACGAATCGTTGGGGAAGACGGTCCTCGTCGAAGCTGGAGGTGTTGGTGGTGCGCGCATCGAGTCAGTTCGCGGACGCGACGGCGGGTGTGGTCTACATCCACTCGTCGCCTGCCGCGCTGTGCCCGCATGTCGAGTGGGCACTCACCTCGGCCCTGGGAGCCCCGGCGAAACTGCGCTGGACCGCCCAACCGGCCGACGGTCAACTGCGCGCCACCAGTGAGTGGATCGGTCCGGTCGGCACCGCCTCGAAGATCGCCCAATCGTTGCGCTCCTGGCCGGTTCTGCGCTTCGAGGTGACCGAGGACCCCAGCGACGGCGTGGACGGCGAACGCTACAGCTTCGTCCCCGGTCTGGGTCTGTGGCACGGTTCCACGAGCGCCAACGGCGACGTCATGATCGGCGAGATGCGCCTGCGCGCCATGCTCCAAGCGACCCGCGAACTCGGCAAGTACTCCGCCTACGACCTGGCCGCCGAAATCGACCGCGCCCTGGGCACCGCCTGGGACGAGGACCTCGAAATCTACCGCTACGGAACGGAATCCGGGGCTGAGGTCACCTGGCTGCGCCGCGACGTGGGGTAGGGGGTCGCGGCTCCGACAGCCACCGGAATCGGCGGCTGTCCGGGATTCGCCGACGGACGTAGGGTTGTCACACGGTCGGGGCCGAGAACGAGGAGTCGACCATGAAGCATGCCGGCATGCGCATCATCGCCGCCGCAACGATCGCCCTGACCGCCGCGACCGCCGCCCCCGCGACGGCAACCGCCGAGATCACCGCCGAACCGGTCGCGGTGATAGAAGTGCCCCCAGGCGTCGTCGACGCGGTCCGAGGCGGGATCGCCAGCGTCCTGTTCTTCGGCATCGTCGGCCTGTGCGTGGTCCGTGTCCTGCCGCCCGACCAGTGTCATCTGTTCTGAGACGCAAACGCTCTCTCCTGTGGGCTCGTTCCTGCGAAAATCGGTGCGACGCGCCGGGAACTCGGTTGTGGCTCAGGGAATCCCAGCAGATCGGCTGCGGCGCGCAAGCGGGTCACAGCACGTGCCCGAGGACGATGTCGGCGACCTTCGAGACCGGCGCGGTCGTGACAACCATGGTGTCGCGGCCGTTCTCAGCAGGGGCTCCACTGTCTCGATGTATTCGAGTGTCTCGGCGAGCTCGGCCGGATTCTTTCCGTACTGGTTTTCCGTTCTGCTGCGCAGCCGCTCGATGAGTACCTCGACTGGGGCGCTCAGCAGCGGTCCTCGCGCCACAGCCTCTCGCCGTCAACCGTGTGGTGATAGTCGCCGTAGTCGGTGTCCACGATCCGGTAGCCGCGGGATTCGGCCGGATGCGGGGCGGCAGCGGTGAGAGCCGGGCAGCTCAGGATGTTCGGTGGCCGAGCACCGCGAACATCGTCACCGAGAGGTGGTAGTCGCCCTTGGCGATACCCGCCTCCATGGTGGCGAGCAGGGCGCGCCCCTCCTGCTCGGTGATCGCTCCGCCGGTGGCGGCGGAGGCGATCATCTGCATGAACAGTGGGCGGGCGGTTTCCGGGTTCCAGATCACCGCCTCCGACCCCATGTCGTCGATGGCGAAACCGGCGGCGGTGAGCAGGCCGCGCAGGCGGCGGCCGGACGCGGGGTTGGGTGTGGTCGTCAGCATTGCCTTCGAGAGGCGGGCGACGACCTCGGGGTCGCCCGGGTGAGCGATCACGGTGTGCCAATCGCTGTCGATGAGCAGCACGCGACCGCCCGGTCGCAGGACGCGGGTGATCTCGGCGGTGGCCGCTGCCGGGTCGTCGAGGTGCTGGTAGACCCGTTCGCAGCGCACCGCGTGGAAGTAATCGTCAGGGAACGGCAGGTGGTAGGCGGTGCCTTCGACGAACCGGGCCCTGGAGTCCGCGGTCTCGGCGCGCCCGCGAGCGATCGCGAGCATCGCCGGATTCGGGTCGACGCCGACCGCGTCGCCGTCGGGGCCGACCCGGTCGGCCAGTTCGAGCACCTCGGTGCCCGTGCCTGCGCCGATATCCAGTGTCCTCTCGCCCGGCTGGACGGCCAAGACCTCGTGTCCCCATGCCCGCATGCGCCGAATCCCCGGCAGCGCCGCTTGGAGATCGAGGATGCCGACCAGCGCGGCCATCGGGTCGTCGGCGGTGGTGCGCGAAGGGTCAGGAATAGCGTTCACGTGGAAGGACGGGATGGGCGGCGCGGGCTCGCTCGGCATATCCCGACAGTAGCTCGCGCGCCACTGCCGACGACAGTGCCTCCGCGGGGCGGACTTGGGCCGCCGGACAGCCGCACAACCACCATCGAGCCGGATGGAGGTCAGCCGAATGGCGAGGAAGTCGTCAGATCGTTCAGGTGCATGCCTGGTGATCGGACGGCCCCAAAAGCGTGCCGGCCGATGCGCGTCCTGCGGGAGACGACCACCTGCCGCCGGAGGTGAGCCGTTTGTTGTGAACTTCGCCGGGTAACTCGTGGTCGGCTTGCGGTTTCGACGATTGGTCGGACGCGGAAGTGTTTCACTTCGGCAGTGTCCACCGGCCCGACTACAGAGGGAGCGTCAGATGGCCGAACCCGGCTCCGCGGATCTGAAGCGGCGGCATCGCGCGATGTGGGCCTTGGGCGACTACTCGTCCATCGCCACCGAAGTCATCCCCGGGCTGGGCAGGCGTCTGGTCGAGGCCAGTCGCATCGGTCCCGGTCAGCGCGTGCTCGACATCGCGGCCGGATCCGGGAACGCGGCCATCCCAGCTGCCGAGGCCGGCGCCGACGTGGTGGCCAGCGACCTCACGCCGGAATTGTTCGAGGCGGGTCGGCGTCTCGCCGCCGCCCGGGGCGTCGAGGTTCGGTGGCAGGAGGCCGACGCCGAGGCATTGCCCTACTCCGATGCCGAGTTCGACGCCGTCATCTCCTGCGTCGGCATCATGTTCGCGCCGTTTCACCAGGCGGCGGCGGACGAGCTGGTGCGTGTGGCCAAGCCGGGCGGCACGATCGGGCTGATCAACTGGACGCCCACCGGTTTCATCGGGCAGATGTTCGCCACGATGAAACCGTTCGCCCCTCCGCCCGCGCCCGGCGCCCAGCCGCCGCCCCTGTGGGGGGACGAGTCGCATGTGCGGTCGCTGTTGGGTGATCGCGTCACCGACCTGGAGTTGCGGCGTGAGAACGCCGCGATCGACCGCTTCGCCGATGCGGCCGAATTCCGCGATTTCTTCAAGACCTACTACGGACCGACGGTGGCGGTGTACAAGGCGATCGCCCAGGAACCCGAGAAGATCGCGCAGCTGGACCGGGAACTCGCGGAACTCGCTTCTCGCCACGACCTCGGCAATGGGCGGATGGGCTGGGAGTACCTGTTGGTTACCGGCCGCCGGTCGGGCTGATAGGTCATAACGGGTGCGACCCGTCCGCCATTCGTCGCGGTGGGGTGGCCGTCGTTTCTTGTCTGCCGCAGCGGCCGGGCCGCTGGTCTTGGTCGCCGGTGGGCACCCGGTAACGCCGTGCCGGACCGAGCTGGGTATCCACGATGCTCTCGAGGATGCCGCCCTGGCGCTCGATCGTCTTCGCCGAGGCGATGTTGTCGGCCGCGCAGACGATCAGCACCCGGTCCATGCCGAGCTTCCCCGCCTCTGTGAGCATCCGGCCGAGCGCCCATGTGGCGAGCCCGCGTCGCCGCGCGGACGGCCGGATGCCGTAGCCGATATGGCCGGCCCACCGCACGAAGTCGTCGAACCCGTGCCGCAAAGCGATCCCCCCGAGCACTCGGTCGTCCTCGACGATCCATCGGTAGGTGCACCGCGCGCGGCCCGTCTCGGCCCACGCCTGCGTCGATTCGTCGGCCAGCCGGGCCACCCAGGCCGCGAAACCGGTCGGCGAATTCACCTCGTCGTACGGCCGCAGTCCGAAGCCGTCCTCGTGCGGGCCTGGACCCCACTCGTCGTGCGCCTCGAGCCAGGCCGTACGCAGACGTGTCGTCGGAGTGATCAACACGGGCATGATCGCGACGATACCGAGCAGGCTGTCCGGACAGTACCGGCTGCGGTTCGAGCCGGGTACGGCCCGGTGGTGCGTCGGATTGTGCTGTCCGAAGGTTGATCGGATTCCGGGATCGACGCCCTGAACTCCACGCCTTCCTGGACTCCTCGCGCAACTTCGGCGCGAGGCGACACCAACCCGGGGGAATGCGCGACTCGGCGGAGACCGGCGACAGCCGCATGGGCCTGGCCGGGGCTGCGTCGATCGGGGCCGGGTGGCAGCGAAACGAACGCGTCGTTACGAGCCGGAGTGGGCCGCGTGATGACGCGCCGGGTCGTACTGCTCGAAATAGGTCTCGCCGACGGCGAACATCCCGCGTTGCGGCAGCCAGAAATCACCCAGCTTGGTCTGCTCGTCCAGCGGGCCCGGTGGACCGATATCGACTCCATCGATCCGGGCCCTACTGTTCTCGATGGTCCACAGCATCCGAGGGTTGGCCCGGAACCATTGGCCGTTCGGGGCGGTGCCGCTCAGCCGCACCCGCCCGACGCCCAGCGACGGGCCCGCGACGCGCGACATCAGCGACAAGAGGGCAGGGCTTCGCCATAAAGCTGCCGGCATCATGCGGCCGAGGCCGGTTATCGCCGCCGTCGCCGCCGAACGGCCCAGTTCGAGCTCCCACACGATTCGGTCGCCCACCCGCACGGTGAACGCGGCGGGACCGGTCCACTCGACCGAGATGTTCTCGACTCGCGCGTCCCGCAGTGCTGCACCGAAATAGCGGGCACAGCTGGCCGCCGGGTCGACACTGCTGTAGATCACCCATTCGCCCGCGGGATCCCGATGCCACACCGCGTCGTACCCCGCACCGACCGAACTCGCCGGGAAGTGCCGGAGTGTCAAGTAGTGGCCACTGAGGAATGGCATTCCCATCACGCCATAGCCGGAGAATCGCTCCTCGTCACCCGACGGGAGCGCTATATCGTTTTCGGCGATCGAGCGTGGGTTGTCGGCCATCACCGCCTCCTCGGAAGGACACCCGCCCCGAATATTCTAATCGGAAGTTCGCCGCAAGACGCGACGTGTCGGAAAAACTCTGTATTTATTGTTCAGGCAATCGGGCGACGAGTGTTCCACGATCCTGTTTGTTCACAATTACGGCATTCTCGGGAATTGCAGGCACCGACCGGCCAACTGACCTCGGGAAGCGGGCGAAGCCTGCTCCCGTCGACCCAGGCGTCGTGCCGGACGCCGAAGAGGAGGCGGATCTCGGTCTGCGGTCCGATCTGTCATCCCCGCGATGACGGACTCGCACTGTCGTGGGTCCTGCGGTCGGCCCGCACGTGTTCCTCAGCGGGGAATCGGATTTGGTCGTATGGTCGTCGACGTGGGAGGACGGCTGGCGCTGGTGGTGGGGTCGGAGTGCGATGCGATGCCGCGGCTGGGATTCGTCGAGGAGTTGGCCGACCGTCTGGCGGCCCGCTTGAAAACCCTCGGCCACTGGACATCCGGATCGGCCATGACCGGGGCTTTGCTGAGCCCTACTGCGGCAGAGCTGAATGCCGCCGTGAAGGCCGCATTCTCGCAGGCGGCCGAACAGCAGGCGGCGTTGCTGATCGCCTTCATCGGACACGGCGTGGCCACCGGTCCGGAGAATTTCTTCTTGATGGCTCGCGATTCGCCGCGGTTGCCGGATTCCGGGACCGGATTGCATTTGACCCAGGTGCTCAGTGAACAACTCGACCGGCACAGCGTCGACGGGTTGATTGTGATGGTGGACGCGTGCGAAACCCACGAGAGTCTGCTGGGCGCCGCGCGTCGGTTGACCGACCGCGTCGAGCTGTCCGCACAGAGGTTGGAGCTGTTGGTCGCTTCCGGTCGGCACAGTGCTTACGACGGCTGTTTCACGCGCACCGCGTTGACGGTGTTCGATCGAGGACTGCCGGTGCGCGGCGAGAACCTGCTGCCGGTCGATCTGCTGGAACCTTTGAAGTCGGCGTGCCCCTTGCAGGTGCCGGGCCTTTTCGGGGTCGCGCTCGGTGGAGACCGTGGTTTGTGGTTGGTGCCGAATGCCGCCCGTCGCGATGACGCGGTGTGGAATCGCCCGGCAGCGGGCTTGGTCGACGCGCTCACCGGCGGAGTGATCGTGACCGACACCTTGCGCCGCCGTGTGGCCGAGGTCTTCAACGCCGGCCACGTGCGCTTGCGGGGCGTGATCGGTCCGGCCGGATCCGGCAAATCCACATTGATGTCATTGCTGATCCGCCCGAATCTCCTCGGCCGCACCCCATTCACCGCCGACTTCGTCACTGCTGCGGTATTCGTCTCTGCGGCGACCTCGTTCGACGCCGTGGCCTCGGAACTGTCGCAACAGTTGCGCCGCCGGATCGACGGATTCGCCGACGCGGCCGACCGCACCCATACCGTCCTGGGCGACGACCAGGAACACGACGTCTTCGATATCGGGATCGTCGAACCATTGGCCCGGACCGACACCTTCGGACAGCCGGTCACGCTCGTCTTCGACGGGCTGGACCAAGCCGAACCCGGCACGCGCGAGCTGCTCGAGAGTGCCATCGAAAAGCTGGTCACCCGAGACGATCTGGCTCATGTCCGAGTGATCGTGGGGATACGCGCGGGGGCGCCGGTCGAACAACGACCGGTGTTCGCCGGGATGCATCGAATCCAGCTCACGCCACCGAAACCGGAGGAAGTGAGCCGGGCTGTCGCCGCCGCGCATTCCGCCGGCGCGGAGCGCGGCTGGGAAGAACGGATCCAGCAGTTGTCGATGCACTCCGCGGTCGGCGGTTGGCTGCTTGCCCGATTACTCACCGAACTCGACACCCGGGCGGTCGGACGGCTGGATGTTGCCCTGGATGTCGCCTCTCTGGTGCATCGGCGTATTCGCCGTGCCGAACAGGAAATCGAGGGTTCGGCCGGGCGGTCGCTCGCCGCGTTGCTGGCGATACTGGCCGCCGCTGGATCAGGGCCCGTGCTACCCATCGAGCTCGCGGCCATCGCCTTGTCCGGGCTGGGGCACCCGGTCACCGCCAGTGGACTGCGCGACCGCGTCGTCGTCTTGGGCACACTCATCAGCCGTGGCAGCCCGGGAACCGATGAAGAATTGCTCGGGCTCGCGCATGACGAGTTCTACAGCCCGGTCCGCGACGAAGCCGAGAGATCCGACGTCGCATTCGTCTCCGTGCACCGCGCCATCGCCGATGCCATCGAACAGGTCGGCGGTGCGGCCGACGACGCTGTGTCTCCCACCGTCCGTGCGCGCGCCGAAGCATACGCTCGCGGATCCGGCGCCCGGCACCTTCTCGCGGCCGGTGATTCGGACGCCGCGATCGATCTGTTGACCAGGCTGGGGGAGACACCACGGGCCGCCGACAATCGTGACACCTGGGCCTCGTGGCTTCCGACATTCGAGCAATTCCTGGGCCCGGACCACCCACACACCTTCGAACTCCGCAGCAACCTCGGTTACTGGCGCGGGGTCGGCGGGGACAACGCGGGAGCGATCCAGGAATTCCAGCAGCTGCTGAGCGACCAGCAGCGTGTGCTGGGCTCCGATCATCCCGACACCCTCGCCTCCCGCGGCAACGTCGCAACCTGGCGTGGCGAAGCCGGGGACCTCGCGGGCGCCATCCGCGAGTTCGAGCTGTTGCTCACCGACCAACAGCGAGTACTCGGCGCCGATCACCGCGACACCCTTCTCGCCCGTCACCAGCTGGCTCGCCGGCGCGGGGCCAACGGGGATATCGCGCGCGCCATCCGAGAGCTCGAACAGCTGCTCACCGACCAGCAGCGCGTGCTGGGCGCCTTCGATCGTGACACGCTCAGTACCCGCGACAGCCTGGCACGCTGGCGCGGCTCGGCAGGGGATCTCGGTGGCGCGATCAGGGAGTTCGAACAGTTGCTGACCGATCGTTGGCGTGAATTGGGCGCCGATCACCCCGACACCTTCAGCACCCGTAACAGTCTCGCTTACTGGCGTGCCGCGGCCGGGGACGTCGCAGGCGCACTCCAGGAACTCGAATGGCTGCTGCCCGATCAATTTCGGGTACTCGGCGCCGATCATCCCGACAATTTCACCACCCGCCGTAACCTCGCTTTCTGGCGCGGCGCCGCCGGGAACCTCACCGCCGCCATCAGGGAACTCGAACTCCTGCTCATCGACCAACAGCGTGTACTGGCCGCCGACCACTTGGACACTCTCAGTACCCGCGACAGCCTGGCGCGCTGGCGGGGTGAAGCGGGGGATATCGCAGGTGCCATCCGAGAGTTCGAACAGTTGTGGAGCGACCAACTGCGCGTGCTGGGCGCGGATCACCCCGACACCCTCGGCACCCGTCAGAGTCTCGCCTCCTGGCATGGTGCGGCAGGTAAGGTCGGAATCGCCGTCCGGGAACTCGAGCAGCTTCTCACCGACCAGCTACGCGTACTGGACGCGGATCATCCCGACGTTTTCAACACCCGCCACAACCTCGCCGTCTGGCGCGGTACAGCCGGGAATCTCACCGCCGCACTCAGGGAACTCGAAGAGCTGCTCACCGACCATATACGCGTACTCGGTGCCGATCACCCCGATACCATCGGCACCCGACGCAGCCTGGCGCGTTGGCGGGGGGAGGCCGGAGATTTCGCCGCCGCCGTCCCGGAACTGGAGGCCGTTCTCGCGCACCAGCAGCGACTGCTGGGCGCCGAGCAGTTCGACACTCTCGATACGCGTAACAGCCTCGCCTACTGGCGTGGCGCAGCCGGTGACGTCGCGGAGGCCATTCGGGAACTCGAACAGCTGATCACCGACCAACAGCGCGTACTGGAAGCCGACGACCCCCTCCTCCTCACTACTCGGGAGAGCTTGGCGCGCTGGTGGAGCGAGGGCGGGAACGTCGTAGGCGCCATCCGGGAGTATGAGCAGCTGCTCACCGACCATCGACGAGTACTGGGCGCCGATCATCCGGAAACTCTCAACATCCGTTTCCACCTCGCTCGCTGCCGCGGGATGAGCGGTGATATCCGGGCCTCCATCCGGGAACTCGAAGAACTGCTCACCGACCAAAGACGCGTACTCGACGCCGACCACCCCCACACCCTCAGAACCCGTGGCGAACTCGCCCTCCGGCGCGGCGAGAACGGGAATGCGGCGGCTGCCATGCGGGAACTGGAAGAACTGCTCACCGACCAACAACGCGTCTTGAGCGCTGACCACCCCGACATCCGCACCACCCGCCACAATCTCGCGCGCTGCGCGCGACCGCACTCGGACTAGTTCGGTCCGGCAAGCGGTCCTGCGCAGCTGCCGTCCTCGGGGGACGCGATCATCTGGCGGTCGAGTTCGCTGGCACCGAGCTACGCGTTGCGCCATGAACCCACACCTGATCACGACGCCTACGGAGCAGGGCGGCTCGACGTGAGCGGCGCGCTGGGTCAGCAGCGTCTGCGGACTATGTACGGAGTACCTCGGCCGATCTGCTGACAGCGATGTATTTTGCTTCTATGCATATGTCTGAGCAGAATCGTTCCTGGTCAGGACAGTGTCGGGGTGTTTGATACTCATAATTCACAGGTCGCAGGTTCGGTCTCGTCCGAGCTGCAGAGTTGGGCAGACGGGAGGGGCTGCGCGTGGATGCTCGGGCGAAGGTCTGGCGAAGGCTGTCGGAGACCGGCCCGGTCGGCCTGGAGCGCGTGTCGATCGTCGTTTCGCCGGTCTTCGCGCCGGGTGAGGTGGAGTGGGACCGGTTCACCGTTGTAACGGGCAATCACGGTGCCGGGAAGACGTACCTTCTGCGGGCATTGGTTGCCTCATTTCCGGACCGACCGCATCTGGGCTCGACGGGGCCGCCGTTCGAGCGTTATTCCAGGCTCGGCCCGAACGAGTACCACGAGCGTGTTGACGGCATAACCGGCCGGCACGTTGTGCACTACCGCACCGAAGGCACGGTGACGACCTGGAAGGTCGACCTCGACCAACCGCCGCCGGGGACGCTCACCAGCTACGAGTGGACCTACGAGATCCCGCCGCCCTACGGTGAGTACACCGACCCCGTGATGGCGTTCGAAACTGACTACTACTGGGCGTTGAGCCGCTTGCGAGACGCCGAAGATCACACCGAGGGTCCGTTTCCCTACACCGCAGCGGAAGTACGGGTGCTGCGCGACATCACGGGCCGCCAGTACGACGAACTCCGTTGGTACAGTTACGAAGCCGACAAAGACTTTGTCGTGCCGATCCCGGAGGGTGTCGCCGGTGGACAGGTCGTCCCAGCGGAGCGGATGAGCCGCGGCGAACTGTGGGTGCACTTCTTGCTCTACGTGCTACGTACGGCCCACCCGGGTAGCACGGTATTCATTGATGAGCCTGAGACCTACTTATCGCCAGTCGGGCACGTCGCCCTGTTCGACGAACTGGCCCGCTCCACGCTGGCCCGCGGCGTCCAGACGATTGTCGCTACGCACTCGACCGCCATGATTGCCCGTACTCCCGCGTCGATGCTCCGTGTGCTGACGCCTGGCCCGGATGGTGTCCGGGTGCTCCAACCGGCGACGACCGACGCGGCGCTGCGGACACTGGGCCATCGTACGCCGGTGGGGGGTGTGGTTTTCGTCGAGGACATGTTGGCGAGGCGGATGGTCACCGCTGCGTTGGCGCGGCTCGACAGGTCGTTGGCGGAGCAGGTCGATGTCGTGGACGCTGGCGGGCGGGACGAGGCGCTGGCCGGCGCGCGGGTGTTGAGCCGTTCACAGGAGCTGCGGGTCTGCGTGCTGCTTGATGGAGACCAGCGGGAGACCGTCATCGGCCAACGAGGCTTCCCGGTCGACTTCCTGCCGGGTCATGTGCCTGACGAAGAACTGCTCCGGCGGGTTCGTGCCGACCCAGGGCCGATAGCAGACCTCCTAGGACAAAGCGTCGAGGACGTCATCCTGGCGCTGGACCGAACACGATTCGCCAACCACCAATTCTGGTTCAGCGCCGCCGCTGTGCATCTCGGTGTCGACGAGCAGGTGCTGGTGGGGCTGATCATCGGGCTCTGGCTGCGCGACGGCGAAGTTCAGGACGAATTTCGGCGGGTGTTCGCAGGCGTCCGCGCCGCCTGGAGCCGCACTCGAGGGACCCTGGATGCTGGATCGGCAGGACGAGCGGTCTAGGCGCGGTCGCTGACCCGATCACTGCATCCATGCCCGCGCCCGCTTTGTCTCTGCACCGCGTCTGCTGTGGTCGGAACGAGTCGGTCTGCCCCATGTCTGCCCCACAGAATCGCCGTGGGGCAAACATGGAGTACCGACTATGTGGCTCGAAGCTGCATCTTCTTCTGTGGGCGCAGAGGGGATCGAACCCCCGACCGCTGGTGTGTAAAACCAGTGCTCTACCGCTGAGCTATACGCCCGGGCCGTTACCGGCGGTTTATGAATCTAGCGCGGCGAGCGCTTTCTCCCAAGCCGCCTGGTCACGGGGTTCTCCGGGGCCGTTCATCTCGGCGAAGCGGATGTAGCCTTCGCGGTCGACGACGAACGTGCCGCGGTTGGGGTAGCCGGACTTCTCGTTGAACACGCCGTAGGCCTCGGCCACCGCGCCGTGCGGCCAGAAGTCCGACAGCAGCGGGAAGGTGTAGCCCTGTTCGGCGGCCCAGATCTTGTGCGTGGGCGGCGGGCCCACCGAGATCGCGAGGATTTCCGCGTTGTCGTTCTGGAACTTGGGCAGCTCGTCCCGGACCTTGCACAGCTCGCCCTGGCAGATCCCGGTGAAGGCGAGCGGGTAGAACACGATCAGGACGTTCTTCTTCCCCCGGTAATCCGACAGGGAGACTTCCTGGTTGTTCTGGTCCTTCAGCGTGAAATCCGGCGCGACAGTGCCAACCTCGAGTGGCATAGCGAATCCTCCATCGTGTCGGGTCTCCACCGGGGGGCGTACGACACCACCCTGGTGGAAACCATAGCGCGGTGGCTCAGCGCTGCTTCGAGGGCGCCTTGGGCTGCACGAGCCGGCTGCCGGTCCACGAACCGAGGCTGATCGCCGAGGTCTGCGTCAGACCAGCGGTCGGCGCCGACTCGGCGATCTCGCTCGGCTCGACATGGCCGGGTTGTCCAGTCTTGGGGGTGAGTACCCAGACGAAACCGTCGTCGGCGAGCGGGCCGATGGCGTCCATCAGGGCGTCGACCAGATCACCGTCCCCGTCGCGCCACCACAGCAGCACGACGTCGATCACCTCGTCGGAGTCCTCGTCGACGAGTTCGCCGCCGATCGCGTCCTCGACATCGGCCCTCAGGTCGTCGTCGACGTCCTCGTCCCAGCCCAATTCCTGGACAACCAAGCCGTGTAAGATGCCAAGCTTCTGAGCGTAGTTCTGCGCGTCCGCCGCGGCGACCACGGTGGTGTCCTCCTCAACTCCCGACAGTAGGTAGTTGCAAGCGAACATGGTTATGGGCTTCAGCGCAAGCCGATCCGGCGAATTAGCCACCGAATGTCGCGTTGCGATGGTGTGTCAAGGGCTTTCTCAGCGCTTCGGACACGAGTCGCGCACGGCGTTGCGCGCGTCGTTGACCCGCTTGCTGGCGTCGTTGAGCGCCGCGACCGGGGCGGTGTAGGTCATCTTGCGCGTCTCGGCGGCCAGCGCGCGGGCGGCGTTCACGTAGTCGGTGAACAAGCCGGCCAGGTCTCCGGGTAGCGCGTCCTTGGCGGAGTTCACGCCACTTTCCACCTTGTTCGCGGCGTCGTCGAGCGTCTGCGCCGCCGAGTCGCGCTTGGCGGCGTAGTCCGGGGCGTTCGAATCGTGCGCGTCGACGAACTCGTTGTATTTGCTCACGCCCGCTCCGGTGACGGTGGGGAACTGACCGCAGTTGTCGGAGATGGCCTTGGCCTGGGCCGCGGCGCGCCGGGAAGAGGTCGCCGCCGCTGACGAGGACGCCGCCTCGGTCTTGTACGCCGCCAGATCGCTCGCGTTCGGACCCGCCACGCCGTCCACCCGGTTGGCGCACCCCGCGACGACCAATCCGACGGCGACCGCGCCGGTGGCGCACACCATTCCGAACCCGCGTGGGTTCAGCAGCTTCATCGTCCTCCCGCTCCTCAGGGCTGCCACGCTCATTGCTCACCTTGCCTGTCGAACGGTACTGGATTTCCGGCTGACATGATGATTTGGGACGCGCCATCGGCAAGGATGGATGGTGCGCCCGAACCTTTCGTAAACGGGCGGTCCGCCAACCAGCGAACCCGCCCGGGGATACCGACGCCATCAGCATGTCCACCCCTGTACGAGGAGCAGATTTGACCGACCTGATCCACTCTTCCGCACCGGCGAAATCCGCCGGTACCAGCTCCGCTCCCGCGCCCGCCGCGAGTAGCGACCCGAACGGGTCGCACGCGCCGCAGCCGGCCGGACGGGTGCGGGTGATCCGCGAAGGGGTGGCGTCCTACCTACCGGACATCGACCCGGAGGAAACCAGCGAATGGCTCGAGTCGTTCGATGAAATGCTCGACCGGGAGGGCCCCGGCCGTGCGCGTTACCTCATGCTCCGTCTGCTGGAGCGGGCCGGTGAACGTCGGGTCGCCATCCCGTCTTTGACCTCCACCGACTACGTCAACACCATTCCCACCGAGAACGAGCCGTGGTTCCCCGGCGACGAGGAGGTGGAGCGGCGCTTCCGCGCCTGGATCCGCTGGAACGCCGCGATCATGGTGCATCGCGCCCAGCGCCCCGGCATCGGTGTGGGCGGCCACATCTCGACCTACGCGTCCTCGGCGGCGCTCTACGAGGTCGGCTTCAACCACTTCTTCCGCGGCAAGGACCATCCGGGCGGCGGCGACTCGATCTTCATCCAGGGCCACGCCTCGCCGGGCATCTACGCTCGCGCGTTCCTGGAAGGCAGGCTGTCGACCGATCAGCTCGACGGGTTCCGCCAGGAGTACAGCAACGGCGGCCCCGGTCACGGGCTGCCGTCCTACCCGCATCCGCGGTTGCTCAACAACTTCTGGGAGTTCCCGACGGTGTCCATGGGCCTCGGCCCGATGAACGCCATCTACCAGGCACGGTTCAACCACTACCTGCACGACCGGGGGATCAAGGACACCTCCGACCAGCACGTGTGGGCGTTCCTCGGCGACGGCGAGATGGACGAGCCGGAGTCGCGCGGTCTCGCGCACGTCGCGGCGATGGAGGGTCTGGACAACCTGACCTTCGTCGTCAACTGCAACCTGCAGCGCCTGGACGGTCCGGTGCGCGGCAACGGCAAGATCATCCAGGAGTTGGAGTCGTTCTTCCGCGGCGCGGGCTGGAACGTCATCAAGGTGATCTGGGGCCGGGAGTGGGACGCGCTGCTGGGCGCCGACCGCGACGGTGCGCTGGTGAACCTGATGAACAGCACCCCCGACGGTGACTACCAGACCTACAAGGCCAACGACGGCGCGTACGTCCGCGACCACTTCTTCGGCCGTGATCCGCGCACCAAGGCGCTGGTGCAGGATCTGTCCGACCAGGAGATCTGGAACCTCAAGCGCGGCGGTCACGACTACCGCAAGGTGTACGCCGCCTACGCGGCCGCGATGGCGCACAAGGGTCAGCCGACGGTGATCCTGGCCAAGACCATCAAGGGCTACACCCTCGGCAAGCACTTCGAGGGCCGCAACGCCACGCACCAGATGAAGAAGCTGACGCTGCAGGACCTCAAGGACTTCCGCGATCTGCAGCGCATCCCGATCAGTGACGCCGAGCTGGAGAAGGATCCGTACCTGCCGCCGTACTACCACCCCGGTATGGAGGCCCGCGAGGTCCAGTACATGCTCGACCGGCGCAAGGCGCTCGGCGGGTTCCTGCCCGAGCGGCGCGCCGCGGCCAAGCCGCTGCAGCTGCCCGGCGACGAGGCCTACCGCTCGGTGCGCAAGGGGTCGGGCAAGCAGAACGTCGCCACCACGATGGCCCTGGTGCGGCTGATGAAGGAGCTGCTGCGGGACAAGGAGATCGGCAAGCGGATCGTCCCGATCATCCCCGACGAGGCCAGGACCTTCGGTATGGACTCGTGGTTCCCTTCGTTGAAGATCTACAACCGCAACGGACAGTTGTACACATCCGTCGACGCCGAGTTGATGCTTGCCTACAAAGAGAGCGCCGTCGGGCAGATCCTGCACGAGGGCATCAACGAGGCGGGCTCGACGGCTTCGTTCACCGCGGCCGGCACCTCCTACGCCACGCACGGCGAGCCGATGATCCCGCTGTACATCTTCTACTCGATGTTCGGCTTCCAGCGCACCGGCGACGGACTGTGGGCGGCCGCCGACCAGCTCGCCCGTGGCTTCGTGCTCGGGGCGACCGCTGGACGCACCACGCTGACCGGTGAGGGTCTCCAGCACAACGACGGGCATTCGCTGCTGCTCGCCTCGACCAACCCGGCCGTGGTGACCTACGACCCGGCGTTCGCGTTCGAGATCGCCCACATCGTGCGCGACGGCCTGCGCCGGATGTACGGCGGCGGCGCCGCGCCGCAGGGCTCCGCGCCGCTGCCCGGCACCCATCCGCACGGCAGCGCGGGCGAGTTCGGCGGTGAGGACGTCTTCTACTACATCACCCTCTACAACGAGCCGTACCCGCAGCCGGCCGAGCCGGAAGACCTCGACATCGCCGGTCTGCTCAAGGGCATATATCTGTACAAGCGCGGAGGCGAGGGCGACGTGCGCGCCCAGATCCTGGTCTCCGGCGTCACGGTGCCCGACGGCTTGCGCGCGCAGGCGCTGCTCGCGCAGGAGTGGGGCGTGCAGGCGGACGTGTGGTCGGTGACCTCGTGGGGCGAGCTCCGCAAGGAGGCGCTCGACAAGGAGATCGCCGCGCTGCGCAACCCGGGCGCCGATCCGGGCGTCCCGTACGTCACCGAGGCGCTGTCGCGGGCCGACGGCCCGTACGTGGCCGCGACCGACTGGATGCGCGCGGTACCGGATCAGGTGCGCAAGTGGGTGCCCGGCGATTTCACCACGCTCGGCACGGACGGTTTCGGCTTCTCCGACACCCGCCCGGCCGCGCGACGGGTCTTCAACGTCGACGCGCAGTCCATCGTGGTCGCGGCGCTGGCCGGACTGGGCCGGACCGGCCGGATCGACCCGGCCAAGGCGGTGGAAGCGGCGGCGAAGTACCGGATCGCCGACGTGGACGCCGCGCCGAAGGCAGCGGTGAGTTCGGACGAAGACCTCGCATAGCGGAATATTGGATGGTGGACCGTAAACCGCCGCGGCCGCGACGGATCTCCGAAGGCTCTTCCGAGCACGAGGTGTATCTGCCGACGGGCGCGCTCTCCCCGAACCGGCAGACGCGCGACCCTCTCCCGGACACGCTGCTCAAACGTGTGAAGCAGTTCTCCGGCCGCCTCTCCACCGAGGCGGTGGGGTCGATGCAGGATCGGTTGCCGTTCTTCGCCGATCTGGACGCCGCGCAGCGGGCCGGCGTGCAGATGCTGGTGCAGACCGCGGTGGTGAACTTCCTGGAATGGCTGCAGGACCCGGACAGCGACATCCGGTTCAGCCTGGACGCCTTCCAGGTGATTCCGCAGGATCTGGCGCGGCGGTTGACGCTGCGCCAGACCGTGGACATGGTCCGCGTCGCCATGGAGTTCTTCGAGCAGTGGCTGCCCGCGCTCGCGCGCAACGACCGGCAGCTGGTCGCTCTGACCGAGGCGGTGTTGCGATACGGGCGCGAGCTCGGATTCGCCGCCGCCTCGGTGTACGCCAGCGCCGCCGAGTCGCGCGGCGCGTGGGACACCCGGTTGGAGGCGCTCGTCGTCGACGCCGTGGTGCGCGGCGACACCGGGCCGGACATGCTCTCCCGGGCCGCGACGCTGAACTGGGACGCCACCGCGCCGGCGACGGTGCTGGTGGGTACCCCGCCCGGCGAACAGGGCGTCTCGTCGGTGGGCGCGGTGCATTCCATCGCGGCGCGGCACGGTCGGGCCGCGCTCGCGGTGGTGCAGGGCACCAGGCTGGTGATGGTCGTGTCCGGGCATCTGGGCGAGACCGCGCACATCTCCCCGTTCCTGGCCGATCTGCTCGCCGAGGTTTTCTCCGACGGCCCGGTGGTGATCGGGCCGACCACCCGCACGCTGGGCGCGGCGCACGCCAGCGCGGTGGAAGCGCTGGCCGGAATGGAGGCCGTGGTGGGCTGGCGCGGGGCCCCGCGGCCGGTGCACGCGGCGGAATTGCTTCCGGAACGCGCTTTGTTGGGCGATCGAGCTGCGATCGACGCGTTGAACGAGTACCTTGTCCTACCGTTGGCCGCGGCGGGGTCGTCGCTGGCGGACACCCTCGATGCCTACCTGGATTGCGGCGGAGCGGTCGAGACGTGTGCGCGTCAGCTGTACGTCCATCCAAATACGGTTCGGTATCGGCTCAAGCGCATCGCCGAGGTCACCGGCCGTGATCCGATGAATCCGCGCGACGCGTATGTGCTCCGGATCGCCGCCACGGTGGGTCGTTTGACACGAACCCGTAACGAATCGTCATCTCCCGCCCCAGAGGTCACTTCGATGGCCTCCGGTCCCGAAGGCCTGTAACGCATTCGTGGAACCGGTCGATTCGGACAGCCCACGTGGTCTTTTGTGGAACCCCCACAAAAGCGCTTCCCAAGCTTCATCCGCGTCGACATCTCGTGCGGCCCGCCTCACAGTGTTTTCTTAGAGGCGTGATCGCGTTGTTCGCCCCTGGACAGGGCTCTCAGACACCCGGCATGCTCGCGCCTTGGCTCGACCTTCCCGGCGCGAGCGAGCGCCTGACGCTGTGGTCCAAGGCTTCCGGCCTGGACCTGGTCCGTCTCGGCACCACCGCGACGGCCGAGGAGATCACCGACACCGCCGTTACCCAGCCGCTGGTGGTCGCTGCGGCGCTGCTCGCGTTCGCGGAGATCTCGCAGGACGAGCTTCCCGCCGCTACCATCATCGCCGGGCATTCGGTCGGTGAACTCGCCGCCGCCGCGGTCGCCGGGGTCATCTCCGCCGACGACGCGGTCCGGCTGGCCGCCCTCCGCGGAGCGGAGATGGCCAAGGCGTGTGCACTGGAGCCGACCGGAATGTCCGCGGTGCTCGGCGGCGACGAGGCCGCCGTGCTCGAACGGCTCACCGAACTCGACCTCGTGCCGGCCAACCGCAACGCGGTGGGTCAGATCGTGGCCGCGGGTCGGTTGGACGCTCTCGCCGAGCTCGCCGCGAACCCCCCGGAGAAGGCCCGGGTTCGCGCGCTGCCCGTCGCGGGCGCGTTCCACACGGCGTTCATGGCCCCGGCGCAGGATGCTGTGACCGATGCCATAACGAAGATCACGCCGAACGAGCCGATCAGGACCTTGCTCTCGAATTTCGACGGCAAGCCTGTCGCGTCCGGACAGGACGCGATAGATAAGCTCGCCGCGCAGGTCACCCGGCCTGTGCGCTGGGACCTGTGCACCGAGACCGTCCGGCAAGCCGGCGTCTCGGCAGTGGCGGAGCTGCCGCCGGCGGGCACCCTCGTCGGCATCGCCAAGCGGGAACTGAAGGGCACGCCCACGCTGGCCCTGAAGACCCCGCAAGACCTCCCCGCGTTGGCTGAGCTGACCGTATCCGGCTAGCTTTCCTCCGCGACCATGCATCCAGATGCGAGGTCGTGACCGAGAGGCGGTAACTATTACCGCGCTCGATCCGAAAAAAACCAGTAGAGCCCTACAAAGTATCAAGAAGGGAGCCACGAAGTGGCCGCTCTGACCCAGGAACAAATCGTCGAGGAACTCGGCAAGATCATCGAAGAGGTGACCGGCATCGAGCCCTCCGAGGTGACGATCGAGAAGTCCTTCGTCGATGACCTGGACATCGACTCGCTGTCCATGGTCGAGATCGCGGTTCAGACCGAGGACAAGTACGGCGTGAAGATCCCCGACGAGGATCTGGCCAGCCTGAAGACGGTCGGCGACGCCGTCAACTACATCCAGAAGCTCGAGGCCGAGAACGCTGAGGCGGCGGCCGAGCTCAAGGCCAAGTTCGACAACGCCGAGTAGGGCCGAAACTGTGACCACTCCTTCCACCTTGAACGGGAACTTCCCCAACGTCGTCGTAACCAGCCTTGCGGCGACCACGTCGATCGCGGGTGACGTCGATGCGACGTGGAAGGGACTCCTCAACGGCGAGAGCGGCATCGACGTTCTCGAGGATTCCTTCGTCGAGGAATACGACCTTCCGGTCCGCATCGGCGGTCACCTGAAGGTCCGGCCCGACACCCTGCTGTCTCGTGTCGAATGTCGGCGCATGGCCTACGTCGAGCAGCTCGCGACCGTGCTCGGTCGCGAGGTCTGGCGGAACGCGGGCAGCCCCGAAGTCGACCCCGAGCGGCTGGGTGTGGCCATCGGCACCGGATTGGGCGGCGGTGACGCCCTCATCGATTCGGTGGACAAGCTGAAGAACGGCGGCTATCGCAAGATCTCGCCGTTGGCTGTGCAGATGGTCATGCCGAACGGCCCGTCGGCCGTTGTGGGCCTCGAACTGAAGGCCAGGGCAGGAGTGGTCACTCCGGTCTCGGCGTGCTCGTCCGGCTCCGAGGCCATCGCCAATGCCTGGCGCATGATCGTCATGGGTGACGCCGACATCGTCGTCACCGGTGGCGTCGAAGGCTTCATCGATGCGGTGCCGATCGCGGCGTTCACCATGATGCGTGCCATGAGCACCCGCAACGACGACCCGAAGGGCGCCTCGCGTCCGTTCGACAAGGATCGCGACGGCTTCGTCTTCGGCGAGGCGGGCGCGCTGATGGTCATCGAGACCGAAGAGCACGCGAAGGCCAGGGGCGCGACCATCCACGCGCGCCTGCTGGGCGCGGGCATCACCTCCGACGGCTTCCACCTCGTCGCCCCGGATCCCACGGGTGACGGCGCCGCGCGGGCGATGACCAGGGCGATGCAGTCCGCGGGTCTGACCAAGAAGGACATCACGCACATCAACGCGCACGCGACCGCGACGCCGATCGGCGACACCGCGGAGGCGAACGCGATCAACAAAGCCGTGGGCAGCCACGCCTCGGTGTACGCGCCCAAGTCGGCGCTCGGCCACTCGATCGGCGCCGTCGGCGCCCTGGAGTCCGTGCTGACCGTGCTCAGCATCCGCGACGGCATCGTGCCGCCGACGCTGAACCTGGAGAACCAGGACCCGGAGATCGACCTCGACGTGGTGAAGGGCGAAGCCCGCCGCCAGGAGATCGAGTACGCGATCAACAACTCCTTCGGATTCGGTGGGCACAACGTGGCGCTCG
The DNA here is from genome assembly GCF_001613465.1 of Nocardia niwae NBRC 108934 = DSM 45340. Lineage (GTDB taxonomy): Bacteria > Actinomycetota > Actinomycetes > Mycobacteriales > Mycobacteriaceae > Nocardia > Nocardia niwae. The sequence continues at coordinate 218,930 of NZ_BDCK01000020.1, read as the reverse complement.
CCTTCGGTCGGGCGTAGCCGCGCGATCGACTGCACAACGATCCCGGCGGGGCCGGCCATCTCGATTGGGCCGGCCCCGCCGTGGTTCGACATACGCAGCCGCAGCAGCGGCACACTCATTGAGGTGAGGAGACCACGCGATGACAATCATCGCTCCCGCGTTGCATCAGGAGACGGCGACCGACCCGCGCGATCCGCTCGGTCGACTCCAGCGCTTCTTCGATCCGGGCACCATTCTTCCGCTACATCCGCGTGACAAGTCCGGCGTGCTCGCTGCCATCGGCGAGGTGGACGGCGTGCGCACCGTGGCCTACTGCTCCGACGCGACCGTCATGGGTGGCGCGATGGGCGTGGAGGGCTGCAAGCACATCGTCGATGCCATCGACACCGCCATCGATTCCGGCGTTCCCGTGGTCGGCCTGTGGCACTCCGGCGGCGCTCGCCTGGCCGAGGGCGTCGAGGCGCTGCACGCGGTCGGACAGGTCTTCGAGGCCATGGTCCGCGCGTCCGGCCTGGTTCCGCAGATCTCCGTGGTGCTCGGCTTCGCCGCCGGTGGCGCCGCGTACGGTCCGGCGCTGACCGACATCGTCATCATGGCTCCGGAAGGCCGCGTCTTCGTGACGGGTCCGGACGTGGTGCGCAGCGTGACCGGCGAACAGGTCGACATGGCCACCCTGGGTGGCCCGGAGACGCACGGCAAGAAGTCCGGCGTTACCCACATCGTCGCCGACGACGAGGCCGACGCGCTGCACCGCGCGCGCAGGCTGGTGTCGATGTTCGCCGAGCAGGGCGAATTCGACCTGGTCGCGGCCGAGCACGGCGACGTCGACCTGAAGGCGCTGCTGCCGGAATCGGCCAAGCGCGCCTACGACGTGAAGCCGATCATCCACGAGCTGCTCGACAACGTCGACGGCGAGTCGTCGTTCGAGGAGTTGCAGGGGCTGTACGCCCGCAGCATCGTCACCGGTCTGGGCCGTCTCGGCGGCCGCACCGTCGGCGTGCTGGCGAACAACCCGATCCGCCTCGGTGGCTGCTTGAACTCCGAAAGCGCGGAGAAGGCGGCGCGTTTCGTGCGGTTGTGCGACGCGTTCGGCATTCCGCTGATCGTGATCACCGACGTGCCGGGTTACCTGCCCGGTGTCGGCCAGGAGTGGGAAGGCGTCGTGCGGCGCGGCGCGAAGCTGCTGCACGCATTCGCCGAGGCGCGCGTTCCGCGGGTCACCCTGGTCACCCGCAAGATCTACGGTGGCGCCTACATCGCGATGAACGCCCGCTCGCTCGGTGCGACGGCGGTCTACGCGTGGCCCGGCTCCGAGGTGGCCGTCATGGGCGCCAAGGCCGCGGTCGGCATCCTGCACAAGAAGGCCCTCGCGGCCGCTCCGGAGGAGGAGCGCGAGGCACTGCACGAGCGCCTCACCGCCGAACACGAGCGCATCGCGGGCGGCGTGGAGCGCGCCATCGCGATCGGTGTCGTCGACCAGGTCATCGACCCGGCGAAGACCCGCAGCATCATCGCCGCGGCGATCGCCGCGGCTCCGGCTCGCGCCAGCCACCACAAGAACATTCCGCTCTGACCCACGCACCGAAGCGGGCCCCGGCGATGCCGGGGCCCGCTTCGCGTTCCGGACTTCGCGCCGTGACGGCGGCGGTGCGGGCCGGTCCGGTGGTGTACTGCTATGTCCTCGTCCGGGCAGGTGCGAGGTCGTGATGTTGCACAGGGCGGATGCGGCCCGGTGGTCGGTAGCATCGGAAGGTGCGCTACGAAGAACTGGCCGACGTGCCGTGCTCGATCACGCGCCCACTCGTGATCTTCGGTGACCGTTGGACGCTGCTGATCCTCAAGTCGTGCTTCTCCGGTATCCGGCGGTTCAACGCTTTCCAGAGCGCACTCGGTATTTCGCGCAGCAGGTTGCAGGATCGGTTGGACCGGCTGATCGATAACGGCATCCTCGTCAAACAGAAGGCCGCCGTAGGCGCGCACGAGGAGTACCGCCTGACCCGCAAAGGCCACGACATCTACCCGATTCTGCTGGCCATCCGCGATTGGGGTGACACCTACATGGCGCCTGAAGGGCCTCCGGTGCGCTACGGCCACCGCGATTGTCCGGGCGAGGCGCATGTTCGGCTCGAATGTGATTCGTGCGGAACAGAACTTACCGCGCGAGAGGTCGCCCCGGAGCCGGGGCCCGGCTTGCTGGGCGGCGCCGGCGCCGAGTCGACCGCGGAGGGCATGTCGGCGCGGTGGTCTCAGTCGGCGAACCAGGTGGCCGCGTCGTCGGCGTCGGCTCGGGCTGTACGGAATCCGTTGACCGGGTGATCGACGTCCGGGTATCCGAACGAGATTCCGGCGACGACCTTGCGATGCTCCGGGATGCCGAAATACTCCCGGAGGAAGGGGGAGTAGGAGGCCAGTGCGGCCTGCGGAGCCGCGCCGAGTCCTAGGCTCTGCGCGCCGAGGAGGAAACTGCCGATGTAGAGGCCGCAGTCCACCGCCCCGTAGACGCCCAGATCCGCTTCGCTGGTCACGATCGCCACGTGCGGCGCGTCGAAGAGTTCGAAATTCCGCACGGCCTGCCGCATGGTCTTCTCGTGATCGCCTTTGGCGATGCCGACGCTGTCGTACAGTTGCTTCCCGCACTCGCGCCTGCGCTCCCGGTATACGCCGGTGTATCGCGCGGGGAATTCGAAATCCGGTGCGGGAGCAGCCGTTGCGATGTGCGCGAGGAGTTCCTTGCGGAAACGATCCGTTCCTGCGCCCTCCGTCACCGCCACCTGCCAGGGCTGGGTGTTGCACCACGACGGCGTCCGCTGGGCCAGCCGCAGCAGTGCGCGGATGGTGTCGCGCTCGACCGGTTGAGAGCGGAACTGCCTGCAGGTCCACCGTTCGTCGAGCACGCGTGTCAGCGCCGCGAAGTCGTCGGTCGTCACGGGCATCCCCCGCCTCCTTTGGAGTCTTATTTCGAGACCAAACGCTAACATCGAACACCTCGGCGCGAAAGCCGGGCGGCTGCGCGGCGGATGGTGACCCGCGAGTCGATCGCGGCGCGCGATCGCGCGAACCAGTTGCCGCGTTGCGGCGATCGGCGCGGCCCCACGAGGCAGAATCCCGATATGGCGTCCGAAGCCCCCGCCGCGCGGGACCGCAAACGGCACGGCAGGCATTACACACCGCCCGTGCTGGCCCGGTTCCTGGCGCAACGGCTGCTGCGCCATGTCGAGCCGTCGGACGCGGGCGTCCTGCGCGTGCTCGATCCGGCCTGCGGCGACGGCGAATTGCTGTTCGCCGTGCATCGCGAGGCGGCGACCCGGTTTCCCGGGATCCGCCTGGTGCTGATCGGCTATGACCTGGACGCCCGCGCGCTGGCGGCCGCTCGCGAGCGCGCCCGTGCGGCGGGGATCGCCGCGCACTGGCGCATGGCCGACTTCCTCGCCGTCGAAGCGCGACTCGCGGACGGCTCGTTCGACGCCGTGATCACCAACCCACCGTATGTGCGCACCCAGCAGCTGGGCGGATCGACCGCGCGCTTGTTGAGCAAGCGGTTCGATCTGCGCGGGCGGATCGACCTGACCCATCCGTTCGTCGCGACGCTGCCCCGTCTGCTGGCCTCCGGGGGCGTGCTGGGACTGTTGTGCGCCAACCGATTCCTGACCACGAAGGCAGGTGCGAACATCCGTCGGCTGCTGCTGACCGACCTGGCTCCCGTCGAGCTGTACGACCTGGGGGACACCAAGCTGTTCGCCGCCGCCGTCCTCCCCGCGATCACCATCGCGCGCCGCTCAGGGCACGACGACGGCTGTCGCTACGTCTCCGCCTACGAGGTCAGCGGTGCGGACCCGGGTGCGAAAACGCTGTTCGAGGCGCTCGTGGACCCGGACGGCTCGGTCGTCGCGTACAACGGACGTTCGTTCGTGGTCGAGGTCGGCACGTTGATGACGGGATGCGGACCCATCGATACCCCGGTGGCTGGTGCGGGCGGTGACAGTGTGATCGGTGCGGCGACGCGTGACGGGCCGCCGGAACTCCCCGCCGGACGAACGACCAGCCGAAGCGTGGCGCGCGAGCCGGAGGCCGCGTGGCGGATGTCGCACGACGCGGTCGATGCGTGGCTGACGCGGATAGCGACGGCGACTTGGCGCAGTTTCGGCGACCTGGCGCGCATCCGGGTCGGTATCAAGACGACGGCCGACCGCGTGTTCATCTCCGACCGCTGGGCCCAGACCGACCCCTGCCCGGAGCCGGAACTGCTGCTCGACCTGATCACCCACCATGACCTCGCGCCGTGGCGGGCCGCGCGCGCCCGCGACGTGCGCGTGCTCTATCCCTACGACCTGACCGGTACGCGTCGCACGCCGATCGATCTGGACGAATACCCCGCCGCCGCCGCGTATCTGCGGTCGCATCGAGAGACCCTGGCCGGGCGGCGCTACGTCGCCGAGAGCGGTCGCGCCTGGTACGAGATCTGGGTTCCGCAGCGTCCGCATCTGTGGCGCGAGCCGAAACTGGTCTTCCCCGATATCAGCGACCGCCCGCGCTTCGCGTTGGACAGTTCGGGCGCGGTGGTCAACGGCGACTGCTACTGGATCTCGCTGCCCGATCTGGCCGAGGCACCCGACGAGGCGACCCGTCTGGCGTATCTGCTGATGGGCGTGGCCAATTCGGCGCTCGGCTTGCGGTTCTACGACGTGGTCTGCGGTAATCGGTTGTACTCGGGCCGGCGGCGCTGGATCACCCAGTACGTATCGCGCCTGCCGGTGCCCGATCCGGTGGACGCCCGGTCGGCGGGCGTGATCGATCTGGTGCGCGAGTTCGTCGAGGGCCGGGCGCCGGATCCGGCGGCGCGGGCCGAGCTGGACGAGCGGGTGGCCGCCGCGTTCGGCGTCGGTTTACGCGCTGACCCGGACGCCGACCATCGGCAGCAGGGTGCGGCGGGCGAATTCCCGCGCGGCGCTGCGATCGCTGACCGGGATGAGGCCGTCGGGCGTCAGGGCCAGCGACAACGCAAGCCGGGCCATGATCTCGGCGACCAGATCGGCGTCGAAATCGTGCGTGCCACGGGCATCCCGTAATTCGCGCAGCTTCTCGGCCAGGTAGTCGCGGCCGACCGCGAGGATCGGGCCCGCCTCGGTGGTCAGCCGGGGCAGGATCAGGTCGGGCTCGGTCCGCAGCAGCCTGCGCAGCAGTTCGTTGCCCGCGATGGCGCCGATGAACGCCACGAAGATCTCGACCAGCTGATCGTCGTTGCCGGAGACGGTGCGCACCTGCTTCTCGATCGAGGCGACGAAGCGCTGTGCCTCCCGGACGCTGACCGCCTCGACGAGATCGTTCTTGGATTCGTAGCGCCGGTACAGCGTGGCCGGGCTGATGCCGGCGCGGCGGGCGATCTCGCCCATGCTGGTCCGCTTGATGCCGAAGTCCAGGAAGGCCGAGAGCGCGCTTTCCAGGAGCTTTTCGCCGTCGGCGACCGGCTTCTCGAGGATGCGCTGCAGCATGGGCGAGATGGTTGGCATCGGATCTCCAGTGGGTTCGGCGCGGTGGCCGGGCCGTGGCCGGTGGGTGCGGCATCGCGACGGGGTGCGGACGGGAACGTCCATTATTTCATTGGGTGGGCGCAGCGTGACCGGGCATTGCCCGACCTCGCGATACCGTCGAGCAGGTCGCGCGTCCAGATCCGACTGGCTAGCCTGTGGATGACCTCCGGCCGCACCCTCGGCCGGTGCGGAAAGGGGTTGAGCGGTGGGGTATTTCGCGGATCGCGTAGTGGCGATCACCGGCGCGGGCTCGGGTATCGGCCGGGAATTGGCGGTGGCCCTGACGGGCGCGGGGGCGTTGCTGGCGCTGTCGGACAAATCGGCGGAGGCGGTCGCCGCGACGGCGAAGTTGTGCGCCGCCGCGGGCCGGGAGCCTGCGGTGAGCACGGTGGACGTCACCGACCGCGCGGCCGTGTTCGCGTACGCGGAGCGGACCGTCGCCCGGTACGGACGGGTCGAGGCGCTGTTCAACAACGCGGGCATCCTGCACGTCGGCGGCGTGCTCGAGTCGCCGTTCAGTGATTTCGAACAGGTCATGGCCGTCGACTTCTGGGGTGTGGTCAACGGAACCAAGGCGTTCCTTCCGTATCTGCTGGCCGCCGATCGCGCGCATGTGGTGAACATTTCCTCGGCGTTCGGGCTGGTGGGGGTGGCGCGGCATGCGCCGTACAACGCGGCGAAGTTCGCCGTGCGGGGCTTTACCGACTCGCTGCGCCAGGACATGCGGGCGGCGGGCGGCTCGGTGCGGGTCACCGGGGTGTATCCCGGCGGCGTGCTCACCGGGATCGCCCGGTCGGCGAGCGTCGCGCCGGGTGTCGACGCGGAGGAGGTCGTGCGCCGGTTCGAAGGACACGTCGCGCGGACCAGCCCGGCCGCCGCGGCGCGGGCCATTCTGCGCGGCGCCGCGCGCGGCGAGGCGAAGGTCCTGGTCGGACTGGACGCCGTTGTTGTGGACCTGGTCACACGTATCGCCGGGTCCTGCCACGAGAAGGTGCTGGACATGGTATTCCGTTCCTGAGACCGCACGAAGAGTCCCGCGGTCAGGGACGGGGATGCCGAAATGACAACTGGTAGAGCATATTTCATGTTATGGGGGATGACCGGGGCTCCGCGCCGCGCCGGTGGTGGCGCGCGGGGGCGTCAGCGGTGACGAAATGGATTCTGCTCGAGTGTTTCTCGGGCTTTCCGGGACGCGTGATCGCGGTGGGGTCGGCGCCGAAATCGTTCGTACCGCTGACCAATATCGTGCGCAATCCGTCGTCGCTTGCCGACGCGGAGTCGGCGCTGCGGCAGGCGTGCGCCACCGGCGTGCCGGTCGCCTGGGTCTCGGGCGACGGGCGGCGCACGGTGCGGGCCGAGCCGCTGCTCATCGCGCCCCGGAAGACGCATGCCGTGCGACTGTGGGTCGGTCCACGGCAGGAGGCGGTCGCGGCGGCCGACCCGATGGGTGCGTGGCACTTCGATCTCACGACCAATCGCTCGGTGCGCAGCACCGACCTGCTGGACCTGTACGGCGTCGCGCCGCGCGACCGCGCCGCCGAGCTGGCCATCGCGGGCGCGTTCACCCGCCTGGTCACCAATCGCGACGAGAGCGAGGCGCTGGCCAAGATCGTCAACTCCGCGCCGGGCACCGAGCATCAGGCGGTCTGGACCATCCGGCGCGACGACGGCGCCCTGCGCGCCGGGCATTTCGCCTGCCGGATCGTGACCGAACCCGATGACGCGGGCGAACCTCACGTGCTGCTGCGTGGCGTGACCCAGGACATCGGCGCGTCCACCGCGGTCTCGGCGGCCCCGCCACCGGCGATCCTGGAGTACGCCGTACTGGAAGCCGCCACCGAACCCGGCGAGTACCGCGCCATCGTCAACCTGCGTTCCCTGCGGCTGATCCGATGGATCGGCCCGCCGATGCCGGACATCGCCTGGGAGGACCTCCCGGGGCAGCCGAGGCCGCAGATTCATCCGGACGACCTGGCGGCCGCGAAGACCTTGTCGCGAGACCTGGCGCGGCATCGCACGGAGGGAACGGTGCGCCTGCGGCGACTGGACGGCGGTTGGCAACCGGTACGGATACGGGCCGCGTTGATGGCGCTGGATCAGCACACCACGGCCGGACTCGCCACGGTCACCGTGGTCTGAGGGACCGCGGTGACCGTGGCGTCGAAGTCATTGGCGCGGCAGATCCAGCTCGGCCATTTCCTTCTCGATCGCATTCGCGGCGAAATCCACACCGCGGGAACGCAACTCATGAACCCGGCGCTGGAGTGCCTCGACTCCGCCGGGCTGGGCCGCGATGTCGGCGACGCTGATCCGGCCCTTGGGCCCGTGCATACCCGACTGCACGTACGACACCGTGATACCTCCTGCCTGCACGCTCACCCACCCACCGACCCGGGTGGGTTCCCCACTGCGCTACAAGTCGCACGACAACCGTGTCGACAGGAGAGCCCGGGTCGCCGGGCACGCTGGCTGAATGCTATCAGCGAACGCTACGGGACCCCGGATGAATGTGTCGTGTCTCACACCTCATTCGCCGTGCGATGTTGAGCTGTATTTGCTAGGTAGGCAGTCGCATTCAGGCGAATGCGATCTTGTTCCTCGGCGCGCAGCTCCCGGCGCACCTTGCCGGGCACGCCCGCCACGAGCGAGCCGGGCGGAATCTGCGCGCCTTCCGGGATCAGCGCGTTGGCCGCGATCAGGCTGCCCGGCCCGACGACGGCCCCGTTGAGGATGGTGGCGCCCATGCCGACCAGCACGTCGTCGCCGATCGTGCAGCCGTGCAGGATCGCGTTGTGCCCCACCGAGACCCCCGCGCCCACGGTCAGCGGGAAGCCCGGGTCGGCGTGCAGCACGCAGCCGTCCTGGATGTTGCTGCGCGCGCCGATCTCGATCGTCTCCAGGTCGCCGCGCAGCACCGCGCTGTACCAGACGCTGACCTCGGCGCCGAGCCGCACCCGGCCGATCACGGTGGCGTTGGGCGCGATCCACGCGCTCTCCTCGATCTCTGGCGCATGCTCGCCCAGCTGAATCCGCATGGTCACGAACTTAGCTGGCCCGGCTGCCCGGGCCGGCCACGGCCCGCATCGGGGGGATCGCCGGTTGGCGCTGCCCTTGGAAGCTGGCGCGGTGGGCGGCGGGACTGGTGCCGAGGATGCGGTGGAAGTGGTGACGCAGGCTCATCGCCGTGCCGAAGCCGGTGTCGACGGCGATGCGCTCCACGGTGTCGGTGGTGGATTCCAGCAGCAACCGCGCCCGGTCGGTGCGCTGGAGCAGGAGCCACTGCTGGGGGCTGGTGCCGGTGCGGTCGCGGAAGCGGCGGGTGAAGGTGCGCCGCGACATCAACGCGACCCGGGCCCAGCCGTCCAGGTCGACCGGGTCGCCGAGATGCGTCCGCGCCCAGACCATGGCCCGCTCGATCGGATCGTCGTCGGCGGCCTCGGGCACCGCGACGGGGATGTACTGCGCCTGCGACCCGCTGCGATGCGGAGCGGTGACCAGCGACCTGGCCAGTTCGGTGGCCGTTTTGCTGCCGAGATCGCGGCGGACCAGGTGCAGGCAGCAGTCCAGCGCCGCGGCCACGCCCGCCGAGGTCACGACGTCGCCCAGATCCGACCACAGGGTGTCGGCGCGAACCCGGACCGCGGGGAACGCGCGAGCCAGCTCGGCGGCGGAGGCCCAGTGCGTGGTGACCTCGCGCCCGTCGGCCAGTCCGCTGGCGGCCACCGCCCACGAACCCAGGCACAAACCGACGATCCGGGCACCGTCCGCGTGGGCGGTTCGCAGCGCGGCGCGCAGTTCGCCGGACAACGGTTCGCCGGCGCGCCAGCTCGGGATCACGACGGTGCCCGCGCGGGTCAGCGTCTCCAGTCCGTGCTGGACATGGATGTCGAAACCCGCGGGCGTGCGCAGGCTTCCGGGGCGCTCGGCGCACACGTCCACGCGATACGGCGCGCGCCCGTCGATGCCGACCCGGCCGAAGACGAGGCTGGGCACGGACAGATGGAACGGGCTGATCCCGTCGAACGCCAACACGGCCACCGTACGCATGGCCCGATCTTAATGGTAAGCGGCTCTCGGGCCACTGTTGTCCTCCTTGCGGGCAGGACAAGATCAACGACATGAGCGACACGATCGAACGCACCGGCCTGGAAATCCTGCACATCGGCGGACCGACCTTGCGGTTCCGCTACGCGGACCGCACCTGGCTGACCGACCCCACCTTCGACGAGCCGGGCGACTACCCGGGACCCGTCACGCTGCACAAGCTCACCGGACCCGCGGTGTCGGCCGAGGAGGTCGGCCCTGTGGACGTAGTGCTGCTCTCGCACGACGAACACGCCGACAACTTGGACGACTCCGGCCGGAAGCTGCTGACCACCGTGCCGACCGTGCTTTCCACACCCGGCGCCGCCACCCGGATCGAGGGTGTGCGCGGACTGGAGAACTGGGAGACCGTGACGGTGCACGGAGTGCAGGTGACCGGGGTGCCCGCCCTGCACGGACCGGAGGGCTGCGAGCCGTTCAGCGGGATCGTCACCGGGTTCGTGCTGCGCGCCGAGGGGGAGCCGACGGTGTACGTCTCGGGTGACAACGCGTCCGTGGACGTGGTGCGCGAGATCGTCGAACGGATCGGCCGCATCGACGTCGCCGTGCTCAACATCGGCGCCGCGAACATCGGCCGTTTCGGCGACACCGACGTCACCTTGAACGCGCGCACCGCGCTGCAGGCGGCCGAGATACTCGGCGACGCGGTGATCGTGCCGGTCCATTCCGAAGGCTGGGCGCACTTCAGCGAGACGCTCGATTACCTGGGACACGTCTTCCGTTTCGGCGGCCGCGCCGAGCAGTTGCGGATACCGCCGTTGGGCAGGCCGGCCACCGTGTGAGACGGGCAGTCCGCGCCCAGCTGGGCAACGTGCCGAGAAACCCGCACGCGGGCGGGCCGCGGGTGGTCGCCGTGTGCGCTCGGCGCGTCGGTCGTGGCGCGGGCCCCGCCGCGGGGCGACGATGACGGTATGAGGATCGGAGTACCCCAGGAGGTCAAGGAGCAAGAGTTCCGCGTGGCCCTGACTCCGGCGGGCGCCGGGGAACTGGCCGGGCTGGGACACGATGTGCTGGTGCAGGCGGGCGCGGGCGTCGGATCGGGCTTTCCCGACTCCGACTACGCCGCGGCGGGGGCCCGCCTCATCCCCGACGCCGACCGGGTGTGGCGGGAAGCCGAGCTCGTGTTGAAGGTGAAGGAACCGATCGCACCGGAGTACCCGCGGATGCGCCGCGGGCAGGTGCTGTTCACCTTCCTGCACTTGGCGGCCTCGCGCGACTGCACCGACGCGGTGCTGCGCTCGGGCATCACCGCCATCGCCTACGAGATGGTCCGCGCCGCCGACGGGTCGCTTCCGCTGCTGGCCCCGATGAGCGAGATCGCGGGCAAACTCGGCGCCCAGGTCGGCGCGTATCACCTGATGGCCCCGCTCGGCGGCGCGGGGCTGCTGCCCGGCGGCGTCCCGGGCGTGCGCCCGGCGGAAGTCGTGGTGCTCGGCGGCGGCGTGGCGGGGTCGAACGCGGCCGCGGTCGCCGTGGGCATGGGCGCGCGGGTCAGCGTGCTGGACACCAACCTGCACCGGTTGCGTGAGCTCGACGCCCGCTTCGACGGCCGGATCACCACGGTCGCGTCGAACGCCGCCGAGATCCGCCGCGCGGTGCTGTCGGCCGATCTGGTGATCGGCGCGGTGCTGGTTCCCGGTGCGCGTGCGCCGGAACTCGTCCCCGACGACCTCGTCGCCGGAATGCGCCCCGGCGCGGTGCTGGTGGACATCTCCATCGACCAGGGCGGCTGCTTCGCCTCCGCGCGTCCGACGACGCACGCGAATCCCACCTTCCGGGTGGCGGATTCGCTGTTCTACTGCGTCGCCAACATGCCGGGCGCGGTGCCGCACACCTCGACGATCGCGCTCACCAACGCGACCCTGCCCTACGTGCGGGCGATCGCAGGCCTCGGCTGGCAGGAGGCCTGCGCCAGGCATCCCGACCTCGCGCACGGGCTCACCGCGGACGGCGGGCGGCTGTTGTCGGCGGAAGTGGCTGCCGCGCACGGGTATTCGCGCCCGCTCGGCGTCGCGGGCTGACTACTCCGCCTCGGTGCGGCCCTCGCCCATGAACCAGTCGGGCGCACCGGTGGCGGGCAGGTCGCGCAGCTTGTCCGGGTTGCGGACCACGTCGATCGCGACGATGCGACCGTCGTCGACGGTGAAGGAGAACACGCCCGTGTGGGTGCCGTCGAAGACCACCAGCCCGGGCTGGCCGTTGACCAGCACCGCGCGGCCCCAGCCGCCCACCGCGGACGGCGAGTGGTACCAGCCGAGCAGCAGCTTGGCCACCAGTTCGGCGCCGCGCACGGGCTGCCGGATGGCGGGCACCTTGCCGCCGCCGTCGGCGGTCAGGCTGACGTTCGCGTCGAGCACGCCCAGCAGGGCGCTGAGGTCGCCGGAACGCCAGGCCACGGAGAAGGCCGACACCACCTTCTTCTGCTCGTCCGGGGAAGCGGGGAAGCGCGGGGTCCCCTGCTCGACGTGCTTGCGCGCCCGCGAGGCGAGCTGGCGGACGGCGGCCGGGGTGCGTCCGACCACTTCGGCGACCTCGGGGCCGCTCATCCCGAAGACGTCCTGGAGCACGAAGGCGGTGCGCTCGGCCGGGGACAGGGACTCGAGCACCACCAGCAGCGCGGTGGTGACCCGCTCGTCCTGGGTGACCCGGTCGGCGGGGTCGTCCCAGCTGGTCACCTCCGGCTCCGGCAGCCACTCGCCGACGTACTGCTCGCGGCGGACGCGGGCGGAGCCGAGGTGATCGAGGGCCAGCCTGCCGGTGACGGTGGACAGCCAGGCGCGCAGGTTGTCGATCTCACTCGCGGCGCCCGCCTCGTACTGGCGTTGCAATCGCAACCACGCCTCCTGCACGACGTCGTCGGCGTCGCTGAGACTGCCCAGTGTGCTGTAGGCGAGCCTGCGCAGATATGGGCGGTGCTCCTCGAACCGCCGCGCCAGCTCGGCCTGGTCGAGGAACTCGGGGGAAGGCTGTTCGGAAGTCACTGCTGTTCGCCGTTCGTCGTTCGGGCCTCGCCGGGCGAGTCTATGGATGCGTCACCAAGTCGACGACGCAGGGGCACAGAGTGTGACACCGGGCGGACGGTCCGGGCCGTGCGCGCCGCTCGACGCGCGACCGATACTGTCGCCGGGTGCAGAAGGGGACCTCCAGGGCGCTCGGATTGCTGCTCGGATTCGCGCTCGACCGAGTATTCGGCGATCCGCGCCGATGGCATCCCGTGGCCGGATTCGGCTCGGCGGTGGCGGCTTTGGAGTCGGTGACCTACGCCGACCGGCGCGCGGCGGGGTTGCTGCACGAGACGCTGGCCGTCGGCGCGGTGGTCGGTCTCGGGGTGGCTGTGCGGCGCGGCGGAGTGGCCGCGACCGCCGCCGCGACCTGGACCGTGCTGGGTGGACGCAGCCTCGCCCGGACCGGTCACGCGATGGCCGACCGGTTGACGCAGGGTGATCTCGACGGCGCTCGCGCGCTGCTGCCTTCGCTGTGCGGCCGTGACCCGCAGGCACTCGACGCGGACGGGCTGGCCCGCGCGGCCCTGGAGTCCATCGCCGAGAACACCTCCGACGCGGCCGTCGCGCCGGTGCTGTGGGGAGCCATGGCGGGCATCCCGGGTTTGCTCGGGTATCGCGCGGTCAACACGCTGGACGCGATGATCGGCTACCGCAACGAGCGCTACCGGCGTTTCGGCTGGGCCGCCGCCCGCGTCGACGACGCGGCCAATCTGGTCCCGGCGCGGGTCACCGGTTTGCTCACCGCCGCCCTCGCCTCCTCGATCGGCGGCGGGCCGGCTGCCACCCTGGCCGCATGGCGGCGTGACGCGGCCGGGCATCCCAGCCCCAACGCGGGGGTGGTGGAAGCGTCGATGGCGGGGGCCCTCGGCGTCCGGCTGGGGGGCCGTACCGAGTACCCGCACGGTGTGGAGATGCGCCCGGTGCTCGGGGACGGCCCGGCTCCCACGGTGCACGACCTGCGCCGCGCGGTCCGCCTTTCCGAAGCCGTGCAAGTCGCCGCCACTCTGCTCGCCGCCGCCGTCGCGGTGACCAGACGCTGAGGGGGTGGGGGCCGTCGACCTGGCCAGCCCGCGTTCCGATTCGGATAGGCTCGCGCGGATGCGGATCGGGCTGATGACCATCGTCGTGGCGGAGTACGACTCCGCGATCGATTTCTTCGTCGATTCGCTGGGATTCGAGCTGGTCGAGGATTCCGCGGCGCTCACGAATGACGGCCGCGCGAAACGGTGGGTGGTCGTGCGGCCGCCCGGCGCCGAAACGGGCATCCTGCTCGCCCGGGCCGACGGTGCGGCGCAAGTCGCGGTGATCGGTCGGCAGATCGCGGGACGGGTCGGGTTCTTCCTGGAGGTCGAGGATTTCCAGTCGGCGTATGACCGGATGGTCTCGCGCGGGGTCGAGTTCGTGCGCGCGCCCCGCGACGAGCCGTACGGGCGGGTGGCGGTGTTCCTCGACATCGCGGGGAACCGGTGGGATCTGCTCGGCCCGGATCAGTCGTAGCGCTCGGCCGACCGCGACCTGTTCGCGGCCGGGATCAACCGCGGCCGCGGCCGTAGCGGTCGGCGAGGCGAGCCTCTGTGGTCGGCGCGGCCGCAGAGGCCGACGGGACCGGATCGGCCCGGGGCTGGTCGGCGGGGGACGGCGCTGGTGCCGGTGCGGCGGTGGAAGCCTTTTCCTTCCGTCGTTCCCGGATCTCGGCGTAGACGAAGTAGCCGAGGCCGAGCGGAGCCATGATGCCGAAGGCCAGCCATTGCAGGCCGTAGGAGAGATAGGGCCCCGCGTCCAGCTGGGGGAGTGGAGTCGGGGTGAACGCGCCCGGTTGGTTCTCGCTCAACTGCAGGTAACCGCCGCGTTCGCCGCCGGTGGGCACCGGGGTGAGGGGTTGTCGCAGGACCGCCGATTCCTGGGGGGTGTCGATGGAATACACCTGGCGGTAGCCGTCCTGGACGCTCGGGTCCTTGCCGGGCGTGACGCCCTCGGACATCCGGACCCTGGCTTCGATGCGCTGCGGCCCCATGGGCGGATCGGGGATCTGCGGCGGGCGGGTGCCGTCGACCGCCGGCACCAGCCCGCGGTCGACGAGCAGCACGCGGCCGTCGTCCAACCGGAACGTCGCGAGCACCGCGTACCCCGGAGCGCCGTCGAGGTGGCGCAGCCGCACCAGCACCGTGGAGTCCGGCACATAACCGCCGGCGGCGGTGACCCGCCGCCACTCGGTGTGCTCGTCGCTTCCGGAGAGCACGGTGGTGACGTCCACGGGCTCGGCCTTCACCGAGTCGGCGATCAGCTGGTTGCGATGCGAGGTGGCCGTGTTCTTGCCGAGTTGCCACGGCGCGAGCACGGTGAAGCACAGGTAGGCGAACGCGGCCACCAGCACCGCCAGGATCAGCCAGCTGGGGCGCAGCAGGAAGGCGAGCCTGCGCATCAGGATCGCTCGTCGGAGATTCGGCGCGGATCGGGCGGTTCGGCGGTGGCCAGTTCGGCGCGCACCCAGTCGAGCAGGCCGGGGACGGCGGCCTCGATCTGCGCGCGCACGAGTTCGAAGTCCGCCGCGTCGCCGTAGTAGGGGTCGGCCACATCCTGGTCGTCGGCGTCCGGGTCGAAGGCGCGCAGCAACCGCAGTCGCTCGGCCGGGATGCCGAGGCGGGCCAGGTCGCGCTGGTGCGAGCGGTCCAGCGCGATCACCAGGTCCGCGTCGCTGTGCTCGGCGCCGAACACCGCGGCGACGTGGCCGGTCGGGTATCCGTACTTGCGCAGGGTCGCGCAGGTCCGCGGGTCGGCGTCGTCGCCGACGTGCCACGAACCGGTGCCCGCGCTGCTCACCCGCACCCGGTTGGCGAGCCCGGCCCGGTAGAGGTGCGACGCGAAGATCTTTTCCGCCATCGGAGAGCGGCAGATGTTGCCGGTACAGACGAACGAGACGTGCAGCTGACCCACGCCTGCCATTCTGGCCGGTCCCGCCCCCGGCCCGCCACGTAGGGTGTGATCTCGTGGCCGAGGACACCGTCGATCGCGCGAAACTGCGTCACCACGGCGACGTGGACGCGCGCCCCGGCATGCTCGATTTCGCGGTGAACGTCCAGGGAGCCGCGCCGCCGGAGTGGCTGCGGCGGCGCCTGGCCGGGCGGCTGTCCGATCTGGGCCGCTATCCGAGCGCCGAGGACGCCGACGCCGCGCGCCGCGCGGTCGCGGCCCGGCACGGCCGTGCTCCCGATGAGGTGCTGCTGCTGGCGGGCGCGGCGGAAGGCTTCGCACTGCTGCCCCGCCTCGCGCCCCGCTCGGCCGCGGTGCTGCATCCCTCGTTCACCGAGCCGGAACTCGCGTTACGGGAGGCGGGCGTCCCCGTCACCCGGGTGCTACTGGAACCGCCCTACCGGCTGGATCCCGCGGCGGTGCCCGCCGAGGCCGACCTGGTGGTGCTCGGCAACCCGACCAACCCGACCTCGGTGCTGCACCCGGCCGACACGATCCGCGCCCTGCGCAGGCCGGGCCGCGTCATCGTGGTCGACGAAGCCTTCGCCGACGCGGTCGCGGATGAGCCGGAATCCCTCGCCGCCGACTCCGCGCCCGACCTGCTCGTGCTGCGCAGCCTCACCAAGACCTGGGCGCTGGCGGGTTTGCGCTGCGGCTATTTCCTGGGCGCGCCCAAGGTTCTCGCGCGCCTCGACCAGGGGCGGCCGCACTGGGCGCTGGGCACCCTGCAACTGGAGGCGATCGCAGCCACCGCGAGCCCGGCGGCCGTGGCCGAGTCCCAGCGCGGCGCGCGGACGCTCGCCGAGCAGCGCGCCGCGATGATCGAGCGCCTGACCGCTCTCGGCATCGAGGTCCACACCCCGGCCGAGGGGCCGTTCCTGCTACTGCGCGTCCCGGACGGCGCACTGCTGCGCAAACACCTGGCCGCGGCGGGGATCGCGGTCCGGCGCGCGGATACCTTCCCCGGCCTGGGCCCGGATCATCTGCGCGTCGCGGTCCGCGGTGCGGCGGAGGTCGATCGGCTGGTCGCGGCGATCCGGTCGAATCCGGCGATGCAGTGCAGGGCCGAAGCGAAGGAAGGTGGACGATGACCACGCTCGCGGATCTCATCGGGGTGCTCGACGCGGCCTACCCGCCCGCGCTGGCCGAGCCATGGGACTCGGTCGGCCTGGTCTGCGGTGACCCGGCCGAGGAGCTGACCCGGGTGCTGTTCGCGGTCGACGCGACCGCCGCGGTCGTCGACGAGGCGATCGACTGGCGGGCGCAGGCCCTGGTGGTGCACCATCCGCTGCTGTTGCGCGGCGTCGACACGGTCGCGGCGAGCACACCGAAAGGCGCGCTGCTGCACCGGCTGATCCGCTCCGGTTGCGCGTTGTTCACCGCGCACACCAACGCCGACTCCGCCGAACCCGGCGTCTCCGACGCGCTCGCCGCGGCCATCGGACTGACGGTGACCGGCCCGCTGGACGCGAAACCCCAGTCGGCCGTGGACAATTGGGTGATACAGGTGCCACGTACGCACACCGAGGCGGTACTCGCCGCGCTCTTCGCCGCCGGTGCGGGCAAGCGGGCAGACCAGTGCGACTGTGCGGTACGGGTGCCCGCGACCGTGCAGTCCCGTCCGACGACCGAAGCCTCTCCGACGCAGGAAACCCTGGGTGAACTCCAGTACGCCGAGGAGGACCGGGTGGAGGTCGCCGCTCCCTCCTCGGCCCGCTCCGCCGTGCTCGCCGCGCTGCTCGCCGCGCATCCCGGCGAGGACCCGGTCTACCACATCGGCGAACGCGCCCAGCTGCCGTCGTCGCTCGGCATCGGAAGGGTCGGCACCCTGCCGGAACCGGAATCGTTGCGCGCCTTCACCGATCGCGTGGCCCGCGCTCTCCCGTCCACCGCCTGGGGCGTGCGGGCCGCGGGTGACCCGGACCGCTCCGTCTACACCGTCGCCGTCTGCGGCGGCGCGGGCGACTCCTACCTGGGCAGGGTCAGCGGCCTCGGCGTCGACGCGTACGTCACTTCCGACCTGCGTCACCATCCGGTGGACGAGCACCTGCGCAAGGGCGGTCCCGCCGTGGTCGACGCCGCGCACTGGGCCACCGAATTCCCGTGGTGCGCACAGGCCGAAGCGGTTGTGCGAACCGCGCTGCCCGGCCTGGAGACCAGGGTGTCCACCTTGCGTACCGACCCGTGGACGGTGCGCGCCACCGACTGAGCGTCCGAAGCCGTTGGCGCGGCGGCGGACCGGTCACGGCGTGTCGGGGCGTGTCCGCGCCGAGCCCGGACGGGTTGGGCGGTTTGCGTGAATCGAGTAGTTCGTGCGGGGTACAACTACCGCATGAACTTCCCGGTTGATTTCGGGCTCGTGCAGATCGGGCTGATCCTGCTGCTGGTCGTCGGTGTGGCGCTGATCGTCTCCGGTCTGATCGCCTGGCGCCGGGTGGGGATGCGGCCGCTGCTGGCGCGCGGGTCGGGCGGGCTCGCGCTGCTGCTGGTCGCGGCGGTACTGCTGTGGATCGCGACCCTGCTGCAGACCTACCTCGGACTGACCGGCGAGATCAAGGCGGCGCACGTGGTGGCCAAGCCGGTGGCAGGCCAGGAACACCAGATGGACGTCGACCTCGTCCTGTACGGCGACGACGACCACCCCGAACAGCGGCAGACCTACCGGGTCGAAGGCGACATGTGGGTGCTGCAATCCGGCATCGTCGAGCTGGAGCCGTGGGTCAACGCGCTGGGCTTTCATTCCGGTTACCGGATCAGCCGCCTGTACGGCCAGCGCCTCGACGGCGTCGCGACCGAGCAGAACCAGATCTTCCTCAACGACGGCGACCGCGACTTCTTCGCCGACATGCGCGAGGGCCGCTGGTGGACCCAGCCGTTCGTGCGTTCGGCCTACGGCAACGCGGTGATCGCGGTGCCCGGGGAGTACGACGTCTACATCTCCCGCGACGCCATCAAAACTCGCGCCGTCGGCGGCTGACGCCGGTTCGCCGATGCGGCGGGGTACGGTGGAACCTCGGTCCCGTCCACCCCGTCCAGGAGTTTGTCCGCGTTGAATGTCGAACCCCCGATCCAGGCCGAGCTGCTGCGGCTCGCCGCCGTCGACGCCGAGCTGACCCGGATCGCGCACCGCCGCACCGTGCTGCCCGAGCAGCAGGAGGTGGCGCGGCTGGAAGCCGAGCGCAACGCGCACTCCGACGCCGCGGTGGCCGTGCAGATCGTGCTGGACGACCTCGACCGCGACATCCGCAAGCTGGAGGGCGAGGTCGAGGCGGTGCGCAAGCGCGAGGAGCGCGATCAAGCCATGCTCACCGCGGGAACGGTGAACGCCAAACAGCTTTCGGAACTCCAGCACGAGCTGGGCAGTCTGCAGCGGCGCCGCTCCGTCCTGGAGGACGAGCTGCTCGAGGTGATGGAGCGGAGGGAGGCCTCCGCCGCCGACTACGAGCACGCGGGCGCGCGATTGAGCAAGACCGAGGACGAACTCTCCGCCGCCCGGCGGCAGCGCGACGAGGCGCTCGCGGATCTGGACGTGGCGCAGACGCGCTGCGTGACCGATCGCGCGGGCATGGTGGCGAAGGTGCCCGGCGAGCTGCTCGCCATCTACGACCGGCAGCGCGAGCAGCACGGCGCGGGCGCCGCGCTGTTGCAGGCTCGCCGCTGCGGCGCGTGCCGTATCGAACTCGATCGCGGCGAGATCGCGCGCATCGCCAAGACGGCCCCGGACGTGGTCGTGCGCTGCCCGGAGTGCGGCGCGATCCTGGTCCGGACCAAGGAATCGGGGCTGTGAGTTCGCCGCGACCGATGGCCGGGGAAACGCGGTGAAGTTGCCCGAGGTGATCGTCGAAGCCGACGGCGGTTCGCGGGGCAATCCCGGCCCGGCCGGCTATGGAGCCGTCGTCTTCGACGCCGACCACGCCCGGGTGCTCGCCGAGCGCCGGGAGTTCCTCGGCGTAGCCACCAACAACGTCGCCGAATATCGCGGTTTGATCGCGGGGTTGGCGGCGGCCGCCGAACTGGGCGCCGAGTCGGTCGTGGTGCGCATGGATTCCAAGCTGGTCGTCGAGCAGATGTCCGGGCGCTGGAAGATCAAGCACGCGGCCTTGATCCCGCTCGCCGACCAGGCTCGCAGGCTCGCCGCCGGCTTCACCCGGGTGACCTACGACTGGATTCCGCGCGCGCAGAACTCGCACGCCGACCGGCTGGCGAACGAGGCCATGGACGAGGGAAGCGGCGTCGCGAACAACCGCGCGGCGGCCCCGGACGCGCGGACGGCCGAGGCCGCCGATCCGGCCCTCGCGGTCGCCGAGCGCGAGGCGCCGAGCTGGATCGATGAGGTCGGGAACGCGAACGCCGAGCAGACCGCTCCGGCGCAGCACGGTCCGGGCTGGACCCGGGCCACCGGCCGTCCCACCCGGTTGCTGCTGCTTCGCCACGGTCAGACCGAATTGTCGGTGCAGCGCCGCTATTCCGGGCGCGGCAATCCGCCGCTCACCCCGCTCGGGCGGGAACAGGCGGCCCGCGCCGCGAAGATGCTCGCTGCCAAAGGCGGTATCGCCGCGGTGGTCAGTTCGCCGCTCGGCCGGGCCAGGGAGACCGCCGACGCGGCCGCGGCCGCGCTCGAGGTCCCGGTGGAGATCCACGAGCGATTGATCGAGACCGACTTCGGCGCATGGGAGGGACTGACCTTCGCCGAAGCCGCGCAGCGCGATCCCGGCTTGCACGCCCGCTGGCTCGGGGATCCCACCGTCGCCGCACCCGGCGGGGAGAGTTTCGAGCAGGTGCTCGCACGGGTGGACGCGGCGCTGCGCGATCTCGTCGAGCGGTATCCCGGCGCCAATGTGGTGGTGGTCAGTCACGTGACCCCGATCAAGACGCTGCTGCGGCTGGCCCTCGAAACCGGCCCGTCGCTGTTGTACCGGTTGCATCTGGATCTGGCGTCGCTATCGATAGCGGAGTTCTATCCCGACGGCGGGTCCTCGGTGCGTCTGGTGAACGATACGTCCTACCTCTGAGGCCGCCGCCGCACCGGAATCGAGGGCGAACGCGGTGCGCGGAGGGCGAATTATGCCCCATTGCAACACATTTGCGTTTCACAATCGCGCGATGCGGTGAATCTCACTTCAACTCGGCCTTGCGCGCCGAGTAGCGGTAGGCTTCCGGTCGGTCAGGCACAGGCGTCCCAGCGGCCCGTCTGGTCGGGGTCGACGCAGTCGCCTCGGTCAGTGCTGCTCGATGGGATGGCTTTCGCGCGGGCAGTGTGGCCCGTGGGCCGCGTCGCGGCAGGAAGCACCTGTGCCGTCGAGTGGTTCGATGAGAGTGCAGGTTCGATGAGCAGTCCGATCAAGGTTGTCGTTCTCGGGGCGGGGATCGGAGGACTCACCACCGCGGCCGCCTTGCGGCATGCGGGATTCGGCGTCGAACTATATGAAGCCGGTCCGGAGCTGCGGGCTCAGGGCTTCGGACTTTCCGTGCAGGCCAACGGAATCAACGCGCTGCGCACCCTCGGCCGCGGAATCGATGAGCAACTGCTCGAACGCGGCGGACGGGTCGAGACCTTCCGTTTCTGCAACCCCGACGGCAGCCCGATCCGGGTGCTCCCGGTGCACCGGCTCGACGCCCAGCTCGGCGCGCCCGCCGTAGCGCTGCACCGCACCGACCTGCACGACGTGCTGCTGACCGCGATCGGTGACACGCCGACTTTCGTCGGCGCGCAAGCCACCCGCTTCGTCGACGACGGCGAGCACGTGCGCGTCGAGTTCGCCGACGGCCGGGTCGCCGAGGGCGATCTGCTCGTCGGCGCCGACGGCATCCACTCGATGGTGCGCGCCCAATTGCACGGCCGCGCCGAGCCGCGCCCCGGCAATTTCGTGTGCTGGCTGGCCTGCATCCCGTTCGAGCACCGCAACGTCGCCCGTGGGCTTTCGGCGCACTTCTGGGGCACCGGAATGCGTTTCGGCATCCACGACATCGGCCACGGCCGGGTGTACTGGTGGGGCACCAAGACGCTGCCCGCCGACGAGGCCGCGAACTGGCAGGGCGGCAGGGAAGACCTGCTGCGCCTGTACGCCGGATGGGCGCCGGAGGTGCGCGCCTGCATCGAGCAGACCGACGAATCGGCGATCCTGGCCGTGCCCGCACAGGACCGTCCGCCGCTGGCGCAGTGGGGCCGCGGCCGGGTGACGCTGCTCGGCGACGCGGCGCACCCGATGCTGCCCAGCCTCGGTCAGGGCGCCAACGCCGCCATCGAGGACGCGGTCGTCCTGGCCGGCGTGCTGCGCAGCGCCCTGGACCCGGTGGCGGGACTGCGCCGGTACGAGAAGCTGCGCGCCGACCGCACCGCCATGTTCGTCAACGGTTCGGCGTCGCTGGCCAAGATCGAGCAGACCACCGACCCGCGCCTGGTGCGCGTGCGCGACACCTACTTCCGGCACGCGCCCACCGAATTCTTCCTGCGGGAACTCGGCAAGCCGATGTCCTTCCCGGCGCCCGACGGGCCGACCGCGCGGCTGCCGCGTCCGCTCTCGCCGGTCGAGCGCTGGCACTGGATCGCCGATCAGCTCGCGCCGCTGCACATCCTGTCGCGCGTGCGGATCCGCGGGCACGTCGAGGCCGGGCAGATCCGCGCGGGCCTGGACGAGGTGCAGCGCCGACATCCACTCTTGCGGGTCGCCGTCGCCGCCGAACCGGACGGCACCGCACCGCGTTTCGTGCCGGTGCAGGCGCCGATTCCGCTGCGCGTGATCGAATCCGAGGACAGCACCAACTGGCTGGCCGAGGCCGACGAGGTGGAGCTGCGCGAGCCGTTCGACTGGCGCACCGGCCCGCTGGCCAGAGCGGTGCTGATCAAGGAGACCGACGGCACCAACGAGCTGATCGTCACGCTGCACTACGCGATCGCCGACGGCGAGAGCGCGCTGTCGGTGGCCAAGCAGGTGCTCCAGGTGGCCGCCGGGGATGAAGGCGATTTCTCGCCCGCGCCGGTGCGACCGGGCCCGGAGGAGCTGTTTCCGCCGCGCTTCCGGGGTCCGGGCGGTGCGCTGCGCACCGCGGGATCGTTCCTGCGCGACCAGAAGTCGCAACTGCGCAAGCCGCGCAGGCTGGAGCCGACCACGCTCGCGCCGCCCGCGCAACGCCGCAGCCGGGTGGTGCACCGCAGCCTCGACGGCGACCAGCTCGAGGCGCTCACCGCTGGATGCGACCGCCACGGCGTCGGACTGCAGGCCGCGCTGTCGGCCGCGCTGCTGATCGCGGCGGCCAGGGAGGCGGGCGCCGCGAAGGCCACCTGGTACACCGTCGGCAGCTCGGTCAACTTCCGCGAACATCTCGACGGCGCCGCAGGCGACACCGAGGTGGGCACCTATCAGGGCATGATCGCCACGCCGGCGAAGTACGCGCCGTGGGCCTCGCTGTGGGAGATCGCCGCGGAGATCGAGCGCGAGTACGGCACGCGCATGGATCGGCGCGATCACCTGTCCGCGCTGAACCTGCTGAAGGTGGCCGCGCCGAAGTCGGTGGCCGCCAGCGCCTCCACGGTGAAACTCATGGACACTCGCGGCCCGGGGCATCTCTGCATGACCTACCTGGGCAGCTACCCCTTCCCGGACAAGATCGGCGCCTGGCAGCTGGAAGGCGCGCAGTTCGTCTCCGGCATGTCCGTCAGCGGCTTCATCATGGCCACCGCCAACGCGACGCACAACGCGCTGTCGCTCAACATCGGCTATGTCGAACCCGCGGTCTCGCGCGAACGAGCCGATCGGCTCGCCGACGAAAGCGTGCGTGCGCTGCTGTCGGCCTGCTGACCGGCGCGCGTACACCCGATACAACAGCAGAGTCGCGGCATCGGCAGAGCCGATGCCGTGATTCGCGATATCGATAACTGGATAAGTGTGGTAGCAGCTTTGCGTGTCAGCGATCAGGGTGGGCTTGGGTAGATCCGCGCACGGCCGGTGCCGCGACTGTCGCGATAGGAGTGACTGTGACATTCGAACCGAGTGCTACTTCCGAGAGACCCCCCGAAGCCTGGCCGGTCAGCGCGTACCAGCGCGATGTGTTGTCCGTCGCCTACCGGTATGCCCCGGCGCCGGTCACCCGAAACGCCTACTGCGCGTTCCTGGACGAGCCTTTCGACATGGCCCGGTTGCGGGCGGTGGTGCGCCGGGCCCTGCTCGCCGACGACGCGCTGCGCCTGCGGTTCGAGTTCTCCGAAGGCCGTTTCCTGCAGTGGGTCTCCGACGAGCTACCCGAGGTCGAGCTGGTCGATCTCAGCTGGGCGTCGGATCCGGCCGCGGCCCGCCGCGACTGGGTGAACCGGGCCAACGTGACGCCGTCGCCGCCGCGGCAGCCGTTCCGGATCGCCGCGCTGGTCGACGGGCCCGGCCATTTCCACCTGTACGTGGCGATGCACCACGCGATGATCGACGGCTGGGGCGTGAACGCGCTGTGGAGCGCCCTGGTGGACAACTACAGCCGCACCGACCTGTCGCTGGAAGAACTCGCCGAGCCGGATCCGGTGACCGAGCAGACCGACCGCGGCGCCGCGACCTACCGCAAGATCGCCGCCGAACACGAGGAGTACCTGTCCTCCGCGCAGTGGGTGGCCGATCGCGACGCGCTGGTGCGCCGCTTCGAAGGCGTGGTTCCCGCCCTCTTCTCCGGCCGGGCGAGCACGCCCGACGTCAACCGGGGACGTCAGCGCGTGGTGGTCGAACCCGCCTTCCTCGATCGCATCCGGGCGACCGGGTTCTCCGTCTTCGCGTTCACCGTTTCGGCGCTGGCCGCCTACCTGACCACAATCCACCGCTCCGAGGAGGTGGTGATCGGTGTCCCGATGCTCAACCGGCACAGCGCGGAGACCTTCCGCACCTCCGGGCACCGGACGAACGTGGTGCCCCTGCGCATCCGCGTCGACCCGGACCAGCCGCTGTCCGCGGTCGCCACCGAGGTGGCCGCGCAGATCCGGGAACTCAAGCGCTACGAGCGTTTTCCCTACGGTGACCTGGCCCGCGCGCTCAGCAGCGACCCGACCGCGCCGCCGCTGTTCGACGTGGCGTACTCCTACATCAAGATGCCGCCGTCCGATCACCTCGACAAGATCCTGGCCACCCTGGACATCGTCAATCCGGGCACGGTGCTCGAGGCGCTGAACATCCTCGGCGTCGAGCACGCGCGCGACGGCTCGCTGAACCTCCAGCTCTATTACGACCGGGACGTGTTCGACGAGAACTTCCCGTTGGAGTCGGTGGTGCGCGGCATCGGCGCGCTGCTGGTGGCGGCGCTGGACCGGCCCGAGGAGCCGATCTCGGCGCTGCCGCTGATGCCCGCGCGCGAGCGGGCGGCCATCGCCGCGTTCGAATCCGGGCCGCGTGTGGAATTCCCGTACACCACCCTCGATCGGCTGGTCGCCGAGGCGGCCGCCAGGCATCCGGAACGCATCGCGATCGAACCGGTCGCCGGGTCGGGCGAACAACCGCTGCGCTACGCCGAATTGTCCGCGCTGGCCGACGGATTCGCCGCCAGGCTGCGCGCGCTGGGCGCGACCGGCAACGAATGCGTGCCGGTGGTGCTTACCCGCTCGACCGAGATGCTCGTCGCGATCTTCGGTGTATTGCGGGCCGGTTGCGCGTATGTGCCGCTCGACCCGGACTTCCCGGCAGCCCGCATCGAGACCGTGCTCGCCGACTGCGGGGCGCGCTTCGTCGTGGCGGGGCCACGGCATCGGGCGGTTTTCGACGAACTGGGCGTCACCCGGATCGCGGTAGCCGACACCGTCCCGGCACGTGGCATCGAAAATGTCTCGCACCCAGCGGATCTCGGCTACATCATCTACACCTCGGGTTCCACGGGCGTGCCCAAGGGCGTGATGATCGAGCATCGGTCGGTGGTGAACCGCCTGATCTGGATGCAGCGGCGCTATCCCCTGCACGAGGCGGACGTCATCCTGCAGAAAACGCCGGTCACCTTCGACGTGTCGGTATGGGAACTGTTCTGGTGGGCGATCACCGGCGCCCGGGTGGCGCTGCTCGAACCGGGCGGGGAGCGCGATCCGCGCCGCATCGCCGAGGCGATCGCGGCGCACGGCGTGACGGTGTTGCACTTCGTGCCCTCCATGCTGGCCGCGTTCGTCGACGAGCTGGCGGCCGATCCGCCGACGGTCGCGCGGATCGGCAGCGTGCGACGGGTGATCTGCAGCGGCGAGGCGCTACCGCCGGCGCTGGTGCGCCGGTTCCACGCGGTCTTCGCCGCGGCCGGGGCGTCAGCGCCGCAGCTGGTGAACCTCTACGGCCCGACCGAGGCCACCGTCGACGTCTCCTACTTCGACTGCCCCGCCGACGAACCGCTCGACGTGGTGCCGATCGGCCGCCCCATCGACAACATCGACCTGCTCGTGCTCGACCACATCGGACGCCGGGTGCCGGTCGGCGTGCCGGGGGAACTGAACATCGCGGGCGTCGGCGTGGCCCGTGGCTACCGCGGCAGGCCGGAGCTGACCGCGGCGGCGTTCGTCGACGATCGCGGGGTGCCGGGACGCCGCCGGTACCGCACCGGCGACCTGGCGCGATGGCTGCCGGACGGCAACCTCGAATACCTGGGCCGCTTCGACGACCAGGTGAAGATCCGGGGCAACCGGATCACCCTCGGCGAGGTGCAGAACGCCATGCTCGGCTGCGCCGGGGTGCGCGCGGCCGCCGTGGTGGACGAAGTCTCGGAGGCACAGGGCGTGCAACTGGTCGGCTACTTCGTCGGGGAGGACGTCTCCGGCGAGCGGATCGCCGAGCAGCTCGCGGACCGGCTGCCCCGCTACATGGTGCCCTCCCGGCTGATCCGGGTGGACCGCATCCCGCTGACCCGCAACGGGAAGCTGGACCGGCGCGCGCTCGCCGAACACCTCGTGCTCGGCCACGGCGCCGAGCCGGTCGTGGGCCGCGAGCCGCGCACCGCTGTCGAGACCAGGTTGGCGCAGGTCTGGCAAAGCGTGCTCGGCATCGAGTCGATCGGCGTGCACGACAACTTCTTCACCCACGGCGGCGATTCGATCCTCGCGCTGGCCGTGCGCACGGCCGCCGAACGCGCCGGGCTCTACTTCGACGTGGACGCCTTCTACCAGGCGCCGACCATCGCCGAGCTGGCCCGGGTGGTGCGCGACGACCGGCACGACGACCGCGAGCGCGTCGCGGCGCCCCTGCAGACGGTGCCGCTGATCGACCGGGCCGCGCTGCACCAGGCCGAGGACGCCTTTCCGGCGACCGCCCTGCAACTGGGCATGCTCTATCACAGCATCGAGCGCACCGACTCGGTCACTTACAAGGACGCTTTCCGCTACCGGCTCGAAATCCCATGGGAACCGGCGCAATTCCGGGAGGCCGTGGACCGGCTGGTGCGGCGGCAACCCGCGCTGCGTTCATCGTTCGAACTGAGCAGGTACTCGGTCCCGCTGCAGGTCGTGCACGTCGCGCCGCCCTACGAGCTCGAGATCGTCGACCTCGGGGACATGGATGAGGCGGACGGCGAGGACCTGATCGAGATCTACCTCCAGGAGCGCACCCACGCTCAATACGACATCTCGCTGGCCCCGCTGTTCGCCATCCGGGCATTCGTCCGCCCCGGACCGCAGGAACCGGTCGGCACGGTGGATCTGGTGCTGAGCTTCCACCACGCCATCCTGGACGGATGGAGCGTGGCCACGTCGGTGCTGGAACTGCTGCTGGACTACCTCAACCACCTCGGCATGACCCGCACCCAGGTGGAGGCCACCCCGCATCCGGCCACCGTGCTGGCCGAGTACGCGCAGGCCGAGCTCGGCGCGGCGCACGACACCGCGGCCCGCGCCTACTGGCTGACCGCCCTGGCCGGCGCCGAACCCACCGCGCTCACCGCGCTCGGGGTGCATCAGCCGGTGGTCGCGGGCGTGCCGCAGGCACGGGCGCTGGTGCCACGCGGGCTGGCCGAACGGGTGTCGGCGTTCGCCGCGCGACACCAGGTTCCGGAGAAATCGGTCTATCTGGCGGCGCACTGCCTGGCGTTGCGGGCGCTCACCGGCCGCACGGACGTCACCACCGGCGTGGTGAGCCACGGCCGCCCGGACCGGGCCGGCGCCGAACGCGTGGCCGGATTGTTCCTCAACACGCTGCCGATCCGATTGGACAGCAGCGCGACCACCTGGCGTGCCGCGGTGGAGCAGATCGCCCGGCGCGAGCGCGAGGCCTACCCGTTCCGCCGCTACCCGCTGCGGTCGATCCTCGCCGACGGCGGGCCGGTCTTCGAGACGGCGTTCAACTTCGTCAATTACCACGTCTTCCAGCCCATGCTGGTGCTGGACGGCGTGCGCCTGCTGGACTTCGACGCCCGGGAGGAGACCAACTTCCAGCTGCTGGTGACCGCGGCCACCGACCCGCGCGACGGCCGGATGTGGTTGCGGGTCGACGGCGACCACACACTCACCGCCGAACAGTGCGAGACCGTGGCGCGCACCCAGCTGCGCATGCTGGCCGGCATCGTCGCCGATCCCGACGCGGTGATCGAGCGCGGCGCGGGTCCCGCGACCGCCCGCGACGTGGGCACGCTGGTGGTCGAGGCCGCCGCCCTTGACCCCGCCCGCGTCGCTCTCGCGGGGGACGACGAATCGGTCACCTACGACGAGATGATCGAGCGCTCCGATCGGCTGGCGCGGCGCCTGATCGGACTCGGGGTGTCGCCGGGCGACCGCGTCGGCATCCTGATGGGGCGCCGCCCGCAGCTGGTGCTGCTCGTCCTCGCCCTGACCAGGATCGGGGCCGCGTGCGTCCCGCTGGACGTCAGCTATCCGCGGGCCAGACTGAACCTGATGATCGACCGCGCCCGCCCGCACCGGGTGATCGCCGACGCCGCGTATCGCGACATCGTCGACGACGCCGCCCTGGTGCTGGACACCGCCGCGCTCTTCGACGACGCCGAGCCCGGAGCCGAGGTGGCGCTGCCGGATCACATTTCGCCCGACGCGGTGGCGTATGTGCTGTTCACCTCCGGGTCGACCGGTGAGCCCAAGGGCGTCGCGATGCCGCATCGCGGCTTGACTTCCCTGGTGGACTGGCAGAACCGCGCGGTCACCGGCACCGGCCTGCTGAGCACCCTGCAATTGGCGCCGTTGAGTTTCGACGTGTCGTTCCAGGAGATCTTCACCACCCTCACGGCCGGATCAACCCTGCGGGTGAGCTCGGCCGATCTGCGCTCGAACGTCGAGCAACTGTTGAACACGGTGGTGGAGGAGGGCATCGAACGGCTGTTCCTGCCGTACGTGGCCTTGCAGGCCTTCGCCGAGGCCGCTGTGGCGCGGCGGATGTTCCCGACCGAACTCAAGGTGCTGATCTCCTCCGGCGAACAGCTGCGCATCACCGACGAGATCCGCGCGCTGTGCAAAGTGGTGCCGGGCCTGGTGCTGGAGAACCAATACGGCCCTACCGAATCCCACGTCGCGACCAAGTTCACCCTCACGGGTCCGGCCGACGAGTTCCCGGCGCTGCCGCCCATCGGCCGCGCCGTCGACGGCGACACCGTGGAACTGCTCGACAGCGCCCTGCGGCCGGTGCCGGACGGCGTGATCGGCGAGATCTATCTCGGCGGCCGCAGCATCGCCCGCGGTTACGAGGGCAGGCCCGCGCTCACCGCGCAGCGGTTCGTCGCCACGCACGCCGGCGGAATCCGCTACCGCACCGGCGACCTCGGTGTCCGGCTGTTCTCCGGCGACATCGTCTGCCTCGGCCGCAGCGACAGCCAGGTCAAGATTCGCGGGTTCCGGGTGGAGCCCGCCGAAGTCGAACTGTGCATCCTCGGCCTGGTCGAGAAGTTCCCCGGCATCACCGAAGCCGCCGTGGTGGCGCGTGGTTTCGGTGGAATCGACGGCTCGCTGATCGCGTTCCTGGTCGGCGCGGCCGAGCAGACCGATCTGGCCGCACTGCGGCACGACCTGCGTTCGATGCTGCCCGCGCACATGGTGCCCGCGCGGTTCGTCTGGCTCGACGAACTGCCCCGCACGCCCAGCGGGAAGCGTGACGACGCGACGCTGCGCGCCTACGGGGAGGACGCCACGGATTCGGTCTCGGCGCGGCGCGAGCCCGCCGACGAGTACGAGCGGTCGGCGGTCGAACTGCTGGCCGAGTACGCTGGCCTGCGCTCGATCGGCGTCGACGACGACTTCTTCGCCGTGGGCGGCACGTCGATCGGGGCGATGCGCGTGGTGATGGCGCTGTCGCGCCGCTGGGGCGTGGAGGTGCCGCTGGACGAGTTCATCGGCGCGCCCACCGCCGCGGGGCTCGCCACGCTGGTGCGGGCGGGCGACATCCAGCGCACATTCGACCCGCTGGTGCCGATCAGCGTGGGCGGCGCCAAGCCGCCGCTGTTCCTGGTGCACCCGATCGGCGGCAACGTGCTGTGCTATCTGGCTCTCGCGCGGCACCTGGATCCGGATCGCCCGGTGTACGGGTTGCAGGCGTCGGGCGCGGATTCCGGTAGCGCGCCGGAGAAGACGATCCCGGCGATGACCGAGTCGTACTTGCAGGCGGTACGGCGGGTTCGTCCGACCGGCCCCTATCACCTGGCGGGCTGGTCGTTCGGCGGCTACGTCGCCCTGGAGATGGCCCGTCAGCTCCCCGAGCACGAGGTGTCCAGCGTGACGCTGCTGGACACGATGGCGCTGCGCGCTCGCACGCGGACACCGATCCCGGAGGAGAAACTCATCCGGTGGTTCTTCCTCGAGCTGTTGTGGTACGCGCGCGGAAGCCGCTCCGCCCTGGTCGATTTCGAGCCCGGCGTGCACAACTCCGAGGAGTTGTTCGCGGCGATGCTGGCGGAGTCGGTGCGGTCGGGCATCCTGCCCGCCGACAGTTCGCCGCAGGCGATCCGGCGGCTCTACGAGGTGTTCTACGCGAACTACTCGGCCATGCTGGACTACAAGCTCGAGCCGTACGACCGCGACGTCACGCTGCTGCGCGCGACCGAGGGCCTGCCGCCGGGCGTCGACCTGGCGCACAAGACCGTCGGCAGCATGTTCGACAGCGCCGACAACGGCTGGAAGCGGTACGTGGCCCGCCGGTTCACGGTGATCGACGTGCCGGGCGATCACCTCAACATGATGACCGAACCGAACATCGGCGAACTGGGCCTGCGGTTGGACGAGGTGCTGTCGGCCGCCGATCCCGACCTGGATCGCGAGTGGGACGAAACCATGCTGGACGCCTGAGCGCCGCTCACCTCTTCGCCGCGGCCGCCGCCTCGCGCAGCGCGGCCGCGGTGAAGTCGTCCAAGGGGTAGAACAATTCGATGGCCAGCTCCGACAGCGTCACGTCGGCGGGCGCGCCGAAGGTGGCCATCGTGCTGAACATCGACAATTCGCCGATCGGCGTCCGGATCCGGATCGGCACCTCGAACGGGCTCGGCGGTGCGCCTGCCCCGGCGTCCGGTACGCCCGCTCCGGCTGGATCGGGGTAGGCCGACACCTCCTCGTACAACGCGGCCAGTTCCGCGTCGCCGCTCGCGCCGACCTGCCTGCCCAGCCGCTCCAAGAACAGTCCGCGCACCTGGGCGAGGTCGGCCAACCGGGCCGAGAGCCCGTCCGGGTGCAGCACGAGCCGGTACACGTTCGGTCGCGGCGCGCGCACGTGCTCGGGAACGCCCTCCATCAACACGCTCATCGCCGCGTTGCCAACCACCACATTCCACAGGCGATCTATTACCACCGCCGGATACGGTTCGTGCGCGGTCAGCATGGTGTCCAGTGCGGCGCGGACCGATGCGAGATGGACGTCGTCCAGGCCGCTCTCCCGGTAGGCGGGCGCGAAACCGGCCGCGACCAGCACCGTGTTGCGTTCGCGCAGCGGCACTTCCAGCGTCTCGCACAGCCGTAGCACCATGACTCGGCTGGGTGCGGCGCGCCCGGTCTCCACGTACGACAGGTGCCGCGCGGAGGTGTCGGCGGCCAGCGCCAGATCGAGCTGGCTGAGCCTGCGCCGCTGCCGCCATTCGCGCAGCAGGATGCCCGCCCGCGAGGGTGTCCGCACCGATGTCATTCGATCAGCTAAGCACCCCGTCGCGCGGCTCCGCCATGACCTCCGAGGTTATTGAGACGCCCTCCTCCGGCCAGCAGGGTTGGTGCCGGGGGCCGATGGGCTCCGCCGGATCGATCAACGGGAGGACGATATGGAATCCACCACCCCGCATCGCGACAGCGCCGTGTTCCTGCGCTCCGCGCTGCGCGTGGACGGCTGGAGTACGGGAATCTTCGGCGGCCTGCTGCTCGCCGGAGCGGGACTGCTGCGCGACCCGCTCGGGCTGCCCATGAGCTGGAGCATCGCGTTCGGCGTCGTCATGGTCGGCGGTGCGTCGGCGCTGCTCACGATCGCGCGGCGCGCCGAGGTGCCCGCACGCCACGGGCAGGTGGTCGTCGCGGTCAACGCGCTGTCGGCCGTGGGAATGATCGGACTGGCGGGGTCGGGCGTTCTCGCGCTGACCGGGCTCGGGGTGGCGTTCCTGCTCGTCGGCGCCGCGGCGGTCGCGACCTTCGCCGGATTGGAACTCGCCGGGTTGGGCAGGCTCCGTGATCGGTGACCACCGCGCACGATGACGACCGGTGGCGGTCCGCCGAGGAAATGGCGGCCGAGCGGCGAATGAGCGGACGGCGCGTCCGCGGTGCGTACGGGTCACCGGAAATCCGTTGTGGTTGCCGGGCGAGACCACCCCTGGCCGAGGCACGAGCCCGCAGCGAGGGCGACTGGCGGCACGCGCTGTCGGATCGGGCGCAGTTCGTCGCCGAGTCGGACGGTGGCGAGGTGGGCATGCTCGACCCGGAACGCGGTGGAGTGCACCTGATCTCGATGTGGGTGGCGCCGCGGGCGCGGGGTACCGGTGTGTCGGACCGGCCGGTCCGCGCGGTGCTCGACTGGGCGGTCGAGGGCGGGCACGACGTCGTCCGCTTGGAGTTCGCCGAGCACAGTGCCTTCGCCGAGCGGCTGTACCCGCGTAACGGCTTCGCGCGGACCGGGGGCAGTGGACCGATCGTCGAGGACTGGTTTGCCCTTCCATCCGCAGGGTATCCGGGCCGCGACGGCATCCGGGACGTCCGTCCCGCACCGCGACGCCGAGCACAGGAGACAGCCATGAACGATCGCCAACCCGCGGACAAGGGGACCGACGACGTGCCGGGCACCGGCGGTGCGCCGAACGGAAGCGGGCGGCCGTCCCACGGTGCGGCGGACGCGCTGAGCGGTGCGGCGGGGGCGAGCCGGAAGGCCGAACCCCTCGCGCGGCCCGCTGCGGACACGTCCGGCGAGGACCACGGTGATGTCGCGGGGGCCCGGACGGAAACGCGTCGCCCGGCGCGGGTTCCGGAAGACGCGGCCGTGCAGGCGAGCGGTGCCTTCGGTGCGGCGCCGGAGCCGGAGACCGTGACGTCGGCGCAAGTCTCCGAAGATGCGGCCGCGGAGTTCAGCGGTGCCGGAGACGAGTCCGAGACCGCGACCTCCGCACAGGGCCCGGAGAGCGCGGCTGCGGCGGCAGGCGGCGTTGCGGGGAAGCCGCAGACCGTGAGTTCGAGGCAGGATCCGGAAGAACCGGCGGGCGGCGCGGGAGGAAAGCCGGAGACGGTGACGTCGGCCGAAGCCCCGGAAGGCGCGGGCGACCTCGCAGGCACAGCAGGAACCACGGAGGCGGGATCCACTGCGCGGCACTCGGCCGGGGACGCCGACCGGGAGGAGACACCGATAGCGGAGTCGGTTCGCCGCGCGGCCGAGCGCGCCGAACAGGTCGAGGCGGACGCCGCCGCGGCAGCCGAACGCGGCGCCGCGGGCATCCCCGGCCCGGTGGCCCGCCCGGGCCGCACACTGCTGGAGACGCTGCGGGACAAGCCGATCCTCGCAGCCATCCCCGCCTCCACCCTCGCGTTCATCCTCTGGCGCGCGTTGCGCCGGCGCTGATCTCGCCCTTCAGACGCGACGTCGATAGACCTGCCGGGATCCGCCCTCCGGCCCGGGAGCCGCGTCCTCGGCGGGATGGAAACCCATGCTCTGGTAGAAAGCGCGCGCACCGCTGGCGACCGCGCCGGGATGATCGGCGCCGAAGGTGACCGCTTCGAGCGTGCCGGGGGCGGGCACATACCGGCGGATCGCGTCCGCGATCAACGCCCGCCCGATGCCGTGGCCGCGCGCCTGTTCCGCGACGACCAGCCAGTGCACCCGATAGATCGGCGGCTTCGGCCCGAACAGGAGGCCGCCGAGCACCTCCGCGCCCGCGGACCGGGCGACCAGCGCCGTACCCCGCTCGACGTGCCGCAGCACCGCGGCACGGAACCCGGCGTCGTCGGCGGCCGCGCCGAACCAGTGCTCTACCTGACCCGCCAGTTCGGAGAAACCGGCGAGGTCGTCCTCCCGCGCAAGCCTGACAATCATCCGCGCCATCGTGACAGCATCGGCCCGCTCCGTCGACTCGGGGGCGGCCTCAGCCGGTGCGACCCCGGAGCGCGCCGTCCAGTTTGGTGAGGAATCGTCCGAGGTGGGGGTCGGTGCCGGGGAGGGCGAACCCGGCGACGTCACACCAGCGTTCGCCGTCGAATTCGCGCGGATCCAGGGCGTGGCGGCGGGTGCGGTCACCGCGGATCACGTACCACAAGCTGACGTCCTCGTGAGCGTCAGGGCCGGCGGTGGTCGCGACCGTGAGGAACAGCGGATCGGGCCCGATGACGTCGAAGCGTGCCTCGATGCCGATCTCCTCGGCCGCTTCGCGTCGCGCGCTCTCGAGCGGATGCTCGCCGGGATCGACATGCCCTCCGGTCGGCAGCCAGAGCCCGGAGCGGCGGTGCGCGCCGAGCAGCACTGCCCGCGCCCGGGGATCGACCAGCACGACATAGGAGACCAGGTGCCGCGGCGGCGTGGCAGGTCGGACCCGCCGGAAGATGTCGCCGGTCGCCGCCAGCCAGCTGAGCGTGATGTCGATGTGCTGCTGTTCGAGCCCGTCGAGCGGCGTGATCCGGCGCACGACGTCGGCGACCACGACGGAATGCATGGCAGGGACTGTAGCGCCGGGCACCGACAGCTTCAGCCTTCCAGCACAACAGGTTCGAGCCGCGCGGTCTACGTCGCGGCGCGCTCGAGCGCGACGGCGGCCGCCGCGAGTTCCAGCGCCGCTTCGTCGAATACTTCGCGCGCGCCGGCGGCGCAGTATCCGGGGGTGGTCAGAGCGCCGACCCCGTCGGTGTCGATCAGCAGGCCCGAATCCGGTAGAGCGCCGTAATCGCCGGCCAGCGCCGCGAGGTCACGCCGCAGTTCGTCCCCCCGGCGCAGCAATCGGCCGCCGTTCTTCCGAGATCAATGGATCGATCATCGGTGCCTCGTTCCGATCGGCGCGTGCTGTTTCGCAAACCTGTCGAGAGCGGCACCGATGTGCGGCCCGGCCGCATAAGACCGGGCCGCCGAGAACCTATGGCCGCAGCACAGACACCAGGAATTCGGTCTGGTCGTACACGGCCTTCTCGAAAACCTCGTCGAAATAGATGTCGAAATGCCCGGCGGGATAACGCTTCACCACCGCGTGCTTGGTGCGCTCGGCGGCGCGCAACGCCGATTTCACCGGTGCCACGGAGTCGTCGTCGCACAGCGCGTACAACACCGGCATCTTCAAAGCCTTCGCGCGTCGCCCCGGTGCGTCGAAGAGTGTCGAGAATGCCACCCGCGCGGCCACTTTCGGCTCGTAGGTCTCGCTCTCGTCGGTCAGCCTGCGAAAGCCGTCCGGCACGTCGGGCGCGCTCATCAGCGCCGCGGCGCGCTTGCGGCCGGCGAGCCGGATCCCGATCGGCTTGCGGCGGATCGGCGCGAGCAACAGGTCGGCGGCGGCGATGACGGCCACCTTGACCGAGCTGATCGGCCCCTTGGCCAAGGCAGAGGACAGGCCGCTGGTGAACGGCACCTGCGCGACCACGGCCGCGAGATAGGCGTCGTCCGGCGCGACCGACAGCACGTGCCCACCCCCGAAAGATGTGCCCCACAGAGCGATCCGGGTCGCGTCGATGCCGCGCAGGGTGCGCGCGTACGCGATGGCGGCGTGCCAGTCCGCGCGCTGGCGCGCGATGCTCAGCAGCTGGCGCGGTGTGCCTTGACTGGCGCCGAAGTGCCGATAGTCGAAGACCAGGACCGCTATACCCGCCGCCGCGAACCGCCGCGCGTACCGATCCAGTCCCATTTCCCGATTGGCCCCCAGGCCGTGTCCCATCACCACTAGCGGGCGGGGTTTGGGTGCGCCGTCCGGGCGATATAGCCACGCCGCGCACTGTTCGCTTCCGGATGGGAAGCCGACCTCGACACGTTCCATGGCCACCAACCGTACCCAGTATCCTGGGACGGCGGACGAGTTGGTCGGGCGGCCGCGGCGTCGGGAACGGGCACGGTGGTGTCGCCGCCCGGCGCCGAGGAAAGTCCGGACTCCACAGAGCAGGGCGGTTGTTAACGGCAACCCGGGGTGACCCGCGGGAAAGTGCCACAGAAAACAGACCGCCCACGGCCTTCGGGCCGTGCGGTAAGGGTGAAACGGTGCGGTAAGAGCGCACCAGCGCCCCGGGTGACCGGGGCGGCTGGGTAAACCCCGCCCGGAGCAAGGTCGAAGGTCGCACCGTCCGCGGTGCGGCTGCGCAGGCGCTCGAGGGCTGCTCGCCCGAGCCTGCGGGTGGACCGCTCGAGGCACCCGGCGACGGAGTGCCCAGATGGATGGTCGCCCCCCGGCCTCAGGGCCGGGGACAGGATCCGGCTTACAGACCAGCTCGTCCGCCCCCTGGGGCTGCTTCGCACCCCTGCCCGCAGCCACGGAGTTTCCGTGCCGGGGACTTCGATCGGGTATGCGAAGCACGCCGGGAGGAGCGGGGTCAGCACATGAGTTTGGCCATTTGATAGATCGCCTTGGCTTCCTCGGCGCTGGGCTGGGTGGCGCCGCCCGCGCGCTTGGTGATGTTCTTGACGACCTCGTCCTCGGACTTGCCCGCTTTGATGTCCCCACAGGTCTCGGTCAGGATGCTCGCGATCTTCGCGTCGTCCTTGCCTTCGGCCAGCTTGGGGAACGCGCCGCGGAAGCTGACGAGGAACGCGCCTGTCTTCACGCTGTCGACCTGGGCGGCGGCCTGCGCCGTCGTCGTGCTGGCGGAGGAGGTGGCCTCGCTGGTCTTGTCGTCCCCGCAACCGGTGAGGAGCAGGGCGAAGAGGGTGGCGCCTGCCGCGAGGGCGGCCGTGGTTCTGGCCGCGTGCGCGGCGGTAGTTCTTGTCACGCAGCGGCATGCTAGCGGCCTGTAACCACCATCGCCTCCCGTGAGGTGAACGGGAGGCGACGAGGAGTGGGAAAAGAATCGCGCGGTCAGACCGGGTTGATCACGAAAACCTGAGCCCAGTACGCGGCCTGCTCGGGGCCCAGCAGAGGCAACAGGTAGTCGTACAAAATCGATGACATAGGTGTGAAGCTCCCAAATTGTCGACGTGTGGGACATTTCCGAAGGCGCGGGCGAACCCGACGCCCGTCACGGCGGGCCACGTTAGCAGCGTGACCGTCCTCATGTCGCGCGGCCGGATTTTCCGCTGTCCGATTCGTTCGGAACTGGCCCTGATCGTGATCGACGTCATAAAGTAGTCGCCGTTGGTAAGGCCCGATGCGGGGCAGCACCGGGCTATTCATACTTCGATCGCGGGAAAGCAGGTCTCAACACATATGCGAGTAGTTCGCTCCATGGTCGCCGGCGCATTGGTCGCGGGCGCCGCTTCGATTTTCGCGGTGCTGGGTGCGGGTTCGGCGGGCGCGGTCGCGGTGACCCCGCTGCCGGGTGGGGTTCAGGTCGACCTGAGTCCTGCGGACACGGTGTGGGTGCACCAGAACCACGTCGGCCTGGCTCTCGCCGGGCTGCCGCACCCGTCCGCCGCCTCCTTCGGCGAGGCGCTGGACGCCGCCGCTCAGGTGTCCTCCTCGGTGCCGGGCGGCCGGGTCACCTTCACCGTCTACGGGCCGTTCGACCAGTTGAACGGCACCATGCTGGCGCTGCAGTAGGACCGGCGCGCCAGCGTGGAACTGCACCAGCGGATCGTCTCGGCGCCGGTCGATTTCGGCGCCATCCGATCCGAGTTCGGGCTGGCCTCGGCGTACCCCGCCGAGGCCAGCGCGGAGGCCCGCGACGCGGTGGACGTGTTCGCGGGCGACCGGGTCGATCGCACGGACATTCCGTTCGTGACGATCGACCCACCCGGGGCCATGGATCTGGACCAGGCCCTGCATATCGAACGCACCCCGGGCGGCTTCACCGTCCATTACGCCATCGCCGATGTGGGTGCCGTGATCGCCCCTGACGGCGCGCTCGCCGAAGAGTCCGGCGCGCGAGGGCAAACCTTCTATCTTCCCGACGGCACCGTGCCGCTGCACCCGCCCGTGCTGTCGGAGGGGTCCGCGAGCCTGCTTCCCGAGCGGACGCGTCCGGCCGCGCTGTGGACCATCGAGCTCGATGAACAGGCCGAACCGGTGCGGTTCTCGGTGGTCCGCGCCTTGGTGCGCTCCCGGGCCCGGCTCGACTACTTGCGCGTGCAGGCCGACGCGGAGTCCGGCCTGCTGCATCCCTCGATCGCGGCCCTGCCGGAATTCGGCGCGCGCCGCATCGAGGCGGGGGTGGCGCGCGGCGCGATCGGTCTGCGATTGCCCGCGCAAACCGTCGTCGAGGACGAGCACGCCGACGGGCACTGGCGGCTGGTGGTGGAACCACGCACCGCCGCCGACGACTGGAACGAACAGGTCTCCCTGCTGACCGGCATGTGCGCGGCCCGGATCATGCTGGACGGCGACGCACCCGCCGCGGAGAGGGTCGCGCTGCTGCGCACCATGCCGCCCCCGTCCGAACCCGCGCTCGAATCGATGCGCCGGACCGCGCAGGCGCTGGGCGTGGACTGGCCCGACGGCGAACCGGTCGGGCAGATGCTGGCCCGGCTGGCCACCGGCACACCCGCGGCGTTGGCGCTGATGTCCGAGGCGACCACCCTGCTGCGCGGAGCGTCTTACACCGTGGTCGACGGCGCGGCCGGGGAGCCACCCGGGCCCTCCACCCTGCGGCACAGTGCGATCGGGGCCCCGTACGCGCACGTCACCGCTCCTTTGCGGCGGTTGTCGGACCGGTTCGCGACGGAGATCTGCCTGGCCAGGTGCGCGGGAGCCGAGGTGCCGCGCTGGGTGCGCGACGGGCTGACGGGCGCGGCCGACGCTATGCGGCGCAGCGACAGCATCGCGGGGAAGCTCGAGCGCGCCTGCATCGACCTGACCGAGTCGAGCGTGCTGGCGCGGCGGATCGGTGCGGAATTCGACGCCGTCGTGGTGCGCGAGGCCAACGGCAACCGGCCGGCCGTGGTCTTCGTCGCGGACCCGCCGGTGCTCGGGCCGTGCGTGGGGAAACCACCGGAAGGGGAGACGGTGCGGGTGCGGCTGCTGTCGGCCGACCCGGCGGAGCGCAAAGTGGCCTTCACCTACCCGGTGTGACCGGGCGCGACGGCAACTTCCGGGTCACCCGGTGATGGCCGCTCCGAACAGCGCGGCGGCGGTAGCCGGATAGCGGCAAAGCTCGTGCCCGGCTGCCGCGTCCTCCGCCGCCGCGAGGATTTCGTAGAGACCGGCGTCTTCGCCTGCCGCGGCGGCCTCGGCGGCCCGGTGCAGGATCGCGTTGTGCGACTCCACCGCGTCGCGGTGATCGCCGAGCACGGTTTGGAGTTTCTTGGCGCGACTGCCGCGATCGGCGGCCTCCTCGCCGATCACCTGCTGCGCCGCCTCGCACGCGTACCGCAGCCGCTTGGCGCTCTTGCGGATGTCGTGCAGCAGCTCCACGCGTTCCCGCGGGTCCACGGTGGGCTCGGCGCGGACCAGGGACTCCACCCGGTCGAGATCGCGGCGCAACACCTCCCCGAAGACGTCGGTCGCGGACGCCGCGGCGCGGGAGTGGCGCAGCGGCGGATCGGTGCGCCACCCGGACAGTTCTTCGCGCAGCTCGCGGTAGCGGGTGCCGTCCAGTGCGCTCAGCACCTCGTCGTGGGCCGCGCGATAACGATCCCGTTCGGCCCGCACCAGGCGCGTCGTGACGGCGTCGAGGGCCGCCTGGTCGGCGTGGTCGGCGTGCTCGGCCAGCAGCGCGGCGAACCGGTCGGCGCGCACCTCGGCGTCGCGCGCCGCGCCGAGCAATCCGGCCAGCCACTTCAGTTCCGCGCCCATCGCGGCGGCCGATTGCTTGACGAGCAGTTTGCCGTAGGACCGCAGCACGCTGCGCAGCCTGCGGGTGGCCACCCGCATCTGATGGACCGAATCCGGTGCGTCGGCCCGGACCTCGGGCTCGGCGGCGAGAAGCCGGTCGATGTCCTCGCGCAACGCGTCCACCAGCGCGTCCCCGGCTGTAGTCACGGTGCTCGCCTCCGCTTTCGCGAATCGGTCGGTCGCTTCGATCAGGTGGTGCGTGATGCCGGGTTCGCTCGCCGCGTGCCCGGCGTCGTCGACGATGTGCAGGACCGAACCCGGCCAGGCCCGGTGCAGATCCCACGCGCTGACCGCCGGGCAGACGATGTCGTGGCGGCCATGGACGAGCACGGCGGGGATGTGCGCGATAGCGCCGATGTCGCGCAGCAGCTGACCCTCCTCGAGGAACCCGCCGTGGCGGAAGTAATGGTTCTCGATTCTGGCGAAGGCCAGTGCGAATCGCGGCTCGGATGTCTCGGCCACCCGATCCGGGTGGGGCAGCAGCGAACTCGTCGCGCCCTCCCAGCTGGACCAGGCGACCGCGGCCGCGCGAGCGAGGTCTTCGTCGGGTGAGTGCAGCAGCCGGTGGTAGACCTCGACCAGATCCTGGTCGCGCTCGTCCTCGGGCACCGGCGCGAGGAACTTCTCCCACTCGTCGGGGTAGACGTAGCCCGCGGCGCCGTTGTAGTACCAGTCGATTTCCTTGCGCCGCAACAGGAAGATGCCGCGCAGCACCAACTCCGTCACGCGCCCGGGGTGCCGCTGCGCGTAGGCCAGCGCGAGCGTGGATCCCCACGAGCCGCCGAACACCTGCCAGCGCTCGATGCCGAGATGTTCGCGCAGCGCCTCGATGTCGGCGATCAGGTGGCCGGTGGTGTTGTGCTCCAAGCCGGCGCCGTCGGCCAGGTGCGGGGTGGAGCGGCCGCACCCGCGCTGGTCGAACAGCACGATGCGATAGGCGGCAGGATCGAAGAACTGCCGATGGAACGGCGCGGTGCCGCCGCCGGGCCCGCCGTGCAGGAATACCACCGGCTTGCCGTCCGGATCGCCGCTGACTTCCCAGTAGACGGACTGGCCGTCGCCGACCGCCAGCATGCCGGAGGCGTGAGGCTCGATCGGGGGATAGAGGGTGCGCATCCGGCCGCCCGGCTCAGAACGCCAGGCCCGAAGCCAGATCCGGGATGCCCAACGCGTCCACGGCCTGCTGACGCACGTCCGGGCAGCTCTTGGTGGTGACGCGGTCGACGATCGGCTTGTCGGCCAGTACCGCGCCGTTGATGCCGCCGTTGCGCAGCGCCCACTCGTGCACCAGCGCGTTCAGGCCGATCTTGCCCAGCGTCCCGCCCTGGATCCGCCAGTTGGACAGCTCCGGCCGGATCATGTCGCACAGCTGGACCGCGGCGGCGTCGGAGATCTCCGGGCTCGCCGGTGTGGTGCGGCCCGTGGTGGTGCCCGGCGTGGCGGTGGACGACGCCGTGGTCGAACTCGAGCTTCCGGTGGGGGCCGGGCCCGAGTCGCTGCCGCAAGCGGTCAACGCCGCGGCGGCGAGAGCGCCCGCCACCAGCAGGGTGCTGCGTGAAATCCAACGGCTGTACGGCATGGGTACCTCTGGTCGTGTCGGTATTGTCGGCATCGAGTCTGCCATTGATTTCGCCGACCGGCCCGAACCGGCCGTTTTCGGTGGGAATAGATCAGCGGAAGTGCGCGCGCAGCTCGTCGAGCAGATCTGTGCGCACGCGGTCGAACGCCGGTTCGGCGTTTTCCACAGTTTGCCACGGATGTAGGGCGACCAACGGAGCCAGCCGGTCGGCTGCGGCGATCTCGGCCTCGGATACATCAGCCATCTGCCGCCAGCGGTCGAAGTACGCCGCGCGATAGGGGCTGTGCAGCACGCGGTGGGACAGGAACGGATGAGTGATCACCGCGTCACCCCAGTCGAAGAGCAGGCCCGGCCCCGGCTCGCGCGCGAAGACGTTGCCCGGGTGCAGGTCGTTGTGCTCGATGCTGAGCCTGCCGGACGTGGTCAGAACCGCAGCGGCCGCTGCGATGCGGTCGCCCAGCCCGGGCACCCGGGGCTCGAAATGCCGGTATACGCCGATCAATTGGTGCGGTGGCAGGTACGGGGTGCCGGTGGCGCGCAATTCGTCCAGATGCCCGGCGAGTGACTGCTGGAGTTCGGCGTAGTGGCGGACCAGGGCGGGCCATCCGTCGTCGAAACCCTCTGCCGTGGCGCCACCGTCCGGACAGAGCAGCCATCCGTTGTCCGGGTGCACCGCGAGCGGTTCCAGCACATTGCCGGGGCGCAGGTATGCCAGCAGCCGCAATAAGGGGCCCTCGTGGGCGAAGGCACGGGCGTTGGCCTTCACCCACATCGGCCCCGCGTCGGTGGGCATGCGGGCCAGCAGTGACCATGCGCGCCGCTTGGTTTCCACCACCGCGCCGGTGATCTCGATCCTCCGTGCGCGCAGCACAGTGCCCGCCCAGCCCACGAGAGGTTCCAGCGGTTGGCCGAGCAACGTGACGGGCGCGTGGGCCGCTCGGCCGGTCGCTTCGAAGTCGCTTGTCAGAAGCTGTGCTCCGGCCCGGGGAAGGTGCCCCGGCGCACTTCGTCGGCGTAGGCCGCGGCGGCGGTGCGCAATTCGTCACCGACGTTGCCGAAGCGCTTGACGAACTTCGCGGTCTTGCCGCTGGTGTAGCCCGCCATGTCCTGCCAGACCAGCACCTGCGCGTCGGTGTCGGCGCCGGCGCCGATGCCGACCGTGGGAATGGTCAGCTTGCGGGTGACCTGCCCCGCCAGCTCGGCCGGGACCATCTCCATGACCACGGAGAACGCGCCCGCCTCCTGGACCGAGATGGCGTCGGCGATCAGCTGCTCGGCGCCGTCGCCGCGGCCCTGCACCCGGAATCCGCCGAGGGTGTTCACGCTCTGCGGGGTGAAGCCGATGTGCGCCATGACCGGGATGCCCGCCGCGGCGACGAGCGCGATCTGCTCGGCCACCCGCTCGCCGCCCTCCAGTTTCACCGCGTGCGCCCCGCCCTCCTTCATGAACCGGGTCGCGGTGGCCAGCGCCTGCTGCGGGGAGGACTCGTAGGTGCCGAACGGCAGGTCGGCCACCACCAGCGCGTGCGGCGCGCCGCGTACCACTCCGCGCACCAGCGGGATGAGTTCGTCCACGGTGATCGGCACGGTGGTGTCGTAGCCGTACACGACATTGGCCGCGGAGTCGCCGACCAGCAGCACCGGAATGCCTGCTTCTTCGAACAGCCGCGCGGAGGAGTAGTCGTAGGCGGTCAGCATCGCCCAGCGCTCGCCGTCGGCTTTCATCTGCTGCAAGTGGTGCACCCGGGTCTTGCGCGCGACCTTCTTGGGCTCCGCGGGCGCCGCACCGTAGGCAGGGGTTTCCGAATCGGATACGGACATCATCGTCCTTTCGTCTGTGTCGCCTCGGGGCCCGTCCGGGTCCCCGGGATTGTCTGACGAGAATCAGTGTGCCACTCGCCACCGAGGCGGATTAAGGCCGATGACCGGTGCAATTGGTCACAACCCGAAGTTTGCCCGGGGCGGTGCCCGCGCTCGGCCGATGGCAATATCGAGTGCATGTCGACGGTGCGGAACGGGCGCGGTGCGCTTTCGGTGGCGGTGCTGGCGTCGGTCGCTGTCCTGATGTCGGGGTGCGCCGTCACCCGCACCGAATCGGGCCAGCCGACGCCTGCGCCGCCAGACGGGCTGGAGAAGTTCTACAGCCAGACGGTGCAGTGGGGTGACTGCACCGGTTTCGGCGGGCCGGACGACCGGCTCCCGCCGAGCACCGAGTGCGCGCGGATCACCGTCCCGGTGGACTACGCGGCGCCCGGCGGCGCGACCGCGC
Organism: Nocardia niwae NBRC 108934 = DSM 45340; assembly: GCF_001613465.1. GTDB lineage: Bacteria > Actinomycetota > Actinomycetes > Mycobacteriales > Mycobacteriaceae > Nocardia > Nocardia niwae. The sequence continues at coordinate 175,211 of NZ_BDCK01000020.1, read as the reverse complement.
AGATCGCGATCTCCCGCACCCGTGCCACCGGGCGGCGGGTCGGTTCGCTGGTGATGAACCCGGGCGGGCCGGGGGAGTCCGGTCTCGGCTTGTCGTCGCTCGGCAACAAGACGGAGCTGGCCGAGCGCTTCGACCGGATCGGCTTCGACCCGCGCGGCGTCGGCTCCTCCGTGCCCGTGATCGTCTGCCAGACACCTCCGGAGCAGGACGCCGAGCGCGCCGAGCCGGAGGAGGACTACACCCCGGCGGGCATCGCCGACGCCGAGGCCGACAACCGCCGGTACGCCGACCGCTGCGCCGAGCGCACCGGCAAGGACTTCCTCGCCCACGTCGGCACCCGGGAGGTCGTGCAGGACCTCGACGTCATGCGTGCCGCGCTGGGCGACGCGAAGCTGACCTACGTCGGGTACTCCTACGGCACCAAGATCGGTTCGGCGTACGCGGAGAAGTACCCCGACCGCGTGCGCGCCCTGGTGCTGGACGGCGCCATCGACTCCTCGCAGGATCCGGTGCAGGAGTCGCTGCGCCAGGCGGCGGGCTTCCAGAAGGTGTTCGACGCCTACGCCGCGGACTGCGCGCAGCGGCCGGACTGCCCGCTGGGCTCCGATCCGGCGCAGGCGGTGGCGCGGTTCCGCGCGCTGGTGAACCCGCTGTGGGACAAGCCGGCGCAAACCACCGATCCGCGCGGGCTGACCTACGGTGACGCGCTCACCGGCGTGCGCCAGGCGCTCTACACAGACGAGTTGTGGAAGGTGCTCACGCTGGGGCTGTCCGAGTTGCGCGACGGACGCGGCGATACGTTGCTGGCGCTGGCTGATCTGTACGACGGCCGCCGCGACGACGGCACCTACGCCAACACCACCGACGCGTTCAACGCGATCCGCTGCGTGGACGATCCGCGCATCGCCGATCGCGAGGTCGCCGGACGTCAGGACGCGGAATACCGCAAGGCGGCCCCGTTCCTGGACGACGGCCGCAGCACCGGCGCGGCGCCGCTGGAGCTGTGCACCGCGTGGCCGGTGCCGAACACGAGCGAACCGCATCGCATCTCCGTGTCGGGTCTGCCGAAGACGGTGGTGGTCTCGACGACCGAGGATCCGGCGACGCCGTACCAGGCCGGAGTGGATCTGGCCGCGCAGTTGGGCGCCGCGCTGATCACCTATCAGGGCAACCGGCACACGGTGGCGCTGGCGGGCGGCGTGCCCTGTGTGGACGACGCGGTCATCGCCTATCTGGTCGATCTGACCGTGCCCGCGCCCGGCCTCACCTGCTGAGGCAGGCGGGCGCGGTTGCTGATCGGTGACGCCACCCGGCCCGGTTCGGAAAAACCTCACAAACGGGACGATCCGGCTGTGCGAAGTCTTCCGAAAACATCCAGGTCAGCAATCTTAAGCGTGTATGTAACACAGATTTAACGCCGGATGCTTACGCTCGCGGGCATGGATCGCCAGAAGGAATTCGTGCTGCGGACGCTCGAAGAGCGGGACATCCGCTTCGTACGTCTCTGGTTCACCGACGTCTTGGGCTACCTGAAATCCGTCGCCATCGCGCCCGCCGAGCTGGAAGGCGCGTTCGAAGAGGGTATCGGATTCGACGGATCGGCCATCGAGGGCTTCGCCCGGGTCTCCGAGGCCGACATGGTCGCCCGGCCGGATCCGTCGACCTTCCAGGTGCTGCCGTGGGCCACCAGCAAGGGCCACCAGCACTCCGCGCGCATGTTCTGCGACATCACCATGCCGGACGGCTCGCCGTCCTGGGCCGACCCGCGCCACGTGCTGCGCCGCCAGCTGAACAAGGCGGGCGACGTCGGCTTCAGCTGCTACGTGCACCCCGAGATCGAGTTCTTCCTGCTGGAGAACGGAACGCGCGGCGGCGAACCGATCCCGGCGGACAGCGGCGGCTTCTTCGACCAGGCCGTGCACGATTCGGCGCCGAACTTCCGCCGTCACGCCATCGACGCGTTGGAGTCCATGGGCATCTCGGTGGAGTTCAGCCACCACGAGGGCGCGCCCGGCCAGCAGGAGATCGACCTGCGCTACGCCGACGCGCTGTCCATGGCCGACAACGTGATGACCTTCCGCTACCTGATCAAGGAAGTGGCCATCGACGAGGGCGTGCGCGCGACCTTCATGCCCAAGCCGTTCGCCCAGTACCCGGGCTCGGCGATGCACACGCACATGAGCCTGTTCGAGGGCGAGACCAACGCCTTCCACGACCCGGACGACCCGATGAACCTGTCGGAGACGGCGCGGGCGTTCATCGCGGGCATCCTCGAACACGCCCCGGAGATCAGCGCGGTCACCAACCAGTGGGTGAACTCCTACAAGCGCCTCATCCACGGCGGGGAGGCTCCCACCGCCGCCTCGTGGGGTCGCTCCAACCGTTCCGCGCTGGTGCGCGTGCCGATGTACACGCCGAACAAGTCGTCCTCGCGCCGCGTCGAGATCCGCAGCCCTGATTCCGCCTGCAACCCCTACCTGGCCTTCGCCGTGCTGCTCGCGGCCGGGCTGCGGGGCATCGAGAAGGGCTACACGCTGCCGCCGGAGGCGGAGGACGACGTGTGGTCGCTCACCGTCGCGGAGCGCCGCGCGATGGGCTTCCGTGAGCTGCCGGGCACGCTGGACGAGGCGCTGCAGGCGATGGAGCGCTCCGAACTGGTCGCCGAGACCCTCGGTGAGCACGTGTTCGACTTCTTCCTGCGCAACAAGCGCCGGGAGTGGGCGGACTACCGTAGCCAGGTCACGCCGTTCGAGCTGAAGGAATACCTGGGGTTGTAATCCGAGCGATGCCCGGGGGCGGCGTGCCCCCGGTCGCGGCCAGGTAATTTGAGAACCATGGTCCGGCCCCCTTCTGCGCGTTCCGCCGTCCCCGGTGTCGGTCGGCTCGGATTGCTCGAGCCGTCCGCTGCCGCGTCGCTGCGCGATCTGGGCTGGGACAACGTCGAGAGCATTCCCGTGCTGTGGTCGCTGTCCCGCGCGCCGGACGCCGATCTCGCGTTGAGCACGCTCATGCGGCTGCGCGAGAGCATCGGGGACGGATGGGACGCCGTCGATTCGGCGATCCGTGCCGATACGGCGTTGCGAGGCAGGCTGTTCGCATTGCTCGGCTCGTCCAGCGCGTTCGGCGACCATCTCGTCGCGGCGCCGTCGGCCTGGGAGTGCTTGCGGCGCAAGGAGTTACCCGGGCGCGACGAGCTGCTCGCCGAGCTGCTCGCCGTCGTCGAGGCCGAACCCGAGCAAGGCCCCAACGCGGCCCCGATGCTGTTCCGCGCCGGGATCGCCGGGCCCGAGGTGGTGGCGGCGCTGCGCAAGCGGTACCGCGACCAGCTGATGCTGCTGGCCGCGCTGGATCTGGCGGCCACGGTGGAGAACGAGCCCGTGCTGCCCTACCAGGTGGTCGGCAGACAGCTCACCGACCTGGCCGACGCCGCCCTGACCGCGGCGCTGGCCGTCGCGGTCGCGCGGGTCTGCAAGGACGAGCCGGTGCCGGTGCGGCTGGGCGTGATCGCGATGGGCAAATGCGGTGCGCGCGAGCTGAACTATGTCAGCGACGTCGACGTGGTGTTCGTCGCCGAACCCGCCGACGCCACCGCCACGCGCTTGGCCGCGGAGATGATGAGCGTGGCGAGTCAGGCGTTCTTCGAGGTGGACGCGGCGCTGCGGCCGGAGGGCAAAGCCGGTGCGCTGGTGCGGACCCTGGATTCGCACATCGCCTACTACAAGCGGTGGGCGCGGACCTGGGAGTTCCAGGCGCTGTTGAAGAATCGCCCGGCCACCGGTGATCTCGCGCTGGGCGAGCAGTACCGCGCCGCGCTGATGCCGATGGTGTGGTCGGCCTCGGAGCGTCCGGATTTCGTCGCCGACGTGCAGGCGATGCGCCGCCGCGTGGAGGATCTGGTACCCGCCGATCTGCGGGAACGCGAGCTCAAATTGGGGCGCGGCAGCCTGCGGGACGTCGAATTCGCCGTGCAGCTGCTGCAATTGGTGCACGGGCGGGTGGACGAGACGCTGCATGTGCAGGGCACCGTCGAGGCGCTGACCGCGCTGGCCGCGGGTGGGTACGTCGGCCGCGACGACGCGGCCAATCTCACGGCGTCGTACGAATTCCTGCGGTTGCTCGAACACCGGCTGCAGCTCCAGCGGTTGCGCCGCACCCACACGCTGCCCGCCGCAGACGACGAGGAGGGCATGCGCTGGCTGGCCCGCGCGGCGCACGTCCGGCCCGACGGCAGGCAGGACGCGGTGGGGGTGCTCAGCAGCGAGATCCGCCGGAACGCGGTGCGCGTACGGCGATTGCACGCCAAGCTGTTCTACCGGCCGCTGCTGGAATCGGTGGTGCGCATGGAGCCCGCTGCGCTGCGCCTGAGTCCCGAGGCCGCCATCCGGCAGCTGGCCGCGCTCGGCTACGCGGCGCCCGAGCACGCACTCGGCCACCTGAAAGCCCTGACCGGCGGGGTGTCCCGCAAAGGCCGCATCCAGGCCCTGCTGCTACCGACGCTGCTCGAATGGCTCGGTGAGACACCGAATCCCGACGCGGGCCTGCTGGCCTACCGCCGGGTGTCGGAGGGCCTGGCCGACCAGATCTGGTTCCTGCGGGAATTGCGCGACGAGGGGGCGATCGCGCAGCGGCTCATGATCGTGCTCGGCAGCTCGGAATACCTGCCCGATCTGTTGATCAACGCGCCCGAGACGATCCGGATGTACGCCGACGGCCCCGGCGGGCCGTTGCTGCTGGGCCCGCAGCCCGACGAGGTGGCGCGCGGCATCCTCACCGCAGCGGCTCGCTACGAGGATTCGAAACGCGCCGTGGCGGCGGCGCGTTCGCTGCGCAGGCACGAACTCGCGCGGGTGGCGTCGGCCGATCTGCTCGGCATGCTGGATGTACCGCAGGTGTGCCGGGCGTTGTCGTCGGTGTGGGTCGCGGTGCTCGAGGCGTCGTTGCGGGCGGTGATCCGGGCGAGTGAGGCCGAACGGGGCGCGCCCGCGCCGGCCGACATCGCCGTGATCGGCATGGGCAGGCTCGGCGGCATGGAACTGGGCTACGGCTCGGACGCGGACGTGCTGTTCGTCTGCGACCCGCGCCCGGGCGAGGACGAGACCAAGGCCGTGAAGTGGTCGATCGGAGTGGCCGATCGGGTGCAGCAGCTGCTCGGTGCGCCCAGCACCGACCCGCCGCTGCACGTGGACGCCGGACTGCGTCCGGAGGGTCGCAACGGCGCGCTGGTACGCACGCTGGCCGCCTACGCCGCGTACTACGAACAGTGGGCGCAGCCCTGGGAGGTGCAGGCGTTGCTGCGCGCTCATCGGGTGGCGGGCGACGAGGAGCTCGGGGTGCGTTTCCTGCACGTCATCGACAAGGTGCGGTACCCGGCAGGCGGAGTGTCGGCCGAGGCGGTGCGTGAGATCCGGCGGATCAAGGCCAGGGTGGACGCCGAGCGGCTGCCCCGCGGCGCCGATCCGGCCACGCACACCAAGCTGGGCCGCGGGGGCCTGGCCGACATCGAGTGGACGGTGCAGCTGGTGCAGCTACGGCACGCCCACGAGGTGCCCGGCCTGCACAACACCTCCACCTTGGAGGCGCTGGACGTGATCGAGCGGACCGAGCTGCTGGACGCGCAGGACGTTGCGCTGCTGCGCGACGCGTGGCTCACGGCCACCAACGCCCGCAACGCCTTGGTTCTGGTGCGCGGCAAGCCCACCGACCAGCTTCCCGGCCCCGGGCGCCTCCTGTCCGCGGTCGCCCGCGTCGCGGGGTGGCCCAACGACGACGGCAGCGAATTCCTCGACCACTACATGCGCGTCACCAGGCGGGCCAAAGCCGTCGTGGAACGGGTCTTCGGCGCCTGAGCCCCTCTCCGCGCCGGTTCGTCATGTCCCGCCCGGCTCGCACAGCCGGCTCACGCCTCGAGCGTGAGACCGGAGCGGGCCGCGCGCTGTTCGCCCCAGTCGTAGAGGGCGGTGAGGACGGGAACCAGGGTGCAGCCTTCGTCGGTGAGGGTGTACTCGACCTGCGGCGGCACCGTGTCGTAGACGGTGCGCCGGACCAGGCCGTCGGCCTCCAGCTCACGCAATTGCTGAACCAGCATCTTCTCGCTGGTCGCAGGCATCCGCCTGCGCAGTTCGCCGTAGCGGTGCACCCCCTCCTTCAAGTGGGCCAGGATCACCGGCTTCCACTTGCCGCCGATCAGGTCGACGGTCACCTCCACGGCGCAGTTGTAGCGCTTGCCGGGCACCTGTCCTCCGAGTACTCACCGAAAAGTGCGTTCTTGTAACACTGTAATCATCGCGATTCCATGGATGCCGTTCACCGGAACCCACACGCGCACATGGAGCGAAATTCTATGAAGGTCATCGTTTTCGACCGATTCAAGCCCGGCGTCACGCTGGAGACGATCAACCCGTACCTGCCCGAAGAAGTCGCCAACGTGTGGCGGCTGTGGAAGGCGGGCATCGTCCGGGAGAACTACGCCCGCGCCGACGAACCAGGCGTGGTCATCGTATTCGAGGTCGACAGCGTCGAGGAGGCCCGCAAGTACGTCGCGGACTTCCCGCTCACCAAAGCCGGGTACCTGGACTGGACGTTCGTCCCGGTGCAGGCCCCGTTGCCGCTGGAGGCGTTGATGGACCCGGCCGTCGACGTCGCCGAGCCCTATGACCGGACCGCGTGAGCATGCGGCACGCCTTCGGCTTGAGCATCCCGCAGACCGTCCCGGACGCCTGCGATCCCGCGCGGATGGCGCTGCTCATCTACGACATGCAGGTGGGCATCGTGCGGCAGATTCCCGGCGGGGAGGAGATCGTGCGCGCGTGCGTGCGGCTGCGCGACGCCGCGCGGGCGGGCGGCTTCCGGGTCTTCTACACCCGGCACATGTCGCTGCCGGTCGCGGCGTCGGGCGTCGCTCAGCTGCGCACGGCCATGTCCTGGCAGCGGGTGGACGAGCCCGCGGACCTGCGCTCGAGCTTTCCGCAGGGTTCGCCGCAATTCCAGGTGGTGCCCGAGCTGACGCCCGGCCCGGACGAGGTGGTGTTCGACAAGATCACCATGTCGGCCTTCGCGGCGACCCCGCTGGATTTCGCCCTGCGCGACTGCGGCATCGATACCTACGCCGTAGCGGGCATCGCCATGGAGGTTGGCATCGAGCCGACCGTCCGGCACAGCTTGGATCTCGGCTATCTGCCGGTCGTTGTCACCGACGCGTGTGGCGCCGGTCATCCGGCGGCTGCTGAAAGATCGCAGGTCACACTGGAATTCGCCGGTGGTTCGCTGACGACGGACACGGCGGAACTGAGTGAGCTGATGAGGCGGTGCGCGCCGTGACGCGGTGAACGCGGCACGATTCGCCCGGTGTGCGCCGACCGGGACCGCCGCCGTCGCCCGCTGGCTCGGATGCGCTGCGCCGGTATTCCACCGCCCTCGAATGGCCGACCACCGGGTTGGCGATCGTCAGGAGGGCCGCGAGCCGCGCGGGGCAGCGGCTCTCCCGCCGAGGCCGAGCACGCGGAACGCGCGCTTGCCTGCCGAACTCCGGGGACGGGGTGCGCGACTCGTGGTCGAAGGACCGGTCAAGGCGTGGAAGCGATCGACGAAACGGCGGATGGCCAGCCGGTCTTCGTCACCGAGCCCGCGCGCGGTCGTGACGGTGACCAGGTCGCCGGAGTCGATCCGCAGGACATCCCAGCACCACGGCAGGACGGGCGCGTGCACGCTGCGCCCGTTACTGCTGATCGTGATGCACGAACGGGAAATCCCCGGAATCACGGCCAGATCTTCGGCCATCCCGGCGGTGAGCGGTCCCTTCGCGCGGAATTCCTCGACGTACATCCTCCACCCCGTCACGTCGTCGGCAGTAGAGCCAGTGTAGACGTGCGGCCGATCTCGCTCGAGCACACAGAACCCACACTCGCGCTGCACCAGCTCTTCGAAGACATTGCCTAGGCTCGACCGCATGCGTAGATGGATGGACCGGGCGTTGCTCGGTGTGGGGTGGTGCGCAGTGGCCGCGGGTGCCATCGGGATCGTGCTGCATTTCGGGGCGTGGCAACAACGCGGACTGGTGTTGCTCGCATCGGGCGCGTCGTACTTCATGATCGGGGCGCTCGTCGGCCTCGTCCTGTTGCTGATCGCGCGCGGGTGGCGCAGTGCGGCGGTGGCCGGCGTGCTGGTCGCGGCGGTGCTCTGGACGCTGGTGCCCGCGTTCGTGCCGGAGAGCCGGGCCGCGAGCGGTCCCCGGTTGACCGTCATGCAGTCGAATATCTTGTTCGGCGGCGCCGATCCGGCCGCCGTGGTGCGCGCGGTGCGGGACAACCGGGTCGACGTGCTGACGGTCGACGAACTGACCGGCGCCGCGCTCGAACGCCTGGCGAGCGCGGGCCTGCTCGCCGAGCTGCCGCATCACTACGCCGAACCCACCCCCGACGGCGGTGGCGGCACCGGCGTCTTCAGCCGGTACCCGTTGCGAGACACCAGGAAATACGACGGCTTCATCCTCAACAATGTCTCCGCGACGCTGGATCACCCGGAACGAGGGCCGATCACCGTCTTCGCCTTCCATCCGGTCCCGCCGCCGTTCGACTTCCCCGCGTGGCAGGCGGAGATGCGCAGCGTCCGCGAAATCCTCGACGCGCATACCGGTCCCGCCATCGTCGGCGCCGACTTCAACGCGACCCGCGACCACACGGCCTACCGCGATCTCCTGCGCGGCCGCTTCGCCTCGGCCGCCGATCAGACCGGGGCCGGTCTGCTGCCCACGTTTCCCGAGGACCGCCGCTGGGGCCCGGTGATCGGCATCGACCACATCCTCTTGGCCGACGCCACCGCCGAACAGTTGCACACTCTTTCCGTCCCCGGTTCCGACCACCGAGCGCTGATCTGCCGAATCCGCCTGCGGTGATCGGGGTTCGTGCAACCCTCATCGAGCGCTGGGTCGCCATCCGCTTGCCGTACCCAGGTCGGCGTGGATCGTCGACGGCGAAGAAACTGTCGGCCGTGTGGATCCGGAATTCCGCGGTGTGCTGCGCGAAGCGCGGTCGTGGCGATTACGATGTGAGCGCTCGGCGGGCCCGAGACGCGAGCGGGTGACCGCGGTGCAGATCGGTTACACCGATGGCGCCGACGGTTGCACGAAGATCACCAGGAAGGAGATCGCTCAGCGCCGCGGCAATCTTCCGACCACCTTCGAACCGAGTGGGCAGCAGGCCCAGCTCCCGGTGGATACCGCCGCATTGACGAGCCTGAGCAAGGCGCTGGCGCAGATCTTCCCGGTCACCCGGCCGCCGCGATTCGACTACTTCGGGGTCGGCGGCAGCTGCTCGGACGCCACCGTCACCCGGCCGGTGTCGTACTGCACGGCTGCGAACCGGATCGGCACCGACGTCCCCGCCTGGCCCGCCGCGGCGGACCGATGGCGGGCGAGGACCCACTCTCGGCGGTCGTGGACGGCGACTACAACGCGTTCGTCGTCTTCGTGTCGCGGTACGCCCTTGCGGTGCAACGGGATCGCAAGCTGTCGTTGACCGGCGCGCAGACGGCCGGGCTGCGCACCGCCTGCCTCACCGGCGTGGTGACCGCCGAACTCAGCGAGCCCGGCAGCGACCCGCACCTGTCCGCGGGCGATCTGGACGAAGCGGTCTCCGGCCTGCTCGCCGACGGCGCGGCGGCCGCCGATGTGAACGGCAAGGTCGTGCCGAGCGGCTACCAGCGGTTGGAGGCATTCCGCACCGGCGTCCTGGACGGCGAGAGCGCCTGCCTGGCCAAATTCCGCTAGGCGCTACACCGGCAGCGACCGCAGCGAGGCGAGCGTGCCCGCCAGCGCGCGGGCCGCCTCGGCGCCCTTGGTCACGAAGTGCTCGGTGAAGTACGTGACGTGCTCGCTGTGCTCGTGGAAGTGGTGCGGGGTGAGCACGACCGAGAACACCGGCACATCCGTGTCCAGCTGTACGCGCATCAGCCCGTCGATCACCGCCGACGCCACGAAGTCGTGCCGGTAGATGCCGCCGTCCACCACCAGCGCCGACGCGACGATCGCCGCGTACCGGCCGGAGTGCGCCAGGCGCTTGGCGTGCAGCGGGATCTCGAACGCGCCGGGCACCTCGAAGACGTCGATGGTGGCGGGATCGAAACCGAGGTCGGCGTACTCGGTGCGGAAGCCCTCGTAGGCCTTGCCGACGATCGAGCTGTGCCAGCTGGCGCGGATGAACGCGATGGATCCGGTTGTGCTCATGTCGAGATACTACTTTCCGGTAAGGTGCGCTTCCAGCCACCCGGCGACATCCTCGAGCACTTTCTCCTGCTCGGGCTCGTTGAACACCTCGTGGTAGAGGCCCTCGTAGCGGATCACCGTGAGGTCCTTCGACCCCGCGCCGCGCTCGATGAGGTCGGAACTCGACGGCGCGGCGATCGCGTCGGCGGTGCCGTGCAGCACCAGCACCGGCACGGTGAGCCGGGCCAGCCGCTGCTTGACCGTATTCGTCGCGCTCAGCATCTCGGCGCCGGTGCGGGCGGGCAGCATCCCCCGATAGACCAGCGGATCGTTGTCGTAGGCCGCGACCACCGCTGGGTCGCGGCTGATCTGCGACGAATCCAGCCGCAGCACACCGAGATTCGGGGTGAACCTGCTCAACACCGGTGCGAGCATGCGCTGCACCGGATTGCCCACCGGGATGTCCAGCGGCGGGGCGGACAGCACGATGCCCGCCACGTCGATCGGCGCGCGGGTGGCCAGATACAGCGTGATCAGGCTGCCCATCGAGTGTGCGACCAGGAAGCGCGGCACACCGGGCTGCTCCCGGCTCGCGATGGCGAGCATGGCGGCGACGTTGTCGGCGGCGGCCGCCATGGAGCCGATGTTGGCCTTGCCGCCCGCGGACTTCCCGTGTCCGATGTGGTCGAGCGCGTAGACCGCGAAACCGGCGGTGACCAGACGCTGTCCGACGTGCGCGTAGCGACCGGAATGCTCGGCCACGCCGTGCACCAGGACGATCACGCCCCGCGCGGCGCCCTCCGGCAGCCACGCCCGCCAGGCCACTCCGCTGCCGATACCGTCGAACTCACCGGACTCGGTGCGGATCGCTGGCGGCTCGGTGGGCGTGGCATCGCCCGCCGTCGGCTCGGTCGTCATGCCTCGGCTCCTGACGTCGATGGCGCGCCGACCGTCGCGAAATGCTCGATCAGTCGCCGGTTGAACTCGATGAGTCGAGCGTAGTTGACCCGCGACAGCCGTTCGTCGGTTCCGTGGATCGAGGCCAGGTCGCGCTGGTCCAGCACGATCGGCGCGAAATTGCACCGGGTGCCCGCCAGGTCGTCGTAGTGCCTGGAGTCGGTCGCCCCGGGGACGATGCCGGTGGTCACCGCGATGCCGGGGACCACGGCGCGAGCCAGGCCCGCGATCAGCTCGAAGGCGGGACCGGGCCCGGTGATCCGCGACGGCTCCGACGACATGCCGATCAGCTCGAGTCGGATTCCTTTGTCCCGCACAACTTTGCGGGAGTGAGCCAGCACCGAGGCGACCGTGTCGCCGGGCAGGATGCGGAAGTTCACCATGGCTTCGGCCCGCTGGGGGAGGACGTTCGCCCGCACGCCGCCGCGGATCACGGTGGGCGCCGTGGTGGTGCGCACCATGGCCTCGGTCTGCGGCTGGGCGGCCATCACACGGGCAACCACCGGTGCGGCGATGCGCGCCAGACCGAGCAGACGCCGCCGCGGTGCGGGCATGACCCCGCGCAACCGGTCCAGCATGTCCGCGATCACGGGGATCAGGCGCAGCGGCATCGGATGGTCCTGGATGCGGCCCACCGCCCGCGCGATCCGGCCGACCGCCGTCTGCTTGCCCGGCATGGACGAATGCCCGCCGACCTCGGTGACCGACAACCGGACCGTCGCGTAGCCCTTCTCGCCGAGCATGATCGTCGCCACCGGCTGCCGCACGCCGTCGACGACGCCCGCGGTGATCACCCCGCCTTCGTCCAACAGCAGATCCGCCCGCACGCCCGCCTGCCGCAGATGGTCGGCCATGCGTTCGGCCCCCTCGCCGCCGAAGACCTCCTCGTCGTGCCCGAAGGCCAGGTAGACGGTGTGCCGGGGCCGCACGCCCGCGGCGAGCGCGGACTCGGCCGCCTCCAGGATGGCCAGCACGCGGCTCTTGTCGTCGATCGCGCCGCGGCCCCAGATGAATTCGTCGTCGACCACCCCGGCGAACGGCGGATGGGTCCAGCGCTGGGCGTCGTCCACCGGCACCACGTCTTGGTGCGCGAGCAGGATCGCGGCCACCCGGTCCGGTTCGACGCCGGGCCAGCGGTAGAGCCTGCTGTGGCCGAACCGGCGCAGCTCGAGCTCGGCGTGCACGCGCGGGAAGGACGCCCGCAGATGCGCGTCGAGGCGCTCGAACGCCGCGCTGTCGGCGTCACCCGGGTCGTCGGTGGACACCGTCGCGCATCGCAGCGCGGCGGCGAGGCGTTCGGCGGTCGGGTCGTCGACCGGCTGCGTCATCGGTCACCGGTGCGGTCGGGCAGATTCATGGGCACCGTTGCATTGTTCAACATGCTCGGGTCGAGGGCGATCGTCTTCTCGTTTCGCCACTTCACGATGCCCTCGGTGAGGCCACCGGCGAGTTCTGGACGACGCGTTGCGGTCAACAGGGGCAGATCGACGCGCGCGGACGTCACCGCGACGGAGGCGAAGGCAGGGGAGTGCGACCACACGTCGTCGACCACGTCGGTGATTCGCACGCCGATCCGGTGGCCCGCCGCGATCGGCCAGTCCTGGGCGAGCAGCCGGACCTCGGCGGTGTCGCCGACCGGAGCGATCCCGCGGGTGATGACGGTCGCGCGCAGGTCCGGGGCGATGTCGTAGAGCTCGACGGCGACCGTCGCGTTCGCCGGGCCGCTCAGCCGTAGCGTTGCGGTAGGAATGCCGGACAGGTGCTGGTCCGCGGTCAGCGGCGCGGAGACCGACCAGAGTTCACGGTCGGCTCCGGGGACAAGCCCGCGGTCGGTGTAACCGCCCGCGCGCAGCTCGACCGTGACCCGCTGCGCGTCGGCGGGCGGCCAAGCGGTCTCCGCGCGCCAGCGGCCGTCGAACTGGCCGACGGTGATCCGCGGCCCGGGGACCTCGATGTCACGGCCCGCCACGTGCTTGTCGAAGAAGGCCAGCAGCTCGGTGTCGAAGTGCGGTGTGCCGCATTTGTCGTGGCAGGTGCGGTGTCCCCACTGGCCGAACCAGGCCCGGTGCTCGCCGGGCCCGAGGCCGTTCCACAGATCGAACACGCGGTAGGCGCGGGTGTTGTAGTCGACGAAACCCTGGCCGAGGAACAGCGGAATCGTGCTGCCGCGCAGTCGCGCGACCAGGTCGCGGTCACGCCAGAACGCGGTGTCGGGATTGTGGTCGCCGATCTCGGCCAGGTACCGCTGATAGCACTGCCACGGCAGTTGCGTCGCGTTCGCCTGATATTCGCCGGAGTCCTCCGGACGCGGCGGGGTGGAAGCGATGAGCAAGTGCTCGAGCCCCGCGAAATCGGCCGGGCGCACACCGCTCTCGGTGATGGGCTTGCCGGAGAACTTCCATGAGACGCCCTGCATGTACAGATAGGAGTAGGGGTCGACGACCGGCTCGAACGCGCCCACCGCGGCGAGGCCCTTCGGCGCGGCGGCCAGGCCCATCAGGCCGGTCCAGGCTTCATACGACGTGCCGAACAATCCGACCTTGCCCGTGGACCACGGCCGGCTCGCCGCCCACTCCACAGCCGCGGCCACGTCCGCGCGTTCGCCGGGGCCGCCGAAGTCCGGGCAGCCGCTGGAGCCGCCGAACCCGCGCAGGTCGACGACGACGTAGGTGTAGCCCGCCCGCAGGAACAGTTCGGCGGTGAGGTTGTCGGTGGACGGCCCACCGGTCAGACGCGGCTCGCTCAGATACGCCAGGTGCGCGCGATACGGGCTGACGGTGAGGACGACCGGCGTGCGAGTGTCGTCCGCGACACCGGCCGGGCGCAGGATGTCCGCGTGCAGACGGGTGCCGTCCGTGCTGTCGATGAACGCTTGCCTCCACTGGTAGGGCACCGGCAGCGGTTCGGCGGCGGCGGTCACCGGGGCGAACGCGGCCAGCAGCAACAGCAGGCCGCACAGGGCACGAGACAGGACGGCGCGGTCGGTCACCATAGGACTATCGAGTGTGACCGGACGGCCGTCCAGCCCCCGGAACCGGGGTGGTCGTCCAGTAGCCGGGCAGACGCCATCCGGTGTCACCCGGACAGGCCAGTTGGCCAGGTCGGCCGCGGCGGTGAAGGGGAAACCACGCGGCGCACCGCGAGCGCAGAATGGCGTCGATGCGTTCGTGCGAGAATTGCGATTTCGCTTCCGGCCCCGCGTTTCCGGTGGCGAAGGAATGGTATCCACGCGAATCGCTTGCGATCTCCTCAGTGCATTCGGCACTCGGTTCTACGGCGGCTTCTCCGCACTGTCGTTGTAGGTGGTGCCCGTGCGTCCCGGACGCTGTCCGCGATAGCGGACGGACGTGGCGGTATCTCGTCCAACACCGAGTCCCCGAGGAGATGCCGCAGGTCGGCGTGGTGCCGAGGGGGACGGGAACCGATATGGCCCGATGGCTGTGCCCGGAACGAACCATGCCATGCCGCAATGAATTTCGCCTGGTGTCCGCGGCGCGGCGGCGTATGATCAGGCCAGTGCGAATACCCGGGGGAAGAATGAGCGAGCCGGAAACCGCGGACTGGGAACGGTTCGTGCAAGCACTGGCGCACTGTCTCGCCGAGCTGCCCTCCCGGGCGACCCTGATCATCGCCGCCCCGGGAAATCGCTATGTCCAATTTGTCCAATACGACATCAAATTGTCCGCCGAACTGGCCGGGAATCATTACCTGACCGACCCCATACCGGAGACCGCGGCGCAGAAGTTGCGCGCACTGGGCTGGCACGAGCCGGCGGTGCGGCGCGACGCGGACAACTGGACCAGGACCCTCTTCTGGCCGATCGCGCCGAACAGCCTGCTCGAATTCGCCCGCTCGGTGGCCGTCGGCTTGCGTGACGCGCTCGGTGTGGCGGCCCCGGTCGAGTTGCGCGCGATGGGCTGGACCGAGGCGTCCGGTGACCTGGACCTCACGGTGCTCGGCCCGATCGCCCGCCGCGGGTAGGAATCGGCCGGGCCGCTGTCCGGCGGCAAGCCGCGACGACCTGGGCACTATTCTGAGAGACATGGCAGCAGGTAAGCCCACCAAGGAAGCGAAGGCCGCGGCGAAAGCGGCCCGCAAGCAGCAGTCTCGAGAACGCCGCAAGCAGCTGTGGCAGGCGTTCCAGATGCAGCGCAAGGAAGACAAGCTGCTGCTGCCGCTGATGATCGGCGCCCTGGTCGGCATCACCGCCGTCTTCGTCGTGATCGGCCTGATCTTCGGACTGACCTGGTTCCTGATCCCGCTGGGCGTGGTGCTCGGCGCGCTGGCGGCGTTCATCATCTTCGGCAGGCGGGTGCAGAAGAGCGTCTACCGCAAGGCCGAGGGCCAGGCGGGCGCCGCGGCCTGGGTGCTGGACAACCTCCAGGGCAAGTGGCGGGTGAGCAACGGCATCGCCGCCACCACGCAGCTGGACGCGGTGCACCGCGTGATCGGCCTGCCCGGCGTGGTGCTCGTCGCCGAAGGCTCCCCGCAACGGGTCAAGTCGCTGCTCGCCCAGGAGAAGAAGCGCACCGCCCGGCTCATCGGCGACACTCCGATCTACGACGTCGTCATCGGCAACGACGAAGGCCAGATTCCGCTCAAGGAACTACAGCGCTACCTCACCAAGCTGCCGCGCAACATCGACACCAAGCGCATGGACCTCATCGAAGGCCGTCTGTCCGCGCTCAGCGCGCGCAGCGGGCCCGCCCTGCCGAAGGGGCCGATGCCCGCCGGCGCCAAGATGCGCGGAGTGCAGCGGGCCATCCGCCGCCGTTGACGCGGGAGGCCCGTGTCCGTTCCGTGCGACATGGGCCTTTTCGGCGCGTCCGCTCTTCCATGATTACGGTCGCGGGCGTCCGGACGACGAATCACGGGTGAGCAGCCACACGACCCGGTCGTAGGCGAGCACGTGATAGACGATCACCAGCACGGCGAGCGCCAGACCCCAGTGCGGCAGGCCCGCGGTTTGGAGCGCGAGCGCCCCGCCGCCGAGCACCGAGAGCTCGATCACCAAGCGCGCCGAGCCGGACACGGCGATCTTCGCCTGCCCGCCACGGCTCGGATCGCCAGGCACCGCGAAAGCGCCCCACACGACAGCCGCGACCACCGGCAGCACCACCACCAGGAGAAACTTCCACGGCCCGTCGAACGCGCGCCAGCCGAAGACGCCGAAGGAAGCCACCGCGACGAGTTCGAGCAGGAAACGAACCACGAGCATCACCGGATTCAACGACACCGGCGCAGCTTAGCGGTGTGACCTCGCGGCTGGTGGGCTCGAGCCGGGCGGCTCAGCGCGAACGCACCAGCGCGGTGCCGGTAGCCCGGTCGTGCATGCCACGACCGTCGGCGTCGGTGAACAGCGCGGGCACCACGAACAGCAGCAGCACCTGCCTGGCCAGCGCCCGGACGAACCCGACCGGGGCGGCCGCGTCGATGCGCACCGTCCGCAGCCGCAGGAAGTACTGCCCCGGCGTGAACCCGAACAGTGTGACCGCGCCCATGCCGATGACGAACCAGATCAGCAGCGTCAGGCTCGACGCCGACCCGCTGCGGGTGATCAGCGCAGCGATCCCCAGCGCGATCAGCCAGTCGACGAACAGGGCGGCGATGCGGCGACCCATGCCGGCCAGCGAGCCGGCTCCGGTCTTCGGCAGGCCGAGTTGTGCACCGGGGAACTCGGAGGTTGCCGGGCCGCCGGAGTCGGCCGGGGGTCCGGAGAGCCAGGAGCCGGTGATGCGTGCCATGCACCCAGGATAGGCGCGGCCGAACCGGCGGCCGGGACCGCATAAGCGCCAGTTCAGCGTCGGCGAGCGCCGCGGCGGGGGCAGGACTACCATGCAATTCGAGTCCGGGTGGTCAGCACCACGCTGCCTGACGCACGTGTAACACCGGCGAAACACATCCTTGACTGCAGGGAAACACGGCATCCATAGCGTCTGGTCGCGACGAACCCATGCAAGCGACACTGGCTGGGAACCGATCCGTAAGGAGAACAAGTGACGTTCAGCACGGCCGACGAGGTCATCAAATTCATCGCTGACGAGGACATCGAGTACGTCGACATCCGGTTCAGCGACCTGCCCGGTGTGCAGCAGCACTTCTCGATCCCGGGGAAGGCCTTCACCACCGACCTCGCCGAGGAAGGGCTAGCGTTCGACGGCTCCTCCGTCCGTGGGTTCCAGTCCATCGACGAGTCGGACATGCTGCTGCTGCCCGACTTCTCCACCGCGCGCGTCGACCCGTTCCGCGCCGCCAAGACGCTGAACCTCAACTTCTTCGTGCACGACCCGTTCACCCGGGAGGCCTACAGCCGCGACCCGCGTAACGTCGCGCGCAAGGCGGAGGAGTACCTGCGCTCCACCGGCATCGCCGACACCGCGTACTTCGGTCCCGAGGCGGAGTTCTACATCTTCGACTCGATCCGCTACGACTCGGCCATGAACGGCGCGTTCTACGAGATCGAGTCGGTCTCCGGTTCGTGGAACACCGGTGCGGAGTTCAACCCGGACGGCACCCGCAACCGCGGCTACAAGGTCCGCAACAAGGGTGGCTACTTCCCGGTCGCGCCCTACGACCACTACGTCGACCTGCGCGACAAGATCTCGACCAACCTGCAGAACTCCGGCTTCGAGCTGGAGCGCGGCCACCACGAGGTCGGCACCGCCGGTCAGGCCGAGATCAACTACAAGTTCAACACCCTGCTCGCCGCGGCCGACGACCTGCAGCTGTTCAAGTACATCGTCAAGAACACCGCGTGGCAGGAAGGCAAGACCGTCACCTTCATGCCGAAGCCGCTGTTCGGCGACAACGGCTCGGGTATGCACGTGCACCAGTCGCTGTGGAAGGACGGCAAGCCGCTGTTCCACGACGAGGCCGGCTACGGCGGCCTGTCCGACCTGGCGCGCCACTACATCGGCGGCATCCTGCACCACGCGCCGTCGCTGCTGGCGTTCACCAACCCGACGGTGAACTCCTACCACCGCCTGGTCCCCGGCTACGAGGCCCCGATCAACCTGGTGTACTCGCAGCGCAACCGCTCCGCCGCGGTCCGCATCCCGGTCACCGGTAACAACCCGAAGGCCAAGCGCCTCGAGTTCCGCGCGCCGGACTCCTCGGGCAACCCGTACCTGGCCTTCGCCGCCATGATGATGGCTGGCCTGGACGGCATCAAGAAGAAGATCGAGCCGCTGGCCCCGGTCGACAAGGACCTCTACGAGCTCCCGCCGGAGGAGGCCAAGAACATCCCGCAGGCCCCCACCAGCCTGGCGTCGGTCATCGACCGCCTCGAGCAGGACCACGACTACCTGACCGAAGGCAACGTCTTCACCGAGGACCTGATCGAGACCTGGATCACCCTCAAGCGCGAAGGCGAGATCGCCCCGGTGAACCTGCGGCCGCACCCGTACGAGTTCGAGCTGTACTTCGACGTGTAAGCCTGACCTGCGTGTTTAGGGCTGATTCGGGCCTTCGGTACGCAGTGGGTACGCAGTAGACGGATTCGAGTCCATCCGCTCAGTGATCACAGCAGCGATCACCTGGCGGGTGGACTCGTCCGTATCCGGCCACAGATGGCCGTAGGTGTCGAGGGTGGTCTTGGCGTTCGCGTGCCTCATGCGTGCCTGGACGACTTTGATGTTCGCGCCGTTCGCGATGAGCAGCGACGCGAGATAGTGACGCAGGTCCTGGAAGGTGAATTCTTCCGGCAGCCCCGCTATCTTCGGACGGATCGTACGTACGGCGCGTTCAAGCTGCCACGGCGGAACCGGCTTGCCGAAGTCGTCACAGACCACGCGCTCGCCGGGCCGCAGCTTCACCGCGGCCGACAGCAGGAGCGCCAGGTCGTTCGGAATCGGGATCGGTGCCTCCGATCCATCGCTCTTCAGCGGCCGGGCGGGCCATTGCTGTTTCGGGTGCACGATGCCCCGGATGAAGTCGACGTCGGTCACGCGCAGCCCGGCGACCTCGGACACCCGAAGACCGACGAAGGCGCCGAGCAGGATGGCGGGACGCATGTGCTCCGGCATCGCGTCGTGAATCGCCCACACCTGTTCGGTTGTGGCGCAATAGACTTTCTGCTTGCCTGCTGGCGGCGAGGTGCGTCGCGAGCACGGATTGCGGCCGAGGATGCCATCCAGCACGGCATCGCCCAGCAGCTGCGACAGCCGACCGTGCAGCGCGTAGATGTAGCTCGGTTCGTGCCCGCGTTCTTTCAGTTTCGCCGTCCAAGCCTTCACCGCTGACGGCCGCACCGCGGCGAGTTGGTAGTCCCCGAACTCCGCATTGATCTGAGCGATGTGCACCCTGGCTTGGCGGACGGTGCCGTCCCGATGGACGGCGTAGCCCGCCAGCCATTCCTCGGACCACTGCCGGACGGTGCGTTTTGCGTCGCGCGGGGCTACGTGTGTCCCCTGGACGAGCGCCGAAACCTGCTCATCGAGCCACTTCTGTGCATCGACTTTGCGTGCGAATCGCTTGGTGTGCTCGTCTCCGGCGTCGTCGACGTAGCGGGCGCGCCAGCGTTTGCCTTTGCCGTGGAGTTTGGACGGAACGCGCCGGACCGTGCCGTCGTCGTCTCGGACTTCTTTGGTCCAGAGGTCTTCGACTCCGGCCCGGCGGTTCCGTCGTGCTGCCATGGTTACGCCGCGCCTCCGGTGCGGGTGGCGGCTTCCTGCTCGGCGATCCAGGCATCGATGACACTGCGTCGCCAGACGCGGCGGCGCCCGAGTTTGAAGCTGGCCGGGCCGGAGCCGATGTGCGCCCAGTAGCGCCAGGTTGCGGCCGGGATGCCGGTGAGTTCTTCGCAGTCTTTGGCCTGGAGGTAGCGGTCGGTGGTCATGGCGGTGTCTCCGTTTCGGTGTGGTGCAGTGGTTCGGGTGCTGGTGCGCTGAGCGAGGATGGGCGGTGCGTCCGGTGCGCTCCTGTCACATCCGGTGCGCAGGCTGTTGCACGGCGCACCGGCAGGTGTTGCATGGTGCGCACTGGTGGCACGTCCGGTGCGTTGCGTGGTGCATGAGCTGTCACATGCGGCACACCCGCTGTTGCATGACGCGTCATGATTGATCGGATCGGCGGCGAGTCCGACGGGTGCGGGCTTGCCGCTGTCCTGGCTGTGTTCGCGCGGATAGGTCTGTGAACTGCTGTTTTCCGTGGCTGGATGAGCGGACTCGGCTGCTGTCACACGATGTGACAGTGGGTGGTGCACGGTGTTACACCCCGTGCGCACGGTGTCACCCGCTGTAACAGCCCCGGTGCGTAGTGGTGCGTTCATGCGACACCCCACGGGGTGAGGACCGGGACGTCCGGGTTGGTGAGGTCGGCGAACTCGACGACCGCGACGGCCGGTGCGTCGTCGTGGTGCGCACGCTGGTCGAGGGTGGTGCGGACTGTTGCGGCGGGTGTCGCACCGTTACAGACCCACAGCAGTCCTTCGCACCAGTCGGTGCGGGCGTGACCGATGACGCGGGCCACGGTTTCGCCGAGTTTGCTCGGCGTGAGGATGTAGGCGGCGGTGTCGACCTTCACCGCGACCCGGGCGTCCGGGTGGTTCCACTGGGCGTCGTACGGGTAGCGGCCCCGGTATCCGCTGTCATAGTGCATGTCCCGTTCGGAGTACCAATCGTCATAGTCACGGGCACCGAGCGCGATCCGCGTCTGAATGACGGTGCGGGCATGGACAGACCACAACGGGGAGGGCTGCCAGTCGTGCACGCGCCGGCCGTAGTACCAGCCGAGCCCGGCCGGGGTCGGCACGATCCAGCTCGGGCCCGCCCCGACCTTCATCAACGGCCGCACCATGCCTTCGTCGGCGAGGGCGGCGGCGAGTTCGTAAACGTGGTTGCGGCCGGTGCGCAGGAACGCGGCGAGGGTGTCTGTTTGCATGGCGCGGTGCTGCACGATCGCGGCCATCGCGCGGGCCGCGCGCCGGGTGCGCAGGGCGAAGGGGTGTCCAGTTTTCTGGACAGCGAGTTTCGTTACAGCCCCGGTGTTTTGGGCCGTGGTCGGCGAGGGTTTCGTAACGGGGTTCATGACAGTTCCTTGGAGGCGTGAAGACCGGCGCGCGCGGTCGTCTTGGCGGCGCGGAGGGCTTGCCGGTGGGTGAGGAAGCGGTTCCACTCGCGGTCGAAGTCGCGTATCACCAGGGGCATGTCCAGGTCGTCGAACGCGGCCGGGAGCCGTTTGGCGGCGGCCATGATGGTGTTCTCCACCTCCCGGCCGCGGAACAGGTACAGAACCCCGGTCATGGGTTCGGGTTGCGCGTCACGAGCGGCCCAGATCGCCCCACGCAGAGCCTTGTCCATGTTGGCGCCGCTTTTGGCGGTCAACTCGACCTCGACCGCCCACCACCCATAGGTGCCGTCCACCACGCCGAGGAACCGGCCGTCGTGGATGTGCCCGATCGTGGCAGTACGGGAGCGTGACTGGCGCCGCTCCATCTCGGCCTCATGCCGCAATCGGCGTTCGGACACCCAGTTGGTCAGATCCGAGCCGTTGAGCATGATCCGGGCCTGAGCGACCGCGCGATAGTGCTCGCAGTGGTGGACCGGAACCGTCCACACCGTGTACGGCCGCCAACCCAGATAGGACGCCGCGGTTTCCCCAGTCGGCACAACCCATTTCGATCCGGCCTGGACCTCGACCAGCGTCGGTTGCACAAGACGGTCTTTGCGCAGCTGCCGGACCAGGCCGTAGGTGTGGCTTTCGTCCATGTCGAGGAACCAGGCCAGGACGTCGACCTGCATCCCGTACATGTCCACCAGGCCCGTGATCGCAGTGGTGTGCCGGGCCGTCGACCGCGACGACGCCCCGGATGGGTCGGCCAGCAGCCGTTGAACTGTCGTGCGTGGCAGTCCGATCTCGGCGGCGATTTCCCTACTGCTGTGGCCGAACTTGCGCAATGCGGCGGCTTCGCCGAGCACACCCTCCACCTTGCGGGCCGGGATGCGCAGCTGCCGCGCGATCTGCTGATAGGTCGCTCCGAGATCGCGTAGCTCCCGGATGCGCCGGTCACGGTCGGCCGGGTGCCCGGCCGCGTGATTCCTCCTGTTGTGGTCGGTCATCGGCTGCGCTCCACCCGAGGCCAGGACTCGCGGAGCCGGTCGTACTCCTCCATCGTTCGGTACTGCGGGCGGTAGCGCGGCACCTCGACCGGCCGGGACTGCTGCGCCTGCTCGGCGTGCCGGTGCGGGTGGATGTCGGCTTCCTTGATCGGCGCCGACGCCGCGGCATAGTCGGCCAGGGTCCGCGCGCGTTCGTCATCACGGGCGCTGCGGGGGCGGGTGAGCCCCAACTGCTGGCGCATCTCGGCGGCCTGGGCCTGGATCTGCTGTTCGGCCCACCGATGCCACACGCCAGCCGGGTCGGTCGCGGCCATCCGCTTTTCCAGTTCCCGATGGGCCTCCGGCCACAACTGCGTTTCTGGAACGTCGACCAGTTCCGACACCGCCGCCCGATGCCGCGAATACGGCAGGCGGCCCTTGGCGATCCACCGCTCCACCGTCTTGGCGTCGACCTCCAACTTCTCGGCCACCTGTTCCGGCGTCAGGCGCGCCCGGTAGATCGCCTCGCGCAACGCCTCGTTCGCATCCGGCGAACGCCGCCGCGATTGACCGGGCCACAGCTCTTCCACGCTCGAACCGACCACCTCGACCACCGCGTGGCGGTGCACCGGAAACGGTGGACGCCCGTCCATGAGCCACCGCTCCACCGTCTTCGGGTTGACCCCGACCTTCTTCGCCAGCTGCTCCGAGTTCACCCCGGCCGCTGTCATCGCCTGCCACAACCGATCGTTCGGCCGCCGCCGCTCTACACTGGACATGCTTCAAGGACCTCCATCCTGAAGTGAAAGACCGGAGGGGTTGCAGCCCACTTCGGTCGACTGAGGCTCCTCGGCAGTTCCAGCTGCCGGGGAGCTTTTGTGTGCGAGGACCCGTTTGTCGTCGCAGTAGTCGGTAACCAACCCGACCAACACGACTGTACATATACAACTGTGTATGTACAAGACTCTGGCTAGTTCGAGTGCTGTGCATGTACAGTTGTGCATGCTCAAAACGGTTTTCATTTACGACGTCGGAGCCTGGAAGGACCTTGAGGATGACTGAGCCCGCCTACGTCTCGATCGCTGCGGAGTACGCCCGACAGATCCGGAGCGGTTCGCTTCCGCCAGGCACCCAGTTGCGGAGCCTCACGGAGCTGATGGACCGGCACGGCGTCTCAAAGATCGTGGTTATTCAGGCAATTCAGCTGCTTGAACGACAAGGTCTAGTACGAACGGTCGCGCGGCGCGGGACGTTCGTGACCGACCACCCCAACCTCGTTCGCGTTGCACCAGAGCGTCAGATGGAGGATCCGGAGGACACTTTCGAGCACGAGTCCGCCGAGGACGTCCGGATCGATCGCAAGAGTCAACGCGTTCCAGCGCCACAGGAACTCGCGGATGAGTTCGCAACACCGTTAGGCACCGAGGTGCTCCACACGGTCACTCGGGCCACCGAAGGCGGTCGGCCGATCTCGATCTCGGATACCTACCAGCCGATCGGAGTCCCCGACATCTCGAACGCCATTGTTCTCGAGGAATCGGTGGCAGATCGGATTCCCGCCCAGTCGCATGCGGAATGGCTCGGTACGGCCCGGGGCGATCTCGTGAAGACGGTTCGGCAGCGGTATCTCGGGCCAGACGATCAGCTGCTCATGCTCTCGGAGATTTCCTATCCACGGGATCGCTACGATGCGTTCGTTTTCAGAATGCAGCTGACCGAACCAGTCAAGCCGCCGCGGGAGGCATAGGCGTCAGCGGCGCACCCAACCTTGCGCCACGTCGGCCAGGTTCCACCACGAAACATACTGCTGATCATGGGTTTCCAGTCGCCAGCGTGACGTCAGCCCGTCGAAGAAGTCATCATCACCGGTTTTGCCCCCTTTGGGCTCGCCGATAAATACCACCCGCTCGCCGCCTGCATCTTCGTAGGCGGCGAGCGCTTTTGAGGCCATGGTGTTGCCCCATCCGGGCGGCCAGCACAGGAAGAGTGTGCAGTCGGCGTCGCTGCGGAGTCGATCGGCAAAAGCCTCCAGTCCTGCGACTGGGTGCCAGACATCGCGCTGGCCAGACGCGCCGGGAAACGAGACGTTCTTGGCCCGGTCGGGCGGCTCGATGTCATAGGCGTCGACCTTCAACCCGGCATGGTGCAGCTGCGCCGCCCAGTAGCCGCGGCCGGCACCCAGCTCCACGACGGAACGACTGCCGCAGAAGTCCACCATCCATGCGATGGTTTCCGGTGCCGGTATCGCGTAGGCGTAGGCGGCTTGAAGGATCGTCTGGGCGTAGCCAAGTCGTGCGCTGCCGTTGATGCGCCCGCCGTCCACGACACGGCGGCCGTCGCGCTCGGAAACCGAGGGACCGACGATCTCCCAGTAGGGATTAAGACTCTCGGTGTCACCACCCGTCATGAAGTTGACTAGACGGAGGTCGAACGCGGCGTCAGCCTGATCGTCGCCTGTCCCAGGCAGCATCGGTGCAGTGTCCAGGTAGTCGGCGACCTTCGGGTAATCGGTGTTCAACCGCTGCTCGTCCGCGAGCAGTGCGGCCAGTTCATTCCGCCGTTGGGTCGTCAGCGCCAGCTCAGCCATGCGTCCGATTCTTCCGTGGATCAAGGCATCCGGGGGATGCTTGATGAAATTCATTATCAGAATCACGGTCAGTGGAGACCGCGCGCGGCCCGCAGCTGGCCCGAAGTTGGCCCGAAGATGGCCCGAAGTCGTTTAGTCCCGTCGAAGTGCGGGCCAGACACCATCGAGATTGCTGTGACCTGCGCCTTCGGCGCAGGGCTCTCCCCTCACCCGACCCCGATTCTCTAGGGCTTCGCTGTTCCTAGAGAATCGGGGTCGGGTGAGGGGAGAGCCAGTGTGGTCAAGTGAGTGTGAAGTGGTGGGGCGGAGACCATAAGGGGGCTGGATGGGGGTGGTTGCATTGGCTTGCGTCCGTTGCGTTCTCGAGTGCATAGGTTGATCGTGGTGATAGGTTGGGCGGCTGCGGTTGGGGAGGTGCAGCGTGGAGGTCTGGCCGAGCGGCTCAGTGGGTTGCCGCTTAAGAGGTGACCACAACGAAGGGATGGTCCAACAGTTGACGACGCTCTGTGTTGGGGATGCCTGGTTCCAGCTTGATGTCACCAGACCGAGGGAGTGATGTGAGTAGCGGCAGCATAGATATCTTTGAGATGGTTGACCGATTCATCGAGGAACTCGGAGGATCTACTTGGATAACAGAAAAGGGTCCATTCGGGTCGAATACCCAGCCAAACCCGATCGCAATGTGGGCCAACGAATACAGAAATGGTTTAAGTAACCCCGGATCTCTCGGTAATAATCAGAGCTTCCTGAGGCTTCTTCGGCTCTGCCACTATGTGGCGATTTTAAGAAATTCATCAACCGCGCATCTTGATGCCCGTATATCCGACCTCCGTGATGGTTCGGAGGAGCGGGTGCGGAGTGCGGTGCACGAAATTCAGGTGGCTGGAGATTATGCGTCTCGGGGAAATTCGGTTGAATTCATTCCTGAAACGACGGTGAGGCAACCGGACATGATGGTTAATGGCGAGATGGAGGTTGAATGTAAGTATAAGACCGGAGCGTTCAGCGCCCGTGACAAAGAAAGGCTGAATCTCTACAGAGTCCTGAACAGCAAGCTTCAAAAACTGTACCATCCAGGTGTGCAGGCAAGTGGGATTGTGGTGGAGGCGACATTTGAAATTGAGCCGACAAGGCAGATGGTCGATGAGATTCTGGTTGCTATTCGCTCTTGTTTGAGGCCGGTCCGGACCGATCCTCTGCAAGTCAAGTCGGAATCGCAAGAGTACACCATCACCGTTGTCCCTGGTGAGCAGGTTATTAGCGACAAGCTCGTCATCCCTCACGGAAAAGACATAGCTGCGGGTTTCTTCTCGCTAAGCGGCACTGGAGCCGCCCGGCCGGACGGTTCGATAGGTGTAACTAGACCGATTGCGCTCGGCTTGACATGTAAAGTCGAGCTGGATGTAATTAGCACAATGAAATCCTCGATAAAATCGGCGATTGGACAGCTCTCCGGTCAATGCCCTGGAGTTGTGTCTATTGATATATCCGACTTCCTGGGTTTATTGGAAAGTCAGGAAATCCCTGGTTTCAATGAAATGGTTAAGAGTTTGTTCCGAAGCAACTCAAGAATATCTCGAGTGGATTTAGTTGCAGATTACTTCGAGGAGATTGAAGGCCAGCTCCAAATTCGGAGGCAGGTACAAGGTCTGGAGAACGACACCGCTCGCTTTCCTGCGCCCCGGGTTTGACTCATTGTCTCATCGCTGTCAGCCCGTGCCAGGTCTCCATTGTGGCGGCTTGCGGGGAAGCGGCCCGCAGGTATCAGGGACGTCAACGCGGCTCACACCAGCAGAGGTGACGAGTTCGGGTGTTCAGTTTGATGCCTAGGCATCAACTTCCCCATCGCCTGTTAGGGCGAAGCGCCGTCTACCGCTTAGGAGGTGGGCGGCGTTGATCCGTAGGAACCAACGAGTGGTTTACACGATTCGCCCTCGGAACGCCATGCGACAGCTATGTTTTGGCTATGACAGTTACCCCTGATCCAAGTAGCCACATCTGGCGCAGAATAGACGATGGATGGACCGGGATGAAGCACCAGGAGCCGGGATCCGGCTATCTCGAGAACTTCCCGGGAGCGACTCAGCTGGAGAAGGACCTCGCCGATGCGCAGCAGCCCGGCTTCGATCGGATCTATGACGGGAACCCGCCGAAGGATGGGGAACCGGATGCTGGGTTCGACATCGAACGCTATCTGAACCCCGAACCCTGCGTCGTAATCGCCAAGACCAAGCCGCCGTTCGGCGAGTGGGAAGAGCTGTCCAGCTGGGAGGGATAGCGGTACGCAGTCGGTACGCAGCACGACAGAGGGCGGCACCACACTGCCAACGTCGCCATGATCAAACCGCAGGTCAGCGTCACGCGGCCAGCGTCATCCATGACAGCAAACGCCAGGTAGGTAGTCCGAGCTGTACTTCGACGTGTAAGTCGTCATCCGCTCCAACCTGCGGCGGAGTACCCCACTCGGTGCTCCGCCGCAGCTGGCTTCGGCGAGTCCACCCCCGCGCGACCACTTCAGGGAGCATGCGGGGGTGGACTCTTCTGCGTTCGCGGGTGTGGAAGGCGGGTGCCGAGCCCCACGGGTCATGTGACATTCCAGTGGGGGGTGCCGTAGACGTTGAGCTTGTCGACGCCGTGGCCGGTGGAGAAACCCAGTCCGACTGCCGAGTAATGCCAGCTCGCTCCGCACGCGAGCGCAGCCCGGCGGAGGGCGTCGACGGCATGAGGGGTGCCGTGGTGCCGGGCCGCGAGCGCGAGTGCGAGCCCGCTCAGGTCGTCGCCCCTTCTCGCGCCCAGGTAGAGCCCGAAGGTGGGGTCGCCCGCGCCGCGCGCGCAGCAGACGAACAGGTCGCGCCGGTGAAGCTGGGCCGCGTCGACCCCACATCGAACGAGTTCGTCCAGCATCTCCCGGGCCGGATCGCCGAAGCAGCGGACGAGTCTCTTCGGCGCGTCGGCGTCGGGGTACCGCGCTCTGAGGTAGACCTTGTGGTTCACCCCGCCGTCCGCGTCGACTTCGAGTGCGATGACAGCGGGTGCGATGACCTTCTCATGGTCGGGTAGCGCCGCCAATCCCGCGAAACCCGGCCATACATCGGACAATCGGTGCAGGGATTCCGGCGCGGCCGCGAGATTTCCGTACACCTTGAGACGGGCTGCGTGATGTGGCGTGCCGGCGGCATGGACAACACCGATCCACGTGGCAAAACGCTGCCGGTGCGAGATTTTCGCCGGATCCGGAAACAGTGTCACGACGAAGGATCGCAGCATGTCGGCGACCGTCTCGTCGCCGTTCGGCAGCCACGCGACGAGATCGCGGATCGAGGTCAGTTGAGCGCTGAGGCGCGAGTCGAACAGCTCTTCCCGAGTCGCCGTCTCGGTGACATAGCGGACGGCGCGCGACACCGCGCCTCGGCCACCGGACACACTGACCTCGAACGGAATCCCGGAAATGGTCAGCGTGCTCGTTCGGCGTCCGTCCGGTCCGCGCGCGCCGTCCTGACCCGCGCAGGCGCGTTCGATCACGGCACGAATGGGTGCCGGGTCACAACGCAGGGACAACCGTTGGGCCAAATCGACCAGGAAGTCGCCGGCAGCTCCAGGCATCGCCATCGTCAGGATCGCAGACTCTCTCATTCCGACCGGCATCCCATTCTTGCGTGTCCCCGTCGGTGGGGACGGCGGAAGTTCCCCTGCGGCTTCGGAGCCCGGCCGCGCCCGCATCCGGCACGCTGGGACGCTTCTCATCGCTGGGAAGGCCGCGGGCAGATGGGAAGAATGGGAACCTATCATCCATGGGAGGAGGTGGCATGCGAAAAGAGCTGGACGGCAACCCGACTGCGCGTTTCAACCCTCTGTCATACGGAATGCCTGCCCGTCAGGTGCCGCGCTTCGCCGCCGGAAGGAATGCTTCGCCGCTCGCCGAGGCGGCGGTGACGTGCCGAGGACTGGGCTCGCGCCATGCATCCTGAGACGGCATCGGCACTGGAATCCGGTCGGTCGCTGGTGCATGCCACTGACGAAATGCTGAAGCGGATCGACCAGATCCGCGCTCGGCGTCCATCGCCCACTTCGCGGGTGATCCCTGAGGTCGACGCGATCGGCAGGCTCACCGACCTCTATATCGCCCCCGGTACCGTCGCTCACTGTGCCGACAGTCGGGAGTTGGTGGCCGAGATCATGGCCGCGATCCAGGACAGCACCGCAGACGCGGCGCGGCAGCACAAGATTGTCATCGAGGAGACGACTTGGCCGGATGTGCGGTGGCCGCGTCCACGATTCGCCCCACCGTTCGCGCCTCCCTCGGAGTGATGCGGTGACGGATCTGGAGGCGTCGGCCGGCGCCGGGGGCGAAGCTCCGCCCGACTGGCAGAACCTGGTCTACGAGGTGTTCAATGCGGACTACTCGGTTGGTGTGGCATGCGACCGCAGCGGTGTGATCGTCGGCCTGCACATCGGTGACGAGGTGTGGGAGAACACCGACGCCTGGCTGGCCGCCGAGATCGTTCGGGTGGCCCGTCTGGCGCACGAGAAGTCCCGGGTCGGATGGCGCACGGAGATGCAGTATCACGGTGTGCTGCCACATGTCGCCGAGGCTTATGGCCTGCCGACCGAAGCCCAATACATGGCGATGGAGAAGGCGGAGTTCGGTGGAAATCACTGAATCGATCGAGGTGCAAAGACGCTCCGCGCGAACTCGAACGTAGTTCCTGCGTGTGGTACTCGACCGGGTCGTCCGTCTCGGCTGTCCCCAAGGATGGGGATGCAAGAGAATGGTTGTGCCTGTCCATATGGAAAGGGGTTCCGGGATGACCGATGGGCTGCATGTAGAGACTGACGGTATGCGCGCCCGCGGTGGTGCCGACCATGACCGGGTACCGGTCATCCGGACCAAGGCCGAGCCGGACGCCGGCTGGTGGGCCAATCGCTATGCGAAGTACGGCAATGCCGCGCACGAGGCATTCGGAGGCTGGGAGCAGTACATGTTCGTCCTCCGCAAGAACGGGATGAACTCGATCGCGGATGATTCGCAAACGAACGGTGACATCATGTACACGGCAGCAACGGCATTGGACGATACCGATACCGCCGGTGGCAGCTCGGTCCGGCGGAAGACGCCGGAAGTGTGAGCCGCTTCTTCCGGCTGCTGGACTCTTCTGAATGGGCGTACTCCGTGTGACTGTCTTCGTGTTCGCGAACAGTCGGCACGACTGGTGATGTGGAGTTGACCTGTGGGCGACAACTATTACAACGGCATTCTCAAGCCGGGCGATACCCTCAAAGAAGGGGATTGGGTCTACTCGCCCAACGGCCAATACCGTATGGGCCTGCAGAACGGCCAAGTCGTCGTCCAGAACTCGACCGGTCTCACCGTAAACAAATATGGTGAAGCCGGAAAGGGTGATTCGCTTCACTTCGAGGAAGAGGGCGGCTTCTGGGGGCAGGCGGGCCAGACGCAACTCGAACTGCGAGACGGCGACAACAACGTTTATACGTTCGGCGACGGCCATGGCCACACCGGTAAGGCGGGCAAGGATGTCGACTGGAACGAGGACGACGGTAATGAGCCTACGAATTACGTCCTCACCAATGACGGCAATATCGTCGCTGTCAAAAGTCTTCCCGGAGACTGGAGCGGGGACCTCGATGTCAAGAACAACGATGACGTCCTCTGGTACATGGAGGACCCGGCCAAACTCAATGATCTTGCCGGTCGGAATACCGACGACTTCCTCACCAATTACCGGCTGAAGATCACTCTTCCGCCGGGCGCGTCCCCCGAACTCACCAACTACACCAAGGTCGCGAACAATCAAGTGCAGCTGCTGGCCTACCAGCTGGGTTCGGGACGGACCGATTTGCCGGGCGTCTTCGAAGACGCCAAGAAGAACGACAGCTCCGTGAAGCTGCTCGACGACAATCTGAGCGATGCTTTCCTTTCATCTCTGAGCAGTCCGCCGGCGTCGAGCGAGACCGACAACGCGCATTCCAGCGCGAATATGTTTCTTTCTCTGCTGGCCAGTCGATGGGACATGCTCGATGATGCCTTCAAGAAAGAGACCAAGCATTTGGAGGTTGCGAACAACCAAGCCTTCAAGGAAATGCACGGGACGATCTGGGATCTGAACGAAAAACTGTTCCTCGGCGCCGACATGGGCGTCACGGTCGACGGTAAGGTGAAGTTCGAAGAGCCCGGTATTCAAGACGCGCGCGAAGAGCGGGCGATGGTCTTGCCCTCGGACCTGAGCAAAGAATATTCCATGTACGGGCTGATCAGGGACGCGGTCCAGGATTGCATCGGTACGGTCACTCGATATGCCGAGATAGCACGGAATATGGGCCTTCCGCTCGACCTCGCCCCCGAATCTGGCGATCCGGCCAGCAGTACGAGTACGAGCACCAGTACGAGCACCAGCACCAGCACCAGCGCCAGTACGAGCACGAGCACCAGTACGAGCACCAGCACCAGTACCAGCACGAGTACGACTACCAGCGCCAGTACGACCACTAGTACGACCAGCACGCAGCCGACTTATCCGACCACGACTACGCAGCCGCAAACTACGACAACACAGCCGGTCAGTACGAACGACGATTACAGTTCCACGTACGACGACCTGCTGCCGACGGACACTACGGGTACGGATACCACCACGACCACCACGACGGGCACGGGTACCGGCGATACCGCGTCGAGTGTGGATTTCGGGGCTACGCAGGCCGCGATGCAGAATGGGACCGGGACCGGGGTCGGGACCGGCGCGACCACCGGCAATGTCACGCCCACCACCACCACCACCGCCCCGCCCGCGCCCGCCGGTAATAGCGGCGCTGACATGATGGGGCCGCTGATGGCAATGAATGCCCTGTCGCAGATGGGGAACCAGAATCGCTCCCCCATGGAGGAGGCCCGAGATGACGATCGGGACTCGCGGGACGATCGGCAGCGCGATCGGAACCGGCAGGCATCCAACGCCAACGCCAATTCCGCTGCACAGCAGAACTCTGCTCCTCCCACGGTGACGGCACCTGCTTATGCCGGTACACCGCCGCCGGTCACCACACCCGGCCAGATGGTCGACTACAAGATCGGGGACTCGACCGTTCAGGTGTCGCAGCCGGTCGCGGAGGCTTTGCAGCGGCAGCAGCAGAATGTCGCCCTCGACGCAGCGGCGGCATATGAGGGAACCGCGGGCGCGAACACGCCGAATACTCCGTGGGCGACCGTCAGTGACGTCGCCAAATTGACTACCGGCGACACCGTGGAGTGGGATAAGGATGGCGTGAAGCATTATGGGATGATCGTGAAGAATCAGAATGGCATGTTCATTCTGGACAACGGTCAACTCGTTCCCTTGGATCCCAACAGTCCTCCGTTGACCGAGAAGTACGGGAATTTCATGGGCTACTTCCACCCGACCGGTCTGGACGGCACCGCCAATACCAACACCGGATCCGAGGCGTTACCGCCGCCGACCGTGAGCGCGGCAGCGCCGAACGGTCCGCCTCCTGTCTCGCCGCCGACGGGACAGGTCTGAGCGGTCGGACGGGATGGCCTCGGCGAAGAACATCGTCATCGGCGCGGCGGCGGGCTATGAATGGGCCGACGTGGAGGTTTGGGCGAGAAGCCTCGTCGCCACTGGATTTACCGGTCTGGGCGTAGTCATCGTGTACGACGGCGATCGACGCGGCGATGTCGTGGCGGAGAACCTGGCATCGCTCGGACTGCACGCGGTACGGATGCCGCTGCGTGGCAGCGTATACAACCAGCGGTTCGCGGATATCGCCGACGTGCTGCGGAGATCCGATAGTTCGCTCGGCTTCGCCGTTGTCACCGACGTGCGAGACGTCTATTTCCAAGCAGACCCCGTCGAATGGCTGGAAACCCATCTCAACCGCCCTTTTCTCGCCGTCAGCGAGGCGGTGCGGTACTGCGATGAGGAGTGGAACTGGCAGAACCTGCGGCGAACCTTTCCGGCCCACGCCGAGCGCTTGCGGTCGAGCGTCGTTCGCAATGTCGGCGTTCTTGCCGGTCGAGCCGATATGGTGGCGGATCTGTGCCTCGCCATCACCCTGATCGCCGATTCGGCCGGAGTGCCCGTCGCCGACCAGAGTGGGTACAACCTGCTCCTCGATATGGAACCGTATCGCTCGACAGTGCAGTTGGTGGCTTCGGAAGACGGTTTCGCCTGTCAGGCGGGGACATTGGCGGATACACGCCGCCTTTCGACCTTGCGACCGCTTCTGGTCGAGCCGGAACCCGTCCTGTCCCCGGACGGTGTGCGGACGGCGGCGGGCAAGCTGTATCCGATTGTGCATCAGTACGATCGGGTGCCCGAATGGAACCGGGCGCTGCGTAGCCGACTGCGGTTGTCGCCTGGGCCGGACACACGGAAGGCGTCATCGGTCGCCGGCCCGGTGACGAGCGGGCGTTCCGCATCTTCCCGGCCCGGTCCGGCTGGTGCTCGCGACGTCCCAGAGGGCCCAACGGGCCTGCGCACAGCACAGCGTCTCGGAGTATCCCGGGACAGATCGACGATGAAGTGGCATCCGGCGCCAGATAGAAGTGCGCCTCCTCGGGACGAATCGCCCATCCCGCAAGTGAGCGTGATCTGCCCTACCTATCAGCGCCCGGCGTTTCTTCGCAGCGTCGTCCGGTGCTACTGCGCACAGAGTTTCGGCGGCACGACAGAGATGATCATTCTCGACGACAGTCCCGAGCCGGTCGATTTTCTCGACGAGGAGTTGTGTCGCGAACATCGTATTCGGTATCTCCACATGCCTGGCAAACGAATGGCGCTCGGTGACAAGATGAATCTTCTGGCACAATTATCTCGTGGTGAGATAATCGTGTGCTTCGATGACGACGACTATTACGCCCCGCAGTATGTCGAGCGAATGGTGGAGTTCCTCGGTGACGCCGACTTCATCACCTTGAGCAGGTGGTTCGCTTATGACCCTGCAAATAAATTGTTTTGCTACTGGGCGACCGACACCATATCGCCGACGCATTTTCTGCTGTCGCCGTGGGAGCCATTTCAACCGCTTTCGACGAAAACGTGGGATCGCGACTGGATCCACGGAAACCTCTGGGGCTACGGTTTTTCATTCGTATGGCGCAAGTCCACCTGCGCCGACGTGCCGGTTCGCGGCAACCCGCCGAACGGATTGGTGTGCGATTACGATTTCTCGCTCCGGCTGCAGAAGGCCGGTCGTAAAACGGTCTGCGCCGCCGACGTCGAAGGGCTCGTACTGCACATCTTGCACGCGGGAAGTAGTGTGCGGATGATGCCGCAGTACGTGCTGCCCGAGTTCCTCCTCGCCGAGTTCTTCCCTTCGTATAGCGAAGAAGAAAACTGAACCCGCCGTCGAGAGTGCGCGACGGGCGACCGATCAGGTGGTTTGGGGGACGCTTTCCTCGCTGTCGACCTGCCGGTTCCCGGTGGCATCGGCGCTCTCCGAGCGCTGCCGGAACTTGAACGCGTAGGTCCCGAACCGCTTTCGTTCGCTCCCTGCGTCTTCCCAGGTATATCCGTACTTGCCGATGTGCTCCAGGCGGAACCGGGTGTCGGCGTGGATGGCGAAACCGGATCGGCGAGCGCGTTCGGAGAACGCGAAATCCTCGCCGAGATACCACTGGTGGTCGCCGTCCGGAACGATCATCGGCAAGAAGTAGGGGACCAAGGCCCGTCCGAATTGCTCATTGCAGACCGGCAGTTGCTCGTGTTTCGCGATCTCCTCGTAGACATGCCGTTTCGTGAGCAGGAATCCACCTGCGGCATAACGTATCTCCACCATGCCGCCTGCTTGACCGAAGATGACGCCTTGGGTGTCCGGCAACAGGCTGCAGACGAGCTCACGTGACCTTTTCTTGGGATAGATGCCGCATACCACCGGCAGATTGTGTGACCGCAGCATATCCACCGCGTCCGGATGGAAGCGAATATCGGCATCGATCCACATCAGCTCCTCGAAACCCTGCGCCAACGCGTCCGTCGCGATCTGACTGCGTGCCTGATCGATCGCGGAACAACCGTATGTGCGCCAGACCGGATACCCACGTCGTTCGAGTTCGGCCAACCCCTCTGCGCAGCCGGGCTCGATGTAGTCATGCACCGGCACCAGCACGACACAGCGGGAGGGATCCATCGTCATTTCTCCACCTAGCGTTGGGCTCGCATACGCGGCCAACTGTACCCGGCGAGCAGTGACCACCAATCGATGGGAAGCTCGCTGAACCGCGCATCGTTCCGCTGAGAAACGGAATCAAACGCCGGGTGAATTCGCCGTCCGGGTTTACTGCCCAACGCAGGGGGGTCCGTCGTGAATTGCGCAGGAGTGTCCGCAAGACGCGGGCACCGGAAGACCGTTCGACGTACGGGTCGGAGGCGCTCAGCGGAGCGGACTACGCGCGCGCCTTCTCCCCTCGCCTCGCCGCGGCGATCTGGTTCGGCATCGGCTCATGGCGCGCGTAGCTGCGGGTGAAATCGGCGGTGCCGTGCGAAATCGAACGCAGGTCGATGGCGTAACGGCTGAGTTCGAGTTCGGGGACTTCGGCGTGGATACGGGTGCGGCCTGCGCCGTGCGGCTCGGTGCCGAGCACGCGCCCGCGGCGGCTGGACAGGTCGCTCAGGACCGGCCCGACGTAATCGTCGGAGACCAGCACCCAGACTTCGGCGAGCGGCTCGAGCACCCTGATCCCCGCCGCCGCGGCGGCCTCCCGCAAGGCGAGGGCGCCTGCGGTCTGGAATGCGGCGTCGGAGGAGTCGACGGAGTGCGCTTTGCCGTCGAACAGGGTGACGCGCACGTCCACCAGGGGGTATCCGGCGGTCAACCCGCGGGAGGCCTGCGCTCGGACGCCCTTCTCCACCGACGGGATGAACTGGCGCGGAACGACGCCGCCGACCACTCTGTCCACGAACTCGATCCCCGACCCCTCGGGCAGCGGTTCGACCTCGATCTCGCACACGGCGTACTGCCCGTGCCCACCGGACTGTTTGACATGCCTGCCGCGCCCGTTCGCCTTGCCCGCGAACGTCTCCCGCAACGC
This sequence comes from Nocardia niwae NBRC 108934 = DSM 45340, assembly GCF_001613465.1. Lineage (GTDB taxonomy): Bacteria > Actinomycetota > Actinomycetes > Mycobacteriales > Mycobacteriaceae > Nocardia > Nocardia niwae. Next base: position 139,386 of record NZ_BDCK01000020.1, on the reverse strand, counting down.
CACCTCGTGATCGGTCACGTCCACCTGCACGCCGAACCGGGTCCGCAACCGTTCCAGAGCGACGTCGCGATGGGCTTCGCCGAGACACCAGAGCACCAGTTGATGGGTCTGCGGGTTGTGTTCGAGGCGCAGCGCGGGATCCTCGGCGGCCAAGCGGGCGAGGCTTTGGGACAGCTTGTCCTCGTCGGTTTTGCTGTGCGCGCGGATCGCCACCGGCAGCAGGGGATCGGGCATCGGCCACGGTTCGATCCGCAAAGGGCTGCCGGTGGACGACAGGGTGTCACCGGTTTCGGCGTGGCCGAGCTTGGTGACGTAAGCGATGTCGCCCGCGATCGCCTGCCGGAGTGGACGTTGCTGCTTGCCGAAAGGAGCCGATATCGCGCCGACCCGCTCGTCCAGTTCGTGGCTCTCGTGGCCGCGATCCTCCAGGCCGTGCCCGCTGATGTGCACCGTGTCATCGGCATGCAAGGTGCCGGAGAAGACGCGGACCATGCAGACCCGCCCGACGTACGGGTCGGACGCGGTGCGGATGACCTCCGCGGCCAGCTCGCCTGCCGGGTCGCAGCGCAGCGGATGCGGTCCGGCGCCGTTGCTGGCGGTGATGGGGTGCTCCGCGGGGGTCGGGAAACCACCGGTGATCAGGTCGAGCAACTCGACCGTGCCCAAGCCCTGCTTGGCGCCCTCGGGCGCGGGCGCGGCGAACAGCACGGGGTGGAAGCTGCCCCGCGCGACCGCGCGCTCCAGGTCGGCGACGAGCGTCGCGAGGCTGATCTCCGCGCCCTCGAGGTAGCGCTCCATGAGGCTCTCGTCTTCGCTCTCGGCGATGATGCCTTCGATGAGGCGATTGCGCGCTTCCTCCAGCGCCGGTACCTGATCGGGCGAGGGATCGCCCTGGACCTCCTCACCGGAGGAGTAGTCGCCCACGCAGTGCGGCAGCAGCTCCACCATGCCCGTGACCGGCCGGTGACCGTCCGGATTCTTCGGACCGTACACGGGCAGATGCAGTGGCAGGATGTTCTCCGAGGATCCGCCGCCCAGCACGGCCCGGCAGGTCTCGGTCATCACATCGAACTCGTCGCGGGCCGTGTCGAGGTGGGTGATCACGATCGCGCGTGGCATCCCGACCGCGGCGCACTCCTCCCACAGCGCCCTCGTCGCCCCGGCGATACCCGCCGCACCCTCGGCCGCCGAGATCACGAACAGCGCCGCGTCGGCCGCCCGCAATCCCGCCCGCAACTCGCCCACGAAATCGGCGTATCCGGGCGTGTCGACCAGGTTGACCTTCATCCCACCCCACGCCACCGGCACCACCGACAGCTGCACCGACCGGTGCTGACGATGCTCGATCTCGTCGTAATCCGACAGCGACGTGCCATCCTCGACGCGCCCCGCGCGGTTGACCGCCCGCGCGGTGAGCGCCATGGCGTCGACGAGCGTGGTCTTGCCCGACCCGCTGTGCCCGACCAGGACCACGTTGCGGATCTGCTCCGGCCGGTCCGCCGTCATCACGCCGCCGTCGCCCGCGGCAGCTCCGTTGGTCTTGTCCACCATGTGTCTCGCTCCTTTGCCGACACCTGCCGTACATCCACCTTCCCACCGGGCGTGGCGTTCCGCCGACGAATCGGCAGATCAGCATGGGCGGCCACGGTCGTGCGGGGGAGGACTCGCCGGTCGCCAGGATCGTCTGGCAGGCCTCGCCGTGGCGATGCCACAGAAGCCGTAGCGCGCGACGAACGGGGCGCTGGTGTGAACGCGGCGTTCCGGGCTGCCGAGCACCGGAGCCGGGAGCAGCTGACCGGGCCCGGCCTCGGTCGCTTCGATGACCATCGTGGTGACCGGCGCGTAGAGCCGGGACCGCCGGGTCGAGCCTGCGCCGCAAGCGGCTGTCGATGTCGGCGATCGCGGAGATCGGCGGGGGTGGGCTCACAGACTCGGGCACCGCGCCGGGATACAGCTGACGGACGATGCCGAACCAGATGTCGAGGCGCTTACACCGGGGCAGAGGTAGAGGCCGAACCAGTCGACGGCGATGCTGACGTCCCGCTCCGGCAGCACGTGAGGGGTGTCGCCCGCACTGCCTCGCCGAGGCCGATCCAGCGGCCGAACTCCGTCCTGCCAAGCCCGCAGGGCAGGTCTCCGGCGAACTGGTCCTGGCACCGAAGGTCTCCGCCTTCGCGGATCGCCGCTACCGAGCGAGCGGGCGTAGCCGGAGATCGGGGACATCCCGTGCCCGCGCCCGAGGAGCGCCGGGATAGCGCGCGATATGCCAGGACCGCGAGCGGCGGCGTTCCTTCGGCGACGCTCCTCACGCATCTCGCGAGACGCGCGAGGAACGTATCGTCCGAGAACGCTCAGGACAACTGGCGGATGTCCCCGCGCACGCGATAGAAACCGCCACGCGCCGACTCCGCGATGCCGTCGACCACGTAGCGCGTCCCCGCCCGGCGAATGTCCTTGGGGAACTGCACGTTCCAGCCCTGATGGTATCCGGGCGAGACCACCCGCACGCGCAGGGAACTGCCCTGGTGCACGCATTCCACGATGACGCCGGTGCCCGCGTCGGAGGTGATCTCGACGGTGCTGCTCGGCACCACCGCGGAGATCTCGGGAGCCTTCACCGACACCGTCCGCGGCAGTACGCCCTGCTCGGCGTTACGGATGGCGGCCTCGCCGACATCGAGACACGCCAGCGTGCCGGTAGTGGTGACCAAGTACAGCTTCTCGTCGTGATACTGCATGGAATAGGCCGAGCCGCAGCCCGTTGCCAGCTTCCACACACGGTTCCCGGCGGCATCGAAGCAGTACACCGAGGAGTAGTTGTCACCAGCGAACACGTAGCGGCCGTCAGGTGAGGTGGCGCAGGAGAAGACCGCGGCATCACACTGGTAGGTGCGCTCGGCGCGGCCGCTCTTGGCCACCATGCGGACCTGGTTGCGGGCCGTGCCCGCGTAGACGGCGCCGGATTCCTGCCAGCCGAAGAGGACCTCGCCGCCGGTGCCCGCGTGCCACGAGGCGGTGCCGCTGTCCAGGTCGTATTTCGTGACGCCGGCGGAATGCCCGTGGTAGACGCCGTTCACGTCGACGCGCACCATCCAGCCCGAGTCGCCGGTGCTGCGCCGGGTCCACAGCGACTCCTCCTCGTAGTCGATCACGGTGATGCCGCCCTGGCGATCGGAGACGCCGAGGATGCCGTCGTGGATGTCGAGCCAGTAGATGTCGACATCTGCCGCGATGTCGTAGGCCGCCCGCGGCACCTTGCCCGACAGGTCGTAGACGCGCCCGTCGTCGCATCCGGCATAGATCCAGAAATCGTCGGCCACAATGCATTTGACCGCGTCGGGCAGGCGGTACCGGCCGGTGACCACGCCGTCCGGGGTGAGGGTGAACACGTCGCCGTTCTCGTTGCCCACCCAGCAGCGGCGCTCGTCGACGAAGATGCCGAAGGCGGCGGCGCCGGAGTCGAAACTCCACAGCACTGGCGCGGCCTTCGCCGTGGAGCGGCCGCTGCTGGGTGGGCGCCTGGTCACCGGCCGCCTGGCCCGCGCCCCCAGCACGGCGGGCGCATAGCCCTTCCGCACCTTCTCGCCGACCTTCTTCGCCGCGGCCGCCTGCGCCTTCTCCGCGGAGGCGAACGAGCTCACCTTCGTCTGCCCCTGTTCTCCGATGCGACCGAAACGGACACTCACTTGCGTGCCCGCCACGATCACCTCGTAGAACTTGTGCGCGGTACCGCTGTCCTCGGACAGCTCGAGATAGGTGGTTCCCCCGATTGTCATAGCGCCTCGCCTGTTTTCGTCAGATCAGAACGAGACGAAAGTTAGCAAGAGGCACCGACATTCAGCGGTGACCGAAGCGGTGTGGGGGATCGAGCTGCGGTGGGGTCAGCCGGAGTAGGTCGACGACTCGGTGGTGGAAGCGGCGCCACGTGGGCGAACTCGAGCCGCGACCTAGCGGATCATTTCGTGGGTCCGCCGATCGAGATTCCGGTGATGAACTCAGCGACGATCGACTGATCCGGATACTGCCGCCCGTAGACGGCGATGATGGCGCCCACGCGTATGTCGGATGCCCGTTTGGCGATCAGGACGTTCACCTTGGTGTTGGCGTCGGCGCGGACTTTCAGGCTGCTGCTGGTGAACGCGTTGCGTACCACCAGGGTCGTGCCGTCGTTGGCGGTGACCTTTCCGAAGGTGACACCGATGCCCGTCCGGACAGGCGGTGCGGCGGCGACGGGAGGCGTCGTGCGCGCGGCGGACGAGGGTGCCGGGGAACTCGGGGCGCTGGTGCGGACCGATGCGGTCGACGTCGCCGCTGCCGTCTGCGTCGGATGGTCGACGAGCAGGCATCCGGACACGACAAGGAGCAGCACGCCGATGCAAAGTCCGACGAAAGCGGCTGCGCCCGAGTGGTACAGCCGATGCGGCTCGTCGTCCCGGTCCCGAGGTGGTATCGGCGGCATGCCCATAGCCGTTGTCCGCGAGAGGGTTTCGATCTGCGGTGCCAGCGAGCCCGGATGCACGCGGGGAGGAGGCGTGGGCTCCGGTGCTACGTCCTCGGCATTCGTCGACTTCCGCCCGCTCGAGCCGACAGCGATCGACCTGATTGTCGCTCTGGAAATTGTTGTGGCCGAGATGGTTTGGGGATCACTGCCGAGCCGCGCCAGCCGACCTACGCGCGCCGGCTTCCGACCGTGCGTACTCCAGCGAGGCATAGGGCAAGGTTAGGTCTCCCTCCCTCCGAATTTGTTGTCACTGGCGGGAGTACCCGCCTGACCAGGGCTGATGTGTGATCACCGGCTCGGTAACCCCGATCGGCGCGGCGAACTCGATCCTGCCGGGCGACGCGGTCGAGCGCGAGTACTGTTGTCCGGCAGCGATATTGTCGTATGCGGGGCGCTGCGGCACGTGGTCCTGTTCGAGGTGGCACGGTTCGTGGGTTCGACCTCATTCGGTAGGCCATCGCTCGAACGAGGGGCGGAATCCCATGGAACCGATCGGCCGCCTGCTGCGTCAGAGTCGATGTAAGACACGTGAAGATGTGTCGGTGTTGTTGGTCGACCAGGCAGTCGCGAAGTAGCAGGAGGTGTTGATGGCCGCATTCGATGTGCACCATGCCGCGGAAGACTTGGCGCGGATGGCAGCGGATTTCGAGCGTCGGGCCGAACAGTTTCAGGAGTTGGAAAGCCGCATGCAGGCGCTGACCGTCACCGACTCCGGTAAGGATGATCGGGTTCGGGTCACCGTCGACAGCAGCGGTGCGCCCACGGCGATCGATCTGTCGCCCAGTTCGCGCGGGATGGACCCGGCGGTGTTGTCCGCTGAGATCATGGCGTGTCTGCGACGGGCGCAATCGGCGTTGCGGATACAGGTCGGCGAACTCGTGCGGAAGACGGTTGGTGACGACGAGGCAGGCGCCGCGATCACCGCTCAGTACGCCGCGCGTTTCCCCGATCCCGAGCCGCAGAATAGCGCGCCACTCGAAGACCGGGCCGCGTCCACGTCCGGCCACAGCCCGTTCATGGCCTCGTCTCCTTTCCCGGCGCAACAGGGCCCGGCGTCCTCGGAGCCGCCCGCTTCGCCGCGAAGCCGCAAACCCGACCGTGACCAGATCGTCGTTCCGGACGAGCCGGATCCGGAGACCGAGTACTACAACCGCTCCTGGTTGGTGTGAACGTGACCAATCCTGAGGCCATCTCCGTCGATCCCGCCGAAGTGCGCGATCATGCCGCGAAGCTGCAGACACTCATGCAGAGTTTGACGCTGTCGCTGGAAGCCGCGGACTACCTGGGTTCCGCTGACGACGGGTTCGGTGAGATTCCCCGGCCGCTCGTGCACCTGGTGCTGGACGACAAACATCGCAACACCATCGCCGTGATCCGCAAGCTCGCGGAGGACGTCGCGGCGCTGCCGGGCAAACTCGACCTCGTCGCGGCGGCATTCGAAGACAAGGACAGCGCGTTCGGCAGATCGGTGACCGAACTGCGGGAAACGATCGCCGACGCATCGAGAGGCCCGAAGTGAGCACAAGAGTTGGTGACTGGCTCAACGAGCACACCCCTGGTTTCGACGACCGGGAGAAGCCCGAGAACAATCCACTGATCGCCAAGGGGACCGACTACCGGGAGGAGTACTTCCAGGAGACCGTCTTCTGGATGCACGACATCGGTTTGAAGCAGGACGAAGAGACCAGGCTGCCCGGGGTTCTGTCCGGCACCATCGCCGGAGACGCTTGGGAGGCATGGGCCAACTTCAGAAACGCCAAGACTTTCGAGGCGATCACGGGTGGCATCGCGGCAGGCGCATCCGTTGCGGACGCGGCGTTCGACCCGTTCGGATTCGTGGGCGATCAGATCGCCGGATGGATGCTCACGCACGTCGAGCCGTACCGGAAGGTGCTGGATGGGCTCGCTGGAAACGACAAGATGGTGGAGGCGTACTCCAAGTCTTGGGTCCTTATCGCCCGGGAGCTGACCGGCATGAGCGATTCGTGGCAGAAGGGTCTGGCGGCTGATATCTCGACGTGGACCGGGAGCGCGGGGGACGCCTACCGGAACCGGGCCACGGATCTCATCGACCAGATCGCCGGGGCGGGCGGCGTGGCGGCCACTCTCGGCGAAATCATGGATACCGCGTCGAAGATCGTCAAGGCGTTCCGGAAGATGGTGCAGGACATCCTGACCAGCCTGGCGGGAGCACTGATCGGGTACACCCTGGAGCTCGCGGCGTCTCTGGGCGCGGCGGGCCCGCACGTCGCCGCGGCGGTGATCGCCAGGATCGGGCGCGACGGTTTGAAGATCTCGAAGCTGCTTCTCGACATGGCGAGAGCCTTCAAGGACGTCCAGACGCTCACCCAGGCTGTTGCCGCTGTCATCTATGCCCTCCTGGGCAAGGAGAACCAGCCTGCTCCGGCCTGACGATCTGCGCCAGTACAACGAGGGGAAATACGCACTGTGAATTATCAGCAGGGACCGCAGGTAAATGGTCCCGGTCACCGACCGTCTGCGCCTTCGCCGCAGCCCGGCCAGGCGGCTCCGGGTTTCTCCCAAGAGGGGCAGCCGGTTTTCGGCGGCCCGTTGCAGTCGGGACGAACCGGTTCAGGCGCTGCTCCGCAGGCGGGTCAGACTAGTTGGGCGAGTCCGCCGCAACCTGCACAGATGCACACCGGCTCCGCGCAACCGAACTCCGAGGCGTTCACCGGGTCGGCGCAAACACATTGGGGCGATACTCCGATGCCACCCAATCAGTGGCAACCGAATCCATATATGCCGGAGGCCGTTCCGTATCGTGGGACGACACACTACCTGCCGCCACCAATGCATACCGTCGACCGGCCGAGATTGCGGTTCTTTCAGAACGTCGAGCGCCATCCGGCGGAAGCCTTCCGGCCCGAGCCGGGCGAGACCGGCATCGTGGTCGACACGTCCTACTTCCGGTGGTGGATCGCGGGTCCCGTATACGCGACGACCGGACCGCGCATCTATGTGAACGGCAGCGAAATACCCAATGCCTCCTGGGGGCCCACCTACATCCCGGCGGGCCCCGGGCTCCACCGGGTCGAAGTCCTGACGCGGGGTGTCAACCTTCTCGTCAGGTTCTTCGTCCGCGCGTGGGACTCCGATATGGGTCCGGCGGAGACCGTTGTGCCGGTAGAACCCGGATGCCGCACGACGGTGTACTACCGCTCTCCGGCGTTCTACCTTCTGCCAGGGGCGATGGGCCCGAAGCCGCCGAGATGGCCGGGTCTCAATTGGATCCGTACCACCTGGGTCGTCTTCGGCGCATTGTTCGCCCTGATGCTGTGTGCGGTGGTCGGGAACATCCTCGACTGAGCCGTCGACGTGCCCCGCCGCTCCGGCAGGAAATGGCGCTGGAGCGGCTGGGGGTCGGTACGTCAGGTGTAGCTCGGATCGTTCTCCTCGCGAAAGCCCGTGATCGTCGCATGGACCACCCGGTCGAGTTGGGTCCGTAGTTCGGTCGTGTCGGCCGGGGCGGCCACCAGGGTGGCTCCGCTGCGGACGAGGTAGCGGCCGTCGGGATAGTCCATCACGTGGAAGCCTCGGGAAGGTGCCGGACGGTTGTCCCACGCCGGGCCTGCGTACACCGCGACGTGGGCGATGGTGGAGCGGGGGCGTTCGAAGAACTGCTCGGCGCGGACGCGGGGCGGGGCCGGCGCGCCCACGCGGTACGGTTCCTCGTCTTCGGCGTCGAGTTCGTGCCGCGAAATCTCGATGCCGGGGCCGCTGCCGCGTTCGGTGGCGGGCAGCAGTTCGATGACCCGGCGGCTCACGCTCTCCGCATCGATCAGTGACATGCACACGGCCCCACCACGATCCGGTGACGACGTGGGCTCCTGCACCAGCAGTACAGCATGCCGATAGTGCACGGCCGCGTGGACGCGCAGTTTGTCCTTCCCGCTGATCCCGGCCATCTCGATGCGCGCCTCGGGTTCGGCCAGCACACGCAGTGCGCTGTACAGCGACTCGTCGAGGCGACGGTGCAGTCCGGCGGCTTCGGATTTCCACTCCGATTCATAATCGGCGACGGTCTCCGCCGTCGATCGGTACTGCAGGGGGTATGGCAGCACGTCGCGCTCCACCGCCCGCCAGAGCACCGTGAAGCCGAGCGCGGTGAACGACCAGTCCCGTCGGCTCATGAAGCCGGTTCCTTCGTCGTGCACCTGATGCGTGGTGGTGCGGCGTCGATGCCCATCCGGCTCATTCTCCGATCACCGGTGGCACCGACTTGACCCTGTTCTCCGCACCGAGACCGGTGAGTTCCTCGCCATTGCGCTGGTTCACCAGGTAGTCCTTCGTCTGGTGTTCCTTGTCGTCGTCGCCCTTGCCGCGAGCGCCCGGCGCCATCATGCCCGGCGTGCCAGTCGTTCCCGGCCGACCGGTGCCGGGACGCGCGGATGCGGCCGCGGGAACGCCGCCCGGAGTGCCGGGGGCGCCGTTGACGCTACGACCCGGCGCGGGGGTGCCGAGGCCGGGCACGCTCGGGTTGAACGTCCCCGGGCCGGGCGTGCCAGGAGATGCGGGACTCGGTGTCCCGAATCGGGTCGGTGATGGATCGGTGCCGGGATTGGTGCTCGCCGGTTGTGTCGACGGATTCGTGCCTGCGGGCGCGGTTGCGGTTTGTTCGGGCGTGCTGTCCTGCTCCGCAAGAGGATTCGTGCTGGACGGGGCGGTGCTCTCCGGCGTGTTCTCAGTACCCGGCAGCTGTGCCGGGTCCACCGTGGTGGTTTTATCGCCGATACCGGTACCGGACGACGGCTGCCAGTCGGTGCTCGACGCGGATGGCTGATCGCCGGAACCATGCACCGGGTTGTACGGCTTGGGAACGAGTGGAACGCCGGTGTCGGCTTCCCGGACGGCAGGATAGAAGACGTTCTTGACCACGTTCACCGACGCATCGTGCGCGGTGTCGTCGCGATGCTGGTTCAACTTCCAGGTCGGGCCCGGCACCCAGCTCGCGACATCGCTGGTCCACGTATGAGCCGGCGCTTCCTGCACGGCGGGCCGGGTGACCTCGATGCCCGATCGGATGATCTTCACCTTCTCGGCGACGATCTGTACCGAACTGATCAGTCCGCTGGACTTGTCGACGTATTCCTTGACCCCGTCCGCCGCGGCCTTCGCCGCCGCTCCCTCCCATTTGCCTTCCATGGCTTTGCCGATCTCCGGACCGAAACCTTGCAACCCCTGCTCCAGCCGATTGCGGATGGACTCCCACCGCTGGTGCAGTGCGACGACATCGGGGATCGACATCGCCTGTACGCGTTGATAGAGATCGTCGATTCCGTCCGGGTTCCTGTACGAGCTCTCCGGAACTGTCGGCGACTGGGTCTGCAGGTCGGAGCCGGAGCGCATGATTTCGGCGATACGGTTCCGTGCGATAGCCGCGTCGGGGCTCTCGTCGCGCGAACCACTGTCCGGCGGTCCGGATTTCGACTGTTCGAGCAATGCGGCGCCAATCGCTATCAAGAACGGCAGGCCCATGATTATCCCCCGGTCAGTTCAGCAGATTGCTCGTGTCCTGCGCATTGGAGTCGTCCTGTGCGCCGATGCGGTCCACGGAAATCTGGATCGTATCACGCATCAGGGTGAGTACCTCGATGTGCTCTCTGAGTGCGGAGTCCACATCGCCATCTCCGCCGATCGCTTTGGCGCCCAGCATGTTCGCTAGATCGTCGGCGCAGTCGAAGTTGCCGAGGCCGCTCACCTTGCTCACCCACTGCAGATCATCGCGAAGCTGGTTGTAGAGGTCGATCTGGCGTTTGCACGCGTCGCGGCACGCCTGTGCGACCGACCGATCGAGATACAACCGGCCTGCCTTCGCTTCGCCGACCAGGTACTGCCATCGTGACAAGTCTTCGCCCAGTGCCATCTGATGCCCTCTTCTCAGCGTGGAAACGTCGGTACGAGAATTTCCGCCGCAGCACGCGCGCGCGAACACGGCTCTGCCGGGCTTCTTGCGGACGCGCGATTGGAAATAGTCACTCCGAACGATCCGATATTCGCAGGGAATACAAGATCGCATAGCTCATTGAATCGGTCGGATTCTCTGCGATGCTGGACACCATCGCGCCCGGCGATCGATATGTTGGAGAAGTTGACGTTGTCAGGCTTGGCCTTGAAATCGTCGACTGTATAGATCGTCGTGGACACTCCAAGGTTGAAATCGTCATTGTTCCATGAGCAAACCTTCCAGCCAGGCTCCTCGACCCCCGCAACCCCTGACCTCTTCGTATCGGGACGGACGCCGATCTGCCGCAATGTGTTGTTGGAAACCTGCGTGCACGGATCCCACAGGGCGGCCGTAGCCGCCGACGTATCGATTGTCGTGCTGGGTGTGGCAGTCCCGTTCGTGCCCGATTCACACGCCGAGGCGGCCAGCACTACCCCAGCGAGCGCCGCAACCGTCGCTGTCGTCCGTCGTCCCACCGAAGCCTCCCGATCCGGGCCGTCAAGTCGTCCCTGAAGTCTATGACGCACGCACAGGCCGTCCGGTTCCACTGGATTCGGTTCGTTCGGATCGGGAGTCTCGGGACCTCGCACTCTCCGATCGACGAGGGAAACGCAGTTCGGTGACCGTCCTACAAGTGATCTCGCGGACGGTCGGGCTCCTGGAATCCATAGCGCTGGTCCGGGGTTCGGTCCGCGCAGACGAGGATCGACTGCACGACCGTGCTGATGTGGGGACGGAACGCGTCGCGGGGTGCGACGACCCACCACCGGTAGCCGGTCCGTTCGTCAGTGGGGGAGGGCAGCAGTATCTCGCCGCCGTCGGGGACGATCGTCGCGCAGGCGCGCAGCAGTGCGACGAAGATGTCGGTGTCACCCGCGAGCTGATGGGTGTCGTCGGGACGGACGAGAATCGTCCAGCGCCCGGAGCCGTGGGCGATGACGGGGCCGAGCAGGTATTGCCTGGCGAGGTCGGCGTGGACCATTCTGCCGAGCCGTTCGGGTACGGTGACCGCGCCTACGTCCGCTGCGCGCAGGGTGATTCGTCGAGATTCGTCATGTATGTAGCACGGCAGCCCGTAGACGTGCCGGTAACGCCGGCAGCGGGTGAGTGTCGGGTCTGCGGCGGGATCTGTGTTCATGGCCGCTGTCGGCACGAAGCGGGGTGGAGTGGATCTCGATCGGATCGGGCAGATCGCATCGTTGCAGTCTCCGTTGCGGTTTCGATGATGAAGGGTGGTGTGGCCGGGCGGAAGGATCAATCCCACAGTTGCGCGCAGGGAAGGTGCGGGTGATCGTCGTCTACGTCGTCGTCGACGGTCACCCTGATTTCCGGGAACCGTTGCGCCAGCGCGTGTGCGACGCTTTCGGCCTGCTCGGCGCTCGCCTGGTAGTCCAGGCGCAGCGGGCCGGTTTCGATCTGGATGTGGCGGCGCCGGTCCGGTGCAGACGCGTTCACTGCGGCCTGCTCGGGTCCGGCACCATCCGTCCGCTGTCGACCAGCACCTGGCGTGCTGCCGCCTTGCGCGCGCAGTGTTTCGCGCGGCAGGCCACATGGATCTGCATCACGTCATGGGCCTGGCGGATGCTGAAGGGCCGCCTCGGTGCTCGGTGGGCGGTCGCGTCACACAGGGCGATGAATTGGTACATGGCGAGCGAATGCGTGGACACGAATAACTCCTCTGTTTCGTGGATCGGCCGGCGCCCGGTACCGGGGGCTCTCGCCACCAGTCCGCCACTCTGGCGGGCCGGTGCGCCGCAGGGGTGCGGCGTCGGCCCGGCACCGGGCACCGCGACCGAACGTAGGTCGCGCGAACACCGAGGTGGGAGCACGGATCACGGTTTTCGTTCCGGTTATGCGAGGAGCCGTATATCCTGCCGGGGCAATCGCTTTCGGGGTAAAAGCTGTGGGGAAATTGGAACGACGATCGGGGGACGCTGGGCCATGTACATGACCACGGGCGAAGTGATCCGGCGCATCAGGAAATCCGTCGGCATGACGCAGACGGAACTGGGCGCGCTCATCAACTTCTCACAGCCCGCCGTCTCCGGGCTGGAGCGTGGCGGCCCGGCCTCGCACGACGTTCGGGTCTTGCGGCTCGTAGCCCGTGCACTGGGCGTTCCGCTTGCCATACTGGTAGTGGAGTCGGACCGGGAGGCAGATGTGGACCGTCGCAACTTCTTCAGAGCAGGGGCATCGGTAAGCGCGGGGGCTGCCATGATGTCGATCTCCACCCCCGCGAACGCCGCGTCCGCGTCCGCCGGGAAAGTCGGCGCGAGCGACGTGGAAGCCATCATCGACAGCGTGAACCAGATCCACGAACTCGATCTGGTGGTGGGCGGCGACCGATTGTGCCGGGTGGCGGCCAATCAAGTCCGCTATGTCGAGCAGCTTCTCGACCACGGCAGTTACACCGAGGAGGTCGGGCGTGCGCTCACCAGCGCCGCCGCCGAGATGATGACCGCCGCCGGGTGGGTGCACTACGACGCCGGACGTCCGGACGATGCGCGGCGGTACTACGCGGACGCGGCGAACGCCGCCAATGCGGCCGGTGACGGGATCGCTGCGGCGCATGCGCTGGGGAATGCCAGCTTTCTCATGGCGAGTCGTCCAGGAGATGACGCGAGAGGCAACCCTCTGGCCGTGCAATACGCACAAGCTGGGGCGCGGGCGTCGCTCCGCGACGGTGGTCCGAGGCTGCGTGCGCTGTTGGCGATCAGGGAAGCCGAAGCGCATGGGGTTCGCGGGGACAAGTCGGCGATGACGGCGGCGATCAGCCGGGCGCACCGTGCGTATGAGTCGACTCGCGGACACGACCCTGACTGGGTCTATCTGCCGGAAGCAGAATTCGTGGGTGGCATCGGCTGGGCGCAGATGCGACTCGGCGAGCACTCTCAGGCGACCTCTAACCTCCAAGCCGCGATCGAGAGTTCGGCGGCATGGCCCAGGGAGCGCGCCGCCTGGCAGGTCCATCTCGCGGAGAATTTCGCTACGTCCGGTGACGCCGCACGGTCATGCGCACTGCTTGCCGACAACTACGAGACAATCGCCGGTCTCGCGTCCACCCGCCTGCACCAGCGCATCGATGCCATAGCGAATACGGTTCGCAGTCACGCGAGGGTTCCCGAGGTTCGAGAGTTCTTGGCCCGGCGCGCGGCGCAGGTCTGAAATCTCGTATCCCTTCGTCAGCATCGACGGCTCGGGCGTATCGCGAACGAGACTCGCCGCATTCCACTTCGCTCGAATGGTCTTGGCGAGCCGCGCCGGGCCTCGCCACCGAGTGGGGGCAGTGGCCGATCGGAATGATCTGGAGTCGCCCCGGAAAACGGCAGCGCCTCCGCGTCGTGCAGACGAGGAGGCGCTTGCTCGGACTCGAGGGCTCAGTAGGCCCCGTTGACGTTGTCCATCGAGCCGTACCGATGGGCCGCGTAGTTGCAGGCGGCGGTGATGTTGGCGACCGGGTCCCAGATGTCGAAGGCGGTACCGTCGACGTGGTAGGCGTTGAAGGTCGGGTCGATCACCTGGAGCAGGCCCTTGGAGGGCGTTCCCTTGGCGGCGTTGGAGTCCGACAGGTTGATGGCCTTGGGATTGCCACCGGATTCGCGCATGATGTTGCGGTGGATGCCCTCGTAGCTTCCCGGAATGCCGTGCAGGCGCATGACATCGAGGGACTGGCGAATCCAGCCGTCGAGGTTGTTCTCGTAGACCGGGGGCGGCGCGGGCAGGAAGCCCTCCGGCGCAGGCGCGGGCAGCCCCGGCACCGCGGGCAGCTCCGGTAGTGCGGGCAATCCCGGCAGGGCCGGGAGATCGAACGGCGCGGCGACCGGCGTCACGGGAGCCGGAGCGCTGTCGTCGGCCACCGCCACCCCGGCGGAGAAGCCGACGGCGATCACGCCGACGGTGGCGGCGAGGGCAGCGCCCTTACGAAGGGACGGGCGGCGGAGAAAAGAAAGGCGTGCGTCAGACATCGAGAAATCAGTTCCTTGTTCGTGCGGCGATCCGGCCGGAAAACCGGCGCGGGATCCACGGCGGGCACCAGGTAGGGGTGTTCGCCATAACGGCTCGTGTGCGGTTTTCGGATTTCGTTGTGAAAGCCAGGGGTCGAATCCCTGGCGGCGCGACGCGCTGCACAAGTCGGGGCGGTGCCCTTCGGTGCCGCTGCCGTACCCGGAGAGAAACAAGCCGTAGGAGCTGTGGAGCTGGTTTCTCGGGTCTCTTTCGGACCTGATCTCAGCTTGATCACGACGGGTTAACATTTGGCAAACGGTGAATTAATGGCGAGAATTGCCGATCTTGGAGCGCTGCATGCGGCCGTATATGCGCCGCTCTGACCAGGCATTACGTTCGCAAACGTGATTTGGGCCACAAACGGCTGATTCGCAGCAACGAGATTTGGTTGTCTCGATCCGGTCACTGGCTCGCCGACACGCGGGACGTCGACCGTAATGGGACGTCGCCGATACCCGAGGCCGGGCTGGGTGTCGAAACAGCGTGTTCGGTAGGTCGACGGCAGTCGTGGAATCAGCTGGGACGGGTGCTTTCGGCGAGGGGGACCGGGCGCATGGTCGGCGGCGGATGACCCGGTGTACTTGCAGAAGTCAGCGACTACGAGTCAATGAGATCGTTCGTCCAGCTATAGAGGCTTCAACGCAATCACGAACCGGTGCAACCTCTTCTAGTTCAGCGGCGACGCTCGGCCAGTGGTCACGTACACGGTCGATGGTCTCCATGGCGGTCGCCGAAAGGTTCTCTGGACAGCGCAGCTTCCGAGCGAGGCGATCGAAGTGATAGACGCGCACCGAATCGAAGCGTTTGTTACCGGCGAATTTGAGTCCGAGATCCTCGGGACCGTCACCGACGCCGTACGCCTCGGTCGACATGATGTCGTAGGCCGGGGACAGAGTAGGTACTCGCTTGTCGCGGTAGATCAGTGACCAGTTCTTCAAGTGTGCATCGCCATTGCCGATCAGTACGAAAAATACAAGTCTTCGCACGAACTCATGGAGGGCCGCCGTATCGCGGCCTCGATACGCCAGTGAGGCGACGGTTTCAAAGTTCCCTTCGTATTTGTTGACGGGATATACTGCGCGAACCTGGGCGAAATCCTCGATATGGACAAGCCGCCGGTTGGTATCGCGATCGAACCGTTCGACCGCGTACGCGTACTCCTCGCCACTCGGCCACACGCCCGCGGGAACGCCATCGATTTCGTCGCGGTGTACCAAAGCGACCTTCGGGACATCTATTCCGATGGCGTCCGCGAACCGCATCATCGCGTACTCGTTCCGCGGCACATCGGAGAATCTGGTGTCGGGCAGCTTGAGGATCCAGTCGCCCCCCTCTCCAGTGGCTGTGCAGGTGAAGCGCTTACCATCGCGCAACATCGAGAACTTGAGGCCGACGCCGGCCAGCGAGAACTTCCACGGCTGATGTTCGCGCACCAATGGATCCGGAGATACGGCGGCAGTTTCCAGCACGGCCGCGACATCGGGCACCGTGTGAAATTCAGCCGGCAGCACGCGAACTGCCCCGGGGAGATCATGGCCGACTCGAGCCAAGAGTTCCATCTCGCGCTCCGGCGCAACGTCGCGCTCCGCGGCGATCCACTCACGCATCACCCCCTCCGGCAGAAGATTTGAAAACCATTGCGGTAATCGTAGATTCGCAGCGAATCGGGCACGCGGACGTTCCTCGAACCGAAGTCCGAGAACCGGACGTTCGGCATCGGCGAGGTACTCGTCGGTGAATTCGAACCAGGTGTAGTTATCGTGGCAATACAACCAGCCGATCCGCTGGTCGTGCAGCCAGACTGCGTGCCGCGATGTCTCATTCATCGAGTTCCCACTCCGAGTCATCGAGCATCGAATCCTCTAGTTCGAGGTCGTCGAGCACAAGATGGTCGAGTGGAGGGGTGTCCTCGAATCCGATCTCCATGCGCTGTGTCAGGAAGTCTCTTACGACGATTGCAAGGCTTTCCTCCCGCCGCCGGACGAATTCGCGTGCCTGGCCATCTTTCAGCAGCGAGGCAACGTCGGGAGCAATGGAATGTGACTTCAGAGTGAGCGCCCAATCTGCCTCACTTACATCGATCGGGCGCGCTGCGAGGATCTCCGGAACCTCCGACGGTGCCGCTTCCAGCCCAGGCACCAGCACCCAGCGCGCTGCTGAGTCCTTTTTGAGTGCTGCGGCGACTCGCCGCGAGACGACCGCGGTCAGGGCGGGCCGTGGTGTCTGTGCTTCGCCGAGCGCCTCGACGAGATCGTTACGGTCGAGACGTTGTCCGTCACGCAATGATCGTGGATGGCGCTCCCACATCGCGCACGCGATGATCTTGCCGCTGGCATGATTCGTACGGAACTGGTGCACGTCGGGCCAACTGATCCGCTCGGGAGGGATCGCGTCAAGAAGTCCGGTGAGCGTTGCGTCCAAGTCAATCGGCTCTACTTTCGCGCACAGTGCCCGGGTGGTGCCGGTCGAACCACCAGGGAAAAGAGCGGTTCCGGCGGCAGCCGCACGCCAGTACCAGCGGCGCAACAGCTGGGTCTGCCTACCGTCCAACTCCGGGTGGTGGCCGAAGACCCTGGTCAATACCACGAGAAGATGCCGATACGGCAGGAACGCGAAGTGCGGAGTGTCCGCGTGCCGCTGCAGGAAGTCGACGGTGCGATCCAGAGCTTCTTGGGTTCGAAGATAGGCCTCGTCGGCATCTTCGCCAGGAAACTCCCCGGTGCGTCGGTCATCGAACTCGGTGCGCATTTCGCGGGTGACATCACGACCACGGCGCGCGAGGATCGCGCTGAATATCGTATTGCCGTCGACCGTGCCGAAGCCGAGGTCGGTGCTGATGTGCCCGATGATGTCCTCGATCGCGGTCGAGGTCTTCCGGCCGGAGTCGACGGTGGTCGGATGCAGGGCGGTGAATACCTCGGCGCGCGTGAGCCGCTTTCCGTAACTGTTCAGCCGATCGAAGATATCGCGCAGGACGGATTCATCTTGTGTTTCGACCACAGAAGCGGGGATCTTGAACTGACGAAGCTTCTTGGCCGCGGCGGTCGCGACGTCGAAGTACTGCATCGCCTCGGGAGAGTCGCGAAACCATGCCATCAGACTCTGGAGGTCGAAAAGCGTGGGCAGTGGAATGGTATGCGGTTTGGCGCCAGACGTCGGAACGATCTGGCCCGACACCGGATCGAAACTGAGCGCGAATCGGTCGTCGTGTAGCGACTCCGAAGACAGTGCGTTGGCCAGCGTTGCGACTCGCTGCTGGCCGTCTACCACCCACAACGCGTTATCCATTGCCGGTGCGTCGATCCGCAGAGCGCCGACCGTGATCGGGGCCGCCTCAGCCGGACGCGACCACAAAAGCAGACTACCCAGCGGGTAGCCGCGCATGATGCTGTCGAATAGGCGCCGGGCATCCTCGATTCCCCATCGGAAGGGACGCTGGAACTCCGGTATCCTGACCTTCCCGTCGCGGACCATCGCGACGATCTCCTCCACCTCGAACACCCGCGCGGTCGGCGTCGTACCCAGACTGGTGCTCATTGCCAGCTTCTCCTTCACCCCTGTGATCGTGCGTCACTCGCACCTGACGGTGGTGCAGTGAGAGAACGATCGGCACCGGGACAGGCATGTGTCAAACTATCAAGCCACAATGACAATGACCGGCGAATAATCGGGTACGGTCGTCCGGCTCATGTGGTCGCTCGCGCGTGCCAGAGTATGCGCGCGTGTCAGAGTTCGTTCGAGCGCAAACAAACGGTCTGGCGGCTTTGTCGGTTGTAGCCGGAAGGCAAATTCCTGCGGGGCCCGGACGACCGCCATCATCGCCGCGCGCTGGGTCAGCTGCCGAAACGGGCCAAGACCGAGCTGGCTTCCTGGGACGCGGTGCCTTCCTCGGCGAGGTGCGCCATTTCCGGGGCGATCTCGCGGCCGTGGTGGGCCATCGCCTGGGCGTACAACCGGCCCGCTCGGTAGGAGGAGCGGACCAGGGGACCGGCCATGACGCCTGCGAAGCCGATTTCCTCGGCGGTCTTCGAGTGCTCGACGAACTCCTCCGGCTTCACCCAGCGGTCGACGGGGTGGTGGCGCGGGGAGGGGCGCAGGTACTGGGTGATGGTGAGGATGTCGCAGCCTGCCTCGTGCAGGTCGCGCATGGCCTGGGTGACTTCCTCGGGCGTTTCGCCCATGCCGAGGATGAGGTTCGACTTGGTGACCAGACCGGCTCGGCGAGCGGCGGTCAGGACCGCGAGCGAGCGCTCGTAGCGGAAAGCCGGGCGGATGCGCTTGAAGATGCGGGGGACCGTTTCGAGGTTGTGCGCCAGCACTTCCGGGCGGGCGGAGAAGACCTCGGCGAGCTGCTCGGGGTGCGCGTTGAAGTCGGGGATGAGCAGTTCCACGCCCGTGTGCGGGTTCAAACGCTTGATGGCGCGGACCGTTTCGGCGTAGAGCCAGGCGCCGCCGTCCTCCAGGTCGTCGCGGGCGACGCCGGTGATGGTGGAGTAGCGCAGGCCCATGGCCTGGACGCTCTCGGCGACGCGGCGGGGCTCGTCCCGGTCGAGTGCGGCGGGCTTGCCGGTGTCGATCTGGCAGAAGTCGCAGCGGCGGGTGCACTGTTCGCCGCCGATCAGGAAGGTGGCCTCGCGGTCTTCCCAGCACTCGAAGATGTTGGGGCACCCCGCTTCCTCGCAGACGGTGTGCAGACCCTCGCGCTTCACCAAGCCTTTGAGCTCGGAGTACTCGGGACCCATGGTGGCGCGGGTGCGGATCCACTTGGGTTTGCGCTCGATGGGGGTTTCCGCGTTGCGAGCTTCGATGCGCAGGAGCTTGCGGCCGTTCGCGGCGCGAGCGTCAGGCCCGGAAGCCTGCGTAGCCGCGGCGGGCCCCGGAAGTGCCGCAGCAGGTTCCGCCGCGGACGCGTTGTGTGGTGTCGGGGTGTCGACTGAGGTCACTTGATCGACCTTACGCCGTCGCGCTCGGGCGCTGCGGGGTGGTGTCGCCAAGGGTGACACGGGGGATGTCGTGCTCGGTGACCGGCAGATCGCCGTCGAGCGCGCGGACAATGGCGTCGGCCACCAGCGGTTTCATCTCGGCGACGGTCACTTCGCGGCCGAGTTCGCGGGTCAGCGTGGTGACGCCCGCGTCGCGGATGCCACACGGGACGATGGCCTGGAACCCGTCCATGGCGGCGTTGCAGTTGAACGAGACGCCGTGCAGGGCTACGCCGCGCTGCACGCGCACGCCGATCGCGGCGATCTTGCGATCGGCGTACAACTCGGTGGCGGGCAGCCAGACGCCCGAGCGACCCTCGACGCGACCGCAGACCAGGCCGAGGCCGGTGCAGACGGTGATCAACGCCTCCTCGAGGCGGCGCACGTACTGGACGACGTCGACCGGCTCGGCGAGCCGCACGATGGGGTAGCCGACCAGTTGGCCGGGGCCATGCCAGGTGATCTTGCCGCCGCGATCCACCTGCACCACCGGGCTGCCGTCGATGGGCAGGTCGTCGGCCTCGGTGCGGCGGCCCGCGGTGTACACCGAGGGGTGCTCGAGCAGCAGCAGATGATCGGATCCGTCGCCCTCGGCGCGCTGCTCGGCGATGCTGCGCTGCAGCTCCCAAGCGGCGTGGTAGTCGATGAGTCCGAGATCCTCGACCACGATCGGGGTCGTATCGAATCGGGCGGACCGGGTGGTGCGCGTGTCGTTCACAGCGATGACGGTACGCCCAGGGGGTCAGGTGGTTCCAGCGCATCGATGTGCGAACGCCCACAGCCGGAGCGGATAGCCAGGGGGAGAGCTGGAAGGTTGCGCGGCTGGGAGCCGCCACGGCCCCGCGTCCGGGCCACTGTGTCGGACGGGCTTGCCCCAGGACTTGCGCGGGTTCCGGCGCGAAGAGTGCGGGGCATCAACGGTGTCGATTGCCTGATCGCGGCAGCACGCCCGCTGTCGCCAGTGCCGCTCCGACCGGAATTACCAGCATCAGCGGTGGGAACCGCAGGCGACGGCGGCCGGTTCGACCGATTCCCGAGGCTTCGAGCCTGTCTCGGCCGCTGTCTTCCGGAACCGTCTGGCGTCACGTGCTGAAACACACATCGTCCTCCGATAACCCCGTCTCGATCGAAGAGTCGAGCAGCCGTTTCCCGGACCGCGCGCAGACACGGGGTCGCGTGCGGCTTTGCGGTGACAACGGACCAGCGAGAGATCGGTTTCATGGAGTCGGGCGGTCGGACGCGTGGCTGACGCAGTGCCGGATCTCCGTGTGTGTCTCCGCTCCTGTCGCACCGATCGCGCGCATTTCCCACCGTCCACGCGTCCCGGAGAGGAACCGTCGGGGCGACTGGAGGTGGGTCAGTCGACGTCGACCGGCAAGGTCAGTTGCATGAGCGTCAAGTCCATCCAGCGGCCGAATTTGTAACCGACCTCGGGAAGGACGCCGACGGTGCGGAAGCCGAAGCGTTCGTGCAGCAGGATCGAACCGCTGTTGCCGGACTCGATGGCGGCGATCATGGCGTGCACGGCGCCGGTCCGGCGCGCTCGGTCGATCAGCTCGGTGAGCAGGGCGGTGGCGATGCCGCGACGCTGGAAGCGGTCGTCGACGTACACGGAGTTCTCGACCGTGTAGCGGTAGCCGGATTTGGTGCGCCAAGGCCCATAGCTCGCGTAACCCGCCAAGGCTCCGTCGATCTCGGCGACCAGCACCGGCAGCCCCGCGCCGGTGCGGGCCTGGAACCAGCCGAGGCGCTCCTCCAGGCCGACCCGCTCGGTGTCCCAGATCGCGGTGGACGCGGCGATATTCGCGTTGTGGATCTCCAGGATCGCCGGAAGGTCATCGGTGGTCGCGTCGCGGATGACGGTGGCGGGCCTGGTGTCGAGTCGATCGGTCATCGAGGGTCTCCGGGTCGTCCCACCGCGGCCGCCAGCGCGGCGCCGATGGTGGGATGGTGGAACTGGTAGCCCGCTTCCTCGAGGGCGGTGGGAATGGCCCTGGGCCCGCGCAGAATCGCCTCCTGCGCCATCTCGCCGACCAGCGCGTGCAGCGCGAACGCCGGGACCACCAGCGGAGTGGGGCGGCGCAGCGCCCGGCCGAGCGCGCGGCTGAACTCGGCGTTGGTGACCGGTGCGGGACCGACCACGTTGATCGGGCCGGACACCGTGTCGTGGGTGAGCGCGAAGACGATCGCGCCGATCTCGTCGTCCATGGAGATCCACGGCGTGTACTGGCGGCCGTTGCCCAGCCGTCCGCCCAGGCCGAGCGCGTACAGCGGGTGCAGCATGCCGAGCAGGCCCCCGGTCCGCGACAGCACCACGGCGCTGCGCAGCAGCACCGTGCGCACACCGGCCGCGGCGGCGGGCTCGGCCGCCTTCTCCCAGTCCCGGCACAGCGTGGCCAGGAATCCCGAACCGGCGGGGGAGGTCTCGTCCACCACCCGATCGCCGGTCTCGCCGCCGTAGTAGTGCACGCCGCTGGCATTGAGCAGTACGGGCACGCCCGCGGCGGCCACCGCACCGGCCAGCACGTCGGTCGGGGTGATCCGGCTGTCGCGCAACTCCTGTTTGAAGCTGCCGGTCCAGCGTCGCCGCCCGACGCCCGCACCGCACAGGTTGACCACGGCGTCGGCCCCGCGAAGCGCCCGCTCGTCCAAGTGGGCGCGGGCCGGGTTCCACGCGAATTCGTCCGGGCCCGCCGCTTTCCTGCGCACCAGCCGGGCGACCTCGTGCCCGTCGCGGCGCAGAGCCGCGACGAGCGCCGTCCCGATCAACCCGGACGAGCCGGCGATCACCACCTTCATACGCGCCGCGGGACCTTCCTCACAGGCCGAGATCGGCCTCGAACGCCGCTTCCTCGAGCCGGTGACGGATCGTGGTCAGGAAGCGCCCGGCGTCGGCGCCGTCGATCAGGCGGTGGTCGTAGGTGAGCGGCAGGTAGCACATCGAGCGGACGCCGATGGACTCGTTGCCGGTCTCGTCGGTCACCACGACCGGGCGCTTGACGATCGCGCCCGTGCCGAGCATGGCCGCCTGCGGCGGAACCAGGATCGGGGTGTCGAACAGGGCGCCCTGGCTGCCGATGTTGGTGATGGTGAAGGTGCCGCCGGCCAGCTCGTCGGGCTTCAGCCCGCCGGTGCGGGCGCGGTTGGCGATGTCGGCGATGGCGCGGGCCAGACCGGCCAGCGACAGGTCGCTGGCGTTGTGGATCACCGGGGACAGCAGGCCCTGCTCGGTGTCGACGGCGATGCCGAGGTGCACCGAGGCGTGGTAGGTGATCTCCTTGGTCGACTCGTCGTAGCTGGCGTTGACGTTCGGGTGCACGCCGAGCGCCTCGACGACGGCCTTGGCGAAGAAGGGCAGGAACGTCAGGTTGACGCCCTCGCGCTCCTTGAACGCCGCCTTGGTCTGCTTGCGCAGCGCCGCGATCTTGGTGACATCGGCCTCGTGCACCTGGGTCAGCTGCGCGGTGGTCTGCAGCGACTCGCGGGTCTTGGTCGCGGTGATCTGGCGAATGCGGTTGGCCTTCTGCACGGTGCCGCGCAGGTGGGCCAGCTCCGGGCTCGCCACCGCGGGAGCGGCGGGCGCCTTCGCCGCGGGTGCGGCCGCGGCCGGGGCGGGAGCCTTCTTGGCCTCCGCGGCGGCGAGCACGTCCTGCTTGCGAATGCGGCCTCCGACACCGGAACCGGTGATCGTGGCGAGGTCGACGTTGTTCTCCTCGGCCAGCTTGCGCACCAGCGGAGTGACGTAGGGGGTTGCGCCGTTGGAGGATTCGGCGGCCGCCGCGGCGGCGGGCGCGGGGGCGGGCTTGGGAGCCGGAGCCGGAGCCGGAGCCGGAGCAGGGGCCGGAGCAGGCGCGGCGGCGGCCGGAGCCGGTTCGGGCTTGGGAGCCGGTTCGGGCTTCGGAGCGGGCGCGGGTTCGGGAGCCGGGGCGGGCGCGGGAGCCGGGGCGGCGGCCGCGGGGGAACCACTGCCGATGACGCCGAGCTGTCCACCGACCGCGACGACGTCGTCCTCCTGGGCGGTGATCTCCAGCAGGGTGCCCGCGACGGGCGAGGGGATCTCGGTGTCGACCTTGTCGGTGGAGACTTCCAGCAGCGGCTCGTCGACGGCGACCTCGTCGCCGACCGCCTTCAGCCAGCGGGTGACGGTGCCCTCGGTGACCGACTCGCCGAGCTCCGGCATCTTCACGGGAGTGCCGTCGCCGGAGGACGCGGGCGCGGTCTGCGCGGCGGGCGCGGACTCCTCGGCGGGAGCGGCCTGAGGTTCGGCCGCGGGCGCCTCTTCGGAGGGGACCGGCGTCTCCTGCGCGGGCGCCGCGGCTTCCGGAGCGGGCGCGGGAGCGGACGACGACGCCTCACCGGCATCGCTGATCACGCCGAGCTCGCCGCCGACCTCGACCACGTCGTCCTCGTTCGCGACGATCTTCGACAGCACACCCGCCGCGGGGGACGGGATTTCGGTGTCGACCTTGTCGGTGGAGACTTCGAGCAGCGGCTCGTCGACCTCGACCGTGTCTCCTTCCTGCTTCAGCCACCTGGTCACCGTTCCCTCGGTGACGCTCTCACCAAGAGCGGGCATCTGGACGGAGAAGGCCATGTCCGTTGACTCCTCTGACTGCTCGACGGGGTTCTACAACAGTTGATCTCGCTGCGGACGCCCGCCGCGGGTCGCGACGGGAGTCCGGAAGCCACCGATCATTGTGCGTGGCACCGGAGATCCGTGTGGTTCTTGTACCGCGGTCCATCCTTGCACTCGCGCGCAAGCTACGTAGCACAGGGCGGCCAACTGCACGGAGCTGGCAGTATGGGAAGACCGGCGGTGAACATTCTCCGGTGCAGGAAAGGAGGTGCGCGTCGGTGGGTTTGCTGGATCGTTTCCGTAGCGGCGCCGCCCGGGGCGGGGGCGCTCTACGTGGGGGTTCGGTGTCCGGGCAGGACGCTCGCTACTTGGCCGACTGGGTGCGTACGCATGTCGGCGTCGAGGGCTACATCGAACCCAAGACCACGGTGACCGATGTCACAGTCGTGCTTGTTGCCGCAGATGGTGAATGGACGCGGCGGGTCGTCGGCGAGCGCGGTGCGCGACGGCTTGCCAAGGATTTGCACATCCCCGTCTACGACGTGCACAAGACCGGTTATCCGCAGCGGATGCGCGACTACGACGCCCGCAGAAGGGTGCAGCGGCAGCGCGAGCTGGAGCGGGATCTGTACGACCTCTGAGCCGTCGGATTGTCCGTTCCGTCCGATTCTCGGGTGGCTCCGCGACGACGTGCGAAGCGTCTGCTCGAGTCGTGGGCCGCGAGGCGGAACCCGTCGGAATTCCGGTGGGCCGATTCGGCCCGCCCGGACGACGCGCGTCGTCCGGGAACGCCCGGACGACGCGCGTCCCACTCACTCCGCGGCGATGTCCTGCAGGACCGCGATCAGCGTGCGGACCGGGACGCCGGTGCCGCCCTTGCCGATGTAGCCGAACGGACCGCCGGTGTTGTAGGCGGGACCGGCCACGTCGAGGTGCGCCCACTGCACGGTGTCCGGCACGAACTCCTTGAGGAACAGTCCGGCCGAGAGCATGCCGCCCCAGC
Organism: Nocardia niwae NBRC 108934 = DSM 45340; assembly: GCF_001613465.1. Taxonomy (GTDB): domain Bacteria; phylum Actinomycetota; class Actinomycetes; order Mycobacteriales; family Mycobacteriaceae; genus Nocardia; species Nocardia niwae. Next base: position 114,354 of record NZ_BDCK01000020.1, on the reverse strand, counting down.
GGTGCGGCGCGACATTGGCCAGGTCGGCGATCTTGGAGTTCAGGTCGCCGCGCAATTCGGCGGGAAGCGGCATCGCCCAGCCGTTCTCCCCGACCTCACGGGAGATGCGGGCCACCCGGTCGCGGAACTCGTCGGTGCCCATCACGCCGGGCGTGCGGGTGCCGAGCGCGACCATCTGCGCTCCGGTCAGCGTCGCCACGTCGATCAGGTACTCCGGATCGTCCTCGCTCGCGCGCACGATCGCGTCGGCCAGGATCAACCGGCCCTCGGCGTCGGTGTTGAGCACCTCGACGGTGATGCCGCCGTACTGGGTGAGCACGTCACCGGGGCGCTGCGCGGTGGCCGAGGGCATGTTCTCCGCCATCGGCACCGTGGCGGTGACGGTGATCGGCAGGCTCAGGCGCGCGGCCAGCAGCGTCGTGGCGATCACGGCGGCGGCGCCCGCCATGTCGGAGGTCATGTTCTCCATGTTCTGCGCGGGCTTGATGGAGATGCCGCCGGTGTCGAAGGTGATGCCCTTGCCGACCAGCGCCACCTTCTTCGGACCGCCCGCGTAGGTGATCCGGATCAGGCGCGGCGGGCGCGAGGAGCCCTTGCCCACGCCGAGCACACCCCCGTAACCGCCCGCTTCCAGCGCCTTCTCGTCCAGCACCTCGACGGTGAGGCCCGCGGCCTCGGCGAGTTCCTGGGCGCGCGAGGCGAACTCGGCCGGGAACAGGTGGCTGGGCGGAGTGTTCACGAAATCCCGTGCGGTGGCGACGGCCTCGGCGGTGAGCTGCGCGCGGAACAGGGCCTCCTCGCCGTATCCCGGCTCGGGCACGAGCAACTCGACCCGCGCCACGGGCCGCTCGTCCGGCTTGGGCGCGGACTTGTCCGAGCGGAACGGCGTGAAGGAATAGGCGCCCAGGTAGAAGCCTTCCGCGGCGGCGCCGATGTCCAGCCCGGACAGCGTGGTCACCACCAGTTCGGTGCCGGACAGCGAGCGGGCGGCCACGCCGGCCGAGCGACGGATCTGCTCGGCGTCGAGTTTGTCGGCGGAGCCCAGACCGACGGCCAGAACGCTGGTCACCCCGTCCAGCCCGGCCGGCGCCGGGATCCGGGTCAGCTCCTCGGCCTTGCCCTTCGCCCCCACCGCGCCCAGCTGATCGAGCAGTTCCGCGCGCACGTCGGCGGTGAGCACGTCGCCGAACAGGTCCTCGGGCACGATGGCGGGACCGTCCTCCGAGGAGGTCAATCCGATGACGAGCACATCGGTGTCCGCGCCGATGGTCTCGGTGCGTGCCAGTTCCGGTCCGAGCGAGCGATCTGCAACAGCGGTCATTGGCACAGGCTATTCGGTGCGTTCCGGATAGCGCACCGCGACGCCGTCGAGCAGCAGTTCCACCGCGCTGTGCAGCAGGTCGTCGAAGTCCATCTCGAAGGACTGGGTGGCGGCGAGGACGCGGTGCAGGACGGGGCGGATCGCGGGGTCCAGCAGTCCGGCGAGGTCGGGGCGCGGCGCGGTCGCCGCGGCGGCGTCGCGCGGATCGCCGAAGCGGTCGGCGCGCTCGGAACTCCACAGCAGCGCAAGCCCCTGCACCAGGCCCGAGAGCGCTAGGTAGATCGCGAAGCTCGTGCGCGGGGTCAGCCCGGGGCGGTCGAGGGCGGCGAAGTTCCGTTCCAGGACGTCCAGCAGCGCCGGGCCCACCGGCGGGCGGGTGCGCGCCAGCAGCGGCAGCATCCACGGATGCCTGCGATAGAGACGCCACTCCTCGTGCGCCTCGTGCCGCAACCGAGGACGCCAGCCGGTGCATCCGGCCTCGGGCGGCGGGATCTCGTCGAGCACCAGCTCCGCCATGCTCGCCAGCAGCGTTTCCCGGTCGGGGAAATGGCGGTAGAGGGTGGCCGTCGCGACGCCGAGGGCGCTGGCCAGGCGGCGCATGGTGAGGCCGTCGATCCCGTCGCGGTCGGCCAGCTCCACCGCCGCCCTGGCGATGCCGACCGCGGTGAGCCGCGTCGGGCGGGCTGCGCGGCGCACCGGGATCGCCGCGCGGCGGGCGCGGTAGGCGCGCGCCTGACAGGAGCGCGAGCAGTACTTGCGCCGTCGGCCCTTGGCGGGCTGGGCGAGTGCGTTGCGGCAGACCGCGCACGTCATCGGTGTTCCTTTTCGACACACGAACAGGTGTGACGAAATAGTAGCCAGACGGCTCTGACCTGCCTAGATTCGTGCACCGATACGGTGTTCACAGCGAAAGGTGCCGCGGATGGAGATCACTGCTCGACAGGCCGGTCCGCACGACCGTGACGCGCTGATCGACGCGTTCGGGATCGCCAGCGCGGATGAGGTGGTGACGGAGTGGGTGCTCGAAGGGCAGGCCGACCCGGGTTTCCGAACCGCGTTCGTGCCCGGGCTGGTCGATCGGGCGTTGCGCGACGACGAGATCTGGGTCGCGGGTCCGGGCGAGGAGATCTGGTCGATGTCGATCTGGCAGCACGTCACCTCGGTCGAGCGATTCGCCGGCGAAGCCGCCGAGGCGCGGACCATGCTCGAGCAGGCTCCCGAGCTGCGCGTGGCGCAGCGGCTGGCGGTCCTCACCGACCTGCTCGCCCGTGCACACCCCCGCGAGTTCCCGCACCGGTACCTGCAAGTGATCGTCACGGTGCCGGAGCATCGCGGCAAGGGGGCCGGTGCGGTGGTCCTCGCCGACCGCTTGAAAGCGGCGTCCGAAGCGGACGTTCCGGCTTTCCTCGAAGCCAGCACCGAACGATCCGCTCGGCTCTACAGCCGCTGCGGCTTCGCCCCGACCGGAACGACCCATACGCTGCCGGAGCACGGCCCGACACTGATCCCGATGTGGTTCCGGCCGTAGCGTGCCTGGGGCGGGCTCGCGCCGCCGCGGTCCCGGATAAGCTCGGCTGGTGACCGAGACGAGCCTCCTGCAGGGACCGATCCACGCCGTGCACGTCGAGCTGGGCGCCACGTTCGCGCCGTTCGGCGGTTGGGAGATGCCGGTGTCCTACGCGGGCACGGTGACCGAGCACCAAGCCGTCCGCACGACGGTCGGGCTGTTCGACGTCAGTCATCTGGGCAAAGCGACAGTGCGCGGCCGCGGGGCCGCGGAGTTCGTCAACTCGGCGCTCACCAACGATCTGGGCCGCATCCTTCCGGGCAAGGCGCAGTACACCCTGTGCTGCACCTCGGAGGGCGGCGTGATCGACGACCTGATCGCCTATTACGTCGGCGACGACGAGATCTTTCTGGTGCCGAACGCCGCCAACACCGCGGCGGTCGTCGCCGAGCTGCGCAAGGCCGCGCCGGACGGCGTCACGGTGACCGATGAGCACCGCGACTACGCCGTGTTCGCGGTGCAAGGCCCGCGCTCCGGCGAGGTGCTCGGCGCGCTCGGCCTGCCCGTCGACCTCGAATACATGGCCTATGCCGACGCCGACTGGGACGGCCGCCCCGTCCGGGTCTGCCGCACCGGCTACACCGGCGAGCACGGCTACGAGCTGCTGCCGCGCTGGGCCGACGCCGAACCGCTGTTCCGAGCCTTGGTCGAGCAGGTGCGCGCCGCCGAGGGCCAAGTGGCCGGGCTGGGCGCCCGCGACACCCTGCGTACCGAGATGGGTTATCCGCTGCACGGGCACGAACTCTCGCCCGCCATCTCTCCGGTGCAGGCGCGCTGCGGCTGGGCGGTCGGCTGGCAGAAGCCGGAGTTCTGGGGCAAGGCCGCTCTGGAGCAGGAGAAGTCGGAGGGCCCGCGCCGAATCCTGCTGGGGCTCAAGGCGCTCGACCGCGGTGTGCTCCGGCAGGGGCAGACCGTGCTGCGCGAGGGCGAGCCGGTCGGCGAAACCACGTCCGGCACCTTCTCGCCCACGCTCAAACTCGGCATCGCGCTGGCCTTGCTCGACACCGCGGCCGGCATCGAACCCGGGGTCGAGGTCGAGGTGGATGTGCGCGGCCGCCGTCTGCGTTGCGAAACCGTCCGCCCGCCGTTCGTCCGGACCAACACCAAGTGACGGACGCGCCCACGAGCCGCCGAGGACGCTCCGGTGCGGGGAGGACCGTGGCGAAATGGCCGGAATCGGGCCGGATAGGATCGTCGCCATGACCGCTGCCGCACAGTTCACCCGTGTTCCGCATCCCGCGCCGCTTCCGGCGCAGCGGCGGCAAGAGGTACTGGCGGAGCCGGGGTTCGGGCGCCACTTCACCGATCACATGGTCTCGATCGATTACGTCGGCGGCGCGTGGACCAACGCGCGGGTGGAGCCGTACGCGCCGCTGGCGCTGGATCCCGCGACCATGGTGTTCCACTACGGTCAGGCCATCTTCGAGGGACTGAAGGCCTACCGGCAGAGCGACGGCAGCGTCTCCTGCTTCCGCATCGACGCCAACGCCGCGCGTTTCCGCCGGTCGGCTCGCCGGATGGCGATGGCCGAACTGCCGGACGAGCTGTTCATCGAGTCGGTGCGGCAGTTGCTGGAGGTCGACCGGGACTGGGTGCCCGCCGCGGGCGGCGAGGAGTCGCTGTACCTGCGGCCGTTCATGTTCGCCACCGAGGCCGGGCTGGGCGTGAAACCCGCCGCGGCGTACAAGTACCTGCTGCTCGCCTCCCCGGCGGGGGCGTACTTCCCGCGGGGCGTGAAGCCGGTGCGGGTCTGGCTGTCCACCGAATACGTGCGCGCCGCGCCCGGCGGCACCGGCGAGGCGAAGGTCGCGGGCAACTACGCGGCTTCGTTGCTCGCGCAGGCCGAGGCGTCGGCCAAGGGGTGCGACCAAGTGGTGTGGCTGGACGCGTGTGAGCGCCGCTACGTCGAGGAAATGGGCACCAACAACCTGTTCTTCGTCTTCGGCTCCGGCTCCGAGGCGCGGCTGGTCACCCCGGAGCTGTCCGGCTCGTTGCTGCCGGGCATCACCCGGGACTCGCTGCTCACCCTCGCCGCCGATTCCGGCTTCCCGGTCGAGGAGCGCAAGCTCTCGGTGGAGGAATGGCGCAAGGGCGCCGAATCCGGGGAGATCACCGAGGTTTTCGCGTGCGGCACCGCCGCGGTGATCACGCCGGTCGGCTGGGTCCGTTCCGAGGCGGGCGAATTCACCATCGGCGGCGGAGAGCCGGGCGTGGTCACCATGGCACTGCGCGACACCCTCACCGGCATCCAGCGCGGAACCTTCGCCGACAAGCACGGGTGGATGCGACCGATGTGACTCAGCCCGGCATGAGCATGTGCCACTGTTCCAGCGTCGTCGGACGCATGACGTAGTTCTTGTCCCGGACAGTGGACAGCGCGGCGTTGGGTTCCTGCGAATACCAGTGGCCCGGGTACACGACCGGGTCGCCGGGAAGTCCGGCCAGGTAGCGCAGGCTGCGGAACATTTCGTCCGAATCGCCGCCGGGGAAGTCGGTGCGGCCGCAGCCGTCGACGAACAACGTATCGCCGGCGATCAGGCGGTTGTCGAACAGAAAGCATTGGCTGCCCGGGGTGTGACCGGGCGTGTGTAGTAACTCGATCTCGAAGGCTCCGACGGTGACCTTGTCGCCGTGCTCGTGACCGGTCAGCTCGCTCTCCGCGATGCCGGTCACGTTGGCCACCCAGGGCAGCTCAGTGGCGTTGACATGCACTGGAACGCTTGTCTTTTCGAGCAGTTCGCGGACTCCGCGCAGGGTGAAGCCGAGCATCGTGCCGCCCACGTGATCGGGGTGATGATGGGTGGCGAGCACGCCGCGCAGGCGCAGGCCGTCACCCTCGGCGATGTCCACCAGATCCCCCGCCGCGTAAGCCGGATCGATCACCACGCACTCGCCTGTTTCCCGATCGCCGATCAGATACGCGAAGTTGCGCATCTGCGTCGCGATCGGATCGCCCACGGCGTAGTCGCGTCCCGACAACAGCTGGCGAAAGTACAGGCGCTCAGAAGACATACCGCCCACCTTATTGCCCGACCCAGACGACCCGCGCGTCACGGCCGGAAAAATTCCAGTGACTCAGACTCTCGCCTCCATCCGGCCGGGATCACTGGTCGAATCGGCGGGCCGGACCTGGACTGCCGACGGTCAGCCGGGCTGGACGGCGAGGGACAGCACAGCCGCCGTGAACGCCACGGTGGTCTCGACCGCGGCGCCGAGGACGTCACCGGAGAGCCCCCCGAAGCGGCGGGCGCAGTGCCGGACCAGGATCGCCGAGACGGTCAGACCGAGCGCCACGGCGGCGGGGCCGAGCCACGGACGGCCCGGGACGGCGAATACGGCGAGGGCGACCGCGAGCACCGACCAGGCGGCCGCGGCAAAGGAGGACTGCGTGTCGGCGACCAGAATGCCGAAACCGGTGTCCGGCGCGGCGGGGATCCCCCGGCAGGCGAGGATCACCGCGATCCGGCCGGTCGTCACGGCGAGAGCGACGGCGAGCCACCTACCCGACTCGGCCAGGGCCGCGAACGAGAACGCTTGTATCCCGATGGTGAAGGCGAGTCCCGCGACACCGAACGGTCCGGCCCCGCCGCTCTTCATGATCTGTCTGGCCCGCTCCGGCGGCCCGTAGCTGCCGAGTCCGTCCAAGGTGTCGGCCAGACCGTCCAGGTGCATACCCCTGGTGATCAATGCCAGTGCGCCGACCACCAGCAACCCGGCCAGCGCCGCGCTCGCCCCGGCCCGGCTCAGTGCCCAGAGCAGGCCCGCGGCCCCCGCGCCGAGCAGCGCGCCGATCAGCGGCGCCAGCAGGATCGCGCGTCCGGCCGCGGAGCGGTTCACGGCATCGGGGCCGCGCACCGGCAGAACGGTCAGCCAGGAAATCGCCAGCCGAACGCCGTTCACACCGGACCTCGTGCGCCGGGCGGTATCGCGCGCGTTGTGCCGGAGATCCGGTCGATGACCGGCTGCGGTCCGGCGGTCGGCCGGTGTGTCGCGGAGCCTGGAGCCGCGGGGATCGGCTGCCCACCGGTGGGCAGGGGGAGGAAGGCGCCGCAGGGCTGGGAGGACTTCACTTGCGCAGATTCGGGGCGGGGTCCGCCGGTTCGGGGTCGTCGGCGGTGCTGACGCCCGCTTCGGCGAAGGTGGACATCTCCGCGAGCGTGGCCACCGCCGCGCGGAGGACGGGAAGGGCGGTCAACGCTCCGGAGCCTTCGCCGAGGCGCATGGTCAGGTCGATCACGGGGTCGAGGCCCAGGTGTCGCAGCGCGAGGTCGTGTGCCGGTTCGGTGGAGCGGTGACCGGCCAGCCACCAGGCGCTCGCGCCCGCGGCGAGGTCTTCGGCGACCATCGCCGCGGCCGTGACGACGACGCCGTCGAGCACGACCGGCGTGCGCCGAGCGGCGGCCTGGGCGAGGAACGCGGCCATCGCGGCGAAGTCGGCGCCACCGGCGACCCGGAGCAGTTCGACCGGATCCTTCACCACCGGCCGGGCCCGGCGCATCGCGTCGCGGATCGCGGCGACTTTGCGAATCCATCCCGCGTCGTCGACGCCGGTGCCGCGGCCGACAGCGGCGACCGGTTCGGTATTGGTGAGGCTCGCGACGAGCACGGTGGCCGGAGTCGTGTTGCCGATGCCCATGTCGCCCGCGATCAGCAGGTCGGCGCCCGCATCGATCTCCTCGTCGGCGATGGCGCGGCCCGCCTCGATCGCCGCACGGACCTCCTCGGCGGTGAGCGCGTCCTCGCGGTCGATTGCCCCGCTGGAGCGGCGCACCTTGTGCTTGGACACCTGCGGGTCGGTGTCGGCGTCGACGGAGATGTCCGCGACCCGTACCGTCGCGCCCGCCACCGCCGCGAGGGCGTTCACCGCGGCGCCGCCACCCAGGAAGTTCGCGACCATCTGCGCGGTGACCTCGCTCGGATACGCCGACACCCCGTGCCGCGCGACGCCGTGATCCCCGGCGAACACCACGACCCGCGCACGCTCGAACTGCTTGGGCGGGCACGTGCCCTGACAGGCGGCCACCCAGTTGCCGAGGTGCTCCAGACGGCCCAGCGCGCCGGCGGGTTTGGTCAGCTGCGCTTGCCGCTGCTCGGCCGCCGCACGAGATTGTGCGTCCGGAGGCGCTACCGGTCCGAATCCGTGCGTCACTATCGAGCCTTTCGGTCATGGCGATTCCGCCCGCTACGCCGCCCAATCTTGCCATTGCCCCCTCCCGCCGTGGGCCCGCGACCTGATCTCACCGCACCGGTTCGCCTGCGCCCGCGGCATCGCCGAGCCGTCCGGCTGCCGACGGAAGCCCTACCGCCCGCGGCGAAGTCGCCGCGTGCCACGCGATAGGGGAGCAGGGCCGGGTCGGTCGTCGTGGCGCCACATGCCGGTAATCGGTGTCGTCCTCGTGAGACGCGAGCTGCGGCCCGGGAGGGGACTGGTCGGCCGGGCCACAGGTACCCGCTGCGGACGACGCTGCTCGCGAACTATTTGAGGCGGACCGGGAGCCCGGCGACGACGAGGAAAGCCTCGTCGCAGACCTGGGCCAGTCGCTGGTTGAGGGTGCCGATCTCGTCGCGGAACAGGTGGCCGGAGCGCGTGGCCGGGATGACGCCCATGCCCACCTCCGGGCTGACGATCACGAGATCGCCGGAGTAGGCGGCGACGGCGGCGACCAGCGCGTCGGTGTCGGGGGAGACCGTGCCGCGCGGGGCGTCCCATGCGTCGCGCGCGTCGATGCGAGCGGTCAACCAGGTGCCGATGTCGTCGATCAGCGTCAAGACGGGCGTCGGCGTGGGATCGGTGAGGATTACCGCCGGATCGGCGCTTTCGACGGTGGACCAGCCCGCTGGGCGGCGACTGCGGTGCCCGGCGATCCGCTCGGCGAAATCATGGTCGGCGGGGTCGGGCACCGCGGTGGCGAGATAACGCACCGGGCCGCCCGACCGGATCGCGATGTCCTCCGCGTACGCCGACTTCCCGGACCGCGCGCCACCGAGAACGAGGGTGCTCCGCGGCGCCGCGGACAGGGGAGCTTCTGACACGGGTGCACGCTACCAACCGAACAGCGGCTATCGCGGTCCCGAGGGGTGCTCCTGGTCGTGCCCCGCCTCGGCGTGCTTCCGGGTGGCGGCGACGCGCTGCGAGCAGGCCGAGCAGCCCTGGCGGTGCGTGCGCGTGACATGCAGCGGTTCGCGAACGGTCAGACCGCTGCTTCCGGGCTGCGGCCGAAGCGGCGGCGATATTCGGTTGGGGCGATGCCCACCAGGCGCTGGAAGTGGTGGCGCAGGAGGGCGCCGGAGCCGAAACCGCAGCGGGCGGCGATGCGTTCCAGGCCGAGGTCGGATTCCTCGAGCAGTTGCTTGGCCAGCAGCACGCGCTGGTTGGTGAGCCATTTCACCGGGGTGGTTCCGGTCTCGGCGGCGAAGCGGCGCGCGAAGGTGCGGGTGGACATGTTGGCGCGGGTGGCCAGGTCTTCGACCGTGTGCGGCAGGTCGAGGTGCTCGTTCATCCACTCCAAGGTGGGGATGAGGCTGTCGGAGGTGCAGGCGGCGACCGGGCGTTCGATGAACTGGCGCTGCCCGCCGTCGCGCTGCGGAGGGACCACCATGCGCCGCGCGATCGCGTTGGCCACGCCACTGCCGAGTTCACGCCGCACCAGGTGCAGGCAGGCGTCGATGCCCGCGGCGGTGCCCGCGCTGGTGATCAGGTCGCCCTCGTCGACGAACAGCACGTCCGGATCGACAGTGGCCGCGGGATACGCGGCGGCGAGCGCCTCCACATGGCGCCAGTGCGTGGTGCATTTGCGGCCGTCCAGCAGCCCGGCCGCCCCCGCCAGAAAAGCCCCGGAACACACGGTGAGCACGGTCGCTCCGGCGGCCGCCGCGTCGCGCACGGCCGCGACGACCCGCGGGTCGAATCCCTGGTCGGCCGCGGCGGCGGGGATGGCAACCAGATCGGCCGACGCGAGTTCCGCGAGGTCGTATTCCGGTGTGATCGTGATCCCGGGGCTGGTCGAGCGCAGCGGAACGCCCGGCTCCGCGCCGCATACCCGGAAATCGAAGCCGGGCAGCCCGTCGGCCGTGCGGTCGAGACCGAAAACCTCACATACGACACCGAATTCGAACATGGCCATGCGTTCGGACAGCACCACGGCGACCTTCGACAGCATGTCACCAGTCTAGTGGCCGAATTTTTACGAACTATGTCAGTACCGCCACTTTCGGCGGTAAATGATTGGACGAAAAATTACTGCCATGGCTACTTTCCTCATCACCCTGGCGGTCGTCGTGGCTTTCGCCACAGTCCTCGCCCGCGGCACAGCCCGCGCGGGCTCCTCGAATGTGGTCGACCGCGACGCTGAGCGGCTGCACTCCGAGCTGACGGCAATGCTCGGCCGCAACTCCCACCACCGCTGACCGACCGGCCACCGAGCCGCGCTCATCGCGGAAGCCGCGCGGAGCCCGGCCGAGCGCACGCGGCATCCGAACACCACGCCCACATCGAGCACGGTGCAGCCGGCCAGGAGCAGCTGGTCTCACCAGGCGAAGGCTGGAAACCGCACCTCCCGGGTTTCAGACGCACACCAGCTCGACCCCCGGTTTCAAGCGAAGCGAACACCCGCCGTTCGCGGCCCAGCTCGCGTGTGCGTGGCCGCCGCGCACGCGACGATGGAGGAAGCGGCGACCGGGCACAGTCGACAGAGAGTCACCACAACCCGTGAACATCCGTGTGACGACCTGCGGCACTAACGCGCTCAGCGCACCTCAACTCGCGGTTTCGAGCGAAGCGAGACCGAGCATGCGCCGTTCGCGGCCCGGCCGCGCACACGCGAGCCATAAGGGGGCCGCGAACCCGCCGCGCCGAAGGCGCGGCCGAACTACACAGCGTCGCCCGGGCTGACGCGCGGCTTGGGGGCGCGCATCTTGCGGATCTGGGAGGCGCGGACGAAGGCGTACCAGCCGAGCCGGTAGCCGATGTCGGTGGTCTCCGGGAAACGCTCCCTGACCCGGTTGTTCACGACCCGGCCGAGCAGGAAGCCCTCGACGGCCATGAACAGCATCATCACCAGCATGGCCAGGGTGACGATGGTCTGCAGGGCGGGCGCGACGAACATCGACAGGATCAGCACCAGCGCCATCGGCATGAAGAGGCCGACCAGATTGCGCCGCGCGTCGACGATGTCGCGGACGAACGCCCGGACCGGACCCTGGTCACGCTGTGGCAGGTACTTGTCTTCGCCCGCGAGCATGCGCTCGCGGCGATCGGCGGCGGCCTCGCGCCGCCGGGCGGCCGCGGCCTTGCGCTCCTCCCTGCTGCCCCGCGCGGCCTTGCGCCGGGCGCGGGCCTCCTTCGCGGTGAGCGGAGCGGGCGCTACCGGGCCGCGCCGTTTGCCTTGGGCGTCACGGCGTTTCGGAGTGGGACGGCCCTTGCCCGCGGTGGCCGTGGCCGTGCTGCGGGTGGTGCCCGCGGCCGAGTCACCGTCCGTGACCACCGTCGATTCGGCGGTCGCGTCGGTGCTGCTGGACTCGCCGCGCCGGAACAACTTCACACCGACCAGGCTATTCGATGGGTTGCGCGGCGAGAAATGCGGTCCGATTCGCCGGGAGTGTGCGGGGTCACGGAGGTTGCGCGCCCCCACGGATCGGCTGGTGGCAAGATGGAGGAATAAGCAGCCTGCCGAGTGGTGTTTACCGACACGACCCGTGCGCTGTTCACGGGTCGACCAAGGTTCCTCGAGGAGAGTTCATGACTGTGCAGAACGAGACCGCCACCCACGGTGTGACTCTGACCGACGCCGCCGCCGCGAAGGCGAAGGCCCTGCTGGACCAGGAAGGTCGCGACGACCTGGCGCTGCGGATCGCGGTGCAGCCGGGTGGTTGTGCCGGCCTGCGCTACCAGCTGTTCTTCGACGACCGCTCGCTCGACGGCGACCTGACCGTCGACTTCGGTGGCGTCACGCTGGCCGTCGACCGGATGAGCGCGCCGTACGTGCAGGGCGCCTCGATCGACTTCGTCGACACCATCGAGAAGCAGGGTTTCACCATCGACAACCCGAACGCCACCGGCTCCTGCGCCTGCGGCGACTCCTTCAACTGAGGTAGCAGCCCGGCGAGCGCACGACACGCGACGACCGATCTCGCGAGGACATGGGTAACTCGCCGGGAACCCCCAGAGCTCGAGCGGCACTCACGCAGGACCCGAACGCAAATGCGGTGCCGCCCAACCAGTACGGCCTGAAGACTCTGGGAGGCGGTTCAGCTACGGTGAGATCGGGACTCGCGTCCCGGTCTGCACCGCCTGCCGCCTACCGTTGAAGGGGCTCAGCCACGTGTCCATAGCCGTTTCCGCGTCCATTGCGACCGACCATCTCATGCGTTTTCCCGGACGGTTCGCCGACGTACTGCTGGCCGATCAGCTCGACCATGTGTCGCTGAGCTTCCTCGTCGATGATCTGCAGATCCGTCGCGGAGGCGTCGGCGGCAACATCGCCTACGCCATGGGCCTGCTCAATCGCACGCCCCTGCTCGTCGGAGCCGTCGGCGCCGACTTCGGCGAATATCGTGCCTGGTTGGAGAAGCACGGGGTCGACTGCTCCACCGTGCTGGTGTCCGATCGCGCGCACACCGCGCGTTTCGTGTGCACCACCGACGACGACATGGCCCAGATCGCGTCCTTCTACCCGGGCGCGATGAGCGAGGCCCGCGACATCTCCATCGCGGAGCTGTCCGAGAGCCGGGAACTCGACCTCGTGCTGGTCGGCGCCAACGACCCCGAGGCGATGCTGCGGCACACCGCCGAATGCCGCGAACTCGGCATTCCGTTCGCCGCCGATCCCTCCCAGCAGCTGGCCCGCTTGGACGGCGACCAGTCGGTGCAGCTCATCGACGGCGCCGCGTACCTGTTCACGAACAAGTACGAGTGGGCGCTGCTGTTGCAGAAGACCGGTCTGAGCGAGGAAGAGGTCGCCCAGAAGGTCGGCATCCGCGTCACCACGCTGGGTGCGGAGGGCGTGCGGATCGTTGACCGCGACGGCGCCGAGGTGACCGTCGGCGTCGTGCCCGAGGTGGAGAAGGTCGAGCCCACCGGCGTCGGCGACGCCTTCCGCGCGGGCTTCCTCACCGCGCACACCGCCGGGTTGAGCCTGGAGCGTTCCGCGCAGCTGGGGTCGCTGATCGCCGTGCTTGTGCTGGAGACCATGGGCACCCAGGAATGGACGCTGAGCAAGGAGTCCGCGCTCGAGCGCCTCACCCAGGCCTACGGCCCCGAGGCCGCCGCGGACATCAAGACGCTGCTCTGATCGCCGTGACGAAAGGCGCGCACCCCGCGGGGTGCGCGCCTTTCGTTGTTCCCGCCCCTACAGCGAAACCGGATACGTGGGTTCTTGGATCTCCGGCTTGATCCGGTCTTCGACGAAGATGCCGTGCCACACCATGAACACCAGCAAGGTCCACAGCCTGCGACTGTGGTCGGCGGTTCCGGCGCGGTGGGCGACCAGCATTTCGCTGATCGCGGCTTTGTTCAGCAGGTGATCGGTCTGCGACTCGGCGACCTGCTGCTGCGCCCAGTCGTAGAGCTCGGTGCCGCGCAGCCAGTGCCGCAGCGGGACCGGGAAGCCGAGCTTGGCGCGGTGCAGCACGTGCGGCGGCACGATGCCCTCCAGCGCCTGGCGCAGCGCGTACTTCGTGGTCTCCTTGGTGATCTTCTGGTCGAACGGCAGCCCCTCGGCCGCCTTCAGGACCTCGGCGTCCAGGAACGGCACGCGCAGTTCCAGGGAGTTGGCCATGGTCATCTTGTCGGCCTTGACCAGGATGTCCCCGCGCAGCCAGGTGAACAGGTCCAGATGCTGCATCCGGGCCACCGGGTCCCAGCCGCGCGACTGCGCGTACAGCGGCGCGGTGACGTCCTGGTGGGTCCACTCCGGCCGGAACTCGCGCAGCACGGCGCGCAGCTGTGCGTCGTTGAAGCTGCGCGCGTTGCCGTAGTAGCGCTCCTCCAGGGTGAGCGAGCCGCGGTGCAGCAGGCTCTTGCCCCGCGTGCCGTCCGGAATCCGGTCCGACAGCTTGCCCGCCAGCCTGCGCAGACCGCGGGGCAGCTTCTCGAACGGCTTCAGCGACAGCGGCTCGCGATAGATGGTGTACCCGCCGAACAGCTCGTCGGCGCCCTCGCCCGAAAGCACCACCTTGACGTGCTTGCGCGCCTCCTTGGCGACGAAGTACAGCGGGACCAGGGCGGGATCGGCCACCGGGTCGTCGAGGTACCAGACGATCTCCGGGATCGCCGCGGCGAACTCGGCGGGGGAGACGACCTTCACCACGTGCCGCGCGCCGATCGCCTCGGCGCTCTCGGCGGCCACGTCCACCTCCGAGTAGCCCTCGCGCTCGAACCCGGTGGTGAACGTGATCAGCTTCGGGTTGTGCCGCATGGCCAGCGCGGCTACCGCGGTGGAGTCGATGCCGCCGGACAGGAAGGAGCCGACCGTCACGTCGGCGCGCATGTGCTTGGCGACGGAATCCTCGAGCGCCGCGGCGATCTCCCGGTAGCGCGCGGTGGCCGAGCCGGGCGTGAACGGGCGCACCGGGAACTTCGGGGTGAAGTACCGGGTGACGGCCGGAGCCGCCCCGGGCCGCACGGTGGCGTAACTGCCCGATTCCAGCCTGCGCACGTCCTTGTGCAGCGTCTCCGGCTCCGGCACGTACTGCAGCACCGTGTAGTGCTCCAGCGCCCGAGGGTCCAGCGCGTCGCTCAGCTCCAGCGCGGGCAGCAGCTCCAGCAGGCTCTTCTTCTCGCTGCCGAACGCGGTGCCGCCCGGCCCGGTGGCCAGGAACAGCGGCTTGATGCCGAACGGGTCGCGGGCGAGGAACAGCTCCTTGGTCTCGGTGTCCCAGATCGCGAAGGCGAACATGCCGCGCAGCCGGCGCACCGCCTCCGGCCCCCAATAGTGGAACGCCGCGACGATGGCCTCGCTGTCGCCCTCGGTGTGGAAGATCTTGCCGTCCGGGAACTCGGCGGCGTGCGCCTCGGCGAGCTCCGCGCGCAGCTCGAGGTAGTTGTAGATCTCACCGTTGAAGGTGAGCGCGTAGCGGTCGGGCTGCTCGGGCGGGCCCCAGCGCAGCGGCTGGTGGGAGTGCTCGATGTCGATGATCGACAGGCGGTTGAACCCGAAGATCACCTGGTCGTCGTGCCAGGTGCCGCGCTCGTCCGGGCCGCGGTGACGTACGCAGTGCAAGGCCTCGTAGACCTGCTCCACCGTGCCAGGTGCCGCCTCGTCAGATGCCAGGAATCCGAGCAGTCCACACACGGCGTCGGCAACCTCATTTCTCGCAGTCGGGATACGCGCGCACCGGATGGGGCGCAGGGGGACGAAATCTAGTGTCCGAGTATGCCGCACCACCGGCATCCGCGCGTCGTGCGCATCGCGCCCCGGGCGGAATCGCTGGTGACGGTGATCCGGGCGTGCTCGGCGAGGTGTCGAAGCCGACCCGACGACAAACGGGGGGTGCGTTTGGTCTACGCTGCGTAGTACTCAGGTCTCTCTCAGGCGACCCGCGCGGAACGCGCTGGCCCGGAGGGTGCCCTGAACAAGCTTGAGACGTATCGTCGGGGCCGATCGCAGCCCCGAACGATGCACTGTCGGAATGTGTGGCGACCAGGAAGGCGTGAGCGTGGCGCACAAGGCGAGCGAAGAGATCGGGGCACGACCCGCCCGGGGTCGGCAGGGCCGCATCCTTCGGCGGGCCGGGCTGGCGGTGTCCTTGGGGATCACCGCGCTGCTCGTCTCGGGCTGCTCGATCGACAATGTTTGGCTGCGGTTCGGCTGGCCGTCGGGTATCACTCCGCAGGCCACTCGGATGCGGGAACTGTGGACCTGGTCGGTCGTCGCCGCGCTGGCGATGGGCGTGCTGGTCTGGGGCCTGACCTTCTGGACCGTCGCGTTCCACCGCAAGAAGGCCGACTCCCCGGAGTTCCCCCGCCAGACCGGCTACAACGTGCCGCTGGAACTGACCTACACGGCGATCCCGTTCGTCATCATCGCCGTGCTGTTCTACTTCACCGTGGTCGTGCAGAACTACGTGCACGAGAAGGTGGCCGACCCGGATGTCACGGTCGACGTGACCGCCTTCCAGTGGAACTGGAAGTTCGGCTACCGCGAAGTCGACTTCAAGGACGGCTACAAGTTCGACGGCATCGACGCCTCACGTGAGGCGCTGAGCCAGGAGCAGCTCGAGGGGTACGAGGAGCGGACCAAGGACGGTCACCCGCAGCCGGGCCCGGTGCACGGCAAGCCGGAGAACGACATCCTGTCCTACCTGCACTACGACAAGGTCGAGACGATCGGCTCGAGCAACGAGATCCCGGTCCTGGTGCTGCCGACCGGCAAGGTCATCGAGTTCCAGCTCGCCGCCGCCGACGTGATCCACGCCTTCTGGGTGCCGGAGTTCCTGTTCAAGCGCGACGTGATGCCGAACCCGAAGGAAAACCACTCCGACAACGTCTTCCAGATCACCAAGATCGAGAAGGAGGGCGCGTTCGTCGGCCGCTGCGCCGAGATGTGCGGCACCTTCCACTCGATGATGAACTTCGAGGTCCGCGCGGTCACGCCGGAGAAGTTCACCAAGTACCTGGACGCTCGCCAGGCGGGGAAGACCAACGCCGAGGCGCTGGAGTCCATCGGTGAGTCCCCCGTGGCCACCTCCACCACGCCGTTCAACACCAGGCGCGACGTCAAGAGCGCGGCCTCGGCCGAGAGCAAGTGAGGATTTGATCTGACATGAAGATCGAAGCGCGGATTTTCGAACTGCTCACGGTGTTCTTCATCATCGTGGCGGTGGTCTACGGCTTCTTCACCGGCCAGTCGCGCACCGGCGTCGAATGGGCGGGCACCACGGCCACGGTGCTGACCGCGGGTTTGTCGCTGATCATCGGCACCTACTTCCGGTTCGTCGCCCGTCGTCTCGACCTGCGCCCGGAGGACTACGAGGACGCCGAGATCGTGGACGGTGCCGGCGACCTGGGCTTCTTCTCGCCCGGCAGCTTCTGGCCGATCACTCTGGCCGCCGCCGGTTCGGTGACCGCCCTCGGCCTGGCGTTCTTCCAGTTCTGGCTGATCGGCATCGGCGTCGTCTGCATCCTGGCGGCCGCCGCCGGGCTGGTGTTCGAGTACTACCTCGGGCCCGAGAAGCACTGAGCTGAAGACCTGCCGAAACGGCCCCATCGGAGATCCGGTGGGGCCGTTTCGTGTGTGTGGCGCCCGAACCAGCGGAGCCCGCGCCGGCACTGGGACCGCACCCTGATATGAAAGTGCGGGTGGGACGTAAGAAGTTGCTGGAGCCGACGCTGCAGGCTCTACCGCACGGGCCGCACGGTCTCGCTCGTGACCTCGTGACGGGGTCGCAACGGCAGCGGCTGCTGTTCGGCGTGACGGTCGTCGTCGCCGACCGCGGCTATCTCGATGCGACGGTCGCGGATATCGCCGCGTCGGCCAAGGTTTCGCGTCGTACGTTCTACCAGCATTTCCCGGACAAGGAAGCCTGCTTCCTGGCGGCCGCCGACACCGGTCGCGATCTGATGATCGACCATCTCCGGCAGGTCATGCGGCAGATCCGGTCCGAATCGGCAGAGCCGCTGGAAGCTCTCCGCCTCGGCATCCGCGAGTACCTCACCTTGTTGCGTGACGAGCCGTCGTTCGCCCGCGCGTTCTATCTGGAGACCGCCGTGGCCGGGCCGCGCGCGCTCGAGTCGTTCGAACGATGCCAGCGCTGGTTCGCCGGGTTCCTCCACACGTGGCGCGCGGAGGCGGGCCCCGCCGATCCCGCCGTCCCCGACTACGCGTACCTGGCGGTGACCGACGCGACCAACGAGGCCGTCCGCCGAACCCTCCGTGCGGGAGGCGACTTGCTCGAACTCGAGGACGCCGTGGTGCACATCCACCTGGCATTGCTCGGGCCGACGCCGCCTGCCGCCTAGGGCACGATCCTGTCGCCGGCCCCGGTGAGGTTGCAGGACGCGTCGTCGCTGGTATTGCCGCCTTCGGACACGATCGCCGCGAAGACCTCCACGCAGTTGACCACAGCGGCGCCGGACCTGTTGCCCCGCACAGTGGAGTCGCGCAGAACGACGCGGCCCAGCGGCACCTCGACGAGATCGGTCACCTGGCGCGGAAGGGTGTCGAGGTAGGCGGGCGCCACGTTGATGCCGCTGCCGCCGGCCGATGCGGTGTTCCCGGTGATCGTGACGCGCTCGAAAGTCACCACGCCCCGGCCCCGGACATCGACGCCGCCGCCGCGTCCGGCGAAACCGCCTGGGCGGTACCAGACTCCGGGATCGACCACGCGGTTGTCGGAAATCGTGGAGTCGGTGAAGGTGCAGGTGTCGTCGCACCGCACACCGCCCGCCTCGCCGGAGGAATTGCCGGTGACGACCGTATTCCGCGTCCGCAGGTCCGAGCCGGGCACGTTGAAGATGCCGCCGCCGTACCCGGCGCTGTTGTCCCGGACCACGACGTCGTCGAGTACGAGGTTCGACGAATTCGCGATGCCGCCTCCGCCGGTGTCGTAGAAGGGGATCTCGTGCTGGGCGGTGCGTCCGCCGGTAACCGTCAATCCCGTCAGCACCGTGGGCGCGGAGATGCTGAGCGCCCGGTCGATTCCGTTCGCGTCCAGCACTGTTCGCTCGGGACCTGCGCCGCGCAAGGTCGTCGGCGCGACGAGGTTCAGATCTCCCGTGGTGGGGTCCGGGTTGCGGCCCTGCACTTTCCGCTGGTCGGGGTCGATCGTCAAGACGTATCGCCCGGCGGGCAGCACGATCGTGCTCCCGGGATGGGCATTGGCCGTCTGCACCGCGGCGCGCAGTGTGCAGGCGCCGGAGGCGGTGCGGCATTGCCCGTCTCGCGGATCGGCCGCTGCCTCGTCCGCCGTGCTGTCCACCATGATCACACCCGGCGGATCTTCCTCTTGTGCGATGTCGGCGTAGGCCGCTCCGGGTGAACCGGCCGCGGTTCCCGCGACCAGGGCTGTGACAGCGAATGCGCCGACCGCCGCGGCGGATGTGCTCGTCCTCATGAAGTTTGATCCGATCACGAACATGGAGTGGGGTACGCTCGCGTATAAGTAGGGAACGCAAGTGTTTACCACTATGTCGAAAAAACTCTGGGACGGTGGGGGTTTCCGGAATCCGGTTGACCGGTGCAGGTCAGGGGCGTGCGGGCGGTAGGGGGACGGCCGCGGGCTGCGCCGCCTGCGCATCATCGGGCACGCCGGTCGAGTGCGCAGCGGTCCTCTCCGTGTCCGGAAGGACGGTCTCCGTCTCGTCGTCGACTTCGAGTTCCGCGGGGAGCACGCGCATTCCGATCACCGGCGAGAACGCGAAAACGATCAGAGTCGACGCCGGGAAGGCCGCGGCGATCAACAGCGTCGCCGCTGCCGAGAGGTGGCTCGCCACCAGCCCGCCGGCGAGCGCGCCGATCGGAACGATGCCCAGGGTCGCGAACCGTCGGGAAGCGCTCACACGGCCGAGCAGCCGATGCGGTGTCAGGCGAGCGTGCATTCCGGAAGTGATTCACACTGATGACGACCAGGAGGAACGACAGCAGGAAGACCGCGGCGGCATACGAAATCCACGCCGGTACCGGAAGGTGGGGAGCGAGCGCCGGCGCGGCCAGCGCGGCGGCCATCGCGAAATAACCGATCACCTGTGTGCGGATCTCGCCCAGTGCCCGTCCGATGTGCTGACCGCCCAGTGATCCGACGAATCCCCCGGTCGAACCGAGCGCGAGGGCGTACCCGTACTGGCCGGCGGAGAGTCCGCATTCACGCAACACGTAGACCGCGATCACCGCGTTGTACATACCCGCGCCGAAGTTCAGCAGCACTCCGGCCGTGACCGTCGCGCGCAGGATGCGGTGTCCCGCGACGTACCGGATACCTTCACGCACAGCCGTGCCGAATCGGGCCGGTTCGTTCGCGCTGGTCGTGCCCGAGCGGCCTTTGGTGATCCGCCAGACGAACAGCGTGGAGAGGAGGCTGACTGTCCCCGCGACCAGGAATGCCACCGCCGCGGAGGTGGAGGCGATCAACTTTCCGGCGGCGGCCGGAATCGTTGCGCTCGTGACGGTGTCGACGGACTGCAGGCGAGCCGACGCATCCGAAACCCGTTTGCGTCCCACCAGGTCCGGCAGGATCGCCGTATGCGCGACGTCGAAGAAGACATTGGCTGTGCTGACCACCGCTCCCACCAGCATGAGCTGCCAGATCGCGAGCACGCCAAGGAAGTACGCGAGCGGGATCCACATGACAGCGGTCAACCGGACGAGATCCGAGACGAGCAGGACGCGTTTGCGGCTCCACCGGTCGACCCATACGCCGACAGGCAGCGCCACCACCAGATAAGCAGCACGGGAAAGGGCTGCGATCACGCCGACTTGGAACGGGCTCGCGTGCAGAACAACGACCGATGTGACGCTCAGGGCCACCACCGTCGTGTTGGAAGCGATGTCGCCGAACGCATTCGCCACCCACAACGCCCTGAAACCCGGCTCCGCGAGTACCCCCCGCAAGCGCATACGATGTATGCTCGACACGGGCGGGAAACTTACCGAAGTACCGTCCCTGAATCCAGCGGGCAGGGGGATAACGGGGTGGACAGGGAAATCGGTGCGACTGTCGTGTTGCCTACGATGCTGCGATCACATGCGGCAGGTAATGCAAAGGTGTTGTGCAGTGGCTCGACTGTCGGGGAAGTTCTGGACTCGCTGATTCGTCAGCATCCCGCCTTGAAGGCGCGTATCACCACGGGAGAAAACGACCTCCGGCGATTCGTCAACGTATACGTGGAAGATGAAGACGCGCGTGCGCTCGGTGGTGTGGCCGCTCCGATACGTCCCGGAGCGACGGTAACAATCTTGTGTGCGGTATCGGGTGGTTGACATCCAGTCGGCCGAAAATGCGGGAATATTTTGCGATCCTGTTGCTGATCGGAATTATCGGGCACATCGCCTATTACGTGACTCGTGACGGACCTGGTCATCTGAGTTCGACATTCGCACACAGTCGCGCGGCACTGACCGGACGGTCGCTGGCGCACCCTCGCAGGCGAGTAGCGCCGGATGGTCGCCGAGTGATGAAAGAGCCCGTCGATGATCAGAACAATATCCCGGAACGAATCGATGCATCGAATAAATCGCCGTGCGCGATCGGGCCTTTGATTCGCGCGCGCGGCGCTATTTCGAGAACTTCCGCGGGACTGATCGTCGGTCCTGTGAATACATGCAGCGTCCGCATGCGAATCGGAATCCGTCAACGGGGGCAGGGTCCCGCCCCCGTTGACTCGGTTTCCCTAGTCCGCAGTGTCCGCGTCGGACACCGCAACCGGCCGACGGAGTTCGAGAGCGAACAGCTTCTCGAACTGATCCGAGGTCAATTCCGTCGCCAGGCTGACGATATCGCTGTTCTCCGAGCCGCGAACAGGCGAAATATCGGTTGGTGCGGTCATTGCATTTCCCTCCCTGAGAACGGAGCGAAATCCCCGCCCCGTATAGGAGAAGTTTCTGTGGAGCAGACGTAGCGGTCAACCCCCCGTTTGCGGATCGAGCATCGAATCGCATTGTGATATGCGCGTTTCATGCATCTTCTACTCCGCCTCGTACCGCAGCGCGTTCTCCGAGCGGCAGATCTCCTCGATCCCGGAGACGATGTCGCGCAGCAGTTCCGACGGCAGGGCGGCGGGGCGCAGGCGGCAGGTGAAGGTGATCAAGCCGTGGTCCTCGGGCGGCAGGCCGCGGGCGGCGGATTCCGCGCGCAGGTAGCGCGAGCGCACACCGTAGGTCATCGCGGAGATGACGGTGAAGCAGCCGGTGCGCTCGCGGTGCCCCGAGAACAGGTCGTGCAGGCGGTAGAAGACCGACGCATAGCTCGACAGCGGCGCGAAAACGCCCACCCGGTAGGCAGGACCACGCTCGGACGAGCTGAGCGCTGTATCGGCCAGATACTCGGCATCGCGCAGGGTCTGGACCTTCGGCGCGAACAGCACCGCGCCCGCCGCCGCGTTGCGCACCGGCATGCCCGCCTTGCCCGGTGCGGCGGAGGCGATGGCGCCCAGCGATTTCCGCGCCCGCGACCCGACCTCGCGCCGGGCGCGCAGCCCTCGGGTGGGCGCGGTGGGGTAGAGGCTCGACCACTGACCGAAGCGCACGGTGCCCAGCTGCACGTGGCCGGTGCCGACCGGGCGCGCCACCTTCAGCGGCGCCGTGTCGACCCAGCGGCCGACCTGCAGCTGAGCGTTGCCGGGCCGCGCGATCTCCGCGTGGGCGTGCTCGACGAAGGAATCGAAGTCGAGGAACCGGTCGGCGTGGGTGTTCAGCCAGGTGTGGTCCTTGTCGACCTCGATCGCGTCCAGGGTGAGCGCGGTGATGATGCCCGCGCGGCCGCCCGCGCCCAGGATGCGCTGGAACCGCTCGGTGTGATGGGTGCGCCCGCAGGTGCCGATGCGTCCGTCGGTGTCCACATACTCCAGATCGACGATCTGGTCGATGAACAGGCCGTGCTTGTGCGAGGCCGCGCTCACGCCGCCGACCGAGGCGAAGCCCCCCGCGGTGATGTCGCGGTGATCCCCGACGATGGGCAGGCCGAGGCCGTGCGCGCCGAGCCTGCGGTCGACGTCGGAGAGCTTGGCGCCCGCCTGCACCCGGACGGTGCGCCGGCCCAGGTTGATGTCCAGCACCTGATTCATCCGCCGCAGCGACACCACCGTCGGCTGCTCGGGCAGTGTGAGCCCTTCGTCGAGCAGCTCGCCACCGCGCACCATCAACCGTTCCGATCGCCCTCGTGAATCCCGCACAGTGCGAACGACATCGGCGGTATCGCGGGGAAGGTATTCCTCGGCGTTGGAGACAGTTTGCGGCGTGCTCATGGCAGAAAAGCTAACCACAGCGCGGCCCGCGCCGCTCCCCCGAAGTCGGGTGTTATCGCGATGCGGGCGCAAGGCTCTTGCTGAACAGGACGGATCCGGCGGCATCGCACAGATCGACGGTCAGTTCCCTGGACTTTCCGTCGATGCGCACCTCGCCGAAATGCTGGAAGGCGTCCAAGGGCGAGCTGTTCTGTACCGGCGGCGCGTGCACGTAGACCGCCTCCGGGCCGAACGTGCCGTCGAGCTGGTTCGGGCCGAATGCCCCCGCGTTCAGCGGACCCGAGACGAACTCCCAGAATTCGTCGAAGTCGGTGAAGCCCGCGCGCTCCGGCGAATAGCGGTGCGCCGCCGTGTAATGCACGTCGGCGGTCAGCCAGACCACGTTGACCACGTTGTTCGCCCGGATCGACGACAGCACCCGGGCGATCTCGCGCTCCCGGCCCGACGGCGCGCCGGGATCGCCGTTGGCGGGGCCTTCGTACGCGGTGGTGTTCTTCTGTTCGCCGTCCGGGACGATGAGGCCCAGCGGCAGGTCGTTGGCGATGATCTTCCACGTGGCGGTGGATTCGCGCAGGCTGTCGATGAGCCACTCGGTCTGCGCCGCGCCGAGAATGCGACCGTCGGTTCCGTTGTCGGCGTTGTTGGCGTCCTTGTTCGTGCGCATGTCGAGCACGAAGACGTCCAGCAGCGGGCCATAGGCGATCCTGCGATACAGCCTGCCGTCCACCGCTTCCGTGGGCTCCAGCGGCATCCACTCGTGGAAGGCCTGCCAGGAGCGGGTGGCGAGGACGTCCATGCCGCGCTCGGTGTAGCCCTTGGACTCGCCGACCAGTCCGCCCGGGTACCAGTTGTTCACCGTCTCGTGGTCGTCCCACTGCACCACCTGGGCGACCGAGCTGTTGAAGCGGCGGTAGTTCTCGTCGGTCAGGTTGTAGGCGTAGTTGCCGCGGAACTGATCCAAGGTCTGCGCGACAGCGCTTTTCGCCTCGCTCACGACATTGCGCCAGATCCGGCCGTCGGGCAGGGTGACCGACGGCTGCAACGGTCCGTCGGCGTAGATCGAGTCGCCGGAGTGCAGGAACAGGTGTGGGTCGCGAGCGGCCATGGCGGCGAAGATCTTCATGCCGCCCAATTCCGGATTGATGCCGTAGCCCTGCCCCGCGACGTCGCCGGACCACTGGAGCCGGATGTCCGCCGCGGCGGTGGGGGCGGTGCGGAAGACGCCGGTGACCGGTTCGGACGTGGCGCCGTCCTCCCCGCGCAGCGTCACCCGGTAGTGCACCTGCTGTCCCGCGGGCAAGCCGTTGACCCGGACTCGGCCGGTGCCGTCGGAGTCCGGGGTGAGCAGCGGACCGGTGAAACGCTCGGCATGGGCGAACGATTCCGTGGCCGCGGTTTCCACGAGCAAGGTGGCGGGGCGATCGGCGCGGGCCCAGATCAACGCGCCGTCCGGGCGTGGATCACCCACCGCAACACCGTGGGTCAGCACCGGGCGCGGCCGGACCAGCGCCGGGCCGTTGTCCGGTGAGCACGCCGCCAGCGCTGGGGCCGCCACGAATCCGAGCGCGCAAGCGCGCAAGACGGTGCGCCGGGATGGTCCTGAGGCCGAGCCGCTCATCAGGCAACCTTGCCGCAACTACTTCAACGCCACGTGAACGGGTCGGGTACGGGTGGCCAACAAGCTCAGCGCGCCAAACGCTCCAGCCGGTGGTGCAGTTCGCCCGCCCAGTCCACGCCGCCCAGATGCCGGTAATCCACCCACAGCGCGTCGAAGACGTCGCGGCCTTCGGAAATCCAGCCGCCGCGCTTGTCCGCCTCCAGGACCACGCTCATGCCGGTGTCGGTCGCAACGAACGTCACCTCGAGCTGGTTCAGCCGCGGATAGCGCGGTGAACCGGCGAACTCGATCTCCTGGTAGAACGGCAGCGTCTGCGGGGTGTTGTGCACCCGGCCCGATTCCACGTCCGCGCTGCGCAGGTGGAATCCCAGACGCTCCACGGCTTCCAGCACGACGTGCTGGGCGGGCAGGGCGCCGACGCCGATCGGGTCGGTGTCGGCGGCGTCCACCGCACCGTGGATCTCCACGATCGTGCGCAACGACACCACCGTGCCGGGCAGGTGCCTGCCGTTGTAGAACGTGATCGGCGTTTCCATCGGCGCACGCGCCGCGAAGCGGAATTCCGGCGCCGCGCCCGCGGGCAGAGACAACGGTCCGTGCACCCCGGTCCGGCCGAAGGTGATGTCCCGCACGCCTTCGTGGTCCTCGTACTCCTGCTCGGCTCTGGTGACGAACTCGACGGCCACCTGGGCGATCTCCTGGGCCACCGCCCCGCCCCGCAACCGGATCACGCCTTCCACCGTGCCCCCGGGCTGCACGCCCGGCGTGAACAACTCGGTCTCCACTTCGGCCCCACCGACCCCGGCTGCCGCAAGCAACTTCTTGAACATGCCCGTACTCTCGCCGCGTCGTCTTACCGAAGACTTGCCATTACCTTGTCGCCCTGGACGACTCGGCAGAGTCTATGGCACCGGCCCGGTTCGTCATGGCGTCGATCGAGCCGCGGCGACGAAAGCGTCACAAGCAGCGGGATCCTTATCGCCCTGCGCGGTTTCGACGCCACTGTTGACGTCGACGGCGTATGGGCGGACCTGCCGGACGGCTGCGGCGACAGTGGCGGCCGTCAGGCCACCGGCGAGCACCACGGGACGGTCGAACTCGGCCATCGCGCGGACGATGGCGGCACTGATGGACCAGTCGTGCGGGCGCCCGGTGCCACCCAATCGTTCCGAAGTTCGTGAATCCAGGAGCACCGCGTCGCAATACGGAGCGACCGCGCGTGCGGCGCCGACGGCTTCCGGGCCTGCCACGTGTACCGCGGCGAGGATCGCCCGCCCCGCGGCGCGCTCATGCACCCGGGCGACCATATCGACGGTCACGAGCCCGTGGACTTGAATCGCGTCGACACCGACTCGGTCGGCCAGTTCGATGATCGCCGCGGGGTCCACCAGATGGGTGACCAGCACGCGGGTGACGAACGGCGGGGTGGCCGCCGACAAGCTTGCGGCACGACGCCGATCGAGCGCGTCCGCACTGACATGCGTGACGCTCGAGATGAATCCGACCGCGTCGGCGCCGGCGGCGACGGCAGCGCACAGGTCGTCCTCCGACCGGATACCACAGATTTTCGTCCGAACGGTCAACGGTTGCGCACCGGCCCGCGTGCGGAACGGGGGAAGTGGATCAGCCCGCGGCAGTGTCCGGGATGCGGACGGACACGGCGCCGGGGTGGCTGCCGCTGGGGACGCCCTTCTTCAGGCTGTGGGCGTAGACGTCGACGTACTCCTGGCCGGTGAGCCGCATGAGCTCGTACATGACCTCGTCGGTGACAGCGCGCTCGACGAAGCGGTTGCCGCCCATGCCCTCGTAGCGGGAGAAGTCGATGGGCTCGCCGAATTTGACGGTCACCTTCCTGCGACGCCAGCGGAACGGGCCGGGCGGGCTCACCTCGTCGGTGCCGATGACGGCGACCGGGATGACGGGGACGCCGGTCTCCAGCGCCAAGCGGGCCAGGCCGGTCTTGCCCTTGTACAGGCGGCCGTCGGGAGAACGGGTGCCCTCCGGGTAGAGGCCGACCAGGCGGCCCTGGTCGAGCAGCTTGCGGGCGGCGTTGAGCGCGTCCTCGGCGGCGTCGGCGCCGCTGCGGTCGATCGGGTACTGACCCGTGGCGCTGAAGAAGAATTTCTGGAACCGGCCCTTGATGCCCGGGGTGGTGAAGTACTCGGCCTTGGCGAGGTAGTTGATCCGCCGCGGGCTCAGCAACGGAGCGAACAGCCAGTCGGCGAAGGAGAGATGGTTACCCGCCATAATGGCCGGCCCGTCCGCCGGAATGTTCTCCACACCTTCGACCGTAGGCCGGTTGTAGAGATGAATGAACGGTCCCAGCAGCACGAACTTCAGCAGCCAGTAGAACATGACGTCCTTCCCCCGGGACCGGGATAGTTGCGGGCACCTGCTTCAATTGCCGACTTTACCGCTGGTGCAAGATCACATCCAACCGCAGCGGCGAATCTCACCACACTTCGGCCCCGACGCCGACCGATAGCTGCGACCGGCGTGTCGCGGCAGGCCACCAGGGCGTGGCCGCTGCCGTCACCGGCTGGTCCGTGCCACGCGCGCGGACTTGCGCGCGCCGGAGGACAGTGCGGCCCTGGCGAGATCGGCGGCCCCGATCATGCCCGCGGCCTCGCCCAGCTGGGTGGTCCGGATGCGGGCCAGCGGCCGGTGTCCAGCACCCGTGATCGCGCGCGCGTACTCCTCGCGCGCCTCGTCGAGGAACAGCGGCGCCGAACTGCTGACCCCGCCCGCGATGACCACCAGGTCCGGATCGAAGATGTCGCTGACGAACGCCAGCCCGAGCCCGAGCCAGCGCGCGAAGTCGGCCATCACCCGCGACGCGAGCGGGTCGCCGTCCTGCGCCGCCCCCGCGACCCGCCGTCCGGTCAGCGAACCCGGATCCCGCGCCACATCCCTGGCCAGCACGGAATGCACCGTGTCGCTGGCCAGCATTTCGATCGCGGTCTCGGCCAGCGCGGTTCCGCTGCAGTAGCGCTCCCAGCACCCGCGTTTGCCGCACGGGCAGGGCCGCCCCTGCGGGACGACTTGCAGATGGCCTAGTTCTGGTGCGACGCCGTGCGTGCCCCGGTAGAGCTGGCCGTCGATGAGCAGGGCGGCGCCGATGCCGGTGCCGATCGCGACGAGCACCACGTTGTGCCCGCCTGCGGCCGCGCCGAACCGGTATTCGGCCCACATCGCCGCGTTGGCGTCGTGCTCCAGGATGACCGGCAGTTCCAGCCGCTCGGTGAGCCGCTCGGCGACCGGGGCGTCCTGCCACGGCAGGTGCGGGGCGAACCGGACGGTGGAGCGATCGCCGTTGATGAACCCGGCGACCGCCAACCCGACGGCGCCGATGGGATGCCTGCCGGACAGCTCGCGCACGGCCCGGTCCAGCGCATCCTCCAAGGCTCGCGCGGAATGCGGCGTCGGAGCCTGGACCGTGTCGAGCACTTCGCCGCTGTCGTCGATCACCGACGCCCGAATGTTGGTGCCGCCGACGTCTATTCCGACGGTCAGCGATCGCGTACCGGCCATCTGCTGCGTCATACCTTGATCGTCACGGGTATGTCGACGTAACGCGGGCCGTCGCCGTCCTCGGGCGGACCGTGGCGATGCGGCGCACCGGTTTCCGGGTCGGTGTCGGCGGGCATGACGGGGTCGACCGGCACTCCCGCCAGCGCCTCGCGCAGCACGGTGACGATCGCGGTGCCGTGATCGGCGATCGCGGCCAGTACGTCGTGATGCTCCCCGCGCACCAGCGCCGCGGCCGCGCACACCGGGCACCAGCTGCAGCTGGACCACTCGACCTGCCCGTCGGCGGCGCGCCGCAGCACCGGCTCCACCCGCTCCAGCACCGCCTCCGCGAGCAGCTTCAACTCCTCGGCGAACTCGCCGATACCGTCCGGCGCGGTCCGGCCGCCGGCTCCGTCGCCGTGGGGCGTGTGCCGATCACCGGTCATGGTCGTGACTTTCGGACGCCTGCGCCCAGACCCGCGGATCGGGCCGGAAGCGGACCACCAGGTACTCGTCCGCGAGCTCGGCGCCGTCGACCGTGCACCGCCGCAATACCGGCGCCAGGCGCACCCGGCGCCGGACACCGTCCGCTCCCACGATCAAATCGTCCTCCACTCGGCCAAGGCGCAACGTGGCGGCGTCGACCACCGGCAGGTGCATGCGCAGCGCGTACACCGACTGCAATCCGGTGCCGGATTCCCGGAGAACCAGCGGTTCGCCGGAACTCGCGTCGACCTCCGTCTGATTGTCGCTCAGCATAAGCGCAGCGTCGCCGGTGTCGCCCGCCGACTCCATCGCGTACGACAGCGCGGCCAGCGAGTCCAGTCCGATCGGTTCGGGACCGGTGTGCTGCGCGAGCACCACCGGGATACCCGGCATCTTGCCCCGCAACTCGGCGACGACATCCGATTGCTCGCCGCGCCGGTTCGAATACCAGCGCACCGCAGGATGTTCGGCTCCGCCGGACACGGAGGGCGCCGGGAGGTCGGGCAGCACCTTGTTCACCACCACGGCATCCAGCCGCAGGCCGAGCAGCGTCGCCGCCGAACGCACCCGCTGCGACTCGGCCACCGCGACCCGCTCGGCCACGGTGATCAGCCGGGCCCCGGTGCGCCGGTGGTCGGCGAGCAGGTCGCGAACCTCGGTGACCGCCTTGACGATCCGTTCGACCGTCACCGCAAGCACGGCGCGGCGCAGGTCGGTGCCGATGGCGCTCATCGCACGCTGGTGCGGCGGCCAGATCCGTTCCACGTAGCCGAGCAAGGTGGCGGGCGCGGTGACGATGCGCAGCATGTCCGCCGAGGGCGGGCAGTCGACGACGATGAGATCCCAGTCGTCCTCGGCGGCGAACTGGGTGATCTCCACCAGCATCAGCAGTTCCTGCACACCGGGCAGGCCGGTCAGCTCCGCCGGATCCAGCGCCGCGAGATCGACGCCGTGCTGGTGCCCGCCGCCGGTCGAGACCAACCGCACCACGTCGCGGAACCGGTCCTCGAGCAGCGCGAGCGAATCGATCTCGATCACGTCCACGCCGGGCAGCACGGTGGCGACACCGGTGACGGTGCCGGGATCGTGCGGGAAGCGGAAACCGAGCGCGTCACCCAGCGAGTGCGCCTGATCGAGCGAAGCGACCAGCACGCGACGGCCCGACCTGGCCTCGGCCATAGCGGTGGCACACGCGAGCGTCGTCTTGCCTACCCCGCCCTTGCCGATGAACAGTTCGACCCGGGTCTTGTGCGCGGTCAGCCTTCGACCCGTTTCTTCAGTTCCTTCAGCGCGGTGTCGGTGATCACTTTCTCGGCCTTGCGCTTGAACATGCCGATCATCGGGATGTTCAGATCGACGGTCAGCGTGTAGACGACCTCGGTGCCCCCGTCGGGGCGGTCGATCAGCTCGTAGGTGCCGTTCTGCGCCTTCTGCAACTCGCCGCTGAGCAGCCGCCAGCTGACCGCCTTGCGGTCGGCGCGCCAGTCATAGGACAACACGTAGGTGTCCTTGACCACCCCCGCATCCAGCACGAACCGCGCGGTCTCGGCCAAACCGTCCGGTCCCGCCTTCAGCACCTCCACCGACTTCGCCGCCGACACCCACTCCGGATAGGACTCCAGATCGGCGATGACGGACATCACCTGCTGCGACGGGGCCTCGATGACGATCGATCTCTGGGTCCTGTCGGCCATGCGGACAGCGATTCCTTTCAGCGTCGGTGCTGGTAGATCAAGACCGGGGCGCGGGAGCGACACCGGCAGGGCGTCCCGCCTCCAGCCGGGACTTCAGCTCGAACGACATGTTCCTGCCCGCGACCCGGCGCGCCCGGTTGGCGGCGGCCAGCTTGCCCGCAGGCAGCGCGGGCTGCGGCTCCGCGTGCAGGAAATAGTGCAGGATCACCCCGTCGAGCGAGGGTTCCAACCACACTTCCATCGTTCCGGTCAGCGCTCCGGCCACCGACCAGCGGATTCCCTTCTCGCCTCGATCCTCACGGACCTCCAGTACCAGGTCCGGCCACCACCGGCGCCACTGGTTCGGTCCGGACAGCAGGTCGGCCACGGCGGCCCCCGATGCGGCGACGAAGGTCTGGTCTGCGACCTGGATACTGCTCACTCCGCTGAGCGTAGTAGATGCGACGCGGATCACCGCAGCAGCTGTCGCAGGCGCGCGCCCAGGGCGTCCCAGCGCCACTGTCGCTCCACGAACACGCGCCCCGCCGCGCCCATCCGCGCGGCCGCGTCCCGATCCGACAGGATCTCCACCAGCGCGTCGGCGATCTGCTGCATGGAGCGGCCATCCACGATCCGCCCCGTCTCGCCCTCGATCACGGTCTCCGGCGCGCCGCCGGAATTGCCCGCCACCACCGGGACACCGGACGCGGATGCCTCCAGGTAGACGATGCCGAGGCCCTCCACATCCAGGCCGGCGCCCCTGGTCCGGCACGGCATCGCGAAGACGTCCGCCAGCGTGTGATGGGCGGCCAGCTCACCGGAGGGGACGCGGCCGGTGAACACCACGTCGTCGGTGACGCCCATGGCGACCGCGAGGGCGCGCAGCTTCTCGTCGAAGGGGCCGCCGCCCGCGATCACCAGAACCGCGCCCGGCACGCGCTCGCGAATATCGCGCATCGCCACGATCAGCGCGTCCTGCCCCTTGCGGGGCACCAGCCGGGACAAGCACAGGATCGTCGGACGATCGCCCAAGCCGTAACGTTCACGCAGCTCGGCGCGCGCCGCCGGATCCGGACGGAACACCTCGGTGTCCACGCCCGGCGGCAGGTACTCCAGCGCCGCGTTCGCTCCGAACGCGGACGCGAACCGGCGGCGGGTGTAGCGGCTGACGTAGGTGACCACGTCGGTGTGCTCGCCGATGACCCGCAGCGCCTGCCTGGCCCCTGGCAGCATCGACCAACCCACCTCATGGCCGTGCGTGCTGGCCAGAATGCGTTCGGCGCCCGCGCGCCGCAG
This sequence comes from Nocardia niwae NBRC 108934 = DSM 45340, assembly GCF_001613465.1. Taxonomy (GTDB): domain Bacteria; phylum Actinomycetota; class Actinomycetes; order Mycobacteriales; family Mycobacteriaceae; genus Nocardia; species Nocardia niwae. The sequence continues at coordinate 82,989 of NZ_BDCK01000020.1, read as the reverse complement.
CGCGGGCGACATCAGCGCCAGCGGCGCCGCCGCCCCGAACCACACCGTGTCGCACTTCTCGCTCCGCAGCAGCCGCGCCGCGCGCCGCAGCACGAGCGGCGTCGGCAGCATCAGCGTCGTCGGATGGCGAATCACCTGGAACTTCTGCTCGGCGTCGTACTTCAGATGGCTGTCGCCACGCCAGCGCGGAGCATAGACCACCAGGTCATCGGGCGGCAGCTCACCGGCCAATGCCTGCAGGTAGGACTGGATACCGCCCGGCCGCGGCGGGAAATCATTGGTAACCAGCAAAGTTCGGGCCATGCGCAACAAAATACTGTGTTTGTTCTGCCGCGCCTTCGGCGCGGCGGGTTCGCGGCCCTCTTATGGCTCGCGTGTGCGCACACGCGAGCCGGGCCGCGAACGGCGGATGCTCGGTCTGGCGTCGCTCGAAATCGGGGGTCGAGGTGCGCTGGTCGAACGCGACGGCCGCTCGGACGCGAGCCGGGTCGCGGTCGGGAAGGCCGGACGTGGACGCCGACGTTGTCGGCGCCGTTGGTGAGAGCGACCGCGGTGACGGACGGGATTCCGGGGCGGTGCCGGGATCGGGCCGCCGGGGTCTTCGTTGTCGCGATTGCGCCGTGCGTCCCAGCTGGCGCAGACCGACCAGCGGTAGCTATGACGCCGATGCGGTCATGCGGTCATGCGGTTCGGGCTCGGAGCCACTCGCGCCAGTCGTCGACGAAATCGGCGCGGGTGGTGCCGAGGACTTCGCGCAGGATGTTGTCTTCCGTGGCCGGATCCTGCTTGCCCCCAGCGACGCGGAGGTAGAGCTGGACCAGACGCGGGCGGTCGTATTTCTCGGCGACGAAAGCGCAGATCGACCAGGCCCTTTCATAGGTGAAGGCAGCATCGGGACCGGAGAACTCGGCGTCGGTGGGCAGGTCGCCGGGAATCCGCCCGGCGTGGGCGTGCGCGGTGAGCGTGGGAGCGATGTCGGCGAACCGCTGACCCTCGCGATGGTGGGCGGTGTAATCGGCGAAGCCTTCCAGCATCCACAGCGGGGCGCCGTCGACGGTGTCGGCGCGCGCGGCGATGTGGGTGAGTTCGTGTCGCAGCAGGGTGGCCATGCCCTCGGGGTCGAGGCGGCGCCCGGTGTCGGGACCGAAGACGACACGCTGCCCGGTAGGCCGGCTGCCCGGCGAGAACGGATCGGCGATGGAGGCAGCGGCGACCTCGGCGGGCAGGAGATCGGGCGAACGCAGCAGCGCGGCGAATTCGGAGGGCGACGATGCGACGACGACGAGCGCAGACTGTGCCCAGCCGGGACCCCACACGTCGGTTACCGCGGCGGTGGCCTCGGCGAGCTCGCGCTCCAGCACATCGATTTCGATGCGCTGGTCGGGATGGCCGACGACCAGTGACCGCTGTCCGTCGCCGGTGGGCACCTGACGGGCGATGATCGATCCGAACGGTTCGACGATGCGGCGCACCTCGGCCAGCCTCGGATCGGCGGCCGCCGCCTGCCCCACCGCCTCGACCGCACCCGGTTGCGCGGCCCGCAGTTTCGGCAGCACCGTGTTCGGCACCACGAGCAGCCCCACGCACACGCCGGTGAGCGCCACCACCATCGCGACGGTCAGGCAGAACTCGAAGCGCCGCCGCGCCGACCACCACGCGCGCAGGCTCCGCAAGCCGGTCATCGGCGCACCCCGGTCGGGGCTGCGGCGCCGGAAGGCCGCGCGGTGCCGGAGGTGCCGCGTCGACCGCGCGGGTCGCTCACGATCGACCGCCGCTGGTCGGTGCTGTCGTGGGTAGTGCGGTGCCGCTGGCTGGCTCGCTCACGGCCTCTAGTATCGCCGAGCCGAATGGAACGGCGTCGAGCCCATGGGTGCGACCGCGACGGGGACGCCGAAGGTGGAGGCGTGCAGCATGAGCCCGTTGCCCGCGTAGATGCCGACGTGCGAGATGTCGGAGTAGAAGAACACGACGTCGCCGGGCTGCAGATCGTCCTTGTCCACGGGGGTGCCGTAGGAGGCCTGCTGCGAACTCGTCCGGGGCACGTTCTTGCCGACCTGTTTGAACGCCCACTGGACCAGGCCGGAGCAATCGAACTGGTTCGGACCGGTGGCACCCCACACGTAGGGGTCGCCGACCCGCGTGAGCCCGGCCGCCAGCGCGCTGGTGCCGCTGCCGGGAACGAGACCCTGCAGGAGGCTGTCGCGGTCGAATCCGGGCGGGAACGGGGATCCGGCGAGGGCCGACTTGTCCTTGGCCGACAGCGCGCCCCACGCCTGCACCACCTCGGCGATGGCGCCGCCGAGATCGCTGCGCTTGTGTTCCAGATCGATGCGCACCGCCTCGGCTTTCTGCGCGGCGGAGCGGGCGGCGTCGGCGGCGGAGCGGGCCGCCGATTCGGCCGCGGTAGCGGCGGCGGTGGCCTTGTCGTAGTGGTCGAGCTGTTCGGCGGTCTGCGCCGACACCACGTCCAGCGTGGACATCTGGTCCAGCAGTTGCTGCGGTGAATCGCTGACCAGCACGGCGAACAGGCGATTGGTGCGGGCGCCCTGGTAGGCGGCGATCGCGGTGCGGTCGATGACCGGCTGGTACCGGCGCACCTCGTCACGGGCGCGGTCGACCAGGTCGGTACTGGCGGCCAGGCGGGCGTCGGCGTCACGCTGGACGGCGAGCTTCGCCTCCAGCTCGGCTTCGGCTCCCAGAGCCTGCTGGTTGAGCTGCTCCGACTGATGAGACAGATCGATCATCCGCTGCACGGCCTCGGTGGCGGTGGTGGGCAGCGCTACGGGATCGGCTCCGGCCGGGCTGCCGCTGTAGAGGCCCGCGGCCAGGATTCCGGCTGCCAGCGTCCCGCCCATCAGGCGTTTGGCCTGCCGTCTCCGGTGATGTTCAGCCACAGCCCGCGGTGCCCCGTTCTCTCGTGAAGCGATCTCTCGTGAAACCGACGCAGAGGTCTTCGCCGAACCCGGGGTTTGCGTCGGGCGAACCGCGGGTAGTCAGTCGAAGGTCTCGGTTAGGTTACGGAACCGCCGTGGTCGGTGTCCAGTAGAGCACGAAACGATCACAGCGCCGTCCTGCGGTCGGGCCGCGGCCCTTTGCGGCCCGACCAGCTGCTTCTCAGAAGCGGCGAGCGCCTGCGACCGGCATCGAGGAGATGGGCGCCACCTTCACGGGCTGGCCCGAGGTGGACGCGTGCACGACGTTGCCGTCACCGGCGTAGAGGCCGGAGTGGCTGCCGCCGTAGAAGGAGACGAGGTCGCCCGGCCGCAGGTCGTCCAAGGAGACCGGGCTGCCCGCGGCGAGCTGCGCGCCGCTGGTGCGGGGCAGTTCCACGCCCGCCTGGCGGTAGGACCACTGGACCAGTCCGGAGCAGTCGAACGAGTTGGGGCCCGCGGCGCCGTAGACGTACGGCGAGCCGACCTTGCTCAGCGCGGCGTCCAGGGCGATGTCGCCGGAGCTCTTGGGTGCGGCGAAGGGGAGGGGAGCCGGACCGGGCAGTTCGAGGCCCGGCAGACCCGGCGGCACCGGGACTTCGTTCGGGACCTCGAAGGTCCCCACGCCGGGGATGGTCACCGGCTGGGCCGACGCGGGGGCTGCGGGCAGCAGGAACGCGCCGACGGTGGCAGCGCCGACGGCCCCGGCGGCAACAGCGCGCTGTGCGTGACGCTTGACGGCGTTGGTCGTCATGATGCGGTACTCCCAATCTGCCTCACGACGCCGCACCCGGTGGTGCCGCGGACTTCGTCGGCGCCGCACCGGTCGGCGCGGCGGACTCCGTGAGGTCTCGAAAAGGTTACGAAGACATCACGGTGATTTGTAAAGCGTCGGCAAAGCGAAATGCGGTCGCTCAACAATTTCACCGGCGAATCGGTGTGAGATATGTCCCATCGAATCACGAACAGATAACGGCTGAGTATTCCCACGATCGGGTGGGTTTCGACGGATGGAAGAACCGGTCGATACCGGCTGGCGCCGCGAGGTGGACTCGAGGCTCGTTTTCCCAGGTAAATGCTAGAAATCAGACGTAGACTCCGATATGGACGCCTGTTCGTACACTGTAGAGCCGGGGCCTGTCGAACTGCCCGGGGCGCGACTGTCGCCTTTTGCCGGACTCGCGGCAATGTTTGATACAGTTATCGACCTTTTGTGATCTGGCTCTCTTTATCGCATTTCTAGATCATTTCCCGGGTACCGCCCTCGAATCCCCACGGTGTCATTCGGACATTTCGTGTCGTGTCCGCGCGCCCGGTTCCTGTCGGACCGTGGCCCTACGCTGCACGCCGTGTCCGCCCCCGCGCCGCGCCCGCCCGCCCAGCAGCTGGCTTTCGACGAGCTCGACACCCCCCTGTACGACACGACATTCGTGGTCGTGGACTTGGAGACCACCGGGACCAGCCCCGGGGCCGACGGCATCACCGAGATCGGCGCCGTGAAGGTGCGCGGTGGGGAGGTGCTGGGCGAGTTCGCGACGCTGGTCAACCCCGGGCGGACGATCCCACCCGCGATCGTGCACGTCACCGGCATCACCACCGCGATGGTGTACGCCGCGCCGCGCATCGAGGCGGTGCTGCCCGGCTTCCTGGAATTCGCGGCGGGCGCGGTGCTGGTGGCGCACAACGCCCGATTCGACATGGCCTTCCTGCGCGCCGCCGCGGCGCAGTGCGACACCCCGTGGCCACCGGCGCAGGTGCTGTGCACCGTGAAACTGGCACGGCGCGTGCTCGGGCGCGATGAGGCTCCCTCCGTCCGGCTGAGTTCGCTGGCCCGGCTGCTCGGCGCCTCCACGCAACCCACCCACCGCGCATTGGACGACGCCCGTGCGACCGTCGACGTATTGCACGCGCTGATCGGCCGAGTGGGCAACCAAGGCGTGCACAGTCTCACCGAACTGCTCGACTATCTTCCCGACGTCACGCCCCGGCAGCGCTCGAAACGTGTCCTCGCGGCGGATCTCCCCGCCGCTCCGGGGGTGTATCTGTTCCGCGGTCCCACCGAAGAAGCCCTATATATAGGGACGGCCGTGAACTTGCGCCGCCGCGTCCGCAACTACTTCACCGGTTCGGAGACCCGTGGCCGGATGAAGGAGATGGTGTCGCTGGCGACGCGGGTCGATCACGTGGTGTGCGCGCACGCGCTGGAGGCCGGGGTCCGCGAACTGCGGCTGCTGGTGGCGCACACTCCGCCCTACAACCGCCGGTCGAAATTCCCGAAGCGGGCCTGGTGGCTCACCCTCACCGACGAGCCGTTCCCCCGGTTCTCGGTGGTGCGCGAGGCCGGTGGGAATGCGCTGGGGCCGTTCCACTCCCGCAACGACGCCGCCGATCTCGGCGTGATCATCGCCGAATTCACCGGCCTGCGGACCTGTACTACCCGGCTGTCCCGGCGGGCGGTGCACGAGTGCCCGCCCGCCCTCGTCGGCGGGTGTCCGGCGGGCTCCGGCGGACGACCGTCGACCATGACGGAGTACGCCCCCGCGGCCGAGCTCGTGCGCGCGTTGTTCGCGGGGCGCGGCGACGCGCCGATCCGGAACATGCTCGATCGCATCGAAATCCATTCGCGGGCAGAGCAGTTCGAGGCCGCCGCGCGGCTGCGTGACCGGGCGGCGCGGGTGGTGCGCGCGCTTCACCGGATGCAACGCCTGGCCGCCGTGGCCCGCATCGCCGAACTGATCGCCGCGCACCCGGACGGTGACGGCGGGTGGGAGTTCGCCGTCATCCGGTACGGCCGCCTGGCCGGTTCGGGCACCGCGCCACGCGGTACGCCGCCGATGCCCATCGTGGAACAGATCGTGGCCTCCGCCGAAACCGTCGTGCCGACAGGGGTTTTCGCGCACACCGAGGATCCGCTTCCACAGAGCGCGGCGCCGATCGGGGGATCCGGCGAGAGGACCGCGGGCGACGACGCCCCGCCGCTGCGCGGCGCCGCACCGGAAGAGGTGGCATTGATCGCCCGCTGGCTGGCCCGGCCCGGGGTGCGGATCGTGCGGACCACCGACGGGTATCACGAGCCGCTGTTCGGCGCGGCGCGATGGCTGGGCTGGGCGGAACTGGCCGACGCGGCGGTCCGCGCGCAACCGACCGAGCAGGGCTATCTCGACCGCTTAGGCTGAGCGTCATGATTACCGCGATCGTCTTGATCCACGCCGACAACGGCCGCATTCCCGAGACCGCGCAGGCGGTCGCGGACACCGAGGGCGTCGCCGAGGTCTACTCCTGTGCCGGCGACGTGGACTTGATCGCGATCGTGCGGGTGCGCGACCACGAGCAGATCGCCGAGGTGGTGACCGGCCGGATCGACAAGACACCGGGTGTCGAGCGCACCACGACGCACATCGCGTTCAAGTCGTACTCGCGCGCCGAAGTGGAGGCCGGGTTCTCGCTGGGCGAGTAGTCCCGCTCAGTCCTCGATCCGGACGCTGCGCACCGCGAAGTAGGCGGCGTCGTTCGGCGCGAGCGCGACGACGTCGCCGGAGCATCCCGGCGCGTCGTGCAGGTGTACGACGACGTCGGTGCGGTTGCGGATCTCCACGTCGGACCCGTCGCCGACCTCGACGCAGCCCACCGGATCCTCGTAGACGACGCCGTCGGCGAACAACGCGCCTTCGGCCGCATTCGCCCCTGGGGCGGCGATGATGCTCACGGCGGCGGGGACGGCGAGTAGCGCCGGGACAGTGGGTCGCATGGCTGTGCTCCTCGTCGGTCGAACCGGTCGGCGCGGTGCCCGGCGAAACTCGGCATGCGCCGGATTGCCCGCTCGACGTTACCGGCCGCGCCCGGCCCGATCAGGGCCTCCGTTCAGGTCAGCGTGTCGGCGGTGGCCCGCCTCAGCTGTCGCCGAGGGTCTGCGTCAGCTTCGCCCAGCGCTCCAGCAGCGCGGTGGCGGCACCGGTGTCGATCGCCGCGGCGGCGCGCTCGATGCCCGCGGCGAGCGCCGCGTGCAGGTCGGCGTCCGGATCGCCCGCGCCGCGCGACCAGTCGTAGGCCACGATCGCGGCGGCCGAATTCAGCAGCACCGCGTCGCGGACCGCGCCACCGTTACCCGCGAACACGTCGCGGGCCACACCCGCGTTCACCTCGGCGTCGCCGCCGCGCAGCGCGTCCAGATCCACCCGGGGGATGCCGATGCGGGTGGGGTCGATGGTGGTCTTGCGGGTCCGTCCGCCCGAGACGATCCAGGCCTCGGTGGTGTCGGAGGTGGTGATCTCGTCCAAGCCGTCGTTGCCGCGCACCACCAGCGCGCTCGCGCCGCGCTCGGCGAAAACGCCCGCGATCACGGGCAGCAGGTCGGCGAACGCGCAGCCGACCAGCCCGGCGCGCGGCTGCGCGGGGTTGGTCAGCGGTCCCAGCACGTTGAAGACGGTCGGGATGCCGATCTGGCTGCGTGCCGCACCGGCGTATCGCAGGGCGGGATGGAATACGGCCGCGAAGCAGAAACCGATGCCCGCTTCCCGCACGCAGCGCGCCACACTCTCGGGACCGAGCGCCAGCTTGACGCCCAGCGCTTCCAGCACGTCGGCGCCGCCGCTCTTGGACGACGCGGCCCGGTTGCCGTGCTTGACCACGGGAACCCCGGCCGCGGCGACCACGATCGAGGACATGGTGGAGATGTTCACCGAGCCGGAGCGGTCACCGCCGGTGCCGACGATGTCGACCGCGTCGCCGTCGATGCGGACCAGCCGGGCGTGCTCGAGCATGCCCGTGGCCAGGCCGGTCAGCTCGGCGGGCGTCGGGCCCTTGATCTTCATGGCGACGCCGAACGCGGCGATCTGGGCGGGGGTGGCGTTGTCGGACATGATCTCGTTCATCGCCCACGCTGTGTCGTCCGCGGCCAGGTCGCCACCGTCGGCGAGGGTTCCGAGCACCTGGGGCCAGCTGCGCACGCTCATTCCACACTTCTCCCGTCACACTGGTTTCCCGCACCAGTTTGGTTGCCTGCAGCCTAGTGCGCGACCGGTTATGCCTGCGGTCCCGGCTGCAGGGCGTCCCAGCCGTCGGCGATGCCGTCGTGACGCTGGGCCAGACCGGCCATGCGGGAGCGCTCCTGGGAGCAGTGCAGGGCGTCGAGCAGTTGGACGCGCCGCAGGATCACCGTTTCGAGTGCGTCGGCGCCCGGGCCGCCGACCTGCGGCGCGGGGGAGTAGCCGTCCTGCGCGGCGATCGCGCAGACGGTCTGCACGTGCCGGGGCGGGATGCGCAGGTGGTGGCGCAGCACGGCGGGCGCGTCCGGCGTCAGTGCGGTAGCGCGCGCCAGCGCGGCCGAGCAGGCCTCCGCGTCGTCGAAGCCGGACGCGACCACGATCAGATCGGCTCGGTCCGGGTCCAGGACAGGGGTCCGCTCCCGCCGCCACAGCCGCCGCCACACGTTCATCTCAGCTTCTCCTTACCCTCGCCTGTCATGCTGGCCGGGCGTTCGTCCGCGCGCGACCCGTTCCAGCGTCGCGCGCACCGCTCGCCCCGAGGCCCCCGCCTGGTCCAGAGCCTGTCGTTCCCTGGGTTTTCCGACACGGAGGAACCAGTTTCGTACCCGGCTACGGCCGTCGTACTACGACGAGTCATACTTACCCCCGTGACGACCGCAGTAGGGACCCCAGGATCGGCCATTACCCAGCGTGTGCATTCGCTGAACCGGCCCAACATGGTCAGCGTCGGTACCATCATCTGGCTGTCGAGCGAGCTGATGTTCTTCGCCGGCCTGTTCGCGATGTACTTCGTCGCCCGCGCCCAGGCGCACGGTAACTGGCCGCCGGAGCCGACCGAACTGAACCTGAAGCTCGCCGTGCCGGTCACGGCCGTGCTGGTCGCGTCGTCGTTCACCTGCCAGATGGGCGTGTTCGCCGCGGAGAAGGGCGACGTGTTCGGCCTGCGCCGCTGGTACGTCGTCACGCTGATCATGGGCGCGTTCTTCGTCGGCGGCCAGGGCTACGAATACATGAACCTGGTGCACGAGGGCACGTCGATCTCCAGCAGCTCCTACGGCTCGGTGTTCTACATCACCACCGGCTTCCACGGTCTGCACGTCATCGGCGGTCTGATCGCGTTCGTGTTCCTGCTGCTGCGCACCAAGGTCAGCAAGTTCACCCCCGCACAGGCCACCGCGGCGATCGTCGTCTCCTACTACTGGCACTTCGTCGACATCGTGTGGATCGGGCTGTTCGCCACGATCTACTTCGTCCGCTGATCGTGGACGCCGCGCTGCCGAGCGCGCGCGGCGCGACCCAGGATCTTTCGCAGAAGTCGGTTCCGTCTACTCCAAAGGGACACAGATGAGTTCATCTCCCCCGTCAGCGCCAGAGCCCGCCAGCCCCGGGAACGGCCAGGCCAGCAAGACGCGCAGGCAGCGCCGCGTTCGCCGTCGCATCGCGGGCGGGCTTGCGCTGCTGGTGGGCCTCGTCGGAGCAGGCTTCCTGGCATCGGCCCTCACGCCGGACCCGCAGCGCGCCACCGCGCACGAGGACCAGTCCGCGCTCATCCGCGAGGGGCAGCAGCTCTACGACACGTCCTGCATCACCTGCCACGGCGCGAACCTGCAGGGTGTCGCCGACCGTGGTCCCAGCCTGATCGGCGTCGGCGAGGCCGCGGTCTACTTCCAGGTGTCCTCCGGCCGCATGCCGATGGCCCGCAACGAGGCCCAGGCGCAGCGCAAGCCGCCGAAGTTCGACGCCCACCAGACCGACGCGCTGAGCGCGTTCGTGGCAGCCAACGGTGGCGGCCCGACCGTGGTCCGCGATGCCAACGGCGAGGTCGCCCAGGAGTCGTTGCGCGGCGACGATATCGCCCGCGGCTCCGAGCTGTTCCGGATGAACTGCGCGTCCTGCCACAACTTCACCGGACGCGGCGGCGCGCTGTCCTCCGGTAAGTTCGCGCCGCCGCTGGAACCGGCCAGCGAGCAGCAGATCCTCGCCGCGATGCTCACCGGCCCGCAGAACATGCCGAAGTTCTCCGACCGCCAGTTGAGCGCGGAGGAGAAGCGCGACATCATCGCCTACGTCAAGAACGCGACCGAGGAGCACAGCCCGGGCGGCTGGGATCTCGGCGGGTTCGGTCCGGCGACCGAGGGCCTGGCCATCTGGGTGGTCGGCATCACGCTCGTGGTCGGCGCCGCGATGTGGATCGGATCCCGGTCATGAGCAACAGCGAGAAGGAGCGAGACGACATGGGTCGGCCGGATGAGGGCCACGACGCGCAACGGTCGAAGGAGCAGTCGGTGAACGCCACCCCGGCCGAGCCGACCGAGGCGGAACTCGACAAGATGTCGCGCGACGAACTGGTCAAGCTCGGTACCGAGCGCGACGGCGTGGACGTCGCCTACCGCCGCGAGCGCTTCCCGATCCCGGGCACCAGGGCGGAGAAGCGCGCCGAGCGCGCGGTGACCTTCTGGTTCGCCGTGTCCGGCATCGCGGCCGCGGCGCTGGTCGGCGTGTTCCTGTTCTGGCCGTGGGAGTTCAAGGGCAAGGACGAGGAGGGCCACGGGCTCTACTCGCTGTTCACCCCGCTGGTCGGCCTCACCTTCGGCATCTCGGTGCTGGTCATCGGCGTAGCGGTGGTGTTGATCCGCAAGCTGTTCATCCCCGCCGAGCTGTCCATCCAGGAGCGGCACGACGGTCCGTCGCCGGAGGTCGAGCGCCGCACACTGGTCGCCGAGCTGCAGGACGCGCTGGACACCTCCACGCTGGGGCGTCGCAAGATGATCACCCGCACCGCGGGCGCGGGCGTCGGCGTGCTCGGTATCGGCGCACTGCTGGTGTTCGTCGGCGGCTTGATCAAGAACCCGTGGGCCAAGGGCGACAAGTCGCCGCTGTGGGTCTCCGGCTGGACCCCGGACTTCCCGGGCGAGACCATCTACATCCGCCGCGACACCGGTCGCCCGGAGGACGTGGTGCTGGTGCGTCCGGAGGACCTGGACGCGGGCGCCATGGAGACGGTGTTCCCGTGGAAGGAGAAGTGGCGCGGAGACGAGCACGCGACGCTGCAGTCGCTGCGCGGCATCCGCAACGCCGTCATGCTGATCCGCCTGCGCACCGAAGACGCGCAGAAGGCGATCAAGCGCAAGGGTCAGGAGAGCTTCAACTACGGCGACTACTTCGCCTACTCGAAGATCTGCACCCACCTCGGCTGCCCGACCTCGCTGTTCGAGCAGCAGACCAACCGGATCCTCTGCCCCTGCCACCAGTCGCAGTTCTCCGCGACCGAGTGGGGCAAGCCGGTCTTCGGTCCCGCCGCTCGCGCGCTGCCGCAGCTGCCGATCACCGTCAACGCTGAGGGCTTCCTGGTCGCCAACGGCGACTTCATCGAGCCGCTCGGCCCGGCCTACTGGGAGCGCCGTTCATGAGTCCTTCAGTCGCAGCCCAAGCCAGCGAGGCGGACGAGCGCTACCGCGCCGCCGCGTTCATGAAGCGGTCGATCAACAAGGTCTTCCCGACACACTGGTCGTTCCTGCTCGGCGAGATCGCGCTCTACAGCTTCATCATCCTGCTGCTGTCGGGCGTCTACCTGACCCTGTTCTTCGACCCGTCGATGAGCGAGGTCGTCTACAACGGCGCCTACCAGCCGCTGCGCGGCGTGACCATGTCGCGGGCGTACGAGACCGCGCTGAACATCACCTTCGAGGTCCGCGGCGGCCTGTTCGTCCGGCAGGTCCACCACTGGGCGGCGCTGCTGTTCGCGGCGTCGATCATCATCCACCTGTTCCGGATCTTCTTCACCGGCGCGTTCCGCAAGCCGCGTGAGGCGAACTGGGTGATCGGCTCGCTGCTGCTGATCCTGGCGATGTTCGAAGGCTTCTTCGGCTACTCGCTGCCCGATGACCTGCTCTCCGGCACCGGCCTGCGGGCCGCGTTCGGCGGCATCACGATGAGCATCCCGATCATCGGCACCTGGATGCACTGGCTGATCTTCGGCGGCGACTTCCCGGGCGACATCATCATCCCGCGCCTCTACATCGCCCACGTGTTGCTGTTCCCGGGCATCATCCTGGCGTTGATCGCCGCGCACGTGGCGCTGGTGTGGTACCAGAAGCACACCCAGTTCCCCGGTCCCGGCCGCACGGAGAACAACGTGGTGGGCGCGCGCATCGTGCCGGTGTTCGCCGCCGACCAGGGCGCGTTCTTCGCCTTCACCCTCGGCATCGTGGGCATTATGGGCGGCGTGTTCCAGATCAACCCGATCTGGAACCTGGGTCCGTACAACCCGTCGCAGGTGTCGGCGGGTTCGCAGCCGGACTTCTACATGATGTGGACCGACGGCATGGCCCGGTTGATGCCGCCGTGGGAGCTGTACCTGGGCAACTACACCGTCCCCGCGGTGTTCTGGGTCGCGTTGATCATGGGTCTGGTGTTCACCGTGCTGATCGCCTACCCGTGGATCGAGAAGCGGCTGACCGGCGACACCAGCGCGCACCACAACCTGCTGCAGCGTCCGCGAGACGTCCCGGTCCGGACCGCGATCGGCGCGATGGCGATCGCCTTCTACGTGGTGCTGACGCTGTCGTGCGTCAACGACATCGTCGCGCTGAAGTTCGACATCTCGCTGAACGCGACCACCTGGATCGGCCGCATCGGCCTGCTCGTCGCGCCGCCGGTGGCGTACTACCTCACCTACCGGTTCTGCCTGGGTCTGCAGCGCAGCGACCGCGCGGTGCTCGAGCACGGCATCGAGACCGGCGTGATCAAGCGTCTGCCGCACGGTGAGTACATCGAGGTGCACCAGCCGCTCGGCCCGGTCGACGACCACGGCCACCCGATCCCGCTGGAGTACCAGGGCGCCCCCGTGCCCAAGAAGATGAACCAGCTCGGTTCGGCCGGCAGCCCCGGCACCGGCAGCTTCCTGCGGCCCGACCCGCAGGAGGAGAGCGACCGGAACTTCGAGATCGATCACGAAGAAGAGCACAAGCAGCTGAAGGTGCTGCAACGAGTGCAGGAGGCGGCGAACGGCAAGAACGGCCACTGACGCCCCCACGCGAACGGCCCCGAGTCGAATCGACTCGGGGCCGTCGTGCGTCATGCCGCGGATGTCACAGGCGGGGCGTCGCCCGCCGCGCGGCCTCGATGGCTTCGAACTTCGCGAGGTTGTGGCGGGCGTCGGCCAGCGCGTCGTGCGCGTCCGGCGGGATGGGCGGAAGTTCCGGGCGGCCGTGCGCCTCCCAGTGCTGGCGCAACTCGTTGGTGTAGCGCGGCAGCGCGTTGGGCAGGTCGACCATGGAACCCCACAGTTGACACAGGGCGACGTGGTCGTAGGCCGAGACCCATGCCCACAGCTCCGGTTGCACCGTCGGCCGCGGCACCAGGAACGCGTACAACTCGTCCCGGATCTGGGTGCGGCTGCGCCACAGCGGCGAGGAGGGCGAAGGCAACTGGGGCAGCACGAATTTGCGCACCCATGGCCCCGCACGTCCGGCATCGAATTCGGTGGACACCGCGTAGTACTCCCTGCCGTCCTCGCAGGCGACGCCGATGGAGACCAAATCGATGGTCACACCGTCCTCGATGAATTCGCAGTCGTAAAAATATCGCAGCGAGATCGGTCTCTCCTCGGCTTCCGGTGCCGTCGCGGCAGGTGAAGGGTTTCCCGGCAACCCTATGGTGACGTGTGCCGAGTGTCGCGCAAGGGTCCATACGGTGGAGATTTTCGCCACCTCGGTGCCGGAATCCACCACTACCACCGGGTATCCCCACGGGGCGAACGGTCCGTATTCTGAAGTCGTGAACTGGACCGTCGACGTACCCATCGATCGCCTGCCGGAACTGCCGCCGCTGCCCGCCGAGCTGCGCAGGCGGCTGGACGACGCGCTGGCGCGACCTGCGCTGCAGCAGCCGTCCTGGGATCCGGAACAGGCGGCCAAGATGCGCACCGTACTGGAGAGCGTGCCGCCGATCTGCGTGCCCGCCGAAGTGGAAGAGCTGCGCGCTCAGCTGGCCGAGGTCGCCCGCGGCGAAGCGTTCCTCATGCAGGGCGGTGACTGCGCGGAGACGTTCGCCGACAACACCGAGCCGCACATTCGCGGCAACATTCGCACGTTGCTGCAGATGGCGGTCGTGCTGACCTATGGTGCGAGCCTGCCGGTGGTGAAGGTCGCGCGGATCGCAGGCCAATACGCCAAGCCGCGCTCCTCCGACACCGATTCGCTCGGCCTCAAGTCCTATCGGGGCGACATGGTGAACTCGCTGGCCGCCGATGCGGCGCTGCGCGAGCACGACCCGTCGCGCCTGGTCCGGGCCTACGCGAACGCGAGCGCCGCGATGAATCTGGTGCGCGCGCTGACCGGCGCGGGCATGGCCGACCTGCACAAGGTGCACGACTGGAACCGCGACTTCGTGGCCAAGTCGCCCGCCGGTGCGCGCTACGAGGCGCTGGCCGAGGAGATCGACCGCGGCCTTGCCTTCATGACCGCGTGCCGGGTGAACGATCCGAGCCTGAAAGCGGCCCGCATCTACGCCAGTCACGAGGCGCTCGTGCTGGACTACGAGCGCGCCATGCTGCGGCTGAGCGAGAACGCGATCGGCGAGCCGGTGCTCTACGACCTGTCGGCGCACTTCCTGTGGATCGGCGAGCGCACCCGCCAGCTCGACGGCGCGCACATCGCGTTCGCGGAGCTGGTCGCCAACCCGATCGGCCTGAAGATCGGCCCGTCCACCACGCCCGAGCAGGCCGTGGAATACGTGGAGCGGCTCGACCCGAACAACGAGCCGGGACGGCTGACCATCGTCTCCCGCATGGGCCACACCAAGGTCCGCGACGTACTGCCGCCCATCATCGAGAAGGTGCAGGCCACCGGTCACCAGGTGATCTGGCAGTGCGACCCGATGCACGGCAATACGCACGAGGCGTCCACCGGCTTCAAGACCCGCCACTTCGACCGCATCGTCGACGAGGTGCAGGGCTTCTTCGAGGTGCACCACGCGCTCGGCACGCACCCCGGCGGCATGCACATCGAACTGACCGGCGAGGACGTCACCGAATGCCTCGGCGGCGCCCAGGACATCTCCGACCTGGACCTGTCCGGCCGCTACGAAACCGCCTGCGACCCCCGGCTGAACACCCAGCAGTCGCTGGAGCTGGCGTTCCTCGTCGCCGAGATGCTGCGCTGAGTTCCTGAGGCCGGGCCGCGCGGTCGACTCCGATCCGCGGGCCGGTCCGCTAGGGGAGGGCGACGATGGTGACGGTGTCGCCCGCCTCGAGATTGACCCCGATAGCCGGGGTCTGGGAGACCACCAGCGAGCTGTCCGCCCGGGCCAGCTGCTTCACCTCGACCTGCAGGCCGAGGCTCTCCAGTTTGGCGCGGGCGTTGGCCACGGTCCATCCGCGCACGTCCGGCATCTTCAACGCGTTGGAGATCAGCAGGACGACGCCGTCGCCGGATTGGATGGTGGCGCCGGCGCCCGGCTGGGTGCCGATGGCTTTGTCCGCTTCGATGGCGCGGTCGAACTGCGGTTTGGTCTCGCGGATCGCGATGCCGGCGGCGCTGAGGATCTTGGTGGCCTCCTCGGTCGACTTGCCGCGGACGTCGGGAACCTTCACGGGTTGGGATCCCTTGCTGCGGTAGACCTTCACCTGCGCGCCGAGCGGCAGCACGGTGCCGGGCCTCGGCTCCACCCGGGCGACCGTCCCCTTGGGCGCGGTGTTGCCCTCCTCACCGGCGTCCACCGGTTGCAGCCCGTTGTCCCGGATCAACTGGTTGACCTTCGACACCTGGTCACCGGCTTTGACGTCCGGCACCTTGGGCTTGCCGTTGGAGACCAGGACGGCGACCGTGGACCCCTTGGTGATCTTGGATCCGGCGGACGGGTCGCTGCCGACCACGCCGCCGACCGGGATCGTGTCGGACGCCTTCTGCCGGATCTCGGTCTCGAACCCGGCGTTCTCCAGCGTGGCGACCGCCTTGTCGGTGTCCAGACCGGCGATCGGCGGCACCGCCGTGTACCGGCCGACACCCAGCCACCAGCCGCCGATGCCGACCAGCAACGTGAGAACCGCGACAATGGCCACCCACATCCACACCGTGCGCCGGGACCGGTTGAGTTCGTCGGCGTAGGGCGAATACGGCGGCGCGGGATGGGGCTGACGCACCGGTTGCGGCCGGTCGTAATTCTCCGGGATGTGGTCGACGCGGGGCCGCTGCGCGGTGACCACCCTGGTGTGCTGCACCGTCTGCGGCGGATGCTGCTCGTGGGCCGATGCCCCGGCGAAGCCAGGCCGGTCGTCGGGGTCCGGCGGAACGGCTCGGTAGCCGGCGCTGAGATGCTCGGCGGACTCCTGCGGCGCAGGCACCCGATACGGGGGCAGGTGCAGCGCGGCGCCGATCTGCCGCAGGGCGGCCGCCATCTCGTTCGCATCCGTGAACCGGTGCGCGGGTTCGCGCGCGGTGGCCTTGGCGACCAGTTCGTCGAACTCCGGCGGCACCCCGGAGATGAAGCCGCTCGGACTGGGTACATCGTTCTCGATGCGTTGATACGCCACCGAGATCGACGTGTCACCGGTGAACGGCACCCGGCCGGTGAGCATTTCGAAGATCAGCAGGCCGAAGGAGTACACGTCGCTGCGCGAGTCGGCGGAGCCGCTGGTGACCTGCTCGGGTGAGAGGTAGGCGGCGGTGCCGAGGATGACGCTCGCCGACGTGGTGTTCGCCGCCGCTACCGCGCGCACCAAGCCGAAGTCGGCGATCTTCACCTCACCCGCATCGGAGATCAGTACGTTCTCCGGTTTGATGTCGCGGTGCACCAGGCCCGCGGAGTGCGCGACGCCGATCGCCGCGAGGACCGGCTCGGCGACGGCGCGTACCGCGTGCGGGGGCATGGGGCCGCGTTCGCGCAGCAGCTCACGCAGGGTGCCGCCCTCGACCAGCTCCATGATCAGGAAGGGGTGATCGCCGTCGACGCCTTGGTCGTACACCGCGACCAGCGAAGGATGCTTGAGTTTGGCGACCGCGCGCGCCTCGAACTCGAACCGGGAAAGGAACTGCGGGTCGCCGGCGAACTTCGGATCCATCACCTTGATGGCGACCGGCCGGTCGAGGCGGGTGTCCACCCCGCGGAAGACCATCGACATTCCGCCGCGGGCGATCGGCGCATCGATCCGATAGCGCCCTTCGAGCATCTGGCCGATCAAGAGAAGTCCTCCGGCTTTCACATAGTCGGCCGCTCCGTGCGGCCCCCACGATGGTATCGACTCCCACCAGCCCGGGTGTCTCACGACGTGCGGCGCGGGACCGTCTACCGTTGTCCGGGTGAGTGCATTTCCCTGCAGTGACGACGTCCTTCCGCAGTCGGTGGCCCTGGTGCCGCTGCCGGAGGTGGCCGAGCGACTCGGACTGGTGGTGACCCGGGTGCATCAGATGCTGCGCGATCATCAGCTGATCGCTGTTCGCAGAGGCGGCGTGGCGGGCGTCCCCGAGCGGTTCTTCGACGACACCGGTGCGGTCGTGAAGCCGCTGCCGGGCCTGATCACGGTGATGCGCGATGCCAAGTACACCGACGAGGAGATCCTGGAGTGGATCTTCACCGACGACGAGACCCTGCCCGGCAAGCCGGTCGACGCCCTGCACGGACCCCTGGCCCGCGAAGTGCTGCGCCGGGCGGCCGCCGACCCGTTCTGAGTTCCGGCGGTCCTCAGCGGGGGAGTCGGCTGCGGAGGGCGGCGGTGGTGAATTCGGTGGCGGCCACGCGGAGGCGGTGGCGGCGGGGGACGACGGCGCGGTGGCCGAAGACGGCGTAGTCGCTGTGTTCGATGTGGCGCAGGATGTCGGCGTACAGGGTGGCCGCAGTGCGGATGGCGGGGCGGACCCGGGGTTCGAGCAGGTCGATGCCCGGTTCGGCGCGGCGGTAGAGATCCCGGTTGACCGCGATGAGGTGGGCGAGGGCGCGGCGCACGCGCGGATCGGTCCGGCCGGTGCGGCGGCACTCGAACAGCAGATCGTCGTCGACGCCGAACGCCGCGAGGGCGTCGGCGGGCAGGTAGACCCGGTCGCGGTCGAGATCCTCCGCGACGTCGCGCAGGAAGTTGGTCAGCTGGAACGCCTCGCCCAGCGCGGCGGCGGCGGGCTCGGCCTCGGTCAGCGGGACGACCGTGCCGAGCACGGGTAGCAGCTGCAATCCGATCGCGGCCGCCGAGCCGCGCATGTAGTCGCGCAGCTGGGCCATGGTGGCGTAGCGATCGCGGAAGGCCGGGGCGCCGGGCGCGTCCATGCGCATGGAGTCCAGGAACGTCCAGAAGTGCTGTGCCGCGATGCCGTAGCGGTGGATGGTGTGGCTGACGGCGGCCAGAACGAGGACGCGCGGCCGCGGGCTCGCTGCCCGGTCGGTTCCGTGCTGCGGGCTGGGTGCCGCGGGCGCGGCCGCGCCGACGGACGATCCGAGTGCGGCCCGCAGATCCCGCTCGATCAGGTCGAGCTCCGCCGCGGGGTCGTGATCGGGCGTCGCGGCGGGACGGCCCGTTCGGTCGACGACGTCGTCCACCATGCGCGCGAACGCGTACAGCGCGTGCACGGCGGGCCGTCGCTCGGCCGACAGCAGCCGGGTGGCGAGGAAATAGGTGCGCCCGTGCGTGGCGGCGATCTGCCTGCACTCGCGGTAGGCGAGCGGGAGCAGGGCGGATCCGGGTAGCCCGCCTTCGGTCATGGGGCGGCGGGCGAAGCGGTGGCCTCGCCGGGCGTGTCCGCGACCGAGTTCGGCGGCGCGGTGCGCAGGCGCAGCGGGTCCACGGTGCGCAGCGACAGCGCCGCCACGCCCGCGGCGAAGGTGGCGGCGACGACGTGCCAGAAGTTGTACAGGCCGATCGAACCGTCCGGCTGGAAGACGAGCATCAGCCAGGTGCACACGCCTACCAGCGCCATCAGCGTGGTGGTGGACAGCGCGAAACCGGCGGCCAGCGCCAGTGGCCAGGAGTAGTACCAGGGCAGCGCGGCGGGCGAGAGGATGACGATGGCGACGAACGCGATGAGGATGCCGAGCACCGCTTCCCGCTCGCTGTGCCGGAACCGCCACCAGGTCAAGGCCAGCACCGCGACCAAGGCCAGCGCGCACAGGGCGCGGGTGACCTCGAGCACCGATTCCAGGCGCAGCGGAGTGATCCAGGTGATCGCATGCGCCATCACGGTGGGCAGCGAGAGCCAGTTGATGATCTTTTTCGACCCGGACAGCGCGGTGAGCCAGCCGATGCCGACGCCTGCGATGGCCGAGGCGGCGACGAAGACGACCGCGAACACGCTCAGACCGAGCCCCGCGATCTTGCCGAACATCAGCGCGGGATGCGGCATGTCCTCGGTGGGCTCCGCGGCGTCGCCGGGCCGTTCGCCCGCGGGCAGGTGCTCCGGATCGCGTCCGACCCGCTGCGCGGCGCGGCGCTCGCGTTCGTGCAGCATCCAGATCCAGACCAGGAACGGCAGCGCCACACCCGCGGTCGCCTTGATGGCCACGCCGATCGCGACGACGACGATGCCCGCCACGTGGTGGCGCTCCAGCACGAGGGCGATGCCCGCGCACATCAGGCCGACCATCAGCATCTCGTTGTGCACGCCGCCGATCAGGTGGATCAGCACCAGCGGGTTGAGCACCGCCAGCCACAGCGCGACGGTCGGCTTGCCGCCGAGATGCTTGGTCAGATAGGGCACCGCCCACATCATCAGCGCCAGGCCGGGCAGCATGACCAGGCGCATCGCGATGGTGCCCGCCACCACGTTGTCGCCGGTGACGGCGGTGATCGCGCGTCCGAGCAGCAGGAAGACCGGCCCGTAGGGGGCGGTGGTGGTGGTCCACACCGGGCTGACGTTGTCCAGCAGCACGCCGGGGTTGGCGACCGGTCCGACCTGATAGGGGTCGAAGCCGTCGCGCAGCAGCGCGCCCTGGGCGAGATACGAGTACGCGTCGCGGCTGAACATCGGTACGGCGAACAGCAGCGGCGCGATCCAGATGCCGACGATGGCGCGTAGTTCGTTGAGCGTCACCTCGGCGCCGATCCGGTCGCCCGTCCCGATCGTGGCGCGCCCGAGCCGGACCCAGGCGGTGATCATGAGCAGCACGCCGATCCAGATGCAGATGGTCGACAGCGCGTAACCGTGCCCGAACCGAAGCCAGGACAGGTGCATGGCCTCCAGCAGCGGGTCGCGCTTGCGGACGCTGCCGGCGCCGAAGCCGCCGAACATGATCATGATCGCGCCGAAGAAGCCGAGCAGGGCGGCATGGCCCTCCGGGCTTCTGGCGAAGTCGGCGCTGGTGCGCATCCACCAAAGAAAACCGCGGGGATCGGCCGATTCGCGACGTGCGGAGGCGAGTGACGAGGTGCGGGTGTCACCGGCGGAGGCGGCCTCAGCGGTGCGCGTTTCGGGGGATGCCATCTGGTGTCGGTCCCCCCGAGTGGTCGGCGGTCGCAACCGCGAGCGAATAGGTCGGCGCTTAGTTTACGGCGTCGCCTCGAACACTATCCGGCTGGTGCGCGGGGTCGCACGCGGAGTGCGCCCGAGTTCGCCCGCGATACGGTTTGCCGCCAGTTTCCCGGAGAGCAGGGAGGTTGGCACGCCCACACCTGGCGTGGTGCCGCAACCGGCGATAACCACATTGTCGCTGGAGCGCGGGAAATTACTCGGCCGGAAGGGGCCGGTCTGCCGGAAGAGATGGGCCGCGGAGAACGGCGTGCCCGCGAGCATGCCGTGGTCGAGCCAGGTCCGCGGCGTGTCGAGCCGGTCGACGGCGAAGTGCTCGGCGATGCCCCGGTAGCCGCGCGCTTCCAGCACCGTGAGCAGCTCCCGGAGATAGGCCGGTCCCAGTCGCGGCCAATCCAGCGGAGCCGCTGTGAGATTCGGGCACGGCGCCAGTAAGGAGAACGGTTCGTGGCGTCCGTCCGGGCGTTCGATGAACTGGCCCGGATCGGTGAGGGCGGGCCGGGTCAGCAGCAGCGAGGGGTCGCTCATCAGCGTGCCGCGGCCCCGGCGGGCGGTGATCTCGGCGAACGTGCGGTCCCACGCCTGCCCGAATTCGATGGTGTGGTGCGCCTGCACCGGCCAGTCCGCCGCGACCGCGGCGGGGACGGTGCCGTGCGCGACGAGCGCCGACGGTGAGGCGCGCAGCCAGCGCCGGGTCCGCACACCGAAGCGGTCGAGCGAGCCGAGGTCGGCGGTGAGCACGAGCGCGTCGCAGTCGAACGAGCGCCCGTCGGCGGTGCGGGCGCGGCGGGCGCGCCGGCCCGCGTAGTCGATCCCGACCACTTCGGCGTTCAGTTCCAGCGTGCCGCCCGCTTCGGTGAACGCCTGCGCCAGTGCCCCGGCGATCGCCCGCATACCGCCCTCGGGGAAGTAGACGCCCAGCGAAGTGTCCATATGCGGAATCGCGCCGTAGACGGCGAGAGCCTGCGCGGGCGGCATGCCCGCGTACAGCGCCTGGAAGGTGAACAGCCGCGCCAGGCGCGGATCGCGCAGGAACCCGCGCACCCGGGGGCCGAGCCTGCCGAAGCCGCCGAGGCGCACCAATTCGATCAGCGCGCGGCGCTTTTCGGGGCTGCGCACCATATCCAGCGGCGAGTCGAAGTTGGTGTCCATGAATTCGGTGAATTCGGCCGCGTAGATGCGCGCCAGCCAGGCGCGCAGGCGCCGGTATCCCCGTGCCTCGGCCGGACCGCAGATCCGCTCGACCTCCGCGGCCATCGCGTCCGGATCGGCGAAGACCCTGATCTCGGCGCCGTCGGCGAACCGGGCGTGATAGCCCGGCGTCATCCGGTGGATGCGCAGGGGAGGCACGCAGGTCTCCGGGGCGCGGCCGACGGCGGCGAGCGCGTCGGTGATCAGCTCGGGCAGCGTGAGGACGGTGGCGCCGGAATCGATGTCGTAGTCCGCGCCCCGATAGCGCCCCACCCGGCCGCCGGGATGATCGGCGCGCTCGAGCAGCGTCACCGTGTGACCAGCCCCGGTCAGATAGAGGGCGGCGGAGAGGCCGGCCAAGCCCGCGCCGACCACCACGACGCGATCGGCCGGTCCCGCAACGGTTCTCACCGGGTTCGCCTCCTCGCCCTGCGATGTGCCGCGCTCACGCGGTGCGCTTGGTCGCGGCCAGCGCCATCGCGCGCAGCCGTTCCTTGGCCACCGCGGTCGCCGAGCTGGTCTCGATGGCGGCCAGGCCGCTGTCGGTGAGCTCGGTGATCCGGCGTTCCACCTCGTCGACCGCGCCGAGTTCGACGAGCAGCGCGCGCAGCCGCTGCACCTGCTGCGCGTCCAGGTCGGTGCCGATGCTCGAGCGCAGCAGCGCGGCCGCGGCGGCATCGGTCTCGTCGGCGCAGCGCAGCGCCTCGGCCAGCAGCACGGTGCGCTTGCCCTCGCGCAGGTCGTCGCCGGACGGCTTGCCGGTCACCGCCGGATCGCCGAACACGCCGAGCAGGTCGTCGCGCAGCTGGAAGGCGATCCCGATGGCGGTGCCGAACCGGCGGTACGCGTCGATCAGCCCCTGGTCGGCGGCGGCGATGGCGGCGCCGAGGTGCAGCGGGCGTTCGACGGTGTAGGCGGCGGTCTTGTAGCGGTTGATGCGCAGCGCGGCTTCGACCGATTCGTCGCCGCCCGCCTCGCCGCTGACGTCGAGCAGCTGGCCGCCGAGCACCTCGGTGCGCATGTCGGCCCACACCGGCGCGAACCGGGCGATGGCCGCGGGCGCCAGGCCGGACGCGTGCACCATGTCGTCGGCCCAGGACAGCGCCAGATCGCCGATCAGGATGGCCACGCTGGTGCCGAAGTGCGCCGCGTCGCCGGCCCACCCGCGGTCCCGATGACGCTGCTCGAAGTCGACGTGGACGGTGGGGAAGCGGCGACGGGTCCGGGAGGAATCGATGATGTCGTCGTGGACCAGCGCGCAGGCCTGCACCAGCTCGAGCGCGGAGCACGCGGTGAGCACCGCGGCGGCCTCGGGCGCGTGCGGGTCGCCGCCCGCTCCGAGCCACCCGGTCCACGCGAACGCGGGCCTGGTGCGTTTTCCGCCGCGCAGCACGAACTGCTCGAGCGCGTCGGTGGCCTCGACGAACACCGGGCCGAGGCGCTCGGTCGTCGGGCGGCGGGTGTCGAAGAAACTGGTCAGGGCGTCTTCCACGGCGGTGACGAAGGCGGGGGTGCCCGGCTGCGGCACCGCGGGGCGCGGCGTCTGAGTACCGGTTGCGGCGGACAGAGGAGCCTCCAAGGTCGTGCGGATGGTGGACGCGCTGGGTCGCGGAGGGTGCCCGGGCGCTGCGGGTGATTCGGGGCCGAGCGGAGGCGGGCGCGCGTGTCGCTCGGCGTGGCGACCATATCGCCCGCTGCGAAGAATACGCGGGGCGCCCGAGCGACCCGACGGGGCCGCCACCGGCCACCTCTACACTGAACCGGTGACTTTCGACAACGTGCGGGGAAGCTCGACCCCTGGCCGGCCGTCCCGGACGCACCCGAACGTCTCTGGCACACCTTCGGTCGTACAGAGTCTGCGGGCTCACGCGGGGCACGCGGTGCCCTTCTCCGTGGAGTTCAATCCGCCCCGCGACGCGGCCGCCGAGGCGCGGCTGTGGCGCGCCGTGCGGCAATTCGAGTGCATGCATCCCGCGTTCGTGTCGATGACCTACGGCGCGGGCGGCTCCACGCGCGACCGCACCGTCCGCGTGACCGGGGAACTGGCGCAGGAGACCACGCTGTTGCCGGTCGCGCACCTCACCGCGGTGGGGCACAGCGTCGCCGAACTGCGCTCGCTGGTCGGCGCGTACGCCGACTCCGGGATCCGCAACATCCTGGTGCTGCGCGGCGACCCGCCCGGTGACCCACTGGGGGAGTGGCACCGGCATCCCGAGGGTGTCTCCTACGCCGAGGAACTGGTGCGCATCGTGCGCGATCTCGGCGATTTCCACGTGGGCGTGGCGTCGTTCCCGCAGGGCCATCATCGATCGCCGGACCTGGCGACCGACACCGCGTTCCTGGCCGCGAAACTGCGTGCGGGAGCGGAATATTCGATCACCCAGATGTTCTTCGACGTGGAGCACTACCTGCGCATGCGGGATCGGCTCGTGGCGCTGGACCCGATCGAAGGCGCCAAGCCGATCATTCCCGAGCTGATGCCCATCACGTCGCTGCGCACGGTGCAGCGCGCCGAGGAGTTGTGCGGCAGGCCGCTGCCTCCCGCGGTCATGGAGCGGCTGCGCAAGGCGGCGGGCGACGGTGGCGAGGAGAACACCGCGGCGGTGCGCGCGGCGGGCATCGAGATCGCCACGGAGATCGCCCAGCGGCTGATCGATGAGGGCGCTCCGTGCCTGCACTTCATCACGCTGAACTTCGCCAAGGCGACCAGTGAGGTGCTGACCAACCTCGGCTACGGCGTCACGGCCGCTCCGGTCGGCGTCTGAGTTCTCCCGTCGCGGGCAGCACGTATCTGCTCCGGTGACGTGACCTGCGGCGGCCCGCCCCCGGACGGTGCGCCGGGGCCTGCGCGGACAGATCACCGTTTCCGCGTCGGTGTCCGCGGGCCGGTGCGCCCGGGGCGCACCGGCCGCAGCAGGGTCAGGCCGCGCGGGCGGCGCGCAGCCCCCAGGCCTCGGCGAGCAGCCGATGCGATTCCAGGCGGTCGGCGTGCCGATGGGTGATGGTGGTGACCAGCAGTTCGTTCGCGCCGCTGACGCGTTGCAGTGCGTCCAGGCGCTCCACGACGGTGCCGGGGGAGCCCACGAACTGGGTGGCCAGGCGATCGTCGACGAGGCGCCGCTGTTCCGCGGTGAGCGGGGCGATGGACACCGGATCGGGGTACTCGGCCGCGCCCGCGCCGCTGCGGATGCTGTAGACCCAGTGGCCGTAGCCGGCGGCGAGCCCCCGCGCGGTCGCGTCGTCCTCGCCGACGACCACGTCGGCGGAGATCACCACGTACGGTTCGGCCAGTTCGGCGGAGGGGCGGAACGCCGCGCGGTACGCCTCGATCGAGTCCAGCGCGGTGCCGGGCGAGACATGGTAGGCCGCCGCGAACGGCAGCCCCAGTCGCCCGGCCAGTTCCGCGCTCTCGCCCGCGGTGCTGCCGAACAGCCACAACCGCACCTGCGCGTCCTCACCGGGAACCGCGTGCAGCGCAATGCCCTCCGGGCTGACGAAGGTGCCCGCGAGCAGGTCGCGCACCTCGTCGACCTGCTCGGCGAAGTCCAGCGGCTGCGCGCCGCGCTGCTGCAACGCGCCCGCCGAGGCGATGAACCGCGACCGGTCGGTGATGCGGCCGGGATCGAACGGCGGCGGAACGACCACGCCGCCGCGAACCTCGGTGCGCCCGGTCCGCGCGTCGACCACCGGCTTGCCGCTCTCGGGTCGCGCGGCTTCCGCCCCGAACTGGCCGCGCCGATGACCCGACCGGCCGAGACCGAGGTCGAGCCGGCCCGGATACAGCGCGTCGATCGTGCCGAACGCCTCCACGATCGAGGCCGAGGTGTGATGACCTACCTGTACGGCCGCCGAACCCACCCGGATGCGCTGGGTGGCCGCGGCGACCAACCCGATCAGGGTGATCGAGGAGGAGCTTGCCACCGAGACGAAGTGGTGTTCGGCCAGCCAGTACCGGTGGTAGCCCCACTGTTCGGCGTGCTGAGCCAAGTCGACGGTGTTGCGCAGGGCCTGCTGCGCCGTCGAACCCGCGCTGATCGGCGACAGATCCAGGATCGATAGGGGAACCGGTCGCCCGCTCATGCCGCCCGCCCTTGCCGCGGATCCTGCTCGCCCGCCTCGATCGCGACCCGCAACCGGTTCTGCTCGGGCGCCACCGGGCAGGTCGCGAAATCGGTGAAGGCGCAGGGCAGATTCGCCGCGCGGTTGAAGTCGAGCAGCACCGTGCCGTCGGCGTCCGGCGCGCCGACGGCCAGCGAACGCGCCGCAGGGTAGGTCGTCACGCCGCTGGTCGCGTCGGTGAACAGCACCCGCAGATCGTCCCGGCCGCCGAAGGCGACGACGCGCTCGGTCACCTCGCCGACGCGGAATTCGATGGTGCCCGCGGCGCTGTGGTGGTGTTCGAGGCCGTCCAGCACGGCGCCGGTGACGACGGTCCGCTGTTGCTCGAACGGCGTGAACCGCCCGGGGAGCACCCAGCGCGGATCGGGCCGGTAGGCCGGGATGCCGTCGAAGGTCAGCAGGGCGGGCGCGGCCGGGTCGTGCACGCGCACTGCGTAGCGGCCCGAGCGGCGGATCACCTCCAGCACCCGCCGCTCCTGCCGGACGTGCAGGCCGGGCGCACCTTCGGCCGGCCTGACGATCTGCACGCCCGCGATGCCGAGCCCGTCGTATTCCAGCCGGTCGGCGGGCTGGGCGGTGATGAACACCTTCTCGTCGGTGACCCACCAGGTGCCGGGCAGGTCCGGCAGCCGTTCGGGGCGGTCGGTGAGCCAGTGCAGCCCGGTCAGGCTGAGAAAGCCGAGGGGATCGCGCAATTGGTCCTCCCGCGCGTGGTGCCAGCGCGCCCACTCGGTCTCGAAAACGCTGGTGATGCTCGTGGTCATGACGCTGGGGCTCCTTCGTTGGCGGTGGTGTGAGGGTGCGGACGGCGCGGGCCGAGGTGAACGGAACGCTTCATCAGGCGGTGCCCTCCGCGTCGATCTGCGCCCGCAGCGCCGGGTGCGTTCCCGCCGCGGCGACGTCGGGCGCCAGGAACAGCGCCTGCTGCCACAGCGCGGCGTGCGCGCCGGGCGAGGACCGGATGACGCGGCGGTCGCGCTCGGCGCGGGCCGGTGCGACGGCGTGCACCCGCGCGTTGCCGGAGGTATCGGCGGCGCGGGGGGCGCGCAGGCGGGTGCGCCACCACCGGGCCGGATCCGGTCCGAAAGCGACGGGGGCGGCGGGAAGGTCCGGGGCCGTGGACGGTTCGGCGTCGGTGGCGGCCGGTTTCCGGTTGAAGGCGGAGTACACCATCAGGGCGATCCTTTTCGGTCGGTACCACCACGTGGTCGGCTTGTGGCCGGTGGTGGGCTCCGGTGAGCGGGGAGGGGTGATCGCGGAGGACCGTGCGGGTTGCGGGCGGCTGCGGCACGGCGCCCAGCGCTGCGTCCGGTGCAGCACCCGGCTGTGCCGGTAGGTCGGATTCGGCATCAGGACACGCCTTTCGCGACGGCGGGGGCCGGGATGGCCGACAGCAGCTCCCGGGTGTACTCGTGCCGCGGGTCGCCGAAGATCTCGGCGGTGCGGCCGGATTCGACGATGCGGCCGTGCCGCAGCACCGCGACGTGGTCGCTGATGCGGCGCACCACCGCCAGGTCGTGCGAGATGAACAGGTAACTGAGCGACAGCTCGGCCTGCAGGCGGTCCAGTAGTTCGAGGATCTGCGCCTGCACCGAGGCGTCCAGCGCGGAGACCGGTTCGTCGAGCACCAGCAGCTCGGGATGCAGCGCCAGCGCGCGGGCGATGGCGACGCGCTGACGTTGTCCGCCGGACAACTCCGCGGGCCTGCGCTGAGCGAACCCCGCCGGGAGCGCGACCTGCGCGAGCAGCTCCGCTACGCGGTCGCGCCGTTGCGCGCGATTCCCGACGCCGAACGCGCGCAGCGGTTCTTCGACGATCGCGCCCACCCGCCAGCGCGGGTCCAAGGAGGCGTAGGGGTTCTGGTACACCACCTGGAAGCGTTTGCGCAGCGCGCGTAGTCGCGACCCGCGGGCCTGCGACAGCGGCTGCCCGTCGAAGACGACGTCGCCGCGGTCGGGTTCGGTGAGCCGCAACGCGATCCGTGCGGTGGTGGACTTGCCCGACCCGGATTCGCCGACCAGCGAGAGGGTTTCGCCGCGGCCGAGTTCGAAGCCGATGCCGGCCACCGCCGTCACGCTGTCGCCTCCGTGCGCCCGGAATGTCTTGTGAACCTCGCGCAAGACCAGCAGCGGTTCGCCGTCGCGTGGCTTGGGTTCGCGGTAGCCCCCGGCCGGGGCGAGGCTGGGCGAGGCGGCGAGCAGGCGCTTGGTGTACGGATGACGCGGCGCGGCCAGCAGGTCGGCGGTCGGGCCGGTCTCCACCACTTCGCCGCCGTTGAGTACGACGAGCCGGTCCGCGCGTTCGGCGGCGACGGCCAGATCGTGGGTGATCAGCAACACCGCCGTGCCGCGCGCCGCGATCTGCTCGGCGAGCCGGTCCAGCACCCGGCGCGCGACGGTCGCGTCCAGCGCGCTGGTCGGCTCGTCGGCGATGATCAGGTCGGGTGCGCAGGCCAGCGCCGCGGCGATCAGCACCCGCTGGCGCTGGCCGCCGGACAGTTCGTGCGGGTACTGGGCGGCCCGCAGCTGCGGCCGGTCCAGTCCCGCGTCGGCCAGCAGTTCGATCGCCCGCGCCCGCGCCGCCTTGCGGTCGGCCAGCCGGTGCACCAGCAGTGCTTCGGCGACCTGGTCGCCGACGCGCCGGACGGGGTTCAGCGACAGACCGGGGTCCTGCGGGACGAAACCGACGCGAGCGCCGCGCAGCCGCCGCAGCGCGCGTTCGGAGCCGGTGTCAACCACGGCGCCGTCGAAGGTCACGGTTCCGCCGGTGATGGCGGCATTCGGGCCGAGCAGGCCGATCACGGCGTGGGCGAGCGTGGACTTGCCGGAGCCGGATTCGCCGACCAGCGCCACCACCTCGCCGCGGGCCACGGTGAGCGACACACCGTCGAGCGCGGTGACCGCGCCCGAGCCGGACCGGTACCGAACCCGGAGGTCCTCGACGTGCAGCAGCGGTGCGGCCGGGGCGCTCATGCGTGCGCTCCCTTCCCGATGGCGCGGCCGAGACGCTGGGCGGCGAGCACGACGGCGATGATGACGAAGCCGGGCAGGGTGGTCATCCACCATGCGGTCGCGAGGTAGTTGCGGCCCTCGGAGATCAACGTGCCCCACTCGGGCGTGGGCGGTTTCGCGCCGTAACCGAGGAAGCTCAGCGCCGACACCGCCAGCACCGCCATGCCGAATTCGACCGCGGCCAAGGCGAGTACGGGCTGGAGGGAATTCGGAAGCACGTGCCTGGCCAGCACCGTGTACCAGCGCACGCCCGCGGCGTGGGCCGCCTCCACGTACACCGCCTGGCGGACCCGCAGCACTTCCGAGCGCATCACGCGCGCGAAATTGGCCACCAGCGAAACGCCCACCGCGATCGCCACGTTGCCGGTGCCGAAGTCGAGCGCGGTGACCAGCGCGAGCGACAGCAGCAGCGCGGGCACCGACAGCAGCACGTCGACCAGCCGCATGACGACGGCGTCGACCACGCCGCCGAGCGCACCGGCCAGCAGCCCGAGCAGCGCCCCGGCGACGAGCGCGATGCCGACGGCGGCCAGGGTGGCGGTCAGCGAGAGTCCCGCCCCGTGCACCATCCGGGTGTAGAGATCGCGTCCCAGATTGTCGGTGCCGAACCAGTGTTCGGCGCTGGGACCGCGCAGCTTCTGCGCGGGCACACCGGTCAGCGGGTCGCCGCCGGCGAAGACCGACGGCGCCAGCGCCCACCCCAGCGCCAGCAGCGCGACGGCGCCCGCGACCAGTATTCCAGCGTTGCCGCGCACCCGCTTCCAGCTCAGCGTCGGCCGCCGCAGGCCGGGCAGCACCGCTCGGCGCTGCTCCTCGGTGACGTCAACCACGAATCCTCACCTCCTCGGCGAGCGGCGCGCCGGGCACAGATCCGGCGGCTACGGAAATGACGGAAGTGGCGTCAGGCACGGACGATCGCCTCCTCGGCGGCGGCCTGCTCGGATTCGCCGCGCACGGCCCGGGAACGGGCGCCGATGCGCGGGTCGAGCAGCGGATACAGCAAATCGACCGCGAGATTCACACTGACGAACACCAGCGAGGTGAGCAGCACGATGCCCTGCACCACCGGGATGTCCTGCGCCAGTACCGCGGTCTGGGTCAGCCGCCCCACCCCTTGGCGGGCGAAGACCGTCTCCACCACCACGGATCCGGCGAGCATGTTGCCCACCAGGACCCCCGCGATGGTGAACGCGGGCACGCTGGCAGGCCGCAGCACGTGCGTGCGCTGCACCCACCAGCGCGATCCGCCCTTGGCCAGCGCCACGTCGACGAACGGCTGACGCCAGGTCGCTTCGAGCCCGGCGGTGAGAACCTGCGCGATGACCGCGCCGATCGGCAGGGCCAGGGTGAGTGCGGGCAGCACCGTGCCCGCGAACCCGTGGCCCCCGAACGCGGGCGCCAGCCGCAACTGGAACGAGAACACCTGCAGCAGGAGCAGGCCCGTCCAGAAGGTCGGCACCGAGACGCCCAGCGACGGCAGCGCGGCCAACGCGTTGCGCAGCCACGGCCGCCGGGTCTGGGTCGCCGCGAACGCCAGTGTCACGCCTGCGACAACGGCGAACAGCAAAGCGGCGACGGTCAATTCGAGGGTGGCGGGCAGCGCGTCGCCGATCGCGCCGGTGACCGGCTGCCCGGTGGCGATGGAGTGTCCGAGATCGCCGCGGACGGCGTGCCCGAGCGCGTTCCCATACTGCTCCCACAGCGGCCGATCCAGCCCGTAGCGGGCCTGCAATTCGGCGATGGCGGCCTTGTCCACCGGGGTGCCCGAGCCACCGCCGTCGGCCGCGATCGAGACGGGGTCGGCGGGCAGCAGGTACAGCACCACGAACGACAGCGTGAACGCCGCCCACAGCACCCAGACCGCCTGCAGCGCCCGCAGGGCCAGATAGCGCACCATGACTATCGTCCGCTCAGCCAGGTGTCGAAGAACTGCAATCGCGCCGAGGCTTCGAACTTCAGATCCCGCGTGTTCGCGCCCGCTCCGATCGCCTGGGACAGCTCGACGGTCGGGATCAGTAGCCCGGCGTCGAGCACCTGCTGCTGTGCGGTGCGGATGAGCCCGTTGCGCGTCGGGGTGTCCACGGTGCCGACCTGCCCGTTGAGCGCGTCGTCCAACGCGGGGATGGGACCGCGCGCGTTGAGATTGCGTCCGTCCAGACCGAAAGACGTGCGCAGGATGTCGCCGTCGGCGCGGGTGGTGTTGCCGTAGGAGGTGTCGAAGTCCTTGCTGCCCTGCCGCGCCGTGGTCTCGGCCACCGAGACCAGATCCAGCTTCAGCTCGACGCCGACCTGCCGCAGCTGCTGCTGCACCAGTTCGAGGATCGCCTGGTTGCCCGCGAACACCTGGCTGAACAGCACCGAGAACGACAGGCGCTCACCGTTCTTCGCCCGGATGCCGTCGGCGCCGGGCGTCCACCCAGCCTGATCCAGGATGGTGCGCGCCTTCGCCGGGTCGTAGGCCAGGCGTGCCGAGAGGTCGGTGTAGCCGGGGGTGGTGCCGGCCAGTGTGCTGGTGGCGGGCTTGAACTGCGGTCCGAGGACGGTGTCCACCAGCTGCTTGCGATCGATCGCGGGCAGCAGCGCCTGGCGCACCGCCGGATCGCGCAACGGACCGCGGGTGACGTTGGGCTGCAGACCGAACGGCACGCCGGGGTTGGCGGTGCTGAGCACCCGCCCGCCCGCCCCCTCGATCTGCGCGGCGTCCTGCGGCAGCGCGTCGCTGATCGCGTCCAGCTGTCCGGAGGTGAGACTGCCGGTACGCACCCCGGATTCGGGCACCACGGTGAACTCGATCTTGTCGAGGTAGGCCTCGCCGCGATGGGCGAACACCGCCGAACCCCAGTGATAGCCGGTGCGCTTGACCAGCGTCGCCGAGGCGTCCTGGCGGTAGGCCGCGTAGGTGAACGGCCCGCTGCCCACGTTGTCGCCGAGGCAGCGCTGCTCGGCGGGCTCGGCCGTGGTCACGTCGGCCAGGATGCCGAGCTGGGCGGTCGAGGACGCCTGCAGGAATTGCGCGTTGGGCTTGCTGAACTCCACCCGGGCGGTGAGCCGGTCCACGGCCGTGGTGCCGACGTAGCCGGTGAGATAGCTGCTGCCCAGCGGAGCCTTGCCCGAACCGAGCCGCACCACCGAGTCGAACGTCTTGCGGACCGAGTCCGCGGTGAGCGGCGTGCCGTCGCTGAAGGTGACGCCGTCGACGAGATGGAAGGTGAAGACCTTCGCGTCGGGGCTCGCCTCCCAGCTCTGCGCCAGCCACGGCTTCAGCTCACCGGTGGACGGGTCCTGGTCGGTCAGCGAATCCACGATCTGCCGTGCGACGTACAGCGTCTGGTTGGTGCCCGCCTGGGCGGGGTCCGAGCAGGTCGGCGCCTGGGACAGGCCGTAGCGCAGGGTGCCGCCCGGCTGGGGCGGGCCCGCGTCGCCGCCGGGCGCGGCCGAATCACTGCCGCAGGCGGCCACGGTGGTGGCCGCGGCGAGCGCGCCGGCCAGCGCGACGATTCGGTGACGGGTTCGGATCACGGGGCAACTCCAGATACTTCGGTGCGGGCGAACTGCTCGCCCTGTCGGGGTTCGTCGTCGGCGACGCGGGTCGCCGACGGCCGGCTGGGGATGCGGCGGCGCAGCTCGGGCGCCACCTCGGCTCACCGCTTCTTCGGCAGGCCGGGCGGGTTGATCCGCGATTCGGTGACCGTCTCGCTCCGCAGGCCCCAGCGGTCGATCACCTGCTGGTAGGCGCCGTGCTCGATGGCGTAGGCCAACGCGTGCTGCACGGCGGTGATCAGCCCGTTGTCCTTCCTGGTGAGCACCGCGATCTCGCCTTGCAGCGCCTCGCCCGCACCGGAGAAGGTGCCCACGATCCTGGTCTGCTTCGCGGTGGCCGCGTGGTAGATCGCGGTCGGGCTGGGGCCGAGATAGCCGTCCAGCCGCTGCGAGGCCAGCGCCAGGTAGTAGTCGGTGACCTGCTGGAAGTAGGCGATATCGATCGGCGGCAGGCCCTCGGCCCGGTTCTGCTCGTTCCACTTGACCAGCAACTGCTCCTGATTGGTGCCGCTGCCGACGCCGATCCGCTTGCCCGCCAGGCTCGTCCGGTCCTGGTACTCCAGCTTGCTCTGGATCGGCACCTCCAGCGCGACGTTGTCCTTGCGGTAGGTCGCGAAGTCGTACTTCTCTTTGCGCTCCTCGGTGACGGTGACGTTGGAGATGAACGCGTCCACCTCGCCGGAGTCCACCCGCACGAAGTTCTGCGACCAGTCGGCCACCTGCGCGTCGAGTCTCAGACCGAGGATGTCGGCGATCAGCGAGGCGAAGTCGACCTCCGAGCCGACCACGGTCTTGTCGTCGGTGGCGTAGAACCGCAGGGGCGGCGCGGCGCCGGACGCGCCGGTCACGACCAGCGTGCCGCGGTCGCGGATCGCCTTCGGCACCTCGGCGGCGATGGCGTCGACCCTGGCGGCCCGGACGCGACCGGCCTGGGCGGGGGAGAGGTCGAAGGTGATCGAACCGGCCGGCTGCGCGGCGTTGTCCGCCTCGGGGTCGGTGCAGCCGGTGGCCAGCAGCACGACCGCGGTCGCGGCGGCGGTGACCAGGGCGGAGAGCTTCATCGGAAACCTGTTCATCAGCGGACTCGGGAAAGGAAGGCGCGGGTGCGCGGATGTTCGGGGTTATCGAGCACGGCCGAGGGCGGACCCTGCTCGACGATGACGCCTTCGTCGAGGAACACCACGGTGTCGGCCACCTCGCGGGCGAAACCGATCTCGTGGGTGACGATCACCAGGGCGGTGCCGCCGTGCGCGAGGTCGCGGATCACGTCGAGTACCTCGCCGACCAGTTCCGGGTCCAGCGCGGAGGTGGGTTCGTCGAACAGGATCACGCGCGGCCGCAGCGCCAGCGCACGGGCGATCGCCACCCGCTGCTGCTGTCCGCCCGACAGCCTGCGCGGATACGCGTCGGCCAGTTGTCCGATGCCGACCCGCTCCAGCAGCAGGCGCGCCTCGCGCTCCACTTCGGCCCGGTCTCGCCGTTGCGCGGAAAGCGGTGCGAGCGTGACGTTTTCGAGCACGGTCAGGTGCGGAAACAGATTGAACTGCTGGAAGACGAAGCCGATTCGGGAGCGCTGCTTGCGCACCTCGCGGTCGGGCAGCGCGTGCAGGCGGTCGCGGCGCAGCCGATAGCCGATCAGCTCGCCGTCGATGTGCACCGTGCCCGCGTCGAGGGTCTCCAGGTGGTTCACCACGCGCAGCAGGGTCGACTTGCCGGAGCCGGACGGGCCGATGACGCCGACCACCTCGCCGGAGCGCACGGTGAGATCGATGCCGCGCAGCACCGGCTGCGCGCCGAAGGATTTGCGGACGCCGCGGATCTCGACGGCGGGTGCGGCGCTCATCGGGTGGCTCCGCGCGGTGCGGCGGGACCGGCCTCGGCGACCTCGCGCAGTCTCCGCCAGGCGCGTCGCAGCGGAGTCGGCGGCGGCGTGCGGTGCGCACCCTTGGCGTAGTGGCGCTCGATGTAGTACTGCGCCACCGACAGCCCGGTGGTGAGCACGATGTACCAGACCGTCGCGACCATCAGCAGCGGCACCACCCGCCCGTTGCGGCCGTAGATGACCTGGACCTGGTAGAACAGCTCCGCGATCGCCATCACCGACACGATCGAGGTGCCCTTGAACAGGCTGATCACCTCGTTGCTCGCGTTCGGCAGGATCGAGCGCATGGCCTGCGGCGCCACCACCGTGCGGAATTGCCGCAGCCGGGGAATCCCCAGCGCGGCGGCGGCTTCCAGCTGGCCGGAGTCCACCGAGATGAACCCGGCCCGGATGATCTCGGCCGAATACGCCGCCTGATGCAGGGCCAGGCCGATCACGGCGGCGGTGAAACCGCTGATCACCCCGTTCACCTCGAAGGTGAACAGCGCGGGCCCGAACGGCACGCCGATCGAGAGGGTCTGATACAGGTAGGCGATGTCGAACCAGAACAGAAGCTGCACGATCAGCGGAATCGAACGGAACGCCCAGATGTAGATCCATGAGATCACCCGCAGCACGGGGTTGTTCGACAGCCGGGCGATCGCGAGGGCGGTGCCGAGCAGAAAGCCCAGCGCCGTGCCCCAGGCGGTCAGCTCCAGGGTGACCCGCAGCGCCGACAGCACCGACTTCGCCGTGATGTACTGCGCGAACGTCGGCCAGTCCCAGCCGGGATTGGTGGCCAGCCCGTGTGCGAACTGGGCGAGCAGGATCAGCGCCACCGCGCTGACCACCCAGCGCACGAGGTGCCGGGTCTTGGCCACGGTGGGCGTCGTGCCGGAGTCGGCGGGCGCGGGGACGGCCGGGGCCGGTGCGCTGGGCGCGACGGTTTCCGGAGCGGCGTCGGAGGCGGTGGACGCACTCATGACGGGTCCTCGATGATCACTTCGGTTCCTCCATCGGTCCCGGCGGAAGCACCCGCACCCGGTGACCGGGGGGTTGCTGCGACGTCGACGAGCCAGGTCTCTCGGTCGCTCTGGATGGTTGGCGCCGACCCCTGTCAACGGATGTCAGGGGCGAGCCGAATCATGATGCCCAGCAAGGGAAGCCCGGAACAAGGGAAGTAATCAGCGTGAGCGTAGATCTTGTCGACGCGGATTCATCGGATCTTTGTAGTAACCAGGCATGCGCTGCTCGCTCCGGGCCCGGCGCGTCGCGGAGGACGAGGACCCGGCGAAGGAAACGGCGGCCCGATGCAGCATACGGCTATCGCCACGGTGGGGGAACGCCGGTCGGGCGCGCGGAAGTCCGTTCCGGGCAAACAGGACTCGCCATAAAATTGCTGTGCGCAATCCGGGCTGTTGGAGGCGTTTGCCGGAGTACTGTGCCCCTCGATCGTTCCGCCGATGAGGAGGTTTCGTGACCATATTGCGCCGTCTGACCCAGTTGTCCGCTGTCGCGACCAGTTCCGTCGCCCTCGTGCTCGCCGGTCCGGCTGCCGCGTTCGCGGCTCCGGATGCCACGATTCCCGCGTTCTCCGATCACTCCGTGCCGGTCGCCGCTCCCGGTGATCTGTTCGGCGCCTACCAAGCCGCGATCGACGCGCTGCGCGCGCTCGGTATCCAGCCCTTCGCCTATCCGAGCGCGTCGGCGTTCTGCCTCGACAACACCACGGCCGGTCTGGCGCCTGCCGTGGCGGGCGCCATTCCGGGGCCCTGGCCGAAGAACACCGTGCAGATTCCCGGCCAGGACCTCAGCGCCGTCAAAGCGGGGCAGACCATGTTCACCTTCGTGCCCTACGGCCTCGGGCCGGACGGCTCGAACACCGGGGGCATGCAGGTGGCCTGGCTCAACCTGAGCAACGGCCGCAGCGGTACGGCCGCCATGGGCCCGCTGCCGGAGGTCGCCCGTTCGATGATCCCCGCCGCGGTTCCCGCGGACCTGCGGCCCGCGGCCGAGCAGGCGATCCGGGACTTCCTCGTCGCCTCCCTCCCGATGGGCGGGGTGCGCGCGGTTCCGGTGGACACCGGCAAGGGCACCGTTCTGGCCGCGGTCTTCGGTATGGTGCAGAACGGCGCCAAGTCGTGCATGTTCTTGCCGACGGTCGGGATCACCGCGGTGCCGTGAGCTCCGCCCGCCGCGGCACGGTCGCTCAGGTGAGCGAGCGACCCTTCCAGCGCGCCGTGCCGCGGCGGCGGGCGCGATGCGAACGCGCCCACAGCAGCAGATACGCCGCCACCGACACCGGGTGCGCCACGGCGGCCGCCACATCCGCGCCTCGCACCGGGCCGCCGGTTTCGGTCGAGCGGGCCAGCAGTCGTCCGGCCACGGCGGCGAGCCAGCCGATCAGGCCGGTCCAGCGGACCGCGCCACGGCCGACCGCCACGGTCACCGGCGGCACCCAATAGGCAAGGGCGGCAACTAGTCCCACCGCCGCTCCGCCCGCTATCGTGCCGTCGTAGGCCGACCACAGCCAGCGGGTGTAGCCCGCGTCCACCTCGGCCGCACCGCGATACATCCTGGTGCGGGCCAGCCCTCCCGCGGCCACCAGAACGGTGGAGTGACCCGATCGCCGCAGCGTCCGTGCGATGTCGAGGTCCTCGGTGACGCTTCCGGCCACCGCCGTGTGACCGCCCACCGCGCGGTACGCGGCGTTATCGAATACGAGGAACTGACCGCAAGCCACCGCTGTCGTGGGCCGCAGGCTCCGGTCGGCCGCGGCCACCGGCAGCGTCGAGGCCCACGACCAGCACAGCAGGGGCTGCACCACGGCTTCTGCCACGGAGCCCGCCACTTGCAGCGGCCAGGGGGAGACCAGCGCGGCTCGCCGACCCCGCAGCGCGCCGACCGCCGCCGCGAGCGCCTGCGGCGCCAACCGCACGTCGGCGTCCAAGAAGATCAGCACCGGCGTCGACACGTCCTCGGCCAGCCGGACACAGGCGGCGGCCTTCCCGGTCCAGCCGGGAACCGGGTCGGACTCGGTACGCAGCAGGGTGAAGCGCGGGTCGTCGTCGATCGCCGCGCGGGCGGCGGCGCCGGTGTCGTCGCTGGAGGCGTCGTCGAGGATGCGCACCGCCAGGCGCGGTACGCCCACCTGGGCGCGCAGGTCGGTGATCAGATCGGGCAGCCGTTCGGCTTCGTTCCGGGCCGGAACGCAGACGGTCACCGGCTCGATCACCGTCGTCGGAGTGTTCGTCAACCGCCGCAGGGTGACCCGGTTGTATAGCGCGAGGCCCGCGCCGAGCGCCGCCACCCCGGTGGCGCAAGCAGGCAGAATCGAGTTCGTACGCAACGTCTTCGGCAGGTCGGCACTCACCATGGGGCCACGCTATCCCGGCGCACCGACCCGGCGCTCAGCGATTCTGCGTCACCGAGCGCCACCAGCGGCTCAGCGAGAAGCCGACTTCCGGCGCGCCGGGCGCGGCGGGATTGCGGTCCATGTACGCCATCGCGGCGACGATGGCGGCCACC
Organism: Nocardia niwae NBRC 108934 = DSM 45340; assembly: GCF_001613465.1. Classification (GTDB taxonomy): domain Bacteria; phylum Actinomycetota; class Actinomycetes; order Mycobacteriales; family Mycobacteriaceae; genus Nocardia; species Nocardia niwae. The sequence goes on along the minus strand of NZ_BDCK01000020.1, from coordinate 45,375 downwards.
GCCAGCGTGATCCCGCCCGCGATGCCCGCCCAGCCCGCGAACGAGCGGGTGTTCGGGTCGGCGTAGCTGACCTCGGCGCGCAGTGTGGCGACATCACCGGGCGGCAGCTTCCAGGACACGACATTGTCGCCCTCGCGGCTGCCGTTGGTCTTGGCGACGCGGGCCGGGAACGCGATGGTGAACTGCACGTCCGAGCCGTGCGGCGGCACGGATTTCAGGTCGACCCGCCCGGTCAGGCTGACCAGGTCGCCGGTGCGCTGGAACTGCAACTGGAACATGCCCTGGGTCTGCTCCGACAGCTGCCCGAGCTGCTGTACCTCACCGAAGGACAGGTCCTCGAAGAAGACCTGGCTGCCGACGTATCCGTCCTGGGCGTACGGCTCCACCCGCACCTTGGCCGCCAGCGTCTCGGGCGCCTTGAGCTGCGGGCCCTTGTCTCCGGGATCGGCGGGCACCACGGCGGCGACGATCCGTCCGGACACCCGGTCGTTGGACGAGACCCCCATCGAGACCTGCACCCGCAGGCAGCCGGCGAGCATCGGGACCAGCATCGCCGCGAGCAGGACGACCGAAGCGACGCGCGCGCCGCGGCGTGGGGCCCGCCGCGGCGCAAGGTCCGGGGCATCGGGTTTCGTGGTGACGGGACTCGGCTGCACGGGTGACATCGTGCCAGGCCAACCGCCCGTAATGAAACGCGCCAGTCGCAGCGCGCGTCGGCGTACCGCGCGCCGGAGGGCGGGCCCGGTCAGCGGCGCTCGCGAACCAGGGCCACCAGCAGGGGAACGCCCAGCAGGCCCATGCAGGCGAAGCCGTAGCCTGCGGACCATGGAAGGTCGAGGAACACCGCGTGGGCCAGCGCCGATCCGAGCCAGGTCCACAGGAACAAGGCCACCGGTACGGTGCGCGCGGTCGCGCGGCCGCGCACCCGCACCGGATCCGGCGCCGCCCGCTCCCAGACCGCGAGCAATCCACCCATCACGAGCGCCACGGCGAACCAGCCCAGATAGTTCGTCACCGGAATCCACGCCAGCCCCGGTAGTCCGGAGTGGGTGGCGCACCAGGTCCACTGCCCGTCGGACACCATCTGCGGATCGAGGAACAGATCCCAGCCCACCGCGCCCGCCGCCGTCACCACGACCCGAGCGGCGGTGCGCGGCGCCACCATCCCGGCCACCACCCACACCGGATACATCCCGCCGGTCCAGGCGAGCGGCACGAGCAGCGGCACCTCGAGCAGGGCGGGGCCGAGCCGGCCGGTCGCGTACTGGTAGCAGCCGAACGGGACGCCGGTCGCGGTGCCGATCACCTCCGCCGTGAGTCCGATGCCGGAAACGATGACCAGGAAGCCGACGGCGTAGCGGACGCCCCTGGTCGCGGTCGCGTGCGCCAGCGCGGCGCAGGCGGACAGCAGCACGACCGCCACGGTGACGCGGTCGCGCGCGTCGCCCGTGGCCAGCGGATATCCGATTTGCGCGAGGACCGTCAGGACGACGAGGGCGAGGGGCAGCAGGAAGGTCGCCGAACGATACGAGGCCCGGGAGTCCACGAGCGGGCTGGGCGCGGTCCGATTCGTGGGGCCCGGCGACGGGTCACCCGAACTCGTCATCGGCGTAGCCACCGGGACAAGCCGCGCCGGTTCAGGTCGCGCAGTACGAGAGCGGCGGCCGTGCGGCCGCTCGCGCCGGAGACGCCGCCACCGGGATGGGTGGAGGCGCCGGTCAGATACAGCCCCCGCGCACCGGGCACCCGCTGTCCCGCCAGCTCCGGCAGCGGGCGCCACAGCATCATCTGGTCCAGCGACATCTCCACGTGCATGACGTTGCCGCCGACGAGCCCGAGCTCGCGCTCCAGCTCCACCGGCGTCTGCACGTGCGTGCGCGTCACCGTGTCCGCGAAACCGGGCGCGTACGAATCGACTTCGGCGATGATCCGCTCGCCTTCGCGCTGTGCGAGATCGGCCCACTCGGCACCGGAGGACAACCGGTAGGGATGCCACTGCGCCCACAGCGACAACTGATGCTCGCCGGGCGGCGCGATGGTCGGGTCGAGGGCGCTGAAGCTCATGGCGAGGACAACCGGTCGCGGCGGCAGGTCTCCGGCCAGCGCCGCGCCGTGCGCCCGCCGCAACTGTGCTCGATCGGACACCAGGAATTGCAGGCCGCGGGCGGACTGATCGGCCGGGCTGCCGGGGTAGCGGGGCAGTGCCGTGGTGGCGGCCCGCACCACCATCCCGATTCCGGGCCCGACGCGGATGCGGCTGCGCCAGCCGTCGAGCAGCGCGCCGTCCAAGCCGCCGCCACGCAGCAGCTCCAGCGTGGTGAGCACATGGCAGCCCGCGATCACGATGTCCGCGCGCAGCTCCCGGCCCGACGCGGTGCGCACCCGCCAGTGCTCCCCGTCGCGGCGCAGCGCGGACACCGCGTCGCCCGCGGTCACCACTCCGCCGTCGGCGCGCAGCCGCGCGACCAGCGCCGTGGTCAGCGCCCCGCTGCCGCCGACCGCGCGCCCCGGCGGCAGTGTGTGCATGAGCGCGGCGAACCCCACCATCGGGGCCGTGCCGGGCTCCGACATCGGCGGGCCGGATTGCGCGCCGAACCAGGCCAGCGACGCCTTCAACCGTTCGTCCTCGAAGCAGGCGTCCAGCAGCGCGTCACCGGATTGCAGGAACTCCCGGGACAGGGCGCTGCCGCCGTCCCGGGCGTCCAGTCCCCAGAACGACCGCACCAGCCGGCCCGGCGTCGGTCCGCCGCCGAAGGCGCGCATCACCCGTGCGCTGCGGGGGCCCCATACCCGCACGAACCGGCGGTAGGCGTCGGCGTCGCGCGGTCCGCAGGCCGCCGCGATCGAAGCGCAGGTCGCCTCCAGGTCGCGATGGAACACCAGGGCGGGGCGGCCGCCGTGCGCAGGGGTGAAACCCCATGGGTCGCAGTCGATGTACCGCAGGCCGAAGCGGTCGAGTTCGAGTTCCTCGACGATGCCGGTGTGGCGGATCATGATGTGCGCCGACGAGCCGCGATCGACGCGATGGCCGGGGAACCGTTCGACCGTCGACACCGCCCCGCCGAGGACGTCGTCGCTTTCGAGCACCTCGACCTCGTGTCCGGCGCGGGCGAGATAGCACGCGGCGACCAAGGCGTTGTGGCCCGACCCGACGACGACCACCGTCACGTGACCCTCACAGCGGCAACCGCCTGCCGAGGATCGCGAAGGGCCGGTTGTCGCCCGCGAACACGAAATTGCGGACCACATCGGTGAATCCCTGCCTGCGGTAGAGCCGCCAGGCGCGGTTGTCCTCACCGGCGACCTCGGGCGTGGACAGCAGCACGGCTCGCTCCGGGCGGTCGCGCAGCAGCCGTTCCAGCAGCGTGCCGCCGATGCCGCGGCCCTGCGCGGCGGGATGCACGTGCAGCTCGGTGAGCTCGAAGTAGTCCGAGAGCAGTTCGCGCGTGGAGTGTTCCGGCCAGCCCGAGCGCCGCATCCCGCTGTGTACCTGCTGGTGCCACCACTGGTGCGCCGCGCCGCGATAGCCGTAGGCGACCGCCACGATCGGCGCGGTGCGCATATCGATCCGGCCGGAGTCGTCGGGCAGCACCGCGGCCACCGCCTGCCAGCCGGGGCGGGTGGTGTGCTCGGTCCACATCGGCGCGCGATGGTTCTCGGTCCCGCGCGGGTAGTCCATGGCGGCCACGTAGACCGCCAGCGCGTCGTGCAGCCGGGAGCGCAGAGCCGCCACCGAGAGATCGATGACGGCGGGTGCGGGAGTGTGATTGGGCTTGACGGCGGTCATGGCTCTCGTCGGTCGCGCGGACGCGGAAGTTTGTCGGTGGGCGTCTTTATATTGAAGCTCAATTCAAACGTTCGAATACCTGTTCGGTCCGGGCGGTGCTGGAAAGCGGTGGGGGACGCCGCCTCCAGCGCGGATACGGGCCAAGGTACGCGATGGTGGAGGGACGGCGATGTCTGGTCGAGTGGAACAACCGGGCCGGCCCGGCCGGGCCGGCAAACTGCTGGAGCGCGCGGACGGGTTGCTCATGCAGGCAGCGGGGGAACGGGATCCGCGGGAGCGCTTCCGCACCGCCTACTTGGCGGCGCTGCGCGGCGCGGGCGCGGTGATCGCGCTCACGGGCGCCGACGCCGCACCCCGGGCGCGCTCGCGCAACGCGTGGGTGCTGATGCAGCGCGCCGCGCCGGAATTCGTGATGTGGGCGGATTACTTCAGCGCGCGCTCGGAGATCCGGGCGGCGCTGGAGGCCGGGCTCGACCGGAAGGTCGACGAACACGAGGCGGACGAGTTCTCTTCGCGGGTGGCGGCATTCCTCCACGACGTGGAAGATCTCCTCGCGGCATCGGCTCGGTTGCGGCCCGCCCCGGGATTGTCCGGCGGGATGACCGCTTAGTTAACAGGCTGAAGACGGACTACGTCCGACTGGGCACATTAGGTGGTCTGGCCCTGATCGAACTCGTATCATTGGTGTCAGATGGCCGCCAAGGTCGGCTATCTGTCGTCTACCCGGAGGCGACAGCCACGTCCTAGTGCCGGGGGAGGTACCGTGCCACTCTCCGAGCACGAGCAGCGCATGCTCGAACAGATCGAGAGCGCTCTCTATGCTGAGGATCCCAAGTTCGCCTCGTCCGTCCGCGGTGGACGGCTACGTTCGACCTCGAGTCGTCGCAGACTCCAGGCCGCGGCGTTGTTCGTCCTCGGCCTCTTTCTCCTCGTCGCAGGCATCGCCGCACCCGTGAAGCCCGGCGGCTTCCCGATCATCAGCCTGATCGGGTTCATCGTGATGTTCGGCGCCGGCGTGCTCCTGCTGGTCGGCACCTCCAAGAACATCGCCAAGAACGATCGGTCCGGCGGCCAGGCGGCCTCCGGCGGCTCGGGCAACCGGGGCCGTCAGCGGAAATCGGGCGGTTTCTCCGAGCGTATGGAGGATCGCTTCCGGCGGCGGTTCGAGCAGGAATAGCTCACCCGTAGCCTGACAATTCCAGTACGACCGGCGACGCCGCACCGCGATGGTGCGGCGTCGCCGGTTGCGTCTGTGGCCCTGCGCGTCAGGGATGATCTCCGTGTCGCACTTCCGCCTTCCCCCACACCTCCCCACAAAGTTCCCCACCGCGCCCCCGCGCGGGAGGCGCCAGAGGTGTTTGCTGGGTGTTTTCGGGCGTTTGTCCGCGAGGGTGGCGCGTGTCGGCAGAACTCGCGAAAGTTCTCCACGCCGGTGATAGCTGGCATGACCTGCGGAATCGTCTGGGTCGGGAGCCAGATCACCGCTTGTTTCGATTGAAAGTGGGGGAAAGTGGGGTAATGTGGAGCGCGCAGTACTGAAGGGCCGACCATCGAGGTGATCGTTAGGGAGGTATCGAGATGTTTCTCGGTACCTACACACCTCGCTTGGACGACAAGGGGCGACTCACGTTGCCTGCGAAGTTTCGAGACGATCTGGCGGGAGGGTTGATGGTCACGAAGGGGCAGGACCACAGCCTTGCCGTGTACCCGAAAGAGGAGTTCACCGCGCTCGCCCGGCGAGCCGCGGCCGCGTCTCGAAGCAATCCGCAGGCCCGTGCGTTCGTCCGGGCTCTCGCGGCCGGAACGGACGAGCAGCGTCCGGACGCGCAGGGCCGGATCGTGTTGTCCGCCGACCATCGCCGTTACGCCAACCTGCAAAGGGATTGCGTGGTGATCGGTTCGGTCGACTTCCTGGAGATTTGGGACAAGCAGGCGTGGGAGTCCTACCTCGCCGAGCACGAGGAGGACTTCTCGCAAGCCAGAGACGAGTCGCTGGGCGGAATCTTCTAGCCGCGGGCGCGCGAGTGCCACGCGGTCTCTGCCCGGACGCGGACCCTGACGTACTTCCCCGACGCCAGGTGCCGAAGTTCGGTCAGAGACCACGGGGCATTCGCACTTCTATCGAAAGCACTGTGTATCAAGGCGACCCGTGTGCGGTGCGCGACGACGCGAGGCAGACTCCGGGAGGTCGAGGTGAACCGTGAACAGCGCGGTCCCCGCCATGTTCCGGTTCTGCTCGAGCGGGCCGACGCGCTGCTCGGTCCGGCCTTGTCGGAGCCGGGCGCGGTCTACGTCGACGCGACGCTCGGCCTCGGGGGGCACGCCGAGCACTTCCTGAGCACCTATCCCGGCATCCATCTGGTCGGGCTGGACCGCGACACCACCGCGTTGAAGCTCGCCGGCGAGCGGCTCGCACCGTTCGCGGCCCGAATCACGCTGGTGCACACCCGCTATGACGGTATCGCCGACGCGCTGCGCGACGCGGGGCTGTCCGCCACCGGTTCGGTCTCGGCGATCCTGATGGACCTCGGCGTCTCGTCCATGCAGCTGGACGAGGCCGACCGCGGCTTCGCCTATTCCGTCGACGCCCCGCTGGACATGCGCATGGACCCGACCAGCGGGCCCACCGCCGCCGACGTGCTCAACACCTACAGCCACGGTGACCTCGCCCGGGTGCTGAAGACCTACGGAGACGAACGCTTCGCCGGACGGATCGCCGCCGAGGTGATCCGCCGTCGCCAGGTCAAACCGTTCCGTACCAGCGCCGAACTGGTGGAACTGCTCTACGCCACGATTCCCGCGGCGACGCGGCGCACCGGCGGGCATCCGGCCAAGCGCACCTTCCAGGCGCTGCGGGTGGAGGTCAACAGCGAACTCGACTCCCTGCGCGCCGCGCTGCCCGCCGCGCTGGCCGCACTGCGCGTGGGCGGCCGCATCGTCGTCATGTCCTACCAATCACTGGAGGACAAGGTGGTCAAGCAGGAGCTCGCATCGCGCACCGCGTCCCGGACGCCGATGGACCTGCCGGTCGAACTCCCCGGCATGGGCCCGGAGTTCCGGATGCTGACCAGAGGCGCGGAGAAGGCGACCGAACAGGAGATAGAGGACAACCCGCGGGCGGCCCCGGTACGGATGCGCGCCGCCGAGCGGATCGAGGAGGCGCGGTGAGCCAGCAGTACCCGGCGCTTCGCCGCGTCGGCCGGGCGCGGATATCCCGCGCAGCCGGCGGAGGCCGGATGAGACAGCGGCGCGCTGTGCCGATCCGGCGTCCCGGGCGGACAGAGGGAGGGAATCGATGAGCGTGCGGACGCGGACCGTCGAAGCGCCGGGCCGGGTCGCCCGGCGGGTCCAGGATGCCGAACGGGTGAAATCGGGCGCCGCGCAGCGCGCCTACGCGCGACGGCGGATGCGTGCCGAGACCGGGTCGGACAGTACGTTCCTGCCCACTGTGCGGCGCTCGGCGATGACCGCCCGCATTCCGTTCGTCACGGCTATCATCGCCCTGCTCGGGTGCGGCCTCGCGCTCACCTTGCTGCTGACCACCCGCGCTGCCGAGGACAGCTACCAACTCGGCGACGCGCGGGCGACGAACCGGCGGCTGGCCGACGAGCGCGCGGCGCTGCAGCGCGAGGTCGAGGTCGCCGATTCGGCGCCGGAACTGGCCCTGCGGGCGCGCGAACTGGGGATGATCCCCGCCAAGGACCCGGCCCGTCTGCTGATCGGACCGGACGGCTCGGTCACGGTGATCGGTAAGCCCGCTCCGGCTCAGGGCACTCCCGTGCCGCCGCTGAACGCCTCGCCCTCGTCGCGATCGCCGCAGGGAGAGCGGGTGGTTCCGGTCACCACCACGCCCGGAGCTCCGGTGCCGGGCCGGCCGAACACCGGGCCGCCGGCCAACGCGCAGGTGAACGCGGCGCCCGCGCCGGGCAGCCCGGTCCCGCCAGTCCCGGCGCCGGTGGTCCCGCCGCAGGCGGAAGCGCCCGCGCCGTCGGCCGCCGCCTCCCAGCCGCCCGCGGAAGCCACCTCGCCGGATCCGGAAGTCGCACCGTCGCCGCAGCAGGCGCCCGAGGGAGCGGCCCAGTGACGCATCCCGGGCCCGCTCCGCGCCGTCGTCGCGGGCCCGCGGCACCACGTGCCACGGGCAGGCCGCGGTCGTCCGCGGCAGCTGTCTCGGACGGTCCGTTACGGTTGCGCCTCGGCGTCGGGCGGGTGGTCATGCTCGTCGCGCTCGCGGTGGTCGCGTTGCAATTGCTGTGGGTGCAGAGCGTCGCGGCGCCCGGACTGTCCGCGCAGGCGGCCAGCCAGCGCACCACCCATCAGCCCGATCCGGCCACTCGCGGGCCGATCACCGACCGCAACGGCAAGGCGCTGGCCTTCACCGTGTCGGCCAAGGCGCTGCACTTCCGGCCGGTCGCCGTCCGGAAGGAGCTCGCGGACGCCAGAGCCAAGAACGACAAAGCGCCCGACCCGGACCAGCGGCTGCGCGACATCGCGCGGACCGTCCACGAGAAGCTCGGCAAAGACGCGCCCGCGGAATCGGACCTGCTCGCGAAGCTGAACAGCGACGAGCAATTCGTGTTCCTCGCCCAGAACGTCGACCCGCGTGTCGCGGACGAGATCACCGAGAAATTCCCGCAAGTCGGCTCCGACCAGCAGAGTCCGCGGGTGTATCCCGGCGGGTCGCTGGCGGCGAATGTCGTCGGCGCGGTCGGCTGGGACGGTCACGGGCAGATCGGGCTCGAGTCGTCGCTCGACTCGGCGCTGGCCGGTACCGACGGATCACACACCTACGATCGCGGTTCCGACGGCGCGGTGATCCCGGGTAGCTGGCGCGACGAACAACCCGCGGTCAACGGGTCCGCCGTCGAACTCACCCTGGACTCCGATCTGCAGTACTACGTGCAGCAGCAGGTGCAGCAGGCGAAGGACGTCTCCGGTGCGGGTAGCGCTTCGGCCGTCGTCCTGGACGCCAAGACCGGGCAGGTCCTGGCGATGGCCAACGACAACACCTTCAACCCGGACCTGGGACCGCAGAAGTGGGCCAATGCCCAGCTGAGCAACCCGTCGGTCACGGACGTGTTCGAGCCGGGCTCGGTGAACAAGATCGTCACGGCGGCCGCGGCCATCGACTACGGATTGACCGATCCGGACGAGGTGCATCAGGTGCCCGGCGCGATCCAGATGGCGGGTGTCACGGTGCACGACGCGTGGTCGCACGGTGTCGAGCCCTATACGACCACCGGCATTTTCGGCAGGTCCTCCAATGTGGGCACGCTGATGCTCGCGCAGCGCGTGGGCGAGGACCGCTTCGCCGACATGGCGCACCGGTTCGGGCTCGGGCAGCGCACGGGCATCGGCCTGCCGGGCGAGAGCGCGGGCCTGATGCCCGACCGCGAGCAGTGGTCCGGCGGCACCTTCGCGAATCTCCCGATCGGGCAGGGCCTTTCGATGACGACGCTGCAGATGGCGAGCATGTACCAGGCGATCGCCAACGACGGCGTCCGGATCCCGCCCCGGATCGTGCGGGCGAAGATCGCGCCCGACGGCGCGCGCACCGAGGAGACCCAGCCCGACGGCGTGCGGGTGGTGAGCAAGCAGACCGCCGCTACATTGCGGACGATGTTCCAGGCGGTGGTGCAGCGTGACCCGATGAACGCCAACCAGAACGGCACCGGTTGGCCCGCGGCCATCACGGGCTATCAGGTGGCGGGCAAGACCGGTACCGCGCAGAAGGTGGACCGGAATTGCCGGTGCTACTCCACGTCGTCGTTCTGGATCACGTTCGCGGGCATGGTCCCCGCGGACAATCCGCGGTACGTGATCGGGCTCATGCTCGACGCGCCCGTCCGCAGTTCCGACGGCTCCGGCGGCGGTTCGGTGGCTCCGTTGTTCCACAACATCGCTTCGTGGGCGCTGCAGCGCGACCGCATTCCACCGTCCTCCCAGCCGTCCCGGCAATTCGTGCTGCAGGCGGGGTGAGCGCGCTGTCCCGCCCGGCGCGCCGGGTCTGCGATCGGTGCGAGACGTCGGACCTGTGCGGAGGAAACAGCAGGTGAGTGCGGTATTCGGGGGGCGAGGACGCGCGGCGGCCCGCCGTGCGCACCGCGTCCTCGAGCGGCGGCGTCCGGGTGCCGCGTGGCGCGGTCCGGACCGGGCGGGCGAACCCGTAGGGTGCGGTGGGCGACCTCCCGGGCCTTGCGATGGGGCGCATGGTCCCGCCGTGACCGGTCGCCGGTAACCTGACACGTCGATCACCGCCCCCGAAAGGAGCCTGGTTTCTGTGCAGTCCGGTCAACCGCGCGCATTGCGGCCAGAGCATTCGCCGTCAACGCCGCTGGCGTCGCTGGCCGCCGTCATCGGGGCTGCGACGGGTCCCGAGTCGGCTGTGCGCGGCGTGTCGGTCACCGGCATCGAGCAGCGCTCGAACGCCGTGCTGCCCGGTGACCTGTTCGCCGCGCTGCCCGGCGCCCGCGCGCACGGTGCGCGATTCGCGCGCGACGCCGTCGCCCGGGGCGCGGTGGCGGTGCTGACCGACGCGGCGGGCGCGGAGCTGGCCGGGCCGCTGGATGTGCCGGTGCTGGTGCGGGAGAACCCGAGAGCCGTGCTCGGCGAGCTGTCGGCGACGATCTACGGCAATCCGTCCGAGCGGCTGCGCATCGTGGGGATCACCGGCACCTCGGGCAAGACCACGACCTCCTACCTGGTGGAGGCGGGCCTGGCCGCCGCCGGCCTGTCCACCGCGCTGATCGGCACCATCGAGACCAGGATCGGCGGCAGGCGGGTGCCGAGCGCCCTGACCACGCCCGAGGCGCCGCAGTTGCACGCGATGTTCGCGCTGATGGTCGAGCAGGGCGTGGACGCGGTCGTGATGGAGGTGTCCAGCCACGCGCTGACGCTGGGCCGGGTGGACGGGGTGCGGTTCGCGGTGGGCGCGTTCACCAACCTGTCCCAGGACCACCTCGACTTCCACGCCGACTTCGAGGATTACTTCGCCGCCAAACGCAAACTGTTCGAACCGGATTCGCCGGTCGCGGCACGCACCGCGGTGGTCTGCGTGGACGACGAGTGGGGGCGGCGGCTGGCCGCCGGTCTGCCCGGCCCCGTCACCGTGTCGACCACCCGGGCCGCCGCCTGGAGCGTCGCCGGTGCGGTGGCGGCGCACGGCGGCGAACAAGACTTCACCGCGGCCGGCCCGCTCGGGGAGATCCCGGTGCGGCTGCGGCTTCCCGGCCACTACAACGTCGCCAACGGCCTGCTCGCGGTAGCGGTGTGCGCCGCCGCCGGCGTCGATCCGTCGGTCGCGGCGCCCGCGCTGGCGACCGTGGACGTCCCCGGCCGGATGCAGCGGGTGGAGCGCGGACAGGACTTCCTGGCGATCGTCGACTACGCGCACAAGCCCGCGGCGCTGGAGTCGGTGATCGCCACGCTGCGAGGTCATCTCGCGGCGGACACCGCGGGACGGCTCGCGGTGGTGGTCGGCGCGGGCGGCGACCGGGACGCGGCGAAGCGGCCGCTGATGGGCGCAGTGAGCGCGCGCGGCGCCGACCTGCTGATCATCACCGACGACAACCCGCGCACCGAGGACCCGGCGGCCATTCGCGCCGCCCTGCGCTCCGGTGCGCTGGAGGTCCCGGAGGCCGAACGCGGCGAGGTGCGGGAGATCGGTGACCGAGCAGAAGCCATCGCGGCGGCGGTGGCGTGGGCGCGCCCCGGTGACGTGGTGCTGATCGCGGGCAAGGGACATGAGGCAGGGCAGGAGATCCAGGGCGTGAAGCACCCCTTCGACGACCGCGACGTACTCGCGGCCGCATTGGAAAGACGTAGTCCGCAAGGTAACCACGCGGAGGACTTGACGGTTTCATGATCGAGATGACACTGCGGGAGATCGCGGAGGTCGTCGGCGGCACGCTGCACGACGTCGCAGACCCGGAGGTGCGAGTGACCGGCGCGGTCGAATTCGATTCGCGCCGAATCGGTTCCGGCGACCTGTTCCTGGCGCTGCCGGGCGAGCGCTCCGACGGCCACGACTACGCGGACGCGGCGATCGCCGCGGGCGCGGTGGCGGTGCTCGCGGCGCGGCCGGTAGGTGTGCCCGCCATCGTGGTCACCCCCGCCCGCGGCGCCGTACCGTCGAGTTCGGTTGCGCTCAGCCATGATTCGGATGGATCCGGCGCCGCCGTGCTGACCGCGCTCGCCGCGCTGGCCCGCGCCAGCGTGTCGCGTCTCGTCGCCGCAGGCGGGCTCACCGTCGTCGGCGTCACCGGCTCGTCCGGCAAGACCTCCACCAAGGACCTGCTGGCCGCCGTCCTGGCGCCGCTGGGCACGGTGGTGGCCCCTCCGGGTTCGTTCAACAACGAGCTCGGCCACCCGTGGACCGCGTTGCGCGCCGACGCGAGCACTCGTTTCCTGGCGCTCGAGCTGTCCGCGCGCGGGCCGGGCCACATCGCCGCGCTGGCCGAGGTGGCGCCGCCGAGTATCGGCGTGGTGCTCAACGTGGGCACCGCGCATCTCGGTGAGTTCGGCAGCCGCGAGGCCATCGCGAAGACCAAGGGCGAACTGGTCGAGGCGTTGCCGCCGACCGGGCTGGCCGTGCTCAACGCCGACGATCCGCAGGTCGCGGCGATGGCCGCGCGCACAACGGCGCGGGTGGTGACCGTCGGGCAAGCCGCGACCGCCGACGTGCGGGCCACCGACATCCGGCTCGACGACCAGGCCAGGGCCGCGTTCACCGTGCACACGCCCGCGGGCAGCGCTCCGGTGCGCTTGGCTGTGCACGGCGAGCACCAGGTGGGCAACGCGCTGTCGGCGATCGCGGTCGCCCTGGAATGCGGCGCCGACCTGGACACCGTCACCGCGGCCCTGTCCGCTGCGCGCGCCGCGTCCGCCCGCCGGATGGACGTGCGGACCACCGCGGACGGCGTCACCGTCGTCAACGACTCCTACAACGCCAATCCGGATTCGGTCCGCGCCGCGCTCAAGGCGCTGGTCAGCATGGCGCGCGCGGCCGAGACGCCGCGGCGCAGCTGGGCGGTGCTGGGCGAGATGGCCGAGCTCGGCGAGGAATCGGTCATCGAGCACGACGCCATCGGGCGGCTCGCGGTGCGGTTGGACGTCAGCCGGGTGGTCGTGGTCGGCACCGGACGGCCCGCCCGCGCCCTGCACCAGGGCGCGGTGATGGAAGGGTCCTGGGGCGAGGAATCGGTCCTGGTACCCGACATCGGCGCGGCGATCGCGCTGCTCGAGCGGGAAGTCGAACCGGGCGACGTGGTGCTGGTGAAGGCATCGAAGTCGGTCGGCTTGTGGGAGGTCGCCGAGCATCTGACCGACCCGGGCACCGCGGCCGCACGCGGCGGCGCGGCGAACAGCGGGGTGGGACAGGACACGGAGGCAGCAGGATGAGACAGATTCTCTTCGCCGCGGCGATCGCGCTGACGGTCTCGATCCTGCTCACCCCGCTGCTGATCCGGTTGTTCGCCAAGCAGGGCTTCGGGCAGGAGATCCGGGTCGACGGTCCCGCCAGCCACCAGGCCAAGCGCGGGACGCCCACCATGGGCGGCGTCGCCATTCTGGTCGGCATGTGGGCCGGTTACCTCGGCTCCCATCTGATCGGCATCGGCTACGACGCCGACGGGCCGTCGGCGTCGGCGTTGCTGGTGCTCGGCCTGGCCACGGCCCTGGGCGCGGTCGGTTTCATCGACGACTTCATCAAGATCCGCAAGCAGCGCAACCTGGGTCTGACCGCGGCGGGCAAGTATCTCGGCCAGCTGTCGGCGGCCGTGATCTTCGGCTTCCTCGCCCTGCAGTTCCGCGGCGCGAGCGGGCTGACCCCGGCCAGCAGGCACCTGTCCTACGTGCGTGACATCAGCACGGTGACCATGGGCGTGGTCGTCTTCCTGGTGTTCGTCTGCTTCGTGGTGGTCGCCTGGTCCAACGCGGTCAACCTCACCGACGGACTCGACGGGCTGGCCGCCGGATCGATGAGCCTGGTGCTGGGCGGATACGTGATCATCACGTTCTGGCAGTACTACCACGCCTGCGAGACCAAGCCGGAGACCGGCTGCTACAACGTGCGCGATCCGCTCGACCTCGCGCTGGTCTGCGCCGCGGGCGCGGCGGCGTGCGTCGGGTTCCTGTGGTGGAACGCCGCCCCGGCCAAGATCTTCATGGGCGACACCGGTTCGCTCGCGCTGGGCGGCCTGCTGGCCGGCCTGTCCATCACCACCCGGACCGAACTGCTGATGATCGTGATCGGCGCGCTGTTCGTCGCCGAGACGGCGTCGGTGGTGTTGCAGGTCGCGGTCTTCCGCACGACGCGCAACCGGTTGTTCAAGATGGCGCCGTTCCACCATCACTTCGAGCTCAGCAAATGGGCCGAGACTACGGTGATCATCAGATTCTGGCTGCTGGCCGCGATGGCCTCCGCTGTCGGACTCGGGCTGTTCTACAGCGAATACCTCTCCGCGGTCGGGTGAGCGAGATGGTCGAACATTCTCCGCGGGCCCTGCGCTCACCAGGGCCCATGCTGGAATTCCTGCGCGGCCGCGACGTCCTGGTCGCCGGTTGGGGAGTGTCGGGACGCTCGCTGGTCGAACCGCTGCTCGACATCGGCGCGCGCCCGGTGGTCACCGACGGCGGCGCGGCGGCGCTGGCGGAGGCGGCCGGACTCGGGCTGGACGTGGCCACCACCGCGGAACTGGAGAACGCGGACTGGAGCCGCTTCGCGCTGGTGATCACCAGCCCGGGCTGGCGGCCGGACTCGCCGGTGCTGGCGTCCGCGGTGGCCGAGGGCACGCCGGTGTGGGGCGACGTGGAGTTCGCCTGGTGGGTCGACCAGGCCAGGATCTACGGCCCGGTCCGCAAATGGCTGGTCGTCACCGGCACCAACGGCAAGACCACCACGACCCAGATGACCCACGCGATCCTGCGCGCCGCGGGCATCGCCAGCGTCGCCTGCGGCAATATCGGCCTTCCCATCCTGGACGCCCTGCGGCGCAACCCCGGTCCGCAGGTGCTCGCGGTCGAGCTGTCGTCGTTCCAGCTGCACTGGGCGCCGTCGGTGCGCCCGGAGGCCGGGGTCGTGCTCAACGTGGCCGAGGATCACCTGGATTGGCACGGCGGCCTGGACGCCTACGCCGCGGCCAAGGCCAGGGCGCTGGTCGGCCGGGTCGGCGTGGTCGGCCTGGACGATCCGGTCGCGGCCTCGCTGGCCCGCAAGTCCAAGGCCCGCCGGACCGTGGGTTTCCGGGTCGGAGTGCCCGCCGACGGCGAGCTCGGTGTGGTGGACGGCAAGCTGCTCGACCGCGCGTTCACCAAGGCCGCCATCCTGGCCGAGGTCGGCGACATCAGCCCGCCCGGCCCCGCCGGCGTCGCCGACGCGCTCGCCGCGTCCGCGCTGACCAGGGCGATCGACGTGGCGCCGCAGTTCGTCCGGGAGGGCTTGATCGAGCACAAGGTCGGCCCGCACCGGGCGGCGTTCGTGCGCGAGCTGAGCGGCGTCGAGTTCGTCGACGACTCCAAGGCCACCAATCCGCATGCCGCGCGGTCATCGATCCTGGCGCATCCGCAGGTGGTCTGGGTGGCCGGTGGCCAGCTCAAGGGCGCGCACGTCGAGGACCTCGTCGAGGAGGTCGCCGACCGGCTGGTCGCGGCGGTGCTGATCGGCATGGACGCGCCGGTGCTCGCGGCGGCGCTGGCGCGACACGCGCCCGAGGTCCCCGTGGTGGAGCTGGTCGCGGGAGACGATGCACAGATGGGTGACGAAGCGTCGAAAGCCGCCGCGGCCGACGCCGTCATGGCGCGGGCGGTGCGAGCGGCCGCGGGGTTCGCCCGCCGCGGCGACACCGTGCTGCTGGCACCCGCCGCCGCGTCGCTGGACATGTTCGAGGATTACACCCATCGGGGCCGCAGCTTCGCCGCGGCGGTGCACGCCCTGGAAGACGGTGACCTGGGAACCACCGACGCCGGGGGTTTGCGGTGACTGCCGACCGGGGCGGGTCCGGTGTGGACGCCCGCCCCGGTCGGCCGAGTCGTCTCCCCGGTCCGAACGGCAGCCACACCGGTGAACGCCGTCGCGGCGCTTCCAGCCGCGGCCAGGACGCCCTCCGAGCGCGACGACAGAGGGCAGGGCGGGAGAGCGTTTCGTGATTTCGGGTAACGGCAAGCGTTGGACCGGTAGGGCAGCCCGGACCTCGGCCGCGCGAAAGGCCGGCCCGCAAGCACCGCGTGGCGGTGCGGCAGGAAGAGGTCCGGCGTCGTGGCTGGCGCGGCCGCTCGCGTCGTTCCATCTGGTCGTGACGATCGCCACGCTGCTGACGGCGCTCGGCCTGGTCATGGTTCTGTCGGCGTCCGGAGTCGTGGAGTACGCGGAGGGCGGGTCGGCCTACTCCCTGTTCATCCAGCAGACGTTGTTCGCGGCGATCGGCGCCGTCCTGTTCTATCTGGCCCTGCGGGTTCCGCTGCGCCTGTTGCGCCAGGCGTCGTTCCCGCTGTTCGCGATATCGGTGCTGGCGCTGGTCCTGGTTCTCATCCCGGGTATCGGCACGCAGGTGCAGGGTGCGCGTCGCTGGCTGATCTTCGGCCCCGTCTCGGTGCAGCCCTCCGAGGTCGTGAAGGTGACCCTGATCGTCTGGGGCGCGCACCTGCTGGTCTCCCGGCGCGCGATCGGATCGAGCTTGCGCGACATCCTCGTGCCGCTCGTCCCGGCGGGTGTGCTGGTGTGTCTGTTGATCGTGGTCCAGCCGAATCTCAGCACCACGGTCGCGGTGGGCATCATCCTCGGCGCCCTGCTGTGGTTCGGCGGTCTGCCGGTCCGGCTGTTCGTGACGATCGCGATCTCCGGTGTCGTGGCCGCGGGCGTGCTCGCCATGTCGGCCGGTTATCGGTCCAATCGGGTCCGGTCCTTCTTCAACCCGGGCTCCGATCCGCAGGGCGACAACTACCAAGCGCGTCAAGCCCTGTATTCCCTTGCCGACGGGGGGATCTGGGGCAGAGGGCTGGGACAGAGCCGGGCCAAGTGGAGCTACCTGCCGAACGCGCACAACGATTTCATCTTCGCGATCATCGGCGAAGAACTGGGCTTTCTGGGCTGCGCGCTGGTGCTCGGGCTGTTCGCGCTGTTCGTCTACACCGGACTGCGCATCGCCAGCCGGTCGGCTGACCCGTTCCTGCAATTGCTGACCGCCTCCGCGACGACGTGGATCGCCGGACAGGCCATGATCAACATCGGCTATGTGGTCGGTCTGCTGCCGGTCACCGGGCTGCAGCTGCCCCTGGTGTCGGCCGGTGGTTCGTCGCTCGCGATCACCCTGCTCATGTTCGGGCTCATCGCCAACGCCGCGCGACACGAGCCGGAGGCCGTCGCGGCGCTGCACGCCGGACAGGACGGTCGTTTCAGTAGGCTGTTGCGGTTGCCCAAACCCGAGGTGTACGCACCGGCTCGGGCGAGCGGGTCCCGTCGCGGCCGGGCGCCGCGGCAGGCCGACCGCGGACCGTCGGCGCTCCCGCGGGGGCGGGGCGGCCGGTTCGGCGCGGAACCGGCGCGGCGCCGCTCGCCGGAGAGCCGCGGCACCAGCTCGGCGCGCGCCACCCGGGCTTGGGAACCCAGCTATCCGGTCAATCACGCAAGAGAACGGGGAAGATCCAGGTGATCTCGGTAATCGTCGCGGGCGGCGGCACGGCGGGCCACATCGAACCGGCACTGGCGGTGGCCGACGCGTTGCGGCGGCTCGACGATTCCGTCCGGGTGACGGCACTGGGCACCGAACGCGGCCTGGAAACTCGCTTGGTCCCCGAACGCGGCTATCCGCTCGAACTCATCCCTCCGGTCCCGTTGCCGCGCAAACCCACCGCCGATCTGTTGCGGCTGCCCGGCCGGGTGCGGGCCTCGATGGCCGCCACCCGGGCGATCATCGATGCGGTCGAGGCCGACGTGATCATCGGTTTCGGCGGTTACGTGGCGCTTCCGGCGTATCTCGCCGCGGGCGCGGGCATGCTGCGCCGCAGGCGTCCGGTCCCGGTGGTGGTGCACGAGGCGAACGCGAAGGCCGGTATCGCGAACAAGGTCGGCGCTCGCCGGGCCGCGCGGGTGCTCGCGGCGGTCCCGGACTCCGGTCTGCCGGACGCGCGGGTGGTGGGCATCCCGGTGCGCGCCTCGATCACCGGCCTGGACCGGGCCGCTCTGCGCGCCGAGGCGCGGGCGCACTTCGGTCTTCCGGCCGAAGGGCCGGTGTTGCTGGTCTTCGGTGGCTCGCAGGGCGCGCGGACGCTGAACGAGGCGGTATCCGGCGCCGCTCCGCAGCTCGCCGCCGCGGGCATCTCGGTGCTGCACGCGCACGGTCCCAAGAACACTCTCGAGGTGGACGAGGCCGGTGCGGACGTCGCCCGGTACGTGGCGGTGCCCTATCTGTCCCGGATGGACCTCGCCTACGCCGCCGCCGACGCGGTGGTCTGCCGGTCGGGCGCGATGACCGTCGCGGAGGTCTCCGCGGTCGGGCTGCCCGCGTTCTACGTGCCGCTGCCGCACGGCAACGGGGAGCAGGAACTCAACGCCCGGCCCGTGGTGCGCCAGGGCGGTGGCAGAATTGTCCCCGATTCCGAGTTGACGCCGAAGTACGTGATCGATGAGGTGATTCCGCTGCTCATGGACCCCGAACGGCTGATCGAGATGGGCCGGGCCGCCGCAGGCGCCGGGCACCGCGACGCCGCCGACGAGGTGGCGCGGATCGCGATGGAGGTGGCGCGCCGATGAGCGACACGACCGCCGACCGGGTGGCGCCGGACAACGCCGACCGGGTGGCGCCGGGCACCGCCGACCGGGTGGCGCCGGACAACACCGCCGAACGGACCGGCCTGCCCCAGGAGCTGGAGCGCGTGCACATGGTCGGCATCGGCGGGGCCGGGATGTCCGGTATCGCGCGGATCCTGCTGGCCCGCGGCGGCGCCGTCTCCGGGTCGGACGCGAAGGAGAGCCGGGGCGTGCTGGCGTTGCGCGCTCGCGGCGCGCAGGTGCGGATCGGCCATGACGCTTCCGCGTTGGATCTGCTGCCCGGCGGCCCGACCGCGGTGGTCACGACGTACGCGGCCATCCCGAAGACCAATCCCGAACTGGTCGAGGCCGGTCGGCGTGAGATCCCGGTGCTGCTGCGCCCCGCGGTGCTGGCCGCGCTCATGCGGGGGCATCGCACCCTGCTCGTCTCCGGCACGCACGGCAAGACCTCCACCACCTCGATGCTCATCGTGTCGTTGCAGCACTGTGGTCTCGATCCGTCCTTCGCGGTGGGTGGCGAGCTGAACGAGGCGGGCACCAACGCCCACCACGGCACCGGCGACATCTTCGTGGCGGAGGCCGACGAGAGCGACGGCTCCCTGCTGCAGTACGACCCCGACGTCGCCGTCGTCACCAACATCGAGTCCGACCACCTGGATTTCTTCGGCTCCGACGAGGCCTACGTGCAGGTCTTCGACGACTTCGCCGATCGGCTCGCCGCGGGCGGCCTGCTGGTGGTGTGCCTGGACGATCCGGGCTCGCGGGCACTGGCCGAGCGGGTCGGTGAGCGCTTGGCCGAGCGGAACGTCCAGGTCCTGGGCTACGGCTCCGGTGACCTCGCGGACGCGCCGGTCCCGGTGGGCGCCCGGTTGCACAGCTGGGAGCCGCGCGACGTCGGCGGCATCGCGCAGTTCCAGCTCGCCGACGAGGCCGCGCCGCGCACGGTGCGCCTGTCGGTGCCGGGCAGGCACATGGCGCTCAACGCGCTCGGGGCCCTGCTCGCCGCCCGGGCCACCGGCGCCGACGTGGGGGAGATCGTCCAGGGCCTGGAAGGGTTCGGCGGCGTGCACCGCCGGTTCCAGTTCGCCGGGCGGGAGAACGGCGTGCGGGTGTTCGACGACTACGCCCACCACCCCACCGAGGTGCGAGCCGTGCTCGGCGCCGCCGCCGAATTGGTTCAGCAGGAGGCCCGTGACGGCGCCCGCTCCAGGCAGGGCCGGGTGATCGTGGTCTTCCAGCCGCATCTCTACAGCCGCACCGCGACCTTCGCGCAGGACTTCGGCGCCGCGCTGAGCCTGGCCGACGAGGTCGTCGTGCTCGATGTCTACGGCGCGCGGGAGAAGCCGTTGCCCGGCGTGAACGGAGCGCTGGTCGCTCAGTCGGTGACGAAGCCGGTGCACTATCAACCGGATATGTCGCGGGTCGGGCGCCAGGTCGCGGGGCTGGCGTTGCCGGGCGACGTGGTGATCACCATGGGCGCGGGCGACGTGACGATGCTCGGCAGCCAGATTCTCGACGGATTACGGGCGCGTCCCCAGCACGGACGGTGACCGGGGGTGCGCGTAGTCGGGTCGGCGCGCGCGGCCGGGCGTCGCGTGGGTGAACGGTTCGGCGAGGTCGAATGGCGCCGGGTCCGGCTGTGGGGATTGCTGAGCGTGTGCGTCCTTGCAGTGGTCGGTGCCGTCGCCTGGTTCACCCCTGTGCTCTCGGTGCGCACCGTGCGGATCGACGGGGCGGTGGCGGCGCCCGAGCAGCAAGTACGGGATCGACTCGAAATCCCGTCCGGCCGCTCGATACTGCGGATCGACACCGACGCCATGGCACGGCGGGTGGCGAGCATTCCGAAAGTGCGCACAGCGCGCGTGCAGCGGATATTTCCGTCCACGATCCGGGTGACGGTCGTCGAGCGCGCGGCGGTGTTGTTCTACGAGAGCCAGGAGGGCGCGCATCTGCTGGACGCCGACGGCGTGGAATTCGCGGTCGAGCCCGCGCCGATCGGCGTGCCGAAGTTGATCACCGATCATCCCGGCAGCGCCGATCCGGTGACCAGGGCGGCGGTCGCGATACTCGCCATCGTGCCGCCTGCGCTGGCGGTTCAGGTGAGTGAGGTTGCGGCGCGGTCCCTTTCGGACATTTCGCTGAATCTGAAGGACGGCCGCACGGTACTCTGGGGCGGGAGCGACGACGCCGAACGAAAGGCGGCGGTGGTGTTGCCGTTGTTGACGCGCCCCGGAACGGTGTTCGATGTGTCGAGTCCCAATCTGGTCACGGTAAAGTGATCCACACCCATTGCGCCCAGGTATTTTTCGGCGGTCCGGAAGGAGTTCCGGCGCGGAGAAGGGGGCCGGGGGGCAACCGTTCACCATACGACGTGTGGAGCGGCGAGACGAGCGGGATCACGCAAGATTCTGGCTTTCGTTTCGGCGCGCCTGCGCGCGTATCGCGTCGGCTGCGAATAGCGTTCCGCAACAGTCGGATACTTGACATAACGCTAACCCTATGGTTGAGCTTTAGAGTTTGCCCGAGCCGCGGTTCGCTTTTCCAGCGACCCGACCCCGGAGCGGGCCGCGAAGCGGCGTGCCGAGAATCCGGAAACGACAGGCTTTAGATCGAAGGAAGGCGAGAGCCCATGACGCCCCCGCACAACTACCTTGCGGTGATCAAGGTCGTCGGTATCGGCGGCGGCGGTGTGAATGCCGTCAACCGGATGATCGAGCAGGGACTCAAAGGTGTCGAGTTCATCGCGGTCAACACCGACGCCCAGGCGCTGCTGATGAGCGATGCCGACGTCAAGCTCGACGTCGGCCGTGAGCTGACCCGCGGTCTGGGAGCCGGCGCGGACCCCGAGGTCGGGCGCAAGGCCGCCGAGGACCACAAGGACGAGATCGAAGAGGTGCTCAAGGGCGCCGACATGGTCTTCGTGACCGCGGGCGAGGGCGGCGGCACCGGCACCGGTGGCGCCCCGGTCGTCGCGCAGATCGCCCGCAAGCTCGGTGCGCTCACCATCGGCGTGGTCACGCGTCCGTTCTCCTTCGAGGGCAAGCGGCGCGGGAACCAGGCCGAGGTCGGCATCAACCTGCTGCGCGAGTCGTGCGACACGCTGATCGTGATCCCGAACGATCGGCTGCTGCAACTCGGCGACGCGGCCGTGAGTCTGATGGACGCTTTCCGTTCCGCGGACGAGGTGCTGCTCAACGGTGTGCAGGGCATCACCGACCTGATCACCACCCCCGGTCTGATCAACGTCGACTTCGCCGACGTCAAGAGCGTGATGTCCGGCGCGGGCAGCGCGCTGATGGGCATCGGTTCGGCGCGTGGCGAGGGCCGTTCGGTGAAGGCCGCCGAGTCCGCGATCAATTCACCGCTGCTGGAAGCGTCCATGGACGGTGCGCACGGAGTGCTGCTGTCGATCGCGGGCGGGTCGGACCTCGGTCTGTTCGAGATCAACGAGGCGGCATCGCTGGTGCAGGAGGCCGCGCACATCGAGGCCAACATCATCTTCGGCACGGTGATCGACGATTCGCTCGGAGACGAGGTCCGGGTCACCGTGATCGCGGCGGGCTTCGACGGCGGCGGCCCGGCCCGGCGCACCTTCGAGAGCGCGGGTCGCGGCGCCATCGGCACGGCGCGCTCGGGGGAGATCGGGCAGAGCCGCACCAGCGAGATCGCGGCGCGCGGCAGCGACAGCACCCCGAGCACGTCTCCCACCGGCACGACGGGTCGTGGCACGCTGCCGAGCTACCGGGACACCGAACGACCGCGCACCCTGGGCGAGCCGACCGTGACGAGCAACTCGCGATCGCACATCACGCCGCCGGACGCGGGCGACGATGACGACGACGTGGACGTGCCGTCGTTCATGCGGCGGGGCTGAGCGCTGGAGTGTGGTTCCGGCGCAGGCCGGGACCGAGCTGGAAAGAGCGATCCCGGCTCGCGCCGGGACGCGTCGGAGGGACACGGGGAGTGGTGTCCCGCAGCACGACTATCGAACGAACACGGGGAACGCCGGCGCGTAGGCCGGCCGGGCGGGATCGGGCTCGAGTGCCCGACGCGGGGCAACCGTCCCCGCCCCGGGGGAAGATCAGCTCTCTACCTGGGCATTTCGACGCCGTTCGGGGAGCGCCACTACGCTCGTCGCCATGACTATCGCGCCGACCATCACTGTCCGACGGGTCACCACGACCAGGTCCGGAGGCTTCTCGGCGCCCCCCTACGACTCGTTCAATCTGGGTGACCACGTCGGCGATGATCCGGCGGCCGTGCGGCGCAACCGCGACCGCCTGGCCGAGGGCATCGGCCTGCCGCCCGAGCGCCTGGTGTGGATGGAGCAGATCCACGGCCGCACCGTGGAGATCGTCGACGGCCCGCGCGCCGAACCGGTTCCCGCCACCGACGCGCTGGTGACCACCGTGCCCGGGCTCGCGCTGGTCGTGCTCACCGCCGACTGCGTGCCCATCCTGCTGTCCGACGACGAGGCGGGCGTGATCGCCGCCGTGCACGCGGGGCGGATCGGCGCTCGCATCGGCATCGTGCCGCGCGTGCTCGAGGCCATGGTGTCGGTCGGCGCCCGGCTGGACCGGGTGGGCGCTTTGCTCGGGCCTGCCGCCTCCGGCCGTCAGTACGAGGTCCCGGCCGCCATGCGCGCCGACGTCGAAGCGCATCTGCCCGGCAGCGCGACCACCACGGTCCGCGGCACCCCTGGGCTGGATCTGCGCGCGGGCATCTCCCGGCAGCTCACCGAGGCAGGCGTCCGGGCGATCGCCGTCGACCCGCGCTGCACCATCGAGGACCACACGCTGTTCAGCCATCGCCGTGGCGCGCCGACCGGACGGATCGGCGGCGTGATCTGGATGGAGGCCGCCGCGTGAGCGCGCGAGCTGCCGCCCGCGGGGTGCCGTCGAGCGTGGCCGGGGCGCTGGCATGAGCGCCGAAGCGAAGACCGCGGTGGACGGTACGCTCGCGGCCCGCACCGCCGAGCTGTCGGACAATCTGTCGGGCCTGCTCGCTCGCATCGACGCGGCATGCCGCGCGGCCGGGCGGGCGCCGGATTCGGTGCGGCTGCTGCCGGTGACGAAATTCTTCCCCGCCTCGGACGTGGCGATCCTGCACCGGCTCGGCCGGCGCGAGTTCGGCGAGTCGCGCGAGCAGGAAGCCGCCGCCAAGGTGACGGCCCTGCGTGAGGAAGACCTCACCGGCATCCGCTGGCACATGATCGGGCGGTTGCAGCGGAACAAAGCGCGCGGCGTCGCCCGCTGGGCGCACACCGTCCACTCGATCGACAGCGAACGTCTGGCAACCGCTCTTGACGCCGGTGCCGTGGCTGCGCTGGAGGCGGGCGAGCGCACCGAACCGCTGCGGGTGTTGCTCCAGGTGAGCCTGGACGACGACCCCGCGCGAGGCGGCGTCACGGCGGACGATCTTCCCGCGCTCGCCGAACGGATTGCGGACGCCCCGGGATTACGTTTGTCGGGTCTGATGGCCATTCCCCCGCTGGGGGCGCAGACCGATGCCGCATTTGCGCGACTTGCGATGTTGCACACGTTGTTGCTCGCCGATCATCCGGACGCGACAGAGCTTTCCGCGGGAATGTCCGGTGATCTGGAATCGGCGATCGAACACGGTTCGACGGTTGTGCGTGTCGGTACCGCCTTGATGGGTATGCGACCGATAACCTCGGGCTAGCAAAGAAACCTCATCAGTCACATTCGACACATATGCTGGGATCTGACGAGGGCTGAGCAAGACTTCAACACCCGGCCGCCACCGGGGCCGAAGGAAGGTCGACCAATGAGCACGCTGCACAAGTTCAAGGCGTACTTCGGCATGGTTCCGCTCGAGGATTACGAAGACGACTACGTCGACGATCGCGCCCCCCGAGGCATGGACGAGCGCGGTGCTCGCCGTCCCCGGCCCCGTGACTACTCCGACCGCGACGGCTACGTCGACCGCTACGGCGAGGATCGGTACGGCGCAGGCCGTTTCGATGATGTCGACTATCCCGAGCCCGCTTACAAGTCCCCGTACAAGCCGGGTTACTCGGTGTCGCGCCGCGACGACTACGTCGACGAGCCCTACGGCGACGATCGCTACGACGCACCCCGGCGTCCCACTCGGATCGAGTCCGCCCCGTCGGGCCGGTTCCGGGCGGGCGGGAGCGCGCCACCGCTGCGCGGTGCGACACGAGGCGCGCTCGCCGTCGACCCCGACGTCGAGGAGCGCAGGCTGGAGGAGCGCGTGCGTCCCGAGCCCGCCCCGGTGCGGCGGCCCGGGATCTTCGAGGACGGAGGCCCCTTGTCCAAGATCACGACGCTGCGCCCGCGCGATTACAGCGAGGCTCGGATCATCGGCGAGCGCTTCCGTGAGGGCAATCCGGTGATCATGGATCTGGTGGATTTGAGCAACGCCGACGCCAAGCGGCTGGTCGACTTCGCCGCGGGTCTCGCCTTCGCGCTGCGCGGATCGTTCGACAAGGTCGCGACGAAAGTGTTCCTGCTCTCACCGGCGGATGTCGACGTATCAGCGGAAGAACGCAGGCGCATCGCGGAAACCGGCTTCTACAACCAGAAATAAGCTCGTGATCTGGGGGGTGAAGCAGACCGGGTGCAGGTTGTGCGGCGCGGTCATTTTGCGCGAAGCGATTTTTGCGGCAGAGTGAACTCGTGGCCTTGTTCGCGGTGCTGTACTTCGTACTGTTCATCTTCTGGCTGTTGCTGATCAGCCGGGTGATCGTCGAGTTCATCCGTAGCTTTGCCCGAGACTGGCGTCCTACCGGTGTCGTGGTCGTCGTCCTGGAGGTGATCTTCACGATCACCGATCCCCCGGTGAAACTGCTGAGGCGGTTGATACCCCCGGTGTCGCTGGGCGGAATTCGCCTGGATCTGTCGATTATGGTCCTGCTTTTCATCGTCTTCATCCTGATGTCGATCGTGGGCAGGCTCGGGCAACCGGTAGCTCCGGTGTGACAGAATGGGCCGTGAAGACAGCTTGCTAGATCTGCTAGATCTCCAAAAGACGCGTGAAGGGATCCTTCCATGCCGCTGACCCCAGCCGATGTGCACAACGTCGCGTTCAGCAAACCGCCGATCGGGAAGCGCGGCTACAACGAGGATGAAGTCGACGCGTTCCTGGATCTCGTGGAGCAGGAGCTCTCGCGCCTCATCGAGGAGAACGCCGATCTGCGCCAGCGGGTCGCCGAACTCGACGCGGAATTGGCCGACGCCAAGAAGAACCGCGGCCCGGCCGTGGCGAACACCGTGAAAGCGCCGATTCCGCAGGCCCCGCCGCCTCCGCCGGAACCGATCAAGCCTCCGGTGCCCGCCGCGCCGCCCGCCCCGATGCCCGCCGCGCCGGTGGCCAAGGACGCTCCGGGCGCGGACGCGAACTTGCAGGCCGCCAAGGTGCTCAGCCTCGCCCAGGAGATGGCGGACCGGCTGACCAGCGACGCCAAGGCCGAGGCGGAGAGCTTGCTGTCGAATGCCCGGGCGAATTCCGAGCGACTGGTCGGAGATGCCAGGACGCGGTCGGAGGCCATGATCGCCGATGCCCGCCAGAAGTCGGACGCGATGCTGTCGGACGCGCAGAGCCGCTCGGACAGCCAGCTGCGCCAGGCCAAGGAGAAGGCCGACGCGCTGCAGGCGGACGCGGAGCGCAAGCACACCGAGATCATGGCGACCATCACCCAGCAGCGCAGCGTCCTGGAGAGCCGGATCGAGCAGCTCAAGACGTTCGAGCGGGAGTACCGGGTGCGGTTGAAGTCGTACCTGGAGTCGCAGCTCGAGGAGCTGGAGAACCGTGGTTCGGCGGTTCCGGTCGACGGCGGCGAAGCCTTCGCGGACGCCAACACGGCGAACAACCTCGCGCCGGCGTCGTTCGCCAAGGGCGGCAAGTAACGCGCCGCGCCCCAGCACAGCAGTTCGCATACCGTTAGAGGAACTGTCGAGCCGCCCGGCATGCCTTGGGGGTCACCATGCTCGTCTTGACACTCGTCCTTGCCGCGATCGGCTTCGCCCTGCTCGTGGCCGCGCTCACCACCGGATCGGTGATCTGGGCGTGGGGCTGCATCGTGGTGTGCGTCATCGGCGCGATGCTCTTGCTGGTAAGTGCTTTGTCCATGCGGAGTCCGGATGGTGATTCCCCGCCGCCTCCCGGTCGTCATGCCAAACGCTGACCTGCCTCACAAAGTGAGTTGACCGCTCCGGCTAGAATCAAACATGAATACGGCGTCGATCCGGCTATCACCGGGGAGCCTTCGGAAGAACGGCGGCACGGCCTGCGGGCCGGGCGCTCAGTAGAACCGAACGGGTGAGCCCGTCACAGCTCGGCAATGAGAGGTCCGGTGTCCGCCACACCGGACAAGCGGGGTGGTACCGCGGTTACGGCGCACCGGGCGCCGTCGTCGTCCCCGTGCCAACGACTCGGCACGAGGAGACGTATCCGCCATGGCGGACCAGACTTCCAGCAACAGCGCGTACCCGCGCGTCGACCTGAGCGTCGGCAACGGGGCGTCGTTCCCCGAGATGGAGCGCCGCGTGCTCGACGCGTGGGCGGCCGCCGACACCTTCCGCGCCAGCATCGAAAACCGTTCCGGCGCAGCGGAATTCGTCTTCTATGACGGACCGCCCTTTGCCAACGGTCTGCCGCATTACGGACATTTGCTCACCGGATACGTCAAAGACCTCGTCCCGCGTTTCCAAACCATGCGCGGCAAGCGGGTCGACCGGCGATTCGGATGGGACTGTCACGGATTGCCCGCCGAAATCGAAGCCGAAAAACAGCTCGGTATCACGGACAAATCACAGATCGACGCGATGGGGCTCGCGGAATTCAACGCGGCCTGCAAAACCTCGGTGCTGCGCTACACCGGGGAATGGCGCGACTACGTGACGCGCCAGGCCCGCTGGGTCGACTTCGACAACGACTACAAGACGCTGGACACCGACTTCATGGAGTCGGTGATGTGGGCGTTCAAGTCGCTGTACGACAAAGGGCTGATCTATCAGGGCTTCCGGGTGCTGCCCTACAGCTGGTACGAGCAGACGCCGCTGTCGAATCAGGAAACCCGCCTCGACGACGCCTACAAGATGCGCCAGGACCCGGCGGTGACCGTCGACATGGCGTTGCGCGTGCCCGCCGAGCATCCGCTGCACGACCTCGACGGCGCCAACGCGCTGATCTGGACCACCACGCCGTGGACCCTGCCGTCCAACCTGGCGATCGCGGTGCACCCCGACGTCCGCTACGTGCACCTGCGTGCCGCCGACGGCAAACGCTATGTGCTCGCCGCCGAACGGGTCTCGCACTACGCGCGGGAGTTCGGCGCGGAGCCGGAGGTGCTCGCCGAGTTCGACGGCGCCGCGCTGGCCGAGCTGTCCTACGTGCCGCCGTTCGACTTCTTCGTCGGCCATCCCGGCGCTCACCGGGTGCTCACCGCCGACTACGTGACCACCGACTCCGGCACCGGCATCGTGCATCTGGCGCCCGCTTTCGGTGAGGAGGACATGGACGTCGCCTCAGCACACGGCATCGAGCTGGTGCAGCCGCTGGATCCGGGCGGCAAGTTCACCTCGATGGTGCCGCCGTACGAGGGTCTCATGGTGTTCGACGCCAACCCGGTGATCATCAAGGATCTCAAGGCCGCCGGGAAGCTGTTGCGGCACGAGACGATCGAGCACTCCTACCCGCACAGCTGGCGCTCCGGCCAGCCGCTGATCTACATGGCCGTGCCGTCCTGGTTCGTCGCGGTCACGAAGTTCCGCGACCGGATGGTCGAGCTCAACAAGCAGATCACCTGGGTGCCCGAGCACATCCGCGACGGCCAGTTCGGCAAGTGGCTGGAGGGTGCGCGGGACTGGAACATCAGCCGCAACCGCTACTGGGGCAGCCCGATCCCGGTGTGGGTGTCCGACGATCCGGCCTACCCGCGCGTCGACGTGTACGGCTCGCTGGACGAGCTGGAGCGCGATTTCGGCGTGCGCCCGGCCGATCTGCACCGCCCGATGATCGACGAGCTCACCCGGCCGAATCCCGACGACCCGACCGGCAAGTCGACGATGCGCCGGGTGCCGGAGGTGCTGGACTGCTGGTTCGAGTCGGGCTCGATGCCGTATGCCCAGGTGCACTACCCGTTCGAGAACAAGGAGTGGTTCGACAGCCACTTCCCGGGTGACTTCATCGTCGAGTACAACGGGCAGACCCGCGGCTGGTTCTACACGCTGCACGTGCTGGCGA
The DNA here is from genome assembly GCF_001613465.1 of Nocardia niwae NBRC 108934 = DSM 45340. Classification (GTDB taxonomy): domain Bacteria; phylum Actinomycetota; class Actinomycetes; order Mycobacteriales; family Mycobacteriaceae; genus Nocardia; species Nocardia niwae. The sequence continues at coordinate 16,597 of NZ_BDCK01000020.1, read as the reverse complement.
CGGCTCTGTTCGACAGCCCGGCGTTCAAGACCGTTGCCGCGCACGGCATCGTGCTCGGTGACGACGGCCTGAAGATGAGCAAGTCCAAGGGCAACTACCCGGACGTCAACGAGGTGTTCGACCGGGACGGCTCGGACGCGATGCGCTGGTTCCTGATGAGTTCGCCGATCCTGCGCGGCGGCAACCTGATCGTCACCGAGCGCGGCATCCGCGAGGGCGTGAGCCACGCGCTGCGTCCGCTGTGGAACGCGTGGACCTTCCTGCAGCTGTACGCGTCGAAACCCGGGGTGTGGCGCACCGATTCGCCGCATGTGCTCGACCGCTACATCCTGGCGAAGCTGGCGCGAACCCGGGACGTCATCACCGAGGCGCTGGAGGCGTACGACATCGCGGGCGCCTGCGAGGAACTGCGCTCGTTCGCCGACGCGCTGACCAACTGGTACGTGCGGCGGTCGCGCTCGCGGTTCTGGAGCGAGGACCGCGACGCGGTGGACACCCTGCACACGGTGCTCGAAGTGGTCGCCCGGCTGGCGGCGCCGTTGCTGCCGCTGATCACCGAGGTGATCTGGCGCGGGCTGACCGGCGGAGACTCGGTGCACCTGGCCGACTGGCCGAAGGAGGGTGAGCTCCCGGACGATCCGGAACTGGTCGCCGCCATGGACGAGGTGCGGGTGGTGTGCTCGACGGTGCTGAGCCTGCGCAAGGCGCAGAACCTGCGAGTGCGGTTGCCGCTGGCCGAGGTCACCATCGCCGCGGCCGACGCCGAGCGGCTGGCGCCGTTCGCCGACATCGTCGCCGACGAGGTCAACGTCAAGAAGGTGGACCTGACCACCGACGTGGACGCGCACGGCCGCTTCGAGCTGGTGGTCAACGCCCGCGCCGCGGGTCCGCGCCTGGGCAAGGACGTGCAGACGGTGATCAAGGCGGTCAAGGCCGGCGAGTGGTCGGAGGAGGCCGACGGCACGGTCCGGGCGGCGGGGCTCGCCCTGTTGCCCGAGGAGTACACCCAGCGCCTGGTCGCGGCCGAACCGGAGTCGACCGCGGCGCTGCCCGGGAACGCCGGTCTGGTGGTGCTGAATTCGGTGGTCACCGAGGAGCTGGAGGCCGAGGGCTGGGCGCGGGACCTGATCCGTGATCTCCAGGAGACCAGGAAGTCCGCCGGGCTGGAGGTCTCCGACCGCATCACCGTGGTTCTGGAGGTTCCCGCGGATCGGGCCGCGTGGGCGCGGACCCACCGCGATCTGATCGCGGGCGAGATCCTCGCCACCACGCTGACCTTCGGTGACGCGGGGGCGGAGGCCGCCGATCTGGTCGGCGGTGTGCGCGCGACGATCACCAAGGCCTGAGCGCGAGTGCGAGCGGGGCGGGACCGAAAGGGTCCGCCCCGCTCGCTGCTGCGCGCTGCCTTGTTCCGCTCGTTTCGGGGCCGTCCGGCGGCAGTGAGCGGGGGAGGTCGTCCCGCCCATGCTGCATTCCGCTGACGGTCTCGGCCTTCCCGAACGAGTTCGTGCGGTCGGCTCGCGCGGCGAGGCCTCGGCTTCGCCTGCGCGGCGGGCCGATCACGCCGCGCGCTATCCGAGGGCAACTCGATGGCAAGGCGCGACCGGCTTCCCACGGCGACCTTCCGGCATGTCTAGTGATATAGATCACATGCTGAGAGTTTGCTGATTCCCGACAATTCGCCGAAATCCCGGGCACAATCTGCGGTGTCGCTGCTGTTACCCAGGGGATCTCCGGGGCGGCAGTTTCTCTTTTCGGCGTGTCGTACGTGGAATTTGGCCGCGCTGGGACTATCTCCGGCGCGGGTGGCCGCGGCTCCGCATCGGGGACCGCTGCTGATGCCATGTGTTAGCCAGGCTGCCGATCGGTGGCCGAGTCAACTGCGCCCATGGAAGGGGCGAGCACGTGCCGAGAAAATCGTTGCACCGCATCGCACTCGGATTCTTGCTCTCGATCATCGCAATCCTCCTGCTCGCCGGACCCGCCTGGTCCGACACCGGCAGCGCTTCCGGCAGCGGGCCGGGCAGCGCCTCCTCCGGTTCGGCCTCGGGCAGCAGCCCCGGCAGCGACTCCGGCAGCGCCAGCGGCTCGGCCGCCCTGCCGGTGCCCAGTGTGTTCGGCGTCGGCGCGCTGGCCGCGGCGACTACACAGATCGGCAAGCCGTACGAATGGGGTGGCACCGGCCCGTTCAGCTGGGACTGCTCGGGCCTCGTGCAGTGGGCGTACCGTCAGGTCGGCGTGAGCATTCCGCGGACCACCTGGCAGCAGGCGAAGGCGGGCACGCCGGTCCCGTTCGGCTCGCTCTCGCTCGGCGACGTAGTGGTGCTGAACCGGGACGGCTCGCACGTCGGCATCTACGCGGGCAACGGGCAGGTACTCAACGCGTACGACTGGGGTGTGCCGGTGGGCTACACCCCGCTGGACGAATTCGACATCTACGCCATCCGCCGCTTCTGAGCGTGCACCCGCGGAGAGCGCGCGACGCCGATCGCGGCTGCTCCCCGGTCTGATCGGGCCCCGACCAGCAAGTGTGGTCGGGGCCCGGTCCTGCCCGGCCGAACAGAGGAGGTCGGCAACCCGCGGCTCGACCGGCGGCCGAATCCCACGGAGAGCGCACCGATCCGGCACATTCTGAGCCGGCCGATGGTCGGTACAAGGCGCCCAGCGGCGGTGTACCGATCACCGGCGTGACGCTCCGGCCAGGAGACGCCACGTCGAGGACGGCGGCGTCAGCGGAGACGGTCCGGCGGCGGTTGCCGTCGGTGCGGCCGGGTCGCGCCGCCGGTTCGGTCGTCGCGGTGGTGCGGCCCGGCGGTCAGCGGTCGAGGCCGTCGGCCAGGTCGCGCAGCGACGGTCCGTATTGCGGATGCGCCAGCGCCGAGGCGAACTGCGCCACCAAATAGTCGGCCGGGTTGCCGGTGTCGTACCAACGGCCGCGGATCACCTGGCCGAAGACCGGGTTGTTCGCCGCGTGCACGTTGATCGCGTCGGTGAGATACACCTCACCGGTGCGGTGTTCGTACCACGCTTCGGTCTGCCTGCGCAGTTCGTCGATGATGCCGGGCGTGACGACGTATCCGCCGATCGCGGCGAAGGACGACGGCGCGTCCTTCGGCTTGGGCTTCTCCCGCAGCCCGGTGATGCGCAGCAGACCGCTACCGTGGTCGTCGGCGACCACCGGCACGCCGTAGCGCTGCGACTCGGCGGGGTCCATCGGCATCAGCGCGAGGACGGGTGCTCCGGTGGCCTCGTAGGCATCGATGAGCTGCTGCGCGCGCGGCACGTCCGCGACGAACACGTCGTCCGGCCACAGCACCAGCATCGGCTCGTCGCCGAGATTGCGGGCGGCGTTGAGCACCGGGGTGCCGTTGCCGTACGGGCCGTGCTGGTCGAGGTAGGTGATGTGGCCGAGGCGGGACAACTCGCCGACCTCCTCGACCGCGTCGGCGAACGCGGTCTTGCCGTCCGCGCGCAGCTGCGCGACCAGCGCGGGGTTGGGGCGGAAGTGGTCCTGGATCAATGATTTTCCGCCGCTGACCACGATGGTGATGTCGGTGATGCCCGAAGCGACCAGCTCACGGACCGTGTGCTCGATGACCGGCTTGTCGCCGACCGGCAGCATCTCCTTGGGGATCGCCTTGGTCAGCGGAAGCAGCCGGGAGCCGATACCGGCGGCCGGGATGACGGCCTTGCGGATATTCATGGGTCCGATCATCACATATCGGACCGTGCGCCCGGCTCCGTGGCCGCGGCACGTCGGCGGTTGTTTCGAGACTGTCGCGTACCCGGTCCGGTGCGGAAAAGGGCAGATCACGGCTGTCCCGGCGGGCCGGAGGGGTGCCGGGAGGCGAGCCGGAGCCCGTGCCGATACCGGTAGGTAACCGACAGCTAGCGCACAGCCATCCGACAGCGTCGCCGTCGGCTCCGGATTGTCGGTGGACGGGCGTACATTGCACCCGTGCGTACCGAGAACCCGAGCGTCGAGCGTGCGACCGCGCCGCCGGCCGGGATCGGGACGACCCGCGGCGACGGCGCGGCGAGCCCCCGGCGTCTTCCGGTGCTCGCCGACGCGGACAGCGCCGCCCGGCGCTGGGTTCTGCACATAGATATGGACGCGTTCTTCGCCTCCGTCGAACAGCTGACCCGGCCGACGTTGCGCGGCAGGCCGGTACTCGTCGGCGGGACCGGCGGGCGCGGGGTCGTGGCCGGGGCCAGCTATGAGGCGCGGGTGTACGGCGCCCGGTCGGCGATGCCGATGCACCAGGCGCGCCGGTTGGTCGGTGTCACCGCCGTGGTGGTGCCGCCGCGCGGAGCGGTCTACGGCGTGGTCAGCGGGCAGGTCTTCGACGCGCTGCGCAGCCGGATCCCGGTGCTGGAGACGCTGTCGTACGACGAGGCGTTCGGCGAGCCCGCCGAGCTGGCCGGCGCGACGGCCGCCCGGGTGCACGCGTTCTGCGAGGAATTGCGCGCGGTGGTGCGTGAACGGACCGGGCTGACCGCCTCCGTGGGCGCGGGCACCGGAAAGCAGCTGGCCAAGATCGCCTCCGGCCTGGCCAAACCGGATGGCGTCCGGGTGATCTCGCCGGTCGAACAGCCACAGCTGCTCGCGGGTCTGCCGGTGCGCAAGCTGTGGGGCATCGGACCGGTGGCGGAGAGCCGATTGCGGTCGCTGGGCATCGAGACCGTGGGCGCTTTCGCGGCTCTACCGGAATCGGAGGCGATGTCGATTCTCGGCGGCAGCGTGGGCGCCGCGCTGCATCGGCTGGCCCGCGGCATCGACGATCGGCCGGTCGCCGAACGCACCGAGGCGAAGCAGATCAGCGCCGAGACCACCTACGAGACCGACATCGTCAGCCTCGCGCAGCTGCGTCCGGCCATCGAGGACATGGCCGCCGCGGCGCACCGGCGCCTGACCGGTGACGGGCGTGCGGCGCGCACGGTGGTGCTCAAACTGAAGAAATCCGATATGAGCATCGTCACGCGGTCCTTCACTCTGCCCTACGCCACCGAGGATTTGGCCACGCTCGCCGCGGCCGCGCAGCGTTCGGCGCTCGACCCGCGGGAACTGGGCCCGATCCGCCTCGTCGGCGTCGGCTACGGCGGGCTGTCGACCGTCCGCCAGGAATCGCTGTTCCCCGAACTGGATCGCGGACCGGCGGCCGAGATCACCACCACCGGACCCGAACCCGAGCCGGCGCGCTCCACCGGCCTGGACGCTGCCCCGCATACCGCCGAGCCGGTCTTGCCGGTGGCCGTCTGGCATCCCGGCATGGACGTGACGCACCCCGAGTACGGCCACGGCTGGGTGCAGGGCGCCGGGCTCGGCGTCGTGACCGTCCGCTTCGAAACCCGGTCTACCGGTCCGGGTCCCGCGCGCACCTTCGCCGCGGGCGATGCCGCGCTCACCCGGGCCGATCCGCTGGGCAGCTTGCTCTGACCGGCACGTGCCGTGGCTCGACATCGCCCGGCCGGGCGCGTACCTTCGCTGCCGACGACCATCGACGGTCCAGTGTGGATCCGAGCGGCGCCGCCCGGTGCCGGTAGCCTGGGACCTCGTGCAGCGCCGCCGGTTCGGGGGCGGCTGCCATGGTGGACACGACACGGACCTCTCGAACGCAAAGGACGAGCAGTTGAAGCTTCGTAAGACTGGACGCATCGCGATCGCCGGGCTGGCCATCGTCGCCGCGCTTGGCCTGACCGCCTGCGGTGGCGACGACAAGGACAGCAAGCCCGCCGCCAAGACGTCGACCAGCGCCAAGGCGTCGGCGACCGCGAGCGCGAACCTGCCGCCGGTCCCCACTCCCGCGGAGCTGAACACCGCCCTCGCCCGTGCGCTGGACCCGTCGGTGCCCGCCGCCGAGAAGCTGGACAACGTCCAGGGCGCCGAGGCCGATCCGACGCTGCCGGACCGCCTGTCCCAGGCCGCGGCGGGCGCCGACGTGAAGATCGAGGTCACCGACGTCACCTCGTTCGGCGACAGCGTGAACGCGAAGGCCAAGTTCATCCTCAACGGCCAGGAGAACATCGTCGACGTGCCGTTCGTCGCCGACAACGGCAAGTGGAAGATCCAGAAGCAATGGGCCTGCACCATGCTGACCAACCTCGGCCAGCAGTCGGCGGCCTGCAGCTGAGTTCACTCGACCGGCCGGCCGCCGCGCTCTTCTCGGCGGCCGGCCGGTCGTTGTGTGTGGCGCCGGCGTAACCGGGAGTCGCGGCTCCCCGGCGCCGGTGCGCCGCTCAGAGCATGCGCAGAATCGCGTACATCGAGGTGGCTTGCGCGTACAGCTCGCCGTCTTCGGCGCCGATCAGGCGGGCCTCCGCGCTGGCCGTGGTGGGGCCGACGTGGATCGCGGTACCCGCGCAGCGCAGCGTGCGCGTATCGCCACGCACGGCACGGTGGATATCCATACCGATCTTGACCGAAGTGGCACGCGTCCCGCCCGCCAATCGCGTCAGCACTGCCGCGCTGAGGGCCGATTCGAGCAGTGTCGCCACGAAGCCGCCGTACATCCCGCCCGCCGGACCCAGCAACTGATCGTCCGGCTCGCCCTCGAATACCACGGACCCGTGGCCGACCTGGGCCAGCCGGAAACCGAGTGCGCTCAGAATCGGCGCGCCCGGGAATCGTCCGTCGAGCGTTCCCTGCAGGATTTCCCGTCCGGTCATGCCGAGTAGGTCGGAAGTGGTCTGGGCCGGTGGCTGCCCCGGGGCGGTGCGAAGGGGTCTGGGCGCGGTCATGTGTCGACGCTACGAGGAAGCCGCAGCCCACAGAAGTGTCGGATCCGACACTTCTGCGACCATTTCCGACAGATCTTCACAAGCTGTGCACGTATCGGCCAGCACGCGTTGACTGTTCACCACGGCAGGTCATTCGTGGTGTCGGTCAGGGTCTCGCGCAATTCCTCTCGCAGACTCGTGGTATCCGGGCCGAGGCGAACGAGTTCTCGAAGGACGTCCGAGGCGGGCGCCCACTGGCCGCCGGGGTATCGGCATGATGTCGGCGACTTCACGCCGGGGACTGCGTTTCGTTCGCGTGAGTGCCGGATTCGGCGGTGACCGGGCGCGACCTGTGCCGCGCGCGTCCGGCTCGGCGCAGCGCGTCGGCGGTGAAGATCGCCAGCGCCGCCCAGATGAGGGCGAAGCCGGCCCATCGGGAGGCGGGCATCGGCTCGTGCGCGACCGCGACGCCCCACGCCATCTGGAGGGCGGGGGTGAGGTATTGCAGCAGGCCCATGGTGGACAGCGCGACTCGCTGGGCCGCGACGGCGAACAGCAGCAGCGGAACCAGAGTGACCGGTCCGGTGGCCACCATCAGGGCGGTATGCGCTGGACCGGAGGCGAATTCGCTGTGCCCGGCGAGCGCGAGGACGATCGCGAACGCCAGCGCGAAGGGCGCGGCGACGATGCCCTCGGCCGCGATGCCGCGCAGCGCGTCCAGCGGGATCACCTTCTTCACCAGGCCGTAGGTGGCGAAGGAACAGGCCAGGGCCAGGGCGATGAGCGGTGGTCTGCCGTAGTCGACGGTGAGCACGGCCACCGCGGCCGCACCGAGCCCGAGGGCGGCCCATTGGGCGCCGGTCAGCCGCTCACGGAAGAGCACCACACCGAACACCACGGTGACCAGCGGATTGATGAAGTAGCCGAGCGCGCACTCCACGACGTGACCCGAGGTGACCCCGTAGACGTACACGCCCCAGTTGAGCGCGATCGCGGCGGAGGCGACGGCCGCCAGTCGCCAGACGCGGGCGCCGATGCCGCGCAATTCGCGGATCCGCCCGCTCACGGCGAGCACCGCGAGCACGACGACCAGCGTCCAGACGATCCGCTGCGCCACCACCTCCCCCGGGCCGGCGAACGCCAGCAAGCCGAAGAACGCGGGGAACAGTCCCCACAAGAAGTACGCGCTCGCTCCGAACGCCACACCGGGGATGGACCTGCTTCGCCGCACGATCTACGAACGTAGTTGTCCCGTAGCCTTGCGGTCATGTCGATTACCGTGCAGGCGTCCGGCGCCACCGGACTGACCGCGGCCGAAGTCGAGCAACGCCGCCGCGACGGTCTGACCAACGACGTCCCGGATCGGGCGAGCCGCTCGGTCCGCGACATCGTGCGCGCGAACGTCTTCACGCGGATCAACGCCATCCTCGGTGTCCTGTTCGTGCTGGTGCTGGCCACCGGATCGATCATCGACGGCATGTTCGGCCTGCTGATCGTCGCCAACAGCGCGGTCGGCATCATCCAGGAGATCCGCGCCAAACGCACCCTCGACGAGCTGGCCATCGTGAGCCAGGCCAAGCCGACCGTCCGCCGGGACGGCACTGCCGTCGAAGTCGCGCCGCACGAGGTGGTGCTCGACGACCTGATCGAACTCGGTCCCGGCGATCAGATCGTGGTGGACGGCACGGTCGAGGAATCCGCGCAGCTCGAGGTGGACGAGTCGTTGCTCACCGGCGAGGCCGACCCGATCGACAAAGGCGTCGGCGCCACGGTGATGTCGGGCAGCTACGTGGTGTCCGGGTCCGGCGCGTACCGGGCGACGAAGGTGGGCCGCGACGCCTACGCGGCGCAGCTGGCCGAGGAGGCGAGCAAGTTCACCCTGGTGCACTCCGAGCTGCGCACCGGTATCGACAAGATCCTGAAGTTCATCACCTATCTGCTGATTCCCGCGGGCCTGCTGAGCATCTACAACCAGTTGGTCTCCAGCGGGGAGTCGTGGCGGCCCGCCGTCACCGGCATGGTGGCCGCGCTGGTGCCGATGGTGCCGGAGGGGCTGGTGCTGATGACGTCGATCGCGTTCGCCGTCGGCGTGGTGCGGCTGGGCCGGCACCAGTGCCTGGTGCAGGAGCTGCCCGCGATCGAGGGACTGGCCCGGGTGGACGTGGTGTGCGCGGACAAGACCGGCACCCTGACCGAGAACGGCATGCGGCTGTCGGACCTGAAGACCCTGCACACCTTCGACGACGCCGAGGTGCGTGCGGCGCTGGCCGCGCTCGCCGCCGACGATCCGCGTCCCAACGCGAGCGTGCAGGCGATCGCCGAGGCCCTGCCGGACGGTCCCGGCTGGCAGCGCACCGCCGTCGCGCCGTTCTCCTCGGCCAAGAAGTGGAGCGGCTGCTCCTACGGTGAGCACGGCGACTGGCTGCTCGGCGCGCCGGACGTGCTGCTTGACCCGGGCTCCGCGGACGCGCGGGTTGCCGAGGAGCTCGGCGCCTCCGGTCTGCGCGTGCTGTTGCTGGCGCGCGGCGACCGTGCGGTGGACGCGGCCGACGCCCCCGGCGTCGTACGCCCCGCCGCGCTGGTCGTACTGGAGCAGAAGGTGCGACCGGACGCTCGCGACACACTCGACTACTTCGCGAGCCAGCACGTGGCGATCAAGGTGATCTCCGGTGACAACGCCGTCTCGGTCGGCGCGGTGGCCTCCTCGCTCGATCTGCCGGGCGGCGAGCACCCGATCGACGCGCGCGAGTTGCCGGGAGACCGCGACGGACTGGCCGGCGTGCTGGACGGGAACACCACCTTCGGGCGGGTCCGTCCGGATCAGAAGCGCGCGATGGTGGCGGCGCTGCAGTCGCGCGGGCACACCGTGGCGATGACCGGCGACGGAGTCAACGACGTTCTGGCGTTGAAGGATTCGGACATCGGCGTGGCGATGGGCTCGGGCAGCCCCGCGACCAGGGCGGTGGCGCAGATCGTCCTGCTGGACAACAAGTTCGCCACACTGCCGTACGTGGTCGGTGAGGGGCGCCGGGTGATCGGCAACATCGAGCGCGTCTCGAATCTGTTCCTCACCAAGACCGTGTACTCCGTCCTGCTCGCCTTTCTGGTCGGCGTCGCCGGGATCGGTTCCCAGATCTTCGACTACGAGCCCATCGGGTATCCGTTCCTGCCGCGCCACGTCACGATCGCGGCCTGGTTCACCATCGGCATCCCGGCGTTCGTCCTCTCGCTCGCGCCCAACAACGAGCGAGCCCGTACGGGTTTCGTCGGGCGCGTCATGCGGTTGGCCATCCCGTCGGGCGTGGTGATCGGCGCGGCCACCTTCGTCGCGTACCTGATCGCCTACGCGGGTCCGGATGCCACCGAGCAGCAGAAGGTACAGGCGGGCACCACCGCCCTCATCACGCTGATCATGATCGCGGTGTGGGTGCTGGCGATCGTCGCGCGGCCGTACGTCTGGTGGAAAGTCGTGCTGATCGCGGTGTCGGTGGCGGCGTACGTCTTCTTGTTCACCGTGCCGTTCACCCGGGAGTTCTTCAAACTCGATCCCTCCGACCTCACGCTCACCGGCGCGGCGGTGGCCTGCGGCGTGGTGGGCATCGTGCTGGTCGAGGCGGCGTGGTGGGTGAGCGCGGCGCTGCTCGGCGACGAGCGGCAACTGCTGCCGAGCTCGCCCGGCGGGGCCGCCTGACAGACTGGACGCCTGACTCGCCGCGCCACGAGAAGCCTTGTGCGAAGCGGCCATTCAGAGTTGGAGTACCTTCTGGAGATTATGGAGGTACTGCTGCACCAGATCGACGCGTTCGCCGACGCACCGTTCTCGGGCAACCCGGCCGCGGTGATGCCGCTCCCGTCGTGGCTGCCGGATGCGTTGCTGCAACAGCTGGCCGAGGAGAACAACCTCGCCGAAACCGCGTTCTATACCTCGCGGTTACCTCCCGAGGCGGGCGTGCCGCCGGGCGAGTGGCCCGCTTTCCACCTGCGGTGGTTCACGCCGAAGGTGGAGGTGGCGCTGTGCGGGCACGCCACGCTGGCCAGCGCCGCGCAGATTCTGGTCGACATGCATCCCGGCGAGGACCGGGTGAGTTTCTACACCCGCAGCGGCTGGCTGCACGTCGACCGCACCGACGACGACGAGTTCGTCCTCGACCTGCCGGTCGTCCCGAGCATTCCCGTGCAGCCCGACCCGGCGCTGGTCGCGGCGCTCGGGGTGCGTCCGGTGCGCGCGTATTCCGGCACCGACGAGGTGATCGTCGTGGCGACCGAACAGGAGGTGCGCGACGCCGCGCCGGTGCTGTCGGCGTTCCCCGCGTTGCCGCGCGCCGCGATCGTCACCGCCCCCGGCGACTCGGTCGATTTCGTCTCCCGTTTCTTCGGCCCGGGCGTGGGCGTCCCGGAGGATCCGGTGACCGGATCCGCGCACGCTCAGCTGGTTCCGCTGTGGAGCGAGCAGCTCGGCCGCACCGAACTGCGGGCCAGGCAGCTCTCGCGCCGGGGCGGCAGCCTGCGCTGTGAACTGGCGGGCCAGCGTGTGCTGCTGTTCGGGCGGTGCCGCCGCTACCTCGACGGCGTGGTCACCCTGCCGGACTGAGCGCCCGCGCGCTCACGGCCGCGGGACCGCTCCGTCGTCGGGGCCGGGCGCGACGACGTCGCGGTGCTCGGGCAGCAGCGGCGCCACCGCGAAACTGCCCGCCACCGCGTCGGCGGGCAGCGCCTGGACCGCGCGGATGCCGTTCTGCCCGGCCAGGTCCCGCAACCGCGCCGGGGAGCCGCGGACGACGAGCCCGACGACGCAACCGCAGCCGTCCCGCAGCCGGGCAGCGGAGAACGCGATCACCCGAGCGGCGCGATCGTCGGCGGGGTGGGGCAGCAGCCAGGCCGCGTCGCGCGCCGAATCGACCGCTGCGGCGACACCTTCCGGTACGGGCACGGCCACCAGCGGCGTCTGCACGCGGTCGATCGGCACCCGGTAGAGCACCTGGGAGACGCGCAAGCCGCCGTTGTGTGCGGGAATGCCGCCGGGAACGGAGGATTCGGTGAACGACACCAGCGCCCAGCGCGGTTCGTCACCGTCGGCGTTCAGCGAATCGCGAGCTCGGGCGAGGTAGTCCGCGACCTGCTCGCCCTGGTCGGGCCCGAGCCGGTCGGTGGCCACCGCGGCGCGATACGGCTGCTGCACCGCGCCCAGCGCGAAGACCAGCACGATCAGCGCGAGCGCCGTCGCGCCCAGGACGATCCCGCGCCACGGCGGCACCCGGCGCTCAGGCATCGCGCAGGACGTCCAGCGCGTGTGTCAGATCGTCGGGGTATTCGCTGGTGATCTCCAGATAGCGGCCGTCGGCGGGGTGCTGGAAGCCCAGTGACCGGGCGTGCAGCCACTGGCGTTGCAGCCCGAGCCGCTCGGCCAGGCGCGGGTCGGCGCCGTAGGTGAGATCGCCGCAGCAGGGGTGACGAATCGCGGAGAAGTGCACCCGGATCTGGTGGGTGCGGCCGGTCTCCAGGTGGATGTCGAGCAGGCTGGCGGCGTGGAACGCCTCGACGGTGTCGTAGTGGGTGACGCTGGGCCTCCCGTCGGCGGTGACGGCGAACTTCCAGTCGTTGCCGCGGGCCCGGCCGATCGGGGCGTCGATGGTGCCGCTGCTCGGATCCGGGTGGCCCTGCACCAAGGCGTGATACCGCTTGTCGACGGTGCGCTGCTTGAACGCGCGCTTGAGCACCGTGTAGGCGTGCTCGGATTGCGCGACCACCATCACTCCGGAGGTGCCGACGTCCAAGCGGTGCACGATGCCCTGCCGTTCGTGGGCTCCCGAGGTGGAGATGCGGTACCCGGCCGCGGCCAGGCCGCCCACCACGGTGGGCCCGCTCCAGCCGACGCCGGTGTGCGCCGCCACGCCGACCGGCTTGTCCACTGCGACGATGTCGTCGTCGGCGTAGAGGATCTTCATGCCCTCCACCGGCTCGGCCTCGATGGTCAGCTCCCGCTTCGGTTCGGGGAAGATCACCTCGAGCCAGGCTCCCGCGGTCAGCCGGTCGGATTTGCCCGCGGCGATGCCGTCGAGCTGCACCGAGCCTTCCTCGGCGAGCGCGGCCACCGCGGTGCGCGACAGGCCGAGCAGGCGGGCCAGGCCCGCGTCGACGCGCATGCCGTCGAGCCCGTCGGGGACGGGCATGGTCCTGGTCTCCCTCATGCCGCGCTGCCCTCGCTCGCGCCGCCGGTCTTGCCGTGGCCCACTCGGGTGCCGTTCGGTTCGAAGCCGAACACGGTGAGCACGACCAGCAGGATCGCGCCGCACACGATGGCGGAGTCCGCCACGTTGAACACCGGCCACCAGCCGATGGCGACGAAATCCACCACGTGGCCCTGCAGCGGGCCGGGCGCGCGGAACAGCCGGTCCACCAGGTTACCCAGCGCCCCGCCGAGCACCATGCCCAGTCCGATCGCCCACCACAGGGAGCGCAGGGTGCGGCCGATGCGCACCACGCCGATGACCACGGCGGCGGCGACCAGGGTCAACAACCAGGTCATGCCGGTGGCCATGGAGAACGCCGCACCCGGATTGCGCACCAGGCTCAGGCGCGCGAAGTCGCCGACGATCGATACCGGCTCACCCGGTGTCAGTTTCGCCACCGCGAGGGTCTTGGTGAGCAGATCCAGTCCGAACACCACCGCGGCGAGGACGAGCAGCGCCCGCAGACGCTGCGGGGGAGCCGACGCGGTCGTCGGATCGGCGGTGTTCGCTGGGCTTTCCTCGGGCGGCCGGTCGTCACTCACACCGACCATCATCTCTCGAGCGGAATCAGGCCCGGTGCGCGCGTCCGATTGCCCCGCCCCGGCGCGCCCTGGGTTCGGGGCACGCCGAGCGGCGCACAGCCGGATGTCCCAGCTGACACTCAGGAATCGGTCGTACCCTGTTGCACGTGACGGTGTTGTCTTCCCCCCGCCTTCATCGGAGCGCCGGCTCCGCACGGAGCGCGCGCTCTGGTGTGCTGCTCATGGTGCTCGCGGTCGGGCTCTCCGCCTTCGGCGTCGGTTGCGGTGACGGCGCCGAGTCCAGCGGCGAGGCCGACGGAACGGAGCCGCTCGGCATCGGCAAGGAAGTGACCGTGCCGATCGCGGCCGCGGTGGCCACGGTCGAATCGGCGGGCGCGGAGCCCCGCTCGCTGCTGCGGCCGGAGTATCCGGCGGGCACGGTGCAGCGGGTCACGCTCTACACCGCCCACCACATCGAGCAGCAGATCGATGAACAGCCCAAGCGCGACTTCTCCACACCGGCGCTGACCATCCCGATGACCGCGCAGACCACGGCGGAGGGCATCGATCTGACCCTGGGCACGGTCACCTCGCCGGACCCGACGCTGGCCAAAGCGCTCACCAAGATCGGCGGCTCGCACGCGGGCTTCGACCTCAGCGATCTGGGCGCGATCACCGCACTGCGGCTGGAGCCCGCGCCGGATGCGTCCAACACCGCCCGCGCCGCCCTGGAGCAGGCGTTCTATCAGGCCGTCTACCGGTCGATCGCGTTCCCCGACGAGCCCGTCGGCGAGGGCGCGGTGTGGACGGTGCGCCAAGAGGTGAGCAGCGGCGTCCTGCTCGACCAGGTGACCACCGCGACGCTGAGCAAACGCGACGGCGACCGGCTCACCATCGAACTGCACGTCACCCAGAAGCCGAAGTCGCCGGTGTGGAATTTGCCGAACAACGCGGGGACTCTGGACATCCGGGACTACGTCATGCAGGGCGCGGGCACCATCACGGTGGATCTCGGTCTGCCGCTGCCGGTGGCCGGTTCCATCACCGTCGGCGGTCACCAGGCCTACCGCGACCCGCACAGCGACAGCACGCTGCAGCAGACGATCGATACGCAGGTGTCGTGGGCCGAGTGAACCGTACGTGCGGGCTGCTGGCCGCGATCGCGCCTCTCGTCGTCGCCATCGGATGTGGCTCGGGGGACCGCGCCGCGTCCGGACCGCCCGAGCTTCCGCCGCTGGGGCCCGTGGTGACCGCGGCCCCGGTGATTACCGGTCCCGAGACCGACGCCGCGGGGTTGCGCCAACGATTGCTCAGCGACACCGACCTGCCCGCGGGCTTCACCGCGCTCCCATCGCCCGCCGACACCGGAGCGGGTGCCACCGGCTCCTCGCCGACGAATCCGGCCGAATGCGTGAAAGTGCTCGCTCCGCTCGGCGCGCAATACCCCGGTGCGTCGGCGCAGGCGTCCACGCAATACGCCGGGCCGAATTTCTCCAGCATCGATATCGACGCGGCAAGCTACCCGCCGGGCGCGGTCGCGGCCGCGTTCACCCAGGCACAGGATCTTCTGCGGCGCTGCGCCCACTACACGAGTGTCGACGGCTCCGACATCGCGGTGGACTACCGCATCGGCGGGCTCGTCCAGCCGCCCGTGGGTGATGCCGCCGCCCCCTTCCAGGTGCGCTCCACCAGTGACGATCTGAGCCTCGGCTCGTCGGTCGCGATCGTCCAGGTGGGAAGCACGTTGGTGCAGGTCGCGGTGACCGCGCCGGAGGCAGTGGACCCCGAGGTGCTCGGCGCGCTCACCGCGGCCCAGGTGCGCCGCCTGCAGGGTGTCGCCGGTCCCTGATTTCCGAGGAACCGGCCAATTGCGCCGGTCGCCGGAATAGGCTCGGCATGGTCCGACACAACGCCTCGACCGGAGGTTTTCCATGTCTGATGTCAAACCCGTCCCGGACGGCTATCCGGTGGTCTCGCCGGGGCTGGCGATCGACGGCGCGGCGGCGGCGATCGATTTCTACAAGAACGTTTTCGGCGCCACCGAGCGCATGCGGATGCCCGGTCCGGACGGCAAGATCGCGCATTGCGAGCTGATGTTCGGCAATTCGGTCGTCATGCTCGGCGATCCGGCGCCCGATATGGATTTCCTCGACCCCAGGACGGTCGGTGGCACGCCGGTCAACCTGTACGTGTACGTCGAGGACGCCGACGCCGCCTTCGCCGCCGCGCTGGCCGCGGGCGCGAAGGAGCTCACACCGATGACCGACCAGTTCTACGGTGATCGCAGCGGCGCCTTCGAGGATCCGTGGGGCCACCGGTGGACTGTGGCCACCCATGTGGAGGACGTGCCGCCCGACGAGATGGACCGCAGGATGGCCGACTTGTTCGGCGGGTCCTGATCCGGACGGCTCACCCGGCCACCACCGAACCACCGGTGACCCGGATGGTCTTCGGCGCAAGCGGTCTGGTGGCCGGGCCGCCGGCCACCGAGCCGTCCAGCCCGAACTTGCTGCCGTGGCAGGCGCAGTTGATGGTGCCGCCGGACACCGTCGCGACCTTGCAACCGGCGTGGGTGCACACCGAGGAGAGCCCGACGAAGGTGCCCGCGGTGGGCTGGGTCACCACGGTGTCGCCGACGATCACGCCGCCCCCGACGGGGATGTCGGCGGTCTCGGCGAGCGCGTGCGCGGGCCGGTCCGCGTCGATCGGCCGGTCTCCGGCGGTCGCGGTCTCCGGCGCGGTATCGCCTTTGCCGTAGG
This sequence comes from Nocardia niwae NBRC 108934 = DSM 45340, assembly GCF_001613465.1. Classification (GTDB taxonomy): domain Bacteria; phylum Actinomycetota; class Actinomycetes; order Mycobacteriales; family Mycobacteriaceae; genus Nocardia; species Nocardia niwae. The sequence goes on along the minus strand of NZ_BDCK01000020.1, from coordinate 370 downwards.
GGGTGCAGGCGGTGACCGCCGCCGCGGCGGCGATGCCCGCACCGGCGGCGATGACCGCCCTTCGCCGGGTGCGGAGCTGTTCGTCGAATGTCATGTGAGGTTTCCGTTCCGAAGACCGAGCCGTTGGGCGGCTCGACGGCGCGGCCGGCGTTGCGCCGGTGCCGCTTTCCGCCTCGTCAACGGAGTAGGGCCGTCGCGCGGTTCAATCCGGTGTGCTCGAGCGTCGCTGTCGGGCGTGTCGTGCTGGGACGGCGAGCATGCGGGCGGGGCGGGGAAGGCGAGCGGCGGACCCGGACCCCCTCATCTGTTCGTGGCCGGGTCCGCCGCTTTTTGTGGTTACCCGCGGGCGATCGATTCGAACACCTTGGGG
>NZ_BDCK01000019.1 GCF_001613465.1 Nocardia niwae NBRC 108934 = DSM 45340 | reverse complement strand
GTCTTCCCGGACAGGGCAACACCATCGAGCGCACCGCTCGCGGTGCCGGCCGCCAGCTCCGCCAACCCGGCAAGCAACTGGTCTTTGTCTCGGCCGACCACCGCGGCGCGGCGGTTCCACTGCGCCCTGGTCTCGATCAGCGCGGAGGCCACGCTCCACGGGTCGGCGTCCGGATGCCCGAGCAGCCACTCGTGCAACCGCGCCGCTTGGGCGCGCAGCGCCTCCTCGGTCTTCGCGGATACGAGCAACGGGACGGCGCCGGCCGCGCAGGCGGGACCGGTGTCGCTGTCCTCGGTCTCGTCGCCGGAGGCCGTCGCGGGCGCTTCCTCCAGGATCACATGCGCGTTGGTCCCACTGATCCCGAACGACGACACACCCGCGCGGCGCACCCGCTCACCCGCGGGCCACACTTCCGCCTGCGTCAGCAGCCGCACCGATCCCGCCGACCAATCCACATGCGGCGACGGCGCGTCCACGTGCAGCGTCTTCGGCAAGGTCTCGTGCCGCAGCGCCTGCACCATCTTGATCACGCCGCCGACACCCGCCGCAGCCTGCGAATGACCGATGTTCGACTTCAGCGATCCGATGCGCAGCGGCTCGTCGCGCAGCTGTCCGTACGCGGCGATCAACGCCTGCGCCTCGATCGGATCACCCAGCGAGGTGCCCGTGCCGTGGGCCTCCACCACGTCCACATCCGCGGGCGACAACCCCGCCGCGGCCAGCGCCGCCGCGATCACCCGCTCCTGCGACGGACCGTTCGGCGCGGTCAAACCATTGCTCGCACCGTCCTGATTCACCGCCGAACCACGAATTAACCGCCAGCACCTCGTGCCCCGCGCGCCGCGCGTCCGACAAACGCTCCAACACCAGCACACCCACGCCCTCGCCCCAGCCCACGCCGTCGGCCGACGCGGAGAACGCCTTACAGCGCCCGTCCGGTGACAACCCGCGCTGGCGGGAGAATTCGATGAACAGGAACGGCGTCGACATCACCGTGACGCCACCGGCCAGCACGAGGGATGTCTCGCCGCGGCGCAGCGCCTGACAGGCCAGGTGGATGGCCACCAGCGACGACGAACACGCAGTATCCACCGATACGGCGGGGCCTTCCAGGCCCAGCGTGTAGGCCACCCGGCCGGAGACCACGCTGCCCGTCGAGCCGATCCCCGCGTAGCCCTCCGCAACGGGTCCGGCCGCTCTGGCGGTGTGCTCGTAGTCCTCGTACATCACGCCCGCGAACACGCCGGTATCGCTGCCCCGCAGCGAGGTCGGCGCGATACCGGCGTTCTCCAGGGCTTCCCACGACGCCTCGAGCAGCAGCCGCTGCTGCGGATCCATGGCCGCCGCCTCCCGGGGGCCGATGCCGAAGAATCCGGCGTCGAAGTCCCCCGCGTCCCGCAAAAAGCCGCCGGAGCGGGTGTACACCTTTCCGAAGCGGTCGGGGTCCGGATCGAACAGCCTCTCCGGGTCCCAGCCCCGGTCGGCCGGGAACTCACCCACGGCGTCCGCTTCCCCCGCGACCAGCTCCCACAACTGCTCCGGCGATGCGGCCCCGCCTGGATACCGGCAGCTCATGCCGACGATCGCGATCGGCTCGTCGATCTTCTCCCGCAGCTGGGTCAGATCGTCGCGCGTCGTCATGAGTTCGACGGTGACCTTCTTCAGGTACTCCAACATGCGGTCGGACGAGTCGCCAGCGCCGTTGTCCACGTTTCACATCCCGGGTTTCGCAGGGTCGACAAAGAAACCCGGCGCCGCGAGCAACGGCGCGGGTTCGCAAGAACTGCCGAGTGTTCGGTCAGGTATCGGTGACGAAGCAGCCGGTCGAGACGCCCGCGAACGGCAGACGAGGCCGACGCGCGCCGCAACCGCGCATTTCCGCGGAGGAATGTTTCTCCACGGTTATCAAGATGGACATATCGACGTTGCCCTCAGTGACGGAAAATCCGACACAGCGGAACATCCTGTGTACCACGGATCTTTATCCGAGGCGAGCATCCTACTTCCCAGAGCTGAGAAGACGAATCCATAGCACATTTGCATTCTTTCTTCGGCAGGCAAAGCGCCAGGACAACCGTCCAGTCGCGTGCTGAGCGTTAGCCTGCCAGCCGTTCCGCTTTCCCGCAAGTGATCCGCGAACGGCTCGTTCCCGCAAAGATCCGGCGCGCGTTCCACGGGCCACCGAGGTCCGAATCAGGTCGCCCGCGGCCCCGAAGCGGCGACGCGAATCCCCGCACCGGACCGATTGCGGCTATGGCATGCGCGAACGCCGAGCGTGCACGCCGCTTCGCCGGATGGATGCGGACGACGGTCGAGAACCAGGGCCCCGCTGCGGGTCAGGGGCCGCAGCCGCGGCCCGCCCGAGCGAAGCGCATCGGCCGACTCCCGACCATGTCGCGGAGCGACACGAGAGAAGCGTTTGCTGAAGACCGGGGCCGACCGGCGCCGACAAGTGGCCGATTTGCATGCTGAAATTTATTCTCACCGAATACGAAAGGCACGGCGCAATCATTTGCGTCCTCCATTCCAGAGGATATGCGATGAGTACCGACTATAGAGCGCACCGCCGATCTACCTATTTCAGCGCCGGGAATACCGCACCCTCGCGCACCGGATCCGCAATGGATTCGCTCCCACGGTTCCATATCGCGGAGATTCCACTGCAGTGCATAACGATCAGTTTTGTTCACGCCATTGAACAAAAGTCCGTCGGACGTTATAGAAATATTCGCCGAGACGGACAGCGATGACAGGAGAATTCGACCACGGATCGATCACATACCGGACTACGGAAAAGCCCGTCAGTTCTCGAGCAGGGGCGTGCGCCCCTCGGCGGCTGCGCCCGCCCCTGGGCGGCACACCGAGGCTCGGGACGAACTCCGGTCCAGCCGGTCACGCCGGACCAGCTGCGGCGCGGGCTGTTCGAACCACTGCGCTGCGCCTGGCAGCGGCTACGCGGCCCGGCGGAACCAACGACGACCGGATCGGCGGCGGCGGCAAAGCGTCCCTCCGGACTCCGTCGTCCTTCTCGGTTCGTCACAACAGTCCGCACGACATTCGATCCGGTCCCGGCGGTCGGCTCGGAAAAGCGCGGGAACCCCGATGCCCAGCGAGCAGGCGGATGCGAGGAGCTGCTCGGTGGGCATACCGCCGCGCGCCGGGGACGTACGCGCCGAACATCGGCCCCCGGCGAGCTGACAGCGCCCCGTCACGGACGGACCAGCAGCTGTTCGCCGGATAGCTCGGGTCATCCCGAACATGAAGAAGAACCGGACCGAGACTGCTGGTACTTCGCTCACGTTGCCAGGAAGGTTCTGATCGCTGCGTCGCTGGAGAGATGATTCGCACTGACGGTGACGTCGATCGCGGGATAGTTTCTGCTGACGGCCTCGGCGATGGTGGAGAGTCGCTCGGCGACTACCGCGGGGTCGCGTAACAACTCTTGCTGGAGGCCGTCGAAGCCGGGGAAGCCATCGGCTACGAGGGTTACATCGGGATCGCTGATGATGTCGTCGTAGGTCTGGAATTCCACGCTGACGATCTTGGATGTGTCCACCCGCCCCGGCGTGGTGAATACGCGGTCGCTGACACCTTCGATGTAATTGGCTGCCGAATGCCCCTCTTGTAGCATCGGATCGACCCGGATACGGTTGGCGTCGACACCCAGTACCATTCCCGCGGGGTGGAACCGCATCGTTCCGTCGCGAACATCGGTCCAGCTCGTGATCGTTCCGTACACGCCCGCGACGTCAGTGCCGTCGGTCAGATACACAACGTCTCCAGCGGTGCTGTGTGACGCCGTGCGGATATAGCCTTCCTCGGCTGCGGCTTCTCTTCCGCGAAAAGCTTTCGGAAATACTTGATCGACCTGCCACAGGCGTGCACCGTTATAGAAACGATCCGGCGGCGCGGACCCGGACTCGACCAGCGGACGCGGGAACGATGGGTCGCCGGTATCGAAGTCGCGACGGAAGCCTCTGTCGGCGTCGAGAAGTACCTGGGCCGCACTCCTTGCTTCGCGAGCGACGGGCCTGAGGCCGTGTTCGGCATCAGCCCTCGCCATCCTCCTGATCTCGTTGCTCAAGTGTTGGGCGAATCGCGCGTATGCCCGTGCGATCAGATCGGATCTGGTCATCAAGACAGCGCCCTCGGCCTGACCGCCGTAGCTTCCTCATTCCTCCCAGCAGCAGTTGCCGACGTCCGTGTGGCCATGTGTTCTCCCGGCGCCCGACTCGGTGAACACCGCGCGTGGCGCTGTCCCTTCGACCCGGGCCACCGCCTCGGCTCCTCGGTATCTATCCGTGTAGTCTCTGCGCGACCTCGGTGGCCCAATAGGTAATGGCGATCCCTGCCCCGGCACGTCGGATCGCGGTGAGGCTCTCTTCGATGGCCCGCTCACGGTGTAGCATTCCCCGCATGGCAGCGGCCTCGATCGCGGCATATTCGCCCGAAACCTGGTAGGCGGCAACGGGCACATCCACCGCGTCGGCCACCCGGCGTACAACGTCGAGGTAGAGTCCGGCGGGTTTGACCATCACCAGGTCGGCGCCCTCCTCGACGTCGAGCAGCACCTCGCGCAGCGCCTCGCGAAGGTTGGCCGGGTCCTGTTGATGGGTGGACCTACTGCCCACCAACGAGGATTCGACGGCCGTCCGGAAGGGGCCGTAGAAGGCGGAGTCGTATTTGGCGGCATAGGCGAGAATGGCTACGCGCTCATGTCCGGCGAGGTCGAGTCCGGCGCGAATGGCGGCGACTTGGCCGTCCATCATGCCGCTGGGGGCCACCAAGTGAGCTCCGGCTTCGGCTTGTGCCAGCGCGATGCGGGTGTACGCGCGCAACGTAGCGTCGTTGTCCACATCGCCGTCGGCCCCGAGCAGACCGACATGACCATGATCGGTGTATTCGTCGAGATTGATATCGCCTATCACCACGGCCGCGTCACCGACCTCAGCCGCGACATCGGCAATCGCCAGTTGGGCGATGCCGCCCTCGTCCCAGGCGCCACGGCCATCCGGATGTTTCGTCTCGGGAATGCCGAAGATCATGACTCCGCCCACGCCCGCCTGTACCGCGGTCGCTGCCGCCTTCCGGAGGCTGTCGCGGGTGTGCTGCAGTTGGCCGGGCATCGCGGGAATGGGCCGGGGCTCCGTGATGCCCTCGCGCACGAACAGGGGCTGGACAAGATCTGACGGATGCAACCTGTTCTCGGCCACCAACTTACGAAGCGCGGCGGTGCGGCGCAGCCGCCGTGGCCGAACCACTGGGAAGCTCATGACGTAGCCTCCAGTGTCCGCTCGACGTGCTCCACGACGACCCCGGATGGCTGCCGGTACCAGTATCCGGTCGAGGCCTTGGCGATTATGCCGAGGTCACGTAAGCCGGCCAGGTGCTCAGCGGTCTTCACCGCCAGGCCGCCGGGATCGATCACCGGCAGCCCACACAGCTGCCGGATCTGCAAGTGGACGAGCAGCTCGTTGGGGATGCCCTCCGCGGGCACCAGCCACTGCGCACCTGCCTTCGCTGCCTGCTCCGCGGCTGCGGTATACGCCCGCACGAACGGATCGAAGTCCCCAGCCAGCGCGCGAGAGATCACGACCGCACCGTCATCGATCACCTGGTAGGAGGCCAAAGTCGCACCGGCGGAGGCGATATTGTCGGTAATGGGCTCGGCCAGATGAGGAATGAAGCCGATCACGCCGAGCCGGTGCCGCTCTTGCCGGGCAGCATGCCAGGTCGCGTCTCCGTAACCGACCACGGGGATGGTTGCCCGGATGCGCGCGACGGCAAGCCCAGGGTCCTGGCCCGCGCCGCTGATCCACGCGGCGCAGCCATCCCGTTCGGCGGAGACGGCCGTGCGCGCGAAGTAGTCGCCGAACAACAGCCCGAGCGATCCGAAACCGACCAAATCCTCGGGCAACTCAGTCGCATACGTCAGTGGTGGCAGAGTGCGGATTTCGACCGTGGTACCCGGACCGGAGACCTCGGCCAGATGGCTGGCGTAGAGTTTGTCGAGCAGCGGCGAGCGCCCCTCGACGGCGTGTTTCTGGAATCGAATTCGCATGTCAATTACCCGTATTCGCAGGAATGGTGTCGAGCATGGAGGCTTTGGCCAGGTAGGCCCTCGTCGCTTCGCCGTCGGCGGCGATGGCCCGCAGAGTGGCGACGGCGGCAGGCAATCGGGCGGCCTCACCGTCTTGCACGCCCACGACCCTCGCTTCGCTGGTCGGGACGACGTGGTCGATCACGACGGCGCGGCGACGCCGCGCCCAGCTATCCAAGGCAGTCGGCGCCGCGGGTCCAGTGAGCACATCGGCCAGTGTTCTGCCGAGATCGACCGCGTCGTGGATACCGGCGTTCATGTTGAGACCGCCCGCGGTAGAGGTCACGTGCGCGGCGTCGCCCGCGAACAGCACCCGGCCGTGGCGGAACGCGCCGAGTACCCCCGTAGCCAGGTGGTAGCGATGCAGGCCGATGACGTTCAGGTCGCGGAGTTCCAGCCCGGCCACACGCTGCGGCATCGACTCGCCGGGTGCCAGCCTGAGGATGATCCGCCAGTGATCGGGCAATCGCAACAGACTGCACGACTGGACCGGGTCACGGATATAGGTCACCGGCGCAAGACCCGGAAGCAGTTCACCGAGTGGGGAGCGGGTGAAGATTCGCAGTGCCTGCGTCGGGTAGACCGACCGCCGTACCGACAGACCGAGCGAGGCCCTGACTGCGCTGTGTGCGCCGTCTGCCGCGACGAGGTACTGAGCCCGCTCCCGTCCGTTCGAGGTCCGAACCCCTACGGTCGCGCCCGTGTCGGTCACGGATTCGATCCGAGCGCCGAAGCGGACAACCGCCTCCGGGTAAGGATCGAGAGCATCGAGCAATAGCCGGGTGAGCACCGGCTGCTCCACGTGCAACCGGAAAGGATGCCCGGTCAGACCATCCAGCGCGGCCATCGGCATTTCGGCGAGGACGGTTCCGGACAGATCGCGCCATTGCAGGCGATCCACGATCAAGCCGTACGCCACCAACTGCGCGGCCACCTCCAGGTCATCGAGAACGTCGAGCGTGGCTGGGTGGATCGTGGCGGCCCGCGAACCGGATCCCAGTGCGGCCGCACACTCCAAGACCAGCACCGACACCCCGGCCCTGGCGAGGGTGAGCGCCGCGGCAAGCCCGACCGGCCCGGCCCCCGCCACGATGACATCGGTGGTCATGGCGCGGCCTGCTCGGCCCAGGCCCTCTGCTTGACGCCGTCCGATATGGCGCATCGGCGCGTGCTGGTCAGCGCCCACCAGGCGCCGCAAAGGTTCGAGGCCACAACGACCCGCGCGTTACCGGCCGTCAGCCGGGCTATCGCGCGCAGTGTCGGCATGCCGGTACCGGTGAGCAGCAGCACCGCGTCCTGAGCCACCCCGGCTTGCTCGATCTGCGTGACGAGCCGGTCCGTGGTCATCTCGTAGGGGGCGAAGCGCTGGCCCGCCTTGACCGGGACGAGCTGGGCGATCCGCACGCCCGCCGCCGTCCAGAATTCTTCGGCGCGGGCGGTCAGCCACGGCTGGTACGGCGAGACCAGCGTGACCGCCTCGGCGCCGAGCTGCTCCAACGCCCGCCTGGTGGCTTCGGTCACGGAGGCGACGGGCAGACCGAACTCCGCGCTCAACTCGGCGCAGCGGCGCCGGTCCTCCGCCGGGCCCAGCAAATAGCGTGAACCACTGCACGCCAGGACAAGGGCGTCGAGCGGAAGACTGCCGAACGAGCGGATCATGTCGGGCACTGCACCGTTGTAGGCGTCCAAGCGCTCGGCCAGCGACAGACCGGGCTGTATGGGGAAGCGGGTGACATAGAGGTCCGCCCGCCCAGCCAGCAGACGTGCGAACTCTGGCTCCGCAGCCGGGTTGGCCGGTGGCACCACGACACCCACCCTGGTCATGGTTTGCCTCCAGGTGTGTCGAGTGCGAAGAGCACGTGGACCGCGTCGATGAGAGCGGCGTCGCGGGACAACCGAGCTCCGAGATCCCCGAACAGACCCTCTACCACCCGCTGGATGGCCCGATCGACCTCGTTGCGGGCGCCGGCGCGGAGTCCGGGCACCCGGTTTTCCAAGCGTCGCATCTCTGCCTCACGTACGGCCGCCGCCCAGTTCCACAGCGATGCCAGTGTCTCCGATACGCCGGAGACCGCTGCCTGATCGGAGTCAGCGCGCGCCTCCGGCTCGAACGGTCTCATCCAGACGCTCCGTGCCGCGGCGGTGGAAGACAACAACGCCGTGCTCATCGGTGGCCCGGCCACACGGTGCCCGTCGCGGCTTTTCGCACGTTCTTGCCGAGCCCCTCGCAAACCGCGCGGTCCGCCACGGCTGCTGACTCGTCGTGGAGCCGGTGGGCCGGCCACGTGCCCGGCCCGACTGTCACGGGGAGTCGTCGCTTGCGCCAGGGTTGGTTCGCTACGAGTTGCCGAGGCCAACGGGAAACTTCAATATGCATCCGGCGCTCCTACACAGTATCGGCGCTGGGCAGCAGGCTGCTGCCCAGACGTTCCCAGGCGACCAGCCGATCCAGGTGCGGGACACCGTGGATGCCGAAACTTGTCGAGCCTCAGTCGATTCAGGGATTCGGCTGCATCGCCACAACAAGAATCGGGCACCGCCGGCAATCGGACGTAGTAGGGAAACCCCTATTTGCGACGGGGGAAGCCGGAACGCTGGATAGTTGCACTTCGGCCCGCCCCGACGTTCCATCCCTGCGAATATTCGTAGTGCGACAGCGGAACTCGGTCCGATTACGATGCACCGGCATAGCTCGGAAGATCCGGCGAACCGAGCTGTCGACCGCCCGGAGGTGAGATGTCGGTGGGATTGCCGGGACCAGGCGTCCGACCAATGGTGGGTCGTACGGCAGAGATCCGCACCCTGCACGCGGCACTCCGCGGCGTGCGAGAGGGAGGAACTTCGGTGATCTCGGTGACCGGCGAACCCGGCATCGGCAAGACCCGCCTGCTCCGCGAAGCGTCGGTGCAAGCGGCAGCCCTCGGTCTCCAGGTCCTCGAGGGACAAGGCACCGACCTCGAACGCGAGATTCCGTACGCCATGGTGATCGATGCCCTCGATCAGCCCTTCGGCGCGTTGCGCCGCACGGAGTTGCGATTGCTCTGTGCCGAAGAGCTTGCTGAACTGGGATGGCTGCTTCCGTCGCTGAGCGCGTTGGCCTCCCCCCTGTCGACGCCGTTGCAAATCGAGCGGCACCGCTGCCACCGCGCCGTGCGGCGGGTCCTGCACCAACTGGCGGCATGGCGACCAGTGCTGCTCGTGCTGGACGACGTGCACTGCGCCGATCACGCCTCGCTGGAGGTGATCGCGCATCTCCTCCGCCATCCGGTACCCCGATTGGCGTTGCTGCTGGCGAATCGTTCACGGCAGCTGCCGGACACGCACGCCTCGGTCCTGGCTCACGCTGCCTGCAACGGCACACTGACCGCGCTCGAGCTCGGTCCGCTGTCCCTGGACGAGACCGCCGAACTGCTCCCCTGCCACGCGCTCGATCGCATCGAGCTGGCGCAATTGCATCGCTCTTGCGGCGGCAACCCGTTCTATCTCCAAGAATTGGCGCGCGCCCACTCAGGATTCAGCGGATCCGTTGGCGGCACCATGGATACTCTCGACTCCTCGGGCGTACCCTCCGCGATCCAGGCCGCGCTGGAGCAAGAAGTTCAACCCCTCTCACTGAGCGCGCGATCGCTGCTGCAATCCGCCGCCGTGATAGGAAGAATCTTCGACATCGAGCTGGCTATCGAGATCGCCGAATCGACCGAGGCCGACGCTCGCTGTGCCACAGATGAATTGGTTCGTTCGGGGCTGATCCACCAGACAGGAGCGCCCGGGCGGCTCGCGTTCCGTCATCCCATCGTGCACCTAGCCATCTACCAGCGCAGCGGATACGCCTGGCGGAGACGAGCGCATCAGCGGGCCGCAGCGGCGCTGGACCGCCGGGGCGCGGCAGTGTCCGTACGCGCTCATCACCTCGAACACTGCGGAGAAGTGGGAGACGAGCAGGCCATCGATCTGCTGACCGAAGCAGGAATGGCGGCCGCGCCGCGCGCACCACACACTGCCGTGCGCTGGTTCCGCGCAGCATTGCGTCTGCTGCCCGACGATGCACCTGCGCGGCGGCGGCTTTCACTGTCCGTGGCGCTCGCCGATGCGCTCAGCGCGACCGGTCATCTCGGCGAATGCAGCGCGGTGCTGCGGCAGGCGCTGGACCTCATCCCATCGAACGAAGCCGAGGATCGCGTCCCGATCATGGCGCGGATCGCCGTGACCGAGCAGCGGCTCGGCAATGCCGCGGAGGGACTGCGACTACTCACCACGGCGGCATCACTCAGCGCGCCGGGCAGTCCCGAGGCCGCCGGTCTTCGGTTGCAGTTGGCCGAGAGCCACCTGATGATGCGCGACTGGCATGAGGCAGCCCGGCTCACGGCGGAGGTGCAGCAGTCGACCACGGCGCGCGAAGACCGGCGGCTGTATCTCATGGCGACTGCGGCGAGCGCGTTCATGGGCGCGTTGCATGGCGGGCAGTCGCTGGGCGACAGCCGCCGCTCTCTGGACGAGGCGGCTTCGGCGTTGGATGCGCTCACCGACACCGAGATCGTGCCCGCGCTGCTGGACGGGCTCACCCACGTGGCGTACGCCGAGATATTGACGGAGCGGTGGGGCAACGCGGTGGCGCATTCGGATCGGGGCATCCGGCTGTGCCACGAAACCGGACACGGCAGGCACCTGGTCGAACTCCAGAATCTGCGGGCGCTCGGCCTTCTGCTGCAGGGCCACCTCGATATCGGCCTTTCCGCCGCGGCGACTGCCGCGAAGACCGCACTGCTGCTGGATAATGCGCCATTGATGGCCTTGACCGAGGCGACCCGCTGCTGGCTGCTGACGCTCATGGGCCGCACCACGGAAGCCTTGCAGTCCGGCGCGCTCAGTATGCGCTTCAACGTCCAGATGCCGACGACCTTCTACGCCTGGCACGCGCCGCTGGTCTATGGCTCAGCACTGATCGAGGCCGGCCGCTATCGCCGTGGACGGCAGGAAATCATCAAGATCGCCGGTGAAGTCCCGGGCGAGGTCTACCCGACTCTCATCACTCATTTCTATCGTTTTCTTGTCGATGCCGAACTTGCTCTCGGACGGGTCGACGCCGCGGAGAAGACGACTCGACGCGTCGAAACGATCGTCGCCACCATGCCGACGATGCATATGCGGCTCGGCGACGCACGGTACTGCCGCGCGCACGTTCAGCTGACCCGCAAGGAGGTACGGGCGGCCGCCGATAACGCAGAGCAGGCAGCAGCCGAGTACAGCGCCAGCGGGACTCCGCTCGATGCGGCTCGAGCCAGGTTGCTGTTCGGACACGTGCTCGCCGATCTCCACGACGTTGCCGCGGCGAAAACGGAATTCGACGCTGCACTGGCGGTATTCGAGCTGTGCGGCGCCGAACGGCTCGCCGAGCGAGCGCGCCTGGCTCTGCACCGGGTGGGCGAGCGGAAGACGCCTGGACCGCGAAGCCGTTCCCGCGCGACCACGGTGCGGCTCGGCGATTTGACCGAACGGCAATCCGAGATCGTCGACCGTGTGGTACTCGGCCGGACGAACCGCCAGATCTCACAGGAACTCTACGTGAGCGAGAAGACCGTAGAGGCGCATCTGACCCGGTTATATACCAAGCTCGGCGTCTCCTCGCGGACCGAACTCGCCGCTCTGGCGGCCAGCGATCGCATTCAGCCTCGGAGGTGACCTGCGGCGCCGACCATGTGGTCGGATACGGCAGAGCTGGAGTCCGGTCGCGCCGCAGACCCCATTGCTGGGAAATCCCCTAAGCGGTCGCTCAAGTCTCGCGCGTGGCTCTTGCGTAGCGCGTGGCGATTACGTCGACGGCCGCCGCGAGTTCCGGCGCCTGTCCGGGGTCGAGGTGGAAGTCGAGGTCCATTGCGGCGAGGTACGCGGCGAGCAGTTGGGGGCTTTGCGCTCCGGCGTCCAGCGCGCTGGTGTGTGCATCGATCGGTTCGACGGTCCAGATGCCGATCGGGATGCGGGCTGCGACGGTGGCGGCGGGAGCGTGAACTGTGACTCTTGCGGTGTAGTTCCACAGCGCTGCCATCCGCCCACGGGTCACGAAGGTCGCCAGATCCGGTCCGGGAAGGTCTCTGATCGTGAAGCCGGGCCCGGTCGGTGTCTTCGGGTCGATGCGATCGACACGATAGCTACGCCAGTCCTGGCGATCGAGGTCGTAGCCGACGAGATACCAGCGTCCGCCGCTGTGCACCATCCGATGGGGTTCGACTCGGCGACAACCGGTTGTCGCGTGCCGATCGGTGTAGTCGAATCGGAGTATCTCGGTGCGCTCGATCGCCGTGGCGACAGCACGGAAGACGCTGGTGTCCAGCAAATTGCCATCGTCGGGGACGGGTTCGGTTGCCGCATGCACCGTGTGCAACCGGTGCCGCAGCCGAGGTGGGAGCAGTTGTTCCAGTTTGGCCGCCGCCCGGGCGGCGGCGTCGCCGATACCCACCACGCCCGCGCGCGCCGCGGTGCGTAGAGCCACCGCGGCGGCGACGGCCTCGTCGTCATCGAATCGCAGGAGTGGCAGCGTGGTACCGGCGCGGAGTCGATATCCACCGGCCACGCCGGGCGCAGCGTCGATCTCATAGTCCAGCCGACGCAGCCGGGCGATATCGACTCGGATCGTGCGGGTGTTCACGCCCAGACGAGTAGCCAACTCCGCCCCGGTCCAGCAACGCTGGGTTTGCAGCAAACCGAGCAGCCGCAGAAGCCGGACACTGGTATCGACCATGCCGATCAGCCTCTCATCTATCGCGGAGCGATTCGTGCCGCGATAGGTGCCACTGTTGCCGACATGACCACTTCGATGAGTCCCGCTGCCACTTCCTCCCGGCCGCTGGCCGGTCGCGGCGCCCTGATCACCGGCGGATCGCGCGGTATCGGTCGCGCCATCACCGCCAAATTGGCTGCCTCGGGGGCCACTGTGGTGTTCACCTATCACACGCGGTCCGAAGCTGCCGAGACATTGGTCGCCGAGATCGCCGAACGCGGCGGACGCGCGTCGGCGGTGCGGCTGGATCTCGGCGATCCCGATCAGGTCACCGCAGCGTTCGCCGCCGCGGACACCGTGTTCCAGCAGGCCGGTGTCGGGCTCGACATCCTGGTGGCGAACGCCGGTGTGTTCGCCAGTGCGCCACTGGCCGATGCGGGCATCGAGGAATGGGACCGTGTCATGGCGGTGAACGCCCGCGGCACGTTCCTCACTCTGCAGCAGGCCGCGCCGCGACTGCGCGACGGTGGACGGGTCGTCACCCTCTCCACGGTCGGCACCTATTGGCCAAGTCCCGGGGAGGCGATCTACGCGGCGAGCAAGGCGGCAATCGAGCAGCTCACACGTGTCGCCTCACGCGAATTCGGACACCGAGGCATCACGGCCAACACCATCTCTCTCGGCCCGACCGACACCGAGCTGCTCCGCTGCGGCGCTCAACCGGGCGCTGTGGACGGAGCCGCAGCGATGACCGCGCTCGGACGCATCGGCCGACCCGCCGACGCGGCAGATCTCGTGGCCTTGCTGGTCCATCCGGACAACCGATGGGTCACCGGCCAGAACATCCGTGCGGACGGCGGACTGACTTGACAGCTCGTCCGAAAGTCGCGATCCGCTGGAGGGGCAGGGCAAGCGACTGATGCTGTCGCGACCGCGGGGCGCCGTCATTGGAAATCTCGGGAGGACAGGCGCGCCGCGACCCCTTCCCCGGGTGGGCGCGCAACCGGCTGCCTGAATGGACGCGTCCGGCCATCGGCCGAAGCGATGACCTGACACCGGTGGTCGTCATCGACCACTGAAAGGACTGAGTGATGGTGAAGGATCTTTCCGTTGTCCTGGTCGGAGCCGGGCCGATCGGCTCGGCCGCCGCCGCGGAACTGTTTGACCGAGAATCGATCCTGCTGATCCGCGAACGCGGCGCGACCGCGGGTACGGTGGCGGGCGAGTGGGATCACGTCAAGGCGCTCTCCCGCCGGGCCGAACTCATCGCCCCGGCCATGCCGTCGTGATGAAGGATGTTTCCGCCCCACCGCAGCCGGCGATCACCTCGGCCGGACTGCGCCGAGTGCTGGTGGTGCTGTGCGTCACCGAGATCACCAGCTGGGGAATCCTGTTCTACGCCTTCCCCGTGCTGCTCGGGCACATCACCACCGACACCGGCTGGTCGGCCACCACGCTGACCGCCGCGTTTTCCGCCGGGCAACTTGTCGCCGCGCTCACTGGGATACCGATTGGGCGCTGGATCGACCGCCACGGTCCCCGTGGAGTGATGAGCGCGGGGTCGCTACTGGCGGTCCCGGCGCTGATCCTGGTCGCGACCGCGCCGCACCCGGTGTGGTTCTTCGCAGGCTGGCTGCTGATCGGGATCACCATGGCAGCGCTGCTGTATCCCCCCGCCTTCGCCGCGCTGACCCGCTGGCACGGCCCCAACCGGGTTCGCGCTCTCACGGTGCTCACGTTGGCGGCGGGCATGGCTTCGACGGTGTTCGCCCCGTTGACCGCCGTGATCTCCGAACACTTGGATTGGCGTGCAACGTATTTGGTTCTCATGGTGATTCTGGCCGTGGTGACCGTGCCAGGGCACTGGTTCGGGCTGCGCCTGCCGTGGCCACCCCACCCCGTCCCGGAACGTGGGCACGCGCACCTCACCGATCCCCGGCCGATCGTGCGCAGCCGCCCCTTCCTGACGCTGACCCTCGCGTTGAGTGCCGCGGGATTCACATCCTTCGCGGTGGTGGTCACCCTGGTTCCGCTGCTGACCGAACGCGGTCTCGACAACGGATTGGCGGCGGTCGCGCTCGGGCTCGGCGGCGCCGGTCAGGTCACCAGCCGTATCGGCTACTCCGCGTTCGCCGCGCGCACCAGCATCCGCACCCGCACCGTGGTGATACTGCTGGCCATCGCCGCGACCACCGCCCTGCTGGGAGTCTTCACCACCGTGTGGACGTTGATCGCGGCTGCGATCGCCGCCGGCATGTCGCGCGGGGTGTTCACCCTGTTGCAGGCCACCGCCGTCAGCGATCGCTGGGGAACCGGGCACTACGGGCACCTCACCGGCTTGCTCGCGGCGCCGCTGATGATCACCATGGCCGCGGCGCCGTTCGCCGCCACCGCTCTGGCATCCGTCTTCGGCGGCTACGCCACCACCTTCCTGTTCCTGGCCGCCCTCGCCGCCACAGCCGCCGTCGTGTCGACGGCGAGCATCCCGAACCCCGGACCGGAGTGAACCTGTTCATCTTGCCAGGCCGCCGCCGCGTCGATCCGGTCGTTTGCCCCGAGGGCCGAATCGTCCGACATCTCACACCCGGACGAAGCGCCACAGCTGGGTACCCTCCCCCGTGTTGTCGACGAGCGCGAGCGCGTAATCCGGCCCCGCCGGGGCGACCGCGAGCTGGTGCACGAAGTCAGGCACGAGAACGGTCGATTCCTCATCAGCGTCGCCGTCGAAACTCCATCCCAAGGCACCATAGGTTTCCCCACCACCGCACACGACGGGGTCACCCTTTTGTCCCGTTCCCCCCAGGATCAGCATCGTATTCGTCTCATAGTCGGTCAAATTGACATCCGAATCGAACACATCGACGATCCAGAGCTGACCGCTGCCTTCCCCAGGACTCACCAGCCCGACGGCCACGCCGCGGCCGCCCGTGTCGGCGCCCGTGAGCCCCATCGCGGCGCCGCCGGCTTGCGGATTGAGAATCTGATACAGGCCTGTCCCGTTGGTGAACTTCGTCATGGACTCCTCCTCACTGTGTGGACGTACCGCCACTCAGCTTCGCCCCCGATGATCCGATATCCCTCATCACGCACCTTCGGGGCGGGAAAAAGTCACGCGCTGGGCCTCGGTCTCGTGGCGCAGCTACCGCTGATGCGATCACCTGAGCGCACGGCCGGCGTAGCTCGCGGAAAGCACTCCTGTTCGCTCAATGCATCGTATGAGCTGCGAGGCAAGACCTAATTCACCCGCAACGGGTGAATCCGAACCTCGCCAGTGCGCAGCGCGGTGCCATCTCCACCCTGCTCGGGAACTTTCAGCGGTCTTCGGCACCGGCAGGAGTCGGGTGCGCCATGCTGGTGCGGTGGCCGATCCGCGGAGCAGACGACACGACTACAACGCGTTCATCTCCTACAGCCACGACCGGGACCGGATGGTCGCGACCGCGGTACAGCAGGGTCTGCACCGGTTGGCCCGGCGCTGGTACAGATTGCGTGCGTTGCGCGTATTCCGAGACGACACGAATTTGGCCGCGAACGCAGACCTCTGGGCCACCCTCGAACTCGCGATCCGGCAGTCGGAATTCTTCATTCTGTTGGCTTCACCCGAGGCCGCCACGTCCAAAGGCGTCGGGCGGGAGGTGGAGTTCTGGAAGGAGATCGGCGGGCCGGAGAATTTCCTGATAGTGGTAGCCGCCGGTGAGATCCATTGGGACGAGCGGCTCGGCGACTTCGATCGATCGCGCACCACGGCGCTACCCCTTCAGCTCGACGGATGGTTCCGCGGTGAGCCGCTGTGGGTCGACCTGCGTGACCTCGGTCCGCGGCGGCTCACTCTGCGCGACAGGGCTTTTCGGTCCGCCATATGCAAACTGGCCGCACCGGTGCACGGGAGAAGCCCGGATGACCTCGACAGTGCGGATCGCAGGGGGTTGAGGCTGCGCCGAGCGGCCCTCGTCACAGTGATTCTTTCGACCGTGGCGACGATGGTGGCCGTGATCTTCGCGGGACAGCAGCTGCGGGAAGCCCGAAACCAAAGCGATATCGCGCTTTCGCGCCAGCTCGCAGTGGATGCCGCGGGGGTTCGACCGACACGACAGAACCTCGCCAGGCAGTTGAACGTCCTGGCCTACCGGTACGCGCCGACCTCCCAAGCGTGGTCCGGGCTGCTGGCCGCGGTCGCCGACCCACGGGAGACCTACCTCGGTTTCACCGATTCCGTGGCGGCGATCGACCCCGGCCGGATGCTGCTGGCCACCGCTGGTGAGTCCCAGACCGTCACGCTGTGGGATCTGACCGCTGCGGACAGGTCCACCGCGCTGAGCAGGATCGCCCTTCGGTTCACCTATTCGGCGGCTTTCAGCCCTGACGGCCGGCTGCTGGCGACCGGCAGTCTCGACGGCACGGTTCGCCTATGGGACATCTCGAATGCCGCCGCCCCCATCGCTGTCGGGCAGTTCGTCGGCCCGCCTGTCGCATCACTTCGATTCAGTCCAGACGGCCGCACATTGGCAGTCGGCGGCCAGATCCGGCGCGACGACTGGCGGGTGGACCTATGGTCGATCGCCGATCCCGCGCATCCGAGCCGGGCGGGCAGCATCACCGAAGCCGTATCCGGCGTGCTCTCCATCGCGTTCGGTCCGGATGGGCGCATGCTGGCCGTCGAAGCTGCCGGCGGCGCGATCCGTCTGTGGAACGTGGCCGACCCCGTCGCACCGGCGCCGGGCGTCGTTCTGTCCGGCGGTCCGGAAGGGGTGTGCGCCGCCGAATTCGGACCGGATGGACGGTCCCTGGTGGCCGGCGGTAACGATGGCCGGGTCGCGGTATGGAATTTCGCGGGCCCCGCCGTGCCCGTGATCGTGAAGAAGCACGAGAGTCCTGTATGCACAACGGTCTTCAGTCGCGATGGCCGCCGCCTGGTTACGGCGAGCCGCGACAGCGCCAGACTGTGGAACACCGCGGACCTGGCAAAGACCTATGTCGAGAAGGTTCTCGACGACGGCGTCGACATGGTGTCCGGGGCAGTGTTCACCGCCGACGGCCGCGATGTCGTGACCACATCCTTCGGCGGGCGAGTCCGTGCCTGGCGTCTTCACGGTCCCGCGCTCACCGATCTGACGGATCGGGCCGCCGCGATCGCGGTGCGTCCCGACGGCCGTCTTCTCGCAGTGGGCGGCAGCCAACAGGTGGTGCTCTGGGATCTCGTCGACGTCGACCGACCTGTGGTGACCACCGCCCTGCCTGTCGCTACCGGCGTGGCATTGGCATTCAGTCCGGACGGCCGCACATTGGCCACCGGCGGCTACGACACGTCCGTGATCCTCTGGGATGTAAGCAATCCGGCTGCCCCGCTGCAACTCGGCACCGTGCAGATACACAACAGCATGATCGGGCTCAGTGCATCGCTGTCGTTCGACCCGACAGGTACCGAACTGGCGGTTGGCGTACCCGACGGACTGGAGATCTTCGACGTCGGCGACCGAACCCGTCCTGTGCCGTTGGGCGCGATCGACAGCGAGTTCCGAATCAATCGGGTGGAGGCCGTCGAACGAGGTTTGATCCTCATCGCCGGTGGCGACGGCAGCATGTCGATCGTGGACGCCACCGACCCGCGCTCGCCCCGGATCGTCGCCACGTACCCGGACAAGAACAACCGGGTATCCGCGACGACGCTCAGCCGGGACGGGCGAGTGCTCGTGTTCGGCGACGAGGACGGGCGTATACGTGTATTCGACCTGACACATCCGGAGAAGGCGCGGCTGACCGCGTCCATCGGCGGCCGAGCGGGTCTGCCCACGTACGCCATGGCCCTGTCCTCGGACGCGACCGCCTTGGCCGTTGGCGACAATCGTTCGGTTCGCCTGTTCGATCTGCGTGACCGCTCCGTACCGCAGGAACTGGTCACCTGGTCACTACCCGCCGACCTGTCCGATCACCTCCGCGTGCTTCGGTTCGATGAGCGCGGACGGGTGCACGCCCAATACGACGCTCAACCGCCTCTATCGTGGGACACCAGGCCAGAGGAACTCATCCCCCGCATCTGCGCCCAGGTCACCGGGCCGCTCTGGGAAGGAGACTGGGGACTGTACCTGCACGGCCATCCCTATCGGCCGCCCTGCTGAACACACGCGAACAGCGCCTGGCGGGCTGAACCTGCGTCTTCGGCTCGGCTCAAGTCGACGAAAGCCGCGGCCGAGGTCGCGCGGTGATCCGGACCTGGGATCAGGCCAGGAGGGTGGAATGCTACGGGGAGAGGGATCCGGGCCTTCGGTGTCGAGCCAGCCGGAGGCGAACCGGGTGATCGGGGCGGTCATGCGTTCGATATGGGCCGTATCGGCGGCGGGAAATAATGGATGTCGAGGATGATGCGTTTGCCGTGAATCGAATAGCGGGGAGCGAGTCCCGCGCGCAGCAGGCTCTGACTCGATAGTGGTTCAGGCCTCGTCGGGATATCCCCATTCCAGATCGATGTCCGCCTCAGGCGCAATACCCCGAATGGCATCTGTGACGTCGCGTTCGAAGATCTTGCTCCACTCGCCGAACCCGCGGACGATGATCGGGCCGTTCTCGCTGGATGCCTTCACCCAGGGCGGGTTGTGAAAGACGCTCACCATCATCCACGAGTCGATCCCGTGCTCCTTCAACACCCTCTCCACCGCCACCTCGATGTTGTCGGCTTCCGCTGGAGAGGAGAGCTTTTCGACATACAGCGAGAGGTGAATGTTCACGGACATGAGCGATACCCTCCTACGATCCCTATCGATCTCGACTGTATCCGCCGCCGATCCGGGCGCCCAAGATGGCGGCCGGCTGCCACCGGGCGAGCAGAACTCGGTCTTCTTGTCGACGCTACGGTTTTCCACCGTTCCGCACGCGCGCAACCTTCACATCACTGGGGAGAGCTGCTGACTGCGGCAGAATACGTCGCGTGAACGCAACACGCCCCGGTTCGCGCCGAAGCCGATCACCCGCCCAGTCGCCGGAGCCTCAGTGGGGTGGCGTTCCCGAGGAGGCGGGAGAGAACCGCCTGGCCCTGGCCGCGGTGGTCGACGCTCTCCTCGTGCTAATGGTGGGTTTCGCGTTGTCGCAACGTGTCTTTCATGCCTTCCACGGTGTGGGGGAGTTTCTGGGCACGTTCATTCCGTGTGTGCTCGCGGTGTCGTTCGCCAACCACGTCCTCGGCACACTGCTGTTGCGGGGAAGTGTCGCGAAACTGCTCTTCGGAATGCGGGTAGTGCGATGGAAGGATGGCCGGCGCCCGCGTCTGTGGCAGACGATCGCGCGATGGCTGTTCGGATTCGCAGTGATCGGACTGCAATACCTGCTCGAAGGCGCGAGCGTAGGCCAGGCCTGCGGATTGCGCACGGTGCGCCGACGCGACCAGCGCCACCCGGTCGAACAAGTCCCGTGAGGTAGCCGCCGCGGAGGCGACAGCGGATTTCGTTGTGGCAGGCCAGGCGTTCACGCCAGTGCTCGCGAGCACTCGATCTCGGCACGCGTCCGGTCTCTGATCGGCACCTGGTGCTCGAGGAGGCGCTGCGTCCAGATCGACAACTCGGCCTCCTGATGACCGCTCTCTCGAAAGTCGAGAAAGTTGTCGGCGTCCTCGACCTAGGGCAGCAGCGCGGACAGTTGTTCTCACAGGCGTTTTCGTATGTCTCGCCGACCTCTGGCCAGCGCCAACTGAGGGCAGTCTCCACTCCGAAGCGCGTCACTGTGACCATCCTGGACCATCAGAACTTTCACAAACCGTTCGATCTACTCGTGGCTCTCAAGCCAACAGGAAGGCGGACTCGGGGTGGGCATTCCAATTCCGGAGGAGGGTTGACCTAGGCGGCGGGAGGCGCCTCGCAGCTGTATGGATCGATGTGACACGAAGCCCTCGGCGCGCCAAGATGGACGAGAAGAGTATCGCCCGATGAGATTCGTTGCAACGAACTACGTTCGAGAAGTAGCCTCGTTCCCGACACCAGTAGCTGTACGAATTGGATGAAATTGGGGATATGCTGATGACGACGCTGCCGAACAACACCTATATAGAGGAACTTACCTGGGACAGGCAGGCCAACGCTGCATATCTCGCCATTCGGTCCGAACACCCCGGGCCGCGATATGCAGCACGCACCGTGCGCGCGCAAACCAAGGACGGCACGCTATTGGCTACGCTTGACTTCGATGCAGACGGTGCACTCCTCGGGGTGGAGTTACTCGATGCCGGGACGCAGTTGACCGCAGCGATGAAGGCGGCCGCCACTGACATCACGGGGGGCCGCCAAGGTACTGAGCCTGCCGAGTAGGAGTTACTTTCTCCCCGAATCTCAGTCCTACGGCGCGGGATTGATTGTGTCGCCGTCCCAGCTCAGATCTGAATTCTCGGCGACCTCGAAGGCCTCGAAACGATCATCGGCCACAACCGCATCGATCAGAGCCCGTGAGCCGGCGACGATCGTGGAATCGAAGTCGATCTCGCTGGCCACGACCCATGCGTGGTCGGCGGGCCAGAGCAGCTGGGGCGTCACTCCGGGGAAGTCGGTCGTCCATCCCAGGCCCGCCGCATGCACCCAGCCGGGGTCGGCGAGTTCGGAGAGACTGGTATCGAACAGCATGAAGTCGCGTCCCGGCCATCGCAGGAAAGGCCCTGCCTCGACCGCCCGTCTGACCTGCGGCGCGACAGAGGCAGCCAGCTCGGCCTCGATTCGAGCTCGCTCGCGCTCGACATCCTGCGGATCGCCGTCGGTGGACGCGACGAACACCGCACCCGAGGATGTGTTCAGCTCGCCGAATCCATTCCACACTCCAGCCGTCACCTCTTCCGGTGCCTCGGTGGCTGCGCGAAGGTGGACGGTGAGCGAGGCCAGCAGGCTGGGGTCGAACCACCCCTCGACGGTCTGGCCGACTTGCCACCCGTCGTCGAACGACATCGCCGCTTTGTCCTCACCGTCGGTGAGGTTGCGCCACTGCACCAGCGGATGCATCACTCTGCCGTTGCGCACGGCGACCTCCGCCCACGGCCACATCGCCTCCTCCACGATCTCGGGATTGCCCCACTCGTCGGTCACCGCGACGTCGCGGCGGGTCGCCTCGACCGGGTGCAGGATCCGCGCATAGGCCTCGAAGCCGGTACCCGCGACGCCAGCGACCCCGTGTTCGCCGACGCGCGCGAGCAGCCACCCACCACGCTCCAAATCCGTTGTGAACTCCACTCGATCAGCTTAGTGAGCCGCGCCTGTCGGGCAGCATGTCTCCTGCGTCAGCTGCGTCGGGCTTACGAGGGTGGCGGCACTGCGACGGTCGGTGGCCAATCCTGGGGCACTACATTGGCGGGCTTCTGGCTGAGGTCCTGATCCCAGTCGAATACTGGTGCCGGTGGCCCCCATTTTTTTGGAGCAACGAACGAAGCGATCCCGCTACCGAAGCTCACCTTCATGAATCGAGTGTCGCCGGTGAAGGTCGCATCGTGGAACGAGACGTCGCCGGTGAAGGTCGCACCTTTGAACGAAACGTCGCAGGTGAAGGTCGCACTGTTGAACCAGGCGCTGTGCGCGAAGGTCACATGGTGGAACCAGATCTTGCCGGTGAAAGTCGCCTCTCCGAACTCGGCGGTGCGGGTGAAGGTCGCCTCTCCGAACTGGACGTCGCCGGTGAAAGTCGCATCGTGGAACCAGGCACCGCTACTGAAGGTCGCATTCTGGAACCATGCACCGCCGGTGAAGATCGCACCGCCGAACTGGGCTTTGCGAGTGAATGTCGCGTCTCCGAACTCAGCGACGCCGGCGAAGGTCGCACGGCTGAACTCGGCAGAGCCCTTGAACGTCGCATTGCTGAAATCGACACCTTCCAGGTACGCATTGCGGAAGTCGAAATCGTTTGCTGACCAGTTGTATTCGGCGGGTGGGCGGAGGTGGTTGGCAATGACACGGAGGATGGTCGCTCGGACTTCCCGGTCGTTCTGCCGATATTCGATGTGCTCTTCCGTCTCGCCACGCACTCGGCCATGTTCGATTCGGGGGGCTTTGACGACGAATTTGGTGCGCCCGCTGGCGCCGTGCTCGGTGTCGTAGGGCAGGCGGAGGTATCCGCACAGCACGTCGATGCATTGCTGGCGGCGCAGACCTTCGGATTCGTCGGCGACGCCGGCCATGGCATAGACCCCGGCGATGCGGACCGCGACATCGGTAGCACCGAGTTGGGCAGCCGCGGCACCGAAGCGTTCGATGAACCGACTTTGCTCGAGGTCGCGTTGGCGGCGGTAGGCGATGACCAGCGCGACGACGCCACCTACCCCGGCGACGACGGTCAAGGCGATGCGGGTGACGTCGATCTCGGCCGCGGTCTTGTTGGTGTCGACTGGTGTAATCCACCGTAGGAATGCATAGGCGGCGACGGCCACGCCCAGGCCCGCAGCGAGTGCGGAAAAGACCGCCGGCAGCAACTGGATCCGTCCCGTGCGACGCCTGAGCGACGAGCGGAAGTCTTCGATCAAACACGTGCGCAACGCGGTCGTTCTTGAACCTACCTGCGCAGCAACAGCGCTCACCCGCCCAAACATTGCTCAATTCTGCTCGATGTGACCTCGCCTCAACCACAACGTCGGCTACTACGCGTCTGTGAAACGCAGGGACAACGGTTCCATCCCACGCGAGCAGCGATGCGCGGATTCGACGGTGAAGATCCTGTGGCCGAGTCGGGAGTTCTCGGCATCGGCCACCTCGGCCGGTCCCCGCTGCGCGGTGGCCGAGGACCGGTGCTCCGGCGGCTGCGCGGCAACCTGCGGAGGTGTACTCGCGGTATCCGCGGGGACGATCCGTGGACGGATTCGGCCGGCGCGGGTGCGCGATAGTTCGGCACCGGGTCGGCCGGGCGGCATCCGGTAACCGGTGGGGCCGGTCTGACGGCCGTTGGAGCAGAATTCCGAGACAGTCCGGTAGGGGTTCGGCACTGAATTACGCCCTCGAGCGGTCGTGATCGTCCTCGATTGGCGTGTCGGGACATACCGCCGCGTCACCCCGTTACCGTTCCGGAATCGACCACAGAGGACTGCCCGGCGGCTGGGGGGTAAGAGTTCCTTAGCAGCTGGGTGCGCGGAGCCCGATCGAGAGGACCTGGACTTGAGTGATCTTTCTCGCCGTGACCTGCTCAGGACGTGGACGGTCGCCGGCGTCGGAGCAGTCGTCGTATCGGGCCTTACAGCCGCCGACACTCCGGATATCGCCGACGCGAGCGCCCCGGGAAATGTGACCGCGGGCCATCCGAGCAACAGCCCGGGATGCCGCCCGGCGACGCTGACCGGTCACATCGTTCGCCCCGGTGACGAGTCGTACACGGACGCACGACTCGGCTGGGACCAGCTCTTTTCCCACTATCCGCTGGTCATCGTCTTCGCAGAGGAGACCCAAGACGTGGTGAACGCCCTCACCTGGGCGCGGCAGCACAACGTCGCGTTGCGAGTGCGCAGCGGTCGCCACGCTCTCGAAGGCTGGTCGAACGTCGACAACGGCATCGTGATCGACGTAAGCCGGCTGAAGTCGGTCCGGATCGACCCTGGCGCTCGTAGCGCGACGGTTGGCGCCGGGCTGAACCAGCTGGAAGCGGTGACGACGCTCGCGAAGCAGAACTTTGCGGTCACAACCGGAAGTGAGGGCAGCGTGAGCTTGTGTGGTGCGACGCTCGGCGGTGGCCTCGGGCCGCTCAACCGCTGGCTCGGCATGGCCTGCGACAGTCTGATGGCGGCCGAGGTCGTCGTCTCGTCGGGTCACGACTGCGCCGAGGTGATCAACGCGGACCTGCAGCACCACTCGGACCTGCTCTGGGCGCTTCGCGGCGCGGGAAACGGCAACTTCGGGATCGTCACACAACTCACCTATGAGGTGTATCCGCTCGAGCATCTCGCCTACCTACAGGCGACATGGGATGGCCTTGGGGACCTTTACGGGGTCTTCGAGGCATGGCAGCGTACGGTACCGTCCGCCGACAGCCGTCTGGGATCCGAGCTGGAGATCCACAAGTCCCAGATCCAGCTGTCCGCCTGGCTTGCGGAGGGGGCGGCGGCACAGGCCAGAGAGATGCTGGCTCCGATCCTGTCTGTCGGCACGCCCGAGGTCACGGTGCAGGTGGGCAACTGGGGCGATTTCTTTGCCGGAGCCCAGGTCCCGCTCACGCAAGAGCCCGCGAACTGGAAATTCTTCTCGCAGTTCGTCAAGAAGCCGTTCCCGAAGAACGCGATCGACATCATCAACTCCTTCATGCGAAACGCTCCCACAGAGGAAAGCAACTACTTCGTCGATGCCTTCGGTGGGGCGATCGAGAGGGAGCCGCGCGGCGGCACGGCGTTCGCGCATCGCGACGCGCTGTTCTACGGTGAGATCGGCGCAGCTTGGGGGACCCGTTCAACCGAACCAGGCGTCAGCGACCCGCTGACCCCGCAGGCCCAGGCCTGGCTCGCCGAGTTCAGCCAGGCGCTGCGACCCTACGCGGACGGCGCCTATGTCAACGTGCCGAACGTGGGAATGCAAGAGTGGGAGACCGCCTATTGGGGGCGGGAGCACTTCGAGCGTCTGCGCAGAATCAAGGCGAAGTACGACCCGCACAACGTCTTCCAGTACGAGCAGAGCATCCCGCCGGCGTGACCCTGATCGATGGTCGGTCATGAGTGACCGCGGTCCTGGACCGACACGAGCGCGGGAAAGATTACGCTCACTCAGGTCGCTTCGGGGGGTCGCATGCCGTCCGGATTCTTCACGTCGGTCTGCAGCCGTGCGGCTTCCCGGCGGTGATGCCGGGGCACCGACCGCGACTGGCGGCCGCCACGGATAGCTCGACGACCTCGGCGTGCTGCGCAGTGGTGGCCCAACCACTGTGCTCGTGACGTCGTCAAGGCTACCGTCGTTCATATCTGCTGCGCAGACCGGCGTTGATACCCACTCCCGGGCGGGCGTTAGCGTCGGATTCATGGAGTGGACTTATCGATCGGCCGAAGAGCTCTCGGCTGCGTTGCGCGCTGGTGAAATGAGCTCGGTGGAACTGACCGAGGACGCGATCGCTCGTATCGAGCGGGACGATAAGGCGATCAACGCGATCTGCGTGCCGGACTTCGACCGCGCGCGGGCCGCCGCACGCCGAGCCGACGAGGCGCGCGCCCGCGGCGAGGATCGGCCGCTACTGGGTATTCCGTTGACTGTCAAAGAGTCCTACAACATCGCCGGGCTACCCACGACGTGGGGTATGCCGCAGTTCGAAGACTATGTGCCGACCGAGGACGCGGTAGCGGTGGCGCGGGTGAAGGCGGCGGGCGCGGTGGTGCTCGGCAAGACCAATGTGCCGTTGATGCTGAAGGATTGGCAGAGCTTCAACGAGATCTACGGCACCACCAACAACCCGTGGGATCTCGGTCGCACACCGGGCGGATCCTCCGGTGGATCGGCGGCGGCCCTGGCCGCCGGGTTCGGTGCGCTGTCTCTCGGCTCCGACCTCGCCGGTTCGTTGCGCACGCCCGCGCATTTCTGTGGCATCTACGCACACAAGCCGTCTTTCGGGCTGGCGGCGACGCGCGGAATGGTTCCACCGCCCGCGCCGGCATTGCCGAGTGAAGGCGACCTCGCCGTCGTCGGTCCGATGGCCCGAACCGCTCGCGACCTCACGTTGCTGCTGGACGTGATGGCCGGCCCGGATCCTCTGACGCTCGGCGTCGCGTTCGACCTCGCGCTGCCGGCCGCGCGTCATCAGGAACTCCGCGACTTCCGGGTCCTGGTCCTCGACGAGCATCCGCTCCTTCCCACCGGTTCCGCCGTACAGGCTGCGGTGAACCGTGTCGCCGATGCGCTCGCCGCCGAGGGCGCTCGCGTCGAACGGCACAGTTCACTGCTGCCCGACCTGACCGAAGCCGCCACGCTCTACACGCAGTTGATGGTTTCGAGCATCGCCGCGAGTTTTCCCGCGGAGAGGTACGAACAGCTGCGGACCGCCGCGGCCGGACTCGACGCCGATGACCGGACTCGCGAGGCGGAATGGTTGCGTGGCGCGGTGTTCAGTCACCGCGACTGGATCGAGGCGAACAGCCGTCGCGAGCAGCACCGCCACGGCTGGCGGCAGCTGTTCGCCGAGTTCGACGCCGTGGTGTGCCCGATCACGCCGACTCCCGCGTTCCCACACGACCACAACCCCGATGCGCGGGGACAGCGGATCGACATCGACGGCGTCGAGTACCCATACGGCGACCAGATGGTCTGGCCCGGTGTGGCGACCATGCCCGGCCTTCCCGCCACCGCCATACCCGCGGGTCGATCACCCGAGGGTCTGCCGGTCGGGGTGCAGCTGATCGGCCCGATGTTCGAGGACCACACGCCGCTGCGGCTGGCCGAACTGCTCGAGCAGCGGATCGGCGGCTTCGAGGCGCCCGGATCCAGCCGCAATTCATCGACGGTCTGATGGCCGCGGGCATGAATCGGCCGTGCCATTGCCGGAATCCCGCTCTACGCTGAGCACATGGTCACCATCGTCGGCGGAGGGATCGCCGGGACCGTCCTCGCCGGAGCCCTGGGGCGCGTGGGGATTCCGGCCCGGGTGTACGAAGCCCAGCCATCACTCGGCGCCGGGGCGTTCCTGGTGCTGGACGACCGTGCGCAGGCCGCGCTGACCACCCTCGGCGTGCCCGCCGACCGGTTGGACGAGGTCGCCCATCCGGTAGACGCCCTACGGGTCGAATACCAGCCGGGCGAAGCGCGTTTCGGACCGAGCCGCGGTCATCGGCTGTACCTGCGTGCCGAACTCATGTCGGTGCTGACGGAATTCGCCACCGCCACATCGTCGGTGTTCCACTACGGCACTCCGGTGACCGACATCGACCACGGTGTGCTGTTCAGCGGCGCAACTGCACTACCCGCTGACGACATCGTCATCGCGGCAGACGGCATCGACTCCCTCGCCCGCCGCCGAATCGAACCGGCGCGGACACCCGAGTACGCCGGGCAGCTCGTGTTCTACGGCCGCACCGAGCGTGCTCGAGCGCTGCGCACCAAGAGCACGGTGCTGCATTTCGACGGCCGGATCGGTGCGGACGGCCGCCCGGCGGGTGCGTTCGGTCACTTCTGGGACGAAGGACTGTCCGTCTGGTTCGCCAGGGTCACCCGTCCGCCGCTTCCCGCGCAGGAAACCGGATACCATCCGGTAGTGGACTGGAGCGACGTCATTCGCACTGTCGCGCCGGGCATTTCCGACGTGGTGGATGTTTTGCTCGCGGAGACCGAGACCGTGCACGTCTCGAATGCGCGCAACGTCCCTTTCGCCACCGCCGCCGCCGCACAGCTTCCGGTGATCCTGTGCGGGGACGCCGATCACGCCATCACACCCGCCGAAGGAGTCGGCGCCCGCGACGCGATCGAGGACGCGGCAGCCATCTTTCACGCACTCTCCACCGGCTCCTCGCCCGCGGACGCGATGGCGGCCCGGCGGCGGCAGATCGCCGCGGACCGCGTACGGGTTGTTCCGCCCTACCGCCGCAATTGAGGACTAATGGCTGTGTGCCCAGTCATTCTCGGTTCTCGCAGTGCATCTGAAGTGATGCGGTGCGGATTTCGAAGACGCCGTCGATTTCTCGGAGATACCTCAGCCCGACAGGTTGGCATGATTGTCGTCCTGGCCGCAGAACACGCGCCACGAATCTGTACCGCAATCGAGGTCGGTAGGGCGTAATCGCGCCTACCGACCTCGCGACGAGATCGGTGCCACAGGCGAGACTTGCGCTCAGCTCAGAACCGGTCGAAGTCTCTACTCCGCGCGCCCGCCAGGAATACATCCCACTCCGAGGGCGTGAACACCAGCACTCCACCACCGACGTTCTTCGAGTCACGAACCCCCACATGCCCGCCATCCAGATGCGCTACCTCGACGCAGTCGTTCCCGGCGGCACTACGAGTGCTTTTGAACCAGCGCGCTCCGGATAGGTCAACGGACACGGTCGAACTCCTTCGCTACCTGCCGCAGTAGGCGTTTGCTATTCGGCACGTCCAAAGCTACTCGCTGGATCACCTCGAATCCAGCTCTGTACCGCCGCACGGTGCTGGTGCGTTCCAGGTAGATGTTGCCTGTGTAGCTCTCGACGTAGACCACTGGCGGCTCCAAAGGTCGCCCCTCGCCGTCACCGGCGAAATCCAGGATCGTGAAAGGACCGGTCGAGACGCCGAGTGGGAAGCCAACCCCGAAGGGCAGCACTTGCACCCGTACGTTCGGTGGCAGGTCGGCCAGGTGACGCAGCTGTGTCGACATCACGCGGGGACCTCCGACGACTCGCCTGGTGACCGCCTCGTCCACCACGAGTACAGCTGCCAGTGGCGAGAAGTCACGACTGATCAACGCTTGCCTGTTACGCCGCACCCGGACGCGACGCTCGATCTCCTCTGCGGTGTCCATCGGAAAGTAGACGCGATCCAACGCCCTCGCGTAGTCGGGGACCTGAAACAATCCAGGCACCATATCGGGGCGATACACAGTGATATGAGAGGCCGCCGCCTCCATCTGCACGTAGGCGTTGAACGTCGGATTCACCTGATCGGGAAACTCGTCCAACCACGACGGCGTCCTCCCCTGCGCCGCCAGCGATTTCAACACCGGCAGCATGTCCACCCGCTGATACAACTTGCACAACCGCCGCAGGTCTTCCTCCCTGACGACAACGTTCGGCGCGCCGGTCTCCAGCCGGTGCAGCGTCCCCGCCCCGCGCCCGATCGCCCGCGATGCCACTTCGATGGACAGTCCCGCCTCCTGCCTCATCCCGCGCAGGCAGCGGCCGAGACTGCGGTGTGGAACGCCCCCGGTCCCGCGAATGTCGGCCCTGAGCTGCCGATCATCGGGGTCCACATCCCTCTCCCCCATACTGTTTGCTCCCTTCTGTGGAATATCCGCACGCGCTGGCTGGAATATTTCTGAAAGTAATTCTGGAAGGCCACAATTCGACCGCCGGAAAGACATTGTGCAGGGTCGCTGGAAGGCGTCCAGGGTATTTGCCATTTTCTGTCGCGAATCCGCTCGGAAATGTCCACGCGGCCCGCATCCGGTGCTCCACTGGCCGCATGATCGGCGCGGCGTAAGTCCTTTTCGCCGCCACTCGACCAGCGGAGGACAGATGACCAAGGCATTACCGCAACGCGTTCCGTTCCCACGGGCCCGTGCTCCCTACAAGGCTGTGCCGCTGCCCGTGCTCGAGCGCTACGCCGTCGCGCTGCGCCAGTGGGCCGACGCTCCCGAACGTCCCGGAGGCGGGGTGTCGACCCCTCCCCCGCCTCCGGTGACCCTCACCGAAGCCCTGTCATGGACCGAGTGATTCGTCGCCGGGCCGCCCGCGCGCGGAGGTCGTGACCGTGCGCCGATTCCGCGTCACAGTGCACTGCTGCGGCCCCCGCTGGCTCATCCACGTGCCTGCCGTGGACCGCTGGACGGTGACCGGGAACAAGTCGGCGATCCGGTCCACCGCCCGGCAGATGATCGCGGCGATGACCGGACACGACAACGACTCGTTCGCACTCGACCTCGTCGCGGGCAGAGCGTTGCGGGACGCGGAGGAGTTCGCGGCGGGATGCCGGGCGCTGACGCGGTGGCAGCTGCCCGGGGAACAGGCGGAGCGCACAGTTTCGGAGTGACTCGGGTCCCGAGGACGGAGGTCGCCAGATCTGAGCAGACCGTGGCGACCTTCCCCTCGAAGAGATGGAGGCCGTTGTCGACGCCGCGCCCGCAACTGGAACATCGGGGCGTCCTCCGTCGTCCGACGACTATGGTCACGTTTGCGGAGTCGTCGAGTTCATCGGTCGACCTCGAAACAGGCCCGGTGCGCGAGCACCTGACCTAGCTCGGCGTACCGAAGACCGCTGCGTACCAGTAACTTTCGGTATTCCGAAACCATTCCCCGATTCGCTCCGTGTCGAACACCCGCAACTGCGACATGTCGACGTGGTATCGATGGAACAGGGTTACGAGTTCGTATACGGATTCGTCATCGGCCGTGGCGTCGACTTTTATGTAGAGCGTTCGCAGCTCACCTTCGTATGCCCGCACGGCGGGAATCTTGTCGAGCCATTCGAAAAAGGCCGCTTCATCGAACGGTGACCCATATCTTGAACCGGTTGCCTCCAGCACGATCTCAGTGTCGCTCATCGTCGTTTGCCCCTGGATGAATGTTGTCAGCGGCCACCGACGACGAGGCCGACGATTCGCGGTATGGCGCGATCGCATCGCGGCCGGTCATGCGGGATCGGCGGTTGAGGCGGTGGGGGCCAGGGCGAGGCCGATCTCCTGGGCGACGCGGTGACCGGATTCGGCGGCGCCGTCGATGTAGCCTGCCCAGCGGGTGGCGGTTTCGGTGCCCGCCCAGTGCAGCGGGCCGATCGCGGGGCGCAGGGCGTGCCCGAATCGGGTGAGGGTGCCCGGCGTGGTGAACGCGCCGTAACAGCCGCGGCTGTATTCCTCTTCGGCCCAGTCCTTCTCGATGTAGTCGATCGGTGTACGCGCGCGCGGACCGAAGTATCCCACGAGGTCGTCGATCACCCGAGCACGGCGATCGGCGATATCCAGTCGTGCGCCGGCATCGGCGTGACGACCCTCGAGGAAACCTACGAGTACACCGGGTGATCCGGCGGGCGGGGTGTTGTCGAACACCGTCCCCAGCGGCCGTCGGTCGCTGTTGGCCTGACCACTCCACCCGCCTGCTCGCCAGAACGGTTCGTCGTAGACCACGTTGATCTTGATGACCCGGCCCATCGGCATCCGCTGGACGAGCTGGTCGCGGTCGCCCGGCAGGCCGGGGATGAAGCGGATGCGCGCGGCCAGTGGCGGCGGTACCGCGATCACCGCACGACGCGCCCGCACGACGGTCCCGCCGCTCCGGATGCGGACACCGGCATCGTCCCAGTCGACC
The DNA here is from genome assembly GCF_001613465.1 of Nocardia niwae NBRC 108934 = DSM 45340. GTDB lineage: Bacteria > Actinomycetota > Actinomycetes > Mycobacteriales > Mycobacteriaceae > Nocardia > Nocardia niwae. Next base: position 68,130 of record NZ_BDCK01000019.1, on the reverse strand, counting down.
TCCGTTACGGGACTGTTGAGAACCACCCGATCGCCGAGCTGTCCGGCCAGAGCGTGCGCGATCGCCTGGGTGCCACCGACCACCCGATCCTGCTGGGCTCCGCCCCTCACACCGATCATGGAATCCAGGCCGCCACCCGCACCGAGGTAGAAGCTCGCCCACAGCGCGGACATGTCCTCGGGTCCGGTGGAGAACACCGCCTCGGTGACCACCCGGAAGAACGCCCGCCCTTGCCGGGTGTGGGTGGCGCGGCGCAGCCAGGTGTCGAATGTTTGCGCGTCCAGCGCTTCGGCTCGATCCGCTCGCCACGGCTCGGTCCGGGACACCCGACGTCCGATGCGGTCCAGCCGCAGCTGCGCCTGGGCGATGTCGGCCAAGGCCAGCGGGTTCATCCTGGGAATTCGGCCGGTGTACTCCGAACGAGACCCGCCGAGTTCGGCGATGTGGCGGCCGGCGGTGTGTGTCGGATGAGTCTTCAAACCCAGCTCGTCGATCAACGCCATCGCTTCATGCTGTGTCGGACCGACCCACTGCCCGCCGACCTCGATGGCCTCACCACCGGGCAACTCGGCATTGAGCAGACGCCCGCCCACCCGGTCACGCGCTTCGAGTACCAGGACCTCATGCCCGGTGCGCACCAGGTCGCGGGCGGCAACAAGGCCGGCTGTGCCCGCGCCGACGATGACGGCATCCACGGATCTGTCCATCTGCATCCTCCAGGATCATACGTCGTGAATCTGACATACACTGTGTATGTGATAAACGTACGGTATGGAGTCGCTGCGTGACAAGCACATCGAGAACACCCGCCGGACGCTGCTCGACACCGCGGCCCGGTTGTTCGCCGAGCGGGAATACGCCGACCTTTCCGCCGAGGAGCTGGTGCGCGCCGCCGGGTTGACCCGAGGCGCGCTGTACCACCATTTCGACGGCAAGAAAGGACTGTTCGAAGCCGTCGTCGACGAGTTGGAAGACCGTGCGGCGCAACGCATCAGGGCTGCCATCGATTCCACGACGGACCCCTTCGAACGCGTCGACCGCAGCCTCGGGGCTTTCCTCGACATATGCGCGGAGCCCGACTATCACCACATCGTGCTGCTCCAGGGCCCGATCGCGCTGGGCTGGCGCCGCTGGCGAGAAGTGGACCAGCGCCATCTCAGCAGCCTGGTACTCGAGGGCGCCCGCAACCTGCTCGACGCCGGTCTGATCCAGCCTCATCCACCGGAACTGCTCGCCAGCGCTTTCTACGGCGCCCTGACCGAGATGTCACTGATCATCGCCGAATCCGGCAACACCGAGAAAGGCCGCGCCGAGGCTGCCGCCCTGGCACGAGCACTCCTGAGCGGGCTCGCCGTCAACCGGCCACGAGAATGACGAAGCACGAGTCTGCAGCAGCCATCACGTCCGGTGGCCGGGCCGCCGGACGTGGCGAGGACCTACTGCGCGGAGAGCATGGGCGGCCCGATAGGCGAAACAGCGAGACCCTCACGAGAGCAATCGTGTCTGATGGAGTCCTCAGATACGATTACCGTGACATTTGCGAATGGAAGAGGGTATCGATGTCCACCGACCCCGTGGTGCGCAACCGCATCGACCGCCGCCGGGAACGCACCCGCAAGGCATTGCTCGGCGCAGCACGGAAGTTCCTGTCGGAAGGACGTTCGGCGGTGAGCATCCAGGAGATCACCGATGCCGCCGACGTGGGGTTCGGCTCGTTCTACAACCACTTCACCTCCAAGGAAGAGCTGTTCGACGAAGCCGTCCGCTCCGTGTTGCAGGTCTACAGCGAAATGCGCGACGAGATCGTCAAGCTCTACGACGATCCGGCCGAGGTGTTCACCGTGAGTTTCCGGATGACGGGCCGTCTCCAGCGGCAGGCGCCGGAAATAGTCCGGGTACTGCTGCATTCCGGAATGCCGGTGCTGCTCCGCGATGAGGGCCTCGCCCCGCGCGCTCGCCGCGACATCATCGCCGCGCAGGAGGCGGGCCGGTTCGAGCCGATGGACCCGGACATGGCCGTCATGGCCGCAGGCGGCGCACTGCTGGGCCTGCTGCAATTACTGGACGCCCGACCCGAGGCCGATGCGGACGCGCTGACCGACGAAATGACCTTCCATGTACTGCGCATGTTCGGCATGAACAAGCGTTCGGCGCAGAAGCTTGTCGCCCACTCCCTGCCCCCACAGCCCCAGCTGGACCTACTCGCTGATTCATAGTTCCGGTGACGCCGTCCGCCGACGCAGGGTTGCGCCGGCCGGTCACCCTGTCACGACTGGGGAGAACTACAGCGGGCGTGGGGGCCGGTCATGTGAGAATCGCGGACATGGGCTCCCAGTTCGACCCGTTGGAGGCGGATCCTTGGGGGCGGGCGCGATACGGCCTGCTTGCGTTACCGGCGAAGGTGCCGGGGCAGGCGTCGGTTCCGGATTCGACCACGACGGCTTCCGCCGCGATCACCGATGTCCGCAAACAGATCGCGGGCTTGAAGGCCCCGCCGCAAGCCTCCGCCACGATGCGTGGAGTCATCGAGTTCGCCCGAGCCGCAATGGATCTCATGGTCGATCAGCTCGGCACCGGACACACCAGGGATCTTCCGGACCTGATCGCTCTACTCGACGAGGCCGACCTGTACGACGTGGCGAACGAAGCCGTCGTGACCACGCATTACAACGAGAAGTCCGGAAAGCTGGCGCGCCTGGCCACCGACCTGAAAGCTCAGGAAAAGAACGTCTCCGGCACCGTGGGCGATGCCGCCGAAGACAACATGGAGTTGGTCCGAACGATCGGTGATGAAGCGGCACGTCTCGCACCGGTCCTGCAAGCTGCCGCGGTGCTCGTCTCGGCGCGATCGGAGAAGTTGACGCCGGCCGAGGAAAAGTCGCTGCTGACCGAAGTCGTCGCCACGCTCGTGCGGGTGGAGACGAAGTTCGCCGCGGTGGCCGGGCACAATACCGACCGGGCGGGGACGATGGGCCCGCTGACCCTGGAACAACTGAAGCGCATATTCCCCGGTACATCTCCCGCGACATTGCGCAAATATCTGCCCTACCTCAATCAGGCGATGCGTGACTACGGGATCGACACCCCGAAACGCGAAGCCGCGTTCCTCGCCCAGCTCGGGGTGGAAACCGACGACCTGAAAACGCTCACCGAATACGGTGACGCGGCGTACTTCAACCGCAACTACGGGCCCGGATCCAGTGTCGGTCCGAGTATCGGCAACAAACACCCCGGCGACGGCGCCCGCTTTCACGGCCGCGGTGGCATGCAGCTGACCGGCCGCAACAACTACCGGGAGGCGGGCGAGGACCTCGGTGTCGACCTCGTCGGCAATCCCGGACTGGCCGCCGATCCGAAGTACGCCTTCGCCACGGCGGGCTGGTTCTGGGACACCGAGAATCTGAACGAGCAGGCCGACGAATCGGACTTCGACGCTATCACCAGAACGATCAACGGCGGTTCGAACGGCAGTGCGGAGCGCAACGAGAACTACGAGCGGGCCCGGAAGGTTCTCGACGCCGAATGAGCGGAGTAATTCGGCCCGTAGACCTGTACCGCGCTGCAGCGAGGGTTCAGGTGCTCGCCGACCTCGCCGCGAGGTCGCGAGACGCGGCGTCGAGGACTCGGCCGAACGCGTAGGTGCACACCGGCCGCACCACCCATCGGGTGACGGCGGCGCCGATCAGCGGCAACCGGAGCTGTGCCGTGGTGGTCCAGACCACGTGAGTACCGTCCGCCGTCTCGCGGAAGACGACCGACCCTTTTTCAGGCCTCGAGGGCGGGATGCTGCGGTCGCATCGAAACCGCGCGTGCGGCACGCGACGTATCGGCAAGGCCGTCGGCCGCACCGAACTCCCCTCACCACTCCCCTCACCCGCGGACACGGACGTGCACGAGACAGGGACGGGCCCACCAGCGTTCACGCCTGCTCGTCGTTCGGGATCAGGCTCGCGGTCAGCACTCCGAATTGCCGACCACCGTTCAGGTCGGGCTCGGTGACGACGAGCGCGAACGCGCCGACGATCTCGAGCACCCGGAAAGCCTGCCGACCGCCGGGAACCAGCCGCACTCTGTCACCGACACGCACTTCCATACCGGACAGACTATTCTCCCCTCCGGTCCGGAGAATAGTGATCGACCGCGCCGATCCGGCGCGATCAGGGCCGCGACAACGCGAAGTGACGGACACCACCCGATCCGGCGCGGTTCGACCCGGACCGGTGGACGCCGGACTACCGCAAGACCGTGACGCGGTCCGGGATCTATCAGCCGTTCGGCCTCGGCAACCGGAACTGCATCGGCGAACCGTTCGCCTGATACGAAGCGGCGAACGTCAGCCGGTGAATTCCCCTATCGCCGGTCCGGCGCCGTGCAGCACCGCGGCCTCGGCCCACAACCACAGCGACACCGGTCCCGCCCAGACTGCCGCCGCTGTGGCGGCGCCCACCCGCCGATCCGTGTATGCATCGGCGAGTTGGTGTGCGCCTTTTCCCGGTTGTGCGGTCATCACGCGACCTTCAGTGGACCCTTGGAGAACTTGCGCCAGATGGAAACGGACCGTAGTCACGGGAGTGCTCCTCGGAATTCGGCGATGCGGGATGTGTGCGGTTCCGGTGCCGCGCTCTCGGTTCCGGACGCTCATCGAGCATCGCCGCCACGGGCCTTCCAGCGAATCCGTCACGCGACGCTGCGTTGACGTAATCCGTCGCCGGGCGTCAGGGACAACGCCGAATGGCACCCGTCGGCCACTGCGACGGTGAGTTCGGCTCGATCCCTGATCCGTCCTCGGGGTCCGCCGCCGTCGCAGATGGTCGGCGGCGACGACAGCCCGGGCGATCGGAGGTGACGCTTCCTGCGGGACGTTGTGGCGAGGCCCATTCGTGCCACCGGCCCAGTTCGGCCTCCGGCGGGGGGCGGTTGATGGTTGGCGGCGATCCGCGTGACCAGATATCCGCTCATTGCGGCGATGACGCCGACGGTCCGCCGCCGTCCCGGGATGGGACGGCTGACCCGCACCCCGGTCCGCAAGCAATGGAGGCGGCATCACACGGTCATGTCCTCGTCGGCCGGTAGCAGCGCCGCCAGATCGGTGCGCGAGCTGACGCCGAGTTTGGGGAAGATGCGATGCAGGTGGGTGCTGACCGTCCGATGCGACAGGTACAGTCGCTGCCCGATTTCCCGGTTGGTCAGTCCCTGTGCCGCCAGCCGGGCAATGCTCAGCTCGTGCGGAGTGAGCCGATCGCGGGCGTCGGGGTCGTGGTTCGGGCTGGATTCACCGGCACTGCGCAACTCCAACCGGGCTCGTTCGCTCCAGGCGGTGAATCCCAGGGCGTCGAAGATTTCCCTGGCCGTGCGCAGGTGGGCGCGAGATTCGACGACCCGCCGCTGTCGCCGCAGCCATTCACCGTAGGACAGGTGCAACCGGCCGCGCTCGGCGGGCCAGGCGGTCAGGTCGCCGCCGAGCGCACCGGTGAAGTGTGTTTCGGCGGCGTCCGCCGACAGGAGTGCGTGCGCGTATCGCCATCCGATGTGCAGGGCGGGCGAGGGTGTGCAAGCCACGGCCTGCTCCAGGCCGCCCAGCAGCTCCCGCAGCGCGTCGGCCTGCCCGGCACGGATCGCCGCGTCGGCGAGTTCGGCCAGGGAATAGGCGCGCAGCGTCGGCGAGTGCGCCGGGTCGCGCGGATCGTGCGTGCGGCGCAGATCGGCGAACGCGTCGTCGTAGCGCCCCTCGCCCAGAGCCGCGAGCCCGCGGGCGAGTTGAACTGTCGCCAGCACGGGTCGCGCGCCGGAGGCGAGCCCGATCCGTTCGGCTTCGCCCACCAGGACCGCCGCTCGTGTGTAATCACCTCGCAACGCGGCGATTTCGGCTTGCACGGCGGTGGCCAGCCCGTACATGAAGGGCTGACCGGTTTCGCGGGCGAAGGCCGCGGCTTCGGCCGCGACCGGCGCCGCGGCGGCGAGATCGCCGAGCCGGGCCAGACTCCACGCCTGGACGGTGAGCGCGCGCGGCAGCAGTCCGAGCTGCCCCTCGACCCGGAATCCCGGCGCGGCCGCGGCGGAGAAGTGCGCGGCGAGGTCGAAAGCGCCCACTTGCAGAGCCGCGCTGCCCAGGAATCGGTCGACCTCGGGGTCGCGGCCGGCACCGGAGGCCAGGGCGCGCAGGTGATCGAGGACCCGTTCGCCACGTTCGAAAGGGGCGACATACGCGGAGACCGCGACCAGGCGCGGATCGTCGTCGGGAATGGGAAGGTCGTCGGCGACGGCGAGCAGCGCGCGGCGGGTGCCGGGCCCGGGTTCGGACCAGAAGCAGCGCATCGCCGCACCCCACAGGATGCGCATCGCCGCGTCGGGGTGCCCGTCGGCGGCGACAGACGCCGCCAGCGCGGCCAACTCGGCGATGCGCGAGGGGTTCTCGCGCACCCCGTCGTCGAATCCACTGAGCAACCAGGCCGCCGTGGCGCGGCGCCGGGGTGTGCTGGGAAGTGCGCGCGCGGCCAGGACGAGCCGTTCGGCGAGCTCACGGCGGCCGGAATCGACGGCGAGTTCCGCCGCCCGCAGCAGCCGGTCCGCGCGCCGCCCGGCGCTCTCGCTGAAGTCGGCGGCTCGCTCCCAGGTCGCGATCGCGTCACCGTGGTGGCGCGCCCGTTCCGCGACGGCCTCCAGTTCGCGCGCCACCTGTTCGTCGGGGCCCGTAGTGGCCGCGGCCAGCTGCCAGGCGCGCCGATCGGGATCGGTGAGGACATCGGCGAGCGCCCCGTGGGCGCGGGCACGTTCACCTGCCGTCGCCGTCGCGGCCAGGGCCGATCGCATCAGGGGATGCCGGAAGGTGACCGTGCCGGGCCCGAGGACGAGCAGCCGGGCCTCCACCGCGGGTGTGAAGATCTCGGGTTCGGCCGGCGTTCCCAGCAGAATGCTTGTAGCGGAGAGTGTTTCGGCCATCGAGTCGCTGTCGGCGAGTGCCGCTACGAGCAGCGCGGTGCGAGTGGGGGCGGGCAGCGTCGTACTGCGCGCGGCGAAGGCGCGTTCGAGCCGTTCGGTCAGTGGCAGCGCCGCGGGAGGCTCATCGAGCGCGCCCACCGCGGTCGGCAGCTCGGTCAGCGCCAGGGGGTTGCCCTGGGCCTCGGCCAGCACCCGGTGCCGGACCGGGGCGGGCAGGTCGGGCGCGGCCAGGTCCAGCAGCGCGGCGGCGTCGTCGCCGGACAGCGGTTCCAGCTGCATGAGGCTCAGTCCCGCGTCGGCGAGCGGCGTGCCGATCCCTTCGCGCAGGCTGGCGATCAGCGCGATCGGCTCGCTGTCGATTCGGCGGGCGATGAACGCCAGCACCTGCGCGCTGGCGAGGTCGAGTGCATGTACGTCCTCCGCGACGATCAGTAGCGGCCGCAGGTTCGCCGTGTCGGCGAGCAGCGTCAGCGCTGCGAGGCCGACCAGGTAGGCAGTGGGTTCCTCGACGCTGTCCGAGGTGCCGAACGCGGATGCGAGTGCGTCGCGCTGCCGTTGCGGCAACCCGTCCAGTTCCGTCCGCAACGGGTACAGCAGCCGATGCAGCCCGGCGTAGGCGTAGTGCTGTTCGGCCTCCACGCCCGCGGTCCGCAGGACTCGCGCCCCCGCGATCGCGGCCGCCGCGACCGCCTCGTTCACCAGCGCGGATTTTCCGATCCCGGCCGCACCTCGAAGAAGAATCCCACTGCGACCCTCGGGTCCGTCGACGAGCGCGCGCAGGTCCTTCAGCTCGGCTTCCCGCCCGACCAGCGACATGGTGCGCACTCCTTTTCCCGCTCGGTCCCGGTTGCGGGGTCCCGCTGCGACCCTACCGAAGCGGGTCACCGGGTTCCGCTGTCCGCGCCCGCACCGACATCACCGCCGAACCGGCCCCGGATCGGGCGGGAATGCACTACGCCGCTCGGCGGCGCGGACGCGGCTGTTATGGTCGACGCACAGTGATCGAAGCGAGGAAGTTCGAACATGGCAGGTGAACTCGACATCTCGGGATAACTCCCGGATTTGACGGCCACCGGTAGGCGCTATCAGGGCGTCGCCGTCGTGGCCATGTCGTCGTTTCACCATTCTTCCTCGCGTGGCGCCGGTTTCGCGCGCCCGCCTGACCTTCGAGGTAACCGCCATGTCCGATGCGTACATCGTGTGTTCGAACCTGTCGTTCTCCTGGCCGGATGACACCCCGGTCTTCGACGAACTGTCCTTCAGCGTGCCCGGCGGCCGGACCGGGCTGGTAGCCCCCAACGGCGCCGGAAAAAGCACCTTGCTACGCCTGATCGCCGGTGATCTCCGGCCGGTTGCGGGCAGTGTGTCGGTCGACGGGATACTCGGCTACCTCCCGCAGAATCTGCCGCTCACCGGCGATCTGACCGTCGCCGAGGTGCTCGGCATCGCACCGGTGCTCGCGGCGCTGAACGCCATCGAGGCCGGTGACACCAGCGAGGAGCATTTCGCCACGATCGGCTCCGACTGGGACATCGAGGAGCGCACCCGCGCACAGCTGGAACGACTCGGCCTCGGCCACGTGTCCTCCACCAGACATCTGCACACGCTCAGCGGCGGGCAGATCGTGTCCCTGGGTCTCGCGGCGCAGCTGTTGCGCAGACCGGAGGTGCTGATACTCGACGAACCGACCAACAATCTCGACCTCGACGCACGCCACCGGCTCTACGACCTGCTGGCGGACTGGAACGGCTGCCTGCTCCTGGTCAGCCACGATCGAGCTCTGCTCGAGCGCATGGACCGCATCGCCGAACTCGACTGCGGCGAAATGCGGTTCTACGGCGGCAATTTCACCGACTACGAAGCCGCTGTACGTGCCGCACGCGAGGTCGCCGAGAAGAATGTCCGCAACGCCGAGCAGGAGCTCGAGCGCGAGAAGCGAGAGTTGCAGCGGGCGCGCGAACGCGCAGCACGCCGCGCGAGCAACGCCGCGCGCAACCTGAGCAACGCGGGCCTGCCGAAGATCTTCGCGGGAACGATGAAACGCAACGCCCAGCAATCGGCCGGGAAAGCGAACGAGACGCACAGCGCCCGCGTGGGTGCGGCGAAGAGCAAACTGGATCTGGCCGAACGCTCGGTGCGCGACGAACAGAGAATAGTGCTGGAACTGCCCGGCACCGATGTTCCGGCCGGGCGCACGGTCTTCGCCGGCGAGGGCATGCGGTTCGGCTACGAGCAGCAGCCGATCTTCACCGGCGTCGACCTGGTGCTCCGCGGACCCGAGCGGATCGCGGTGACCGGCCCGAACGGCGTGGGGAAATCGACGCTGCTGCGAATCGTCCACGGTGATCTCTCCGCGGAGCACGGTGCGATCACCCGTGCCGAGGGTCGGGTCGCCTACCTCTCACAACGACTGGATCTGCTCGACCCCGAGCGCACAGTCGCGGAGAACCTGGCCGCGTTCGCGAAGACCATGCCCGAGGCCCAGCGAATGAATCTGTTGGCGCGCTACTTGTTTCGCGGCTCGCGGGTCCATCTGCCGGTAGGCGCGCTCTCCGGCGGCGAGCGCCTGCGCGCCACGCTCGCATGTATCTTGTTCGCCGAACCGGCGCCGCAACTGTTGCTGCTCGACGAACCGACCAACAACCTCGACCTGGTCAGCGTGGGCCAGCTCGAGAGTGCGCTGAACGCCTACCGGGGCGCCTTCGTGGTCGTCAGCCACGATGAACGCTTCCTCACCGAGATCGGCGTGCAGCGCTGGCTGCGACTGTCCGGAGACGGGCTGCGCGAAGTCACCGGACCCGTCATCTGAACCGGTGAGATACGCAGCCGTTCCGCAGCAGGCAGACGGCTGCGTATCTCCCCAGTCCGAACGGCCGCAGGTGATTCAGGGGCGCACCGCCTCGCTCGGGGCGCCCTCGGCTGTCGCCACGGTGGCCGCGGCGGCCCGCTCCGCTTCCTCGACGGTGCACCGGCCGAGGCCGCATGCCGTCGCCACCCCGTATGCGACCCGGCCCGCGGCCGCTTCGAACAAAGCCAGGCTGCGGATACTGTCTTCCGTTCCCTTCGGCGACACGACCCCGGCGATGACCCGCCACTCCGGGTCCAGCCTGCGCAGGGGCCGGTAGAACGCCGGGTCCAGCGGGGCCGGATGAGCCCCGTAGGCGCAGGGGATGTGCGCGGGTGGCAGCGGCACAGCGCGGGCGCGCAGGTCGCGGGAGACGCCGTTCAACAGCTTCACCGCCGGCGCGAGACTGCGTGGGGCGATGAGCTCTTTGTGCTGGTAGTCGCCGTAACAGAGGTGCAAGGTGGTCTGCGCGCCGAGGTCGTGCGCCCGCACGAGGAAGTCGGCCAACTGCCTTGCGACCAGACGGCCGACCGGCACCTGCGCACCGAATCGCGCCGCCTTCACCAGTGCCAGCTGAGCGATCGGCGACTCCACCTGCCAGGTGATCAGGTCGCCGTGATCGGTGACGAGCTGGGCCATCTCGGCCAGCGCCGCCTCTACGAAGACCGGCAGGGCGCGCAGGGCGGGAGTCACCGCCGGGAGATGGCGCAGCGCGCGGCCGAGGGGAAGTCCCTCAGCCACCGCGGCGCCGCCGAACACGAACAGCGCCAGGTCGAGCGGGTTCGGTTGACTGATCTGCAAGCGTGTGCCCACGAGTTCCGGGTGCCGATCCCGCAGCGCGCGAAAAGCGGTGACGGCCGCGCCGATGCGGTCGACGCGGTCCATCGTCACGTGGCGAGGTTCGAGGACGGCGCCCCGGCGCAGACCGTAGACGCGCATGTCGGCGTAGTCGGCGAAGTCACCATCGCGCACCACTTCGAAAACGTCGTCGTGTACGCCTCGCTCGCGCAGGTACTCCACGACCCAGGTGGGATCCAGGTCCCGCGGTACGCCGGTGAGCCGGTGGCCTCGGCTGCGCTGGACGAACCATTCCAGCACGTCACTGTCATCTGCCGTCAATGCCGCGGGCAAGCTGCCCACGAAGTGCACCAGTCGCGTCATCGCCTGTCCCACAGCTAGTTTCCCCGAACGGACCAGGCGTCGACCCTGCACGCGCCCCGATCCGGCCGCTGCCAAGCAGAATAGGCCGATCGATAGCCAGAAATTCGCCACTACTGGGAACGTTGCTGCGCCCCCTCCGACCACCCGCCGAGACGCGACCGTGTCGACGTCGGTTACGGCATCACCGGCCAGTTCAGCTCGGTGCGCAGCTGCGCGGGATCCATGTCCGGCGTGGGCCGGGTGCGGTAGACCTCCCACCACAGCGGCCCCGGCGTGAGTCGCTGTTCGACGATCCACGATCGCAGGTTCTCCCAGGCGGCGGCCAAGCCCTCGAATCCACCGGAGTACACGATCCTGGCCACGCGGCCTGCGGGCAGGCACCCGGCCATGACATCGCGTTCCGGACGCACCGGCCGATCGACCGGGAACCCGACCTCCACATCCAGCGCGGCGGCCGCCTCCTCGCGGTACAGGCAGAAGGCCGGACCAGCGATCGTCACGCCCTGCCCCGCGACGACCTCCGGCAGCGCCCGGAACGACCGATCGAAGAAGTCCCGCATCTCCTCCGGTGCGACGCGACGGCGAATGGCAGCCGTCGCGCTCTCCGGGACGTCGAGCAACTCGGGAGCGGAGGTTCGGACAGTTCGGTCGTCGGTCATGATTCTCCTCGAACAGGTGTGGGGACACTCCACCACCAACGACGCCATGGCTTGCCGAAACTCATCGGCGCAGCCCGTATTCACCGCGGCACACCGTCACCGTCATCGCACCCGACCGCTGCGGCGTCCGGCCTGCCGACAGCGCAGTGTCAGCAGTGGTGGCACCCCATGCCGCGTCGTCGATGGTGGCAGGATGCGCACACCCGCCCGCGAGTTCGAGTAGTCCACTACTCGTGTCCGACCCGACCTCCAGTACCTACTTTCCCCTCACCGGTGATCGGACGGCAGTGGCCTGACGGTTGGTTCATGAAACTGAACCGGCGAGGAAAGATATTATTCCGGTGCGCTACACTGCGGAAGTGGCAGCAGCGACATCGGCGGCCGGACAGACGGCTTCGCGCGGGCGGATCGACAAGCGGCAGGCGATCCTGGACGCGGCGTTCGCCGTCTTCGCGCGCCGGGGTTACGCGCAGGCGTGCGTGCAGGAGATCGCCGAGGAGGCCGGCGTCGCCAAACCGACGATCTACAACCACCTCAACGACAAGGAGACCTTGTTCCGGCACGCGCTGACGGCCGTCAGCGACGCGGTGCTGGCGGAGAATCTCTCGGTGGTGGACCGGTTGCGCAATCCGGGCCCGGACCTGCGCGCCACCCTGGAAGACACGGCGTACCGGCTGCTCCGGGTCTGCTGCGCCGAACGATCCCGATCGCTGCGATGGCTGGCCTACGGCCAGGTCGCGCAGTTCCCCGACCTGATCGACATCGTCGTCAGCCGCACATCCGACCAACTGGCCGAGGCACTCGCCGATCGACTGGCGCGGCTGTCGCTGTCCGGCCGCCTGCGCGCGTGCGACCCAGCGACCGCAGCGGAACAGTTCCTCGTGCTGATCACCGGCCCGGTGGAGGGCCGCTCGCGGCTCGGCACGCGCAAGGTCTCCACCGCCGAGCTGCGCGCGGTGGCCAAGGCGGCGGTCGACACCTTCCTGCGCGCCTACGAAGCACCGGAAAGCCCCTGAGCACCTATCTTTTCGCCTCGACGAGGTCGCTCTCCACGTCGGCGGACCGCGGGCCGAATTCGTGCACTACTGTCGCCGTTGGCGACCTTCCCGATGCGGACCGGACGCACTTCTCGACGTAAGGTACCGACTCGAAACCCTCTCCCACGGGCGTGGGATCAGCCCCCGGTGTCACATCTACCGACACCGGCTGAATCGCTTACCGCGCAGGTCGAGATGCTGGGCAAATCGGCCGCGCCGCAACCTTTTCCGCTCCCCGGGGCGTCGCCCGGAGTTGTCCGGAGCGCAGACCGGCCGACCGGCAGGGTAACTCTGGGTGAACGGCTCGTGCGACCCGAACGTCCCCCGTATCCTGAATCCGTAGGGAAAGAGGGGTGATGACCGTACGACACAGCTCATCGCCGCCTACCCCAGATCTTTCACCTTCCGCGCCACGGCTCCGATGACCTGGCGAAACACTCTCCCCCGCAACGGTTTCCACGGACCCCGCGACGCAGGCACCCTTCGGAGGTGCCGTTCCGCCGCGTGCAGGCGATCAGCCGGGACCGTCTCTTGCGGGTATTTTGGCAACCCTTCAGCAATCCAGCAGACGATAGGCGTACGGTTGCCAAATAGCCTGTGACTATTGAGCTTTCGATATGAATTGCTACAATCGGACCGTGCACCGTTAGCATCGCTAATCAGCAGCAATATTTTGTCCGGGCGGGCCGAAGACCGCGGCCCACCCCGGAGTCTCTCCGCCGCTGAAGCGGGCGCACGATCCTTGTCGGCAGTTCCAGGGAGTTCGCTATGGACAATCCACACGTTCTGGTCATCGGCGGCGGCCCAGCCGGGTCGACCACCGCCGCCCTGCTCGCCAAATCGGGGGTCCGGGTGACCCTTCTGGAACGAGATAAGTTCCCGCGCTACCACATCGGTGAAAGCCTCTTGGCGTCGGTCCTGTCGACCCTGCGCCTCTCCGGCGCCTACGACGCGGTGGCCGCGCACGGCTTCCAGATCAAGCGGGGCGGCCACTTCCAGTGGCAGAACGACGACTGGCTGCTGGACTGGTCCAAGCTGGTGGACGCGGAAGCCTGGTCGTGGCAGGTGCAACGCGACGTCTTCGACGAATTGCTGCTGCGCAACGCCGCCGAGCAGGGCGCGCAAGTGATCGAGCAGGCCACGGTCACCAACGTCCTGTTCGAGGGCGACCGGCCCACGGCCGTCGAATGGACCGTGGAGGGTGACGACCGGACCCACACCACCGAGTTCGATTTCCTCGTCGACGCCTCGGGCCGGGCGGGCGTGCTGGCCAAACACCAGGTCATCGATCGCCAGCAGCACCCGGCCTTCCGCAACGTGGCCGTCTGGTCGTATTGGGAAGGCGCACAGCTACATCCGGACAGTCCGGAAGGCGCGATCAACGTGGTGTCCACCCCCGAGGGCGGCTGGTTCTGGAACATTCCGCTCTCGAACGGCCGCCACAGTGTCGGCTACGTCGTCTCCGCGCGCAAAGCCGCTCCGAAGCTCCGGGAACAAGGCCGGGAGGCGTACTACCTCGACACCATCGGTGACAGTGCGGCGATGAGCAAGCTGCTCGTCGGCGCCCAGCGGGTCGCGGAGGTCAAGGCGGAGCAGGACTACTCCTACTCCTCCGACCGGTTCTGCGGTCCCGGCTGGGTCGTCGTCGGCGACGCGGCGTGTTTCCTCGATCCGCTGCTGTCCAGCGGCGTGCATCTGGCGACGTACTCGGGTCTGGTCGCCGCGGCGGCGATCGCGACCGTCCTGCGCGGCGAGCTGAGCGAGTCCGACGCCCTGAGCTTCTACGAGCACGCCTACCGCCGGGCCTACACCCGATTCCTGGTCCTGGTTTCGCGGATGTACGAGCAGTACGTCGGCTCGGAGGAATACTTCGCGCACGCGGGCACCCTGACGACCGGGCACAGCGGCGACACCAAGCAGGCGCAGTTCACCGAGATCATGGCGGGTCTCACCGACATGGACGAGTCCTCGGGAATGCAAGAGCGCGCCGCGACCGAGACCATCATCTCCGCGGCCGAACACCTTCATGCGGAGTCGGCGAATCTCGAATACATGGGTCACCTGGACATGTCCGTCGTCTGGGACCACTGGCGGGATCCGTTGGCCGACACCACTACCGGACAGCTGCGGATCACGACCGAACCGGTCCTCGGGCTGACCGGCCGGCCCCGGACGGACGAGGAAGTCGCCGCCGTGGCTCGCCCCGTCCTTCCCCCGACCGCTGCCGGCGCCACCACCTCCTAGCACCGGATCCCCACCGGGCTTTCCCGTGACAGCCACCGCGCGGAGCCGGTCGTGACGATCACGCACACCGGCCCCGAGCCACCGGGCGATTGCCCGCCCGGTGGTTCGGGTTTCCCGAACCACGACGAACTCGGCCGATTCGGCCATCCCCTGACCAGGGCGCTGCTGGCGAGTGACGGATTCACCACGCCCGCACTCGCGGCGGTTCTCGGCACCGACCTGAAGGTCCGGGTGCTGCGCCAGGACGACATCGCGGCCGGTCGGCTGCCCGCCACCGTCACCGACGTCTTGCGCGTGTCCGGCGCCGATCGCCTCATCGTCCGCCGCTCGTGTCTGGTCAACGCCGACTTGGTCACCGCATCCGTCAACTATGTCGTCGCCGTGCGCGCGGGCGCGACCGCTTCCGGGGTGGACGATGTCCGGGTCCCGATCGGATCGGGCCTGATCTCCCGCGGAATGGCCCAGCGGCGGCGCCTGCTGCGGACCGGCGTGCTCAGATGGCCGGACGGTCGCCTGTGCGCGGCGCGGTCCTACGTCATGCTGCTCGGCGATCGACCGGTCTGCTATATCCGGGAATCGTTCAATCCCGACGTCATCCCGCCCGAGTACGCCGCCACGGCCGGTGACGATCCGCCGTGGGCCGACGAACCGGAACCCGCGCACCCGGGATCACTCGACGATCCGGAAGACGACTTCGCGGTGCGCGCGCCCTACAGCGACGAGCGGACGCTCGAAGAATCCGCCCCACCGCTCGACCGCGCGCAGCGATCGCGGCTCTTGCCCGGACCGATCCATCCGGCCGAATGCGTCGCGCTGACAGCGGGTGTGGCGAAGGCAGCGCGCGGAGAGGGTTTCGTACTGCACCTCGGTAGCCGCGACGACACCTTCTCCGGCGGTGAAACCCGGACAGTCGCCGTCCGCCGGGCGCTGATGTATGCCGTCGCCGCGGTCATGGCGCATGCACTGGGCGAAGCGACCGTCACCATCGAAAGAGCGCCCGGACCCTCGCGCACGCCCGCCACGCTGGATGGGTGGCCGGGGAATCACCTGCCGATAACGCTGTGCGCGACCATACTCCGCCGGGCCGCGGACGGGTGCCGTGACCCGGTGCGCCGCGATCTGCTCCGCGCGGTCGGCGGACTGCTGCCCATCGCCGCGATCACCCCGCCGGGGGCGCATGAACTGCACGCTTCGATAGCGCCGCCGCGTATCTCACGCGAGCCGTCCTTGCCGTACGAGGCAGCGCCGACCCGTCAGGAACCGCACGGGGAATGGTGGGACCGGTCGGCGCACATGCTGTGGATCGGCGATCACACCGGCAACTGCGCGCGCGACCGGATGCGGTCGGCCGCGCGGGTCGGCAACCCGGTCGCGGTGGCGCTGGGCCCGACGACCACACCGTATGACGTGGAGATGCTGTGCCGAGCACTGAATCCGCGCAAGCAGCCGGGCAGGCTCACTCTGGTTCCGAGGCTCGGTGTCGCAGGAACCCTCGACACGCTTCCCGCGCTGTTCGCCGCGGCCGCCGCGTGCGAGACCCCGGTCTGCTGGGTATGCGATCCGATGCCAACGACCCCGCGAACACGATTCGGCCAGGCGGCCTTTCGGTTCGACGACGTCCTCGACGGGATCCACGCGTTCTTCCGGACGTGCCGGGCCACCGGAACCGTTCCGGGTGGTCTGCATCTCGAATGCGGGACCGACGTGGTCGAGAGGTGGGCGGACGATCCGGAGGGCAAGCACTTCACGGGCTGTCGGAGTCGCCGCTCCCCGGGTCTGGATCCCGTCCAGACCCTGCACTGTGTTGTCGCCGCGCTCGAGCAGCGGGTCGTCTGATCCCGCTCCGCCGCGCCGGAGTCGTCGGCCCTCGGCCCGGTCAATCCTGCGCCGCGCCCTGGGCTGCCCGGCGCTCCCAGGCGTCCGCTTCCGCGGCTTCGCCGCGCAGGCGTAGGGAGCCGGCGAGCAGCCGCATGGCCTCGAGGTGGCCTGCGGCCGCGGCCCGCCGGTACCAGCCTTCGGCTTCCGCGGTCTCCCCGCGCCGCTCCACGACGATGCCGAGCACGAACATGCAATCGGGATCGTGCGCGGCGGCTGCGCGCCACACCTGCTCGGCGCCGTCCACCTCGCCCCGATCGTGCAGCAGGTATCCGAGCCGATGCGCCGCCTTGGGATGCTCGGCGGCCGCGGCACGCCGGTACCACTTCTCGGCTTCGGCCGTCCTGTTCCGTCGCTGGAGCGCGACCGCGAGCGCGAACATGGCCTCGGGGTCGCCTGCTGTCGCGGATCGGTGGTACCAGACTTCCGCTTCCCGTGATTCGCCGCGGTTTTCGAGCACTGCGGCGAGTGCGAGCATGGCGTCCGGATGCCCGGTTGCGGCGGCGCGGCGAAACCAGGATTCGGCCTCCGCGATCTGGTCGCGGCTCATCAGGAGCACCGCGAGGTTGTGCATCGCGTTCGCGTGCCCGGCCGCGACGGCGCGCCGGTACCAGGATTCGGCTTCCGTGATCTCCCCGCGGACGTGCAGCGAGGCCGCGAGATTGTGGATCGCGAGCAGATGGTCATGGGCAGCGGCCCGGCGCCACTCGGTTTCGGCTTCCCTCGTTTCGCCGCGCCGGTGCAGCAGAACGCCGAGGTCGTAGGCCGCACCGGTATGCCCGGTCGCCGCGGCGCGGCGATACCAGGCCTCGGCTTCGGCCGCCCGGCCGCTCCGGTCTTCGAGCATCGCAAGGTGGTGCATCGCCTCCGTTTGCTGCCGAGCCGCGGCACGGCGCCACCACTCCTCGGCTTCGACGGTCTCTCCTCGGTCGTCGAGCAACGCCCCGAGCACCGACATCGCGTCCGGGTGCCCGGCGACAGCCGCACGGCGGAACCAGACTTCGCCTTCGGCCGTCCGGCCCCGTCGGAACAACACGGCGGCGAGGACGGTCATCGCTTGTGGATAGGAGACCGCAGCACTGCGGTACCACGTCTCGGCTTCATCGGTCGCCCCACGTTTGTCCAGCAGAACCCCGACACGATAGGTGGACGGTGCGTGACCGGCCACGCCCGCGCGACGCCACCAGTGCTCGGCGTCGGCGTGCGCGCCGCGTTCGTGCAGCAGGACTCCGAGGTTGTAGGCGGCTTCGAGATGTCCGGCACAGGCGGCCCGGTACAAGAGGTGCTCGCTGTCGAGTCGCCGGTCACGCACGTAGGCGGTGAAGCCGACGCTGGCCAGCACCGCTGGATCGGCGTCACGATCGGCGTTGCGCCAGAACACATCCGGCAGCGGTCGCGCGTTGCGGAAGTGCTGCCCGTCGTCGGCCGCCACGAGATAGTCGAAGGGCCGGTACGCGCGCGACCGGTCGGGCAGACGGCTGGTGTGCAGCGCCGCGACGTGCCCTTCCCCTGCGAGCGGGGCGCGCGCGGCCGCGATCGCCGCGTGCACGGCGGCGGCGTCGAGGTCCAGTTCGGGACGCTGATCGGCCAATGCCGCCGATGCCAGTTCGGCCAGGACTGTTTCGGGGATCGGGTCGGGACGGCCGACGCGGACCCAGTCGACGGCCACTTGCAGGACGGTGTGCAGCGCGGGATCGCCGTACCGGGCGTCGTCGTATCGCGCCAGGAGCTCCGGTGCGCCCGCGAGGATTTCGGCGAGACCGTAGCGCCCCAGGCGCAGCGACGGATAGGCCGCCGCCGCTGCGGCGTGCTCGTGTGGATCATCGCTGGTCGGTGCGAGCTGTATCGTGGTGGCCTGCTGGAGGACGGCGCCGATTTCCCGGCTGAATTCGCCGGTGCCCTGCCGGAGCCGGTTGCGCGCTTCCGAGCGCAGGGTGGCCGCGACCACGGTCCTGGCCGGACGCGCGGTGAGCCGGGCGAGCAACGCCGGGGTGAGCGGGCGGTCGGCGGTGAGGAACCGATCGAGGTTCTCCAGCCACACCACCACCGTCTCCGCTCCGTCGGTGAACTGCGCGCATCCGGGGATGTCCGCGAGCGCCGCCGGAGCGGGGATCAGCAGCCTGGCCTCGCCCAGGACCCGGCGCGCGGCCTCGAACAGACTGCGGGTCTTACCGGTTTTGGACGGACCCACCACCAGAACCAGTGCGTCTTCCCGGAGTGCGGCGTCCAGTCGAATGTCCACGTCGCCGTGTGTGCGCGGCACGTACGGGTCTTCGCCCGCCGCGCCGAATCGCGTGGCCGTTGCGCCCGCCGCGTACGGGTTCAGGTCAGCGACCATGGGCAGCTCACCCTCGGCGCCGAGCCGTTCCACCAATTGCGACAGCCGCACCGGCGGAGCGTCCACGCTCCCGGCGAAGTACTGGATGGTGATGTCCCGGCCGGCTACCGGATTCGACACGGCAATGGCAGGGAATCCGTGCGCGGCAGCGGGGCTGACTACTGCCGCGCCGCCCGAGGGTGGGGCGGCTCCTGCACACCGGCGCGGACCGCCGTGATCGTGATGGTTCCGTCCGCGTCGACGTCCTCGGCGATCACCGCGCTGCCCGCGGCGATCACGTCACTGATCTCGATCCCGCCGGCGCGAACCCGGCGCAACCGCACCCCCACCGACTCGGCTGCCCCTGGCGCCGCATGCTCCATCTCCGACAGCAGTCGCCGGGCGGCAGCCAGGAGTTCCGCGTCGTCGCCTGCCGCGGCGCCCGCGAGTTCCGACGCGAGCGCCGCACGGGCCGCCCGCGACCGCGGCTCCGCTTCCACCGCGGTCACGTCCACCGCCGCGTAGCCGGACACGAGCAAACCTCGCAGCACCCGATAGGCTTCGCGCACAGACCCTTTCGCGGTCTCGGCGCTTTCCGCGGAGGCTCCCGCCGCCAATGCGGCCGCCACCATCGTCACCGGATCCATCCCCGCCGAACCTCCCTCTCGGTGCGCCCCGTGATTCGATCTCGATTGTGACCGGGCTCCGCGACCGCGGCCATAGATCCGGGGGTCTCGGCACGAAGAGCGGGGAAGCGGAGCGCGGCAAGCCCCTCGCGGGTGAGGCGCCGGCACCGGGCCCCGGAAGCCGCCGGGGTGGAATGTCGCCAACAGCGGGAACTCGATTTCGAAACCGGCGCTATACCATCACCCGGATCCCGCTCGCACAGGTAAGTCCTACCTCCCGCGTCGGCATCCAGGCGGCCCGCGCTTCTCGGGGTCGGCTCATCACGCAGACAGGCCGACGACTGGCGGCATCGAGCTCGTTGTCGGAATTCGACCAGAACAGGCGGTAAGTTAGCAATAGTGGATCGCTCTGATTCAGGACCTCGTGGGTTGTGCGCCTCGCCTATACCAGCGCTGGGGCTTGCCGATACTCCTGGAATTATTGGTCATGCGACGTTCTGGCCGTACGTCAGGATGTGCTGCGAAACTCAGTAATAATTGCGGTTCACTTGTTGCGAGTCGCCAATCCGTGTGATTCGCGATCGAACCGCTACACTTTCGTTATTCTTCGGACGGGTACAGGTGAGGTGCCGCCCGGGTCGGGCGGGGCCGTGTCAGAGGTAGGCATTTTCTAGCCGTGAGCAAGTGGTCTGAGCTACGCGAATCCGCTGTGGGAGTAGTTCGCTCGAGCCGGCGTGACGTCCGTGGCCGAGTGAGTGTCCGGGTGCGGTTGCTGGCGATCGTGTTGATATCGAGCGTCACGCTGCTCACGATCGGTGTGGGCGCGGCGGGTTACCTGGTGCGATCCGCGCGGGCGGCGAAGGAATGGGCGGAGTTGGCCAGCAGCACGACGGTGCCCGCCATCCTCATGGTCCAATCGTTCGAGGAGGAGCGTCGCCTGTCGCTGCTGTACATGGCCGGCGACACCGACGTCGCCCGCGGGCTCGCCGCCGCGCGTCAACGCTCCGACGCGGCGCTCGCGGCGGTGATCGCCAAGGGCGACGCCGCTCGCAAGCTGAACCCCGGCGGGTCCGCCTCCGAGATCGAGGGCTACAACAAGCTGTTCGCGCTGGTGCCGACGCTGCGCGGCGGGGTGGACTCGCGCCAGGCGGCGCCCAACGAGGTGTTCGGCGCCTTCAGCCAGATCATCGGCACGATCATCGCCGCCTCGACGCTCGCCGCCCGGGTGGCGCCGGAAGCCGACATCGCCATGGAACTGAGCTACGGCGTGGAGCCCCTGCGCGCGGCGGAAGCACTGTCGATGGCGGACACGTTGGGCGCGGTGGCGCTGACCGTCGAGGAGCATTCGCCCGCGCAGCTGACCGAATTCAGCCGTTTGACCGGCGAATTCCGCAGCCAGGTCGCCTACTCCGCCCAAGTGTTGAAGGGCGCTCGCCTCGCCCAGCTCCAGGAGATCACCAACGGACCCGCCTACCAGAAGGTGATCGCGATGCAGGACGCGGTGCTGCTGCGGGGGCCGGTGGAGGCGGGCAGCGACTCCGACGAGTCCAGCCGGTCCAGCGACGGCACGGGCAGGACCCAGAGCGGCCGCTCGACCTCGCGAGCCACGCCGTTGCCCATGAACGTCGCTGCTTGGCAGGAGGCTTCCGGCCAGGTCGGTTCGGCCCTGCTGAAGCTGTGGGACGACCAGAGCCACGACGCGCACGCCATCGCCCGCGAGCGCGGCGACCGGACCGCGCGGCAATCCATGCTCGGTGGCGCGGCGGTGCTGCTGGTCGCGACCCTCGCGTTCGTCGCGGCGCTGGTGCTGGCCAATCGCTTCATCGCACGCATGCGGCGATTGCGGCGCGACACCCTGGAACTGGCCGACCAGCGGCTGCCCGATCTCATGCAGCGACTCGGTCGCGGCGAAAGCCTCGACTCCGAAACCGAAGTGTCGCGGCTCGATTTCGGTTCCGACGAATTGGGCCAGGTGGCCGACGCCTTCAACCGCGCCCATGTCGCGGCCGTGTCGGCCGCGGTCGCGGAGGCGAAGACCCGCGCGGGCGTCAATGCGGTGTTCCTCAACATCGCACATCGCAGCCAGGTGGTGGTGCACCGCCAGCTCGCCCTGCTCGACCAGGCCGAACGCCAGGAGGAGAACGCCGACCAGCTCGAGCTGCTGTTCCAGCTCGACCACCTGGCGACCCGGGCCCGGCGCAACGCCGAGAACCTCATCATCCTCGGTGGCGAGAAACCGGGCAGGCGCTGGCGCAAGCCGGTGCCGCTGCTGGACCTGGTCCGCGCCGCCGTCGCGGAAAGTCTCGACTACGCCAGGATTCAGACCGGCCGCCTGCCGGAGGCTCAGGTGTCGAGCAACGCGGTGGCCGACGTGATCCACTTGATGGCCGAGCTGATGGACAACGCGACCGCCTTCTCACCCCCGCAGGCGCGGGTCGAGGTGTCCGGCGTCGTGGTCGGGCGCGGTGTGGCGATCGAGATCATCGATCAGGGACTCGGCATGTCGGAGGCCGACTTCGCCGCGCGGAACGAACTGCTGTCCAACCCGCCGGATTTCAGTGTGGTGACCCTGTCCAGCGACACCAGGCTGGGATTGTTCGTGGTCGCGAAACTGGCCCACCGGCATGGCGTCTCGGTGCGTCTCGGGGAATCGGTCTACGGCGGCGTCCGGGCGGTGGTGCTGATTCCGAGCGCTCTGCTGCAATCGGAGACGCCATCGCGTGAGCACAACGAAGGCGACCATATCGAGCCCGCGAAGCCGGCGGCGCCCGACTACGCACCAGCGCCTCGGCCGACGCCCGCGCCGGGACGATCGGCATGGTTCACCTCCTCGTCCGAGCAGGCCCCGGCGCCGGAACCGCACAGCGACAGCCGTGGATTCGACACCGGCGCCGCACCGCATCCCGGCCCCGCTTCGGATACTCGCCCGGCATTGCCACGCCGCCGCCGTCAGTCTCCCGAAGATCAGACCGAGACGCCGCCCCCCGCGGCTCCGGTGCGGCAACGGTCCGCCGATGAGGCACGCAATCTGATGAGTGCCATCGAAAGCGGGACTCGCCAGGGACGCCGGAAGCGTCCCGATCTCGACTAGTCCGTAACTCTCCCACCCACCTTCGGAAGGCGACGATGACTACTTCCCAGGGAACCGGCATCGGTTGGCTGCTCGACGAGCTGGTCACCGGACTGGTCGGAGCCCGGTCCGCGGTCCTGCTGTCCTCGGACGGGCTGCTGATCGGCCATTCGGCTCAGCTGGACAAGGCCGACGCCGAGCGGTTCTGCGCCATGGCATCGGCTCTGCACAGTCTGTCCCGCAGTGTGGGCCACCATTTCGACGCGGGCGGGGTCTGCCAGACCGTGGTGGAGCTCGACCGCGCGGTGCTGTTCGTCACCACGGCGGGCGCCAACGCGTGCTTGGCGCTGCTGGCGTCGGAGACCGCCGATATGGGTATGGTGGCCTACGAGATGAATCAGACGGTGCAGCGAGTCGGAACACACCTGTCGGTCGACACACGCCCGCAGCCTTCGATACAGCCATGAGTTATCAGCACGATCCCTGGTACGAGGAGGATGCCGGTCCCTTGGTCCGGCTCTTCGCCATCACCCGCGGCCGGGGTCGTGCCGTGCGCCGGGAACTGAACTTGGTCACCTTGGTGGTGGACGGCGCACCCGGGGCCGCGCTGCGGCGCACCGAACCGGAGTACGCCGCCATCGTCGAGTTGTGCCGCACTCCGCAATCGGTGGCCGAGGTGTCCGCACGCCTGCGCCTGCCGCTGACGATGACGAAGGTCCTCATCGGCGACCTGCTCGACGACGGCAGGCTCATCGTCCGCTCGGCCGAGCACCCGGCGGGTCCCGAATCGGATCTCGGCCTCCTGCGCGCGGTGCTCGACGGCATCCGCGCGCTCTGACCGCTCGAACCGCTCAGATCAGCTGCGCGGCAAGTCGTTTGGCGTTCATGTAGGCGATCGCCTCGATCGAGACCATCGGGTTGACGCCCGAGGCGGTGGGGAAACAGGAGGCGTCGGCGACGACGATGTTCGCCGCTTCCCAGGTGGCGCCGTCCGGGTTGGTGGCCGAGGTGTCCGGTGAGCCGCCCATCCGGGCCGAGCCCATGATGTGCAGCGCGCCCAGGGAACACTGCCCCGGGCCGTATCCGGCGGCTCGGCAGGCGGCGGCGAATTCGGCGTGCGAGCCGCGCCGGCCCGGCTCGTAGGAGACGCCGGCCTGGTGCCCGGAGAAGATACGGTGCGCGCCGGCGGCTTCCAGAATGCTCGCCGCTCCCTCGAACCCGGTGTGCAGGTGGGCGGCGTCGTAGTCGGACAACCGATAGTCCACGACCGGCTCGCCGCCGCGGTCGACGGTCACCGTCCCGGAATCACGGTCGCGGGTGATGATGCCGATCGCGTTCGAGTGCGCGAAATCGAGCATGGTGGTTCGATGGTTCGCCGCGCCGCGCCAGCTCATGAACCCGGTGGCGAGCCCGGGATGGATCGGGCCGGTTTCGTAGATCACGCCGTAGCCGTTGCCGTCCAAGTCGCTGTGCTTGCGACAGATCCGGGTCTGCAATCCGCCTTCCCACGGCCGGATCTCTTCCTCGAACACACCGAACACCGCGGCCGCCGGGTGCAGGCGCAGATGGCGGCCGATGTTGTCGTTGCGTAATCCCGAGCGCCGCAACAACGCCGGCGTCTGGATGGCTCCGGCCGCCACGACTACCGCACGGGCGCGCACTTCGATCTGCACACCGTCGGAGGTGACCGCCGAAACACCTCGGGCCCGCCCACCTTGCACGGTGATCCGCCGCACATCGGCGTCCACCACCAGCCGCGCACCCCGCTCGGCCGCGTCGGCGAGCCAGGTCTTGGTCACCGACTGTTTGGCGCCCAGCCTGCACCCGTAACCGCATCGACCGCACTCCACACCGGCATCGCAGGCGTCGGTCACGTTGCGCGGCAACGTGTCCACTTCCCAGCCCAGTGCGTGGGCGCCACGCTCGAGCACGCCGTCGCGGGCCGACAACACCGACCGACGGTCGGTGACGCCGAGCCGCCGCTGCACCACCGCGAGCGCTTCGTCGAACTCGGTCTCGGCGAACTGGACGGCGCCCAGACCGGCCCACTCCGCGCGCACGTCGGTCGGCGTCGGCAAGGACGTGCTCCAGTTCACGACCGTCCCGCCGCCCAGGCACGTGCCCGCGACGAGTGTGATCTGACCTTCGCTGGAGCCGGGCGGCCCCGGCGCGTACAAGTGCTGCAGCCCGCCGAGTTCGCCGGCGCCGAAATCGCGGTCGTCGTAGTAGTTTCCGCGTTCCAGGACGACGACGTCGAGACCCGCTTCGGCCAGGACCGCGGCTGCGACACCGCCTCCGGCGCCGGAACCGACGACCACGACGTCACAGTGGAGTTCGGTGGTCTCGTTACAGCGCAGCGGTGTCAGCGCGGGCGCGGGCGCCGTCTGCAGCGGCCCGGACGGTGCCGGATACCCGATCTCCTTCCACAGCGGATTGGTGCCCGATGGGCCGGGGGTGATGTTGTAGGACAGCAGCGACGCTTGTTTGAGCGCCTGGAAGATCACCCGCACCGACTCGAAGCGAGAGTCTGCCAGCCGCAGCAACGCCCGTTCCCGTTCCGCTTGCGGCAGCCGGGAGAAACGCCGGGGACCACTGCCGGTGAGCAATCCGGCCAGCCGGGAATCCCACAGATTCAGCAACGTGGCGAGTTGTTTCTTCTCGGCCTCGCGAGGATTGCGTCCCAGCAGCTCGAAGACGGTGTCGACGGCTCCGAGCGCGCTCGCCGACGGTAGCGTCAACCCGTCGCCCGGGTTGAAGGTGTCGCAGATACTGGCCATCGCCGCGCGTTGCCTGGCTGTTGGTTCCATGTCGAACAGTCCCCTTCGTTTCGCCAGTGAGTTCTATCACAAGGGATGAACAACCACTAACTAAAGACGCATTTCACCAGTTGGCGGCGACTTGCTCGGAAGAATGCATGGCCACATAGTGCTGCTCCCCCAACCCGCGGGCCGCGCCGCATCCCTCCGGCCGAGCCCGCGTTCATGCCGGAATGACGACGGCCGACGCATGACCGACCGCGAGGAAAGCGTGAACGACCGAGACGAGCGCACCGCCGAGTTCGGCCGTCGGGTCCTCGCCACCACGCGGCCGCGACAACGACCACCGGGTGAACGTCCGCTCGGCGTGCACCGCCAGACGCAGGAGTTCCGCGCGATACGACCCGAGCAGCGGTTGGTCGCAGGCCCCCAGCGCCGCGGCGGTGAGGTGCGCGCAGCGGCCGATCGTCACCACGATCTCGAGCACCTCGTCCGGCACCGCCGTGACGACGTAGGCGTCCGCGAGCGCGGCGGCCGCACGCGTCCGCTCGACGACTCGGCCGAGGGCATCTCCGAGTTCGGTCAGGGGCTCATGATCGCCGGCCCCCGGCTCGGACGCCAGAGCGGCGGACAGGTTGCCGATGACCACGCCGAGCGCGTCCTCGACGCGGCGCAGCCGATCGAGAATCCCGGGTACGTCGACCGGGGAGCACCCGAAATCCGCCAGGACGGTGGCTGCTTCGACCAGCGTCGCGGCTGCCGCACGGAAGTAGATGCCGGTTGTCGCGCTCGCCGGTAGCGTCCCCATGCCCACTCCTCGGGTAGTGACCCTCGATCAGCCGCCATCGCCTGCCGGCGCCGCCCGGACAGCTTCGGCCGGATGGCGTCGACAGGCTTGCGTCGTTCCGAACAGCAATCGTCCCGTACTACAACGCGTGATGATAATAGCTCATAACATATCGCTGCTATCTACTGCTAGACGATTGAGTCGATATGGAACAAGGATTTACTTATTCTTGGTTTCGGCCGACGATGGAGGCGCCAGCAACGACCAGGCACAGGAGCATCCACCGTTTCGGCCGGACGAGGGCGTCTTGCTTCGTCCCGACGCGGTTGCGCGTCTTCCGGCGCCACTCGACGCGACCGCCGATCTTCTCCCAACACTCGCCCGCGCAGGCGCGATGATGGAGCGAAGCCGATCATCGTCGAGAGGACCGACGGATGTACCGTCTGATGCGCTGCCTGGTCGCGGTGGTCATCCTGTTGGGTGCCGCGGGATGCGGGAACTCCGAGCACGAACCGTCGCCTGCCCGAGGCGAGATCGTGTCGACCACGCCCCTCATGGGACTGTCGCCCGAGGACACCGCGACGCTGCTGGGCAACGGCGGAATCCACACTCCCGTCCACAACGGTGTCGACGCCTTTCGCGTCGAATACCGGACGATCACACCGCAAGACGAGCAGACCACCGCCAGCGGCCTGGTGGTCCTGCCACGCACCGGCTCCCGGCGGCTGCGCGTGGTCAGCTACGAACACGGGACCATGACGCTCCGGACCGACGCCCCCTCGGTCGACACCCGCAACCTCTCCGAACGGCTGCGGGCCGTGGCGTTCGCGGCCGCGGGCTACGCGGCGACCGCACCCGACTACCTGGGCCTCGGCAACGGTCCGGGACCGCACCCCTACACGCACGCGGCCTCGGAGGTCAGCGCGTCCGCCGACCTGTTGCGCGCGGCCGGGGCACTGGCGGTCCAGCAAGGCCGCGAGCTGGACACCAACGTGCTGGTGACCGGCTTCTCCCAGGGTGGCCACGCGGCGATGGCCCTCGGCAAGGCGCTGCAGGCCGGAACGATCCCCGGCTTCGGTATCGCCGCCCTGGCCCCCATCAGCGGACCCTACGACCTCCAGCACGTCCAGGCGCCCGCCGCACTCGACGGGCGGGTCGTTCCGGGCGCCGCGGTGCTGTTCCTCGCCTACTGGATCACTTCCATGAACCGGATCCACCCCCTCTACGAGGATCCGGCCGAAGCCTTCCAGCTGCCCTATGCCGACAAGGTCGAAGGACTCTTCGACGGCTTGCACAGTGAGATCACCATCGTGACCGCACTGGCCGCGACCCCCGCGCAACTGCTGACACCCGAGTTCCTCCGGTTGACGGCCGAGCCGAGCGGCGCCGCCGCGAAGGCCGTCGCCGAGAGCGACGGCACCTGCGACTGGACTCCCCGGGTACCCGTCCACCTCTACGCTTCCCGCGGCGACCGCGCCGTCCCCTATCCGAATGCCGAGAGCTGCCTGCGAGCTCTCGGCAGCGCCGACGCCACGCTGAGCGACTTGGGCGACCTCGACCATGGCGAAACCGCCCGGGCCGCGCTGCCGGAGATTCTCGGCTGGTTCCAGCAGCAGTTCCCGCCGAGCTGACCGGCACGGGGCCCGGACGTCGTCCGCGTGGTCAGCGAGAGGGGGCCGACCGGGTTTCCGCCGCGAGGGGCATGTCGCTCTCCGTAACGGCGATCCGGACATCGAGGTGCGCGATCCGGCCGGAAGCGTCGAACTCGGCCTCTCCCGCGAGACCGTCGCCGCCGAATTCCAGCCACCGGTAGTCGTCGAGGAATTCGGTGACCAGGCCGCGCCGCGTCAGATAGCTGTGCACGGCACGCCGGTGATCTGTCAGCGGCAGCGCCCCGAAACCATAGGCCAGCACCCGAGCGAGACCGGACGCGGTGGGCGCGGGCAGCTCGAACGCCGGGTGGTCGATGAGAAACGCGACGCAGGCGCCGTCGATGATCCCGCAGTAGGAGTTCCAGCGACCACAGACGATCTTCGCGGCATCCGCCATCAACCCAGCGACCTGATAGGGCTCCGGGGCCGCGCCCCCGAGAACCACCGGCAGTTCGGCCGAACACAATTCGGCCACGCGGTACCGCAATCCGAACTCGCGCACCGTCTCCGCGGCGCGCAGTAGTGACGGCGAGTATCCCCAGGGATTGACCCACCCCCACAGCCACGTCTCGGCGTCGGCCGTGCCGAGCAGATGAACGTCGGTACACACGAAGGAGCGCTCGTCACCGAGGAATTCCACCCGGCGTCCTTCCAGATCGACCTCCCACACGTGTGCGCCGAGCACGTCTTCGAGGTGCAGCCGGTGTTCGAGCGACAACAAGCCCGCGTCATCGAGAAGTCTCGTCAGTGGCACGGATTGGGACACCGCGCCAGCGTAGTCAACGCGCAGCCACCGCTCCGCTTCCACTCGGAATTCCCGCCTACGACGGCTGTTTGCCGGGTGGCGGCCGCCCTCGGCCCGGTAGGTGATCTCGGCTCGCGAAAGCCCCTGCGGCAGACCTCTGCTCAGCTTCACCCGCTTCGGATCATCCGCACGATACCGCCGAGGCCGCGGTATCCGGTTCCGGCGCAGTCAGGGCTACTCGGCCGCATCGCTATCCGAGCGCGACCAGATGTGCGCCGGGGAGCGAACTATGCACCCTCGTTGCCATCACGCAGGGAACGGATCATGCTCCGCAGGATCCGGAACGCGCTCGACTGTTCGGTCTCGGTCAGGCCGGCCAGCATTCTGACCTCGACGGACCGGACCGCTACGGTCGCCTTCTCGAGGCTCCGTCGCCCGCGAGGCGTGAGCCGCGCGGGAAGGACCTTCCCGACGGGCGCCTCCGCGGGCCTGGTCACGTAGCCGTCTCGTTCCAGGGCCTGGAGGAGCACGTTCATCGTCTGCCGCGTCACGAACGCGCCCCGCGCGAGCTCGGAGTTCGACAGACCCGGTCGTTGAGCCAGCAGCTCGAGACAGGAGTAGTGCGTCACGCTCATCCCGAGCGGCCGCAGCACCTCCTCCATGGCTACGCGAAGGACGCTCGAAGCCTCTTTCAGCAGGTAGCCCAGTGACGTCTCCAGATCGACGCCCGCACCGTCTTGACTCATGTCAGCATTCTGACATAGATTGTTTATGTCAGAAAACTGACACGAACTGAGGAGCATCATCATGCCCGTCACCGGACCCGACTTCCTCTCGCTCCAAGCGCGCGACCTCGCCGCTTCGCAGGCGTTCTACGAGCAATACCTCGGCCTCGTCCGCTCGCAGGCCGGACCTGCGCACGCCGTCGTCTTCGAGACGAAGCCGATCGCGTTCGCACTCCGCGACATCGTTCCCGGCACCGATCTCGCATCCGTCGCTCAGCCCGGCATCGGCGCCGCGATCTGGCTGCACGCCACAGATGTCCAAGCCATTCACGATGCTCTCGTCGCCGACGGGCACACCATCGTCTCCGCCCCGACCGACGGCCCCTTCGGCCGCACATTCACCTTCGCCGACCCCGACGGCTACCAGGTCACTCTCCACGACCGCGTCTGATCGGCCCACCGCACGGGTGAACAGGCTCAGAAGCAACCGAGTCGAAAGAAGGACTACGGTCCAACCGACGTTCGGGCCGAGGCGAACCACAGGGTCGGACCAACTGCGGCGGATACCCGAAACACAAGCCGGGCCGATTCCGATAAGGCCGGCAGTTCCCGAGCTGCGCACTACGCAGAATCTGCGGGACGGAACCAAAGCCGACAACGCAAGGTGCAATGCCATGGCGGCGCGTCACCCTTTCCGTCGACGCGGCGGCATGCACCTGCGCTCGGACATACACCCCTACCTCGGAAAGAGACCATGACATCAACACGGCGACATGCTGCCGCGCTCCTTTCGTGCGCGGCAGTGACGCTCACAGCCGCCGCTTGCGGCGCCGAAACCGCCTCAACGCCAACCACTACGACACCGGTCACGACATCAGTCGTATCCGCCGGCCACACGACACTCCTGCCGCCGACAACCACTGCCGCATCACCGCCGCCGACCCCACTGGCAACGACCCTGATCCCCACTTCACCGCCGGCTGTGGTCGCGCCGGTCCCGCCCGCAGCAGTGGTACCGCCTCCACCGGCGGCGGCCGTACCGGTGCCACCGCGACCGGCAGCCCCCAGCGTCTACTACTCCAACTGCGCCGCCGCCAAGGCAGCGGGTGCCGCGCCGCTACGGCGGGGAGAACCCGGCTACAGATCAGAGCTGGACCGCGATAAGGACGGCGTCGCCTGCGAATAAGGCAACCGGCGCTGTTTATGCCTGCGCGCGCAGAGGAATGCGGCGAGGCATCTTGTAACACCGACTTCCGGTGACCCGACAAACCCGGTATGTCTCTCGATCACAAGCAGCCGCAACGGTTTTCGGCTCGCGCCGGTGTCGTCGCAGCGGTGACCGCCGCCGGGATGGCCGGGTTCGCGGCGCCCGCTACCGCCATACCGCATGACCCGGGTTTTCCGTTCACGCCGACCCTGTCGCGCCTGGTGCCGACGAGCTGCTCGGCGATCATCGACGCGGTCACCGTGCAGCAGGAGAAGGTCGGCACATTCGGCGGGCGGGTGAACATCACCCAGACCGGGGAAGGCTGCTCGGACTGGAAGGTTGCGGTGCGCTTCGAGAATCTCGATACGGGGTACGCGGACGGGCAGCAGCACCGCGTCGTGAACGGTGTCGTCCAAGACACGGTAGACGGCGTGATCGTCGGTTTCGGCACGGCGCCGGGCGTCGGCCGGGTGGAGGCTCGAATCGTCGCGCTGGACTCGAACAACAGGGAGATGGAGCAGATCTCGGGAACGGCCACGTTCACACTGAACTGAGCGCAGCTGAAGTCTCCAGCGCTCGCCGGGCACGGCACGCCCGGCGGCCGGTCCCGGGCGGCGCCCTTCGCGTGGATCACCGTTACCTCCAACCGGTGGCGAGTTGCAGGGCCAGACTGGATATCCCAAGGGTGAGGGCGAGGATCCCGCCGAAGAACAGGGGACGGTGGCCCGCGGTGCGCAGACGCTGCGGCGTGAGGGTGGTTCCGATGGCGGCCAGGACTACGGCGATCAACCAGGCACTGAGGTGGCTCAGGGGCTGCGTCCAGGAAGGGGGAATCACGCCGGTGGCGGCCAGGGCCGACGCGGCGACGAACAGCACGGCGAACAGCGGGATGGTGCGCCACAGCGGAGTGGCGCCGCCGCGGTCACGGCGGACGCCGAGATACAGCCCCACACACATCGGAATGATCGCCAGGCTGCGGACCAGCTTGACGATGACAGCGAAATGCGCTGCGCCGGAGCCGAAGGCCACCCCGGCGGCCAGCACCGAGGATGTGTCGTTGATGGCGGTGCCCGCCCACAGGCCGAACGCCTCTTCGGACATGCCCAGCAGATGCCCCAGTGGCGGGTAGACGAGCACGGCGGCGACATTGAAGACGAAGATGGTGCCCAGAGCGTAGGCGACGCGATCGCGATCGGGCTTCAGCACAGCGGTGGCGGCGGCGATGGCGGAAGCGCCGCAGATCGTGCTGCCCACCGCCACCAGGATGGCCGACTCCCGGTCCAGCGCGAGCAGCCTGCCTGCGACGACCGCTGCCAGCGCGCCGACGACAAGCGTGCCGAGCAGCACGAGTATGGTGCTCCGGCCCACGCTGACGACGGCGCCGAAGGGCAGGCCGAGCCCGAGCACGACGATGGCGGCACCCAATAATCGCTCCTGCGCCGAGGCCAGGCCCGGCACGAAACGCTCGTCCCCTGCTCGGCGCGCGAACACCCCGAATATCGCGCCACCGGTCAACGCGAGCACTGGCGCGCCGAGGGCGGGCCACACCGTGCCCGCGTATGTCGCGGCGGTGGCGATACCGGCCGCCGCCAGAAGACCGGGACCATGCCGGCGAACAATCGTCATCTTCGAGACGATCGCGGCAAACCACCCGTTCCGGTAGCTGTCGTGATGGCAGCACCTCATAAGCCACACTGATGGGGCGCCCGATCCCTGGCCGCCCCGACCGCTCATAATCTGCCCATGACGTTGCCGCCGGGGACACCTGATCTGGAGGTGCTCGCCCTGCTCGTCTCCGTGGCGGAGCTGGGCAGCCTCGGCGCGGCCGGGCGCAGGCACGGCATCAGTCAGCCGGCGGCGAGTATGCGGATCAGCGCCTTGGAACGGCGGCTGCGACTACGACTGCTGGATCGCGGCCCGACCGGATCGGCGCTCACCGACGCCGGGCGCTCGGTCGTGGAGTATGCGCGAGCTGTGCTCGACGCGGCGCGGGCCTTCGGCGCGGGCGTGGCCGCCCTGCACGCCGCCCAGGTTCCGCACCTGCGGATCGCGGCGTCGAAAACCCTTGCCGATCATAGGATCCCGCAGTGGCTCGGCGTCCTGCGCGAATCGTATCCCGAGGTGGCGGTGTCCCTCGAAGTGGACAACACCAGGCAGGTCGCGGAATCGGTCCGGAGCGGTCGAGCGGACGTCGGTTTCGTCGAGGGACCGCATCCGCCGCCCGGCATGGGCAGTCGGGTGCTCGGCGCGGACGCACTGGTCGTGGTCGTCGCGCCCGGCCATCCGTGGGCCCGGCGCCGCCGGCCGGTGACGTTGCGTGAACTCGCCACCACTCCCCTGTTGTGGCGTGAGCCGGGTTCCGGCACCCGCGACACGGTCTGGGAGATCCTGAGCGCGGCATGCCAGCCTGCCCGTCCCGCCGCCGAACTGGGCTCGGCCGCGACCATCGTCGCGTCGGCCCGGGCCGGGGTCGCACCCGCGGTGCTGAGCCGGTTGGTCGCGGCGTCCGACCTGGGCAACGGAACCCTCACCGAAGTGCGAGTGGACGACACCGTGGTGCTCACGCGAAACTTCCGCGCCATCTGGCGCCGTCAGATGCCTCCGTCGGGACCGGCGGAAGTTCTGGTCCGGTGCGCATCGGGCGGCGACCGTGCTGGGCGCAATGGGTGATCGCTCGTCTCGCGACACATTGCGCGGGCTGCGGGACCGCGAGGAAATCGTGACCCGGTAGGGCCTGGCTGCACCGACTACTGGCACCGGTCGCTGCCGACGGCGATGCGGTGCGCCTGCGCACCTCACCGACGAGCGCTGGCGGCAGCCGACGCCCCGAGCGCTTTGCCGGTGAGGATCCGACGTACGTTCTCGATGCGCTCCCCGCGCATGGCCTCGCCCAGGGAACCATCGACACATCGCACCCGAGTGGTAACTCCTCGCGTAATCGCGGATCAGTGACCGACCACACGCAGAGGGCGGAACTCGATTCGGTCGTTCCCGATGGTCAGCGTCCTGGCGGAGCCGCCCAGGCCGACTGCGCTGCGGTGCCGGTCGCGGCGATGACCGACAGTCATCCGTGCGGCAGCGGCAGTCATCGATTACGTCATCCGACAGACGCGCCGGGATACGGGCGCTGCCTAGCGTCGATGGCGACCGGATGCGGTCAGGGGCCGGAACCTTCCGAGGGAGTTGCGATGGACATCAACAGACGACGATTGTTCGGCGGAGCGCTGGCGGTGGGCGCCGCAGGGGTGGCCGCCGGCTCGCTCGCCGCCTGCTCGGCCGCGGAGTCGACGCCCGCCGCCGCACCGGCGGGCGCGGCCCTGCGCGCCGGGGCGGGAGCGCATACAACCCTCGGCCCGGTCGAGCAGATCGAAGCGGGGCTGCTGAACGTCGGTTACGTCGAGTACGGCCCCGCCACCGGCACACCGGTGCTGCTGCTGCACGGCTGGCCGTACGACGCCTTCAGCTACGCCGACGTCGGGCCGCTGCTCGCGACGGCCGGTTACCGAGTGATCGTGCCCTACCTGCGCGGTTACGGGCCGACAACGTTCCGGTCCGAGCGGACCGTCCGCAACGGCCAGCAGTCGGCGATCGCCCGCGACGTCGTCGATCTCATGGACGCGCTGGGAATCGACGCGGCGATCCTCGGCGGATTCGACTGGGGCTCGCGCACCGCCGACATCGTTGCCGCGCTGTGGCCGCAACGCTGCCGCGCCCTGGTCTCGGTGAGCGGATACCTGGTCACCTCGCTGACCGGCAACCAGCAGCCGCTGTCCCCGCAGGCCGAACTCGGCTGGTGGTATCAGTACTACTTCGCCACCGAGCGCGGCCGCCTCGGCTACGCCCGCAACCGGCACGACTTCAACAAGTTGATCTGGCGCAACGCCTCGCCGCAGTGGAACTTCGACGACGCCACCTACGACCGCAGCGCGGCGGCGTTCGACAACCCCGACCACGTCGACATCGTCATCCACAACTACCGCTGGCGCCTGGGGCTGGCGCCCGGCGAACCCCAGTACGACGGCTACGAGCAGCAACTCGCGGCCGCTCCGCCCATCGCCGTGCCCACCATCACGCTGGCCAGCGACTTCGACGGCGCGGGTAAGGACGGCGCGGCCTACCGCGGCAGGTTCACCGGCCGATACCAGCATCGGGTGCTCGACGGCATCGGGCACAACGTGCCACAGGAGGCCCCGAAACCCTTCGCCCAGGCGATCATCGACGCCGACCACCTGTGAGCCCGGCGCGTCGAACACCCGTGTTGTTGCTGCACGGGGCGTGGTTGCACGCGTCGTCGTGGCAAGGGTGGACCCGGTCTCTCACGAGCCGGGGGTACGCGGTGAGCGCTCCCCGGTGGCCGGGTGAGCCGGACACCGTAGCCGCGACCCGCGCCGATCCTTCCGGGTGGCGCGGTCTCGGGCTGGCGGCACTGACCGCCCACTACGCGCGCGTCGCGCGCTCGTTCGACACGCCCCCGGTGCTCATCGGCCACTGTGTCGGCGGCCTGATCGCCCAGCATCTGCTCGGCGCGAACCTGGCTCGGGCGGCCGTAGCACTGGCGCCGCTGCCGCCCGGCGATCTCACCGGGCCGGTCGTCGCGTGGCCGGCCGTACCGGAATCCCCCGGCGAGCCGGGCCGCTTGTCCCGCAGCGCATTCCGGGAGATCTACGCCAACGCGGTCGATGCGGGCGAGGCCACCGCGCTCTACGGCCGGCACGTCGTACCCATGCCCCAGCGGCTGCTCGGTGACATCGCCGCACGAAGCGCAGCCGGGCAGCCGGGCCTGCCGGTGGACACCGGCAACCGGGACCGCGGACCGTTGCTGTTGGTCTCCGGGCAGGAGGATCGCCTGGCGCCCGACTCGATGACGCGGGCGATGTACAAGCGCTACGGCGACTCCGTAGCGGTTAGCGAGCTCGCGCAGTTCGCCGACCGCGGGCATTCCCTGGTGATCGACAGCGGGTGGCATGGGATCGCCGAGCATGTCCTCGGCTGGCTGACCGACCACGGGATCCCGGCCGAAGCGGGCGGCGCTCAGTTCTGAGGGCTACCCGCCGCTTGCCCCTGCGGCGAAGGGGTCTCACGGGTGAGCGCGTCGCGGAGGGCGGCGCGGGTCGTGATGCCCAGTTTCGGGAAGATCCGGTACAGGTGCGAGCCGACGGTCCGCGGCGACAGGTGCAGCTGTGCGCCGATCTCCTTGTTGGTCAGTCCTGCTGCCGCCAGATCGGCGATCCGGCGCTCCTGCCAGGTCAGCGTGGCGGGCTCCGCGGCTGCCCCGGCCCCGCTGACGCCGAGCGGACGCAGTTCGGCCCGCGCGCGTTCGGCCCACGCCACAGCGCCGAGCCGATCGAACGACGCCGCGGCCGCCGACAGATGGTGCCTGGCCGCCGTCCTGCTGTTGGCGTGCCGGAGCCGAAGCCCGTGCGCCGACCGGATCCGTGCCAGCTCGAAGGGGAAACGCGATGCCGAGGGATGGTTTTCGGCACGAGCCACCATATCGGCGGCGCGCGCGTCGTCGTCGGCGGTCATCGCCGTGGCGCCGAAGGTGAGAATCGCCAGGCGCGGAGAGATCGCGGGCAGGCCGGCGTCCCACGCGGCGGCAGCGTGGGCGCGCGCCTCCTCGGCGCGCCCGGTGTGCACGGCGGCTTCGACCAGGTCCAGCAGGCTGCGCGAAGCCTGATAGGCGTACGGCGCGAACTCGCCCGGGGGTGTGATGCCGATGGCGTGCAGATAGGCCGCCTCGAAATCGCCTGCGGTGAGCGCCGCGGTCGTGCCCGCGGCATCGGCGGCCTGGGTGAGGAATCCGAGGCCGCGCGGCCGCGCCCAGGAATCGACCACCGCCTGCAGCTCGCGGGCCTCGTCGAGGCGCCCGCGCAACGCCGCCAGCTGGGCGAGGTAGCCGCGGCTCTGGTGGGCGAACAGGTCGTAGCCCAGGTCGACGGCCCGCCGCAGCGACCGCAGTCCGGTGCGCTCGGCTTCCTCCCATTCGCCGGTCAGCGTTTGATCGAGCATGATCAGGTGCAGCATGACGATGCCGCTGGCCACCGCGCCGGTCTCCAGTTCGCGGTCCACGATCCGCTGCAGATGCGGGCGGTAATCCACGGCGATGTCCAAATGGTAGGACGAGACCGCCAACCGGGTGACGTCCCACGGTTCCAGCTCCGCCAGCCGCGCCGCGGCCGACTCCACGCGCGGCGCCACGCCGGCGCCGTGGCGCACCACATCGCTCCACGAGTCGCGGTAGATCCGCGAACGCGGCGGCAGCAGTTCGCCCATTCCGGCGAGCAGGTCACGGGTGCTGGTCCACATCCCGGCGTCGCCGGCGTACTGACTGATCGCCAGCAGCAGGTTGACCAGCCGGACCAGTACCTCCGGCTGCTCGCGCGCGCCCCGGGCGGACAACTCTTCGATCGCGGCCGATACGCGGCGGTGCGAGGTGCGTACATCACCGTCCTGATACAGCGCCGAGTACACCGAGGCCAGCACCGCGGCCGGCGACTCGTTCCCGCCCGGGGCCGGATCCGACTGCACGATCCGCTGCGCCTGCCCCAGCCGGGCCGCGTGCCCGGCGACGAAAGCAGCGTCGCCGAGGCGGCGCGAACGGTCCTCGTGGCACTCGCTGAGCTGAGCCGCGCGGGTCAGCCATGCCACCGCCGCCATCGCCCCGCCGCGACGGGTCGCCGATTCGGCCGCCGCCTCCAGCGCCGCCGCTACCTGCTCGTCGGGATCGATGGTGGCCGCCGCCAGATGCTTGGCCCGGCGCTCGACGTCGTCACGGTGCACTCGCGCCAGCGCGGCGTGCGCGGCCCGCCGCTGGTTGGGCGTGGCCAGCTGGACCACCGCCGAACGCACGAGCGGATGCCGGAAAATGAAATCACCTGTGCGCAAATCGATTTCGAGTAGCCCACTGCGCACCGCCTCCTCGGCGTCGCGCATCCGGTAGCGGCTCGCCGGCCCCACGGTCGCGCCGGCGCGCGCACCCACGCCGTCGAGCGCGCCCTTCAGCAGCTCCGCGCGCACGGTCTCCGGGAGCGCCGTGATCCGCCCGCTGTACAAGCGCTGCAACCGTTTCGGCAGCGGGACCGCGAGCTCATCGATGACGTCGTCCGAGGTGTCCGCTGCGCCCACGATGTACGCGGGCAGCTCCAGCAGCGCCAGTGCGTTGCCGCGCGCGTGCTCGAGG
Source organism: Nocardia niwae NBRC 108934 = DSM 45340 (assembly GCF_001613465.1). Lineage (GTDB taxonomy): Bacteria > Actinomycetota > Actinomycetes > Mycobacteriales > Mycobacteriaceae > Nocardia > Nocardia niwae. The sequence continues at coordinate 30,305 of NZ_BDCK01000019.1, read as the reverse complement.
GTGAGGCGGCGAGTACGCGCGTTCAGTCCCGGGTGGCGCTGATCCAGCAGGCGGGCCGCGGCCTGTTCGGACAACGGCGGGATCGCGGTCTCGGGCAGGGCGGCGGTATCCAGCCGAGAGGGGATGTCGGCACGCAGTGCGATCAGCATCTTCACCGCGCTGCCGGTGAGCCTGCGTCCGACGAAACCGCACACCTCGGCGCTGGCGGTGTCCAGCCACTGGCCGTCGTCGAGAACCAGCAGCAGCGGCCGCTCCCGCGCGGCCGCGGCGAGCAGGTTGAGCACGGCGATACCCAGCGTCATGACCGAGGGCGGGTCCCCGGCTCGCTGCCCGAAGACGGCGTCGAACGCGGCGCGCGAACCCTCGTCGAGGTCGCGCGCGTGTGTCAGCAGCGGATACAGGAACTGATGCAGTCCCGCGTAGGGCAATTCGGATTCGGCTTCGACGCCGGTCACGCGCAGGACCGCATGCTCGGCACGCTCCGCCAGTTCGGCGGCGTGGGCGAGCAGAGCACTCTTTCCGACACCGGTTTCGCCACGCAGGATCAGGGACCTGCCACCCGGGGCTGTCACGAACGAGGAAAGCTGCGCCCGCTCGTCGTCGCGGCCCACCATCGCCGCGGCACATGACTCCATGTCGGTCGCTCCTCTCGCGCGTGCGGCAAGACTAACCGGTCGGTTCCGGAGCGACGACGCCTTGCCGCAGCGGCAATACCGACGTCATTCGACCGCTCGCGCGCCCGGCACGAGCCGCCGAGAAGCCGCAGAAGATACGTCACCGCTACGTCATCCGACGGATTCGGTGCCGCGCCCTCGGCGGCGATGCTCGACAGGCAGCCGGAACCGCACCCCGCGGGCCGGCGGCGCGGCCCGCCCGCCGGGCCATCGGACGTCGCGTCCCGCCCCGTCCGGACTTCGCACCAATGCCCAGGAGCAACCTCATGACCACGGTCCGTTTCCATTTGCAGTCCACCCTCTCTCCGGCCGAGGTCGTGCGGGTGCTGACCGACTTCGGCCCGGGCCGCACCGATGCGTGGCCGACCATCGACGCCGAGCACTTCGTCGTGCACGACCGCGGCGAGACCTGGGCCGAGGTCACCGAGGGCACCGCGGCCGCCTGGGAGCGCGCACGCTACGAGTGGGAGCCGGGGGGCGACACCGTCAGGATCAGCACGCTGGACTCCAAGCTCTTCGGCGCGGGCGGCGGCTGGGTTTTCCGGGCGGTGCCAGACAACGAAGGCTCCCGCGTCGAGGTCGAATTGCTCCGCACGCCGCGCACTCTCAAGGGCCGGGCCCTGGCCGTGCTGCTGCCCCTGGTCGGCCCTTCCGCACTGCGCAAATCCTTCGCCGGCCCGCTGCATGCCGCCTGACCTCTCCCTGACTCATCCACCGAAGCGAGACCATCATGAAAGACACCCGACGCAGCGGCGTCCGTATCCCCCGGCTCGCTCGCGCGGCGACCGCGCTGGCGGCCGTCGTCGCCGGGGGCGCGTTGGTCGTGGCTTGCACCTCGAGCACCACCACCCACGCCGGCCCCACGCCGGACGCGACACGACCGACCATCGTCCTCGAACACGGAGCCTTCGCCGACGGTTCGAGCTGGAACGAGGTCATCGAGCGCCTCGGCCACGACCGGTATCGCGTTGTCGCCGCGGCGAATCCACTGCGCGGACCCGCAGCCGACGCCGCCGCCTTGAAAGCACTGCTCGGCACCATCGACGGACCCGTCATCCTGGTCGGGCACTCCTACGGCGGCTCGGTGATCAGCGCGGCGGCGGCAGGCGATCCCCACGTCGAAGCACTCGTCTATGTGGCGGCATTCCTGCCCGCCCCCGGGGAGACCGCGCTCGATCTCACCGGCCGCTACCCCGGCTCGACCCTGCCCGCTGCCCTGGGCCGCATTCCGTCCACCGGGGCCGGCGGCACGGCGGGTGAGGACCTCTACATCCGGCAGGACGCGTTCCACGACCAGTTCGCCGCCGACGTCTCCGCCGATCGCGCGGCCCTCATGGCAGCCACCCAACGCCCCATCGCGCAATCCGCGCTCGCGGAGCCCGCCACGGCGGCGGCCTGGACCGACAAGCCCACCTGGGACGTGATCACCACCGAGGACCGCAACATTCCCGTCGCGGCCCAGCGGTTCATGGCCGAACGCGCCCACGCGCACGTCACCGAGGTGGCCGCCTCGCATTCGGTGGCCGTCTCCCATCCCGACGTCGTCGCCGACGTCATCGAACAGGCCGCCCAGGGCGCGCACCGATAACCCCGAGAACAGGACAAACCGATCGTGGACATGAAATTGGAAGTCGTCGTGCTGCCCGTCGCCGACGTCGACCGCGCGAAGGACTTCTACACCGGACTCGGGTTCCGTCTCGACGCCGACTTCACGGTGGACGAGGGATACCGGGTCGTCCAAGTGACGCCGCCGGGTTCGGAAGCCTCGATCATCTTCGGCACCGGTGTGGCGAACGCAGCCCCCGGCACGCTGCACGGGCTGCACCTGATTGTCACCGATATCGAGCGGGCGATCGCCGAGCTGCGCGAACGCGGCGTCGAGGTCGAGGGGCCGTTCCGCGACGCCACCGGGGTGTTCCACCACGCGGGCACCGCGCAGCGCGTCGCCGGGGCGCACCCGCGACGTGCCAGCTACGGCTCCTTCGCGGCGTTCCACGACCCCGACGGCAACAGCTGGTTCCTGCAAGAAGTCACTCAGCGGGCACCCGGCCGCTGACGACCGAGACGAAAGCACTGTCATGACAGACGAGAACTCTCGGACCTACGACGTCGTGGTCCTCGGGGCCGGCCCGGTCGGCGAGAATGTGGCCGACCGAACCAGCGCCGCCGGACTGCGCACCGTTATCGTGGAAGCCGAGCTGGTCGGCGGCGAATGCTCCTACTGGGCTTGCGAACCCAGCAAAGCGCTGCTGCGCCCCGCTCTGCTGCACGCCGAATCCCGCCGGGTACCGGGCGTCGCCGCGGCGCTCACCCGGCCCCTCGACGCCGCGGCCGTCCTGGAACACCGCGATCGCATGTCCGCCGACTGGAACGACCGCGACCAGGTCGACTGGCTCGGCTCGGCGGGCATCGCCCTCGAGCGCGGGCACGGGCGGATCACCGGCGAACGACAGGTGACGGTCGAGACCCCGGACGGCGCGACACTGAATCTCACCGCCCGGCACGCGGTGGCCGTGTGCACCGGCACCCGACCGGCGCTGCCGTCGCTGCCGGGGCTGGACACGGTGCGCGCGTGGACGAGCCGGGAGGCCACCAGCGCCCGCGCGGTGCCCGGCCGACTGGTCGTTCTCGGTGCGGGCGTGGTCGCCGCCGAGATGGCCACGGCCTGGCAGGCGCTCGGCGCGCAGGTCACGCTCGTCGCGCGTGAGTCCCGGCTGCTGACCCGCGTCGAGCCCTTCGCCGCGGAACTGGTCGCCGACCGGCTGCGGGCCGCGGGCGCCGATCTCCGCTTCGCCACCACCATCGCCCGGGCCGAACGGGCGGGCGGACCGGACGACGGTGTGCACGTCACTCTCGGCGACGGCAGCCGAATCGTCGCCGACGAACTGCTCCTCGCGACGGGACGCGCACCCCGCACCGACGACATCGGACTCGAAACCATCGGACTCACCCCTGGGCAGTGGCTCGACACCGACGACACCTTCAACAATGGTTTACCGGTTCGGCACTGGACGCGATCAGCGCGCAGACTCTGGCCGTGGCACGCGCACACTTCCGGTTATCAGCTGGAACTCGCTTGCTGGGCTTGCTCGACGATCCAGGCCGCGATCTGGGTGCGTGAGGTGAAGCCGAGTTTGGTCAGGATGTGTTCGACGTGGCCCTGGACGGTGCGTTGCGAAACCACCAATTTGTTGGCGATCTGCTTGTTGCTGAGTCCCTGGGCGACAAGGTCGGCGACCTGCCGCTCCCGCTTGGTCAGTCTCACAGCGGGGCCCGACGCGACGCTCGCGTCGGCAGGCTGTTCCCCGAGCGCGTACGCGACGGCGGCGTCGGCTCCCATCGCTTGGCCTTGCCGGAGGGCGGCGTCGAATGCGCGAGCACCGAGGGCGCTGCGCGTCATTCGCTCACATTCTTTGTGAAAGCGCGACATGCTCAGCAAGACCGCGCGCACGCTGCCGCCCACCAGCCAGTTTCCCTGGGCGGCTCCCAGCAGCACAGCGGCGCGTTCCGCGTCGCCCTGGTCGGCGACAGTCCAGGCCAGCGCCTCGATCCCGAATGCGATGAGCACCGGACTATTCGGCCGCCGATTGACTCGTAATGCTTCTTTCAGCAACCGCTGGGCACGGTCTCGCTCGCCCTGCTGCCATGCGGCGACACCCAAGCCGCGCAACGCGGTCGAACGATAGAGCAGTTCACCTCGGGCTTCGGTGATGGAAAGCACGCGCCGGTAGCGCTCGGCCGCAAGAGTCATGTCGCCGCGCAGTTCGTACGACCAGGCGAGGATGGCCAGCGCACTGACGTAGAGTTCGCCCGTCTGGTTCGAGCTGAGCATCTCGACAGCTCGTTCGAGGGTCGAGGAGGCGTCGGCCGCTTCGCCGCTGGCGAGTGCGACGATGCCGGCGGCGTAGGCGAGCTGTCCCTCGATGGCGGGGGTGGAGTCCTGGACGGCGAGCGCTCGCCCCTCCGCCAGAAACGCGGCCGCGGCCTGGAAATCCCCCTGCGGCGCGGCGACTTCGCAGGCCGCGCGCAGGGCACCGATGCGGCCGGGTACCGATTGCGCGCCGGGGTGGGCGAGGACGCGGTCGATCCAGAATCGGCCTTCCCCATACAGGCCGCGAAAGCTCCAGAACTCGTGCAGGGCCGAGCAGATGCGCAACCCTGCTTCAGCCGCTGCCCGGCTGTTGTCGGTCAGGCAGGTTTCGAGCGCTTCGCGCAGGTTGGGTTGTTCACGTTCGAGCCGCGCGATCCAGTCGGGCTGCCGAGGGCTGATCCACTCGGCTTCGGCGGTCAGCGCCATCCGTTGATACCAGTCGCGGTGCCTGCGGCGCAGCTCGGCGTCCTCGCCGGATTCCCGCAGTTTTTCCCGGCCGTAGTCTCGCAAGGTCTCGAGCATCCGGATACGCACGACGGAATGCGATTCCTCCCGGATCAGGATCGATTTGTCCACGAGGGCCGACAACACATCCAGCGGACTGTGCGCGGCGTCGAGTGCCATCAAGTCGGTACCGCAGACTTCTTCGGCCGCGTCGAGTTCGAAACTGCCGGCGAACACCGACAGCCGCGCCCACAGCCGCTGTTCGGCGCGGGTGCACAACTCGTAGCTCCAGGCGATGCACCACCGCAGCGTTTGCTGCCGCGCGGGGGCGGTGCGGCTGCCGCGGGTGAGCAGCGTGTACCGGTCGGTGAGCCGGGCCAGGATCTGCTCGGGCGACATGGTGCGCATCCGGGCCGCGGCCAGCTCGATCGCCAGCGGCAACCCGTCCACTTGGGCGCAGATTCCGGCGACGGCGGCCTTGTTGTCCTCGTCGAGCTCGAAGTCCGGCACGGCGGCCGCGGCGCGGTCGGCGAACAACGTCACCGCGTCGAAGCGCGGCAACCCCGCCAGGGTCGGCTCCCGTTCCGGGTCCGGCACCCGCAACGGCGCCACCCGCAGCACCGTCTCTCCGGCGATATTCAACGGTTCCCGGCTGGTGGCCAGGACCCGCACGTCCGGGCAAGTCCGCAGCAATGTCTCCGTCAGCTCGGCTACGGCCCCCACCATGTGCTCGCAGTTGTCGATCACGACCAGCGTCTCGCGCGAGCTCAGGAAGTCGATCAGAACGTCGAGCAGCGGCGTGGCCGCCTGGCTCCGTACGCCGAGGGCGGCCGCGACCACGTCGACCAGCAGAGCCGGATCCGACATCTCGGCCAGCTCGACCAGCCACACCCCGTCGGCGAAATCACGGCGCAACTGTGTCGCTGCGCGCAGCGCCAGTCGTGTCTTGCCGACACCGCCGGTGCCGGTCAACGTCACCAGCCGTGAGGCCGACAGCAGTTTCTTCAGCTGCGACACTTCGGCGCGCCTGCCGACGAAACTGGTCAACTCCAGCGGCAGCTCGCCGCTCTGGCTTCGCGCGGCCGTCGACGTACGCCGCTCCCGCGACGACAGCTTCTCGTCCCGGTGCTCCGATTCGCCCAGCAACGCCATCTCACCGACCGAGAATCCGTGGCATTGCTGCACCTGCCGGATCGCTTCTCCCAGCGCCGCGGCCGAGGGCCGCGCGTGGCGGTCGCGGTTCATCGCGGCTTCCACCAGCGACGACACGTCCTCGGGGATGCCTTCCTCCCGTAGGTCCGGGACCGGCTGGGAGGAGATCCGGACGAACTGCGCCACGACGTTCTCCCCGCTGCGCCGCTCGAACGCGGCATACCCGGTCAGCGCACAGAACAGCGTGGCGCCGAGCCCGTAGACATCCGCGGCCGGGGTCGGATCGACGCCTTCCAGCACTTCCGGTGCGGTGAACGCGGGCGACCCGGTCACCACGCCCGCGGCTGTCTGGAACCCGCCGGCGATGTGCGCGATACCGAAATCGGTCAACGCAGGCTCCCCGTACTCGGTGAGCAAGATGTTTCCCGGTTTCACGTCCCGATGCACGATACCGAGGCGATGCGCGCTGGCCAGTGCACCGGCGATCTTCACCCCGATCGACAACACCCGCTCCACAGGGAGCGGACCGTGCTGCCGTATCCACACGTCCAGCGAATTCAGCGGGTGATACGGCATCACCAGATAAGGCTGCCCGCTGCCGGTCGCGCCGGTCTCCAGCACGGTGACGATGTTCGGATGCGCCGTCAACCTGCCCATCGCCCGCTGCTCCCGCGTGAACCGGGCCTGATTGTCGGCGCCGAGTTCCGCGGACAGCACCTTCACGGCAACCGTCCGATCCAGCGCGACCTGCCGACAGCGATACACCACGCCGAAACCGCCTCGACCGATCTTCACCGCGTTCTCGAAGCCGGCCGCAGCCAACTCCGCCGTGGGAGCAGTTGTCACCTCACGGCGTGTCCGCAGCGGATCTTCATCGGTCATCGCTCGCGCGAGATCCCACCAGCATGTCTCCGGAGAGCAGGCAACATGCGTACACCTTTCACCCGTGCCCAGCGTATCGCCGAAAGATCGATGACGGCCGACACCGTCCAAACGGTTACCTACCGGCCATCGCCGACCAGCCCGGCCCGCCGCGACTCGAGGGCACGGTCCCGGCCAGGCCCGGGCGCGCGACCCGTTCCGCGGGTGAGACGAGCGTGCTAGGTCTTCCGCACGCCGTCCAGCGCCCTGCGGGCTTGGTTCTCGGCGATCGTGGCGAGTTCTTCCCGGTTCACCGGGGGTTCGCCCTTCGCGCGCAGGACGGCGACTTCCACGCGCACCGAGACATTGCTGTCCTGCACTCCCAGGATGTAGGTCATTGCGTTGCCGGTGTCCGTGGTCGCGGTATGCCAGTAGCCCTCGGTGCCGATTCCGGTGACCTCGCCGGAGGCCCGCCTCGCCCCGGTGGAGCCGGTGTCGGTTTGTTGCCAACCGTCGTAGGCCGGGGCGGTGTCGGCGCCGGTGAACTGGGCCTGCAGGCTGATGCCGGCTTCGTCGACGGTGGCGTCGTCGGGGATCGTGGAGGGGCTGGTGTAGCGGATGGCGCAGTACAGGTTGCCGCCGTCGTAGTCGTTCGGCGGGAACTCCCGATGCTGGGGCGCTTCCCTCGGGGTGGACGACCACCTGTGCAGCGGCGTGGGATCGACGAGATCGCACGCGTTGGTGATGCCACTGATCGAATAGTTCCCCGGCGCCGGGTCTCGCCGGGATGACGTGGACGGAGCCGCACTGGACGTGGCCGAGGTGATGAGCGGGGTTGGGGAAGTGGCGGACTCGTCGCTGCGGACGCCGACGACGACACCGATCACTACACCGACACCCAGCGCTACCACCAGCGCGAGAACACCGGCAGCGATCAGACCCGTTCTGCCGCGGCCGGTCTGCGGTGGGTACGGTGGCCGCGCGTATCCCGGATGAGCTGAGCCGTACCCGGAAGCGGGCCGACCGACGGTGCTGCCGGGCGGAGGCGGGTACCTGCCCGAGTCCGGGCCGACCCACCCACCTACGGGTGAAACAGGTGGCGCCCCAGCGGGATCGGCGCTTTCCGGCGTCGGCCGATCGTCAGGTTCGTGCTGGGAATCGGTCATCCCCGTAGCCTCTCCGGTTCCGCAACGGGCTCCCGTCGACCGTCAACTCCGAGCCGATCGTAATCCAGCCACCGTCGGCCGGCGGCGCGGTCACCAACCTGTGCCCTCGAGTCGCCGGTCGTTACTTCTCCCGCAAACCCTCCAGCGTCCTACGCACCTGGGACCTGGTGATCGGATCGAGTTCGTCCTGTCGCACCGCGGGAGAACCCTTCTCGCGCGTGAGGGAGATACTCACCCGCACCGAGACGTTGCCGTCCTGCACACAGACGACGTAGACGATGTTCGCGACGAGGTTTCCTCTGGTTTCGGAGTACCAGTAGCCCTGCTCGCCGATTCCGGTGACCACACCGGAAGCCGACTCCGGTGCGGGTGTGGCGACGTCGGCGTGTTTCCAATGGTCGTAGAAGGGTGGGGCCGTGCCGTTGGTGAACTGGGCCTCGACGCGCATCGCGGCTTTGTTCATGGGGAACTCGCCGCCGGTCGCGGAGGTGTACCTGGCATCGCACTTCAGGCCGCCGCTGTCGTGGGCGGTCGGCCGCCTTTCCTCGTGCTCGGGAGCACCTTTCGGTGTGGGCGACCACTTGGTCAACGGCGTGGGATCCACAAGATCACAGGCGTTGGTGATCGCATTCATCGAATAGGTCCTCGGCTCCATCTGGGCGGCAGCCGAGGCGCCGGGAGACTCGTCGCCCCTGTCGCGGACGACGACGATGCCGATCGCCACACCGAGCCCCAGCGCCACCACCAGCCCGAGTACACCGGCGATGATCAGCCCCGTCCTGCTCCCGCTGGTCGATGGCGGCGGATACGACGGCGCAGGCCCGTACCCCTGACCGGGTGGCAGGTGCGGCACGGCCCAGCCGTCCACCGGCGGATCCGTCTGCCGCGCATCGGGTTCGACGCCGCCCGGCCCAGCAGGCCGACCGCCAGGTCCGCGCTGGGAATCGGTCATCCCTGCAGCCCCTTCGATCCCGCAACGGGCTCCCCCGTCGACCGTCCACTCCGATCGTATTCCCGCCACCGCCATCACGGGCAACAGCGGGTCGGCATGCTTCCGGCACGCAGGTCTGCAGGCGGCCGAATCAGGACGAGCCCAGGTCCTGCCGAAAGTAGGCCGCGCTCTGAGCTTGCGAGCTTGGACGCGGAAAGAAGGGAGACATGCCCATGGGGAAGGTCGCCGCCGGACTGGGCCCTACACGGGTTTCAGCGGTGGCGAGGGCGGAAAGACGACCGGCAGTGCCGTCAGTGCCCGATGGAACGGGCCCGGACGCCAGACGAGTTCTTCGGCCGGCACCGCCAGCTCCAGTTCCGGCAGCGCCTTCTTCCTATCCAGCGCGCGCCGTGCCAGGATGTGCGCGAGCGAATCCGGCGAGTCCCGCGGCGAAGGAGTCGAACATCGGCTCGAAAACGCGTCGCATCACGAGCGATTCGATCGGGTGCAGCACCGGCGCCGGGTCGAGGTGTACCTGCCAGATCATGCGGCAGCGGTCGGGTCCGAGCGGCTCGAAGGTGATGTCTTCGATCATCCTGCGCGCCAGCGGGATCGACATGGCATCGGCGGAGAACGTGAAACGGGCGGCGGGCTCCCAGGCCAGGAATCGTTCGCGTACGGTGATCCAGCGCAAGTGGATGTCGCGGATCGTTCCCACGTCATGCGAAGCATTTCCGTACCAGGTGGTGGCCCGGTAGCCGTCGGCCCACTCCCGTTGGCCTTCCCCGGTGGCGAGAATGTCGAAGGTTCGCCGCGCCGATGCGTCCACGACACGTTCGCTGTGTAGGTGGCGGCGCATCGAAGAGATGTCGGGCAGGCTGCTGGGACGCAGGGCGTACATGGTCATTTCGCGGCGACCAATCCACGGGTGAGGCGAATGGTGGTGCGGCGCGGTAGGTACCGCGGCAGACGCGTGGACACCGCGTTCGCCAGCCCGGACACCACGCTCGGCCGGGGCCTGCGGCGATCCAGTTCACGGAGAGCCGTCGCCACCACCTGCTCCGATGTCTGTCGTCGCCCGACGCTGGCGGCTTCGCCCGCCACCTCGAAGAACTCGGTATCGGTGGCGCCCGGGCACACGGCGAGCGCGGTGACACCACTGCCTTCGAGTTCGCCCCACAGCGCTTCGGTGAACGAGAGCACGAACGCCTTCGTCGCGCCGTAGACGGCCATGAACGGGATCGGCTGGAACGCCGCGGTGGAGGCGATGTTGATCACCGCTCCGCGGCCGCGCCGGATCATGTCCGGCAACGCCGCCCGGGTCAGTTCCGCGACGGCGGTGATGTTGACCGCGATCTCCTCGCGCACACGCGCGGGGTCGTGGTCGGCGAGTGGGCCGTGGGTCGCGAAACCGGCGTTGTTGACCAGCACGTCGATCGGGTTCTCGTCCGCGCTCAGCAGGACGGCGAGTCGCTCGACATCCGCCGGGATCGAAAGGTCCGCGGTGAGGACCCGAGCCCGGATGCCGAAGGTGTGTTCGAGGTCGGTCGCCAGCTCGCGCAACCGATGCTCGCGCCTGGCGACCAGGATCAGGTCGCACCGTCTTTCTGCCAAGGCCGTCGCGAATGCCGCGCCGATTCCGCTACTCGCACCGGTCACGACCGCCGTCGCGCCATCCCAGTTCTTCATGTCGCCTCCTGAAGGTGAACAGCTGTTCAGCTAGCTATACTTAACAGCTGTTCAGTGATCTATGTCAAGGGAGCCTCGATGACCGACACACGCCAGCGACGAGCGCGAGGAGAGGGCGAGCGACTGCGCGCGGAGTTGGTTGCCGCCGCGATCGAGCTGCTGCTGGAACCGCAGTCGTTGCCGACGCCGTCGCTGCGGGCCATCGCCCGGGCCTGCGGTGTCGCGCCCAGCGCGGTCTACATGCACTTCCCGTCTCAGGATGCGCTGAACTATGCCGTGACCGAGGAACTGTTCGGCCGGCTACGGCACGCGCTCGACGCTGCGGACATGCCCGATGGCACCCGCGCCGACCGGCTTCGTTCGTTGATCGATGCCTATCTGACGTGGGCCGAGAATCATCCCGGCGCCTACCAGTTGCTGTTCGAACGACCCGATCCCCCGATCGGTCCCGGTACCGGGCCGGGACTGGATCTGCTGGATCGTCTGGCCGATCTGTTACCGGCCGCCGAGAAATCCCCCGATCTCGCGCTGCGCGCCTGGTGCGCTCTGCACGGTGTGGTCTCGCTACGGATCCACAAACCTACGGCCCCTTGGACGTCGGAACCACGCGCCGACGCATGGGCAGTCGTCGCAGCCCTCGCCGGCCTACCGTGACCATCGGTGGCGGCGCAGAATCGTTCTCCGCGGTCACTTCGCCGACCACCCGTCCCGCGATTCGGTGCGCTGATCTTGATGCGAATCATTCGTTCCAGGGCAGCAGCAGTCTGGTGAAGACTTGACGGAGCCGAGCCGGCGGCAAGGGGGCGGCGCCGATCATGACTTGGCGTTGGATCAGTCCATCGACAACGACGGTGACCGTCTCGGCGGTCAGAGCGGACTGGGGTACCTCGAGCGTCTCGAGCAGCCCTTCGGTGAACCGCACGAAGGCGCGGCGTTGCTGGTCGAACAGATCCCGCAGCTGCGGATGGAACTGGGCTTCGCCCAGCAGCAGGTGTCTGGCCAGAGTCCGCCGACGTGCCGGCCCAGTGGTCATCGCTTCGATGAAAGAGGCCATGAACTCGGCCAATTGCGGGATCGAGGTGGGGTCGAGTGCCGACATATCCGCGAAATGGGCGACAGCGAGCTCGTAGTCTCGGGAGAACAGTTCCTCCACAGCCAAGGCGACGAGCTTGCCCCGGGTGGGCGCGTGATAATTGACCGCGCCCGGCCGCATCCCGGCGGCGGCGTCGACCGCCCGGTGGGTAAGACCGCGCAGGCCGTAGTCGGCGAGCACATCGATCGCCGCCGAGGCGATGCTGCGGCGCCGCTGGGTCACGTCCGGACGCGGAGGCTCGCTCATGACCGCATCGTAGAGCGCGAGACCTGCACCGCCATCGCGGCCGGTTGCCGAAAACTGGTGGCAGAGATGTACCGGAACCGCTGGCGGGGCGCGACCGAGCGCGCGCAACCTGAGAGCAGACGGCTGTGGCCCGGCGCCGCCGCGAGGTCGTATGGGCCCACTGGCCAGTGCGCGGTATTCGGGTCCTGTGCTGTGTCACAGAACTCGGTCCGATAGCCACCGGCGCAGAACAGCCCCTTCTAATCTCAACGCATGTTGAGAACTCGGCGGATGTCACGGCGCGCAATGCTGTCGATGATCCCGAATGTGGGGGCAATAGTGATGATCGAAGAATCGACCGGCACCGGGCACGCCGCTCCTGCGGGACAGACGCGTTATCGGGGCTATTCCTCCGAGGACCGGCTCCTGCCCTATGCGCGGTTCTTCGCCGACCGCACGCTGCCGGTTCCCGCCGAGGTCGCCGTGGCCTATGCCGGGCCGGCGACCGATCCGCGGCTGATTCCGGAGTTCGACGGCCTGCCCGGCGATCTGAGCCCGAGCGGATATTCTGCGGTGGAGACGGGATACGGGTACACGAGAGCGGGTGCGATGTGGGCGGCCGTGCGGACAGTGATGCCCGGAGTCACTGCGGCGATGTGGGATTGGTGGTTCGGCTGGCACATCGCCGAGTCGGCGCGTTACAAGCTCTGGCATCCCGACGCACACCTGTATGTAGAGGCCGCGCAGATCCGGACCACAGCCGGGCTCGGCGACCGTGACAGGTACATAGGCAATACCGCCTATGTCGATGAATACATCGGCGCCAAGCTACAGCAATTGGCGATCAGCTTCCATGCCCCGGCGTTGCTGGGCCTCGAGGTGCCCGATGATCACACGATCATTCTCGGCCGGGTGGGCAGCAGCGTGGCTCCCCTGGATGTGGGGTGGCTGGCTCACCAGGTCCGGCCGGCGCCCGGCGGTTGTGAGATGCGCAGTCGGTTCTATCTGAATCTGTACGGCCCGCGAGTGCCCGACGCGGGGCAGGCCGCGCGGGCAGTAGCACGCGGAGCTGCTCTCGATCCCGCCGATCTGGTGCTCGGCCTGGACTGGGCCCGCGAACTTCTCTTGCACTGCGGGCAAGAAATGAATCACCTCGCCGCATTCCTTCCCGAGCTTTACCGTGAATTCGCGAGTCAGGTCTGAACCCAGCGGGGGTAGTCGACAGTCCGGGCTTCGCACCAATCGAACAAGCGCTCATCGAGACGGTCGCGATCGTGGCTGTCGGCCAAGCCTTCGGCTGGATCGCTGCCCCTTCACCATCGAGGAATCGGCTGCCGCGGCCCAGGGCGGGATGGCGTTGGCGATTCCACACCCCCTTCACCCGGTACCTACCGCCCAGCAACCATCCAGCGATTGCAAGCAATGAGGTAATCTGACGCACTATGAACCCACTTACGTGGCGCATTTCTGCCGAATGGGTGCTCTAAGCTGGAATCGACGGCCTATGCCCTGGCAGTAGGGAGCGGATGAACATCGCCAAAGCGCCTCAGCCGGAATACCGGCGGGCCTGCTTCGCCGATCTCGACGACATCGCGGCCATCGAGGCCGAGGTGTTCGCCGAGCCGTACCTGTATCTGATGCTGCGCCAGCTGTTCGACCTGCACGGATCCGAATGGCTGGTCGCGGAGCTGGACGGGACGGTGATCGGTTACGCGCTCACCCTGGAGAAGAAGGGCCGGGCACTGCTGTTCACGTTCGCGGTGGCCAAAAGGCACCAGGGCGGAGGGTATGGGCGCGGCCTGCTGAGCCGCACGCTGCAGACGTGCCGGAAGGTGGGCGCCGAAGTGGTGTACCTGACCGTGCGCCCGGACAACCAGCACGCGAGCAACCTGTTCAAACGAGCGGGATTCGAATTCGTCGAGCACGACGACCGGTATTTCGGCCCGGGTGAGCCGCGCGACGTTTTCGAATACCGGCTGAAGGGCCGCCCGCTAGACTCGTGACATGGGGGAGATTTCGCCCTTCGTCGCATCCGTCTCGACCCGGATCACCAGGCGCGCGGACGAATACACCGCCGAGATCGATCGGGGCGGCCGTTCCGAGCATGCAGAGCTCGAGCAGTTCACGGCGCATGTCGAGGCGATCCTGGCCGACTACGACCCGCCCAGCACACGGCGGCATTCCGACTCCCTGGTATTCCGGCACCTCTACGCCGCCGCTCGGCAACCGGCGCCCGATGAAGCGGGCTGGCGGGTGCCGAGCGCGATCCCGGCGGCACTGCTGGCGGCCGAGATCGAATTCCGTGGCCCGCTGCGGCTGAGCAGCCGCCAGAACACCATGCTGGCCGAGGAGTACGAGCAGTTGGGCGCGCAACTCTCGGCGGCGGGGTTGCCCGCTCATGCGGCGCTGGCCTACCGGAGAGGCGCAGCGCTGTACCGGATGAACGAGGACGACGAGGCTCAGGACCGCTGCGGTCTGCGCTTGGCCCGGGCCAGCACCCTCGCGCTGCCGCCGGGCCGGCGCCGCTGGACGGGACAACTGTCGTACGTGCTGTGCGGCCACGGTTACCGGCCGTCGTGGCTGCTCGGCTGGGTGGCCGTGCAGCTGCTGCTGTTCACGACCGCCGCTCTGGTCTTGAACGGCGATCCCTCGCCTGCCGCCACCGTCTACACGTGCGTGACCGCTTTCATCAATCCGCTGGGGCCGGGTGACACCGAGAATCTGCGGCCGGCCGCCCGGCCGCTGTTCGCGGTGGAGGCGTGGATCGGCACGGTGTCGATGTCGGTGTTCTTCGCGCTGCTGGTGCGCAAGTGGTTCCGGATGTAGCCTCGGCCGCTACCACTCGGTGTCGAAAGCCTTGTGCTGCAACGCATGCAGGGTCGCGACCGCGATGCGGTCCCGCAGTCGCGCGACCAGGGCGTTCCACTGGCGGGACAAGCCGGGATCGACCTGCAGATCACGCCACAACGCCCGCATCGACGCCGGGGTGTGGGCGCCCGGCATCCACAGCCCGGAGAGGTCTTCCAGCACCGGAGCCAAGAGATCGGTCCGTTCCCGGCTGTGCGACGGGAAGCGGTCGGCTTGGGCCAGCGCGTCGGCGACCACGGTCAGCAGCCAGTCGTGCGCGGCCAGGTCCTCGCAGAATCGTTGCGCCGCCTCCAGATCCGACTCGTCGCGGACGATCATCCGGACCGTGCGGAGGGCGGAGTCGTCCAGGTACAGCGCGGCAGCGGGCCCCGCGCTGCCCCCGATCCGGGCGGTCCAGCGCAGCCGGGTGGTCCCCGCCCGCACCGGCGGCTTCTGATCCAACCGGGTGTCGGCACGCAGACGAGCCAGCAGGCGTTCGCTGATCGAAGCCAAGTCCAGCGTGTCGTCGCCGACCGGTCCGGTGAGATATCCCTCTGCCAAAGCGTCGGCGGCGGTGGCTCTTTCGGGAATGCGGCTGATCACCTCCGTCACTCCTTTCCGGCTGAGGTAGTGCGACCAGGTCTGTCTACGCCGCCCGGCGGCGCGCACGACCCCGGTGTGCGCGGTGGACTGCAGCACGCGTCCCCCGGACAGGACCGCACTGGTCGCCACGGTTCCGACGATGTGCGCGGTCTGCTCCCCCAGGGACAGATCGCAGTCGACGCCGACCGCGGTGGTCGGCGACACCGCCAGCGTGCCCGGCCGCTCCCGCCACCGCACCGTGCAGCCGGGCATCAGCGCCAGCAAATCGCAGGCCTCCGGACCGGTCAACGCCGTCGCCGACGGCAGCAGGCAGGTGCGCACTTCACCGAGGACGACCAGAGGCGTGGTCGCGGCCATGTCACGCCCCGTCGAGCAGCAGGTGGGACAGCCGTTCGCTGACCTCGCGCGGCACCGGCACCGGCGGAACCTCCTCCGCGCCGCGGGCGATGATCTGCCCGAGCACGTCGTCGTCCAGATCGAGGTGGTCGAGCACCAGCCGTACGGCGTGCTCGATGCCGATGTACCGCTTGGGCAGCATCGACAGGGTCTTGTAGGCGGCGAAGGGCGCGGCGGACGGATTGAGCTGCACCACCGGCGGAATGTCGTTCCAGCGGCGCGGCATGAGGTCCTCGCGGCGCCATGGCTGCGGATCGACCACGGCCGCACCGTGATAGCGCAGCATGCCCAGCCGCAGCAGATGCCAGACGGCGGCCAGGAAGGGGCACGACCACCGGGTCACGGTCACCCCGTCGACGACGTGCCTGCTCCACAATTCCACGTCGAGGAAGATCGAGTGCTCCCGGCGGCCGAACTCCTCCGGCGGCTGATAACTGCGCTGGCGCATCGCTTGGCCGCGCTCCTGCTCCGAGGACCGGCGACCGTTGCACAACCACCCCGACTCCGCGGTCGGCGGCCTGCGGCCGGTGCTGGGCGGCGCGGGCTCGGCCACGATGCGCGCGGCGACGAGTTCCGCCACCGGGATCGGCTCTCCGAACGGCACACCGTCGACGAACCTGGAGGCCCGCCAGCAACCGGACTCACGCGCCAGATAATCGATGACCAGCCCGGACTCGTCCGCGGCGTCCAGCAGTTTGGCGAGGATGGCGGAGGGGTCGGTATCGGGCTGGAAGTAGTCGTCGATCAGGTAGCAGGTGCTCACCCGGGCGTTCGGACCGTACTGCACCTTGGCCGACTCGATGAAGGCCGCGACCAGCGGGACGATGCGGCGGAACTCCGCGCCGACCCGTTCGATATCGGAGGTGATGTCGTTGGGATAGAAATGCCCGACCTCGATCGACAAGTGCGACAACGGGACAGAAGCGATTCGGGGCTCTTCGGTCGCCTCGCTGTAACCCTGTGTATCCCGCATCTACAGCCTTTCCCAGGTGGCGATGTCGATCAGTCGGCGAGCCAGTTCGGCATAGGCCAGGGCGGTCCCCTCGTTGGCGATCTGGGCGTTGACGTCGGCGTCGAGAATGAGCTGTTCGCGCCGCTGCAACACCGGCTCGATCGGGGTGGAGCCGAGAACCGCCGTCGTGCCCAGCCGTTTGGCGGTCGCCAGGCGCCGCAACGCGGTGTCCTGCTCCTGCAGCCACGCCGCCTGCGCCGGGCGCTGGGCGACTCCGTCCCAGTTGGCGTCGGGCACGGCGGTACGCACGTAACGCACCGAGCCGAGCAGCTCCTCCGGGTCGTGGCCGCATTCGGCGCCGGCCTTCAGCAGTCCGTGCGAGCCGTACACCAAGCCGGCGGCGGCCAGGATGTGCTGGCGAGTCCAGCGGTGGAAGATCAACCAGCGAGCGGTGCGCTCGCGCAGCTGCGGCAGGACTGTGGCCTGCAGCGCGATCTGCAGCGCCGCGGAGCGGCCCGCGCTGAGATCCACGATCACCACGCGGAACTCCTGATCCAGCGCCACCAGCAGTTCGGCGCAGCGCTGCACCACCGCGTCGTCGTCGGTGAGGAACTCGGCGCCGCCCTCGTCGCCGGGCAGCAACACCAGCCGACCCGAGTTGGGGCCGATGCGGCGCAGTTCCGGCCGATCGGTCGCCACGCCCACATCGACGCGAGCCACGGTTCCGCTCTCGCCGAGCAGATAGGAATGCACGCCGCCGCGCGGCACGCCGCGTTCGGTCGAGCTGATCTCGAACAGCGCGCCCGCGGTGGGTGAGCCGAGGTCGAAGTCGGCGTAGGCGACGTTGAGACCGGAACGGCACAGCCGGTAGGCGATGTTGCAACTGGTCACCGACCGCCCGGTGCCGCCCTTGTCGGAGGTGGAGAACACCAGCACAATGCCACCCCTACCGTGTCGCGTCCCGGCGGGCGTACGCCAGTTCGTCGAGCTGGACCAATGCCTGCGTGGCCAGGCTGTACGCGGTGCCGGGACGCTCGCGCAGCACCCGCCGCGCCCGGTCGAGCGATTGCCGGATCCGGTTGACCGCGGCTTGTTTCGGCGAGAGATCCTCGCCTTCGACCTCCAGTTCCTCTTGATTGAGCAGATGCTCCGCCTCGCTGAGCAGATCCACCGCGCGGGCGACCATCGCCTGCGGAGCCAGCGGGGGTTGCTCGAACGTGCTGTACGCGATGACCAGGCACTCCATCATTCGCTCCGTGACGAACCAGGACGGCCCGTCCGGCAACGCGTCCGTCGCGCCGACCACCCGGCCGATGTCGTCCCACAGCCCGACCACGGGGCCGTTCCGCAGCACTCGCTGGTCGAGGTGGTCCATCGCGGCTTCGGCGAGCGCCATCAGCTGGTCGCGGGTGTCCACGTCGGTGCGCAGGCGCGCCGCCTGCAGGCAGCGTTTGAGCAGCAGGGTCGCGAAATCCGGGACGTACCAGATCAACGGGGATCCTTCGGCGATCTCCTCGCTGCCCGCCAAGCCCAGCCGCACGCCCGGATAGTGCAGCGGCGCGGCCGGATCGCCGACGGTGAACCGGCTGGTGATGCGCCCGCGGCGGCCCAACTGGTCGAGCACGGCCACCGTGCGCGCCAGATCCTCGGTGCTGTCCCGGTAGACCAGGTCCTGGATGAGCATCGCGGTGATCACGAGACTGAAGTACTCCGATTCCTCGCCGTCGGCGGTGCGCCACGGGATGTCCTCCAGCGGCCAGCGGCCGCTGCCGAAGCGGGCGACTCTCGACCAGTAGTTGCGAGTCAGCTCGAGGCGCAGCTGCAGCGCGTCGGCGAGGACGCGCTGCTCGTCGGTGAGCAGATCGAGTTCCCGGATACGTTGCGAGGACAGATCGAGGATGCCGTCCAGGGCGACGGCGGTGAAGTACAGGTAGGGACGGGATTCGGCGTGCCCGGCCGCACCGGCGACCCGGCCGGGCACGAGGTCGATGGGTTCGGCGCTGCGCACGATCCCCCAGCTCCAGCCGCATTCGAACAGCCGCCCGTCGTCGGCGATATCGATCTCGGTCGTCTGGCTCAGCCTGACCTCGTTGGCCGCCTGCACCCGCAGGCGTTCCAGCTCCGTGGACAACCGTTCGATGATCTCATCCGGCGACGTGCGGGTCTGATTGAGCATGTAGACGATCGATTGCCCGAACTCGGTGTGCGGCTCCGGCGTATGGATGACGAAACTGCGCACCAGGCCCGCCATCGCGGCGGTGAGCCGCGCGCTGACCTGGTCGATCACCGCCGGGATACGCTCGCGCAGTTGCCGTGCCTCGCGCCGGACCTCGCCGCTGACGAATCGCAGGAATCCGCGCAGGAACCGCAGCGCCGCGATGCACAGACTCAGCGACATCGAGTAGGAATCGACCACCTCCACCGCCGATTGCGCGGCGCTGAGCGTGCTGCCGTCGGCGCAGCGCAGGTAGGAGCCGCTGGCGAAGATCGGTTCGCCGTCGGGTCCGGTGTAGCGGCGCAGGTAGTCCTCCACCAGGTCGACCAGGACACCGCCGATGCGGGTCTCCTCGCCGAACGGGGCGAGCGCGGCCTTGACGTCGGGACTCATGTCGTTCGGCTGGTCCAGCGCGAATGCCTCGATCTCGGTCGCCGGGTACAGCAGGCACAGCAGCTGTTCGGCGTCGCTGATGGAATTGGCGCCGTCACGTCCGCCCCAGACCCACTTCCCATCCGGGTAGGAACAGGCGAGCACCGCTCGCCACAGCTCGAGCAGCTGCTGCCTCGGTCGAATCCTCATCTGCTGTCGGACCTCGCCCCCGCGTTCGACCGGCCGCGCCGGACGTCGTTACTTAGAGTGTGCCCCGCGCGGGTTCACTTAGCCAAGCACAGCTTGCGACGCTGCCGGTTGCTGCGAGATGTCCAGCGGGGCAGACGCTTCCGATACTCGGAGACGAAAGTGCCCCGGCGGCGAGGGGATCGCGCGGCTCGATCGCCGCGCGCCGTTCGGGATTTCTTCGAAATCGTTGCCCACCCCGTCGCCGGAACGACAAGGCGCAGCACGATACCGGCGCCATTCTCCGCGGGCCCGCGGCGTCACCACCGCGAGCCCGCTCCCTGCTCGGCCCGCACAACACCGAACTGCTCACCGCCCTCGGCCTGAGCGAGCCGGAGATCCGCGCGCTCGAGGCCGACGGCGTCGTCGGCGGGTTCCCTGCCGTGACGGCGAAAACCGAGCGCACCCCGAATCGAACGCGCCCGGTTTCTGTCCGCGACGGCTGCGTCAGTCCCGCGAGGAGAAGTGTCGCGGGGACCGATCTGCCACACCGTGATCGGAGGAGAGCGATACGAATGCGGCAGGCGCCCGATCCACTGCCGCGTGCTCTCCCCCGCCGTGCCCGGCTGTGGTCAGCCGGCACTGACCGTCGGTGCACGACCGCTGTAGCCGGCCGCGCGAGACGGTCTGCATCAGTCCGATCAGCCAGCAGGTCGGGCACCCGCGCAAGGCGAGGAAACCGACCGGTGCGAGCAGCAAGCCGAACGCCCCCAGGACCGGCATCAATGCGATGGCGCCGATCAGCGCGCCGAATCCGATGACGCCGCGGGCCAGGTGCCGGGGCACCGAGACGCTGGCGAAGCTCCGCTCGTCAGTCATGTCGTTCGCTCCTCTCCGGAGTCGGCTGCGGTGTCCCCCGCAGCTCCTGCTGGACCGCCGCGCGGGCGCGGTGCAGCCGTGACTTCATCGCCGCGACGCTCAGCCCGAGCATGTGCGCGACCATCCGGCCGCTGTATCCCTGGACGTCGCGCATGATCAGCACCCGCCGCTGGTCGGCGGGCAGGGCGGCGATCACCGCCGCCACCCGGCCCGCTTCGAGCCGCTGCACGGCCTCGTCCTCCGCGGACGCGACGGCGGAATCCGGTATGGATTCGAAGTGCCGGGTCATCGTTCGCCACTGCCGCAGGCACTCGTTGCGGACGATGCGGAACATCCACGACGCCAGCGCGCCGGAGGCCCGCAACGTCCCGATCTTGCGATACAGGATGATCAGCGCCTCCTGCGCGGCGTCCTCCGCGTCTTCGGCGGACGCGCACAGGGTGTGGGCGAACCGGCGAACATGCGGGTAGGAACCCGATACCAGTGCGGTGATGGCCACGACGTCGCCTTCTCGTGCGGCGGTGACCAGTTGCTCGTCCGGCCAGACGCGGTCAGTCACGGGAACGGCTCCAGCGGCGGAACAGGGTGACGCTACACCAGCCGACCAGCAGGGCGACGACGGCGATGGCGGCAACGATCACGACAACCTCCTCGATCCGTGCCGACCCGGTTGCCGGCACATCTATGAGAGGGCCGGAGGTCGCCAAAGGATTCACACCGCATCTCAGCACACCGTGCCGAGCTCGAAGCACCGCTCCCCGAACCGGTCGCCGGCTCGGCAGCCGCGGAGATATTCGGATGCTCCGCCCGATTCTCCGGTCGTAGCGTCGAGCGATGGCCGAGACCTGCGAACGGCGAGCATTTCCCGGGGCGGTGTCGCGCGCGGCTCGGGCACAGCCCGGTGGGCGATGGCGTGGGTGCGCTCCGCCCCGCCCGGCGGAGCGATCGGGCACCGCCGAGCGTACCGGAATCATTCTCGACTACACTGCAACGTTCGTGCATCGAAATATCTGCCTGCCCGCTCCCCGCCGGGCGGCGAGCGAGCGGTCGATATCACCCACCCGAGCCCGCCCGAGGTCGGCCACGTCATGCCGCAGGGGGCGTCAATACCTTGTCGATCAGGTACACGGTGGCGTTCGCGGTCTGGAGTCCACCGCAGACCACACCGGCATCGCCCACTTCGAGGTTGTCACCGCTGCCGGTCACGGTGACCGTGGAGCCCTCGACGGTCTTGTGGTCCCCCGCGATCTCACCCGGCCCCACTCGGCCTGGCACCACGTGATAAGTGAGGAGCTTGGTGAGCGCGGCCGAATCGGTCTTCAACGTTTCGATCGTCGCGGGATCGACCTCGGCGAAGGCGGCGTCGACCGGCGCGAAGACGGTGAACTGCGCTCCGTCGAGGGTGCCGACCAGGTTCACCTGCGGATTGAGCTGACCGGATACAGCGGCGACGAGCGTGGTGAGCATCGGGTTGTTCGACGCGGCGACCGACACGGGTTCGGTCGCCATGCCGGTCACCGAACCGGGCCCGGTCGGCACTTGCTCGGCGTACGCGGCGCAGCCAGGGCCGACGGGAGTCGACGCGGGCGTTGCCGCCGACGGGGACGATGCCGCCGCCGATGTCGTCTTGATCGCCGCAGTGGTGGTCGAGGTCGCGGAGGACTCGTCACTGTCGTCCGAGCAGGCCGATGCTCCCAGGACGGCGGCGGTGATGGCCGTAGCCAGCAGAACTGATCGTTTCGTGTGTCGCATGGTCGTTTCCTTCGATGTGACCTCGGCGGTCGTGGTTTGTCATTACGCGCGAGTGCCGAACCGCACGTGGCAGGCCGGAACGGCCACCACCGCGTCCACGCGCCCCCCGGAAGGAGGGCCGCACGATCGGACGCCCACTCCAGGAAGTCTTGCACCAATCGCCGCGGAATGCATCGTTTATGCGTCGATTGCAGCCTGAAATTTCACTGAGAGTTTGACGTTTCCCAGCCGCGCACGGTCGAGGTGGGCGACAGTCTCGCGTTCGCCAAGTCGACTTCCCCCTCGGGGAACCGCGCGAGGATCTCCTCCAGCGCGATCCGGCCCTCCAGGCGTGCCAGCGCCGAGCCGAGGCAATACTGCGTGTCCACACTGAACGACATGTGCCGACGGGTGTCGCGGTGGATGTCGAAGACGTCGCCGTCCGGCGGGAACTGCCGGTGGTCGCGGATTCGCCGTCGCCGCCGCAACCACCACACGAAACGAGCGGGCCCGTTATCCGAGAGTTCTCGGATAACGGGCCCGCTTTTATTGCGGCAGAGAAGGATTCAGTCGATGCTGCAGCCGGAGACAGGCTTTCCGGCAAGGCGATCCAAGAGATAGGTGATCGCGTTGTCGGGACCGAAGCCGTCGATCATCTCGGGTCCGAAATGGTTCGGGATGGTGGCGCCGGGCAGGATCGGCGGCAGGTCGTTGGTGCGGAAGGTGACCGTAGCGCCTTTCGCACACCAGTCTTCGGCGAGCCTGCGCGCCTGGCCGTAGGGCACGGTGTCGTCGTTCAGGCCGCTGGTGATCAGCACCGGCGTCGCCGGAGTGCGGTTGCCGATGCGCATTTCGGCCAGGACGGGAGCGGCCTCGGGAATGGCGGCCAGATGCTCGGTCAGCGAGCGGCCGTCGTTGGTCATCGCGCCGGTTTTCATGAAGGCGTGCCGGGTGATGATGTCGCCGATGCATTCGTCGCTGAGGGTCTCCAGCATCGCGCGCCCGGCGGGGCTGGTCACACGGTCGACCGCCTTCTGCAGTTCGGGATACCGGGCGAGCAGACCGTTGATCGCGAATCCGATGGCGCCGCTGATGAGCGAGCCGTCGATGCGTTCCAGGATCGCGGCCAGGTCCGCGACCGGCCCACCGGCCCAGGTCCCTTTCAAGGCGAGCTCGGGCGCGTACTCCGGTTGCAGCTCCGCCGCTGCCGCGGTGGCGCCGCCGCCTTGGGAGTAACCCCACAGCACCAGCGGGGTGTCCGGACCGACTCCGGCGAGGTTGTTCGCGGCGCGGGCGCCGTCGAGGACGGCATGCGCCGATTCGATCCGGTTGGCATAGGTGTGAATTCCCGGTGTGCCCAGTCCGATGTAGTCGGTCACCAGCACTCGCGCCCCCAGCCCGCTCCACACCGCGGAGGCAGGCAGTTCCTGATTGGCCGACAGCCCCGGCGAGGGGTCGTTGAACACCGTGACTCCGGTGGAGAACGCAACCGACATCGCGCAGCGGTCGCCCTGGCCGGAGGTGCCCGGACCGATGACCACCGTCGGGCGCGGCCCGGGCCCCTGCCAGGGACCGGTGGCATCGATGAACGTTCCGGACACCGCGACCGGTGACCCGTCCTGCAGTCGTGAGGCGTACATGACGTGCTGCGCCTTGCCCGGCCATCCCTTGTCGGTCGGCGGTGTCGCGAACAGGGTCATCGGCTGGGTCTTGATGATCGCGCCCGGTTCCGCCGGAATCTGCGCCGGCGGGACGTAGAAGTCGCCGACCGGGGCGGCCGCGGCCTCTCGCGTGTCCAGGCCCACCCCGGTCACCACGGCGGCGCACACCACGGCCACCGCCGCCGCCACCGGCGCGGCCCAGCGCCGCCACCCCACCCGAGAACGCCCATGCTGTCGTTGCATCGATTAACTCTCCGTGAACTCCACCCGGCGTCGTCGCCGGAGTGATCTCGGTCGCGATAGCTGTTCAGCATGAGACACCTCACAGCCGCTGACCTACCGTAGAGTAACACGATTACTCCACTATGAATCCATCTGGTGTCAGATATCTGCTCGCTACTGTTTCACTGCCCTGCGCAGGCACGGTCACCGTTGGCGCTGCGCGGCGGGCCTGTGCAGATTCAGCCCATCCGGCTCGTCCCACGCCTTCTCCAGTTGGCCGTGCGAGGTCGAAGATCAACGCCCTCCCCCGGATCTTCGAGATCAATATTCTCCTTTTCGAGAATGATCCACTCGCAGTGACCTCGAGCCGAACTCGATTTCGACGCCCCCTTGCGAAGCTCCTCCAGGAGCGAGGTAATCGATGAGAGCGGGGGTGCGTTATCCCGCCCTGTCGCCGGGCCGATCGCTCCGGCGGCGCGAGCATCCGTCACCAGCCGAACGGCCGGGCAGGGGCCCGGCACGACGACAGCGAGGTTCGTCATGAACAAGAAGTTGTATGCCGGGGTGGCCGCACTGACAGCAGCCCCCGCCATCGCCGCCGCTTCCGGCGCGGCCACCGCCGAAACCGCGCCCGCTCCCGTCACGGAGCAACGACACGAGGCCATGGCCGGGTTCTCCGCCCCGCCGTGCTTACCCCTGATCCTTCCGCCCGCCGTCAACGTCAACGCGTTCTTGATCTGTCTCGCGTGACATCCGCGCCGCGGCGGCGCCGAATCGGTGTCAGCCGGTAGGCGGGGTATCCGTACTCGCGCGACGTGCGCGGGCGCGCCGTTTGCCTTCATGCATGGCCTGCACCCTGGCAACCGGAATCGTATGCCCCTCCTCGACAAGGTCTCGGGGAAGTTCCTGTGGGGCAGGCATTTCCGTCGACCAGGGATCGTCGTCACCGATCAGGCCCGGCACCGTACGCAGCGTGAAATCGGCCGGCGTCACGTCGTCGAGGTCCGACCAGCGCAGCGGGAAGGACACGGTAACGCCCGGCCGGATACGCGGGCTGTAGGCCGCGGCCACGGTGGCGCCGCCCGCACGGGTGGCATCCAGAAAAACTCTGCCGCCGCGATCTTCCCTGATGAACGCTGTCGTGCCGATCGAAGGATCGATCCGCTCGGCTCGCGCCGCCACGGCCCGCGTCGCCGCGGCCGCGTCCTCGACATCGATTCCCGGGACCACCGGCACGAACACATGTAATCCCTTGGAACCGCTCGTCTTCACCGCACCGGACAACCCGTCCGCAGCCAGCGCTTCCCGGATCAGCCGGGCACCTGCCACGGCATCGGCAAAGGCCTGCCCCGGTGAGGGATCGAGATCAAGCACCAGATGCGTGGGTTCCGGTGCGGAATCCGCGAGGAACAAGGTCGGGTGGTATTCGACCGCCCGTTGATTACCGAACCAGATCAGGGTCCGCAGGTCGTCACAGAGCGCGTAGGTGATCTCCCGCCGCGAACTCTCCGCCCAGACCTTCGTCCGCGCCACCCACTCCGGCGTGTACTTCGGGAGGTTTTTCTGCGTGAACGGCTCCTGTCCCGGCCGCACCCGTACCACCGAGAGCGGCCGTCCACGCAGCACATCCAGCAACCGTTCCCCGGCGAACTCCAGATAGTCCACCAGGTCCCGTTTGCTCGCCTCGGCCTCGTCGAACAACGGCTGATCGAGATTGGACAGTTCGACCCCGTGACGCAGCTCGCCTCCCGCCATCGCTCCACCCTCCCCCACCACCGGGCACCGGTCAATCGCGTGGCCCCTGTTCGATGGCAGCGCCTGGCATTCGCCCGGTACGCCTCGGTCAGTTCCGCGGCGGTGACCGGCCGGGCGGCCACCGATAGCTCAGTGCGGCAGCCCCATTGGGTCGAGGTGTTCGTCGCCCAAAGGCACTGCCGGCTGGTCATCGCCATAGTGACCGTGAACGTCGAAATTGGCTGATACCAACATCTTCCGCGGGGTGGTGGTGTCAAAGTGTCATGATCGACGGTGTTTATAGGTGACCGATGTACCCAGTCAGGAGTGCTTGCGTGCCACGTGAAATCGATTCCGCTGTCTTCCCGCATCTGGAGGCGGACCTCGACCGCGTCCGTGACGTTCTCGGACCCGTGCAGTTCGAGGGCAGGCCAGAGCTGACCGCCCTCACCGACGAAGGACCCGGCACCTCACGCCGCCTGGTTCGCCCCACCCTGACCCTGCTGTCGTATTACCTGCTCACCGATCCCGCGATCCCGGCCGACGAGCGGGCCGTGCGCGCCGCCGCCGCCGTGGAGTTGCTGCATCTGGGCTCGCTGTACCACGACGACGTCATCGATCACGCCTACCAGCGTCGCGGGCGTCCCAACGCCAACGCGGTGTGGGGTTCGCACATGGCCGTATTGGGTGGAGACTCGGTGACGACCGCGGGCGGGCGCATCCTGATCGAACTCGGGCAGCGGGAAGGGCTCGCAGGGGCGATCGTCAGTGAGCAGATGGTCGCGGGCATGGTGCTCGAGGCCGCCGACCAGTATGTGGCCTCCCGCAGCGAGAAGTCCTACCTGGAGTCGATCGACGGCAAAACCGCGGCGCTGCTGTCGCTGGCCTGCCGGGTCGGCGCGATGCAGGCCGGCCGCTCCGAGGAGGATGAAGAAGCGTTGGCCGGGTTCGGCCGCCGGTTCGGGCTGGCCTACCAGCTGTATGACGACATCCTCGATCTGACCTCGACCGCCGAAGAAATGGGCAAACCCGTCAACGCGGATCTGCCCGAGGGCATCTACACCCTGCCCGTGATCCGCGCCGCTGCCCGCGACGGCGACCTTGCCCGCCTGCTGCGCAGCAGAATGACGCGTGAGCAAGCCGCCCGTGCTCGTGGGCTCGTCCTGGCCTCCGGGGCCGTGGACGAAGCACAGGCGGTCGCCGAGGATTTCATGGACCAGGCCGCCGGTCGACTCGCCGACCTGCCCGTCGACCCGAGCGCCCGCCACGCGATGACCGCCTATGTCCGGTCCCTCCTTGATAGGCGCACTCCCGGTGCCGCGGTCCCACGGCAGTCGATGCGGCCACCCCAGACCCACCGCGAGGTGGTCTCTCCGCAGGCCATGTCGTGGTTGGAGAGCTGGTTGGTGGACACCGGCCTTGTCCGCTCGGCGGCCGAGGTCGACTACCACCGGTGGACAGGAGCGCTCCGGATTCCGGCACAGATCGTGGCCCCTGCAGCGGATCCGGCACGTGAACAGACCTTCGTCGGCATGGTTGTGCTGTCCTTTGTGTGGGATGACCTGTTCGAGGATCCGCAGTTGATCGACCCGCAAGCCGTCACCGCGTTGCGGCGTGGTCTGGTGGCGATGCTGCGTCAGGATCCGCAGGCGCCCAGGCGGGGTGCGATCGCGACGGCGTGGGCGAGTTTGTGGCCGCGCCTACGCGCGGGCCGCAGCAGCCGCTGGCAGCAGCGGTTCCTCGACAGCCTCGAGGAGTGGTTCGAAGCGGCCGAACGCGAAGCGCACCATCGCATCGACGGCTACATCCCCCCTACGGCCGACTATCTGCCGCTGCGGAGGTCGACCAGCGGGTTCGAAACCGGCATCGCCTGCATGGAGGTGTACCAGGACCGGGAACTGCCGTCGAGGCTGCGCAACCACCCCGTGCTCCGCCGTCTCGAGGAACTCGCCTTCTGGGTGACCTTCGCTGAGAACGACCTGGCGGGGCTGGAGCGGGACGAGGCCGACCGCGTCCCCTACAACCTGGTCCGGGCCATCCGTCACGAAACCGGCTGCAGCCGTGCCGAAGCCGTCGAGCAGGTGCAGCGCCAAGTGACCGAACATCGCGCCCAGCTCGAGACGATGATCCGCTACGTCCCCGCGCTGCTGCGCGTGCTTCCCGGCCTGCCGGGCCAGGGAAGAAAGCACGCGTCGATGTACGAGGTCGTCGCACAAGTGACGCTGTGGGTGAATCAGAGCGATCGGCACACGCAAACCTCAGCTTCCGCAGCGCCGGACCTGGAATGCTTGCGCCGTGAGCTCTACTACTACCCGGCCGCCAACTCGGCGCCTACCGGGCCGTAGGACCCGTGTTGCCGAGGCGAGCAGACCTCCCGCACGATCCATCAGATGGTGGGTCGTGCGGGACACCGCTCACTGCTTCGCCGGCTGACCGGGCTCGCCGATCGGCATCGTGGCTTTCAGAGCCGAACGGGTGCGCAGATGGAAAGCGACCAGCCCGACCAGAACGCTCGCGGTGAACCAAACCAGTTGCACGGCCAGAACCGGCAATGGGGTGGTGCCGGAGAACCCGGCCGAGGTCGAAGCCTGCATCGCCCCATAGGACGGCAGCCAGTCCACGACATCGCTTTCCGCGCCGATACTGGCGACGGGGTTCTGCACCACGACGCCACCGCCCAGTCGAACACGCTTGGCCCCTTTCGAGGTTGCCTGTCCATCAGCCAACGCCCGTCAATGCGACCAGCACTGGATCCCAGGTGCCGTCGGCGGCGTAAGGACGGTGACGTTCCCATACCGTCTGCCATGGACCGAATGCCTCGGGCAGGTCCGGCCACGACATCCCGGCCCGCAACCGGAACGAATTCTCCTCCACTACCGGGCGGTTGTCGGAGCAGTTACGGCCCACTCCGCCATCAGATTCCGGCAACAGCAGCTCGGGCAGTTCCGCTGGTCGTCCGTCAGAACCGGATATCGATCACCGACAGTCGCTGCCACGGCGGACATGATGACCGACCCGACAACCTACCGAGCGTGAACCGGAAATACCGATCGAGAGGCATGACCTGGACCGGGCACACGAGGAACTGGTCTCGCGGGAGCGACGCATCTTCACGAGCCGCTCTCGTCTCCATCACCGGCATCCAAAACGGACCAAAACGGATCGCAGGCACATTGCCCAGCAATCAGTCGTGGGGCGTTAATGGAAGAGCGGGCCGCAAATCGAGTCGTGCACCGATCCGGTGCAGAGCAACCAGCACCACAGCGATTAGGAGGCTCCGCCATGCCTACGATCACTTCCATCGCTCCCACGTCAGGGCCGACGACCGGGGGCACCAGCGTCACGATTACCGGCACCGGATTCACCGGTCCCACAACGGTCAGATTCGGCGCCACGGCAACCACATTCACCATGAACTCGCCCACCCAGATCACGGCCGTCGCGCCCGCCGGGTCGGCAGGTACCGTCCAGGTCACCGTCACCACCGCAGCCGGGACCAGCAACGGGGTCTCCTATACCTATCTGCCTGTTCCCTCCCTGAGCAGTGTCAGTCCCAGCCAAGGGTCGTCCTCGGGTGGAACGGCGGTCACCCTCACCGGTTCGGGCCTGACCGGAGTCACCGCGGTCAATTTCGGTAGCACACCGGCCACTTCGTTCACGGTCAACTCCGACACCCAGATCACCGCCGTGTCCCCGGCCGGGACCGGCATCGCGTCGATCACCGTGACCGGGCCGGGCGGTACCAGCAACCCGGTCACCTTCGTCTACGTCATCGTCCCGACCATCACGTCCATCTCGCCGACCGCGGGACCCGCGGCGGGCGGCAATAGTGTCGTGATAACCGGCACCAACTTCACCGGCCCGCTGACGGTACGGTTCGGTAGCACCGCAGCCATTTTCACCGTCAACTCGCCGACCCAGATCACGGCCACCGCCCCCGCCGGGTCGCCCGGTACTGTCCAGGTCACCGTCACCGGCTCGGGTGGAACCAGCAATGGCGTCTCCTATACCTATGCCGGAATTCCCAGCCTCACGTCGCTCAACCCGAGTTCGGGGCCGGTCACCGGCGGCACAACGGTCGTGCTCACCGGCACGGGGCTGTCCACCACCAGCGCGGTCACTTTCGGTGGCACGCCGGCGACCTCGTTCACGGTCAATTCCAACACGCAGGTCACGGCGGTCGCACCCGCGGGAACGGGGACGGTACCGGTCACCGTCACCACTGGTGGTGGCACCAGCAACGGACTCCCCTACACCTATGTCGCCGTGCCCACTCTGAGCTCGGTAGTTCCGAATTCCGGACCAGCGGCGGGCGGAACGACGGTCGTGCTCACCGGAACAGGATTGACCGGAGCCACCGCGGTCACCTTCGGTGCCACACCGGCAACCTCGTTCACCGTC
>NZ_BDCK01000018.1 GCF_001613465.1 Nocardia niwae NBRC 108934 = DSM 45340 | reverse complement strand
GCGGTCACCCCAGCGGGGACGGGTTCCGTTACGGTCACCGCCACGACCGTAGGTGGAACCAGTAACGGCGTCACGTACACCTACGTCGCCGTTCCCACGCTGAGCGTGGTAGTGCCGAGCGCGGGGCCGGTCACCGGTGAGACGACGGTCGTCCTGACCGGAACGAATCTGACCGGGACCACAGCGGTCACCTTCGGTGCCACACCAGCAGCCTCCTTCACCGTCGACTCCGCGACCCAGATCACCGCCCTCGCTCCCCCCGGAACCGGGACCGTGCAGGTCACCGCCACCACCGCGGGCGGAACCACCAACGGCGTCGCCTACACCTACGTTCCAGCTCCCGCACTGACCACGATGGTACCGAGTTCCGGTCCGGTCACCGGGAACACGACAGTCGTCCTCACCGGGGCCGACCTCACCGGCACGACAGCCGTCGCTTTCGGTCCGACACCGGCAACGTCGTTCACGGTCGACTCCGCGACACAGATCACGGCAGTCTCTCCGCCCGGAGCAGGGACGGTGCAGGTTACCGCCACTACCGTGGGTGGGACCAGCAACGGAGTGGCCTTCACCTACGTTTCAGCTCCCGCTCTGACCACGGTGGCACCGAACTCGGGAACCGCAGCGGGTGGAACGACTGTCGTCCTCACCGGAACCGATCTCACCGGAACCACCGCGGTCAGCTTCGGTGCGACACCGGCAATCTCGTTCACCGTGGATTCCCCCACACAGATCACGGCCGTCACTCCCGCTGGAACCGGGACGGTACAGGTCACCGCCACCACCGCGGGCGGCACCAGCAACGGCGTCGCCTACACCTACATTCCGGCTCCCGCTCTCACCAATGCGGTTCCCAACTCGGGACCGGTGGCGGGCGGCACGACGGTCGTCCTCACCGGATCGGATCTGACGGGAACGACCGCGGTCGATTTCGGTGCGACACCGGCGGCTTCGTTCACGGTCGACTCCCCGACGCAGATCACGGCGGTCTCTCCGGCCGGATCGGGGACGGTGCAGGTTACCGCCACGACTGCGGGAGGTACCAGCAATGGCGTGGCCTTCACCTTCGCACCGGTTCCGACAGTGACCACGGTGGTGCCCAGTTCGGGAACGGCAGCGGGCGGAACGGCGGTCGTTCTCACCGGAACGGATCTGACCGGAGCGACTGACGTCAGTTTCGACGGGACACCGGCGACATCATTCACCATCGACTCCCCCACACAGATCACGGCAGTCACTCCCGCCGGAACGGGAACGGCGCAGGTCACCGTCACCACTGCGGGTGGTACCAGTAGCGGCGTCTCCTACGCGTATGTCCCGGCCCTGAATTCGGCGTTCCCCTTCCAAGGGCCGGAAGCAGGTGGAAATCAGGTCTTCCTCACCGGCAATGGCCTGACCGGCGTCACCGCGGTCAGCTTCGGCGCGACACCGGCAGCGTCGTTCACGGTCGACTCCGACACGCTGATCACGGCCTTCGCACCTGCGGGGACGGGCGCCGTGCAGGTCACCGTCACCGGCCCGAATGGCACCAGCAACGGTGTGTCCTACACCTATATCCCGGTTCCCACACTGACCTCGGACAGCCCCACCGCAGGGCCCGAAGCAGGCGGTAACACCGTCACCCTGACCGGAACCGGCCTGTCCACTACGGGCGCGGTTCTGTTCGGTATCTCCGCGTCCGACTTCACCGTCGTCTCCGATACGCAGATCACCGCGACCGCCGTTCCGGGGACGGGGACTGTGCAGATCACTGTGATCACGGCGGGTGGAACCAGCAATGGTGTCACGTACACGTATGTCCCGGCGCCCACCCTGAGTACAGCCACCCCGAATTCGGGCGCGGCAGCAGGCGGCACGACGGTCGTTCTCACCGGAACCGATCTGACCGGAACCACCGCAGTCGATTTCGGTGCGACACCGGCGGCTTCGTTCACGGTCGACTCCGCCACTCAGATCACGGCAATCTCTCCCGCCGGAACCGGCACCATACAAGTCACCGCCACCACAGGAGGTGGGACCAGCAACGGCATCGCCTACACCTTCATCTGACAGGTGATTCGGCTGGGCCGCCGGCATTGCGCCGGCGGCCCAGTCTTGTATCCGTGCCCTGCACCATTCGGAAACGAAGCGCTCGACAAGACAGCGGCTGCCGCGTGAAAGGCGAATGAAAAACGGAATAAACCGGATTGCAGATACATTGCTCGACAACCGCCGCGGGGGCGTTAATGGAAAAGGCGGGCCGCCGACACACCGAGCACCACACGGTGCCGAGGAACCATTCAGCAATAAAGGGTCAGCGCCATGCCTACCATCACTTCCCTCGCCCCGACGTCCGGCCCCACGACGGGGGGTACGAGCGTCACGATCACCGGTACCGGCTTCGCCGATACCACAACCGTCCAATTCGGTACCACCTCAGCCGTCTTCACCATCGACTCCACCACACAGATCACCGCGACCGCTCCCGCGGGAACGGGCACCGTGCAGGTCACCGTCACCGGTCCGGGTGGAAGCAGTAATGGTGTCTCCTACACGTATGCACCTTGCGTGAGTACCACGACCATCACCGTGACCGGGACACTGCAGTTCACCATTACGAAAACGGGTAACTGTATTCCCTGCACCTGCGCCCCGGCTCCCACTCTGAACGCGATCAGTCCGAGTGCGGGCTCGGCCGCAGGCGGGACCACTGTTACCCTCACCGGCACGAATCTGTCCACTGCCAGTACGGTCTCGTTCGGAAGTACGGCGGCGACATCGTTCACTGTCGATTCCGATACGCAGATCACGGCCGTCTCCCCTGCGGGGACGGGCACCGTTCAGGTCACCGTCACCACTGTGGCTGGTACCAGCAACGGCGTCTCCTACGCCTATATTCCGGCACTGGCGTCGATCTTCCAGTTCCAGGGGCCCGAAGCAGGCGGACACCTCGTCTTCCTCAACGGGACCGGCCTGACCGGAGCCACCGCGGTCACATTCGGTGGTACGCCGGCGACATCGTTCACCGTCAACTCCGATACCGAAATCGCCGTTTTCACCCCTGCCGGAACGGGTACCGTGCAGGTTACCGCCACCGGCCCGAATGGCACCAGCAACGGCGTGGCCTACACCTATGTTCCGGTTCCCGCTCTGACATCGGTCAACCCGACTTCGGGGCCCGAAGCGGGCGGGAACACGGTTGTCCTCACCGGGTCGGGTCTCGCTACCGGCGCATCGGTCAGGTTCGGCATCGTGGCATCCGACTTCACCGTGGACTCCGATACGCAGATCACCGCGATCGCTGTTCCAGGAACGGGGACGGTGGATATCACCGTCATCACTGCGGGTGGAACCAGTAACGCCGTCAGCTATACCTACATCTGACAGGTGACGCCGCTGGGCCGCCGGCAAGTCGTTGCCGGTGGCCCGGTCCCCGCCACCGCTACGCAGGCCATGGGGTCTCCCGTTTTCCGGGCTGGTTCAAGCCCGGGAGGGCTCGGCCTTCTCCAGGGCAGAGAAGATCCGTAACGAGTCATCACCGAGCCATCGCACCAGGTCCTCGACTTGTGCGTGGTAGCGGCGGAACGGCTCTGCGGTAACGGTGCCGCCGTGCAGCCGGTGACATCTGTCCATAGCCGCGGGCAACTGTGCCTTGATCCAGTGAGCGAGCGTGCCGAGTTCGTCGCGGACCCGTTCGTCGTAGTCGGGGTGGTCGTTTCGCTGGGACAGCAACCGATTCGCCGACCGCGATGCTGTCTGCAGCAGCCGCGACACGTCGTGGACCTCTTCGAACTCTCGCCTGGCCGCGTGGACCTCGGCGGGTGCCAGCCCGAACCGGCGATGGATACGGATGTGTTCGGCGAGCACCCTCAGCAAGCCTTTGAGCAGCCCGTCGGCGACGGACCCGATTGTCGCCACCGCCAGCTGCCGCAGTGACGCGGCGCCGTCGATCAACAACTGTTCTACCGGGATCTCGGCCTGCTCGAAGTACACCGAATACTCCGGAGCACTACTCACACCGGGACTTCGGACACACCTGACACCAGCTGCGCGGGACTCGACCACGGCCACACCGCAATCCGTCGGCACCAGAATCCACCGTGCGGACTCGGCATACGGGACACACACCTTATGACCGGTGATTCGCACCGACCCGCCCTCGATCACCGCCACTGTCCTCGGGGTCGCGACGAACGGTGCACCGGGCTCATTGAGCGCGGCGGTAACTATCGCGCCCTGCGCTACAGCGGGAAAAATTCTCTGCTTCAAACTTTCCGGAGCCGCTTGTGCCAGTGGTAGAACTCCGAAACCGAGTGTTGCCAAGGCCGGCGACTGCACAGCGTCGGTGGCGAGCTCGGTGAGCATCATCGATACCTCGAGCAGGCCCGTATCCTCGCCGCAGCGCTCGGGTAGTGCTACCGAGAGCAAGCCGGATTCGGCGAGTTTCGGCCACAGCGAGAAATCACGGGCATTCTCGCGTTCGAGCACGCTCACGACAGCTTCGGCGACAGCGTCCTCGCTGTCGACTCCCGTGAAACCCAAAATCACTCCTTTCCGAATCATCGATCGGCACGGTTCGAGTTGTCATTCGGTGGATCTGCCTGTCATGCCTCGGTCGGCAGCAAGCTGTTCGGTTTCTCGGTCGTCGAAACGTGTATCAACGGGCGGTAAACCGCAGCGCCAGCCGCACTGGGTAACAGTCGGTCGGTCGGTTTTTCTCCCACAACGTGTCGATGGATTATGCCGCGCGGAGTGGGCAAACGAGCGCAGCGACCGTCAACGGATTCGGCGTGGCGTTCGTGATCTCAGCGGCACAGCCCGTTCGGCGAGCCACCAGATGGATCTCGATGAGGAACCGACAGCACGGGCCACCGCAACAGCACGACCGGTACGACACCGGCAGCGCGTGTCGGCACCGATGCTCCACCCACGGACGCCCCCGGGCCTCCGGACATGTGACCGCTTTCGCGGCGGCGGCGACCCGGGCAAATGACTCACCAGCCCGCCACCGGCCCCACACCTCGTCCTGACGAGCAGCGCCTGTCGGCCCAGCCCTGGCCAGAGGCGAGATACCTCACCCGATGCGGACGAACCGCCGATCGCAGGCTATGCTTGATCGAGTGCGTGACATGTCACGCCAAGCGTCGTAGATCGCATTCGCTTCGCAACCAGCGCTTGCCGCATCCGCTCTTCTTACGGCGATCGATTTTGCCCATCGGCAATCTCGCCATTTCGTGCCCCCGGCGCGGACCCGGAAGGTCCACAGACGGCTCGGGCACCACCTGATGTCCGAAAGGCACCGCAACACCTATGAGTTCTGCTGACATCTCTTTTGCCGCGCTCGGCGTGAGCGCGCCGCTGGTGAAGGCGTTGACTCGCGCCGGGATCACCGAACCTTTTCCGATCCAGACCGACACCCTGCCCGATTCCCTGGCCGGACGTGACGTGCTGGGCCGTGGCCGGACCGGCAGCGGCAAGACCCTCGCCTTCGCCATACCCATGGTCAACCGTCTCGGCGGCGGTCTCGCCGGTAGGCGCGCACCGAGCCGCCCGACCGGCCTGGTGCTGGCGCCGACTCGGGAATTGGCCACCCAGATCACGGCCGCGCTGGAACCCCTCGCCGCGGCCTATCGCATGACCGTCACCACGATTTTCGGTGGGGTACCGCAGAACCGGCAAGTCCGGGCGCTGCGCGCCGGTGTCGACATTGTCGTCGCCTGCCCCGGCAGGCTCGAGGATCTCATGAACCAACGTCTGATCTCCCTGGATGCCGTCGAGGTCACCGTTATCGACGAGGCCGACCACATGGCCGACCTCGGGTTCCTGCCAGGCGTGACCCGCATTCTCGCGGCCACCCCGAACACTGGTCAGCGCCTGCTCTTCTCGGCCACTCTGGATAACGGCGTCAACAAGCTGGTCAGCCGTTTCCTGCCGGATGCCAAGCTGCATTCCGTCGATGGGGCGAACTCCCCGGTCGCCGCCATGACCCATCACGTTTTCGAAACCGCGAGCGTCGAAGCCAAGCGCGAGGTCGTACACCGGCTCGCCTCGGGCTCGGGGCGGCGAATCCTGTTCATGCGCACCAAACATCAGGCTCGCAAACTGGCCAAGCAGCTGACCCTGGCCGGAATTCCGGCCGTCGATCTGCACGGCAACCTCTCGCAGGCCGCCCGCGACCGCAACCTCGCGGTCTTCGCCGCCGGTGATGCCCTCGTGCTGGTGGCGACCGATGTGGCCGCGCGCGGCGTGCACGTCGACGGTGTCGAGCTGGTCGTGCACGTTGATCCGCCCGCCGAACACAAGGCGTACCTGCACCGTTCGGGGCGTACCGCGCGGGCAGGCAACTCCGGTGAAGTGATCACCCTGGTGCTGCCCGGCGAACGACGCGACCTGGCCGACCTCATGCGCAAGGCCAAGATCACTGTGACCCCGCAACGGGTCACCGCCGATTCGCCCGTGGTGGCCGAGCTCGTCGGCACGATCGCCCCCTTCGTCGCGCCCTCCTACAGCGAGCGGGCGGCACGTGAAGACGACCGCCGAAGCAGTGGCGGACCGCGCGGGAGCAGTGGCGGACCGCGCGAGGGAAGCGGCCGTCGCAACGGCAGTGCGGCGCGAGGTCAGTCGCGCGCCAAGTCGCGGGCTCACTCTGCGCGCGGAAGGGCCGCATAGGCGCGTTCGGCCGTTCGCCAGACAAGCCCATGCCGAAATCGCCGGGTCGCTGAGCATCGCCGGCGAACTGCCGGGTATCGAATGCTGGTGAACGTGCGCCCGTACTGGCGGGCAACCCATCGAGTGCGAGGCGGTCGCGCCTGATGGGTTGCCGTGCGGTTGGGTCGCCGCGAAATCTACGGGCGTGGCAGAGAGGGACGCGCCGGGACATGACATGACCCAGCCGCCCGGTTCGGCCCCTGGTCCCCACGCCGACGGGCGTGGTGGAGCCCGGTTTCACGTGGGGCGGCGGATGGCCTGTACGGCGGCGGCGTAGAGGTCGAACAGGTCGACCTGCCCGCCCAGCCGTACCCGTTCCTCGTTGGCTGCCTGCAGGCAGATGATCGCTGCGGCCGCGATCGCACGCGCTTGCAGGGTGCGGCGGTCGGAGTCGGGCAGTCGCGGCTCGATCAGCGGTGCGAACAGGTCTTGCCAGCGGGCTTGCTTCTCCGCGTGTCCGG
The DNA here is from genome assembly GCF_001613465.1 of Nocardia niwae NBRC 108934 = DSM 45340. Taxonomy (GTDB): domain Bacteria; phylum Actinomycetota; class Actinomycetes; order Mycobacteriales; family Mycobacteriaceae; genus Nocardia; species Nocardia niwae. The sequence goes on along the minus strand of NZ_BDCK01000018.1, from coordinate 248,359 downwards.
CACGTAGGGAATCGTTGCCGAACAGCAGCGTGATGAACTCCAAGCGGCCTTCGGCTGTCATGTCGATCTCCTCGAGCACCTGGAACGCCGCGCGCAGCGCCGCCCAGGCATCCTCGTCGGCCGGGCGCTGCGCGAGGCGCGCGGCGATCAGTTCGCCCTGTTCGGCCAGGCTGCTGAGCGCAAGGTCTTCCTTGTTGCGGAAGTAGTTGAACAGGGTCCGCCGGGAGACGCCCGCGGCGGCGGCGACCTCTTCGAGGGTCGTGTTGTCGTAGCCCTTGGCGGCGACCAGCTCGATAGCGGTCCGGGCGAGCAGCGAGCGGACCACGGAGCGGGCAATGGTGGCGCACAGAGGTACTCGCGAACGCGGGCCTGCCACAGCACACCGAGCAGCACATCGCGACCATGGCGCAGCTGCACCGCGCGAACCGTTACGACAGAGCGACCGTCGACGTCGAGCGCATCACCGGGAAGCGGTCCCTGGCCGTCCAGGAGTTCGTCGCCGTCCACAAGGACTTCTACGTCGGCTGACTGCCGCAGGAATCCCAGGTGGAGAGGGCATCACCGAAATCGCGGCCGGGCACGTCGACACTGGGCCGGAAAGCACTGCCATGGGCGACACGTCTGTCCCGTCCCAGGTGCCGCGGCCACGCTGCGGTATAGCCACTAGGCTCGTCGGGAAACCACTCGCCGAAACACTCTCACCGAGTCGCAGCGATAATCGAGGCTCCCCCCTACCGCGATCGTGTTCTAAAGGCATTGCCTGGCCATGCTGTTGACCAAACTACAGCGGGCGCAGCAGTCGGGTCGCCTGCAGCGCGACGTAGAGCTCGGCCGCCTGTGCGGGTTGGTCGCAGTCGCGGCCGGTGAGGTCGCGAATCTTGCGCAGCCGGTAGAGCACGGTGTTGCGGTGATAGTGCATCTGCTGCGCCGCGGCCACGGTCGAGCCTTTGCAGTCGAACCACACTTCGAGGGTGTGCAACAGAGCCGTTCGCTCCGCCTCCGGCAGCTGCATGAGCGGGCCGAGGATTTGTGCGGCCGCACTGCGCGCCGCATCGGGTAGCCGCACCACCAGTAGCGCGACCGGCTCCGATTCGTAACGGGTCATCGCAACGGCACCGCGCGGGATGCACTTGAGCGCGAGCCGGGCTTCGTCGCGCGCAGCGGCAATGCCCTGCGGACCGCCGAAGACGCGACTGACGCCCGCACGAGCTTCGACCGCCGCACCGAGTAAGCTGATGGCACCGTCGATTTCGGTGGACGTGGGTGCGCAGATCAGACCGGTCCGGGTATCGGCGTAGAAATCCCAGATCGAAACGATGCCACGGTCGTTCAGCTTGGCGATCGCCGCGGCCATCGTGTTCCGGTCCGAATCAGCCTCGGCGGCGACCACTACGAATACCCCGGACTCGGGTAGGCCCAGAGTGCGCGCGGCGTCCAGAACCACAGCGGGATTCTCCGCATGGTCGTCGAACAAGGTCCGGATCACCCGGGCCCGCGACTCGATATCGGCCAGGGCGACCAGAGTTTCGGTCTCGCGGTACGCCTCGGCCGCGGCATCGGAGTACCGATCGACCATCGCCCACAATGCGCCAGGAATCTTCAACAGCTCACCATGGGCGACACCACCGGCACGAACCATCAACTCTTCCCAGATCAACTGACCACCGAGCCGGTAGGCGTGCAGCATCGCCGCTATCGGCAACCCCTGTTCGGCCTTCAATCTGCCCGCCGCACGCGCGGACTCCAGCCGCACCGGATCGCGGCCCGCAAGGTAGCCGAGCATTGCGCTCAAGTTGTCCAGGCAGGCTCCGCGCAGTTGCTCGCGGGTCAGCAATTGGGAGTCCAGGTATGCCCGCTCGGATGCGACGATCCGGTCCGCGAGTTCGTCGGCCATCGAGCCCACCGAGTCCAGCAACTGCCTCGCGAGTTCGGTGGCCGCGATCGAGTGCAACGGCCTGGCCACCACGGCAGCATATCACCAGCTATGTGGGCCACGCCACACCATCATTGTGCCGTCGCACAAAATCGATCACCTACTCCCGCGACCGCCGCCCATGGTGCGCGAGTGCACTGATGCGGACAATTCCGACTATGACCATCAACGACTCGCCGACCGACCTGCGGGGCGCCGTCGACGCCGCACTGTCGGCACTTGCCGAGGGTGAAAAAATATGGGCCACGATCTCCTTGGCCGCACGCGCCGAGCTGCTCGGGCGCGTCCGCGAGCGCACCGCGCAATTCGCCGGAAAGTGGGTCGATGCGGCGGTCCGCTATAAGCGGCTGGATCCAGGCACGGCGCTGGTCGGCGAGGAATGGATATCCGGCCCCTATGCGATGGCATCGGGAGCTGGAGCACTAGAGCGAAGCCTGCTCGCACTCGCCGCCGGGCGCAGCCCACTCGAGAAGGCGCATTTCGGCACCGCCGGTGGACGCACCACGGTCCGCGTGCTGCCCACCTCGGTCTTCGACACTTTGCTGCTGAGCGGATTCAGCGCCGAGGTGTGGCTACAGCCGGGGATCGGCCCCGCCGAAGCCATTCGAGCCGCGGGGCTGGCGCAGCTCGACCCGATTCACACCCACGGCATCGGGGTGGTGCTCGGCGCGGGCAACATCACCTCGATCGCCCCGTTGGACGTGCTGTACGAACTGATCGCGCACAACCGCGTCGTCGCTTTGAAGCTGAATCCGATCACGGACCCGATGCTGGAGCCGCTGACCGATGTGCTGGAGCCGTTCATTGCGATCGGGGCCGTCCGGATCCTGACCGGCGCAGCCGACGTCGGCGAATATCTGGTGCAGCATCCAGACGTCGCACACGTGCATATGACCGGCAGCGCCGCGACACACGACGCGATCGTCTGGGGGCACGGCGAAGATGCCGCGACACGCAAGGCCGCCGGTCGGCCTCGACTCGACAAGCCGATCACCAGCGAACTCGGCGGCGTCTCCCCGACCATCGTGCTGCCGGGTCGGTGGAGCAAGGCCGATCTGCGGTTCCAGGCCGACCACATTGTCACCCAGCGCCTGCACAACGGCGGATACAACTGTGTCGCGGCGCAGGCCGTCGTGATTTCCGCCGACTGGGATCAGAAGGACGACTTCCTGCGCGAGCTGCGCGCCGCCTACCAGGCCGCACCGAGTCGGGTCGCGTATTACCCGGGCAGCGACGATCGGGTCGCGGCAGCCGAATCGACCTATCCGAGCGCCGAGCACTTCGGCGGCCGAGTTCTGATGCCGGGCCTGCGCGGCGACCGAACCGAGACACTGCTGCAGACCGAATACTTCGCGCCGGTACTCGGAGTGGTCGAATTGTCAGGTCTCGGACGGGATTTCACGCGGGCAGCGGCGGCAGTGGCGAACGACGAGTTCGTCGGCACGCTCGGGGTCAATGTCATCGCGCACCCGGCGACCATCCGCGCGATGGGAGCGGCATTCGACGACCTGATCGAGCAGCTGCACTACGGCACGATCGCGATCAATGCGTGGACCGGCGCCGGGTTCCTCACCGCCGCGGCCACCTGGGGTGCATATCCCGGCCACACGATCGACGACGTGCAGAGCGGAATCGGCGTGGTGCACAACGCATTCCTGATCGACCGGCCCGAACGCACGGTTGTGCGCGGCCCGTTCCGTCCCGCGCCACGCTCGGTGCTGCATGGCGAGTGGTCGCTCACGCCGAAGCCGCCATGGTTTGTGAACAATACGACCGCGGCTACGACCGGACGGCGACTCGCCGCGTTCGCCGGAGCACCCGGTTGGGGAAAACTGCCCGCAATCTTCGCATCCGCGTTGCGCGGCTGACCGAGCAGGAGCACACGTGGATACCCACGCCGATTACGTCGTCATCGGTACCGGATCGGCGGGCGCGGTCGTCGCCAACCGACTCAGTACCGACCCCGCGGCCAGCGTCGTCGTGCTGGAGGCTGGTCCCCGGGACAAAGACAAATTCATCCATATCCCCGCCGCATTCTCGAAGCTGTTCCGCAGCGCCGTGGACTGGGATTACCGCACCGAACCACAGCCCAATCTGGGCGGACGTGAAATCTACTGGCCCAGAGGTAAAACTCTTGGCGGATCCTCGTCGCTCAACGCGATGATGTGGGTGCGCGGATTCGCCGCGGACTACGACGATTGGGCCGAGCGAGCCGGAAGCGACTGGTCCTTCACCGAGGTCGTGCGGTACTTCCGCAAGATCGAAGCAGTCGAGGGGGCACGCGAACCCGATGAGGGCGTCGCCGGTCCGCTGCATGTGTCGCGGCAGCGCAGCCCGCGCGCGTTCACGGCGGCCTGGCTGGCGGCCGCGGTCGAGTCCGGGCACACCGTGGAGCGCCCGAACCTGCCCGAGCCGAATGGTTTCTCCGAGACCGTCGTGACACAGAAGGGTGGGGCACGCTGGAGCACGGCCGACGCCTACCTCCGACCCGCGCTCGGCAGAAAGAACCTGACATTGCGCACCGAGGCCGTCGCGACATGCATTATTTTCGATGGAACTCGTGCTGTGGCCGTCGAATTCGAGTCCAACGGCAAGCGCGAGGTCGTGTATGCCCGCCGGGAAGTGGTGCTGTGCGGCGGTGCGATCAACAGCCCACAACTACTGATGCTCTCCGGCATCGGCGATCGTGAACATCTCGCGGAGCACGGCATCGCCACGGTGTACCACGCACCGGAGGTCGGGCAGAACCTGATGGACCATCTGGTCGCGATGCTCGGCTTCGACGTCGAAGGCGACAGCTTGTTCGCCGCGGAAAAGCCGCTGGAGCTCATCAATTACCTTGCCAGACACCGCGGCATGCTGACCTCCAATGTCGGTGAGGCCTACGGATTCGTGCGTAGCCGCCCGGAACTGGATCTGCCCGACCTAGAGCTGATCTTCGGACCCGCACCGTTTTTCGACGAGGGCATCGGAGAACCGTACGGCCACGCGGTGGTAATGGGCTCTATCCTGCTCAAGCCGGAGAGCAGAGGCCGCATCTCGTTGCGCTCGGCCGACCCACTGGCGAAGCCGGTCATCGATCCCCGCTACCTGTCCGACAGCGACGGCGTCGACCGCGCGGCCATCCTGGCAGGCCTTCGCATGTGCGCGGAGATCGCCGAAGCACCCGCGTTGAAAAAGCTGCTCGGCAGAGTCGCTCGTCCCGTTGGCGCGCCGGATACCGGCCCCGACACGCTCGAGAAGGCGCTCACCACCTGTTCACACACCCTGTATCACCCGGTGGGCACCTGCCGGATGGGCAGCGACGCAACCAGCGTCGTGACACCGGCTTTGCTGGTTCGAGGTGTCGAAGGGCTGCGGATCGCGGACGCATCGGTGATGCCCAGCATTATCCGCGGACACACCCACGCCCCGAGCGTGCTGATCGGCGAGAAGGCAGCCGACCTGATCCGCGGCTGAAGGTGAGCCCTGAGCGGCCTCGTGTCGGGCGTCGGTCGTCCACCGGGCCCTTCGAGCGCTTGTGCAGCCACAGCCGGTAGGTCACGTGCTCGGTGAGCGCCGTCGCGACCGCTGGATGCAGGATCTGCAGCGCCACCGCCCTGGGAAGCGCCAACGCGAATCGCCGATCGCCGAGGTACTTCCGCAGCAAGGGCGCGGGCGCACGCACAGCACGTTCCCCCGATCGGCGTCGGCCGTCACACCAGCGGCTTCCCGAGTGCGCGCCGCTTGCGCATGTCGTGCAGGTAGGTTTCGAACGGGTACAGCCGCCACCGTTCGGGAAACACCCGCAGAGCCAGTCCGATCGTGCGCATCGTCAGCTCGAAGACGCGCTGCCGGCGCGGGCTCCACTCCAGTCCCAGTTGGTCGCGGAACCGTTGCGGGAGAAAGCCCGTGGTGAAGAACCGATTCGCCCGGCCGAACGCCAGCCGCTCGATGCGCCGGTAAGGTCCGAGATCGACGACTTCATCGAGCAGATAGGCCCGCACCTCGTCGTCCAGCGTGAGATCCGGCAGCTTCGAGTCCCAGTACTCGGCGAATGCCGCGCGGTCGGCTGGCCACAGTTCCGGGCGCATCTGCAGCGTCGTCCCGAATCGGCTCGACTCGCGATACACCTCGTCGGCCAGATCCTCGTCCATCGGACCGTACAGGAAGCGCAGGGAATCGACGGTGCCGCGGTACAGGCATGCGGCGACCCACAATTGGAGTTCCGGATCGAAGGCGTTGTACTTCACCGGACTGTCGGGACCGGATCGCACATGCCGGTGCGATGTATTGACGGCCGCGCGATAGGCCGCGCGGTCTTCCTCGGTGCCAAGCATCGCCACCGCCAGATAGGTCAAGGTCGTGCGACCGCGCTTGCGCGGATGCAACGTGTAGCGGCCGCTGTCGACCGTGCTCTCGACCACACCGCGGCCGACCCCGGGCAGGCTCAGCTGCATGATCACGTTGGCCGGGCCACCCAGCAGCGCCGCGGGCCCCGCCATGTAGCGGCGCCGGCGTCCGAGATCCGGATCGGGAGCGGTCCGCAGCGGTGCGGACGGTTCAGGACGAGACATGCCGAACTCCAGCGAGATATTGATATAAGTGACACCATATTCTCTCAACAACCGACACGGTCGGCAAGCTCACGGACCTCTCACTGTCACTTATGTGAACATGAATTCCGATTCGCATCGGAGGCATCGTCCGGGTTTCGCTCGCCGACCGCCTCACCTGGAGGTGTTCGATGACGATGACGTTGCGGTCGCCGCTCGCCGCCGTCCGGTCGCTGGCCGACCTGGCGTCGGCGGCGGCGGTTCTGGCCAAACGGGGCATGTTCGATCCGGCGCGGCCCACCGAGACGATCAGGGTGATGCGCGACGCGTCGGTGTTCGGCCCGTTCGTCACCGTGCTGGCGCATGCCACCCGACGCCACGGGTCGGCGCCGGCGATCGTCGACGAACGCGGCACCCTCACCTTCGATCAACTCGACAAGCAGTCGAACGCGCTCGGCCGCGGGCTCACCGCCGCAGGCATCGGCCCCGGCACCGTGCTCGCCGCGCTGTGCAGGGACCATCGCGGAATGGTGCTGACGCTCCTGGCGGCAGGGAAGCTGGGCGCCCGTGTGGTGCTGATGAACACCGGGTTCGCCAAACCGCAGCTCGCCGAGGTCGCCGAGCGGGAGAACGTCGCAGCGATCCTGCTCGACAGCGAATTCCTCGCGTTGCTCGGCGCGGTTCCCGAAACCGTTCCGCGCGTGCTGACCTGGGTCGACGACACCGACGCCGTCGGGGCGGACACACCGACGATCGACCTGCTCATCGCCGCGAACTCGACCGCGGCACTGCCGGCTCCCGAGCGTCCCGGCGGCGTCGTCATCCTGACCAGCGGAACCACCGGCACCCCGAAAGGCGCTCCCCGGGACAAGGTCTCGCCCCTGCAATCGGCGCAGTTTCTGCATCGGGTGCCGTTGCCGCGCAACGACACGGTCGTGATGGCGGCGCCCATCTTCCACGGCACCGGGCTGTCGCAGTTCACTCTCGGCTGGGCACTGGGCAACAAGATCGTCTTCCAGCAGCGGAGATTCGATCCGCGGCGCACCCTCGCCAACGTCGCGCAGCACCGCGCCGCCACCCTGGTCGTGGTACCGACCATGCTGCAGCGCATCCTCGACCTCGGCCCCAGCGTGCTCGAGCAGTACGACACCAGGTCACTGCGCGTGATATTCACCGCGGGAGCGCCCGTCTCGCCCGACCTGAGCAGACGCACTGGCGACACCTTCGGTGAGGTGCTGTACAACCTCTACGCCTCGACGGAAGTCGCGGTCGCCGCCGTGGCCACCCCGCACGACATGCGAGTGGCGCCGGGCACCGTCGGCAAACCGCCGGTCGGATGCCGCGTCGCGATCTACGACGCGCAACGCAAGAAGATCACCACACCCGGCCGGGTCGGCACGATCTTCGTCTCCAGCGGACTCAGCTTCTCCGGCTACACCGACGGCCGGAACAAGGAAACGGTCGACGGACTGCTGTCCAGCGGCGACGTCGGCCATTTCGACGCCGACGGACGGTTGTTCATCGACGGCCGCGACGACGACATGATCGTCTCCGGCGGCGAGAACGTCTATCCGCTCGAGGTGGAGAACCTCCTGGTCGACCGTCCCGACGTGCTCGAGGCCGCCGTCGTCGGCGTGGAGGACCACGACTTCGGCAAGCGGTTGCGCGCCTTCGTCGTTCTCGCGCCGGGCGCCGAGCGCGACGCACAGGAGATCAAGGACTACGTCAAAGCGAACCTGGCCCGCCACAAGGTGCCCCGTGACGTGGTGTTCCTCGACGAACTGCCGCGCAACGCCACCGGCAAGCTGGTGCGCCGGACCCTGGAGCAGGCCGACATCTGATGTCCGGACGGAGATCCGGCGGCGAACACAGCGCCTCGTCGCCGGGGCCGGTCAGGGACCGGTTACCTCGATGAGGCGTTGCCGCAGCCAGGTCAAGGGCGTCACGGCGCCGGGGCCGATGGCGTAGGTGGGGTAGCTCTGGTGGATTCCGGAGCTCAGGAAGTCGTCGATCTGCCGCTTCCGTTGTTCATACGCGGAGACGTTGAGCTGATCGGACAAGAGATCGAAGCCTCCCGCCGCCAGGGCGTCGCCGATGATCTCGGCCGCCTGCTGCTGGTAGCTGCCGAGCTGCGCAGGATTCGGGTTCGACAGCTGGACGAAAAAGCCCGCGATGCGTCCGGCGAAGTCACTATCCGGCATCGCGCAATACAGGTCACCCGCGACGCAGAAGGTGAAGGTCCGCGAGGCGAGCCACCCGAAACCGCCGATCCGGGGCCCGGCCGCGCCTGCGCCGGGAACGGGCGGGCCGATCAGCGTGTCGCTCGGTGCGCGACGCGGATCGGAGATCAGCCCCACCAGGACCACCCGATGCGGCGGCACCACGCCGCGCCCGGTGCCGATTTCGGCCGCGAGATCACCTGCCGCGTCCGCGCCTTGGCTGTAGCCGAGCACCGCGATCCGGGTGGCCGCACATGCTTGCGCCATGGCCGAGACCGAGACACGCGCTTTGTCGATCGCCTCCTGTTTGGAGCGGCCGTACACTTCGCTTTCCCAGGGGAAGGCCGTCGCGGCGTAAGCGACATAGTCCACCTCGACATCACCGGGCAGATCGTTCAGGGCGACCGCGAGCATTCCTTTGCCCGCACCGGTGCTGGAGGTCTCCCACGTTCCGGGAATCGCTACCGCATACAACTCCGGGCAATGCGCCGGTGCGGCTTCGGCAACGGATTCGACACCGAGGTGGAGACTGGTGGTCACCGCTGCGGCCAGGCAAGCGGCGGCCATCTTCTTCCATGCCCCACGCAGGCTGAGTTCGTCCATATCTGCGCCACTCCTCATTGAGCCCGGACACTGACCACAGGTACCGCGATAGTTCCATAGTGCAGAATCATTATTAACATAGCAGACCGTAGCCTCCTGGTACCACCGCTTCCGGTCCGCTGGACAGACTCCCGATGCCGCTGCCCGTTCGTCTTGAAACCATGTCGCAACCAAGTATTTTGACTTGAATCGAACATCGCGACTCAAGGATCGCTGAGCCTAGCGGACAAGCGGGGGGCCACTCGTCGCGGATCATACAAGTGGCAATAACAGGCAGTCACATATCGCAATCCCGGGAGGGCATTCGAATGACCCGCGAGCGGAGCCGGATGCGCCCAGCGTCTCCGCACGGGAAGCATCCCCCATCAATTCATCTGCATCAGATGTATCTGTTACAGATTATTTCGGTAGGGTGGGGCACGTGAACGGCAGGCAGCTCTATCGCCTGGCTCGGCGACTGACCGAGCTGGCTCGTCAGGCGAACATCGCTCCCGGCGACCGCCTTCCGTCCCCGGGCGAGATGGCGATCCTCGGGGAGGTCGTCGAGTATCCGGGTTGCTCCATCCGCCAACTGTGTGAGCGCACGGGGTTCGTCCAGAGTCACGTCTCCACGATCGTGGCCGGGCTCGTCGAGCGGGGCCTGCTCGTCGCCGACACCGATCCCGCCGATCGTCGCCGCACATTGGTCCATCCGGCTGAGCAGCTCACCCGCGATATCGACCGTCGCCAGCGCCCCATCGACGACACCCTCGCCGATGCCATCGGCGACGTCACTTCCGCGCGGCGTGCCGCGGCATTGCTCGAGGAACTCGCCACATTGCTGCTCGACGAACACCGACCGGCGCCGCCGCGGCCGCCCACCTCCACCGACCGAAAGGATCGTCCATGACCGACACCAGCGAGCAGCCGGTCGCCGTCGTCACCGGCGCGGGCTCGGGCATCGGCCGCGCCATGGCCGAGGGCTTCGCGCGGGCCGGACATCGAGTCGTGGTCGCCGACATCGACGCCGACCGAGCGCATCGGATCGCCACCGAGATCGGCGAGCACGCCCTGGCTGTCGCGGCCGACATCTCCGACGCCGAGGCCGTGGACCGGCTCGTCGAACTCACCCTCCACGCCTACGGCCGCATCGACGTGCTGTGCAACAACGCCGGGATCATGGACAGCATGGCGCTGCCCGCCGACACCTCCGTCGAGCAGTGGAACCGGGTCATCGATATCAACCTCACCGGTACCTTCCTGCTCACCAAAGCGGTACTGCCCCACATGCTCGAACGCGGGAAGGGCGCGATCGTCAACACCGCGTCCGAAGCCGGAATACGCGGCGGTGCGGCCGGAATCGCCTACACCGCTTCCAAACACGGCGTCATCGGCATCACCCGCAACGTCGCGTGGGCGCATGCGGGCGACGGCATCCGCTGCAACGCCATCCTGCCCGGGCCCACCATGACCGGCATCGCCCCCGACTTCGATCCCGCAGGCGTCGCCCGGTTGCGACCGATCATCGAACTCAACCAGCAACGCCTCGCCACACCCGAACAAATGGCCGCGGTCGCGGTGTTCCTCGCCTCCGACGCCGCCTCGTTCGTCAACGGCGCCATCGTGCCCGTCGACGCCGGCTGGTCGGCCGGATGACCTGACCCGGCGACGTCGGCCGCCGGGTGGCGTTCCCCGCCCCGGAACAACGCCCCGATGCGAGGATGGACCGGTGAGTACCCCCAAGCTGTGGCGTGGCCAGACGCTGCAGGATCGGTCCGGCGACCGCCGTGAGCAGTTGCTCGACGTGGCTTTCGACCTCCTCGGCACCGCAGGATCGGCCGCGGTCACCATGCGGGCGGTGACCCGTCTGGCCAACCTGAGCCCCCGCTATTTCTACGAGAGCTTCGACAGCCGGGAGGAACTGCTCACCGCCGTCTACGACCGGGTCGAGGACGGGCTCCGCGAACGGCTCGACGAACTCCCCGGCGGCGCCGATCTCCCTACGGCCGTGCGCACCGCCCTGGAAGCCTGCGCGAGCTACTTCGAGGCCGATCCGCGCCGCGCCCGAGTCCTGTTGCGCGAGCCGCTCGCCGACGACACTCTCCGCAGGCACAGCCTCCGTCGCGCCTCGGCGATGACGCGGACCCTCGCCGTGGCGCTCGGCCCCGAGACCACCGCCCTGCTACCGGCCGACGAATCCTCGATCACGCTCGCCGGTACCGCGCTCAGCGGCGCGCTGGTGGCCCTCTACCTCGACTGGGTGGACGGACGGCTCGAGGTCCCCCGCGAGCGCCTGGCCGAGGCCGCGACCGGTCTCGTTCTCGCCGTCTCGCTCGCGGTCGGCCACTGAGTGCGGCACGCACGGTCGCGTGCCGATGGCGTCGGAAGGCGCGGGCGCGGCGGATCGCCGTTCACCACTTCTTCACCCGAGCGTGACCACCCGGCGGCAGGATGACACGATGCGGCGAATGTGCGCGGCGAGCGCGGTGGCGGGGATGCTGGCAGCCGGTGTTCTGACAGCCGGCGCGCCGCCGGTGGCGGCCGATGGTCCCGCCGCGTTCGATATCCAAGCCCATCGCGGCGGGTTGGGGCTGGTGGCGGAGAACACGCTGCCCGCCTTCGCGAACGCGCTGGAACTGGGGGTGAGCACGCTGGAGCTCGACGTGCAGATCACCGCGGACGGGTACGTGGTGGTCACCCACGACCGCGATCCGAGTCCGGCGAAGTGCGTGGACACCGCGCCCGCCGCCCCCGGCGACCCGAAGTTCCCCTATGTGCCGGGGAATACGTTCATTCGCGAGCTGACGCTGGCTCGAGTGCGGACGATCGATTGCGGTTCGGTGCCGTCCACCGCGCAGCCCGGACAGCGCAGAGCCCCGGGTGCGCGAATGCCGCTGCTGTCGGAGGTTTTCGACTTGGTGCGCGCGTATCACGCCGATCAGGTGATGCTGAACATCGAGATCAAGGTCGAGGCCGACGCCCCGGACCAGACCGCGTCGCGTGAGCAGTTCGCCGACCTCGTGGTGGCGGAGATCCGCCGCGCGGACATCGCGGCGCAGGTCACCATCCAGAGTTTCGATTTCGGCGCACTGAGGCGGCTGCGTGCGGTGGCGCCCGACCTTCCGATCGTCGCCTTGACCGATGGTCAGCCGAAGTTGCGAGCCGGAGAAGCAGGCGGTTCGCCGTGGTTGGGCGGACTGGACATCGACGACTTCCCGGGATCTGCGCAGGAGAAATTCGTCGCGGCCGCGGCCTCCATCGGCGCGGCGGCGGTCTCGCCGGTACACGGCTCGCCGCAGAACGCCGCCGTCACCGATCCGGGCTATGAGCCCTTCACCACGAAAGAACTCGTTCGCGCCGCGCACCGTCGCGGCATGCGGGTGGTGCCATGGACCGTCGATGACCGGCCCACCATGAACGCGCTGCTCGATATGGGCGTAGACGGCCTCATCACCGATCGCCCTGACGTGTTGCGCGCTCTGCTGTCCGACCGCGGCGACCGCCTGCCACCGGCCTACCCCCGCCCCTGAGGAGCGGCGTGGCACCCGGCCGTCGCGGTCGGCCCGTCGCCGCAGGGGCGGCCCCGGGTCAAGCGAGGATCTTCAGCAACTCATCGGCCACCGCGGCGGAGGACGCCGGGTTCTGGCCGGTGATCAGGGTGCGGTCCACCACCACGTTCGAGGTCCAGGGTTCGGCCTCGCGGAAATCCGCCCCTATCTCGACGAGCCGATCCTGCAACAGCCATTTCGCCTTGTCCGCGAAGCCCGCCTGCGTCTCTTCGGCGTTGGTGAACCCGGTCATGGCATAGCCCGCGAAAATGTTCGTCCCGTCGCCGCCGCGTGCGGCGAGCAGAGCCGCGGGCGCATGGCACACCACAGCCAACGGCTTGCCCGAGGCCGAGACGGTGGCGAGCAGCCGACCGGAATCGGCGTCGACCGCGAGGTCTTCCATCGGCCCGTGCCCGCCCGGATAGAACACCGCCGCGTAGTCGGCGACGTCGACCTTCGCCAGCTCGACCGGGTTGTTCAGCTCGGCGCTCGTGCCGATCACCTGAGCCCGATGGTCGGCGGTCTCCTGACCGCCGTTGACGTCGGGTGCGAGGCTGCTCTCGTCCACGCTCGGCACGACGCCGCCAGGCGTGGCCACCACGATCTCGTGGCCCGCGCCCTTCAGTTTCTCGAAGGGCACCACGAACTCCTCGGCCCAGAATCCGGTGGGGTGTTCGGTGCCGTCGGCCAGAGTCCAGTGATCGGCTCCGGTCATCACGAAAAGGATCTTCGCCATCGTGTGTCGCCTCCGTCGTCCAGAACCCGGCCGGTCGGCTTCGGCCATCGAGTCCTGTCGCCCACACCCGCTGACCTCGGGTTCGCGAATATTTCTGTTTCACTTTTCCGCAGGCTCGGCCATGCGCAGCGTGACCGGCAGGCGAGGTGCGGGCCACACAACGCCATCCTCCTCCTGACCTGCGCTTGCGTCCGCGCCATACTGGACCGGTGACTGAAATGGGACAACGCGAGCAGGAGACTGCACGCGAGATGCTCGGCGGTTGCCCCGATATCGGCAGCTTTCGCTTTCGCTTCGCCGACCAGCGGTGGGAATGGTCCGACGACGCCGCCGCGATCTACGGGTACGCACCGGGCGAGGTCGACCCGTCCACCGAACTCTTGCAGAAGCATCTGCACCCCGACGACCGCAGCCGAGTCGCCGAGGCACTCGCCCACGCCGTCGAGACCGCTACGCCGTTCTGCACCCGCCACCGGATCATCGACACCGAGGGTGAGACGCACGACGTGATCGTGCTCGGCGACCAGCTGTTCGACGAAGAGGGCACGGTGGTGGGCTCTTCCGGTTACCTCATCGATGTCACCGCGACACTCGAGGACAACCGGCAGGAAGCCCTCGACGACCTGCTCCCCGACGTGATCGATGCCCGCGCGGTGATCGAACAGGCCAAGGGCGTCGTGATGTTCGTCTACGGCGTCACCGCCGACCAGGCATTCCGGGTGCTGCGCTGGCGCTCGCAGGAAACCAACATCAAGATCCGCGCGCTGGCCGAGCAGCTCGTCGCCGACATCGTCACGATGAACGGCGCGCTGGTCCAGCAACGCACCCGCTTCGATCATCTTCTGCTGACCCTGCACCGTCGGGTGCCGCCCGCGGAACCCGCTGCGGACTAGCCGACCGGCGCGACCGGTCCGGCCGAACGAATCATCCCCTTGGCGCGCATCAGGTATTCCCCGAGATAGCTGTCGCGCGGGACCCCCGGGCGCAGCCACGTCGCCGGATTGTCGTCGAGGTAGAGGTTGGTGATCGTCGGCTCGTCCAACAGTGGGTCGATGCCGCGCCGCCCGGTCATCGCGGTGAGCACCAGCGAGTCGCGTAGCGGGGCGATGCCGTCGGCGGGCGACCACGGCCCACATTGGAAAGATCTTCTGCCGGAAGGTTTTCGGATGTCGGCGTTCCCTGCTCCAGCAGATGAATTCGATCTTCCGGCGGATCTGCCCCACCAGATCGTCGCGGTGCGATGCGCTTCAGCAGCGGCGGCGTGACACGCCCCGTAATCCGTAATTCGGTGAAGGCGTGCCCGAGCCAACCCGCTGCCAACTCCATCGTGCTACATCGCTACATCAACGGTTCGCAATTGCTGATCTATCCCGGGCTCGGTCACGCGTTCCCCTTCGAAGCACCAGAGCGCGTTGCCGAGGACATCGCTCGGTTCACTCGACAGCACGGAGTAGAGATCGGGCGGCTGATCGGCTCCGGACGACAGTGTCACCGGCTCGCAAACGCGGCGTCGTGCGGTTCGATCCGCCGATTAGGACACACTTATGGAGCGGATCGGCCGCAGGCCATCCAGGGTGCCGATCGGTATGGTCCGCCTTTCAGCGGGAGAAGGCGGTGGCGTGGTCGGCGGCTCAGGTGGCGAAGCCGAGGGCGGGGCGGCCGAGCAGGTCTCTGCAACGGTGTCGGTGGTGGGACCGGGAGTGCGAGCGTAGTCGGCCAGGGAACCGAGCAGCCGGGCCGGGACTTCCTCGGGCAGGCCCGGCGCGATCAACTCACCGTTGACCGCATAGGCAACGTTCCGGATATTCCGCAATCCGCTGTGAACGACCGGCGGGGCCTGCCGTCGGAATCCGCGCCGACGTCCGTCCCTCATCGAGAAGACGAACACCGATGTTCGGTCTCGCGTGGATCGGCGCAGACGGTGAACACCGGGAACCTGGCTTCCCGGGGATGCGGCTGGAAGTGGACGCGCACAGTTTCTCCCTGGATCGCAGGGATGTCCCCTTCGATGCAGGTGTATACCCACGGGCCCTCGTCGAGTTCGACGATGGCGATCGTCAACGGCACCAGTTCGCCGGGCCGGTCCGACGGGGCCCGATCCACTACCCGCCACGACACGATGGAACCGCCGCCGGACGACGGTACGCGTACGAGATCATCCGATCCGCACGACGAACACCCTGCCGTGATCGGTGCGAGCAGCTTGTCGCATCTCGCGCAGCGACGGATCATCAACATGTCATTCGCGCGCTCGGCGATGCCGTCGTCGACGGCAGTCGCGGCGTCCTTCGTGTCGTGTGCGTACATTGCGATCCTCCGCAAACGGGTGCCGGTGGGTTTCCTCCAGGGTGGTCCGGTCGGCGCGTTACGGCGACGGTCGAATTACCTACGACATACCTATTTTTTCGGATGCCCGCCGCGGCACCCAGCTGGGCGAGTGCGTAAACGGCGGGACGTCGGCGTCGAGCGTGGCCGACCGTCGATCCGCCAGGGTGTGCCGGATGGCCGTGGCCGCTCGGAACACCCCGCGGACATGACGCTGTACCTCGGTGGACGGCGATGGACAAGCCGCTTTTGCTGCTCTCGGCAGCGGTACCGCGACCCGTCAGGGCTCGAGATCGACCACGCCCTTGCCGCTCGGGATGTCGAGCGGCACCGAGACCTGGTCGTGGGCGATCAACCAGATGCCGTCGATCTTCCGCATGCCGTAGGTGACCCGGACCCACATCCCGTTCGTCGCCGCCCCGTTCCGCAGCGTGCCGCTCAGACGAGCGAAGGCATGCCCGAATGCCACCTCATCGCCCACGGTGAAGGTCAGGTCGCGAACCTCATAGGTCAGACTCTCGAAGAACACGAACACTCTCGCCCAGTTCTCCAGTTTCGCCGCTATCCCGGCATGCTGGAGCGGCGGCTCGACATCGAAGGACACGACGTCGGCAGTGTAGAACTGCCTCAGGCTCTCGAGATCCTTCGCTCGCAGTGCTTCGACCACCTTGTCGATGTGCCTGCGGAGCTCGGCTTCCTCCGCCTCGATGCGGTCGGCGGGTGACTCGAAGTCGTCCGGTTCGGTCATGGTCGCCTCCTCAGGGTTCGACGAGAGCGGTTTCGGCGCCGGCCCGCAGCGGCGCGAGCGCAGCGCTCCAAGCGAGGAGCTGATCCAGCGTCTTGGTCAAGGCGTCGACGTGGTGGTCGCGCGGCGCGAAGGTCGTGTGATTCTCGAAATCGGTGAGCACCGAGATCGCGACCTGATAGCCCACGTCGGCCATGCCCAGGGTGCCGCAGACCGTCCGCAGCTGCACTACCGCGCGGGCGCCGCCGTGCACGCCGTAGGAGACGAATCCGACCGCCTTGTCGGTCCATTCCGCGAACAAGTGGTCGATGGCGTTCTTCAGCACTCCGGGGGCGCCGCCGTTGTATTCCGGGGTGACCAGTACGAAGCCGTCGAAAGGGGCGATCCGCTCGGCCCAGGCGTGGGTGTGGTCGTGGATCGACGGACCGAACATCGGCGGCGCGGGCTCGTCCAGATGCGGCAGTGGGTGGTCACGCAGATCGACCAGTTCGAACTCGGCGTCGCCGCGTCGCGATGCCGTGTCCAGAACCCACTGTGCGACCTGCGAGCCTTTGCGGTTGGGCCGGGTGCTGCCGAGGATGATGCCGATTCTGATCATTTTCCGAACTCCTGCTTTGCTGACGGTGTCACGACCTACCGACGACACAGCCGTCCGGAATGTCAGGCCGCCTCACAAATCGCGTCGCTGATTCGTCGATTCCGGTGAGCGTCCCCAGACCGAAGGAGCCGAGCATGACCGACCCGCACCTGCCCGCGGTGATCAGTGAGCGGCGTCAGCTGATCAATCTCGCCTACCGGCTGCTCGGCTCCCTGGCCGAAGCCGAGGATGTGGTGCAGGAGACCTACGCGCGCTGGTACTCGCTGTCCGAGCGGCAGCGGCGGGAGGTGGCGGCGCCCGGCGCGTGGTTGACGACGGTCGCGAGCCGGATCTGCCTCGATCTGCTCGGCTCGGCGCGCGCCCGACGGGAACAATATGTGGGGGAATGGATTCCCGAGCCGGTACCCGGCCGGTCCCAATGGCTCGACGGTCCCAGCCCCGTCGATCCCGCCGACCGGGTCACGCTCGACGAGTCGATCAGCATGGCCTTTCTCGTCGTGCTGGATTCCATGACGCCCGCCGAGCGGGTGGCCTTCGTCCTGCACGACGTGTTCCGGTACTCCTTCGCCGAGGTCGCCGAGGTCGTCGGGCGTACCCCCGCGGCCTGCCGTCAGCTCGCCTCCTCCGCCCGCCGCCGCATCCACACTTCACAGGGCCCGTCGGCAGCCCAGCGCGCCGAGGTGGTCCGGGACTTCAAACGGGCCTGGGAGACGAAGGACATCGAGGCGCTGATCGGCCTGCTCGATCCACGGGCGACTGCGACGGCCGACGGCGGCGGCCTGGCACTGGCCTTCCTCGACCCGATCGACGGCGGCGAGCAGATCGCCCGCGCGTGGATGGAGATCGCCGCCCACGGCCCCGCGATAACCCTGCTGGAACGCACGGTGAACGGCCAGCCCGGCCTGGTCGCGCGTCTCGACGACACCATCGTCTCGGTCTACGCCTTCGACATCGCCGACGGCCGGATCACTCGCATCTGGGCGATCCGGAATCCCGAGAAACTGCGGCTCTGGACGGCCGGCTGAGCTGAACAGCGGATCTCCTCGCGCGGCCGGCGGTGCACAACCGGCGGCTCGAGGAATCCGGGTCGGGCGGCGTGGGAGAGTTCGATCAGCGAGCAACCTCCTCGCCGGACAAGGAGCCGGGCTGCGGTTGGTTGTCCGATCAGCGGCGAAGGCCGCGGTGCCGAATCTCGGCGAAGCGCTCCCCGAGGAGTTCGGCGGCAAGGTCTGCGGGAAGCGGGCCGGGGTCGACCCGGTGGCCTGGGTTCCGTGTGAGAATCGGCCGGAGAACGGCCGGTCTCTTTCGGGAGGCTCAGCGGCCGGACCTGCGGTGTCGCCGACGCCGCAGCCGAGCGACACAGGTGGTTCGATGGCCGGGACACATTCCGAGATCACCCGCAGGCAGTCCTGGGAGCGGACTACCGGCATCCCCTTGATGGTGCTGGCCGTCACGTTCCTCGGCGTCTACGCCTGGCAGGTCCTCGATACCGGGGCCTCGCCTCGTCTCGACGCCTGGCTCACTCGGATCGACGTGGTGATCTGGGCGGCGTTCGCGCTGGATTTCGCGGTGCGGTTGTGGCTGTCGGGGAACCGGTTGCTGTTCCTGCGTACCCACCCGGTCGACCTGTTGATCGTGGTGTTGCCGCCGCTTCGCCCCCTGCGGCTGGTGCGGGCGGCCATGCTCGTGATCGGCACCTTGAACCGGAATACGACGACCCGAGCGCGGCTCGCGGTGTTCGTCGGGACGAGTTCACTGCTCCTGCTTGTGCTGTGCAGCCTGGCGTTCTTCGACGCCGAGTACGGGGCGACCGACAGCAAGATCCACAATTTCGGTGACGCGCTGTGGTGGTCGATGGTGTCGGTGACCACCGTCGGCTACGGCGATGTGTACCCGGTGACGACCGAAGGCCGTTTGATCTCGTTGATCCTGATGACCTTGGGCATCGGCCTGATCAGTTTCGCGATCGGCACCACCACCAGCTGGGTGATGGATCAGCTCGAGAGCGTCGAGGCGAATGTGGAGAGTACTGATCGGGAGATCACCGAACTGGTCGCGGAGATCAAAGCGTTACGCGCCGAAGTGGCAGCGCTGCGATCCCCCACGACTGCGCCGGACGCCGTGCCGGCCGACTGACCGGCGGTTCATCGAGCCCTGATCACAGATGTCTTCGCCCGTCCGTGTAGTGGGCGAAAGCGTCTCCCACCGGGCCGCCCGGCCCGATCCGAGGGCGATCGCACGGATTCGCGGACCGAGTGAAGATCAAATTGCGTTACTTGCCGACAATATTTTGTTAGCTCATTATTAACGGTGATAATTCACACAAGAAGAGAAGTGGATTTGCTGATTTCTTTTTCCTAACGTTGCTGGTGCCGCCACGATGGCGTCGTTATCCATCCGTGAAAGGAATCCCCGCATATGTTCTCTCGCAAGGCCCTTGCCGCCGCAGGCACCATCTCCGCCGCCGCCCTGTTCTTCGGCCCGGTCGCGGTGGCCTCCGCCGCCCACTCCCCCGCCACCGGCTCCGCGGGCCTGGCCTCGGGTTCGGCCTCGGGTTCGGCCGACGGCGGCTCCTCGACAGGTTCGGCCGGCTCGTCCTCCGGCTCCGCCATGCTCGACTCCGGCAGCTCGGCCCTCGACGGAGGCACCTCCGCCATCGTCAACATCATCGATGCGATCACCGGCGTCCGGGACCTGAACCAGCCCCAGCCCGCCGCCTGATCCAGCCTCGGGAGATCAGCGCTTCGTCCGCCCCCCACCCTCGGGAACGGATTTCTTCTGCGCCGCTGCTCCGTAGCGATTGCTCGCTATTGCAGCGAATTTGCCGGGATAACTTGTTCATTCGCCGTGTCGGAGTAGCCACGGCGGATGGACCTAACGATACGTTTATCTGCAAAGGAAATAGTATTCGCGCTCCGCGCGCGGATTCCCTCTGCACCAGGAGCCGGCGCGCCGGCAGTCGCTTCCACGACTCGGGCCGGCGCGACCATCGGATAGCCCTCCGCACCGCCTCACCCGGGCAACCGATGGGGCAGTACTCACAGGCGCCGCGCGAGATATCACCTGGTCCATCCGGCGAGAAACCCCGGACGGCCGTCGGCGTTCATTTCTTTGTGGTCGGCACCGAATGCTCGGTGCCCAGGTCGGTGATCTTCGACCCCGCGCTCTTTGTTCTCTGCGCCGTGGACACCGACCGGAACCGGTCAGCCTTGCCTGCGCTTCCGCTCGCGCAACACGTGAGACCGCAACCGTGGGAACCCCTTGACCCGCACACTGCGCAGATGACGGAGGAGGAAATCGTCGTCGTCATCCAGGGCCGCGGCGGCGCCGTCGTCGAGGAGGACGGTTCCCGGCCGGGCCACGCCCGTCAGCCGGGCGGCGACGTTGACCACCGTGCCGTAGAGGTCGCCGAAGCGGGTCAGGACCGGCCCGTATGCCAGACCCACCCGGATCTGGGGCATCTCCGGGATCGTCTGCGCCGCCCGGGCGATCGCCGCGTTCATGGCCGTGGCGATTCGTGCGCCGTCGCGCGCGTTCTCGGCGGCGAACATCACCTCGTCGCCGACGTTCTTGATCACCCAGCCCCCGTGAGCGGTGATCACCTCGGTGGTGGTGGTCTCGAATGCCTCCAGCAGATCGGTCAGCTCGTCGAGGTCGAGGTGACGGGAGAGGCGGGTGTAGCCGACCATGTCGGCGAAGCCGACGAGCAAATGCCGTGTCGCGCCATCGGATTCGAGTGAGCGGCTCAGCGCCGCCGCCAGATGTCGCCGCCAGGCATACTCTTGCAAGTCGGTGAGGACCGCGACGGACCGGGCGGTGGCATCTCGATTCGGTTCGGACATCGACTGCCCGCCCTCGGCGGCGACGCGGCTGCCGATCTCACGGGCGATCAGATCCGCCTGCCACTCGGCCAGCCGCGCCATCGCCTGACCGACAGTGCGGGCGGCCGCGATCTGGCTCTGCTCGCTCGCCCCCGCGACCGGGTCCATCGTGGTGAAATTGCGCACCGCGGCGATGTCGGCGTCGGTGAACGCCACCTCGTCGTCGCTCGCCGTAGCCGCGAAGCCCAGGGCCACCCACAGCTTGCTCGCGCGTTCGACGGACACTCCGGAAAGCTCGGCCACCTGGGCGCGGGTATACCGCCGTGGGCCTCCGAGTAATGACTGTTCGACCACAGCGTCGACCGCCTCGGCCACCTCACCGGATTCGATCACCCCGCCAGTACAGCACATGGAGCAGTGACCGGCGTTCGTTCTCTTCCTGCGCGGTACCGAGTCCACCCGGCCACACCCCCTTCCAGACGGGAGGGACGGCCGATGCATTCACGAGACCTCAGCCGCCACGTGCGCACTGCCGACCGGTCCTCCCGGAGTCAGCCGATGGACGCACCTGCTTCCGAACGCAGCGCGGCGATCGTGGCGCGCAGGGACTCCGCGGTGGGTGTCGGCTCGAGGCCGAAAGCCGCGGTCGCGGCGGCGGAGTCGAGGACGAACGGACGATCGAACTGATACCGCATTTCGCGCATCTCGCGGGCGCCGGGATCGACGAGGCCCGCGGCCCACAGCACCGCGGCGGGCATCCGGCTCACCCGCGCGGGCGGCGCGTCCGCGACCGTCGCCGCGAGGGCGGCCAGGTCGCGAACGGACACCGGCGGCGCGGTCGGCGTGTGCCATGCTCGGCCCCAAGCGTTTTCGTCGGCGGCGACCGCAACGAGGGTGCGGGCGGTGTCGGTGACGTCGGTCCAGCTGTGCGGGGCGTCCGGATCGGCGGGGAACAGCACGCGGCGGCCCGTGAGCACGGCGGGCAGCGCCGCAATGGTGAACGCCGATTTCGCGCCAGCGCCGAGGTAATCCGATCCGCGTACTTCGGCGGTGCGGACGCGGCCCGCCTCGTGCGCGGCCAGCGCCTCGTTCCACAGTCGCGCACGCACCCGCCCTTTCACGCTGTTGGGACGCAGCGGATGCTGCTCACCGATCGGGCCGTCGACCAGCCCGTAGCCGTACAGGTTTCCGACGCTGAGCAGCGCGGCGCCGGTCGCCTCGGCGGCCAGCAGAGCGGCGGCGGCCAGCGGCGGGAAGTCCGTCGCCCAGCGGTGATACGGCGGCTGAGCACACTGGAAGACCACCTCCGCGCCGGCGCACTGCCGGATCAAGGTTTCGGAATCGGTGGCGTCGGCGGAGACACGCTCGATCAGCGGGTGATCCGGGCCGGAGCCGCGCCGGGTGATGACGCGCACCTCGGCGCCACGGGCTGCGAGCAACCGGGCGGTGGTCGCGCCTACCGGACCGGCTCCGATGACGACGTGTCGAACCATGGCGAGTCCATTCTCTCGGATGCTCCCTAGAGAACACCGCTCTCTCATTGGCTATCGAACCATAGGTCAGAACAGTGTTCCTAGTCAAGAACAGTGTTCACATATCGAACTTACGTTCTTGCATTCGCTCCTGGTTTCCTACACTCAGTGGAATGTCCGCCCAGTCATTGCGCGCCCGTGTCCGCGCCGAGATGATCGAGGAGATCAAGGCCGCCGCCCGCGAACGGCTGACGGTGGACGGCGCGAACCTGTCCCTGCGCGGGGTCGCCCGCGATATGGGCATCGCCGCGTCCGCGCTCTACCGGTACTTCCCGAGCCGGGACGACCTGCTGACCGCCTTGATCCTGGAGGCGTATCAGGCGCTCGCCGCCGACGCCGAAGCCGCCGACGCGCAGCCACCCGCCACCGATCTGCGCGGCCGGTGGATGGCGGTGTGCTCGTCGGTACGGGACTGGGCGCTGTCGCATCCGGCCGAATACGGTTTGCTCTACGGCAGTCCGGTGCCCGGCTACGCCGCGCCGGAGGACACCGTCGCCCCCGCAGCGGCCGTGGTCCTCCGCCTCGCCGCGATCGCACAGGCAGGCGTGAAAGACCTGGAACCGCTGCCGCTTTCGGCCCCGCTCCCGGCGCCCGTCCAGGCCGATCTGCGCCGGCTCATCGAGCAGCAGTCCTCCGACCTGCCCGAAGACGTGCTCGACCGCGTCTTCGTCGGCTGGACTCAACTGTTCGGCCTGATCAACTTCGAGGTCTTCGGCCGCCTGCACGGCCTCGTCGATGCCCGCGCCGACTACTTCGGCCACCATATGAACGTCATGGCCGACCTGGTCGGCCTGCCGTAAACCGACTCCGGCCATCCCCTGTCCCCGCGGGGACACCACCGCGACGAGCATGCCCAGGCGAGCACGGCCGGTCGGCTCTGCACGGCGACGACGTGGCGGCGTGTCCGCACCGCAGTGCGGCTACCGCGCTCCCGGCGGCGCTACGGTGACAGCACCGAGATTCTCCGCGTTCCATTCGCCCGACGAACATCACTCATTCGTGGAGGAACATTGCCGAGCTCGTTCACTCGCAGGGGATTTCTGACCAGTGCGGCCACCTCGGCGACGGCCGCGGCCGCCGTGTCCACCGGAGCCGCTCCGGGCAGGGCGCGAGCGGACACCGATCCGGACAAGCCGAACATCCTGGTGATCATCGTGGATGAGATGCGGACACCGGTCTGGTTCCCCGATCAGCAGACGCTGGACGGCGTTCTGCCGAACATCGCCCGGATTCGCCGGGGCAGTGTGTCGTTCGAGAACCACTACACCGCGGCCAACGATTGCACGCCCGCCCGCGGCTGCCTGCTGACCGGTCTCTACGCGCAGCAGACCGGGGTCATGGTCGTGTCGGAGTCGACGTTGTCTCCGCTGTTTCCCACGTGGGGTTCCATGCTGCGCGACCACGGCTACGGCACCACGTACTGGGGCAAGTGGCATCTCGGTAGCTATTCCGATCGCACACCCGGGGCTCTGGAAGCCTACGGTTTCCACGGTGGCACCTACCCCTCCCCGAACGGTGCGCCGGGGCAAGGGCTGCAAGCGGATCCGAAGATCGTCGACCAGTTCGCCGATTGGTTCCACAACGATTCGGGCAACGCGCCATGGTGTACGACGGTGTCGCTGGTCAACCCGCACGACATCCAGTGGTGGCCGCGCTGGACCCGCCGCGACCAGTTCAACGCCGACATCCCGCGGTGGATGAACGAGCTGCCGCCCAATTTCGAGTCCCTCGAACAACTCTCACGCAAGCCCCGGCTGCAGATGGCGCTGGTGGAGGTGTCGGCGGTCGCGTTCGGCGCGGCGCCCTACGGCACACCGGAGGCCATGCAGGCTTGGATCGAGATGCGCAACCTGTATCTGTGGGCGCAGCAACAGGTCGACATCCAGATCGGCCGGGTGCTCGACACCTTGCAATCCCGTCCCGAGGTCGCCGCCAACACCGTCGTCGTCTTCACCTCCGACCACGGCGACTACGCCGGTTCGCACGGCCTGCACGGTAAAGGCGGCGCCGCCTACGACGAGGCGCTGCGCGTCCCGCTCTACGTCCACGACCCGCGCGGTTACCTGAGCCCGGTGGACGGGACCAGCACCAGAGACCAGCTCACCTCCAGCGTCGACTTCACTCCCCTGCTGCTCACCATCGGCACCGGCGGCGACGGATGGCGCAGCGACGGACGGTACGAACATCTGAGCGGACGGCTGGACATCGCCGCGCTGTGCCGCAATCCGGCAGCCGCGGGCAGGCCGTGGGTCGCCCACACGACCGACGAGGCTTCGATCGAAGAAGCCGCGATCCTGTTCAACCAGGACGCGCCCGGTCATGTCGCCATGGTGCGCACCGCCGACGCGAAGTTCGCCTCGTACTCCCATTGGGTGCACGGCCGAATCCAGATCGATTCGGCGCGCCAGCAGGAATTCGAGCTCTACGACTACAGCACCGACGGTGGCCGGCTCGAACTCGACAATCAGGCCGCGACCGGGAATCCGCTGGGGGGCGAGATGGCGGCGCTGCTGGACAATGTCATCCGCACCGAGATCCAGCAGCCGCTGCCGCCGTATCTGCAGGCAGCCCAGGAGCAAGGGATCGGCGACTACATCTCCGCGCAGACGAACATCCTGGTCCAAGCCGAACGGATCGGCAATGCCCTGCTGGATGCCGTGCCACGGCCGTCCTAGCTGCTACACCAGGCCGCGCACCGTCAGATCCGTGGCGTATTTCTCGATGAGTTCCCGGGAGATCTGCGGAATATCGTGATCGGCGCCGATTTTCGCGGCTCGCACGGCGGAGCGGAATTTCTCCGCGGGCAGGGCCGAGCCGCGAACGGCCGGGGCCGGTCGCCGATAGGCGTGCAGCAAGGGCAGCACCGACGCGTGGCGTTGCCGTTCGGGAAGCGCCCGCAGGGCGGTCTCGAATCGGGTGACCCATTCGTCGTAGTCGGGGATACGCTCGATGCGATGGCCCGCCTCGATCAGCCAGTCGACGAACTCGTCGAGCGAGCGGCCGTCGTCGTGCGGGTTGAGCACATCGAAACTCTCGAAACCGGCGGTTGCCGAGGCGCCCAGTGCGGTGATCGCCTCCGCGGTGAAGTCGACGGGCAGACCGTCGTAGTGGGCGCGCGAGCGGTTGCCGCCCGCGTCGGTGCGGTAGAAGGAGAACGGTGCGATACCCGTGACGATCAGGCTCAGCAGCAGCCGGGTGAAGATGTCCGGCACGTTGAGCTGACCCGCGTAGCGCCGGTCGGCGAGGATCATGTCCGACCGGAACACCGCGACCGGCAGCCCGCACAGGTCGTTGGCCTCGCGCAGTAGCACTTCGCCCGCCCACTTGCTGTTGCCGTAGCCATTGGCGTAACTGTCGTCCACCGCCCGCACCGGGCTGATCCGGCGGATGTCGCCGTCCTCGGCGAAGACGGCCGGATCGATCTGCGCGGCCACGGCGACCGTGGACAGATACGTGAACGGCTTGAGCCGCGTGGTGAGGGCGAGCCGGATCAGCTCCGCGGTGCCGACCACGTTGGGCCCGAACAGGTGCCGGTAGGGCAGCACATGGTTGACCAGCGCGGCGGGATGCACGATCACATCGACGCGTTCGGCCAGCCGCTGCCACATCCGATCGTCCAGGCCGAGGTTCGGCTCCCCGATGTCACCGGGGATCACCTCGAGATGCTCGGCGGCCAAAGTCTGGAAATCGCTGATCAGCGCGGGATCTCCGGAGTCGAATGCGCTGTCGAGGCGCTTGCGCGCCGCGGCCGCGTCCGAACCGCGGACCAGGCAGACCAACGTGCCTCCGCCGTCGTGCATCCGCCGCAACCACTCCAGGCACAGGAAGCGCCCGAGGTAGCCGTTCGCACCGGTGAGCAGCACGGTGCGCGCGGTCGCGGACGGGCGCGGCAGGGTAGGCGCCTCGGCGATCGTGCGGGCGTCGAGGAATTTGTGGAGCGTCAAATCGGCGGCGCGGACCTGCGCACCGTCCCCGTGCACCGCGGTGTAGGTGACGCCCCGCCCGCCCGAAGCGCGCTCGGCCGCGACGTAGTCCGCCACCTCACGCAGGCCGTTGGCGGGGCTGATCACCACCGACACCGGCACCTCGACCGCGAAGATCTCCTGCAGCAGGTTCGACAGCGACAGCGCCGAGAGCGAGTCGCCGCCGAGATCGGTGAAGTGCGCGTCCGGGCGCAGGTCGGCGTCCGCGCAGCCGAGGACGGCCTTCGCCGCGCGGCTCACCGTCTCCAGCACGGGCAGTTCCAGCGCGGTACGGCGCAGGTCGAGCAGTTCGTTCGCCTGCCCGGCCGCCAGCTCGGCGTACAGTTCCTGCAATCGCGGCTCGTAACGCTCTTTCAGCTTGGGCCGCAACAACTTACCGATGCCCGAGAGCAATCCGTCGACGGTGCTGAACGGCTCGGGTTCGATCAGGAAGTCCCGGGGGATCTCGTAGGGCTGCAGTTCGGCGTCCTTGGCGAGCCGGCGCAGCGATTCGCTCAACGCGGTCTTCATCTTCTCGGTGTCACCCCAGCCGAGCACGTCCTCGGTGGGCACGATCACGGCGAGGAGGTAGGCGCGCTCGCTGCTGCCGTACACGAAGATCTGCCGGATCAGCGGGCTTGTCGCGTAGACCGCCTCCAGATGCGAAATGGCGACGAATTCGCCCTGGGACAGTTTCAGCACGTTGTTGCGGCGATCGACGTAGACCAGGTGATCGGGGGCGAGCTCGGCGACGATATCGCCCGTCTTGTAGAAGCCTTCGGCGTCGAAGATCTCGGCCGTGATGTCGGGCCGCTTGTAGTAGCCCGAGATCAGGGTGGTGCTCTTCAGCAGCAGCTCGCCGCGCGGATGAGGTTTGTCGGTGCGGAAGTAACCCAGCTCGGGGACGTCGGCGAGCTTGTACTCGAGCACCGGGGGACGCTGCACCAGTCCATCGATGACGACGACGCCGCCCGCCTCGGTGGACCCGTAGCCGTCGTGCAGTTCCAGATCGAGCACCGACTCGATGAACGATTTCATCTCCGCCGACACCGGAGCGCTTCCGCAGATCGCCACGACGATGCGCCCACCCAGGAAGTCTTCGCGCAGTTCGGTCTTCACCTCCGCGTCCAGCGCGGCCCGGTCGACGCCCGGCGCGTCGCGCCGATCCACCTCGCTCCGGAAACGCTGGAAGATCATGTCGCACACGCGCGGAACGAAGAACACCTCGGTCGGCCGCGCGAGCGCGATGTCGTCGAAGAGGGTCGACATATCGCTCTCGGCCGCGAAGTACGCGGTGCCGCCGCGCGCCAGCACGCCGGTCAGCGATCCGCGACCGGCGACGTGGCTCATCGGCATGTAGTTGAGGTTGATCGCGGCGACGTCGGGACGATTCACCCACCCGCGGGCGACCAGCCGCTGGCTGTACATCGCCCCCTTGGGCGTTCCGGTGCTTCCCGAGGTGTAGATCAGCAGCGCCAGCGGGTCCTCGCCCGGTTCGGCGGTGAACAGCGGCGCCTGCGGCAGCGATCTGCCGCGGGCGAGCACCTCGCCGAAGGTCTCGAGGAGCACCGAGCTACCGGCATCGGCCAGCCGTGCGCGGGCCGCGTCGAACGCCGCGCGCTGGTCGTCGTCTCCAGGGTGGTAGTCGAAGACGACCAGCCGCCGCGTTCCGGACTCCGCCAGGGCACAGGTCACGGCGGCGTCGAGCAATGCCGGTGTCGCGGCGAGCACGCGGGGGGCGGTCTCCCCCACGATCGCGGTCAGCTGAGCGACGGGCGCGCTGGATTGCAGCGGAACCGCGACCAGGCCCAGGTGGATGCACGCCAGATCGAGCGTGGTGTAGTCGCTGCTGGTGAAGCCGAGGATGGCCACGAAGTCACCGGCCTCGAGCGGATCGAGCGCGTCACCGTGCCATGCGGCGGCCACCGCGCGCACGCGCTCCCACAGCTCGCCGTAGGTGATGGTGTCGAACTCGGGCAGCAGCGACAGCGTCGTGCGGCCGGTCTCGCCGGTCCGCAGTTCCGTCGCGCGCTGACCGAGGGCGGGCCGGTCGGCGTAGCCGGTCATGACCGTCTCGACGATCCGCGCGAGCCCCGCGCCGGGTTCGCGAACCTTCTCGGTGACCTCCGCACGCGGTGTGGCGTTGCGGATGTCGTCGTACTCGGCGTACAGCCGGGTGACGCGGCGCATGAGCCGCTCCCTGCGTGCCTCAGATGCCACGACGACCTCCTTCGGTCCGGGAACGCGCCTCCCCTGAACACGTTAGCCCGCCTAAGGATTTTGGTCAGGCGATAGCCGTCGTGGGCGTCTGTGACACTGGACACAGTGCCGGAAATGTCCCAAAAGTGCCCGGAGATCCGTTGTGGCGCACACTCAGCCTGGTGCTGCCGGTACCAGTGTCATCGGGCTCCTGTTACCGGTGCCCGGCGCAACGCATTCTCGGTGCATGACACAGACCATATCGCCGGGTCCGGCAGCGGCAACGACGCCCGCAGCCGCTCCGGCCGCCGCGCTGGGAGCGCGGCGTTCGCTCGCCGTCCTCACCGTCATCCTCACCGGCCAGTTCATGGCGGTGCTCGACTCCTCCATCGTCAACGTCGCGATTCCCTCGATCCGGAGCTCGCTGCACACCAGTGGCGCGGCGCTGCAGCTGATCGTCGCCGGGTACGTCATCGCGTACGCCGTCCTGCTGGTCACCGGCGCACGGCTCGGTGACCGGTTCACCCAGCGCCGGGCGTTCATCGCCGGGCTGGCGCTGTTCACCGTGGCCTCGCTGGCCTGCGGTCTGGCCTGGAACGAGACCGCGCTGATCGTCTTCCGGTTCGCCCAGGGCGTCGGCGCGGCGGCGATGGTGCCGCAGATCATGACGCTCATCCAGCGCACCTTCACCGGTCACGCCCGCGCGCGAGCGTTGAGCATCTACTCGGCCATCATCTCCGGCGGCATGGTCGCCGGCCAGGTGCTGGGCGGGCTGATCGTCAACGCCGACCTGTTCGCCAGCGGCTGGCGCGGCGTGTTCCTGGTGAACGTGCCGATCGGGCTCGCACTGCTCGTCGCGGCGCCGCGCATTCTTCCGTCCTCGGCCCAGCGGCTCGAGCGCAAGCTCGACCTGCCCGGCTTGGCCACCCTCACCGCATCGGTGTTGCTGCTGGTGCTGCCGCTGGTGCTGGGGCGGGAGCTGGATTGGCCGTTGTGGTCGTGGATCGCGTTGGCGGCCGGTGTACTCGGCTTCGCATCGTTCGTGGCGATCGAACGGATCGTCGCCTCCCGGGGCGGCGAACCCCTCTTCGCCCGGCCGGTGCTCACCGCGCCCGGCCTGGTCCCCGCCGCGGTCGCGCTGTTCGTGATCATGGCCACCTTCGGCGGCTGGATGTTCGTCATGGCGATCCACCTGCAGAGCACGCTCGGGTACAGCGCTTTGCACGCGGGCCTGCTGTTCGTCCCGCTCGGGGTGACCTTCGCCGTCGCCAGCCTGAACTGGGAGCGCGTCCCGGCTCGGTTCCACGCGGCGATGATCCCGCTCGGGCTGGTGCTCGGCGCGGCGAGCATGGTCGCCCTCGGCGCACTGCTGCGCGACGGCGCCGAGCTCGGACCGCTCGCCCTGACATTGCTCGGCCTGTGCGGCGCGGGCAACGGCATCGCCTTCAGTCCGCTGATGACCCGCACGCTGGCGAAGGTCCCGATGACCCTGGCGGCCGACGCCAGCGGCATCCTGGTGACCAACGTGCAACTCGGCATCGTCGTCGGGATCGCCACCTTCGGGTCGCTGTTCCTCGGCCTGGCGGGCAGCACGGTGACCAGCGCCGCGCACGCTCTCGGCGGCACGGCGATCGCCGAGGGCGTCACGGTCCTGCTGGCGGCGGCATTCGCGGCCCGCGCCGCGCGGTAGGCCCGGGCCGTTCGACCACCTTCGAATCATCGCGACGCAAACCATCGCGCATCGCCGCCCCGCCGCGCATGCTCGCACAGGGTGCGCCGCCGGTGGCCCGAGCCGGATCGTGCCCGGCTCGGGCCACTGTTCGTCGCGTCGTGGTTCGTGGAGGAAAGAAGGTGCGGGATGGGCGTTTTCGCGCTCGGCGTAGAGCTCGACGGGGAGGGGTTCGGCCCCGAGGCGTGGCGGCGGGCGGCGCACGCACCGGACCGCCTGCTCACCGGCGACACCGTGCGCAGGCGGGTGGCCGCCGCCGAGAACGCCGGATTCACCCTGGCCACCTTCGCCGACTCGATCCTGCCGGGACACGAGATACCCGGCCGCATCGACGCGGTGACCCGGGCGTCGTTCGTGGCGGCCACGACCAGCACGATCGGGCTGGTTCCCACCGTCGCCACCACCTACGCCGAACCGTTCCACACGGCCTCGCAGGTGGCGTCGCTGGACTACGCCTCACGCGGACGCGCCGGCTGGATCGCCGAGCGCGTCGAGGACCCGCTCGCCGCCGCCACCTGGGGGCGTGCGCCGATCGCTGACACTGCCGAACTGGCTCGCGAGCACCGGGATTCGATCGAGGTGGCCCGGCGCCTCTGGGATTCCTGGGAGGACGACGCGGTCATCCGTGAGTACACCAGCGGCCGCTTCCTGGACCGGACCAAGCTGCACTACATCGACTTCGAGGGCGAGACCTTCTCGGTGAAGGGGCCGGCCATCGTGCCGCGCCCGCCCCAGGGCCAACCGGTGGTGTTCGGCACGGAGGGGGAGGTCGACGTCCGGTTCGTCGCCGCAGACTCCGTCGCGGCGGTGGCGGCGGCCGGGACGGCGGCGCGCTCGTCCGGCGCTGCGCTGGCCTTCGCCGAGATCGAGGTCACCTTGGACGTCGCCGGTGTTCCTGCCGCACAGCGATTCGGCGGAACCGCCGCTTCCCCCGGGCGACTCGCGTTCTCCGGTACGGCGCGGGACTTGACCGCTCTGCTGAGCGAACTCAGCGCCCACCTCGACGGGGTGCGGCTGCACCTCGCGGTGATCGACGAGGACCTTCCCGTGCTCGCCCGAGAGGTTTTGCCCGCCTTGTTTCGCACCGGAGTAGCGCACCGTCCCGTTCCCGGTTCGATACTGCGCGCCAACCTCGGTCTGCCCCGTCCCGCCAACCGCTACGCGACCACGCGCTGATCGTCAGGAGTTCGTTTCCGTGACCGAGTTCCCGCGTCCAGACGCTCAGGTCCACTTCGGCGTCTTCTTCCAGGGCGTCAACCACACCACGATCTGGTCCGACCCCTCCAGCGGCTCGCAGATCGACTTCGAGACCTTTCGCCGGGTGGCGCAGACCGCCGAGCGCGGGCTGTTCGACGCGTTCTTCCTCGGCGAGGGCCTGCGGCTGCGCGAGCAGGACGGCTCGATCCTGGAACTGGACATCGCGGGCCGCCCCGACGCGATCACGCAGCTGGCCGCCCTCGCGGGCGTCACCCGGCATATCGGCCTGGTCGCAACCCAGAACACCACTTACAACGAGCCCGCCGACCTGGCGCGCAAGCTCGCCAGCCTGGACCTGCTGTCCGGCGGTCGCGCGGGCTGGAACGCGGTCACCACCGACAACGCCTGGACCGGCGCGAACTTCCGGCGCGGCGGATTCCTCGATCACGCGCTGCGCTACGAGCGGGCCGCGGAGTTCGTCGCGACGGCGCGGGCGATCTGGGACGGCTGGGACGACGGCGCCATCGCGACGTCGCAGCGGAGCCCGGCGTGGGCCGGCGCCGAAGCGATCCACCCGGTCGTGCGCACCGGGCCGCACTTCGACGTCACGGTCGCTCCCACGCTGCCGCGCAGCGCCCAAGGACATCCGGTGATCTTCCAGGCGGGCGATTCACCGGCAGGTCGCGATTTCGCCGCGGCGCACGCCGATGTCATTTTCTCCAGGCACGGAACGCATTTCGACGACGCGCTCGCCTTCGCCGGCGACATCCGCGCACGCCTGCGCGCGGCGGGCCGCCCTGAGGACGACATCCGGATCCTGCCGGGCACGCAGATCATCCTCGCGGAGAAGGAATCCGAGGTCGAGGAGAAGGTGCGCTGGGTGAAGAACGGCCAGTACACCGGCCAGACCGCCCTGTCGCTGGCCGGCCAGATCTGGGGCCGCGATCTGTCCGATCTCGACCCGGACGGCCCCCTGCCCGCGGACGACCCCCGGCCCCGCCCGATCTCGGAAACCCGAGGCGCACCCCGTTCCGGCCAAGACCCGGCAGCCATCGCCCGCGAATGGCGGTCCAGGGCCGAGGCCGAGAATCTGTCCCTGCGGGAGGTAGTGATCGCCTCCACCGAACGCTCCGGCTTCGCCGGCACCCCCGCCCAGGTCGCCGACGAACTGGCCCGCTGGGTCCGCCACGGCGCGAGCGACGGTTTCAACATCTCCCCCTACCTGGTCCCGACCGGTCTGGACGAAATCGTGGACCGGCTCGTTCCCGAACTCCAGGAGCGTGGCGTCTACCGCACCGAATACATCGGCGACACCCTGCGCGCCCACCTCGGCCTACGCGAGCCCCTCACCCGCCGGGCCTGACCCCGAATCGTCGAGTGGCACACCATCGAGAGGCCTACTCGCGATTCGCCGCAGCGATGTGCCACTAGCGGAGGCGGCGCAACGACGGGAGCCGCCGTCCCGGATGGACGACGGCTCCGGCATTGTCGTGACTATTCAGAGCACGGATTCGATGGCGGCGACGAGTTCCGGGGCTTGAGGTGTGGTGCGCGGGCGGAAGCGGCCCGCTACCTTGCCGTCGCGGTCGATGAGAAACTTCTCGAAGTTCCATTGGATGTCGCCGGTGTCACCTTCGGCGTCGGGAGTGTCCACCAGGTGCTGGTAGAGGGCGTGGCGCTGGTCGCCGTTGACGTCGGTCTTCTCCAGCAAGGGGAAATCGACGCCGTAGGTGGTGGAACAGAATTGCTGGATTTCCTCCGCGGTGCCCGGTTCCTGGCCCATGAACTGGTTGCACGGCACGCCGACCACGCTGAAACCGCGCGGACCGAAGGACTTGTGCAGTTCGACCAAGCCGGAGTACTGCGGGGTCAGTCCGCATTTCGAGGCCACGTTGACCAGCAGGACGGCGCGGTCGCCGACCAAGTCGGCCAAGGTCGTCGGCTCGCCGGACAGCGTGCGTAGCGGAACTTCTCGAAGGCTCATTGGTATCCGTTCTCGATTCCGTGAATCCACCCCGGCGGCCACGCTACCGGATCGGCGGGTCCGTGACCGTCGTCGGCCTACGGCAGAGCGACGCTCAGCGCAACCTGGTTCGGCGCATCATCCGCAGCGACGTCAAGGTCATCTTCAGCTGCTTGTCGTAGGGCTGGCCCGCGCGTGCGGCGAGTACCTGCTTCTTGAGCACGCCGACGTTCACCGTGTCGGTGTACTTCAGCAGGCCCTGGTCGCCGTGCCGAGTGCCGACGCCGGACTGCTTCACGCCACCGGAGGGCGTGCCCTTGGCGGCGTAGGTCGCGACGAAACCGTCGTTGATGTTGATGTTGCCCGCCTGCAGCTGGGCGGCGACGCGTTCGCCGTGCGCCAGGTCGCGAGTCCACACGCTGGCGTTCAAGCCGTAGTCGGTGGCGTTGGCCAGGCGCACCGCCTCGTGCTCGTCGTCGAACGGGTACACGGTGACGACCGGACCGAAGGTCTCCAGCGTCGCGTGGGTCATCTCGGGGGTCACGCCGGTGAGCACGGTGGCCTCGTAGAACGCCGGACCGACATCCGGGCGCGCCTGCCCGCCCACGTGCACGGTGGCTCCCTTGGACCGCGCGTCCTCGACATGCGCGGCGACCCGTTCCAGCTGCTGCGCAGAGACGAGGGACCCGAATTCGGGTGTGTAGTCGTAGGAGCCGCCGATCTTCCCGTTCAGCTCCGCGGCCGCGGCGACCAATCGGCGCAGGAATTCGTCGTGCAGGGAACGGTGCACGTAGATCCGTTCGATGTGCATGCACGCCTGCCCCGAGTTGGCGAACGTCGCGAACACCGCGCCGGGGACCACCTCGTCCAGGTTCGCGTCGGCGAGCACGATCATCGGATTCTTGCCGCCCAGTTCCAGGCTGCACCCGATGAGGTTGCGACCGGCCTGCTCGCCGACGATGCGGCCGGTGGCGGTCGAGCCGGTGAACATGACGAAATCGACGTTGTCGATCAGGGCGGGCCCGATATCGGGTCCCTCACCGCACACCACCTGGACCAGACCGCGGGGCAGCCCGGCCCGGTGCAGCAACTCGACGCCGAACAGCACGCACAGCGCGGTCTTGTTGTCGGGCTTGAGCACCACGCCGTTGCCTGCCATCAGCGCGGGCATGGCGTCGGACAGGGCGATGGCGAAGGGGAAGTTCCACGGGGCGATCACGGCCACGAGCCCTTTGGGGCGGTGCTGTTCGATCGACGTGGTCAGCAACGGCATCGGCCCGCCCCGCCGCTTCGGGCGCAGCACCCGGCGCGCGGTCTTGAGATAGTGGCTGATCACCATGGGCACGTCGCAGGATTCCTCGACGGCCATCCGGCGGGTCTTGCCGCACCCGATCTGGATGAGGTCGGCGATGGTCTCCACTTCGCCGAGGATCAGCTCGTGCAGCCGCTCGAACACCCGCATCCGCTGGCGCAGCGGCAGCGCGGCCCACTCCGTCTGCGCCGCCCGGGCGGTGGCGCACGCGGTCAGCACGTCCTGGGGGGTCGATTGCGGAAGCGCACCGACCGGCGCGCCGGTGTAGACCTCGATCATCTCGAACGGCGCCGCGCTACCGTCGGCGGCGACCGAGCCGGTCAGCCGGGTGATCAGCTCTCCGGTGATCCTGGCGGGCAGCGTGCCCTCCGCCTTCTCGGTATGTGCTGTGCTCATCGGATCTTCTCCATGACGTCGGGCATCCCCGCAGGTGCCGGGCCGTACCGTGCGACTGAATTAGAACACGTTCCGGTTTTGGATTCATCGTATTCGCCGCGGCTCGCCCTGCCTACCCAACCGCACGGGCGATTTCCGCTTACGCGTCGGCGGCGATGGACAACGCCTGGGTCGGGCAGTAGCGGACAGCGCGCTGGACGTCGGCCTGCGCATCGGGATCCGCGACGGCGTCGAGTATCTCCACTTTGCCGCGCTTGGCGACGCGGAACGCCTCGGGCGCCTCGTCCTGGCACACGGCATGCCCTTGGCACAGATCCAGATCGGCCAGCACTCGCATCGTCGCTCCTTACTGTTCGTTCGATTCCACGTCGTCCGCGAGGGGGCGGATCGGCGCCTCGGGTTGCACCTCGACCAGCACCAGGTGCGAACCCCGCGGCGTGGCCACCACCGCCACCACCGCCGCGGCCAGGTCGCTCGCCCGCAGCATGTACGGGTGCCTGGCGAATCCCCAGGCTTTCCAGTCCTCCAGAACCGGGCCGACGACCTCGGGCGTGGAGTCCATGCCCATACCGGTCAGGGTCGGGCCGGGGCGGACCAGCGACAAGCGGACGCCGCTGCCCTCGAGTTCCATGCGCATCTGCGCGGCCATCGCTTCCAGCCCCGCTTTGGCAGCACTGTAGGCGCCGGTGCGCGGCCGCGGGTCGGGCGCGCAGTCGGAGCTGATCAGCACGATGTCGCCGCGTTGCCTGCGCAGCATGCCGGGCAGCACTCGGTGCGCGAGCCGCTGCGCGCCGACGAGATGGACCTGAACCTGGCGCACGAACCGTTCCGGATCCATCGCGTGCGCCTGACCGAACTCGATGTCACCCGCGCTGGAGACCAGGATCTCGGTGGGGCCGAGCGCTTCCTCGGCCGCGCGCACGAAGTCGTCGACCGAGTCCGGCTCGGTGACGTCGAGACGGTGGGCGAACGCCTCGCCGCCGTCGGCTCGGATCTTGTCCGCCAGTGCGGCGCACTGCTCTACGCGGCGCGCGCCGAGCGCGACCGGGTGACCGAGTTCGGCCAAGGCCACGGCGGTGGCCGCGCCGATCCCCGAGGAGGCGCCGGAGACGAGCGCGGGCCTGCGCTCCGGATGGGGTGCGAATCTGGGCATTATCGGGTCTCCACAGCGCTGGACAGGCAGAGAAAACCACGCGAAACCGAGAACGAGTTCCGCCGGGCGCCACGGCGGCGCCATCCAAGCGAAGACAGATAGCTGGACATGTGTCTGGACACTACCATTGTTCGGTTGTCCCCGGCAATAAGCCGGGCCGATCCACTTCCGCGCCGCCATATCGGGCGTGTTGGCACCGGTCACGCCACACCGGGCGCCGACGTCGGGAAGAATGGCAGAGTTAGAACCTGTTATTGCCACAGATCAATGGCCCGGACTATATTCCGTACACGTGTCCAGACAGTATCGGAGTAATCCATGAGCAGCCTCCTGCCCGCCGACGGTTCCCGCCTGCTGATCGCCGGCAAGCTGGTCGAGGGCGCCGACGGTGTCTTCGCGACGGTGAACCCCGCGACCGAGGAGGTCCTCGGCCTCGCCGCGGACGCGAACGCGGCCGATCTCGACGCGGCCGTCGACGCCGCGCGCACCGCGTTCGACGAGACGGACTGGTCGCGCGACCACGCCTTCCGCGCCCGCTGTCTCGAGCAATTGCGCACCGCGCTGCAAGCCCACGTCGAAGACCTGCGCGAGATCACGATCGCCGAGGCCGGCGCCCCGCGGATGCTCACCGGCGGCCCGCAGCTGGAAGGCCCGGTCGCCGATCTCGCTTACGCGGCCGGACTCGCCGGAACCTACGCCTGGGAAACGGATCTGGGCGTGGCCGAGCCGATGGGCATCAAGACCCGCCGGGTTCTGCGCCGGGAGCCGATCGGCGTGGTCGGGGCGATCACGCCGTGGAATTTCCCGCACCAGATCAACTTCGCCAAGCTGGGACCCGCGCTGGCCGCGGGAAACACCCTCGTGCTCAAACCCGCCCCCGACACGCCCTGGTGCGCGGCGGCGGTCGGCGCCATCATCGCCGAGGAGACCGATATCCCGGCGGGCGTGGTGAACATCGTGACCTCCGCCGACCACGCGCTCGGCGCCCGGCTCACCGCGGACCCACGCGTCGACATGATCAGTTTCACCGGGTCCACGGCCACCGGCCGCGCCGTCATGACCGGCGCAGCCGCCACGCTGAAGAGGGCTTTCCTGGAACTGGGCGGCAAGTCGGCGTTCATCGTGCTCGACGATGCGGACATCGCGGCGGCCTGCTCGGTGGCGGCGTTCTCGGTATGCGTGCACGCCGGGCAGGGGTGCGCGCTGTCCACCCGGCTGCTGGTGCCCCGCGCCGCCTACGACCAAGCGGTCCAGGCGGCCGCGGCCACGCTCGGCGGGATCCGACCGGGTGACCCGGCCGACCCGCGCACGGTGTGCGGGCCGCTGATCTCCGAACGTCAGCGCGCCCGGGTCGAACGCTACATCGACATCGCACGGGCCGAGGGCGGGCGCATCGTGACCGGCGGCGGGCGGCCTCGGCGCGAGCGCGGATTCTTCGTCGAACCGACGCTCATCGCGGACATCCCCAACAGCTCGACCGTCGCCAGGGAGGAGATCTTCGGGCCGGTGCTGGTGATCATTCCGCACGACGGCGACGAGGACGCCGTCCGCATCGCCAACGACTCACCCTACGGCCTGTCCGGCTCGGTATGGGGCACCGATCCCGAACGCATCCGGCGCGTCACCGAAGGTGTGCGCACCGGGACGCTGAGCGTCAACGGCGGTGTTTGGTACTCCGCCGACGTCCCGTTCGGCGGCTACAAGCAGTCCGGCCTCGGCCGTGAGATGGGCATCGCCGGTTTCGAGGAATACCTCGAGACCAAAGTCATCGCCACCGCGGCCTGACCGCCGCGGGACAACACAGAGGAGCTGAACTCCATGGCCCGTTTCACGGGAAGATCCGCCATCGTCACCGGCGCCGCCCAGGGCATCGGCGCGGCCTACGCGCAGGCACTGGCCACCGAAGGCGCGAACGTCGTGGTCGCCGACAAGAACGCCGAAGGCGGCGCGGCGGTGGTCGAGAAGATCGTCGCCGACGGCGGCACGGCGGTGTTCGGCCAGGTCGACGTGTCCGATCCCGAATCCGCCACCGCCCTGGCCGATCTCGCCGTCACCGAGTTCGGCGGCATCGACCACCTGGTGAACAACGCCGCCATCTACGGCGAGATGAAGCTGAACCTGCTGCTGACCGTGCCGTGGGACTACTACAAGAAGTTCATGAGTGTGAACATGGACGGCGCGCTGATCATGACCCGCGCCGTCTGGCCGCACATGTCCAAGCGGGGCAGCGGGTCGATCGTCAACCAGTCCTCCACCGCCGCATGGCTGTATTCCAGCTTCTACGGCCTGGCGAAAGTCGGCGTCAACGGGCTGACCCAGCAACTGGCCTTCGAACTCGGCGGATCGAACATCCGCGTCAACGCCATCGCGCCGGGTCCGATCGACACCGACGCCACCAAGGCCGTCACCCCCGACGTGATCGTCGACGACATCGTCAAGCGCCTGCCGCTCAAGCGGATGGGCACCCCGCAGGACCTGGTCGGCGCCTGCCTCTACCTGCTGTCGGACGAGGCGAGCTGGGTCACCGGGCAGATCTTCAACGTCGACGGCGGACAGATCGTGCGGTCATGAGCGCCCGCATCGGATTCCTCGGCTTGGGCAACATGGGCGCGCCGATGGCCGAGCGCCTGCTGGCATGGCCGGGCGGGCTCGCGGTGTGCGACATGCGGCCCGAAGCGGTGGAGCCGTTCCTCGCGGCCGGGGCCGACGCGGTCGCCTCCGCCGCCGAACTGGCCGCGCAGGCCACGATCATCTCGATCACCGTGGTGAACGACGCCCAGGTCCGCGACGTGATCACGGGCCCGGAGGGTGTGCTGCGGACCGCCGCGCCGGGCACCGTGATCGCCGTGCACTCAACGATCAGCGATCGCACCGCCGAAGAACTCGCGGCGGTCTGCGGCGACCGCGGCGTCGAACTGGTGGACGCGCCGATCAGCGGCGGCGCATCCGGCGCGACCCGCGGCGCACTCGCGGTCATGGTCGGCGGCAGCGCTGCGGCGTTCGAGCAGGTGCGCGAACCGTTCGGCTGCTTCGCCGATCTCATCGTGCACGCCGGGCCGGTCGGCGCGGGCACGCGCATGAAATTGGCGCGCAACCTGCTGCACTTCGTCTCCTTCACCGCGGCCACCGAGGCGCAACGGCTGGCCGAGGCGGCCGGTCTCGACCTCGCCGCGCTCGGCAAGGTGGTGCGCCACTCCGACGCGGTCACCGGTGGTCCCGGCGCCATCATGCTGCGCGACACCAGCGCCCCTGTCGAGGACGGCGACTTCTGGTTGCCGATCCTGCGGCACGTGCGCGACCTCGGGGAAAAGGATCTCGGTCTCGCCCTGGAACTGGGCGAGCGGCTCGGCACCGCGCTGCCGCTGGCCGCTCTCGCCCTCGACCGGCTCGGCCCCGGCCTCGGCGTCGGAACGGGCACCTTCGCATCGGAAAGGCAATCGTCATGAGCGACAACGGATCCGGCGACACTGTGCGGCAACGCGGTCTGGCCAGGATGGCCGAGGTCTACGGCACGGAATTCCAGGAGTACCCCGGCGCCCACTTCGCCGTCACCGCCGACCACCTGTTCGCCGACATCTGGTCGCGACCCGGACTCACCGTCCGCGATCGCAGGCTGCTGTTGCTCGGCGCGCTGGCCGCACAGGGCGCGATCGACACCGCGGGCATCCAGATCGGGGCCGCGCTGCGCAACGGCGAACTCACCGAAGACCAGCTGCACGAGATCGCGGTGTTCCTGTGCCACTACGTGGGTTGGCCGAACGGCACCAAACTCGACCTCCTGGTGGGCACGATTGTGGCACAGCAGAAGAAGGCCGCCCGCGCGAAATCCGCGTCCGCCGAGCAGTGAAGGATTCGTTGACCATGTCCGACGCCACCACCATTCGTCCCCTGCGCGCGTGCCTGGTCGAGACCTGGGACCACCGAGCCGACGTCGTCGTCGCCGGATACGGCATCGCCGGGGTCTGCGCCGCGATCGAGGCCGCCCGCGCCGGAGCGGACGTGCTGGTCCTGGAGCGCACCGGCGGCTGGGGCGGCGCCGCAGCCTTGGCGGGCGGCTTCATCTATCTGGGCGGCGGCACTCCGCTGCAACAGGCCCTCGGCTTCGAGGACACCCCGGAGAACATGGAGACCTTCCTGCTCGCGGCACTCGGTCCCGGCGTGGACAAGGCGAAGATCGCCGACTACTGCCGCGGCAGCGTCGAGCACTTCCACTGGCTGGTGTCCTGTGGCGTGCCCTTCCGCGAGGCGTTCTGGGGCGAGCCGGGGTGGGAGCCGCCGCACGACGAAGGGCTGATGTACTCCGGCGGCGAGAACGCCGCGCCCTTCAACACGATCGCGACACCCGCTCCGCGCGGCCATGTTCCGCAGATGGCCGACAAGCGCACCGGCGAGAAGGGCGGCGGCTACATGCTGATGAAGCCGCTGGCCGACACCGCGCAAGCGCTGGGTGTGCGCACGGAGTACGACATCCGGATCGCGCGACTGATCGTCGACGACGACGATCGGGTGGTCGGCGTCCTCGCCCGCCGCTACGGCAAGCCGGTCGCCATCCGCGCCGAGCGCGGCGTCGTGCTGGCCACCGGCAGCTTCGCCTATCACAAGGAGATGATCGAGGGATACGCGCCGCGGCTGATCGGCAGGCCCGCCGCGGCGATCGAGGAACACGACGGCATCGGTATCCGGCTGGCGCAGGCGCTCGGCGCGGAACTGGCGCACATGGACGCTACCGAGGTCGCGTTCTTCGGGGACCCGCAGTTGATGGCGCGCGGCATCCTGGTCAACGGGCGCGGGCAGCGCTACATCACCGAAGACACCTACCCCGGCCGGATCGGCCAGGCCACGCTGATCCAGCAGGACAATCAGGCGTACCTGGTGATCGACGAGGGGTCCTACGAGGAGGCGCTGACGACCGAGACCTCGACGCCGTTCTTCCGCCAGCCGCCCACCTGGGTGGCGGAGACCATCGCCGAACTGGAAGCCGAGATGGGTCTGCCCGGCCAGGCGCTGCAGGCCACAGTGGAGTGCTACAACCTGCACGCCGCCAGCCGCGAGGACCCGTTGCTGGGCAAGAAGCCGGAATGGGTGCGCCCGCTGCGCGGACCGGTGGCCGCGTTCGACATGCGCGGCTTCACGGCCGGTTTCACGCTGGGCGGACTGCGTACCGACCTCGACTCGCGGGTGCTGCACGTCTCCGGCGAGCCGATCCCGGGACTGTTCGCGGCGGGCCGGTGCACCTCCGGCCTGTGCGCGGGCGGGTACGTCAGCGGCGCGTCGCTGGGCGACGGCAGCTTCTACGGGCGCAGGGCCGGTATCGCGGCGGCCGGGAACTGAACCGTTCCAGTCCGCCTAGTAGGATCCAGACACATGTCCGAACCCGATTCCGTCATTCTCGAGGCGACCCGCCGCAGGCTCTCCGGCAAGCAAGCCGACACCGTCGACAAGCTGACCCGCGCGGCGGTGGAAGTGCTTGCGCGCGAAGGGTTCGCGGGGATGACCATCCGGATGGTCGCCGCCGCGGCGGGGGTCGGGACGGCCACGGCCTACACCTACTTCTCGTCGAAGGAGCACCTGGTCGCGGAGATCTTCTGGCGGCGGCTGGTCGCCTCGCCGTCGCCGGTCAGCGAGGACCGGGACCCGACCGTGCGGGTGGTCGCCGAACTGCGGAACATCGCGATGCTGGTGGCCGACGAGCAGGAGCTCTCCGGCGCGGTCACCAGCGCATTGCTCGGCCGCGACCCCGATGTGGAGCATCTGCGCGGACGCATCGGCGCCGAGATCCGCAAGCGCATCATCCGCGCCCTCGGCCCGGAGCCCGACCCGGACGTCGTCGAATCGCTGGAATTGCTCTACGCGGGCGCGCTGGTGCGCGCGGGCATGGGCTACGGGTCCTACTCCGAGATCGCCGACCGCATCGAGGCCTCGGCGCTGCTGATCCTGCGCTAGCGCGGACATCGCCGGACGACTTCGGGCCGGTTACCCGAAACCGGGCCGCACGGCGCATGCTTGCTCGTATCTTTGCCGTAGTCGGTGCAGATCGGAGTGGGAAACGTGCAACCTGGGGAGCTTTCCGCGGACTACGTCGTCGTCGGCTCGGGATCGGCGGGCGCGGTGGTGGCCAATCGGCTCAGCGCCGATCCGGGCACCACGGTGGCGCTGCTGGAAGCGGGCCCGCCGGACAAGAACAAGTTCGCGCACATTCCCGCCGGATTCGCGAAACTGTTCCGCTCCGAGGTGGATTGGGACTACCTCACGCAGCCGCAGCCGGAACTGAAGAACCGCGAGATCTACTGGCCGCGCGGCAAGATGTTCGGCGGCTCGTCCTCGATGAACGCCATGATGTGGGTGCGCGGCTTCCGCGCGGACTACGACGAGTGGGCGCTGCTGGCGGGTGCGGAGTGGGGCTTCGCCGCGGCCGTCGAGCAGTTCCGGCGCATCGAACGCGTGGAGAACGCCCAGTATCCCGACGAGGGCACCGAGGGTCCGCTGCACGTCTCCCGCCAGCGCAGCCCGCGCGGCCTCACCGCCGCCTACCTGGCCGCGGTCCAGGAGGCGGGCTACCGGGTCGAGCCACCGAACCGTCCGCAGCCGGACGGGTTCAGCGAGACCATGGTCACCCAGCGTGGAGGCCGCCGCTGGAGCACCGCCGACGCCTACCTGCGGCCCGCGCTGCGCCGTCCGAACCTCACGGTGCGCAGCGAGGCGCTGGCCACCCGGGTGCTGTTCGACGGCACGCGCGCCGTCGGCGTGGAGTATCGCCGGGGCGGTGTCACGCACACGGTGACCGCGCGGCGCGAGGTCGTGCTGTGCGGCGGCGCGATCAACAGCCCGCAACTGCTGATGCTCTCCGGCATCGGCGACCGGGACGAACTGGCCGGCCACGGCATCGAGGTGCGCCATCACGCG
Source organism: Nocardia niwae NBRC 108934 = DSM 45340 (assembly GCF_001613465.1). Lineage (GTDB taxonomy): Bacteria > Actinomycetota > Actinomycetes > Mycobacteriales > Mycobacteriaceae > Nocardia > Nocardia niwae. The sequence goes on along the minus strand of NZ_BDCK01000018.1, from coordinate 204,971 downwards.
CCGGAGGTGGGCGGGAATCTGCAGGACCACCTGGTCGCCGGGCTCGGCTACGGCGTCGCCGGCGATTCGCTGTTCGGCGCCGAGAAGCCGCGTCAGCTGCTGGCCTACCTGATCCGTCATCGCGGCATGCTCACCTCGAACGTCGGCGAAGCGTACGGGTTCATCCGCAGCAGGGCGGATTTGGAATTCCCCGACCTGGAGCTGGTCTTCGCGCCCGCGCCGTTCTACTACGAAGGACTTCAGGACCCGACCGAGCACGGCGTGATCCTGGCGACGGTGCTGCTGCGCCCGCAGAGCCGGGGACGGATCACGCTGTCCGGCCCGGATCCGTCCGCCAAACCCGTCATCGATCCGCGCTACCTGTCCGACAGCGCGGGCGCCGACCGCGCCGCCATCATGGCCGGGCTGCGCGTGTGCGCCGCCATCGCCGCGGAGCCCTCGATGAAGGCGGTGCTCGGGCCGCTGATCTATCCGCCGCAGGCGCCCGCGGAATCGGAAGCCGTGCTCGAGCTGACGCTCAACTCCTACGCGCACACGCTCTACCACCCGGTCGGCACCTGCCGCATGGGCACCGACCCCGCCAGCGTCGTCACACCCCGGCTGGAAGTGCGTGGCGTACAGGGGCTTCGGGTGGCCGACGCCTCGGTGATGCCGCTCATCATCCGCGGGCACACGCACGCACCGGCGGTGTTCATCGGCGAGCAGGCGGCCAAGTTCATCCTGGCCGGATAAGGACGGTCCGTCCCTCCTGTGCGGCGTGCGACGCACCGGAGAACGCTCCGGCATGGCAACCGGTCCTCCCAACGCATCATCGCGGCATCCATGCGTGCCTACGATGCGACGAACAGTCCCAGCGAGGCCGCTGCCAACGCGAGATACGGCAGCGGATAGCCGATATGCGCGTAGTACCGCGCCCGGATGACGGTCACCACCGCGCCGAGGAAGTAGAGCACCAACCCCGCCGCCGCGGCGACGCCGATCGGCGGAAACGCCAGACCGGCGAGCAGTCCGGCCCCGCCGAGCGCCTTGACGACGGCCAGCGGCGTCAACCATGACACCGGAACCCCGTAGGCGCGCATGTTCTCCCGCACCCATTCGGCGCGGACCACATCGATGCCCGCCGCGAGCAAAGCGGCGGCGGCTGCCAGCACTGTGGCGACGAGATAGGCGATGTCCATGGCAATACCCTTTCGTGAGGTGCCGCGCCCCGCTGCGGACGCCGGTCACCTGTGAGCTGTCGAATCCGTCATCTCGGTGACGGACCCCGGAGCGGAAAGGTGACCGATGCCCACCGAAGACGGCTTGGCCCGGGAATTCGAGTCCCAGCGCGGGCACCTGCACGCGGTCGCCTACCGCATGCTCGGCTCACCGAGCGAGGCCGACGACGCGGTGCAGGAGACCTGGCTGCGACTGGCCCGCCACGATGTCGAGGACGTGCGCAACCTCCGGGGCTGGCTCACCACCGTCGTGTCCCGCATCTGCCTGGACATGTTGCGCGGCAGAGCGGCGCGGCGCGAGGAACCGCTCGGCCACCCGCACCGGCTCGACGACGGCGCCGAGGAGAACGAACCGGAACACGAGGCGGTCCTGATCGAGTCGGTCGGCCGGGCGCTACTGGTGGTGCTGGACCGGCTCGGTCCCGACGAGCGGGTGGCGTTCGTCCTGCACGACCTGTTCGCGGTGCCGTTCGACGAGATCGGGCCGATCGTCGGCCGCACGACGCCGACGACCAAGAAGCTGGCCAGCCGCGCCCGCCAACGGGTGCGGGACGTCGATGCCGCGGCCGCCCCGGCACTCACCGTGCAGCGGCATGTCGTCGATGCCTTCCTCGGCGCGGCGCGCAGCGGCGACCTCGATGGGTTGCTGGCGGTCCTCGCGCCCGGCGTGGTCCGCACGGCCGACGCCGCCGCCCTTCCCGCCGGGATGGCCACGACCGTGCGCGGCGCGGGCTCGGTGGCCGCGGAAACCGTGCTGCTGCGCCGGCGGGCACAGGTGGCGGCGCTCGCGCTGGTGGACGGTCACCCGGGCATCGTGGTCGCCCCGCACGGCAGATTGCTGCTGGCGCTGACCGTCACTGTGCGCGACGACCGGGTGACGGGATATCGGGTGATCGCCGACCCGCACCGGCTGACCGATCTCTCGATCAGCTTGCTGTCCAACTGATTTCGCCCCGATTCGTCAGGGCGACGCCACCTGCTCCCGCACCTCGCCCGGGGCGGCGCGTTCGGCCGATCGGCGCCGCCGGAATTCCCGCGGCGTCTCGCCGAAGCGCGCCTTGAACGCCGCGGAGAACCACGCCGGGGTGAATCCGGCCCGGACCGCCAGCTCACGGATGAGATCGTCCTCCCGCGCGGGGTCGTCGAGCAGATCGCGCGCGGCGCGCAGCGCCTCCTCCCGGCGCACATCGCGGTAGGTGGTGCCGGCCTGCTGCAATACCGCGCGCAACTGCCGGGGCGACCAGCCCAGCGCGTGCGCCACCGCGGGCAGCCGAACGTCGCCCCGGCCGACGTTGGCCCGCACGTACTGCCGGATCTGCGCGACGACGTGGGCGTGGTCGGGGCGTTGCGGATCGGTCTCGCCGAGCGAGATCAAGCTCAGCAATTCCGAGATCCGGTCACAAACCGCGTTGAACTCCCGATCCGACAGATTCGCCTGCTCGGCGTGCGTGCTGCGGATCATGGCCTGGGCGATCCGGCCGAGTCCGGAGTTCAGGTCGATCGTCATGCCGCGCGCGGCGAGCGGGCCCGCGCGATGGTCGAGTTCGGCCCGGGGCAGCTGCATCGCGTAGGCCGACAACAGCGGGATGTGGATCTGGCACAAGTCATCCAGGGCGGTCACCGCCGCCTGATGGGCTTGCGCGCGCGTATCCACGCCGCGATAACGCACCGAGTACACGCCCCGCTCGGGGACGACCACCCAGTAGAAGTCGTCGCACGGACCATGGCGGATATTCGTCCGGGTGCGGTAGGAGGTACTCGTCCCGCGCTGCTCCCAGCGCAACAACCGGTAGGACGCCGATTCCTGCACCGTGAGACCCGAGTACCACCGTTCGGGATCGCCGTAGCGGTAGTCCATCGGAACGAAGCTGTTGGCGATCGCGGTCCACGAAGCCGCATCGTTGGCGGTCACGCCGTAGCACTGCATGGTGACAACCTATCGCCGCCCGATTTCACCGACACCGTATTGTCCACCAAGACGATACGGCTGCGGCGGACTACTCGCGGCGCTGGGAAGCCTGGGCCGCGAAGCCGGTTCGGCCGCCGGATTCCGCCGGCACGACGCGCGTTACGCGCTCGTCCGGCAGATCAGCGCGCGGGCACGCGGGCGAACCCGAGCGGCGGTGTGGGAGCCGGCCCGGTGCGCAACACGGGACGGAAATCGGGCAGCACCGGCAGGACGTCGGCATTGCGTGCGGCGTAACAGCGCACGGTGGGCAGCGCGCGGGCCACCTCGGCGCGCTCCACCGGCTCATGGTCGATGAAGCCGATGGCGTCGAGGCCGAGTCCGAGCGTGCGCGCGATCCGCACGATAGCCGAAGACTTGGGTCCCCAACCGATCTCGACGGCCGAGAACATCTCGTAGACGCCGTGCCGGTACAACTTGTCCAGCGTCCACTCGCGTTCGCCGCGGCTCGCCACGGCATGCCAGATCCCTCGCTCGCTGAGCACGCGCAGGGTACGCAGCGCGGCCGGGCGCACGGCGCCGACGGTCGCGTCGCACACGGCGCCGTCCCACAAGGTGTTGTCCAGTTCCCAGACAAGACATCTCAGAGCCGGTGCCATCGCCTGCCCCTATCGTCGCGCCATCACTGCCCTTCCGCCGTGGCGTGCGCGGCGGACGGGCACTGCACACCATCCGGGACACGACACGTGCCGGACAAGACCCTGGTTACATGGCCATGGCCGGCGCGGGTGATCCTACCGGCATGTCGGCCGCGCCTCGCGGCAACGACGGAACCGGCGCGGGCGCCGGATCCGGGACGCCCGCCCGGTGAGCCGGCCATCGGCGCGTGTCGACCGTCGCCGAAACCGGTCATATGTCCAGCTGCTGTGAGCGCTCACAAGCGCGCTTCGACCGGCCTCACCCGCTCTCACAGAACCCGTCGATCCGGTCCGCGAACGAGATCGAGAGATTAGTGTGAATGCGCTGCACAGCAATCGTGGGCGGAAGGGAGTCGCCAATGTCCGTCGACAGTTCGGCCCGGCCGAGCCTGACCCTGTCGGGAAAGCCGATGTCGTCACCGCTGAAGGATGTTCGCGGGCTATCGCGTCAGATGGTCGGGCACTTCGTCGAAAACGTCATCCCGTGCGGCACCCTACCCGGTGACGCGATCGCCGGCGACGTCACCACCATCACCCGGGTCTGCCTCGAGCTGGCGGTGAGCATGCTCGACGGCAAGGATCTCCCGGAGAAACTCCAGCGGCTCGGCGACGCCGCCGCGGGATGGGCGCGGGAGGGAGTGCCGATCGACACCATCCACCACTCGATCCACGAAGGCTTCAAGATGGGCCTGGAGCTGGTGGTCTCCGGCGCGACGATGAAGGACTACGACGACCTCGTCGACGGCGCCAAGATGGTCGTCGAGATGCTCGACATGATCAACTCGGCGGTCTCCATGGCCTACGTCCGGGAGCTGCGCGCGGTGGTCAGCGAGCACCACACCGCCGTGCACACGCTGACCTCCGCACTGCTGGGCGGGCACAGCACCTCCACCATGGCCCGCGAATGCGGCATCGCCATCGCCTCTTCGTATGCCGTTCTGGCCGTGGCGATTCCGCCGCACCGCGACGAACACAACCCGATGGTGGACGGCAAGGTGGTCGCCCGCAGGAAACTACGGCGGGTCCAGGCCGAACTCGCCACGCGCTGCGGCGAGGCCGCGCTGTCGTTGCTGAGCGTGGACGGCGGCACGGTACTCATCCCGTCCGGTCACCTGGACAGCGAGCAGCTGGACGTACTGGTCACCCAGCTGTCGCACGCCGCGCAGGTGGGCGTCACCGCGACCATGGTCGAGGCGACTCCCGAGAAGATCCCCACCGCCGCCGACCAGGCCCACGAACTGCTCGACATGGTGCAGCGATTGCAGGCCGTGGCGGGGCTCTACCGCTTCGACGAGCTGGCGCTGGAATACCAGCTCACCAGACCCGGGCCCGGCCGCGAGTACCTCGGCTCGCTGCTGGACCCACTGGACGCGCACCCCGAACTGCTGGAGACACTGCAGCGGCACATCGCCAACAATCTCAACCGGCAGCGCACCGCACGCGTGCTGCATGTGCACACCAACACCGTGGACTACCGGCTCAAGCGGATCGGGCAGCTCACCGGATTCGACCCGTCCCAGCCGTCGGGCCTGTGGTACCTGCGCTCGGCACTGGTGGCCCGCACGTATCGCACGACCTGAGCGCGCGCCGACACGGTCGCGAATTCCTCACCCGCCCTGGACGATACCGCGCCCGTTGGCGGCGCGACCGCGTGCCGCTCGTTCCCATGCGCGGGAACGGCGGAGCTGGTCATTGTGGCCTCCCGCGCCGACGATTACCGTGAGCGGCGAGTCTCGAAGTCCGGTAGCGGTCCAGTGCCGGTCGTCGCGACCAGAGGTACCCGAGGAGACAGCGATGACATGGGCGGGCGCGTCGGCGGCCGAGATCGCGGCGGGAGTCCAGAGCCGGACGGTATCCCCGCTCGAGGTGGCCGACGAACACCTGGCCCGCATCGCGGCACTCGACCCGCGGATCAACGCCTTCCGCATCGTGCGTCACGAGCAGGTCCGCCACGAAGCCCGCGCGCTGGCCAGCCGCGGCGATCTCCGCGACCTCCCGCTCGCCGGAGTTCCGGTGGCGGTGAAGGACAATCTCGACCTCGCCGGGTGCGTGACCGGCAACGGATCGCGCGCGGCGCGGCAGACCGCCGCCGACTCCGACAGCGAGCTCGTCGGCCGGTTGCGCGCCGCGGGCGCGCTGCTGATCGGCAAGACGAATGTGCCGGAGCTGTGTCAGTGGCCGGTCACCGAGAGCGCCGCGCACGGCGTCACCCGCAATCCGTGGCAGCTCGCGCACACTCCCGGCGGATCCACCGGCGGCGGCGCCGCGGCGGTGGCCTCCGGAATGGCCGCGCTGGCAATCGGTTCCGACGGTGGAGGGTCGATCCGCATCCCGTCGTCCTGCTGCGGTCTCGTCGGCCTGAAACCGGGTGACGGTGTGCTCCCGCGCCCGGCCGAACTCGGCTCGAACTGGCTGGGCATCTCGACCTTCGGCCCCCTGGCGACCACGGTGTCCGACGCCGCCCTGCTCCTCGCCGTGCTCGCGGCCGACGACCGCTACCGCGCAGCGGCCCCGCCCGAGCGGCCGCTGCGGATCGGCATGACCGCCCGGCCACCGGTGCTCGGTGCGTCCGTCGACCCTCAGGTGCGCGCGGCGATGCTGGCCGCGGCCGAAGCGCTGCGCGAAGCGGGCCATACCGTCACCGAGACGCCGCCGCCGTGGCGGCCCCAGGACGCGCTCGGCTTTCTGGCGCGCTACTTCGCCGGCGTCGCCGAGGACACCACGAACCTGAGCACGGAGCTGCTGGAACCGCTGACCCGCAAGGTGGCCAGGGCCGGACGGGTGATCACCGGGATTCGCCGGGTACCCGACGCTCCGCCCGCACGGCAGGCCGAGCGCTTCGCCGCCTGGTTCACCGAGCACGATCTGCTGCTCACGCCCACCCTGGCGGCACCGCCGGTGCCGGTCGGAGCGTTCGCCGGGCAAGGGTTTCTGCGAACCTTGCTCGACGTGCCGCGCTTCATCCCGTTCACCCCGCCGTTCAACACCGTCCGCTATCCGGCGATCTCCGTTCCCGCCGGGCATTCCGACACCGGCCTGCCCCTAGGCGTACAGCTCGGCGCGGCGCCCGGCGGCGAGACCACGCTGCTCGCGGTCGCCGCGCAACTGGAGCGGATCCGTCCGTGGCGACGGCACGCTCCCCTCGACGACGCCGCTCTCCGGTAACGGACCGTTACCGGAGAACAGTCCTCGGCCGCATCGACGCGTCGACGAAAGCGCGCGCACATCGCCCCGTACATGCGCCGTTAATGTCCTGTTTACGATGTCTCGGTGCTTGTGAACGACGTGCGAGGAAGCTTGACCCCACCGGGCGAGCGAGTGGGTATCGGAGAGCTTCGGGAGCGTCGGTTCCGGCCGGTGACCGTATGGTGCGGCATCGCGGGCATCGTGCTCGCGCTGGCCGGCGGCGAACTCATGGCCGCGCACATCGGCGCGCTGGGCCCGTTGACCAGCCTGTTGCGGGACTACGCCGGAACGCCGAAGTCGGCGACCACACCGTGGGCGGGATTCCTACTGGCCCTGGTAGGGATCACGACGCGCGCCCGCGTCGGCGCCGTCGCCGCGGCGATCGCCATCGACCTGGTGTTCGTGGTGATCAGGACAGTCGAGGGACGGCCGTTCACCGTCGGCAACGGTCCGACCATCGTGCTCACCGCACTGGCGGTGCTCGCGGTCGTGCGATGGGACGAACAGCGCCGCCGCACGGCGTTGCGCACCATCGCTTTCGGCGCCCTGCTGATCTGCGCGACGAAGATCAGCGAGATCTGGCTGGATATCACCGCGTGGGCCTGCCCGATGGTGCTCGACCCGTACGTCCAAGTCGCCGATCGCGTCCTCGGCAACCCGTCCTGGCTGGTCGGGCACGCGCTGGACGCGGCGGGACCGGTGGCCACGGGCGTGGTGCGCTGGGTCTACTTCGAGCTTCCGCTGGCGGCCGTCCTGGTCGCGGCCTGGCAGTTGCGCGGCGTGACGACCGGCGCGTGGCCACGGCACTACCTGGTACGGACGTTCCTCACCCTCGGCGTGGTGGGGCCGATCTGGTACGTGGCCTTCCCGGTGGTGGGGCCGGTGCTCGCGTACGGACCGCAAGGGCTGGGCTTCGAGATCGCCGATGTCTGGCCGAATACCGTTCCGGCGCTGCCCTCCTCGATCGAAGCGCTGCGCTTCGACGGCATCACCCCGCGCAACTGCATGCCTTCCCTGCACACCGCCTGGGCGCTGTCGCTGTTCATCCACTCTCGGCGCGGCCCGCTGTGGCTGCGCTGGGGCGGCGCGTTCTGGCTGGTGTGCACGCTGCTCGCGACGCTCGGACTCGGCGCCCACTACGGCGTCGACCTGGTCGTGGGCGCGGCGTTGTGCCTGACCGTCGAATCCGCGCTGCGCGATCCGGACCGGGGCTGGGATCGCCAGCGCATCCGCCTCGTGGCGACGGGTGTAGCCGTCTGCGCCGGGGTCCTGCTGGCCATTCGCTTCTTCGCCCTGCAGATGGCCGCGCACCCGCTCGCGTTCGGCATCGTGATCCTCGGCGCGCTCGGCGCGCTGGCGATCATGTTCTACACCACGTGGTTCGGCTCGTCGTCGGTGGCGCCGGCAGCGGCGAGTGCAGCCGCATCGGCCCAGCGCGAAGCAGGTGACGCCCAGCCGGAGTCCCTGTCGGCTCCGGCTGCGACGGGGGCCACAGTCATGCGGGCGGGCACCACGGCGTCCTGCGCTGTGCCGGAGCGCCGAGTCGGCCGACACACGCCGCGATGACTTCACCGGGCGGCCGTCGATACCGCTGACAAAGGTGCGGCGACCACTGGCCTTCGGTCGTCAGCGGTCAGCCGCGCCAGCGATGCGCGGCCAGCGTCGCGGCCAGCGCTGAGCGATCGAGCTTGCCACGCGGTGTGCGCGGCAGGCTGTCCACGATCAGAACCTGCACCGGCATACTCGGGCTCGGCAGACTCGCGCGCAGCCGCCGCCAGATCTCCTCCGGGCCCGGTGCTGCCGGGTCCACCACGATCGCCGCCGCGGGCGCCTCCCCCATCCGTGCGTCCGGCACGCCGATGCACGCGGCCTCGGCAACACCCGGAATCGCCGTGAGCGCCGCTTCGACCGCGGCGGGTTCCACATTGAGACCCGCCCGGATCAGCATGTCGCTCTCCCGGCCGAACAAGCGAAGGCGCCTACCGGTCACCTCGCCCCGGTCGCCGACGGTCATCCAGCCGTCGACCGGACCGCCGGCCACGCCGTCGGCGGTGAGGTAGCCGTCGAACAGCATGTCACTGCGCACGTAGACGAGGCCGTCGCGAACGCGGGCCTCGACACCGTCGAAGAGTTCGCCCGCCGACTTCTCGTCGGTGCTGCCCAGCCCCCGGTCGAAGGACACGAAGCTCAATTCGGACGCACCGTAGAAGTGCACGAGCGAGGCATTCGGCAGTGCCTCCTGCAACGCTTGCCGTCCCGTGCGAGGCCACCGGGCAGCCGAGGACAGCACTTCCCGGACGCCGCCGACCGGACCGATCCCGGCCCGCACCACGTCCCACGCGATCGTCGGCACCGAATACAGCTGCGTCGCACCATCGTTCAGCGCATCGGCCACCGGGCGCAGATCCACCGTCGCGCCCCGGGTCAGGGCGTGCAACCCGCCGTACAAGAAATGCGTGTGGTCCAGTACGCCCGGTACCGACACCCGGTCGCCCGCGCCGATGTCGAAGGTGCGGTCGGAGCGATCCAGCGTGGTGGCCCACGACCGGTGGTCGCGCACGAAGAGTTTCGGCTCGCCGGTGGTGCCGGAGGTGATCCCGACCAGGAGTTCGGCGCTCGGGTCCACCGGCCCCACCGAGCCCGCGGATTCCAGTGTGGCAACCGTCCGCACGGTTCCGTCGAACCCCAGGCGCCGCAACCGCCGATGCTGGGGCGGCGCGGCCACGACGGCTCCCGGCTCGGTGAGCGCCAGCACCCGGCGCAACTGCGCGGGCAAGAGATGACGATGCAGCAGCACGACACTCACCCCGGCGTGCATCGCCGCCGCCACCGCGACCAGCGATTCGACATCGGAGGTGGGCAGCACGGCCACCCGCCGCATGCCGTCGAGCCCAGCGGCGACGCGAACGACCTTCGACCAGAACCGCTCGTAGTCGACCCGCTCGCCTCTCGCGATCACGGCGGTCGCCGCCGGATGCGCCGCGGCCTGCCGCGCGATCCGCGCGGCGAGCAGGTCAGGCATCGTCCACTCCTCGCGCGGCGAGGGCGTCACCCATGGCGTCGGCCGTCCGCAGCGCCCGCACCAGCACCGGCGTGACCAGCGCCGTCATCGACCACTGCAGACCACGAGCGCGCCGCGCCTCGGCGACGTCGTGCACGATCCCGGCCAGCAACGGCACACACCGGATGGCCAGTGCCAGTAGTAATCCGGCTCGCTCGGGATCGACACCCACCCGGCGCAGCGGCCCCAGCCACCGGGTCACGGCGTCCAGCATGTCGGTCACCCGCGTGGTGAGGGTGAACAGCGCCGCGAGCGCGACCGAGAGCACCAGCACCCCGCACACCACCGCGGCCCGTGCGGGCGAAGTGATCAGCACTTGGAACACGGCGATGAGCAGCAGCATCCACAACAGCGGGCGCAGCTGGGCCAGCGCGACTCGCCACGGAATCCCGGCCACCGCGAACAGTCCCGCCACCAGCCCGGCGGCGGCCAGCACCTGCGGCGGAGTCCGAACGAACACAGAGCAGGCCACGATCGACGCCAGCAGCAGCACCAGTTTCACCCCGGCCGGTAGCCGGTGCAGCGGGGAATCGCCGGGTCGGTACAGGCCGATCACTCGACCGCCGCCCGGTAGGCCGCGACGGCATCGCCGGGCGTTCCGTCGAACGCCACCGCTCCGTCGTCGATCACGATGACGCGCTCGAAGCTCTCCAGCAGAGACAGCTGATGCGTCACGACGATCACCTGCTGGTCCACGGCATCCAGCGCACTCGCGACGACCTTGGCGTTGCGCAGGTCCAGCAGCGTGGTCGGCTCGTCGGCGACGATCACCTCCGGCCGCCGGATCAGGACCGCGCCGAGGGCGAGCAACTGTTTCTGACCACCGGACAGCAGATGCGAAGGGTGTTCGGCGTGGCCCGCGAGCCCGAATCGTTCCAGGATCTCCTCCACGCGCGCCGCGATCTCCGGCTTGCGCAACCCGCTGCGCCGCAGCGAGAACGCGAGATCCTCGGCAACCGTCGGCATCACGATCTGCGTATCGGGATCGGTGAAGACGAACCCCACCTTCCGCCGTACCTGCGCGCCCTTGCGGGCGGCGTCCACGCCGTCGACGGTGACCGTACCGGAACTCGGCGTCAGCAAGCCGTTGATCATGCGCGCCAACGTCGATTTGCCGGAACCGTTGGAGCCGATGATGCCGACGCGGCGTTCGGTGATCCGCAGGCTGATGTCGCGCAACACTTTTCGTTCGCCGAAACGGTGGCTCACCGAGTCGAAGACGATCTCACTCACGACGGCGCCCCGCTGACGATGGTCGGGCCGTGCGCGACGGCGCGCTGTGTCCACGGCTCGCCCGCGCACTCACGACACACGCTCCACGAGCACGGCGATCCCCTGGCCGCCGCCGATGGCGCAGGCCGCGAGACCGAGCGCCGGGCCGTCCGCGCGCAGCATCTGGCTCGCCAGCCGCACCAGCAGGATGGCTCCGGACGCGCCCCAGGGGTGCCCCATCGCGATGGCGCCGCCCTGCGGGCAGATCGACGACTCGTCGAGGCCCAGCTCGTCCGCCACCGCCAGCACCACCGAAGCGAACGCCTCGGTGATCTCGACGACGCCGAGGTCCGACACGCCGAAGCCGGTTCGGCGCAGCACTTTACGGATCGCGGGTACGGGCCCCAGGCCGGGGTACGCCGGGTCGGATCCGGCGACCGCGCAGCCGAGGATACGCAACGCGGGCAGACCGGCGGCCATCGCCTCCGTGGTGACCGCCATGGCCGCGGCTCCATCGGAGATACCGCAGGAATTGCCCGCGGTGGCCGTGCCGTCGGCGCCGAAGCTGGGGCGCAGGCGTGCGAGCCGGGCCGCGGTCATGCCCGCCCGGATGCGCTCGTCCCGGTGCACGTCGCCGATCGGCACGATCTCCGCGGAGAAGTCGGCGGCCGCGGCGAGGGTGTGCGAGCGGGCCGCGTAGGCGTCCTGCCGCTCCCGGGCGATACCGCGCGCTCGCGCGAGATCGTCGGCGGCCGCGCCCATATCCGGATCGGGAAACCCCGGTGGCGCGAAGGGAGCTCGGGTGTAGCGCACCGGCCCGGCATCCCCCACCGGCGGCCAGAAGCGCCATGGGGCGGTGCTCGCCGACTCGACCCCTCCGGCGAGGACGAGGTCGTCCGCGCCGCTGCGCACGCGCAACGCCGCCTGCATCACCGCGTCGAGGCCCGACCCGCACTGCCGATCCACGGTGACCCCCGGAACGTGCACACCCAGTCCCGCCCGCAACGCGGCGACCCGGGCGGGATCGCCGCCCGGTCCCAGGCAGTTGCCGAGCACCACGTCGTCCACCTCGGCGTCGATGCCCGCGCCGCGCAGCGAGGACAGCACCGCGCGCAGCACGGGAGCGGCCAAGTCGGTGGTGGTCAGATCCGCGAATCCGTGTCCCGCGTTACCGATCGGCGTGCGGCGCGGCGCTACCAGAACAGGGACCGGGCTCATGTCAGCAAGTCTTTCAGCCTGCCCCTGGCCACCTTTCCGGCCGCGGTCCGCGGCAGGGCGGGCAGTGGCACCCAGCGGCGCGGCACAGCCTCCTTGGCGAGCATGCGACGGGCTCGCGACCGAATCTCGTCGAGTCCGGCGCCGTGCTCCAATTGCACAGCGGCCGTGACCGTTTCGCCGAACACCGCATGCGGCGAGCCGATCACGGCCACCGCGGCGATGCCGTCGAGCGATTCCAGCACACGTTCCACTTCCTCGGCGACCACCACGGTGCCGCCGACGTTGATCGCGCAGTCACCCCTGCCGAGGACGGTAAGTTCACGGTCGTCGCCCAGTTCCGCGAGGTCGCCGACGCCGAACCAGTCGGGCGCGCCCAGCACACGGTAGGGCGATCGGACGTAGAGCAGTCCGTCCCGGACTTCGGCCTCGACGCCGTCGAGCAGCCGCATCGGCTCGGGCACGCGCCGCGCCGCCACCAGCGATACCTCCGAGGAGCCGTAGTACTCGACGACGTCGATGTCCGCGGCCGCCGCCAGCGCACCGTCGTCGAGTGCGATACCCGCGACGATCGCGGTGCGCAGGCGCGGACAGGTCCGCACCACCTCCCGCAGTATCGCGGGAACCGCGTGCACGACGGTGGCGTGCGCCGGGTCGTCGGTGACGCACGCGCCGCGCCACAGCGCGTGCAGCGCGCCGAACAGGTGCATGGTCGCGTGCAGTGGACCGGTGATCAGCACGCGGTCGGCCGGTGCGACACCGCTGATCGCGGTGAACGCGGGAAAGCTGTCGTACCAGGAGGCGGCCGTCCGCGCGAGCGGCCGGGGACGGCCGGTGGAGCCTGAGGTCGCCACCAGCAGAAACGCCTCGGGCGGAATGCCCGTACGCTGCGGCCGGGCAGCGGGGTTCTCGACGCGGACCGGGATGCCGCGCCGTGCGGCGGCGCAGACACAGATCAGCGCCTCCGGAACCGGGAGGTCCGACGCGTCGTAGACCGCCGCGCCGGGATCGTGGTCGATCCACTGCTCGATCGCGCGGTCGAGGTCGCGGTAGGTGTAGCGGCGGCCGCCGATGTCGATGGCAGGCGCGTCGCCCGCGCCGCCGAGTTCGGGACTAGGCACGGACCAGACCGGGATACGCGCGGTGCACTCCCTTGGCCACCACGCTCGCGACGACGACTTTGAGCAGGTCGCCGGGAATGAACGCCCAGTTCGTGCTGACCGCGGCCCCGAGGCCGAGATCGGTGCGCAGCAGCAGGCCCACGGTGCCGAAGAGATAGATGATCACCAGTCCTCCGACGGTGTTGATCAGCAGGCCCAGCGCGATCGGGTATTTCGGCAGGATGCGGGCGGTGCACAGGCCGATGAACAGCGCCGCGGGGATCCAGCCCAGCAGATATCCAGCGCTCGGACCCGCCAGCGCCGTCAGGCCGGTGCGGCCGCCGGACAGCAGCGGCAGGCCGATCATCGTCAGTGCCAGGAAGACCAGGACCGCGGCCGTCCCCTTGCGTGCTCCGAGCACGGCACCGGCCAGGATCACGCCGAGGGTCTGCACCGTGATCGGCACCCCGCTGAACCCGACCGTGATGGCGCCGGGCAGACCCAGCGCCGCGATCAGCGCGGCGAAGACCGCGATCTGCGCCATGTCCCGCGCCGAAATCCCGACCCTCGGCTCCCGAGAGTTCTCGACACCTTCCACGACAACCCTCCGCATCGAACTTGAACGACGTTCAAGGTAGCAGCCCGGGTGCGGTGACGCGCGAGATGGCTCGCCTGGGACCGCGCCCGCGCAAAGGTGGGAGACCTTGCCGCCCCCCGCGGGCGACCTAGTGATGGGTCCAGTCGGGTTGAGTGAAGTGCGCGACGCGGGCAGCCGAGGGACTCGTGCCGAGCAGGACGACTTCGCGGAATTGCCACAGCAGCGCACCGGTCGGTGCGTGAATGGTCATCTTCGGGCCCAGCCGCATCTGCAACAGGCCGGCCGCATCGGCCGGGGCCGCATCGTCGCGCAACTCCGCTTGCCGCACCGCGTCCTCGGGCCGGACCCAACGAGGCGTGTCCTCGGCGGCGAGCCGGGCGAGATCGACGAAATGGACGGAATAGACCTCGTCCGGGTTCGGCCGCAGCCGCGTGGCGTCGGTCAGCGCCAGGACCAGAGGCGTGATCGCGAAACCGGACGCGGCCGGAAAGTCGTCGAGCGCGCCGAGCAGATCTTCGGGCCGCGCGTGCAGGCCCAGTTCTTCGTGCAGCTCGCGCAACGCGGCTTGCTCGGCGGTCTCGCCTTCGTCCAGGCGTCCGCCGGGCAGGCCCCACTGTCCGGCGTTGCGGCCCCGGTAGGCCCGCTTGATGACGATCACCGACAGCGGCCCCTCGGGCTCCTCCACCACGCACAGCACGACCGCCGCGCGGCGCATGCCGGGCGCGTCGGCCACTGCGACGCGAGGAAATCCGCACAGGCGAGAGTGCGCGAGCACGCGGAACTCCTCGATGCTCGTGGGCAGCGGCACTCTCGGGGCGGGGTCCATGGCTTCGATCTTGCCCGACCGCCACCGAGCACGTGCGCCTGGTAAGTCGTTGACAGCGACTGTCGTACCTGTCACCGTATCGGGAACCTCGGGCTCGGACCGCGCCCCTGGCGTTCTCGATCGGAGCGTGCTTGATGGGGTTTCTCGAGCCCGACCTACCGGTGGTCGACATGGCCGAATGGAGCAAAGGCACGCGTGGCGAACGCATCCGCCCCATGGCCAGGCACTGGGCCGAGGTGGGCTTCGGGACGCCCGTGGCGCTGCACCTGTTCTACGTCGGCAAGATCTGCCTCTATGCGCTCGGCGGCTGGCTCGTCGTGCTGACCACCGCGGGCATCGACGGATTCACCGACGTCGGAGTCTGGTGGTCGGAGCCGATCGTCTTCCAGAAGATCGTGCTGTACACGCTGCTGTTCGAAGTGGTGGGGCTGGGCTGCGGGTTCGGACCGCTGAACAATCGGTACTTCCCGCCGTTCGGCTCGATCCTGTATTGGTTGCGCCCCAACACCATTCGGCTGCCGCCATGGCCCGGCCGGATACCGTTCACCGAGGGCGACAACCGCACGCCGGTGGACGTCGCCCTGTACGCGGCACTGCTGGCGATGACGACGGTCGCCTTGCTGTCCGACGGCACCGGTCCCATCTCCGAACTGGACACCAGCGTGGGATTGTTGCCGCACTGGCAGATCGCCACGATTCTCGGCCTGCTGACGGTCCTCGGTCTTCGCGACAAAGTCATCTTCCTCGCCGCCCGGGGCGAGGTCTATGCCACGCTCACAGTCGCGTTCCTGCTCCCGGGAGCCGATTCCGTGGTCGCCGCGAAGATCGTCTTCGTCGTCATCTGGATGGGCGCGGCTACCTCGAAACTCAACAAGCACTTCCCTTTCGTGGTCTCCACGATGATGTCCAACAGTCCGGTGTTCCGGCCGAAACCACTCAAGCGCGCGTTCTTCGAACGCTTTCCCGACGATCTGCGGCCGGGGCGGTTGTCGCGCGTCTTCGCCCACGGCGGCACCGCCATCGAGCTGTGCGTTCCGCTCGTGCTGTTCTTCTCCTACGGCGGGTGGCCGACGGCGATCGCGGCACTCGTGATGGTGTGCTTCCATCTCGCGATCCTGACCGCCATTCCCATGGGCGTGCCGTTGGAGTGGAACGTCTTCATGATCTTCGGAATCGCCACGCTGTTCGTCGCCCATGCCGACCTCGGTCTGGGCAGCGTGGGAAACCCGCTACCGGTGGCGGCGCTGTTCTTCGTGATCGCGGGCGTCGTGATCGCGGGAAACCTGTTCCCCCGCAAAATTTCCTTCCTGCCCGGGATGCGCTACTACGCGGGGAACTGGGACACCACGATGTGGTGTGTCAAACCCTCGGCCGCGGAGAAGATCGGCAAGCACATCGTCGCCGTAGCGAGCATGCCGCAGGCTCAGCTGGAGCGGTTCTACGGCAAGGATCGCGCGCAGATCCCGCTGTATCTCGGATACGCCTTCCGGGCCATGAACACCCACGGCCGCGCACTGTTCACGCTCGTCCACCGCGCCATGCCGCCCGGCCGCGAAGACGAGTACACCCTCACCGACGGCGAGCGTATCTGCAGCACCGCCCTCGGCTGGAACTTCGGCGACGGCCACCTGCACAACGAACAACTCATCGCGGCCATGCACCGACGCTGCCACTTCGAACCCGGCGAAGTACGCGTCGTCCTCCTCGACGCCCAGCCGATCCACCGCCAGACCCAGCAATACCGCCTCGTCGACGCGGCCACCGGCGAGTTCGAACGAGGAGAAGTACACGTCGCCGACATGGTCACCCGCCAACCGTGGGCCGACGACGTGCCGGTGCGCGTGCACCACAGCGCGGGAGAGCGGGAGTAGCGCCGTCCGGCCCCACGGACTGGCACCCGACTCGGGTAGATTTATGTTTGAATGCGCATATCCAAGTATCGACATGTTCCCAGTCGCGTTCCCATCGGACTCGAGCCTCCGCGCCTCCCACGCGAAGCGCCGCGGAGACCGCCCTCTTCGTCAGCAGGATTCCATGTCCGCTCGGTGACCGGCCGCCGACTGGTTCGCCGCATCGACGACTCGCTCCCCCACCCAGGCCAGGAAGGCTCGAACGTCCTCGCTGGGCAGGGGAAGTGACGCCGAGCGGGGGCGCTGGAAGCTGCGCAGCGCCGTTTCTATGAGGGGGCGGAAATCTGGCTCCTGCGTCGCGATCAGTTGTGCTGCCGAGCGTTTGGCCGACCAGCGGCCGGTCTGGCAGAACGTGACCGTCCGGCAGCCGTTCAGTACTCGGTTGTCCCCGAGATGCCCTTCTCCCCCGGCGTGTTCGCGGACCGAAGCCAGTATCGCGGCGTACAAGTCGCGCGGCGACGGTGCTGCGATGACTTGCCGCACGGGCGTTCCGTACAGGAGACGCCCGGCCTGGTGCGCGATGGAACGATCGATGACGTACCAGAAAGCCGGTGATTCCGACGGATCGAAGCTGACCCGATTCGGCAACATCGGACCGGTGTTGAGGTCCATCACGTAACCGGCCGCGCCGGAGGGTCCGGCGATGAAATCCGCACCATAGACCACCAGTTCCAGCCCGGCCGCGGGGCAGGGCAGCGCGGGGTGCGCGAGCGACTCGGCCAGTTCACGCAGCGCCTGCGCGGGAAGCAGCGGGTCGGCGACAATCGCCACGTCGACGTCGCTTCGCCCGTGCCTATAGTCCCCGAGCGCGATCGACCCCACGGCGAAGACACTGACCAGGTGAGGTCCGCAGACCGCGCGGGCGCGGCGCACGAGACCGTCCAGGTACGGACGCAGCTCGGCCGGAAGGGAGCGGGGCTCGACCAGGGCGTCGGTCATACAGGCCAGTATCCGCCGAGTCGGCCCCGGGTTGTTCCTCGATCTGCCGGACTTCGGCACGCCACCGTGTCGCGAGGCAGTGATGAGGTCGCTATCGAACACGCACGTTTTCTTCGAGAAGGGCTTCGCGTGTGATGGCGCCGGCAACCGGCCTATCCGACCGCCCCGCGATTCAGTGTGGCAGGCCCAGCCCGTCGGCCAGCACCGGCCACGAATCCTTCAGCGCCTCCTGCCAATAGCCCCAGGAATGAGTGCCGGTGGGCTGGAAGTCGTAGGTGGCCGGGATCCCGAGCGCGTTCAAGCGGTCCCGCATGTTGTGCGTGCACCAGTTCACCGCGGCCTCGATCAACCCGCCCAACACCAGCTGGTTCAGATAGCCACGCGGTCCGGGCTGGGCATACTCGCCGTTGTAAGTGTCATACATGCCCGGTACGCCTGTTCCGGTGGACAGGAACAGGCGTATGCCGCGTAACTGGTCGGCGTGCAGGTAGGGGTCGTTGGCGGCCCACATCGGATCCTCGGGTGGGCCGTACATGTTCTCGGTGTCACCGCCGCCCCAGCTCTCCACGGCGAGTTTCACGAACTCGCGCCCGATCGGATCGCTGACCTGCGCGCAACCGCTGTAGGCCGCGACCGCCTGATACAAGCCGGGTTCGGCGATCGGCAACTGCAGCACCGAAGTACCCGAGGTGGACAGGCCCGCGATGGCGTTCACGCCCGTGGTACCGAACTCCGCATCGATCAGCGGCGGCAGTTCCTCGGTGAGAAACGTCTTCCACTTGTACACACCGAGTTTGGGATCGGGTGCGCGCCAATCGGTGTAGTAACTCCAGCGCCCGCCCACCGGCTGCACGACATTCACGTCCTTGTCGGCGAGGAAACGCAGCACATCGGTGTTCTTCTGCCAGGTCGCGCTGTCCTGCCCGCCGCCGCCGCCGTTCAGCAGATACAGCGTCGGCCGTGGCACCGAGCGGTCGGCCGGGCGCAACACCTTCACCATGATGTCCTGCCCCATCGCCGCGGAATGCACCCGCACCTGGACGGTCCGATCGTCCTCCGCCCAGGACCCGGTAATCGACGCCGCGTCGGCAGTCGCGCTGGGCGACGCCGCGACCACCCCTGCGGCCAGGGCGGATACCGTCGCCAGCACGACGAGCACGTATGCCATCGAGCGGCAGGCCGTTTCGATTCTCGCGCGTGCGTTGCCCGAATCGGTAACGGCTGAAGCCGCACATACAGCACCGACGTCGGCACTTCGTTTCATCGCTTGCTTTCCTTCAACTGTCACGTTCGTCTACCGGCACTGATCCCAACCGACTCACAAGTTCCGCCAACGCTAAAGCCGGAGAAGGCGGCGCACTTTCTCGGTTCGACGGGTCTGGACACCTCACGAATCGGGGCGGATGCCCCTGAGGGTGCGACACAAGTAGAGGCAAGGCCATGCGTCAGTTCCTGAGCGTGACGAGAAGCGAGCTGCGCTCGCCGAGCCGGACATTCGCGGGCGCGAAGTTGCGGTGCCACCGACCTGCCCGCCCCGGCCTGGCCGTGGCTGGTTCCCGAAACGGCGACCGGCCCGATCGAACATTGGTAGCTATACGCGTAACTCAGCGTGCTCGGTGTTCTCGCGCCGTCCACGCGGCGACCTGAGCCCGCGACGCGAAGCCGAGTTTGCCGAGGATGTTCTCGAGATGCCGGTCGACGGTACGCGGCGATACCACGAGCCGTTCGGCGATCTGGCGATTGCTGAGGCCCTGCGCGACGAGTTCGGCCACCTGGCGCTCGCGTGCGGTGAGCACCACGTTGTCGTCCCGTTCCGCGGCTGCGACGGCGCACTCGCGGCGGTCGAGTGCGTAGGCGATCGCCTGATCGTGATCGAGCCCTTCGCCGCGGGCGCGTTCCGCGCGCAGCGCCGCTTCGGGCAGGCTCGCCGCAGTAGTGCGCTCGCAAGCGTCGTGCCACTGCGCGATATACGGTCCGAACGCCGTGATCGAGCTGCCGATGCGCCGCCATTCCGCTCCGATCGCGCCCAGCAGCCGCGCCGCACGCCGGTGATCGCCGCGCGCGGCGGCGATCCAGGCCATCAGCTCGATCATCAGAGCCGTGGCCACGCGATCGTTGAACCGGCGCTGGATCTCCAGTGCGGCGCAGGTCGTGGCCGCCGCCTTGCCGTGCTCGCCGTGGGTGTACTGGTCGAAGGCCAGGGCCCACAGGGCGCAGGACTTGCTCCATTGCTCGCCGCGCTTGTCGGCGAGCTCGATCCCCCGCCGGGCCGTCTTCGATGCCCTGTCGTCACCGGCGTGCACTTGCGCCATGGCGAGCTGGAACAGAGTCAGTCGGACGGCATTCTCTTCCTCGGGAAAATCGGCGACGACGCGTTCGAACATCGTGATGGCCTCCGCGAGGTTGCCGCGGAACAGCGCTGACGAGCCACGGAGGCTGGTGGCCCAGGCGATGGCCCCCTGGTCGCCGACCGCGGCGGCGCGGGCGACGCACTCATCGAGTGCCTGGTCGGCGTCGTCAGGGCTGCCTTGCAGCAGCATCACCCATGCCACGGCCCACAGCGCCGGTATTCGTTCGGTGTTGTTCTGGTCCGCGCCGTGTAGCGCTCGATCCATCCACCGGCGTCCCTCGCCGAGGAATCCGTCCGCGCACCAGTGGTAGCGCAATGCGGTCACCAGAGCCAGAGCCTCGTGGGTGGCGGTCGGCTCCCTGGTCGCCCACTCGAGTGCCGCTTGCAGATTCGCGTGCTCGGCGCGCAGCTCGGCCAGACCGGCCGCCTGTCCGGGTCCGTCCCACGCTTCGGCGCTGCGCTCGGCGAGAGCGAGGTAGTAGTCGCAGTGCCGTTTGCGCAAGACGTCGGTCTCCCCCAGTTCGGTCAACCGGTGCCATCCGTACTCCCGGATCACCTCCAGCATCCGATACCGCGGCAGGTCGTCGGTCGGGACGAGGACCACGATCGATTGCGCGACCAATTGGTCGATCAGATCCAGGATCTGATCGCGCGGCAGGTCGGGGCCGCTACAGGCGCCCTCGGCGGCGGCCAGACCGAACCCCCCGGCGAAGACCGACAGTCGCGCCCACAGCAATCGTTCCGCGGGCCGGCACAGCCCATAACTCCAGTCGATCAACGCTCGCAGTGTCCGCTGTCTCGGCGCCGTGGCGCGGGTGTCCACCGCCAGCAGCGCGAAGCGGTCCTCGAGTCGGGCCAGCAGTCCCCGCAGCGACAGCGACCGTAGCCGGGACGCGGCCAGTTCGATGGCGAGCGGTATCCCGTCCAGCCGGTCACAGACCCGGATTACGGCGTCGGTGTCGCATTCGGCTTCGGTGAGTCCCGGACGCACTGCTCGTGCGCGTTCCAGCAGCAGGGTCGGCGCTTCGAACGCCGTCAGCGCCGTCGGGGTGACGGGCGTGTCCGGCACGGGCATCGACAACGGCAGGACCGGGTAGACATGCTCGCCGACGATGCCGAGCGCCTCCCGGCTGGTGGTCAATATCCGCAGTTCGGCGCAGGACCTGAGCAGCCGGTCGCACAAGTCGCCACACGCTTCCACGAGGTGTTCGCAGTTGTCCAGGACGAGCAAAGCGCGCAGGTCGGCGAGATGGTCGAGGAGTTGCTCGTCGACGCCGCGGTTGGACAAGTCGACGACGCCGAGACTGGTCAGCACCGCGCGCCCCAGTAGATCGGCGTCGCTCACGGCGGCCAGATCCACCAGCCACGTCCCGTCCGGGAACAACTGGCCGGACGCGGCCGCGACCTCGGTGGCCAGCCGCGTCTTCCCGACCCCGCCCACTCCGGTGAGCGTCACCAGCCGGGCGGTCGCGAGCAGTTCCCGGACGCCACGGATCTCCCGTTGCCGTCCGACAAAGCTGGTGATCGGGAAGGGCAGGTTGCCGATCACCCGAGCGGGCTTCCGCCGCGGCATGAGATAAATCTAGCCGCGCGGAAAGGACCCGCGAGACCAGTTCCGATAGATGTGCCGGGCGCGGTGCCGTTACCGGTGGCCGGGCGACGTCGAGGCTGCCCGGCGAAGGGCGGTCCGCCGTCGTCAGTATGCGCGACGCATCGGAATGAGCTCACTCCAGAATTCGTGCCGCACGGCGTCCCAGAGCTTCGCGAGCCCCGGGAGAAGTTCTCGCGCCTGGGCGAGATCCGGATAGGCGTCGGGACCGAACGATATGACCGGCGCGGCCTCAGCCGCGCTGTGCACCGCGACGATCGAGATCAAGTGGTTCGAAGACAACGACCACGACACGCGCAGCCCGTCCACTTCGATTCGACGCACATCAACCATCTTCGATCACCCTTGCCATACGCCTAGCTCATGCCTGATCGGATCCTCGGCGGCACGCGGTGACCGCAGCTGGACGACCGGCAGTCGACCTCGATCTCCCACTCGCAACCGATGGCTCGAGCATCACAGACCCGTCCGGCTCCGGCATGCGTAGAGTCACCCACTTCTACACCCATATCCGCAGCTCGCATGGTCACCGCCGCGTCGGTTCGCGGATGGGATGAGGAGCGCGGCCCGTAGGCGACGGCACAGCGGCGAGAGTCCTTCGATTCCGGTGGCGGCCAGCCCCTTGTGCCTCTATTTTAGAGGCATGAAGCAATCGCAGATACTCTCGGCGTGGCGAGCGGGTGATACGGCGTCGCTGGCGGCGATGGTGGCCGAGGACGCGACGTTTTCGAGCCCGGTCGCCGACTACCACGGTCGCGCGAACGTGTTGCACATGTTCGAGCTGATATCCCAGGTCCTCGGAGAGGTGGATCAGGCACAGCCGTACAGCGGCGAGCGCGGCACGGTGTATCGCTTCACCGCCCTG
Source organism: Nocardia niwae NBRC 108934 = DSM 45340 (assembly GCF_001613465.1). Classification (GTDB taxonomy): domain Bacteria; phylum Actinomycetota; class Actinomycetes; order Mycobacteriales; family Mycobacteriaceae; genus Nocardia; species Nocardia niwae. Next base: position 182,279 of record NZ_BDCK01000018.1, on the reverse strand, counting down.
GTCGCGGGCCGGCAACTGGAGGGAGTGCTGCACGAGGAGCGCAACGAGGCGGGACAGCTGCTGCGCATCACCTTGTTTCTGCGGCCGTTTGCCGCGCTCCGAACAGCGATCGGTGCGATGGGCCGGTTGCTCGAGCAGTCACCACTGCCCGCACCGGCCGGGTGAGGGACTCGTGAAGTCCGTTCCAGAACCGGGCAAGCCGGTCCGGGGATCGGCCTCCGGACGCCCGATCATGGCTTTGCTGGATCTCGTCGGGCGACGCTGGGCGCTGCGCGTCCTCTGGGAACTCCACCGGGCTCAACGCCCCCTCACCTTCCGTGAACTGCGCAACCACTGCGACGACATGTCCTCCAGTCTGCTGACCCGCCGGCTCCACGAACTCGGCGCGACGCACATCGTCGAACGAGCCGCGACCGGATACACACTGACCGAATCGGGACGGCAGCTCATCGATCATCTCCAGCCGCTCACCGAGTGGGCGGAAGTGTGGGCCGGGCGGCTGAGCGAGGGTTGCCGTCAAGGGACCTCGGTCACCGATCCGAGGTCCAACTCCGAGCCGAGCCGACCGCAGGCTCCGTAGTCTGAAGTGACAGCGCGAAAGGGGTTTTCCATGGTCAAGGTGTTCCTGGTGGACGACCACGAGATCGTCCGCCGCGGCGTGGCCGACCTCGTCGACCTCGAGCCGGACCTGGATGTCGTCGGGGAAGCGGGCAGCTACTCCCAAGCACTGGCCCGCATACCCGCGCTCCGCCCCGATGTCGCCGTGCTGGACATGCGGCTGCCCGACGGCAACGGCATCGAGCTGTGCCGCGAATTGCTCTCGGCCGATCCACACCTGCGCTGTTTGATCCTCACGTCCTTCACCGACGAGCAGGCCATGCTCGACGCCATCCTCGCCGGAGCCAGCGGTTACGTGGTCAAAGACATCAAGAGTCTGGAACTCGTCCACGCCATCCGCGTGGTCGGCGCAGGCAACTCGCTGCTGGACAACCGAGCGGCCGCCGCGCTCATGGCCAAGCTCCGGTCGGAAGCGGAGGCCAAGACCGGTCCGCTCGCGGCTCTCACCGACCAGGAACGCACTCTGCTCGCGCTGCTCGGCGAAGGCCTGACCAATCGGCAGATCGCCGGCCGAATGTTCCTCGCGGAGAAGACGGTCAAGAACTACGTGTCGCGACTGCTGACCAAGCTCGGTGTCGAACGCCGCACCCAAGCGGCGGTACTCGCCACCGAGCTGAAACGGCGGGAACTCCCGTCTCGATAGGACCGCTCGGCCTCGGCGATCGACCACACGGGGGCCGAAGGCTCGATCGTGACAGAATGCGGTCCATGGAGGGCCCGCGGTACACGTCCGGATGGAACGGCCGGACCTCGGTCACGGAGACCTTGTCCCAGTTGCGATTACGTGAGCTGCTCATCGAGGTCCAGGACCGGATTGCGCAGATCGTCGACGTCCGCGACCGCATGGACCGGCTCATCGAAGCCATGCTCGTGATCACCGCGGGCCTCGACCTCGACCACACGCTGCGCACCATCGTGCACACCGCCATCGAACTCGTCGACGCGGGTTACGGCGCACTCGGTGTCCGCGAGACCGACGAGCACAGCAACCACCTAGCCGAATTCGTCTACGAGGGTATCGATGACCGCACCCGCGTCATGATCGGCGACCTCCCGCGCGGGCACGGCGTACTGGGTCTGCTCATCGAGGAACCCAAACCCCTGCGATTGAGCAGAATCGCCGACCACCCCGCCTCGGTCGGGTTTCCCGCACACCACCCGCCCATGCACACCTTCCTCGGTGTTCCGGTCAAAGTGCGCGACGAAGTATTCGGCAACCTCTACCTGACCGAGAAGGCAGACGGTCAGGAGTTCACCGAAGACGACGAGGTCGTCGTCCAGGCCTTGGCCGCCGCTGCGGGCATCGCCATCGAAAACGCCCGCCTGTACGAACAATCCAGGATCCGGCAACAATGGCTCGAAGCCATTCGCGACGTAGCCACCGAACTATTGGCCGGCGGCGAACCCGAGGAGGTCCTGCAGCTCGTCGCCGAACGCGCCCTCACGCTGACCGCCTCGGCGATCACCTTCCTCGCGCTGCCCGAGGACCCCGATATCCCCCACGACGAAGTGACCGAACTCGTGATCGTCGCGGCCGCAGGCCCGGGTTCCGAAGCGATGAACGGGCGACCTGTGCGGGTGGACCGATCGCACGCGGGCAGAGCATTCCGGACCGGACGACCGGTCGTGGTCGAGGAGCGGCTCGCCGATGCTCTTGCCGAAACGGCGCCCGAGACAGGCCCTACCGTGATCCTTCCCCTGCGGGCGCGCGGCTCGGTCGTCGGCGTTCTCGCATCGCTGCGGAGGGCGGGAGCGCCCCCGCTCGATACCGCCACCCAGGCCATGATGGCGGCTTTCGCCGATCAGGCTGCCCTGGCCCTGCAATTGGCCGACACCCAGCGCCGGATGCGCGAACTCGACGTGCTCTCCGACCGCGACCGCATCGCCCGCGGCCTGCACGACCACGTGATCCAGCGGCTGTTCGCGGTGGGCCTCGCGCTGCAGGGCACGGCGCAACGGGCGCGGGCGCCCGAGATCAAATCTCGGCTGATGGACACCATCGACGACGTGCAGAGCATCGTTCAGGACATTCGCCACTCGATCTTCGACCTGCAGAGCAACACGACAGCCGACTCGTCGAAGTATCGGAAACATCTGCACGGCATCGTGGTGGATATGACCGCCGACACCGGCCTGCGGACCAGCGTCCGGCTCGCCGGACCGGTCACCGTCCTCGCGCCACCGCTGTCCGACGACGTCGAGGCGGTGCTGCGGGAAGCGGTGAGCAATGTGGTCCGGCATGCGGCCGCGAGCACGGTGGTGGTGGAACTTCGAGTCGACGACGATGTCACGATCGAGGTGACCGACGACGGCGCGGGCGTTCCGGAGGACATCGCCCGACGCAGTGGGCTGGCGAACCTGGCCGCACGGGCCGAGCACGCCGGTGGCCGCTTCAGCATCGTCAACCGGCCCGCAGGTGGCACCGTGCTGCACTGGACAGCGCCGCTGCCGTGACCGGAATCGCCGACCGGCGTCCGTCGTGAGACCGCCGGGCGTGAGCGGTTGCCAGTGCCGGTCTGTGCTCCGCTAACTGCGGAGGTCGTCGCGCGGGTGGACCACCATCACCGGGCACGCCGCGTGCTGCACCAGGGTGTTGGCTGTCGAACCGAGCAGCATCCCCGCGAACCCACCGCGCCCGCGGCTGCCCACGACGAGCAGCTGCGCCACCTTCGACCAGTCCAGCAGATGCGGTGCGGGCGCGGACACCTCGACCTTCCGGGCGACCCGGACTTCCGGGAACTTCTCCTGCCAACCCGCGAGACGCTCGGCGAGAATCGCCTGTTCCAGATTGTCCAGGTCGAGTTCACCCAAGCTGGTGTGCCCGGCGAACCGGCCGAGGTCCCAGTCGCTCCAGACATGCACGGCCACGAGTTCGGCCCCGCGCTCGGCGGCTTCGGTGAACGCCGCGGCGATGGCCGCTTCACCGACCGGGCTGCCGTCGACGCCGACGACCACCGGGCCCGAGGCGTGCACCGTGGGGCCGGCGTCGGGATCGGTGCGCACGACGATCACGGTGCCACGCGCGTGGGCGGTCACGGCCAGCAGCGTGGAGCCCAGATGGGTGAATGTTCCGGCTGCACCGGTCGCACCGAGCACGACCGCATACGCCTCGGCGCTGTGTTCGAGCAGCAGTTCCCGACCGGTGTCGGTGGACACGCGAGCCGAGATACGCAACCCGGGCGCCATCGAGCGGGCCAGGCGTTCTGCCCGGGCGACCATGTCTTCGCCCTGTTCGCGCGCCGCATCGAGGACCGAGGGAACGAGGACCTCGTAGTCACCCAGCACCCAACTGGTACCCACCAGATCCATACCGTGCAGGATCTCGAGTTCCCGTCCGCGCCCGGCCGCGAACTGCGCGGCCCACCGCAGCGCGGTCCACGACCCCTCCGAACCGTCCACGCCGACGACGACCTTCGCCGTCGCGAGATGATGCGGGTCGTCGAATCGCTGCTCCGTCATGGGGACCTCCCGAGCCTGTGTGATTGTGGGCGCCCGACCGAGCGCCGCCCCCAACGGTATGAGCGGGGCCGCACCCGCGGATGCGGCTGATCGTCCTCGAAAGGTGGGCCAAAAGACCACATGGCGAACGCCCCTCGGGCCACGAGGAGCGGCACCTCCAGCACAGGGCGAAGGTCCCGTGGCGTTGGTCGGTTCGACTCTGTTCCGTCCGCTCCCGTCCGTCCTAGCGTCGGAGTAGCCCAAGTACAGCGCAGAGGAGCGACTCGTCATGCGCGCGCGGATAATCTACGAATCGATGTTCGGCAACACTGCGGCGGTGGCCGACGCCATCGCGCAGGGACTGGGCGAACACGCCGAGGTGGAAGTCGTGCATGTGTCCGCGGCCGCGGAAGTGTGCGGGCCGACGCTGAACCTGCTCGTGGTCGGCGGCCCCACCCACGCGTTCGGGCTCAGCCGCCCGCAGACGCGCCGCGACGCCGCCAAGCTGACCGATATTCCGATCGCGACCGGCATCGGGGTAAGGGAATGGCTCGCGGCCACGTTGCCGGTGCCTGCGGGGCGACGCGCGTTGGCGTTCGGCACCAAGGTCGCCAAACCACCCTGGTTGGCCGGCTCGGCCGCGCGCGGCATCGGGAAACGACTGTGTCGATTGGGCTATTCCCTCGCCGATCAGCCGGTGGACTTCCTGGTCGCCGACACGACCGGCCCACTCGCGCCGGGCGAATTGGACCGTGCCCGAGTGTGGGCGCGCCGGATCGCCTATACCGAACTCGACCGCATCATGCACCACGCCTGACGGCGGACGTGGATCTCGTTGCCCGCGTCTACCGCTGCCGCCCAAGGGTGTGCCACGAACCCGGAGGTTCCGGCGCATTCGGGTCCGCGGGAGCCACCCGGCCATGCTGCCGAAGGACCTCGGTATTCGGGACCAACGCCAGGCGTTATGCGACCTCGCCGATCCCTACTCTTCGAGTACACAAGCATCGCCCTCCGAAGGGACACTCCCTATGTCCGCCTCACTCCCGGACAACCCGCACCAGCTGGCGTCCGCTGCCGTGGTCGTCGGTATCGACGGTTCCGAAAACTCCGATCTGGCTGCGCAGTGGGCTGCCGAGACGGCCGCCCGGCGCAGACGCAGGCTACTGATCGTGCACGGCCTGGATCTGGCAGCGACCCAGGCTGTTTTCGGCATGTACGACCTGGTGGTGCCCGCGGTCGCCCAGCGCGCACGAGAGCAAGGCGCAGCCCGATTGGCCTGCGCCGCACGGTTGGCCCGCCGCGTCGATCCGGGACTGCGAGTCGACACCGAATTGTCGCCCGCCCACCCGGCCACCCTGCTGATCGAACGCTCCGCCGCCGCCCACCTCGTGGTGCTGGGCGCTGGACAGGGCGGCGAGCTCGCGCATATCGGCTCGACACTGCTCGCGGTGACCGCCCACGGCCACGGCCACATCGTGGTCGTGCACGACACCGGCAGTGAGCAACGCACCCGCGGCGACGGACCCGTCGTCGTCGGCGTGGACGGCAGCTCTGAAGCGGAAGCCGCGGTCGGCGCGGCGTTCGCCGAAGCCGAAATTCGCGGGGCTTCGCTCGTTGCAGTCCATGTCGCCGGCGACTTCGACTTCCATCCCGGTGCCTCCGAACTCCTTCCGGTCCGGGAACTCGAAACCGCCGCCCAACTCGTGCTCGCCGAGCAACTCGCCGGTTGGCAGGAGAAGTATCCCGAGGTCGAGGTCACTCGCAAGGTCGCCGTCGCCAGGCCACGCACCCTGCTCACCGCATGGTCGAAATCCGCGCAACTCCTCGTGGTCGGCAGCCGGGGCCGCGGCGGGTTCCGCGGCCTGCTGCTCGGTTCTGTCGGCAATTTCCTTGTCCAGCACGCCCATTGCCCGGTCATGGTCGTCCACGAGGCATAGAGGAAGCGAAGCCATGCCTTCCGACATCAATCCGCCCGTCCTCGTCGGTGTCGACGGGTCGGAGTCCGCGCTCGCGGCCGTGCGCTTCGCAGCGGCCGCCGCAGCCCATCGTCACGCACCGCTGCACATCGTCGACTCGATTCCGGCGCCGACCGATTTCGGGCCGGGCGTCGCACTGGAGCAAATCGACTACGACATCTACCGCAGTCGGGCAACCGCGGCACTCGAGGCCGCGCGAGAAGCCGCCGCGACCGCGTCCGCACCGATCGGCGCACTCGAGATCGCCACCGAATCGGCCGAAGCGCCTCCGATCCCGGTCTTACGCGACCGCTCCAAGGGCGCGCGACTGCTCGTGGTCGGCACCCACGGTCTGGGCGCCTTCAGCCGCACCATCCTGGGTTCGGTGAGCACGGCACTGGCCCGGCACGCCGCGTGCCCGGTCGCCGTGGTTCCCGTCGATGCCGAGCGCGCGGACGGCCCCGTCGTCGTGGGAGTGGACGGCTCGCCGCAGAGTGTCCGCGCCACCGAGATCGCCTTCGACGAAGCCGCATACCGGGGTGCCGAACTGGTCGCGGTGCACACCTGGTCGGAGTTCTTGCGCTACGACTCGCGCGCCGAAATGCAGCAGGAGGGTGCGGAATTGCTCGCCCGGAGCCTTGCCGGGTACAGGGAGCGGTATCCGGAAGTGCCGGTGCGGTGCATCGTGGTGGAAGACCGCCCGGCCAAGCGACTGCTCGAGGTCGGCGAGAACGCGCGGCTCATCGTCGTGGGCAGTCATGGGCGCGGCGGTTTCGCCGGAATGACCCTCGGTTCGGTGAGTCAGGCGGTGCTGCACGGGGCCACGGTGCCCGTGATCATCGCCAGGTCGTGAAGCTGACCGCCGCGCTCCCTCCAACCGGATCATTCCAGACGATCGAACAGGCGATGTGCCCTGAGTCGATCCCACAGACCGCTCAGCCGGCACCGGAGCCGGATGCCTCGGGCGGGCGTCACACTGCCGCGTGCTCACGCGGCGCATCGAAGGAGAAGCCGGACGTCATGGACACGACGATGCTCACCGCGACCGTTGAATCGGCTATCGGACGGCTGACCGGAAATCGGTTGCGGGCCAAGTGGTTGACCTGGGGAGCCTGCGGGGAAGAGATCGCGCGGGTGATGCCGGGCGACGATTTGTTGATAGACGCCGATATCGTCTCGACTCGGGCGATCACGATCTGCGCGGGCGCCGACGCGATCTGGCCGTGGCTGGTTCAGCTGGGACCCGGCCGCGGCGGCGCGTATACCTACGATTGGATCGAGAATCTGCTCGGCCTCGATATGCACAGCGCCGAGGAAATCCTGCCGCAGTTCCAGAACCTCGCGGTCGGGGACAGCTTTCCGCTCGGCAAGTCCGGTCCGCGTATGCGTGTCGCGATTCTCGAAAGCGAGCACCATATCGTCTTCGCGTCCGAGGACGGCCGCTGGGTGTGGGCCTTCGGCCTCTATCCGATGGGTGGTGCGGCGACCCGGCTCGTGAGCCGCAACCGCATCGCGCTGACGGGGGCGTCCGCGTTCGCGCGGCTGTTCACCGTGCTCGTGATGGAACCGGGCAGCCTGGTGATGGAACGGAAGATGCTGCGCGGTATCGCACAGCGAGCCGAGCGGCTCGGACGCCGGCACCGGCCATCCGAAACATCGGAAGCGCCCACGCAACCGGAGACGCCCGCGCGGGGCACGTCATCGGCTGCTGCGCAGGGTGCTCAAGGAGTCGATGGCAGCCTGTAGCTTGACGGCCGCTCTCCTGGCTACGGATTGCAGAGCCGGTTCATTCGTGACCTCGACCAACAGTTGCGGATTCATCGCTTCCACGATGACCTCGGCGTCCGAGTCGGGGTTCCGGCGCACCGCGACGTTGCAGGGCAGCAGGAGCCCGATCTGCCGGTCGATGCCGACCGCCTCGTGGGCCAAGGACGGATTGCAGGCCCCGAGGATCAGGTAATCCTCCATGTTCTTGTCGAGTTTGGCTTTCAGGGTGGCTCGGAGGTCGATCTCGGTGAGGACGCCGAACCCCTGCTCGCTCAGGGCGGTCCGGGTCCGGGCGACGGCGTCGTCGAAACTGGTGTGCACAGTGGTGGACAGTCCCAGATCCATGGTGCGGTCCTTCCGTAGCGGGCGGTTGCTGGTCAGGCGAGAGCTAAGAACAACTTCTCCAACTCCTCGACGGTCATCGGATTCCGTCCGTCGACGGCTTGGCCGGTGAGGCATTCGCGCAGTCCGGTCGCGACGATCTTGAACCCGGCGCGGTCGAGTGCGCGGGAAACCGCGGCGAGCTGGGTGACCACATCTTTGCAGTCCCGGCCCTGCTCGATCATGGCGATAACGCCGGCGAGCTGACCATGCGCGCGCCGCAGTCTGTTGAGCGTTTCGGTGAGGGCGGTTTCGTCGCCGACCATGATTGCGCCTTCCTGCTCCGTCAGCTACCCATAATACCCCTACGGGTATAGTCTGCCTACTTAAGCCGATATACCCCTGGGGGTATACTGGTTCCGACTATACCCCGGCCCATATGTCTCCGTATGCCGACGACAGGAGGATTTCCATGGCCGATATCGACCTGTATGTGGATCCGGTGTGCCCATTCGCCTGGGTGGCCGCGCAGTGGCTGCTCGACAGCGCCGGCACCGACCACGTGGTGACCTTGCGCCAGATGAGTCTGGCGGTACTCAACGGGGGTCGCGACGTCGATGCCCACCACGCGCCGATGATGACCCGATCACTCCGGATCGGCCGTGTGTTCGCCGCCGCGGTCGAGCATGACGGCCAGGCCACCTTCGCACCGCTCTACCTGGCGCTGGGCCTGCGATTGCATGTGCGCGCACAGCCCGTCGACGACGCGATAACCGCAGCTCTGGACGCGACCGGACTCGATCACCCGCTGCTCGAATCGCTCGATGACGCTCGCTACGACGCCGCAGTCGCCCGCGCCCATCACGCCAGCCAGACCGCGCTCGGCGGGAGTGGCGGCAGCCCGATCATCAGCATCGATGGCCACGCCTTCGGTGGCCCCGTCTTGACCGAGCCTCCCCCTGCTCGACATGCCCCCGCACTGCTGGATGCCATCGTCACCGCGGCCACCACTCCGGGATTCGCCGCGCTGCAGCGCCCCTACCAAGGCCCGCCCACCTTCGTCGGCATCGAGGAACAGCCCTGATGTGCTCCCCCGTCACCTGCCGCGTCTGCGGCAAGACCACCTGGGCCGGCTGCGGTGCGCACCTCGACGCGGTCCGCGCCGCCACCCCGCCGGACCAGTGGTGCCGCGGTCACGACGACACCCTCCAGCGGGATCCAGTACGAGGCCCTCGCCGCATCTGGTTCCGCTGACCCGACGTGCGGGTGGACGACACCTCGCTCAGTAGCCGGCGTCGCGGCGGCGGAAACCGGCGAAACCGAGCGCCAGGCAGACCAGGGCGCTCGACACTATCGCGAGTATCGGTGCCGCGGTGACGGTCCGCAGCGGCACGTCCGGAGTGTGCGTGAACGGAGACGCGGCGTCGAACCAATCGGGCCAATCGAAGGCATCCGCGAAAAGCAAGGCCACGGCGCAGTAGGCGAAGACGGCCCATGCCACGGCGGCAGCCGCCCTCGGCACCCAGCCGAAGGCGAGTGCCGCGACCGCCGTCACCGACCAGACGGCCGGGAGATACACCAGCGCCGCGCCGGTCATTCGCAGCGGCTGGACGGCGTCGCCGATCGTCAAGCCATAGGTCAGCCCGAGACCGAATCCGCCGACGGCCAGCACCACAGCACCGCCGGCCAGTGCGACACTGAGGTGACTCGCCAGCCAGTGATTCCGGCTGACGGGTGCGGCCAGTAGCGGCTCCACCCGGCCCGCGGTCTCCTCGCCGCGGGCGCGCAGCGGACTCGCGACGCCGAAAGCCGCAGTGAGCAACGCGACGATCGAAACAGTGAGCGACAGATACGAGTTCACCGCGTCGGCGGCGCCGCCGGGAAGATAGGCGGCGATCTCGGGATTGTCTGCGAGGTAGTCCTCGATACTCTCGGCGAACGAGCCGTACGCTGCCCCGAGCGCGAAAACCCCTACAGTCCAACCGGCCAGGGAACCACGCTGCAACCGCCAGGCCAGGCCCAGCGGCGATCCCAGCCACCGAGTCGCCGTCGCGCGTCCGGTTCCGTACGGCAGAAGCCCGGCACCGAAGTCGCGCCGGTCCAGCAGAGCGAACGCCACGGCGGTCAGCGCCAGTGCCGCGCCGGCGAACAGCAGTACTGTCCACCAGCGGTCGCCCGCGTACGGATAGCTGCGCTGACCCCATCCGATAGGCGATGTCCACGAGGCGGCTCCGGTACCCACATCACCGATCGCGCGTGCCACGTAAGCGGCCGCCAGGGCAAGTCCGACCGCCCCGTACACGCTGTGCGGATTCTCGAACACCTGCGCCGCGACCGCCGTGACGGCGGCGAACGTGATGCCCACGCCCCCGATCGCGACTCCCAGCAGGAGAGATCCACTCGCGGGGAGACCGGTTGCGACGGCGGCGGCGAAAACAACCAGTGCTACGGCGACATCGGCCAGACCTGCCAGCGCGAGAGCGGCGACGGCGGGCGCCCGACGGCCCACCCGTGCCGAGCGCAGCAATTCGGCCCGGCCGGTCTCCTCGTCCGAGCGGGTATGCCGGCCGACCAGGAACATGTTCATCAACGCGACGACCACCGCGAGGTAGGCGAAGATCTCGAAGACGATCTCGCCACCGATGCTGGTCAGCAATTGGGTCGGACCGCCCATGGCGACGGTGGCCGCGCTGGCACTCATCGTCTCGCGGATCTGCGCGAGCTTCTGCGGGGAGTCGTAGAAGCGCTGACTGCCGAGGGATTGGAAGGCCAACAGCGCGCCGGAGCCGAGCAGCCAGCACGGCACGGCGAACCGCTCGCGCAGGAGCGAGAAGCGCAGCAGCGTCCCGGCTCCGGAAAGGTTCTCCCGCAGCCGCGGCCGAGCCCGCGCGGGGGCGCTCATCGTGGTGCCTTTCCCGCGGGCGCCGAAACGCTGCCGTAGTGGCGCAGGAAGATGTCCTCGAGCGTGGGCGGTGTGCTGGTGAGGCTGCGCACACCGAGATCGGCCAGTACGCGCATCACGTCCTCCAAGTGCGCGGTGTCCACGTCGAACCTGGCCCGGGTGCCGTTACGCGCGAGGTCGTGCACACCCGCCATCGCATCCAGTTCCGTCGGGGTCCGGATGGTTTCGACGGCGATCGTGGTGCGGGTCAGATGCCGCAGCTGCGACAGGCTGCCGCTTTCCACCGTGCGGCCGTGCCGGATGATGCTCACCCGATCGCACAGCGCCTCGACCTCGGCAAGGATATGACTGGACAGCAGCACGGTCCGGCCCTCGTGTTTCGATTCCGCAATGCACCGTTGGAATTCGGCCTCCTTCAGCGGATCGAGGCCGACAGTCGGCTCGTCGAGCAACAGCAGTTCGGCGTTCGAGGCCAACGCCGCCACGAGCGCTACTTTCTGGCGGTTGCCCTTGGAGTACGCGCGCGCCTTCTGACGCGGGTCGAGATCGAATCGCTCCAGCAGCTCGGCGCGGCGGCGCCGGTCGATCCCACCGCGCAGCCGCCCCATCAGGTCGATGACCTCACCCCCGGTGATCCCGGGCCACAGGGTGACCTCACCCGGCACGTATGCCAATCGAGCGTGCAGGGCGACCGCGTCCGACCACGGATCGCCGCCGAGCATGCGTACCGTCCCCGCGTCGGACCGGAACAGGCCCAGCAGAACGCGGATCGTCGTCGTCTTGCCCGAGCCGTTCGGACCCAGGAACCCGTGGACCTCGCCGGTTCGCACGGTCAAGTCCAAACCGTCGAGCGCTCGCGCCGGGCCGAAGGACTTCCTCAGGCCGACGATCGAGATCGCTGGTTCGCTCATAAGAGCATCCTTCTCATACGAGGTGTCAACGAATTTCTCGATTTCCGCAGCGTGAGCGGATGCAGATCGAAGTGCATTCGCATCGTCTCGTCGACGGGGTCGCGACTGAACAGAATCCTGCCGGTGCCGATGCCCCAGCGGGTCATGTCGATGCGGAAACCGAAAGGGTCGTCCGGATCATCAGGATGCAGGGGCAGCCCGCGCAGCAGCGCGGGAATCGGAGTGAGCACCCGCAATACCGGCCGGCCGCCGCTGATCCGAACCTCGGCGCCGGCGCCCACCATCGATCGGGCCCGGACATCGGTGACTGCTCCCGGTAGCGGATAGAACCCACAGATCTCCGACCAGATCTCCGGATGGTGCGCGACGTCGTCGCGGATCACCGGCTGTGCGGCACCGAGTAGCTCGTGCAGCAGCGCCGAGGTCTCGGCCGGAAGCCAGAGCGTCGCGCGATGCCCGCCGGTGACGCAGACCATGAGCCCGAGCCCGTCGTCGGGGGCCAGCCACATCTGCGAGTTGAACCCGGGCAGGATGCCTTGGTGCTCGATCACGGAATGATTCCCGGCCCGGCCGCGGAAGAATCCCAGACCCATTCCCGGGACACGAGGATCGGGTTGGTAATGCGGCGCGAACATCATCGCCAGCGTCGAGGATTCGACCACAGACCCGTACTCGTTCCCGCCGCCGTTCAGCAGCGCGGTGACGTACCTGCTCATGTCCCGAGCTGTGGAGTAGACCGAGGCCGCCGCCTCGGTGATCATCTCGCGATGCGCGACCTCCTCCGGCCCGTGCGCGCGGAGTGTGTATCCGACCGCCCTGCGCGCCGGCGTGAACATGCGCGCGGTAAGGCCGGTATCGAACATCCCCAGCGGCCGGAAGAGCCGCTCGCGCGTATAGTCGGCGAAGGCGAGGCCGGTGACGTCGGCGACGATCTGCCCGAGCGTGGCGAAACCATGGTTGGTGTAGGTCCATCTCGTGCCCGGATCCGCCTGGACGCGCAATCCACGTCGGTAGTAGTCGGCCAATGTCGGCACGGGCTCACCCGGCGCGACGCTTTCCCCGAAATCGGGCTTCAGCACCCGGCGAGGGTGCGCTGTCTCGCCTACCCCGGAGGTATGGGTCAGCAAGTGGCGCACCGTCACCGGTCCGAATCGCGCATCGTCGGGAACCAGGCGATAGGAACGCAGGTACGCGCTCGCCGGCGCGTCCAGATCGATCAAGCCGCGCTCCCACAGCTGCATCACCGCGATCGCGGTGAAGGTTTTGGTAATGGACGCCACCCGGAAGACCGTGTCCTCGGTGACCGGTCGCTGTGCGTCCAGATCGGCCAGGCCATGCCCAGCGAATTCCATCCGGCCCGCGCGCACGACCGCCACCGCCGCGCCGACAACTGGCCGGCGATTGACCAGGCGGGTGATCCGGTCCGCTATTCGGATGTCCTCGTTTATCAGCACGGCTGCTCCGTTCACTCGCTGCTCGTCGGCGGGCACTATCAGCGTGTGGTTGTCCCGGGCGGCGCTGGAGGAGGACATCGGCACGAAGTTCGGGGCCGAATGTCCCCGACTCCTCCGGTACGGACCGTCGATCACCGCGTGCCCGCCGCTCAGAAAGCATTCCGGCTGCGTCCCGGACAAGAGAGGACGAAGGGCCTTCGAACAAGGGTCTTCGTCATCGGTCACCGCCGGACGCCACTGAAGAAGACTGAACGGTATGAATGTCGTCCGGTCCGCGCGCCGGTCGAGGGCGCACCACACATCAGCTGATTCGCACAACCGAGTCGGCGCGGGCCAGGGCACGTCGTCCGGAGTGGACGGGGGCAGCAGGTGATGGACGCCCGCGAATCCCACATGTCGCAGTCGGACCTGTTCTCCTGGAACATGGAGCGCGACCCGGTCCTGCGCTCGACGATCGTGTCGGTGCTGATGCTCGACACCGAACCGGACCCCGATCGACTGGCCCGGACGATGGATCGCGGCAGCCGCGTCGTGCCCAGACTTCGGCATCGGCTCATCGCCGTGCCGCTCGGCCTCGCCCCGCCACGGTGGGCACTCGATCCGGATTTCGACCTGTCCTGGCATCTGCGACGATCCGCACTACCGCAACCGGCGAACATGTCGACAGTACTTGAGTTCGCCCGAACCGAGGCCATGACCGGATTCGACCCGGCCCGCCCGCTGTGGCGCGCGACGTTGCTCAGCGGTCCGGAAGGCGCGACATGCGCCTTGGTGCTGACCGTGCACCACAGTCTCACCGATGGTATCGGCGGCATCCAGATCGCCACGGCCCTGCTCGATTTCGACCGCGCGGGCACCGACCACGGCAACCCTGCCGAGCCGCTGGGCGACCACGCCGGCACCCTGCGCGACATCGTGACCTGGAACCTGTCGATCGGCTCGGATCTGCTCGCCGGCGGTATCCGTTCGACGCCGCCCATCGCATGGCGAGCGCTGCGCAACCCCGCCGGGGCGCTGCGCGAAGGCACCGCGCTGGCGAGGTCGCTGGTCCGCTTGGCCCGGCCCATCACCGCGACGTTCTCACCCGTGATGACCAGGCGAAGCCTCGGCCGCCGCGTCTCGGTCCTCGACGTGCCCCTCGCAGGACTACGCGGTACCGCACAGGCTGCGGGCTGCACCCTCAACGACGCCTTCCTGACCGCAGTGGTGATCGGATTGCGCATGTATCACAACCGGCACGGCGCGGCGCTCGACCAGCTGCGGGTGACGATGCCGATCAGCCTGCGCACCCCGGACGACCCGCTCGGCGGCAACCGCATCACGCTCGCTCGCTTCGCGTTACCGGCCGGCATCACCGATACCGCGGATCTCCTGCGCGCCGTCGACGCCGCGGTCGCGGGCTGGCGACGCGAACCCGCGATACCGCTGTCGGGTGCCGTCGCGGCAACGCTGAACCGCCTGCCCGCCGCGCTGCTGACCGATATGCTCAAACACGTCGACTTCGTCGCCTCCAACGTCCCCGGCTCCCCCGTGCCGCTCTACATCGCCGGCGCGCGGATCGACCGCATGTACGCCTTCGGCCCCACCATCGGCACGGCCGTCAACGTAACCCTCACCTCGCATGCCGGAACCTGCTACATCGGAATCAACGCAGACACAGCCGCGATCCCAGACACCGAAACGCTGACCGAATGCCTCGCCGCAGGCTTCGCCACCGTGCTCGACCTCGGCAGCGAGCGTGTAGCGGCCTTCGGGCCATCGCGGCCGGGGCCCCGCGCGGGCGGGACCTAGGTCCTTCGCCGCAGGCTACCGGTTGCTCTACTGCCACCAGGGCAAGGGGATGGACACTCGTCCAGGTAAGTCACCGCGATTCGGGACCTTGCATGCGAACTGGAGGAACACCCCATGTCCACGATGAGCAATGCTTCGATTCTGGTGGGTGTCGACGGTTCCGAGGTAGCGCTCGCCGCCGTACGCTGGGCTGCCGTCGACGCGGCCCATCGCCGCGCACCGCTGCATCTGGTCTCGCTGACCGGTGTCCTCGGCGACTACGGTTCCGGCGTCGAGATCGAGCGGTCCGTCCCCGCGCGGTACCGCTGGGGCGGATCCGATGCGCTGGAGATCGCGTACGCCACGGCAGTCGCCGAATCCGCTCCGATCAACCGGATCGAGGTGACCGCGGAGCTGACAGACGCCGCGCCCATTCCGGTGCTGCGCCGCCGATCCGAGAACGCGCGGCTGCTCGTGGTCGGCACTCGTGCCCTCGGCGCGTTCAGCCGCGCCATGCTGGGCTCGCTGAGCACCGCGCTGGCCCGGCAGGCCGGATGTCCGGTCGCCGTCATTCCCCAAGACGTCGAGCACGGTGACGGGCCTGTCGTCGTCGGCGTCGACGCCTCCGGCAGCAGCGCCGCAGCTGTCGAGCTGGCCTTCGAGGAGGCGGCGTTCCGCGGCGCCGATCTCGTTGCGACGCACGCATTCTCCTCCCGCGGCGACGGCTCGCTCGCCGAATCACGAGAGCAGGCCGAGGAATCGCTCGACCGGAGCCTGGCCGACTACCGCGAGGCGTATCCGGAGATCACCGTGCGGCGCGTCGTGGTCGAAGGCCGTCCCGCCAGGCGGCTGCTCGAGGTGGGCGAGAAGGCGCGGTCGATCGTCGTGGGCAGCCGCAGGCACGACGAGCTGCCCTCGATGCCGCTCGGGTCGGTGAGTCGAGCGGTCCTGCACGGGGCCGAGGTGCCGGTGATCGTCACCAGACCGGCGAGCCTCGTACGGCGACCCGGGACCGAAGAGCGCATCCTATGACCTCGGCTCGAGCCGCCCGGCTGCCGGGCCGAGGTCGGCGAGATTCGGCGCCGGCGACATCGCCGCCTCCCGCCCGACCGACGAGGACCGGATCGCCCCGGCGCGGCCGCGATTGCGCTGACCTCGACCTCCAGCCCGTCAGCCGCGCCTGCAGTCCGAGTCGGTGGCGGGCAGGATTCCCTCGAGTAGGTAGGTGCCGACGGATTCCGCCACGCAGCTGCTGAGCAGCCCCAGGTTGCCGTGCCAGCGCGTATCCCGCAGCGTGACCAGCCGCGATTCGGTCAGCGCCCGGCGCATGGCTCGAGCACCGGCATACGGTGTGCGGATATCGCCGTCCGCCTGGAGCAACAAGGCGGGTACGGAGTTCCGAATCTCGGTGGCCGGTTCCGCGGGCGGCGGCCAGAAGGCGCACGGTGCGATGTGGTTGGTGAGCGGGCCGAAGACGGGCTGTTCGAGGCGGCTGCGTTCGATATTGCGCCAGTACCACTCGGGGGCCCGCGGCGCGGGTGCGGCCCGGCGCCCGATCACCACCCGGGATACGGCTCGGCCCCCATCCGCAGCGGACCGGCGCCGAGCGACCGATACCACGCGGATCGAAGCCGACCAGGTCGTACGTGGCGCGAACCTCGGCCGACAACCCTTCGACGACCGGGGACGGGTCCAGACCGGGGACGCCGGGATTGGTCAACAGCAGTCCCCGCCGCTTCGCCGGATCGGTCGCGGGAGTGCGGGAGATGGCGATGGCGATCGTGGCGCCTGCCGGCGCGGCGTAGTCGAGCGGCACCACGACGTCGGAGCATTGTGCGCCCGCCGCGTCCAATCTTTCGTCACCACATGGCCGCCAGGCGACAACCTGTCGCTCGAACCGTTCGAGACCCGTCTCGGCCGCCGCGCTTCCCTCACTCAGGGCAGCCACCACACAGGTCGTCACTACTGTGACAACGGCGAAGGCTCGACGAAATAGTCTGGTGCGCATGCGAATCCCCCTTCGCAGCACACGGTATCCCAATCGGCCCGATCCGGCGGGCCGAACCCATAATTCCTTGCCGCCATTGATCGTACCGTCACACAACGGTACATTGACAGCGTGACGACGATTCGGGTAGTCGCACCGCCTTCGGTCCGTCCGGAAATCGGGCGCTACCAGAGAGTCGCGCAGAGCGGCGGACAGCCCAGAAACGTTCTGGCACCGCCGATGTGTTTCGTCCGGATTCTCACGACGCGTGGTCGTCGCGCTCCGCGTGTACGGCCGCCGATAGGGACTGAGCATGCAGAGCCACGAGGCCATCCAGATCCGATACATCGTCAGACGACTCGTGCAGTGCCATCCGCAAGTTCCCCCCGAGGCCGTGGCATTGGTCGTGCGACGAGCCCATGAGCGCTTCGGGCACGCCGCTGTACGCGAATTCGTGCCGTTGCTGGTGGAACGCCGCGCGGGCAGAGAACTCTCCGAGACCTCGGGGTGGGGTGAGCCGACGGTGCAGAACCACGCGGAGCGGACTCAGGCGGAGCGGACTCAGGCGGAGATGTTCGTCGACCTACTCGTCGCGGAGGCGGACGAACTGGACTCCTTCATCGCGGCTATGACGCGCACCGACTCACCGAACCAGGTGGAACGCGCCACCGAGTTGCGCAGGCTCCGAACCGAACTGAACGAAGTGCTCCGCTGCATCACCCAGCTACGTCGCCGGTTTCCCGGGGTCGCCCCCGACGGTTCGTTCCCCGCACGGAGCCCCGCCGCCAGGAGCGGGAACGATCCGGTGCCGGCAGCCGGCTGAGCACGGATCCACTCCCCGAACAGGTCCGGCGTCGGGCCGGCCGTCTCAGCCGGAAGCAACTCCGAGCCGGTCGGCCGACCCGGGACGAAATACGTTGTCCCAGTGCTGATCCAGCCGCTGTTTCGCCTCGGTCAGCGGCACCGCGCCCAGCGCGCCGTGCTCGTCTTCGATGAGCAGGTCCCACGCCCGGAGCCGGCGAAGTCCGTCGCGGATCCGGAAGTCGAAGGTCGTCCCCCACCACCGACGGAACCAGTCCTCCACCCGCTGATCGAGTTCGGCGGCGGTGAGCGGCCGGTCCGCCGTGCGCAGGAAGTGGTAGGCGAGAACGGCTTCCTTCACCTCCGACTCTTCGGCGGCGCCGAGCAGATGGTGGATCACTCCCGCGTCATTGTCGAGATTGCGGAAGTAGAGGTGCTCCGAAAGCGTCTTCATCATTTTGATCTTGCGGTTCTTGAACTTGGAGAACTGCCGCACCAGGTAACCGCCGAAGGCCGCCACCCCGGCGCCCAGGGTGATCAGCGTGGCTTGATCCAGCCGCACGGATTCCTCACGCAGCCCGGCCCAGAATGCCAGCAGCAAGACCAGCGGCCCCAGCGAAGCCACCAGCTTGGTGACGACCACGACGATTCCGGAGACCACCGCGGGCACCCCGATCAGCAGCTTGTCCACCGGCCGCATCCGCACCCGAACGCTCGGATACAGCATTTCGAGATCGTTTCTCGGAACGTTCCCGAACAGCTTCAGCAGCACACCGGCGGGCGGCCGGTCCGCGACCGCAGCCGGACGCTCGGCGAACGCGACATACACCAGAACCTTGCCATAGCTGGTGAATTCGACGCTGCGCCGCCGCAGACCGAACAGCGACCCGACCCGCTCGGTGCGCTGCGCTACCCCGCGCCGGAAGAACATCACCGTCTCGACGTCGTCCTCATCGACCTCCAATCGGACCTTCACCAGGGAATGCTCGGCGAATGCGCGTTCGATCTCCGCGGCATCGATGCGCGTGAAGTCCGCCGCTTCGGCCAGCGCGACCAGTTCCCTTTCCACCCGCATCCGCGCCGCCGCCCTGTCCTCGGGTGTAGCGGCACGGATCACGCGTTCGTCCTCCGCCGGATCGACCACGGAATAGGCGTCGAGCACCGCCTCGCCACGCGCATGGAACTCGTAATGCACCACGGCCGCCAGCAGACGCGCGAACTCGGCGAACGACTCGCGTTCCGCATCGGGAAGTTCGTCGGCGCACAGCGAGATCACCGCGCTCTTGCGGAACGGCAGGAAGTGTTCGGCGTCCATCGGCAACTCCTCTCGACGGACCAGCCCGTCGGCCACAACCCTAGGGGCGCGCGGACGCGGCACGCACTCGCCTGCCGATGCCCGAGGACCCGGGCCGACGGAGGGCTATCGCCCTTCGGCGAGCGAATGCGTCGGAGTGATGGTACGGATGCGCAGAACGATGTCGAACCAGTCCCCCAGACCGGCCCCGGTGATGTGGTGCCGGGTGTCGCGGGTGGGGTCGTAGGTCCCGATGAGGAGGCGGAGTTTTCCGGGTCGACACAGCCACTGCCGAACCGCGCCGGCGGGGGCGGTTCGTAGATCCAGCAGGTAGTCCCCGAGGCCCGGTCGGTCGAGCACGGTGTCGGCGAAGTCCGCCGACGGGGGCGGCACGGCGAGGTCCGCGGCGGATTCGGCGGCGAAGTCACGGCGGCCGGAGGCGGTGCTGTTCTTGTGGTAACGCACGATCAGGCGGGCCGCGTCCAGGACCCCGGGCGCCTCGGCGGCGCCCGGCAACGATTCGACCAGCGCCAGCCCGTCCGCGGCATGGTCGGAGAACGGGCGCCCGGGGTGGGTGCCGTTCGCGCGCTGGATGTGCTCACCCACCCCGTGGGCCGTGACGATCGGATCGTAATGCGCTCGCAGCTCCCCGATTCGGCGCGGCGCGACTGTTTCGACGAACCGTGCCACGTGCTCGTAGTGCGAGGGCTTCGCGGTCTCGGCGGCCAAGCCGAACGTCAACCACTGCCGAACCAGCCATCCGGCTCGGGACGGTGCAGGTTCCTGCAGCGCGGAGTGCAACCTCTACCCTTCCCCGAGCAGCGCGGCGACAGCCATTCTGGGCCGTATGGATCGCCTTGATGTCATCGAAACCTGCACGCGCATGGCGTGGTACGCAGATCTTCGCGAGTGGGACAAGCTCGCGGACGTGTTCGCCGACACCGTGACGCTGGACTACACCAGCCTCAACGGCGGCGATCCCGCGGTGCTCACTCCCGCGCAGATCGCGGCCGCGTGGCAGGAGGCGCTCGGCGGTTTCGCGGCGACCCAGCACCTGCTCGGCAACCACCTGGTGAGCATCGAGGGCGACCGCGCGGTGTGCACCGCCTCCTTCCAAGCCACCCACCGCCGATCGGCCCCTTTCGGCGCATCCCTGTGGACACTGGGCGGCTCCTATCGTTTCGACCTCGTGCGATCCGCCGATGGCTGGCGGATCACCGCGGTGGTGATGACGGCGCTCTGGGGTGACGGCAACCGAGCACTGCCGTGACCGTCCGTACCGCAGCGAGTCGATCGGAAACACTATGAAGAGAGATTCGGAGTCATGAAGGTCGAATTCGACAGCGCTGGTGTACAACTCGTGGGAAACCTGTACCTGCCGCCAGGGCGGCGCCCAGCACCGGGCGTGGTGGTGGCGGGAACATGGACCAGCGTCAAGGAGTTGATGGCCGACCGGTACGCCGAGCGGTTGGCGGCACGCGGTTACGCGGCGCTGTCGTTCGATTTCACCGGCTTCGGTGAATCGGCGGGCGAACCACGGGATGTCGAATCACCGGAGCGCAAGGTCCGCGACATCCACCACGCGATGACCTTCCTGGCGGCGCACCCCGCCGTCGACGCCACACGACTGGGCGCGCTGGGCATCTGCGCCGCGGCGATGTACATGTCCGCCAACGCGGCCGAGGACGCCCGCGTGCGGTCGCTCGCACTGGTGGCGCCTTGGCTGCACGACGCGGCTGTCTGCGCAGAGGTCTACGGTGGAGCCGAGGCGGTGGCAGCCAAGATCGCACTCGGCGAGCGGGCGCGGTCACGGTTCGCGGAGACGGGCGTGGTCGACTACGTGCCGGTGGTCAGCGCCACCGACGAACGCGCGGCCATGCCCTACGACATCGACTTCTACCTCAATCCTGCCCGTGGCGGAATCCCCGCCTGGCCCAACCGGTTCGCCGTCATGTCCTGGGCCGACTGGCTCACCTACGACGCCGTCGCGCTGGCACCGAAGATCACCCAGCCCACGGTGCTCGTGCACAGCGAGCAGGCCGCGATCCCCGACGGAGCGCGCCGCTTCCACGCCGGGCTGGCCGGACCCAAGGACATCTTCTGGACCCAGGGGACCCAGTTCGACTTCTACGACCAGGAGCCACAGGTCACCGTCGCGGTCGACACCGTCGCCGCCCACTTCGACCGGACCCTGTGAGCCGGCCGGACACCGCGGCCCCGAGAGAATGATCGACATAAAGATTCGCGGATTCGAGGCCGCCGACCGGCCGGAGTTACGGCAACTGTTCGGCCGGGCGGGCGAAGGCTCGCCCGTCGCCGAGCTGTGGGGCGATCCGGCATCGGAGGCGTCGGTCTACCTCGATCCATACCTGAATCTGGAACCCGAGTCGGTGTTCCTGGCGGTCGCGGAGGGCAAGCTGGTCGGATATCTGACGGGCTGCCGGGACAGCTCGAAGTTCCCCGGTGAGGCCGAGCGGATCGAGCGGGCGATCCGCGCCTACCGATTGTTCCTGCGCCCGGCTACGGCCGGGTTCTTCGGCGTCGCCATGGTCGACACCCTCCTGGCGGCGATCCGCCGCCGGCCTACGGCCGGTGACTTCCACGATGTGCGCTGGCCCGCCCACCTGCACATCGCTGTGGCCGCCGAGGCGCGCGGAACCGGCGCCGCGGCCGCTCTCATGGACGGGTGGCTGGCCCGGCTGGACGAGGACGGCATCGGCTGCCATCTGCAGACGCAGGTCGAAAACAGCCGGGCTGTGGCGTTTTTCACCCGCATGGGGTTCGTTCCCATCGGCGACGCACCGGTGATTGCCGGAATGCGCTACGCGGGCAGACGAGTTCACCAGCTGACCATGGTCCGCCCGGGAGAGCGCACCTAGGAGCCCGCGGATTCCGGAGAACTCCCGGCGGGTCAGAGCCAGTTGCGTTCCTTGGCCAGCAGCGCGGCCTGGAATCGAGTGCGTGCGCCCAGCCGGTCCATCAGGTCGGCGACATGGGCGCGGAACTTGCGCACCGAGACATTGAGCGCACGAGCCGCCGATTCGTCGGTGTCGTAGCGGGTCAGCGCCCGCAAAACCCGCCGCTCGTCGGGTGAGACCGGTAGTTGGCCGAGGTCGCGGGCGCGGTCCCAGATGCCGTCGAAGACCTCCGCCAGTATCCGGACCACGCCCGTGCGCCGGATCTGCAGCACACCCGCTTCGGGGTCGGAGAGATCGGCGGGCACGAAGGCGACCGATCGGTTGACGAGGATCAACGGCCAGACCGGTTCCGTCGTCACCCGGTGCAGTTCGCCGAGCGCGTGCCGTCGGCTCGCGTGGGCCGCCTGCAGGGGATCCTCCAGCGCCTGCGCGGGAAACAGGGTGCGACTGCGTAGCCCGGCGATCAGCAGACGGCCGTGCCGGACGGAGTCGTGCCGCGATTCGTCGTGCAGCGCGTCGGTGCGCAGCGCGGAGAACTCACCAGGGTGATCCGTCAGCAGTGCGTAGATGCGCCGCACGGTCTCCGGCCCGTTCGGCAGCTGCTCGATCAGCCCCGCAGGCCGTCCGGTGCGCTGCTCCTCGGTCAGTTCGCGCAACGCGTCCCAGGCGGCGGCGATTCCCTCGAACTGTCTCTGCGCCTGCGTGATCCGCCGCCGCACCAGCAGATCGACCGCGGCCGCCGGTGGTACCGCGGCCAGGTTCTCGTCCACCAGACCCAGCAGACGCAGTTCGGTGAGCACGTTCCGCGCACCGGCATCGCTCTCGTCCGCCGCGGCCGCCTGCGCCGAGGCTCCGGGCCGGGTGCGTAGCAGCTCCCGGTAGACGCGCTCCTGCTGTGCCGTCAGCCCTAGTCCGGTCAGGCTCATGCTCGGTGCCTTCCGGCGGAGACGACTCCCGTGCCCCGGGGTGAGCGTCCGCGTTCGAGCCACGCTTCGGCGAGCAGCAGCGAGAGCGTCCATCCGAGCCAGGTGCCGATGCCCGCGATGGTCTGCGTCAGCAGCGTCTCGTCGCCGTGGAACGACGTCTCCAGTCGCGGGCTCAGCACGAGCAGCAGCACTCCACCGAGCAGCCGGTTGAGCACGATCGACAAGGTGAGCGCGACACTGCGGATCATCCAGCGGCGATGCTCGGCGAAGCGGCGCCGCCGCGCCATGCGCCAGCCGATGAACGTGGTGATCAGCCACAGGGTCGCCAACATGACGTTGCTGACGCGCGCGACGGGACCGAACGGACTGGTCGCCCCCACTACCAATCCGACGAGCCCGGCGGGCAGGACCCCGGCGAAGACATACCAGCGGCCCAGCCGCCGATGGGCCGCCGGATGTTCGCGGCGAAACCACGGCCACACTTGGAAACCGCAGACCAGGATTGCGACCGAGCCGCAGATCACGTGCGCGACCAGCATCGGATAATGCGGGGCGAACCCCGGGTCCGGTACCCGTGACCGGGCCGGATCCAAGGTGAGATAAGGCGGCAGAGAGAAGGCGACGAACGCGAATGTGAGCACCAGCAGTGGCCCGATCCAGGGACGCTGCCACCACCGTGGCCGATTCGGCTCCGACACGACGGAACCAGAAGATCTGGCAGGAACTGCCATGGTGAACCACCCCGGACATCCGAGAACGACGAATTACTGCGTAGCCTATACGCAATGCGTAGGTCATACGCAATTAGATCGCTAGGAGCGAACATGGCTGACGAACTGCCTCCGGTGGCGCAGCTGCTGTGGACCGGCGGCCGACGGTCCGGACGCGGCCCCCGGCCGGCACTGAGCCTGGACCGGATCGTCGGCACGGCTATGGCCGTCGCGGACGCGGAGGGCATCGGCGCACTGTCGATGCAGCGAGTCGCCAAGGAGCTGGGCGCGGCCACCATGTCGCTGTATCGATACGTGCCGGGCAAGGACGAACTCGTCGCCCTGATGTTCGACGCGACGATGTCCGAACCACCCGACCTGCCGCGGGGCGACTGGCGCGCCGCGCTCGAACTGTGGGCGCGCCGTACCCGTGAGCTGTACCTCCGGCACCCGTGGGTGCTGGCGGTCGGCACCAGCAATCGCTGCATGGGCCCGAACGAAGCGGCGTGGGGCGAGGCCGCGATGGGTGCGCTCATCGAGGCGGGGATCCCACCGCACGGCATCTTCGAGATCACCCTGTCCATCAACGCTTTCGTCGGCGGAGTCGCCCGTCTGGCGATCGATCCGACCCGGGGACGCGACGCGGCCGGGCAGGTCGGCCCGACTCTCGACCCGGCGATGATCCACCGGTACGGACAGCCCGAGCGCTACCCGGCCTTGCTGGCCATGCTCACCGCAGGTCCCCCTGACGACCGCGACATCGGTGATGTCGCGGAAGGCGTCTTCGAGTTCGGGCTGTGCAAACTGCTCGACGGCGTCGCCGCACATCTCACGGAGTGATTCCCGGAGGGGCAGAGGCTGCACAGTGTGCTGCAGGAAGCTGCACTGGGCGGGTGAAAAGGGCCGACTACTGCAAAGATCGGCGCAATGATCCTCGTGACAGGAGCGACCGGCAATGTCGGCGCGGAAGTTGTGCAAGCCCTGGCCACAACGAGCGAACCGGTGCGCGCGCTGGTGCGTGATCCGGAGCGCGCCGTCGTGCCCGAGGGCGTGACAGCCGTGGCAGGCGATCTCACCTCGCCCGAGTCCCTCGGTTTCGACGGTGTCCGCGCGGTGTTTCTGCTGCCGGGTTATCCGGGGGTCGCACAGGCGGCCGCGAAGGCGGGCGTCGAGCACATCGTGCAGCTCTCCGGCGTCTCAGCGGGGACCGGTGACACCTCCAATGCCATCACCCGCTACATGATGGCCTCCGAGCAGGAGACCACCGAATGCGGTGTGGCATGGACGATTCTGCGCCCGTGCGCCTTCGCCTCCAATGCTCTGCGCTGGCTTCCCCAGCTTCGCGACGGGAACGTGATTCGCGCACCGTTCCCCGAAGTCCGCACGGCCGCTCTCGACCCGCAGGACATCGGCGCGGTGGCCGCCGCCGTACTGCGCGACAACGATCGGCACGGCGAAATCCTCTGGCCTACCGGGCCGGAGCCGCTCACGCCCGCCCAGCAGGTCGAGATCCTGGCCGAGGCCACCGGCCGCGACCTCACCTGTCACGGGCTCACCGACGAGCAGGCCCGCGCCGACATGCTCCGGACCACACCCGTCGAGTACGTGGACGCCTTCTTCGACTTCTATGCGCACGGGGCCATCGACGAATCCATCGTCCGCCCGACGGTACAAGAGGTCACCGGCCGCGCGCCGCGCACATTCCGCCAGTGGGCCACCGCCCACGCGGACGCCTTCCGGTGATCCTGCGCCGGGTGGCGATGCCCGCCTCGGTTTCGTCCCCCAAGCCCGCAATCGGCGCGGCCGTCCGCGACGCGGGCCGGGCCTGACCATAGATAGGTATACGTTGGGTGGAATTACCGATGCGGGGTCGGCACCCAGTCGATGATGCTGGTTCTGTGCAGCACGCACAGGTCCGGACAACGCCCTCGTCATCCGGACTCCGCCCTCGACAGCGTCGTCGATAGGCCGACAAGGACGTCGGCCGCGCAAGCGGACTCTGCTGCCGCACCCCCCGCCGCTCCGTCTACGGCAACGGGAGCCGAAGTTCGGTGACCGCGATACGGGCGGTTTCGGCGATAGCGGCGTCGACGGCGGGTAGGTGCGGATCCGCGCGGGCCGCGCGGGTGAATACGGCAACCGCGACGGGATGTTCGCCAGGGAATTCGACCACCGCTACCTCGTTGCGGATGACCCCGATGGTTCCGGTCTTGCCCGCCGTCGCGACGCTGCGATGAGGAAAGCCTGCGGCGACCCGATGCGGCCAGACCTGGAGGCGCATGACGGTGCGGACGAAGTCGGTCTGCTCGGCGGACAACACCGTGCCGCTCCAGAGGGCGCGCAGCAGCCGGGTCATCTCCTCCGGCGTCGTCGCGCTGGTGTAGGAGGGATCGTATGCCGACACCGACCATGCGTCGTCATTCTGCGCGAGCACCGCGAAGGCCTCGGCGGTGCTGTGCGTGTCGGTGTCGCGGACGAGACTGCGGTGCAGATCGGCGGTGCCGCCGACGACGCGGGTGCGGTCGAGGCCGAGATCGTCCAGCAGGCTCTCGACGGCGCCGAGTCCCGCCGCACCCAGCAGGACATCCGCTGCCGCGTTGTCCGAGACGGTCATCATCGACGTCGCGAGATCACGCAGGCTCATGGTCACCGGATCACGCATGACGGCGATGCCGGTCGGGCCCGGAGTGCAGTCGGAGGGGATCACCGTCAGCCGGGCAGCGGGATCGATGCGCCCGGCGTCGACCTGACGGCAGAACGCGACGAACAGCGGCAATTTGTACACCGACGCGAGCACGACCCGCTCGTCGCCGCCCACGGAGACCTCCGTCGCCGAGCCGTCGCATCGGCGGGCGTGCAGCCAGCCACTGCATCCGGCATCGGCGAACACGGCACGGATCCGGTCCTCGGTCGTGCTCACCGCAGTCGCTCCCGGTAGAGCACCCGGTCGACCGCGTCGGCATGGGCTTCGGCGCCGGGCCGGTGGACGACTCGGACACGCAGCGCGACCGCCTGCGGCGCGATGCGCAGCCACGTCACGCCGGGCGTGCACGACGGGGCCATGGTAGTGAGACCGAAACTCGTTCCCGCTGCCACCGCCGCGAACACGGCGCGATCGTCGGGCGCGGGCACGGTCGGTGCGTCCAGGCCTCGCTCCCGCAGCAGGTCCACCGCGGTGTCGAAGGCGGGTGGGTTGGCTGCGCGCGGCGGACACGCGAAATTCAGTCCCGCCAGCATGGGGAAGGTCGGGCGCTCGGCGGCTGCACTGCGGTGATCCGACGGCACCACCAGCCACCGCGGCACCTTGACGACCGGGCGCACCTCGACACCGTCGACCAGGGCGGGATGCTCGATGACCGCGACATCGAACATTCCGGCGCGCACGTCGGCGACCAGGTCGACGCTCGTGCCCACCGTCGTGGACACCGCGGCGCCCGGGGCGACCACGGTGCGTAAGGCGCCCACACACGCCGTGACCACCCGATCGGGCAGTGCCGCGACAGTGCCCCAGTGCACGGCGCCGTAGGCGTTCGCGATGCGGTGGGACTCGGCGAGCAGACGCTCGGCGTCGTCCACGAGCAGCCGGGCGCGCGGGAGCAACTGCGCACCGGCCGAGGTGAGAACGGCTCCCTGACGGGTGCGGCGAATGAGGTCGACGCCGAGATGCCGTTCGAGCCGTCTGAGCCCCTGCGACAGTGGGGGCTGGGTCATGTCCAGCGCGGCCGCGGCCCTGCCGAAGTGCCCTTCTTCCGCGACGGAGACGAAGAAGCGAAGGTGGCGGATCAGGTCCATGCGGTCATTGAACCAGCGGGTTGCCCGGCCTCGGTTCGGCTGTCCACCTGCGCCGTCTGCACCGGAGCCGAAACAGCGGCGAACCTGCGGCGATACCCAACTCGACTCGACGGCGCGGGAGCCGGATATTGGTGCGGGCGATCAGGTCGATGGTGTGGTGCCTCGGTGATCATTTCCGTTTCCAGTCGCCATGGCCTGCTCGGTCGGCGGCGACTTCTCGCCGCCGTGGCGGTTTCGGCGCTGTCCCTGCTCACCACCGGGTGCGGGTCGGGCGCCGACGCGCCTGCCGCCTCGAGCACCACACCGGCGGCCGAGGCCGCGTCGTTCCACGAGATCGAGACCCGGCATGCCGCCCGGCTGGGCGTGTACGCGGTCGACACCGGCTCCGGCCGCACTGTTGTCCATCGGGAGGCAGAGAGGTTCCCGATGGCCTCCACGTTCAAAGGTCTCGCCTGCGGTGCCCTGCTTCGCGACCATCCGCTGTCCACGGGTTACTTCGATCAGGTGATCCACTACGCCCGCTCCGAACTCGTCGAGAATTCGCCGGTGACCGAGAAGCGCGCCGACACCGGCATGACCGTCGCCGAGCTGTGTGACGCGGCGATCACTGTGTCCGACAACACCGCGGGCAACCAGGTGCTGAAACTGCTCGGCGGTCCAGAGGGTTTCACCGCCTTCCTGCGGTCCATCGGCGACACCACATCGCGCTTGGACCGCTGGGAGACCGAGCTCAACAGCGCCGTTCCCGGCGACGAGCGCGACACGACCACACCCGCCGCCCTCGCCGCCGACTACCGCGATGTGGTCCTCGGCGATGTTCTCGCCGAACCCGAACGGGCGCAACTGAAGTCGTGGCTGATCGCCAGCAAGACCGGCGCGGACCGGATTCGCGCCGCGCTGCCCGCCGCATGGACCGTGGGCAACAAGACCGGCAGCCCCGCTTACGGCAGCGCCCTCGACGTCGCTGTCGTCTGGCCGCCCGGGCGCTCCCCGTTCGTCATCGCGGTGCTGTCCACGAAAGCCGAGCAGAACGCCGAGGCCGACAACCCTCTCGTCGCCGAGGCCGCTCGGGCCGCCGTCGCGGCGCTGGGGTGACCCGAGGGGTACACCTGACCACCTCGGCTTGCCTGAGTTCGATTCCACCGCCGACCTGATCGTCCAGCTCGTCACCTCCGGTCTCGGCACGACGGACAAGTGACCCGGGAGGCTCGGTAGCCGGGTGCGCAGTCGCGCCCGGCGCGGGAGTCCCGCGATCAGTCGACCGTCAAGAGCAATCCGGTCTCCGGGTCGTACCAGCGGCATGCCTCGGGCGGAAGGTGCAGGCTCGCGGCGTCACCCTCGGTGGCGCGAAACCCTGGCGCTGCTTGCACTTTCACCGTCTGCCCGCTGACACGGGTGGTGAGCAGGGTCGACGAGCCGAGTGGCTCGAGCACTTCGAGTTCGCCCCGCACCGTCGCGTCCGCGGGTCCCCGGCCGACCAGGATGGCCTCGGGGCGGATGCCGAGCCGGATCGTGCGGCCCTCGAAGCTCGACAGTGCCGCGGGAACGGCGAGCGATTGCCCGCCGAGATCGATGCGCGGCCCGG
The DNA here is from genome assembly GCF_001613465.1 of Nocardia niwae NBRC 108934 = DSM 45340. Taxonomy (GTDB): domain Bacteria; phylum Actinomycetota; class Actinomycetes; order Mycobacteriales; family Mycobacteriaceae; genus Nocardia; species Nocardia niwae. Next base: position 153,130 of record NZ_BDCK01000018.1, on the reverse strand, counting down.
TCGCTGCGGCGGAAACCGGACCGGTGAGAAAGTTCATCGGGGGACTGCCGAGGAATCCGCCGACGAATTCCGTCGCCGGATCGTCGTAGACCTCGGTGGGCGGACCGCACTGCACGATCGCCCCGTCGCGCAGCACGGCGACGCGGTTGCCCAGCGACAGCGCCTCGACCTGGTCGTGGGTGACGTAGACGGTCGTGGTGCCGAGTTCGGCGACTAGTCTTTTCAGCTCGGCGCGGAACGACAACCGCAGCAACGCGTCCAGGTTGGACAGCGGCTCGTCCATCAGCAGCACATCGGCGTCCATCACGATCGCCCGCGCCACCGCGACACGCTGGCGCTGCCCGCCCGACAACCGGGCCGGATAGCGGTCCAGGTACGGGGTCAGCTGCAACAGCTCCGCCGCCCAGGCGACTTTGCGACGGATCTCGTCGGCCTGCACCCCGTGCACGCGCAGGCCGAAGCCGATGTTGTCGGCGACCTTCTTATTGGGGAACACGGCGTAGGACTGGAACACCATCGACAGGTTGCGCCGTCGCGGCTCCAGATAGGTGACGTCCTTGCCGCCGATCACGATCTGCCCCGCGTCGGGTAGTTCCAATCCGGCGATCATGCGCAGCAAAGTCGTCTTGCCGCAGCCGGACGGCCCGAGCAGCACCATGAACTCGCCGTCGGCGATCTCCAGCGAAACCTCGTCGGTGGCACGCGCCGTGCCGCCAGGGTAGGTCTTCACCAGATCCCGGACCACCACCTCAGCCATCAGCCAACCCCTGTCATCGCAGCGTCGTCCCCCACATGTTCACCAGGTAGCGCCGCATCACGAAGATGAACGCCAGCGCCGGGATGATCAACGCGAACCCGCCCGCGAAGCGGTAGGCGGTAGACGCCTCGTCCAGCGCCGTGAGCACTTGCGCGGGCAAAGTTCGGTGCCCGAGCGTCACGATCGTCGCGCCGAGGATCTCGTTCCACGACAGGACGAACGTGAAGATCGACGAGGCGGCCAGCCCCGGCAGTGCGAGCGGCACCACGACCCGGCGCGCGGCCTGCCATCGGGTGCACCCGAAGACCCGCGCCGCTTCCTCCAGATCCGGCGGCACCGCGACGAAGATGCTCGCCGTGATGAGCACGGTGGTCGGCAACGCGAGCGTGGTGTGCACCAGCGTCACGGCCAGCACCGTGTCGTACACGTCGACGCGCAGGAACAGCGTGGCCAGCGGCACCGACAGCACCACGATCGGCAACGCCCGCACGAACAGGATGAAGACCTGGTAGGTGTCTTTGCCGCGAAACGCGTGGCGGGCCAGCGCATATCCCGCGGGCGCGCCGATCACCAGGGACCAGAACACCGTGTAGAGGCCGACGAGCACCGAATTGCCCAGCGCCGCGACGGTCCCCGTGGCGCGGAAGAACGCGGCCAGGGTCTCGGTGGAGAACTCCCGCGGAACGAGCGGTTTCGGGAACTCGTTGAGCGCCTCACGGGAGGAGACCGCGGCGAGTCCGATGAGAACGATCGGCAGCGCCATGAACACGCTCACGGCAGTGCAGGCAAGCTGGACCCACACAGCGCGCCTGCGACGCCTGCGCAGAGGTGCCCGGTCGATCGGCGGCAGCACGCGCCGCGACGGCGCGCCGGTTCGGTTCATCGCGCTCCTCGCCTCCTGCGCGCGCCCCTGCGCATCGGCCTGCGCCGCACGATCGGCGCTCATCGGGCCTGCTCCGGCTGCCGGACAGCCCGCAGATAGAACACTGCGGTGGCCAGGGAGATCGCCAGCACGATCAGCGAGACGGCGCAGGCTACCGCGGGATTCTGCAGATTCGCGTACCACTCGTAGGTTTCGCCGACCAGCAGCGGGAAATCCCGGCCGGTCAACGCCTGCGCCACGGCGAAAGCCTGCAACGCGAGGATCGTCCGGAGAATCAGCGCCACCTGCAGACTGGGTCCGAGCATCGGCAACGTCACGTGCCGCAGCCGCTGCCACAAGGTCGCGCCGAACACCTGCGCGGCCTCGTCGTAGTCCCGCGGGATCATCTGCACGCCCGCCACCACGATCACGAACACCAGCGAGGTCGCGCGCCAGATCTCGGCGACCACGACGGCGAGCAGCATCGTCCCCGGGTTCTGGTAGCCGAGCCACTGCACCCCGTCGTCGGCGAGCCCGATGCCGACCAGCAGGGAATTCAGATACCCGCGGTTGTCGAAGATGGCCAGCCAGACCAGGCCCGCGGCCAGCTCGGAAATCGCCAGCGGCAGGCACCACAGATAGAAGTGGCCGCCGGCGAATCGCGGCCGAGCCTGCATGAGCAGCGCCATGCCGACGGCGAGGGCGAGTTGGACCGGCACGACGATCGCGATCAGCAGGAGCGTGTTGCGCAGGGCGGCGAAGATATACGGATCGTCGAACAAGCGCTCCCAGTGGGCGAGAGTGAATCCGCCGTCGCCGCGGAAGGCCGCGAGCACGCCCTGCAGGAGCGGCCAGCCGAACAAAGCCGTCATCAGGATGATCGAGGGCAGCAGCAGGATCCACGGGGAGCGCGGTCGCGACATCATGACTACCCCACCCGGCAGAGGTCGGCGGACGGGTCGGGGGCCCAGCACGGCACCTTCAGGTCGTCGAGGATGCCTTGCAGCACCCGTGCATGCTGGTCCAGCGTGGCGCGGATATCGGCCCGGTCGAGCACGATCGAGCGGAAACTGTCCTTGAAGACTTTGCTCACCTCCCCTTCGCGCTTGCCCAGGCCCACCGGCGGCAGGGAGAGGATGGCGCCGGGCGCCTCCTGTTGCCTGCGCACCGCGTCGGCCTCCAGCCGGATGGCCGGTGGCAGGTCGTCCGGGATCGACGTGTCGATCGCGGGGAAGAACCCATTGGACCGCAGCAGCCGCAGCTGGGTCTCCGGACGGGTGAGCGTGCTGATCGTCCGCTGCGCCAGTTCGGGATCCGGACTGCCCTCGGGAATCGCGAGTCCGGCGAGCACGGCCATGTAGCCCAGACCGTGCGACCCCCGCGGCGACGGAAGCATCCGCCAGTTCCGCGGGTCGCGCTCGGGCGCGTGGACCAGGCGCACGACGTGGTCCCACGCCACGCGCACTTCGCCGCTGTCGAGCGGCTCCTGCATGAAGTCGAAATTCGTGCTCGACGGCGCGCAGTTCGCCCAGAGCTCACGCAGGTACTGCCAGGCCGTCACGGCTTCGTTCGAGCGGAAGGTGGTGATCTGGCCGCCGGTGAACGAAGGCAGCAGGAAACCCTGCACGAACCGGTGCAGCAGTCCTTTGGGACCTGCGGGCAGGCCGAGCACGGGGCGATTGCCGTTGGCGCGGCGCGCGGCGATCGCCCAGTCGAGGAACTGGTCATAGGACAGCGACGCGGCGTCGACTCCGGACGGCAGATGTGCGAGCGCCTCCTCGTGTGCCGCGAGGACGTAACTCGCTGTGGCCCATGGGATGTACCAGATGCGGTCGGTGCCCAGCCTGGCCAGTTCCAGGTAGGCGGCGGGCCAGCCGCGGGTACCGAGGCCGGCGAGCAGACCGGTGAGGTCCTGCAGATAGCCGTCGGCCAGCGGCGCGATGTCGCCGTGCAAGCCGCCGAGCAGGCCGATCCGAGTGGCGCCCGCGTCGACCTGGCTGCGCACCTGGCTCGCGAACGGACTCTCCTCGATGGTCACGTAACCGACGCCGGGTGCGGCGGCGGCGAGCAGGCCACGGAACCGCTCGGCCTCGTCGGCGGGACGGAACTGCGTGGACAGGAAGACCATGCCGCCGCTGCCGCTGGTGGCGAACCCGGTGCACGCCGCGGCGCAGAAGGCCGCCGCGCCCGCGCCCGCCGCACGCAAGAAGGATCTGCGCGTCGAACCGGATACCGGCATACATGGCTCCTGTTCGGGCACAACGCGTTTCAGGCCAGCTCAGGCTCGTCAACCTAGGTGCGGCGGAGGTGATTGTCAATTCCCAATCCTGGTGATATGGCGGAAACCGCCGATGCCCACCGAGCAGCGGGTGCGAGGAGCTGCTCGGTGGGCATACCGCCGCGCGCCGGGGACGTGCACGCCGGACAGAGGCGGGTTGAGGGATCCCGTCCGGCGAGCAGCACGCGTGGCGGTCGGCGCTCCCGTCGAGCGGCGGACGGAGTCGGGGCACGAGCCACACCACTCGACGGGAGCAGGTCATTCGGTGCTCACAGCGAGCCTCCGCCGCCGAGCAACCATGGGTTGAAGGTGCATTCCAGATTCGGATGCCCGGCCGGGTCCAGGGCGCGCAGCGCGATGGACAGCGCTCGCGGCGAATACATCATCGTGAGGTGGTCGGACACGTCCTGTTCGCATCCGTCCTGCAGCGTGATGTTCTGCACCGTCACACCGGGCGCCGCCTTCAGGAAGGTCAAATCGTAAGGATTGGTGATCTCGTCGTAGCGGGTGCCGACGACGGTGTAGTCGACTCCGGAAACGGTGTCGCCGTTCTCGTTGAGCTTGTTGACGAAGTCCGAGCCGATCGTCTGCTGGATGCCCGCGTGCCCGACGAAGATCTCGATGAAGCCGAGGACGTCGATGCCGAAGTTGTTGATCGCCCGGCCCAGCGCACCGATGCCGTCCAAGCTGGTGCCGTGATGCGTGGCGCCGTAGGTGACCAGATTCTTCACCTTGGCCGCGCCGCCTTCGAACTTGGTGTACCAGTTCGACATCGAGCCGCCCTGGGAATGCGCGACGAGGTCCACCTCCGATGCCCCGGTCGCGGCCAGCACCCGGTCGACGAAGGTGGCCAGCTGTTCGGCCGAGTCCTGGATGTAGCCGGTGCCCATCACCCCCGGCAGCACCGATCCGAGACCGCCGCCCTCGAGCAGATTGGACCGGCCGTAGTTGAAGGTGAAGGTGCAGAAGCCCGCGTCCTTGATGGGCTGACCCATGAAAGCGAAGCCGTTGTAGGCGTTCATCCAAGTGCCGTGCACCAGCACCACCGGGCGCGGGCGCTCGGCGGTCGGCTTGCAGTTCCAGTCGTTGGCCCCTGGCGGCGCGACGTCCGGATGCGTCAATCCGTAACCGAACGCGGCCAGCCACGAGGTCATCGGCGGACCGTAGCCGACGGTGTCGCTGGCGTAGCCACCGGAGGATCCCGAGCTGCTGCCCGACCCGCCGTAGCAGTCGCCGGAACCGTTGCCCGAGCCCGCGCCGCTGCCCGAGGTGCACGCCGAGCCGGTGCCCGCACTGCCCGAATCGGCCACCGGCGCCACCTTGCGGCCGGCCGCGATGTAGTCGGCCAGCTGCTGTTCGGTGGGCTCGGCCCCCGGCGCCGCGTTGGCGCCGGAGGCACCGATGGCGAGCACCGACACGCTCAGCAGCACCGCCGCCAAGGACGAGCGCCCATAGGTACTTCGTTTCATGAGTTGCCTTCCTGCAGAACCACGGTGTTCGACCGAGGGTGCCGTTTTCGCTGGTCAACGGCACCGAAGCTGCGCCAACGCTAAAACCGCCGATCGCGGCGTCCAATGCGGAACGGCTGGGTCTGGAGAGCTCACGAATGCGATTTGCCCCCGCTAGGGATGCGACACAAAGGGCGCGGAAAAGGCGATCTCGCAATTCCTCGAATAGGGCAGGCGGCACAAGCGAGCGCCGTGTAAACGGTGAATTATCCAGATCACCAGGCAATTTCGGTTCAGCAACGGCCGGCGGCCGCATCATGGATGGACGCTGCACCCCAGCCATCGGTGGCCATCCGATGGCTAACCGCTTGGAGATACGTTGTCCGCCAGTCCGGTTCCCCTCGCCCGCGTCGTGCTGGGCGCGCTCGCGGTCACCGCCGCGCTGATCCACCTGCCGCACGCCCACGCGGACAACTCGGGCTCCGCCGACGCCGACCGCGCGAGCGGCGCGCCGTTCGCCCTCGTCCAGCCACCCGCACCGACGGTGCACGGACCGTTCACCGCCATCGTTGTGCTCGGCTACGGGCTGCTGCCCGACGGCGGCATGCGCCCGGAGCTGATCGACCGGCTGCGCGCCGGATACGTGCAGGCCCTACTGGCCCCCGTCTCGCCCGTCATCGTGACCGGCGGCAACGCGCGCAACGGCGTCACCGAGGCTCGGGCCATGGCCGACTGGCTGATCGCGCGCGGCATTCCGGCGGCGCGGATCCACCTCGAACCAGAGTCCGACACCACGGCGCAGAACGCGGCGCGCTCGGCCACGATCATGCGCGCGATCGGCGCGCGCGACGCCGTGGTGATCACCTCCGCCGACCACGTCGACCGTGCGGTGGGCACCTTTCACGACGCCGGGGTAGAAGTCGTCGGCACCGTCACTCCCGAGCAGGTGCCTTCTCGGATCTGGCGGTTCGGCCCCCTCGGGTGACCGGGGGCCCGCCGTGATCCACCATTTCGCAATACAGGAGCAACCATGAACGACACCGCGGTGAATCCGGCCGATCAGGCGAGGTCGTTGATCGATCATCGTTACCGTTCCACCTTTCGCTACGAAGTGGAACGGGAAAAGATCCGCGAATTCGCCCGCGCCGTCCAGGATTCCCATCCGGCACATCGGAGCGAGGCCGCCGCGGCCGAACTCGGCTTTCCCGCACTGGTCGCACCCGCGACGTTCAGCGCGATCATCCTCACCAGGGTGCACCGCGAAATCATGGACACGCTGATCACCGGCTACGACCCGACTCGGATCCTGCACGCGGACCAGGTCTTCGACTTCGGCAGGCCGTTGCTGGCAGGCGACCGGCTGACCTGTGACATCTATTTCGAATCATTCCGGCATTTCGGCGATTACGACGTCCTCGCGATCAAGAGCGTGCTGATCGACCAGCACGGCACGGTGGTGCAGACCGGCTCCAGCGCGCTGCTCGCGCGCGTCGGCGGACGCGATCCCGGGTTGGCCGACGCGGTGCGCAAAGTCGCCATGGGACAACCCTTTCCGGACGAGACGGCCCGTGGCAGCGCCGTCGTCCCGGCCGCGGCGGACCACCTCACGCCGTCGCCCGCCCGCCGCACCCCGCGGCCGCGCGTGGCGTTCGCCGACTTGTCGGTCGGCACGGAATTGCCCGTCCGCACCATGCGCCTGTCCCGGGGCGACTTGGTGAACTACGCCGGCGTGACCGGCGAGTCGAATCCGGTGCTGTTCGACGAACGGGTCGCCGTCGCCAGCGGCCTGCCGACCGTGGTGGCGCCGGGCATGCTGAAACTCGGCATGGCCACCTCGTTCCTCAGCTCCTGGCTGGGTGACCCCGCCGCGGTCAGCCGTTTCCGTGCGCAGTTCGCGCACAACACCCATCACCTGCGCGTACCACCGCTGGGGGCGGGCACGATCCGATTCGGCGGCCGGGTCACCTCGATCGATCCGCGCAGGCGGCGGGCGACCATCGCGGTCGACGCCCGCGCCGAGGGACGTCGGCTGTTCGGCTATGCCGCCGCGGAGGTGCTCTTCCCGTAGGCGGCGGCTGCTCGAGCGGCGGTGCCCGCGCGCGCCCCGGCTCGATCGCGAGCGCTCACGCCGTCTCTCGACAGGCCGGCGAGCAGTGCCAGGCGACGGTGCGATTCCAGCCGGGCGGCACGATCGTAGGTGCTGGTGTGCACGAGGATCTCCTCGGCGCCGGTCCGGCGCAGCAACCGCTCCAGTTGCTCGGCGACCTCGTCCTCGGTGCCGTAGAGATGGCCGCGCAGCCCGTCGTCGACGAGCCTGCGCTCCCGATCGGTCATATCGCGCGCCTCGATCTCGGCGGGCGGCAGCAGGGGCGGGAACTCGCCACGGGTGCGCGCGTACGCGGCCGACCATGCCTCCGGCAGCAGGAGCCGATGGGCCTGCGCGGCGGTGTCGGCGATGACGATCGAACCGGAGACCACGACGTAAGGGGCGGCGCCCGCCGGACCGGGGCGGAACTCGGCGCGATAGCGGTCGATGGCCTCGATCATGCGCTCCTCGCCGCCGACCGCGGCGATCACCAGCGGCAAACCGAACCGGGCCGCGCGCTCGGCGCCGGACCCCGTCGCCAACAGGAAAGCGGGAACCCGCAGCCCCTCAGCGGGCCAGGCGTGCACGCCCCGCCTGCCTTCGGTGAAGTACGCCAGCAGCTCGGCGAGCTGGGCGTCGAAGTCCTCCGCGTCGCGCTTGTCGTGCCCCAGCGCCCGCCGCACTCCGTCGGTGAACCCGACCGAGCGGCCCAAGCCCATGTCGATGCGTTCCGGGAACAGCGATTCCAGCACGCCGAACTGTTCGGCGACCACCAAGGGCTGGTGGTTGGGCAGCATCACGCCACCCGTGCCGATCCGGATCCGCGCGGTCGCCGCCGCCACCGCGGCCGCGAGCACGGTCGGCGCCGACCCCGCCACCCCCGGCACACTGTGATGCTCGGAGACCCAGAAGCGGTGATAACCCCACTCCTCGCTGAGGCGCGCGAACTCGACGGTCTCCCGCAGCGCGGCGGGATGGCTCTGACCGCGCCGGACGCGCGAGCGATCGAGGACGGAGAACCGGACAGAGGACAGCGCCGAGGTCATACCGGTGTCAACGCGAGCGCGCGGCGTTGATTCCGCCCGTGGTCACGAGGACGCGGGCACCCCGAGCGCCTGCGCGAGCACCCGCCACGCCCGCGGCAGCTCTGCCTGGAAATCCGGCCACGTGTGCATGCCCTGCGCGGTGTACTCCACAGTGGCGGGAATGCTCAGTTCCGACAGCCGTTGGGCGAACCGCTCGGTGCAGGCGCGCGCGCCCGCCTCCAGCGCCGCGCCGCCGCCCGCCGTCCGCAGCGCCTCCGCTACCGTCGGGGACTTCGCGACCGCCACCAGATCGGCGCCGGTCGGCAGACCGGCGGCCGCCGAGAGGTAGATCGCGGTATCGCGCAGGCGTTCCGCGTGCAGCAGGCTGTCGTGCGCGGCCCATTCCGGTGAGCTCGGCGGGCCCCAGAGATTGTCCACGTTGCCGCCGCGGGAGGCGACCGTGATGGTGGTGACCGCGTGCCCGAGCGGGTCGGCGGTGGAATAGCACCCGCTCATCCCGGCGACGGCGCGATACCAGCCGGGGTGGCGCTGGGCCAGCATCATCGCCGCCTGCGCGCCCATCGAGACCCCCGCGATGGCGCGGCGCCCGTCGGTGCGCAGCAGCGACTCCACGATCGGCGGGAGTTCGGTGGTGAGGAAGGTCTCCCAGCGGTTGAGTCCCAGCGCGGCGTCCTGCCGCATCCAGTCGCTGTACATGCTGCCGGTACCGCCGCCGGTGAGCACCACGTCGACCGGTTTGCCCGCGAAGAATTCGGCGGCACCGCCCTTGGTCAACCACGCAGACGTGGCATCACCGTCGACGCCGTCGAGCAGATACAGCACCGGCCGCGGCCCCTCGCCGCTGCCGCGCAGCACATCGACGGTGATGATCCTGCGCATCGCCGCGGAAGCGATCGACAGACGTTCACGACCGGCCCCGGCCTCCTCGATCGACAGCAGCCCGGTCCGGGTCATGGCCGGGTCCACCGCCGGCGGCGGGGCCGCGGGCACCGGATCGGCGAGCACGGGCGCAGCGGTGACGGCGGCGATGAGGGCCATCGCCGCCGCGGTGATCGGAACGCGGAAACTCATCCTGCCGCGGCGGCCCGCTCCGCCTGTGCGACCGCCGCGCGTTCGCGCTGCTCCTCGAACCGCCGCGTCCGGCTCTCGAGCTCGGTGAGGTAGGTGTGCAGTTCGTCACGCGCGCGTTCGCCGTCACCGGAGAGATCGGTGCGTTCGAAGACCTGCCACGCGCGCAGCACCGGACGCACCACCACGTCGAGATGCTGGCGCAGGTCGTAGATGCCGTGCTTGGCCAGCAGCACCGCGTTGCGCCGGAAGTTCGGCTGGGTCGCCCCCGGCATCTGGAAACGGGTGACCACGGTGGTGATCGCGCGCAGCGCTTCGTTCGGCACCAGGTCCAAGGCCGCGGCGCTGATACTCCGGTAGAAGATCATGTGCAGGTTCTCGTCGGCGGCAATTCGCTGCAGCATACGCTCGGCCAGCGGTTCCGCGCAGGCCGCTCCGGTGTTCCGGTGACTGATCCTGGTCGCCAGCTCCTGCAATGTGACATAGGCGACCGAACGCAGGAACTGCTGGTCCTTGTCGGGTTTGGCGAATCCGGTCGTCATGTGCGCCATCCTCGCCTGCTCCAGCCGCACCGGATCGACCGCCCGCGTGACGACCAGATAGTCGCGCATCACGATGGCGTGGCGGTTCTCCTCGGCGGTCCACCGGCCCACCCAGGTACCCCACACCCCGTCCCGCGAGAACGAGTCCGAGATCTCCCGGTGATACGACGGCAGATTGTCCTCGGTGAGCAGATTGGTGATCATCGCGGTCTGCGCGACCTCGGAAAGGCCGGATTGGCCCGGCTCCCAATCAATTCCGCCGAGAGCGGCGAAATTACGGCCATCGTCCCACGGTACGTAATCGTGCGGGTTCCATGATTTCGCTTTGCGCAGATGGTCATTGAGCAGGCGTTCGGCAGCGGGCTCGAGTTCGCGCAGAATATCGCGGTCGGACAACGCGGTGGTCACTCGGCACTCCTTCGCTCACCCTCGATATCAGGGCATACTCGACGATAACGCGCAGAAATCAGGCAGAACGACCGATCACGCGATCGTTGGGCGCGGTGACGATGGCCATATGGCCCGGCTGGGGCAGTTCACAACTCGCTGCCTCGCCCGCTTCGGCCACCCGGTACAGCCCCGGCGCCCTGCCCGCCGCCCGCACCCGGTCCAGCAGGTCGTGGGCGCGACCCGCCAGTTCGGGGATGCGCGCGGTGCGGCCGGTGGCCACCGCGGCGGTCAACGGCACCTCGGCGGCCGCGCCGACGATGGCCAGCACGTCGTCGGTCATGGTGAACGTCCCGGTGCGGGCCGGCGCGTCGTCGAGCGGCACCAGCACCGTGCCGCCGGCGGCGGACAGCACCGACAGCGCGCGTGAGCCGAGCGGATCGGCCAGCGCGGCCTGGACCCGGCGGAGCTTGCGCCGCGCCGCGTCGGTGCCCGTGCCGGGTCTTCGCTCGTCCGGATGCGCCGGGATGCCCAGCGCCACGACCTGGTACGACCGCGCGATCGGAATGCCGGTGGCCCGCGCGAGCTCGCCGACGGCGTGGCCGCCCAGCAGTGCGGAGACCAGCGTCTGGGCGGCGGTCTGATGCTCCCGCGCGACCGCGCGATGCTCGTCGACGTAAGCGGTCGACACCGCGAGGGTGACCATTTCCAGCACGTGGACCGCCAGTCGCGCACCCGCGAGAAAATGATCGGCCCGCTCGTCGGTGACCTCGTCGGCGAGCAATTCCAATCCTTCGCGGATTTCGTCGTGATACGCCCCGAGCACCGTTTCCAAAGCGATGCCTTCGCGCGCCCAGCGGGAGGCGAAACCGGCGATTTCCGGGGGCCGCGACACGGTGGCCGCCCGGCGCGGAACCAGCCGTTCGACGGCGGCAGCCAAGCAGTTTCGCGCGGTGGTCGCGACCTCACCGGATGCGTCGTGGCCGGAACCTCCGGCCAGATGTTCGACGAGTTTCGATGCCAACGTCTCGGTACTCGTTCTCGGCTGCCTGTCCATCATGCCTCCCAAAGGCTAGCGACGGATCGTGATGGAATCGAGATATGCCGCGCCGAATCGGGTAAGTCATCAGTGGCCACCCGGCTGGTTGGGGGCGATCACAAGCGCTTCGAAGGGATTCGGCGACGGCGGGGGCCCGCTACACAGAGAACCGCTGCGCCGGGGCAGGTTTCGGAGCCCGCCGACGTGGGACCGATGTCCGAGTATGTGACGCAGCGCCGTCCGCGCATTTCCGGCGCTGCGTCGAGATCACCCTAGATCCGCGGGCACCGCCTGAGAAGCCCCCCTCGATGCTGTGAGGACGGTTCATCGACGCTCATGGCCACGATTGGGACGTCGCACAGTCCGTGTCGTCGCAACGGAGGGCGCCGTCGCGTGCTATGAACCGAGGAATCGAGACGCAAACCTGTGAGCTGTTCCATGAGATCTTCCGAACCGCTGTGCCGCGGATCGCGGCGCCGATAGCATCGAGCGCCGCGCTGCCGTACGGCGTCGCGACGAGTTTCGAAGGGCTACACCACATATGAGCGGTACGCGAGAGAAGCTGGACGAGCTGCGGAGGATCCTGGAGCTGGCCGAGGAGCCCGCAGGCGAGAACGGCATCGCGAAGCGCAAGAGCAAGGGCATTCCCAGCGCGCGGGAACGGGTGCGCACACTCCTCGACCCGGGGAGTTTCGTGGAGATGGGCGCGCTGGTGCGCCAGCCGGGCACGCCCGGAGCCATGTACGGCGACGGCGTGGTGACCGGGCGCGGCCGGATTGATGGCAGGCCGGTCGTGGTGATCGCGCACGATCAGACCGTCTTCGGCGGCTCGGTGGGTGAGATGTTCGGCCGCAAAGTCGCCGCCGCACTGGATTTCGCCACCACGAACGCCTGCCCGGTGGTCGCGATCAACGACTCCGGCGGCGCCCGCATCCAGGACGCGGTCACCTCGCTGGCCTGGTACGCGCTGATGAGCCGCCGCCAGGAACGGCTGTCGGGCTTTGTACCGCAAGTATCGATCATGCTGGGCAAATGCGCGGCGGGGTCGGTCTACGCACCGGTGAACACCGATGTCCTGATCGCGACCGAGAAGTCGTACATGTTCGTCACCGGCCCCGAGGTGATCAAGGAGGTCACCGGCGAAGAGGTGACCATGGAGGAACTGGGCGGCGCGCAGGCACAGGCGGCCACCGGCACTGTCCACCATGTCGCCGCCACCGAGCGGGACGCCTTCGATTGGGCGAGGACCTATCTGAGCTATCTGCCGTCGAGCTGCCTGGAGCCCGGCCCGGTCGTCAACCCAGGGCTGGAGCCGCAGATCACGACGCACGATCAGGAGCTGGACTCGATCGTTCCCGATTCCGATCGGCAAGGCTACGACATGCACGAGATCTTGCTGCGCCTGTTCGACGACGGTGACTTCCACGAGATCAGCGCGGCCACCGCGCAGAACCTGATCACCGGCTTCGCCAGGGTGGACGGGCGCAGCGTCGGGGTGATCGCGAACCAGCCCTTGGTACTCGGCGGCGCGATCGATGCCAAATGCTCGGACAAGGCGACGCATTTCATCCGACTGTGCAATGTCTTCGGGCTGCCGCTGATCTTCGTCGTGGACACTCCCGGTGTGCTGCCCGGCGTGGAGGAGGAACGCAGCGGTGTGATCAAACGCGGCGGCCGGTTTTTCCGCGCGGTGATCGAGGCGACCGTCCCGATCGTCACCGTCGTGGTCCGCAAGGCTTACGGCGGCGGCTACGCCGTGATGGGCTGCAAGCAACTCGGCGCCGACGTCAGCCTGGCCTGGCCGACGGCGCGCATCGCCGTGATGGGCGCGGAGAGCGCGGTGAGCATCGTCGGCAAGCGTCAGCTCGCCCAAATAGCTCCCGAGCAACGCGCGGCGGTGCGCGACTACATGATCGAGCAGTACAACGCCACGGTGGCCACGCCGTGGATCGCGGCCGAGCGCGGTTACATCGACGCGGTGATCGAGCCCTCGCAGACCAGACTGGAGATCCGCCGTGCGCTGCGCCTGCTGCGCGAGAAGGAGGCGAGCGCCGAGCCGAACCCGCGCAAGCACAGCCTCTTTCCGGTCTGAGACGATCCCGCTCCGATTAGGGTGTGTCACAACATAATCGAGTCTATGTGGTGGGATGTCCGGCCATCGGCGCCGAACCTGGCCGTCCGGCACGCCGATGCCTTACGCTCAGGTCAGTGCCGGGCTGCTTCGTTCGCCGCGTTGCGCCCGGTACGCGACGTGCCCGCTGCGCCTGTTCCCTACCCTCGCCCGGCGGGCACGCCGCACCACTCAGCCGTGGCCCCAGGTGAGGTCGGCCGCGACCCATTCGGTTTCCCACCGGCGCAGCCGCCGCCGATCCAGTCCACGCCGCACCAGCAAGTAGCTCCCCGCGAGCACGAGCGAGACACCGAGCACCGCACCCGCGGTGAGCATCACCGCCTTGCTGGCGGGCTGACTCGCCGACGGCGGCTCCACGATCGCGCCACGCTCGTTCAACCAGATCGGCACGGTGGAGCCCGGCTCCACCACGGTGGTCGATTGGTAGTCGCCGGTGTGCGCCACGCCGTCGACGTCCTTCCAGGACACCCTGGCCGGCACCACCGGCGCGTACAGCGGCGCCTTCCCGGTCTCGACGACGGTGGCGTCCACCTGATGCAATCGCGCCGTCTCGGCGTGCACCGCGGCCGTTTCGGTGCGGTACACCCGGCCGCCGACGGTCACCGCCAGCACGGGCACGACGATCAGGAAAACCAGGGCCAGCAGCACCGCGACTCCGGTCTGCACTCGGTCTTCCCTGCGGCGCAGCGGGTTTCGATCCAGGCCGACGCGTCGGCACGTCCGGTGGTACATGTTCACCGACCCGGTAGACATGACGGTGACTCCTCGATGCGGAATTCGGTGGTGAGGGTGACGAGGGTGTCGAAGAACTCTTCGACCAGGCCCGGCAGGCCCATGGGATCCGGGCCCGCCGCCCAGCTCTGCAGCGCCGCGAGCAGCATGCCCGCGCCCGCGCCGACGGCGACGGCCGGACGCGGATCGGTCAGCGGATCCACGCCCAGTCGCGCCGCGATGATCCGGACCGATTCGCGCTGCCCGTCGATGCGGATGCGCTGATAACCGGCGAACAGCTCGGGTTCGTCCTCGAAGCGCTGGAACAGTATCCAGCGGCGGGCCAGCAGGGACGCCCGAGCGCCGCCGTACTCGGCGGCGAGCCAGTCGTGGACGGCGTTACGGTAGGCGATCAGGGGCGGCTCGGCCCGCGGGCGGCGGCACAGCGCTTCGTTGAACAGGTGGACGTCCTGGTCGACATCGCCCAGGATCGCCTCCTCGATGGAGGCGAAATGCCTGCTGAACGTGCGCCGGGTGACCCCGGCGCGCACCGCGATGTCCTCGACGGCCATCGCCTCGAGCCCCCGCTCGGTGAGCAAATCGAATGCCGCGCGCGACAACGCCTCGCGGCTGCGCCGAGTGCGCAGCCGACGGCCGTCCAGACCGACACCGTCGTCGCTCATGCACACAGCATACCCCCTATTGTCCCAATGGGACAATACTTCGCCCTTCGCCGGCATGCGGATCACCTCGCACAGGAGATGCCCGATTCGCCCACACTGAATCGCGGGTCATGCCGGGTCGAGCCGGGCGCCCGCTGCACGGACCTAGCGCCGTGTCCAGCGGCGGAGAGCCGGTTACCCGCGCGAGCGGTCCACCGGTTCGTCGACGGTCGGCGGGACGCCGTCGCGCAGCACCTCGATCAACCGGCGGGAATGCGCGGGCGAAGGAGCGAGCAGCGAAAGCTGATTCAGCACGGCGTAGTACACGTCCAGGTCGGCGATCTTGTCCAGATACAGCGCGCTGGTCAACTGCTGGAGGTAGACGATGTCGGGCAGATCCGATTCGGCGAAGCGCAGGACGGTGAACGCGCCGTCGGTGAGCGCCGGGCCGCCCACATGGTCGGCCAAGACCTGAATGGTGACGTTCGGCTGCGCCGCCGCGCGCAGCACCCGGTCGAGCTGGGCGCGCCAGACGGTCGAACCGCCGATCCTGCGGCGCAGCGCGGCTTCCTCGATGATCATCCACAACCGGGGTGGGTGTGGGCCGGTGAGGATGTCCTGTCTGCGCATGCGCAGCGCGACCCGGCGCTCGATCGCTTCCTCCGGCTCGCCCGGATGCGACAGGGCGAGCAGCGCACGGGCGTACTCCGGGGTCTGCAGCAGTTCGGGGACGGCCCGCGGTTCGTAGCTGCGGATCAGCCGCGCCGCCTGTTCCAGCCCGAGGTAGGTGTCGAACCACTTGGGCAGCCAGTCGTTGTCCCGCGCCCACCAGCCCGACGCACTGGCTTGCCTGGCCAATTCCAGATACCGCCGGCGTTCCGCGGGATCGGTCACCTCGTACAGGTCGAGCAGGTCCACCAGATCGCGTTCCCGGCAGCCGGTGCGCCCGAGCTCCAATCGGCTGATCTTCGAATGCGACCCGCGAATGGCCTCACCCGCCGCTTCGCGAGTGAGACCACGGGCCTCACGGAGGCGACGCAGCCGGCCACCGAGGACCATGCGAAGGACCGTCGGACCGCCGCCGGACACCGGATCAGCACCGAGTCCGGGCGCGTCGGCCGGCTGTCGCACGTTCGAAGGACGCATGCCCCGAGTCTGCCATGTCGACCCAATCGTGATCTACGGCCGAAAGTCCCTGTACGCCGGAATATTCGTGGTTCGGCGGGCGTCTACAGGTCAGGCGGAACCCGACGGCAGATCGACGATGCGCGGCTCGCGTTCGCGCAGCGCCGCGACGAGGTCACGGGTGTACTCGGGCGGCGCCGCGTGCACCGACAGCAGATTCGCCACCGCCCGGTAGGCCGCGAGATCGGCGTCCTTGTCCAGGTACAGCGCGCCGGTGAGCTGCTGCAGGTACACGATGTCGGGCAGATCCGCCTCGGCGAAGCGCAACATGGTGAACGCCCCGTCCGCCAGCGCCGGGCCGCCGACATGATCGGCGAGCACCTGCACCGTGATGTTCGGCGCGTCCGCGGCCCGGAGCATGTGTTCGAGCTGGTCCAGCCACACCTGGGATCCCCCGATCCTGCGGCGCAGCGCCGCCTCCTCGACGATCAGCCACATCTGCGGCGGATCGGGCCTGGTCAGGATCTCCTGGCGGCGCATCCGCAGGGCCACCCGCCGCTCGATCGACTCCTCGTCCTCGTGCGGATGCGCGAGCACGAACAGCGCGCGGGCGTAGTCGGGAGTCTGCAGCAGCTCCGGGACGACCCGCGGCTCGTAACAGCGGATCAGCTGGGCCGCGTGCTCCAGCCCGAGGTAGGTGTCGAACCACTTCGGCAACCAGTCGGTGTCGTGATGCCACCACCCCGAGGTGTTCGCCTGCGCGGCCAACCGCTTGAACTCCGCGCACTCCGCCTCGTCCGTGACGCCGTAGAGCGCGAGCAGATCCACCAGGTCTCGTTCGCGGAAGCCGGTCCGCCCCAATTCCAATCGGCTGATCTTGGAGTGCGACCCTCGGATGGCCTCGCCCGCTTCCTCGAGCGAGATGCCGCATGCCTCCCGCAGCCGCCGCATACGCCCGCCGAGGATCATCCGCAAGGCGGTCGGGCCGCCCTCGGCGGCGGGAGCCGTTCCACGAGCGATGGATTCGTTCCGAGGCCGCACTACCGAAGCACGCATGTTCCGAGTCTCGCACGAGCACCGCGCACACTCCAGCACCGAACCCCGTCCAACACCGCGAATGCGCAGGTGCAAGCACATCCGCAAGATCGTTCCCGTGGTCGCCGGAACGCCCGCTCGTTCCGGCAGCGCGCAGCCGTCGCACGAGACGACGCGGTTGCGGCACGGTTCACCCACGTGCTTGTGCGCGACGAACTCCGGCAGCGACTGCGGCGAATGCGCCCAAGCCGCCGGATATCAGCGAAAGACGCGACTGTTCGCGCAGCGCCTTGTCTCAGCGCAGCAGTATGTCCGCGGTCGCGCGGCCGAACAGCTTGCGCTCCCCGCAAGTAGCCGTCAACGCGATGGTGGCCGCGCGGCGATCCGGATCGAGTTGCTTGACCCGGCCGCGGAATTCGATCGCGCTCGCCTCGGCCGCGGGCACCGGAGCGAAGCCGGCGAACCGCACCCCGTACCGGGTGACGGCGGCCGGATCACCGAGCCACGAAGTGAGATATCCGGCGCCGAGGCCCATCGTCAGCAGTCCGTGCGACACCACGTCGGGCAGCCCGGCGCTGCGCGCGACCACGTCGCTGAAGTGGATCGGATTCGAATCGCCCGACACACCGGCGTAGTTCACCAGATCACCACGGGAGAGCAGCACCGTGCGCGGGGCGATCTCCATGCCGACGGACAAGTCCTCGAAAGCGGGAGCGGTGCGGGGTCTGCGTGGCTCGTCGGAGGAGTCCGGGCGCAACTCCTCGTCGAAGCTCTCGACCAATCCGCCGTCGTCGCCGGTCTCGCGCGCGGCCGCCGCCTCCGCGCGATCGGCGGCCGACTGCCCGGTCATGATCACGCCCTCGACCGCCGCGCGCAGATCCGCGGCGAGGTCGACCCCGGTCTGCGCCACCGCCGTCGTGTGCGCGGTCTGCAACACTTCCTTGTGCTGGTTGCTCAGCACGTTCCTGGTGACCATGAAATCCTTGTCACCGAACTGCCGGAACGACTCGATATAGGAGTCGCACCGCACCTCGTCACCCGCGACGATCGGCCGGTGCACCTGGATCGACTGTTCGGTCTGCAGTACCTGGCCGAGGTCGTAGCCGGAGAGCACGGACTCGAACATCTTGCGCTGCATCAGCATCAGGACGATCGAGGAGAACGTCAGCGGAGCGACGAGCCCGTCGAAGCCGAGTCCCGCGGCCGCGTCTTCATACCGGTGCGCCGGGTGACCGTCCTGCAGCGCTCGCGCGAACTCCCGGATCTTCTCCCGTCCCACCTCGTACGTGTCGGTCAGGCGGTAATGCCGCCCCACCAGTGCCTTGGCTTGCTCGGACGCGGTGGTCGTGATGTGGTTCATGTGCCTCTCTCGCAAAACGGGCGTAGACCCCGCCCGACCGGCCCACGGTACCCAAAGCCACGACGACGCCGCTGGAGCGCCCTCACCAGATCTGGGCATACGAACCGAAGGGGACACGGTCTTGATCGCGAGGGCAGGCGCACCGCGTTACCGGAGCGCCCGCGGCGCCTTCACCCGGTCAGCACTCGTCGGGGGCGCGCAGGCCCCGCAACCGGTCGTCCAGCCAGATCATCGCCTCCGGATAGCCGAGCGCACCGGCGATGATGTGCTCACCGAGCACACTGCGGTACACCGCGGGCACCCCGAGCCGGCACTGCTCCCGATAGAGATTGCGCGCGCCCTCGGCCGGGATCCAGAACTCCTGCTCTCCGTTGTAGATGAACAGCGGCGTGGCCGACCTCATGCCGGCCATCTTGGTCACCCGATAGATATCCGCGGCCAGCGCGGAATGCAGTGGATCGGGGAAATTCGCGGCGATGTCGATCGGAAGCATCAGCACACCGATCGCCCCGAAGCTGCTGCCGCACATGTTCTTCACCGGCGAGGTGGCCACCCACTGGGCGAGATTGTTCATCCCGGCCAGGATCTCCGGTCGCTCGCGGCCGATCCCGAACACCGCGCCCATGAATATCGCCGAGGCGAGATTGCCGTTCATGCTGCGCGCCAGCATTTCGAAATCGGCGGGCACGCCGCCCAGCGCGGCGCCGACGATCACGTCCGCCAATTCCGGTGCGTAGCCGTCGATCAGCTTCACGGCCCCGTGGGTGGCGATCGCGCCACCGGAATATCCCGCGAGACCGAACCTCGCGGCGCCGAACTCCTCCGGCAGCAGGCCGCGCACCGCCCGGATCGAGTCGAGCACGGCGTGTCCGGCCACGATCGGCTCGGCGTAGGCCATCGACGGCCCCTCGTGGTCCGGGATCAGCACGGCGTAGCCGCGCAGCGCCGCCACGTGCGTCGTGGGCGGGAGGAAATCGGTGCTGCTGGTGTCGGGATTGAGTCCGTGCGCGAGGGTGTATCCCGGCGTGCAGGTACGGCCGAGGGCGTCGATGGGCAGGTTGTTCACCACCACCGGCCGCTGCCCCGGCCCTGGCCACGGTGCGGCGGGGACGATCAGCGTCGCCGTGGCGTACGACGGCGCGCCGTGGGCGTCGGTGGTGCGGTACTTCACCAGCAGCGCGCGCTGGATGGGCAGCAGCAGCAACGGTGCCGCGGTCGGTCGCACGTCGCGGACCTCGATGACCTGTCCCGCGGTCAGTTCGTCGAGATTCGCCGGCCGTAGGTCGAATATCGGGTCCCCCACGGCCGCGGGCAGCGTGGCCGTGCGCAACGCCGCCAGCGACGGCGACAGCGTCGTCGCCTCGTGCGCGGGAAAAGCCGGTTCCGGCAGCGGCGCGATCGGCGGCGGCGGGATCACCTGATCGATGAGCTGTTGCAGGCCGGGCAAGAGTCCGCCGGGCGGGAAGACGCCGGACACGTCGGTCGGCGGCGGCGCGGGCGGTGGCTCCGCGGCGGCGGGGACGGACAGCAGAGAGCCGGCGGCGAGCAATGCCACAGCAATGGCACGCGAGATTCTCATGGCACACGCCTTCGGGTGCGAAACGGCAACGTCGTCTGGCACCCGGGCGCACTGGCCTTCGACCCCCGAAATGTCCCCTGTCAGACCGGGAGCCAGGACGTCAGGCTACGTCAGCGCCCCGGACTGGACGCAGTAAAGCATCCGAGTTGTGTTGTCGCGTATCCATATCGCAACAACCGAGCCGAGACCCGTATGCGGAGAGCGGGTCCCGGTTCGGGTGTCCGTGAATCGTCGCTCAGCAATTGCTCGGCGCGGGCTCCCCTCGGAAACGGGCGTCCAGCCAGTTCAATGCCGCGGGAATGCCGAGCACCGCCGCGGTCAGATGGTCCGGCACCGGAATCTGCTCGGCCTGCACCTTGGCGCCCGCCGCGCACCACCGCTTGTCGGTGTTGACCACCGCATCGATCGGGATGAGGCCGTCGATCGGCGAATGCCATTCGAACACCGGCGTCTTCGGCACGCCGTCGTAGAGCTCGAGGCTGTTCTCCTCGACGACGGCGCGCGCGGTGTCGTCGTTGATCATCGAGGTCGTCTTCGCGAAGTCCAGCGCGCCGTGCCCCGCTCCGGTCGACAGGATGTCGTTGGTGCAGCTGTTGGCGATCTGCGCGCGGGCGGCCAGACCCCGCTCGTTCAACTGCTCACTCAGCGGGAAGCGAGTCGGATACTCGCGCTCCAGGCCGAATCCGGCGGCGAACGCGAGCCCGAACACCGGGTGCGGGTTCAGGCCGAGCCCCTCGAGCATCTTCACGAGATTCATCGGCACGCCGCCCATGGCGGCGCCTGCGATGTCCAGTTCCGGTGCGTACTTCGGCTGCAGTGCCGCCGCCCATGCGGTGGCCATTCCGCCGCCGGAGTATCCGACCATCGCCACCGGGCTGCGCTGCACACCGAGTTCGGTGACCTGCTTGACCGCGCGAATCCCGTCGAGAGTGATCTGCCCGCCGAGCTTCGCGGCGCCGTAGGCGAAATTCGGGCCGAGGTGGTCGGGCAGCGCGACGCTCCAGCCGCGCGCCAGCAAGACGTTCCAGCCCGGCGCTTCCCGCACGATCAGGTTCGGGTCACCGGTGTAGAGCACCCGGGAGACCGAGCACTCCGAACCGAGCCCGTTGATGATGTGCTGGAACGACAGCAGCGGCCCGTCGGCGCGATGCGCCTTCGGGGTCAGCACCGTGGTGGTCGCCGCGATCGGCTTCCCCTCCGAGCTCGTCGACCGGAACCGGACCACGGTTACGGTGGTCTCCGGGAAGATCGCCAGCGGCGGCATCACCCGGGTCGCGATCACGTCGCCGGGTTTGCGATCGGCGATATCCGCCGGTGTCGCATAGAAGGGATCCGGATCGGGCTCGGGGTACAACGGCGCGCTGGTTGCCGCGCCGGCCATGCTCGCGACCAGCACGAGGCCCGCGACCATCGCTCCGATCGCACGTGCGAGACGACGTCGCCCCACTCCCCTACCCAACGAACGTGGGCCCTGACTCATCGACGTGTGCCTCCTGAATCATTCAACGCTGTGCTCATCCTCGGCAACATCTCCCGCACCGGTACACCGCCCGGAGCGAACATGTTGACAATTCACAACTTTCGAGCGCGCGGACGGTGTCGGCCGTGCGCCTCGGCTGGTGACTGTACCCGACCGCACGAGGTCCGTTCTGTGACATTTCCAGCCGATAACCTGGAACATGTTCTCAGCAGTGGCGGCCCCTTACCGTCAGACCTACCGGCGCGGCTGCCGCACCGGCAGGAAGGAGACGGTGGCATGGACGGCACTGCGCGCAGATTCGCCGACCGCGACGACACCCTGGATCCGCCGAACCAGCGGATCACCGTCTACTTCGACGGTCCCACCCCCGAGGACGCGCTGATCCTCGAGTACGCGGCGACCAGGACCGAAGCGGGGGAATTCACCTCGGCCGCTGCCCACGCCGGGCTCACCGTCACCGTCGACGGCCAGGTGCGTCCCGGCCTGCGCAGGCTACCGTGCCGATCGCTCTGGCGCTGAGTGAGCGGACTCAGGGCCGGTCGAGCACACCGCGCAGGAACGCGAGCGCGTCGGGGAACGCTTCCCGCGCCGCGCCGAGATGATCGCCCGGATACCAGCCCACCCGCAGATCGGTGCCGGAGGCGCGCAGTTCCGCGATCAGCTCGAGCGTCAGCGGCGCGGGCACTTCCAGGTCGGTCAGGCCCTGGCCGAGATACAGCGGCACGGAGTAGCCGCCCGTCGGTACCTTCAACATCGCGCGCACCGTCGCCAGCAGGGCGGGGTCGTCCAGCGGCCGCGACAGCATGGCGCCGATGCCGATACCGGACACCTGAGCGTCCGCCTCGGTCACGCAGTCCTCCTCCACGACGCGCAGCACGTCCCGGCCCACCGGCGTCAAGTAGCTGTCGATGTCCAGCTCCGGTGCGGCGTCCCGCAATCCGGCCAGCAGCATCCCGAAGTAGGTCGTCGTCTTCTGCAGCGGCAACCGCGGCAGCCAGGGCCCGGCCAGCGGAAACACCGCGTCCAGATTCGACGGCGTGCCGGTCGAGGCCGCACCGCGCAGATCGAGTTCCGGAGCGTCGCCGGGCGCGAGGTGGGCGGTGAACAGCGCCGCATGGCCGCCCTGCGACTGACCGAGAACGGCCCAGCGCGTACCGAGCGCGGGTGCCACCGCCCGCGCGGCGCGCACGCCGTCGATGATGCTGCGGGCCTGGGCGGGACCGTCCAGATAGGGATGCACACCGGGGGTCCCGAGTCCGACATAGTCGGAGATCACGACCGCGTATCCGGCGCCGAGCAGGTCCGGGTACACCGAGGTCAGGTAGTAGTCCCGGGGTTGCAGAGTGAACGCGCACTCGTCGGCGATCCCGGAGGTGCCGTGCGCGTAGGCGACGATCGGCCAACCGCCCTCCGGCGGCGTGCCTTCGGGCAGATACAGCACCCCGGTGCTCTGCATCGGCCCGCGCGGGCCACGCGACCAATAGGTCAGCCTCTCGGCGGTCGCCGCCCCCCGCACATGCAGCTTCCCCGCCAGCTCCACCAGATCGGTCACCGTGCCGGGCGCCTCGCCCACCCGGGCGTCCGCGGGCCCGGCCAAGGCGACCGTCACCGAGACCACGACGCCTGCCGCCCCCACCATGATCCGTCCACATCGCACCGACCGACTATGCCCAGCCGGGGCCCCACCGGCAAGCCACCACAATCGGTGGCCCCGCCGGGGAGCCTCGCCGCGGCGGCGCGGGCTCGCTAGGCTCGGATGAGCACGCCGGAAAGCGGTGCCGAGGAGAACACAGGAGGTTCGGCCGTGGCGCAGCGGTACCCGCAGGGCCTCCGCACCCGGCGGCGCGCGGCCGTTCTGCTCTCGACCGGCCTGCTCACCTCGGCGGTCGCTTGCGGAGCCGACGCGTCCGGGCCTTCCGCGGCCACCACCACAACGACCACCTCCCGCGCGTCCGCGCTGCCGGTCTCGACACCGCAGGCCGCCGTTCCGTCCGTCGACCCCTACGCGGGACAGCCGCTGATCGATCACCTCACCTGGACCGAGACGATCGACGGGCCGCGGCTGCTCGTCTTCCCCACCCAGGCCGGTCGGCGGACCACCTTTCCCGGCTCGGACGACCGGGCCTGGCAGGAGATCGTGGACGGGTCGGCGGACGCCGACGCACCCGGCATGCGCGACCAGTTCCTCTGTCATTGGGCCTGGGCGCGGCTGGTCCAGCCGGACAAGCCGAGCTGGAACCTGGAACCGTGGCGCCCGGCGGTCGGCTACCAGGCCACCGTCGAGGCGCGCTGTAATCCCGGTGGCCCCGAGCGCTGAGCACGGGCGCCGCCCCGACCGGAAGGAGCGTCGCATGCGCGTCGTCATCGCAGGCGGACATGGGAAGATCGCCTTGCTGCTCGCCCCCTTGCTCACCGGAGGCGGCCACGAGGTCGCCGCCCTGATCCGCAATCCCGAGCACGCGCACGACGTGCGCGCCACCGGCGCCGAGCCGGTGCTGTGCGATCTGGAGAAGGCGGGAGCCGACGAGGTGGCGGACGTCGTAAAGGGCTGCGACGCGGCGATTTTCGCCGCGGGTGCCGGGCCGGGCAGCGGTGTCGAACGCAAATACACCGTCGACCTGGGCGGCTCCGTCCGGCTGGCCGAGACGGCGGAGCGAACCGGCGTGCGCCGCTTCCTGCAGATCTCGACGATGGGCGCCGGACTGCCACCCGCTCCCGGTACCGACGAGGTATGGGCGGCGTATCTCGACGCCAAGACCCAGGCCGAAAACGATGTGCGAGGCAGGGCTCTCGACTGGACCATCCTGCGGCCCGGCCGGTTGGTCGATTCCACCGGAACCGGGCTGGTGGCCCTCGCCCCGCCCCCGGTCGGGCGCAGCGACGTCCCCCGCGCCGACGTCGCCGCCGTCCTGGCCGGACTGTTGCCCGCCGCGCACACCTTCGGGCAGACCCTCGAACTCGTTTCGGGGGACACCCCGATTAGCCAGGCAATTGCGCAACTGGCCGACTGAGCTGTCGCGCAGCCCCCTACCGCCCTTGCCGATCGACCGCAACGGTCACGATGGGAGAACAACCGTGTTCAGTCGAATCGTCTCGATGAAGATCCGCCCCGGCTCCCGCGCCGAGTTCCTGGCGGCCATATCCCGCAGCGCCGACGCCTCCGTACGGACCGAGCCCGGCTGTCTGCGCTTCGACATCTGCGCAGATCGGGTGGACCCGCACCGCTTCTTCCTGTACCAGCTCTACACCGACGACGAGGCGGCGGAGGCGCACCGTTTCACCGAACATTTTCTCGCCTGGCGGGCAGCGGCGGACCAATTCGTCGAGCCGGGTACACAGATCGATTACAGCACCGACGTCCTATTCGGGCGGGACTGAATATCCCGCGGCGGGCACCGCATCCGCAAACTTCCGGCCGCGAAATGCGGTCTGCGCACGTGCAATCGATCGTGCAGATGTGCTTGCATGTGAAAGGCACAGCGGCATAAACTCGGTCCCGCAACGCTTTACAGGGGACCATCAGGGGAGGCCGCGTGGGCGAGCCGAAGGCCGAAGCCGCCATGGGTTTGCCGCCGCCAGACAAAGCAGGGGCGTTCGAATGGAACATCCACTTACCGGCGGTCGGTTCGGATCAACCGACACCGCACTGGCCGACCAGCCAGCGAACGGTAGACATATGAGCACATTACCGGCCCACAGCGGCCACACCGATACCGAACTTTCCCGGGAAACCGCCGTGGCATACGTCATCGATGCCGTCGAATCCACCGGGGCGGCCACTCGGCACGATTTCGATATCGACCGGATCGTCACCACCGCGCACGCGATGGCCGACGATTGGGATTTCGAGGCATTGCAGCCCGCGACATTCTGGCGAATCGCCTCCAGCTTCATCAAGCAGTAGACCTCCCGCCGTCCGAGCCCGGCGGGCCACAAAAATACCCTGTGCCACGAGCACATTCGTCGCGTCCCCCGACGCCGGTGGACAGCCACCACGATGCCATCGACGTCGGGCGCCGACCCGAAAACCAAGATTTCCGGCAGCTACCGCCGCCAAGCTATTAGACAGCAAAGAAAACCGAGCGGCCACCTCCGATATCGGAGGTGGCCGCTCGGCGTATCGGGTTCTCGGCCGCGCCTAGCGCTACCGCGCGAACTCAGTGCCCATCGGCGTATTTCTGCATGATCTCGATCGACTTGTCCGGACGCTCGGCCTGCACGCTGAGCCGGTCCATCACCGACAGGTACAGCGCCAGGTCCTGCCTCCGCTCGAGATACAGCGCGCTGGTCAATTGTTCGAGGTACACGATGTCCGGCAGTTCCTGCTCGGCGAAACGCAGAATGCTGAAGGAACTCCCCGCCGCGGCGTGCTCACCCGCGGTGAACGGCAGCACCTGGATCGTCACATTCGGGAGCTTCGCCAGCCGGATCAGGTGCAGCATCTGCTCCCGATGCACCTGCGGGCCGCCGACGGGCCGCACCAGCGCGGCTTCGTCGAGCACCGCCCAGACCACCGGCGGGTCCGAGCGGAAGAGGATCTCCTGCCTGCGCTGACGTACCGCGACCCGCCGATCCATGTCGCCGTCCTCGTACCCGAGCGCCACTACGGCCCTGGCGTATTCGGGTGTCTGCAGCAGGCCGGGAACAAGATGCGACTCGTAGGTGCGAATCTTGCTCGCGGCCTGTTCCAGGCCCAGGTAGGTACCGAACCACTGGGGCAGCAGGTCGCTGTATCGATGCCACCAGCCGGGCTCGTTGGCCTGCCTGGCCAGTTCGAGGAACGACTCGCGCTCCTCCGGATCGTGGACGCCGTAGAGGGTCAGCAGGTCGCGGATGTCACGTTCTTTGAAGCCGGTACGGCCGAGCTCGAGACGACTGATCTTGGCATGCGATCCGCGGATCGCGTCACCGGCCGCCTCGCGGGTGATGTTCCTCTTCTCCCGGAGCTTGCGCAGCTGGCCGCCCAATGCGATGCGTAGCACGGTCGGACCACGTTCCGCGACAACGGATTGCGCATGACCATCGTCATCGGGTTCAGCGATCATCGAGTTCGTCTCCGATACTCCGGGGGTTGCCCACAGTGTGTCACAACCACCTGTCGCGAAACACACCGTACCGACCGCCAATGTTACCGCTCAGCTAGTCAAATAGTCGAACTCCCCGGCCTTCGCGCCGCGGACGAACGCATCGATCTCCGGACGCGTGTAGATCAGGACCCCGCCTTCCGGGTCCCGCGAGTTACGCACTGCCACCTGGCCGTTGGCCGTTTCGGCCACCTCGACGCAGTTGCCGCTCGCATTACTGAAGGAACTCTTGCGCCAAGTTCCGACGATCTCGTTGGTGGATGTATCCGACATCTTCCCCACTCCTCGGTTACCGCAGTTAGGCGATTCGGTTCGTGCAGATGCACGTTCAAACGTTCTTGCATCTGCACCAACACCGGACGATAGCACGAAGTTCGCCACCGCGTGTGCCCGCCGACAGGGCCCGGCGGACCGATGATGTGAAACATGCTCGCCTCGCCTGGAAAACACCGAGATCAGGTCCCCGATCCACCCCGCTGGACAAGCGTGAATCTTGTACTGTCACAGTGCACATCGGATGTACCAGTCATTCGCGACGCACCCACGCGCCCACCAGCACGGCAGTGTCGCGGACACATTTTTGCCGAGGAGTACAACCCCATGCCCGAAGACCACAGCCCTCTCATCCGGACCGACATCCCCCACTCCGCGCGCATCTGGAACTACTGGATGGGCGGCAAGGACTATTACGAGATCGACCGCGTCGCAGGCGATGCCGGGATCGAGGTCGATCCGGACATCACCACCATGGCGGTGCAGTCGCGCCAGTTCTTGATCCGCGCCGTGCGCTACCTCGCCGGCGAGGTGGGCATCCGCCAGTTCCTCGATATCGGGACCGGCCTGCCCACCATGCAGAACACCCACGAGGTCGCCCAGAGCGTGACGCCCGAAGCCCGGATCGTCTACGTCGACAACGACCCTCTCGTGCTCACGCACGCGCGGGCGCTGCTCACGTCCACCACACCGGAAGGCGTCACCACCTACATCGACGCCGACTACCACGATCCCGAGCGGATCATCGCCGACGCCAAGAACGTCCTGAACTTCAACGAGCCCATCGGCGTGATGTTCATGGGCGTCCTCGGCCACGCCAAGAGCTACGACGAACTCCTGCGTATCGTGCACACCGTGCTGGACGCCGTACCCTCGGGCAGCCACCTGGTGATGTGGGACGGCACCGACGACAGCAAGGCCTACGTCACCCTGTGCGAGAACTACACCGGCACCGGCGGCACTCCTTATGTCCCCCGCCCGCAGGCGCAGATCAAGGCGGTGTTCGACGGACTGGAGCTGGTCGATCCGGGTTTCGTGTCCATCACGCAGTGGCGCGCGGGCGACACGGAGGTGGGCGAGTCCCGGCCGATCTCCGCCTACGGCGCGGTCGCTCGCAAGCCGTAAGGCCCCTGGACGCCAAACCACAAGCGGCACAGCGGCGGTCGCCGGTCTCGCACCGGCGGCCGCCGGCGTTTTTTCTGTGACCGATCGTGCAAATGTACTTGCATTTGCAAGTGACGGAGGCATAGACTCGAACTCGAAATCGGGGAGGTACGCAGGGAGTTCGAGCTTGCGTCACCGGCAGGTCGACCTCCTCGCCGCACGTCGGACGCGAGGGGTTGTCGAATGATCGAGCCATTTCGAACTTCTCCTCGGGTCGCCGTCATCGATGGCGGCAGCGGCGAACCCTCGCGCCAGTACCCGGCACCGGAATTCGCTATGTCCGATTGCGGAGCCGAGCCCCGCGGCCTCACCTACCGGCAAGCGCGCGACATACTCTCCGCGCACGAGGTGCACGGCCCGCAGTGCAGGCAATGGCTGGCGGCCGCCGCCTACCTGTCAGCCGGGCTGGACGACGAGTAGGCCCCTCCCTCCGGCGCAGAGGAATTCGGCGCGGCAGGCAACCCGGCCACACCGTTGCCGGACCGCGACATTTCACCCGCGGACAGCTGTAGGAAACAGCGCTGTCGTAGGCAATGGGCAGGGTGCCGGACGATCTCACGGATCACTCCCCCTGTCCACGCCCCTTTCGTATAGTGATCGATCGACTCGGGCGCGATATCTCGCACGCCTGGCGTGGCATTGGGAGCGAACTCGTAATGACCTACTCCGCGTTGGATCTGTCCACCGACTCGTCCGACCCGGTGCTGGAAATCGGCGGACAGCCGGCTTCGGTGCCCCTGCAGAACACCGACAGCGTGGCCTCGCACATGGTCGGATACTTCGAGAACGTCATGGCTCCCTGCCGTACCCTGCCCGGCGAGCAATTACGCGGAGACGTCACGAAACTCACCCGCAGCTGCCTGAATCTCGCCGCCGAGATGTTCGACCGGCGCACCGTACCCGACGAACACCAGCTCGGCCCGGTGCGCGCGGCGGCCGCCCGCTGGGCGCGGGAGGGCGTGCCACTGAGCACCATCCTGCGCGCCTACCACGAAGGACTGCGCATCGCCTTCGGTCTGGTCACCGCGCCGGCCGAGGCCGACGACGTGGAGGAGGTGCTGGTCGCCGCCGATCTGCTGCTCGAACTGCTCGAGGCGATCACCGCGGCGGTGTCCGACGCCTACGTCGACGAACAGCACCTGGTGGCCAAGGAGCACCAGACGGCTGCGCAGACGCTCGCCTCCGCGCTGCTCAGCGGTCGCGGCAGCTCGGCACTGGCCCGGCAGACCGGCATCCCGATCGCGGAGTCCTATCAAGTTGTCGCCCTGTCCATTCCGGAACATCCGGACGAACGCGACCCGCGCGTCGACGGGAACGTCGCCGCGCGCCGCAAGTTGCGGCGGCTGCAATCCGAGCTCGCCACCGTGTTCGCCTCCCGCGCACTGGCCCTGCTCAGCGCCAAGGGCGGCACACTGCTCATCCCGCTGGGCGAGGAGGCCGAGACCGTCCTCACGGCCGCGACGCTCGAGCTGCTGGCCGCCGCCGCCGAGGTCCCGCTCACCGCGACCGTCGTGCCGACCGACACCGATCAGATCCCCGAATCCGCCGACCAAGCGCACGAGCTGCTGAATCTGGTGCGGGTCGGCGTCCGGCCGCCCGGCCTCTACCAGATGTCGGATCTGGCGGTGGAATACCAGCTCACCCGCAGCGGCCCGGCCACCCGGCGGATCGCGACCATCCTCGACCCGCTGGACGCCCATCCCGAGCTGTTCGACACCATGCGCGCCTATCTCGGCAACGACATGAACCGGCAGCTCACCGCCCGCCAGCTGTTCGTGCACCCGAACACCGTCGACTACCGCCTGCGCCGTATCGCCCAGTTGACCTCGATCGACCTGGCGACCTCTGCGGGCATCTCGCAGGCGGCGATCGCCCTGCTGGCCCGCGATCTGGACCGCAGTGTCACGCGCCGCCTCTGACGTCCACCCCGTGACCGAACCGCGACCTGTAACGGATTCGTGCTGGTCACCGGAGCGCTGACTTGCGATCCTGGTAGTGCCGCGACGTCTGGATGGTGAAATATGCGAATTTCGGAGATCCTGCGCAGGAAGGGCAGCGACGTGGCCACGGTCGCGCCCGAAACAACGGTGCGCACGCTGCTGGCCACCCTGGCCGAGCGGAACATCGGCGCGGTCGTCGTCTCCCCCGATGGCGATACGATCGCGGGCATCGTCTCCGAGCGTGACGTGGTGCGCAGTCTGCACGCGCGCGGCGCGGACCTGCTGGACACGCCGGTCTCGGCGATCATGACCGCCGCGGTGCACACCTGCGCGCCCGACGACCGGGTCGACGGGCTACGCCGCACCATGACCGAGCGCCGCATCCGGCATCTGCCGGTCGTGCACGAGGGCAGGCTGGTCGGCATCGTCAGCATCGGCGACGTGGTCAAGAGCGCGATCTCCGAACTGGCGACCGAACGCGAGCACCTCGTCGACTACCTGCAGGGCAGGTACTAGAGCGCGCTCGGGTCGCCCAGATCGGCCGACAGCCAGTGCTCCGGCCGCAGGTAAACGGCGATCTGCTCACCGTAGGCCTCGGCCGCTCTCAGGTACGCGTCGACCGATTCGGCGGGCAGGTACCGCGCAGTCATCTCGCGGTGCAGTTCGTCGGTCATCGGGACGGTCCGGATGACCGGGCCCTCCACACTCACGTACCGCACCGTGGGCTCGACCTGCTGCACCATCAGACTGAAACGACCGGCCTCCCGGAGGTAGCGCATCTTCTGCGACTCCGGTCCGGTCAGGATCCACACCTCGCCCCCAGGGTGGTACTGGTACCAGATCGGGACGGTGAGCGGGCCGCGACCGGCGCCCGCGGCCACCGAGAATGCCGCGACATGCGGCTGTGCCAGGAACTCTTGACGCTCTTGCGGGGTCAGCGGCATATTTCCAGGCTAGTCGTGAAAGACATTGTCCACGACAAAACTTCGAAGTCCGTACCGAAAATGCGTATCGTGGGTGACGTCCGAGTTACCGGTGAAGGGAGCGTCACGTTGCGGTCCCCTGCCCCGAGATCGCGGGTGACGCGGACGGAAGAGCCTCCCCGGTTCGCCCCGGCCGCCGTGCGGTCGATGTTCCCGGCCCTGGCCCGCGCCTCCGAGGTCTTTCTGGACAGCGCCGCCACCACTCAGAAGCCGCTGCCCGTGATCGAGACCATCCA
Organism: Nocardia niwae NBRC 108934 = DSM 45340; assembly: GCF_001613465.1. Taxonomy (GTDB): domain Bacteria; phylum Actinomycetota; class Actinomycetes; order Mycobacteriales; family Mycobacteriaceae; genus Nocardia; species Nocardia niwae. The sequence goes on along the minus strand of NZ_BDCK01000018.1, from coordinate 121,854 downwards.
CCGGTATCACAGCAACGGCACGGCCAACGTCGGGCGCGGCACCTACCCCTGGGCCACCGGCCTCACCGCGCGGATCGCCCGGATCCGGGAACGCACCGCCGCGTTCCTCGGCGCCGAGCACCCCGACGAGGTGGTCTTCACCGCGGGCGCCACCGCGGCGCTCAACGCCGTCGCGCTGTCGTGGGGCCTGACGGCGCTCGCCGACGGCGACGAGATCCTGTACAACGCGAGCGATCACGCGTCGAACGTCTATCCGTGGCAGCATCTGCGCGGACTGCTCACCCGGTTCGGCCGCCGCATCGATCTGATCCCCTACCGGGTGACCGCCGCCGGCGAGGCGGACACCGACGACATCCTGGCCAAGATCACCCCGCGTACCCGGCTGATCACGACCGGGCACCTGCATCATGTCTTCGGCGGCCTCAGCACCCTGGAGGAACTGCGCGGCCGTATCGACCCCGCCATTCTGCTGTGCTTCGACTGCTCGCAGAGCGGCGGGCATCTCCCGGTCGACGTGACCGCGCTCGGCGCGGATTTCGCGATCTTCGCCGCGCACAAGATGTTCGGCGCCCCTGGCACCGGCATCCTGTACTGCCGCAGACGCGTGCACGACCGATTGGTCCCGTTCCTGCCCGGCGGCAATTCCGGCGTCGGGCCGGAGCCGGACGGACTGCGGGCGGGGCCGATGCCCGCGCTGCTGGAAGGCGGCACGCCCGATATCCCCGGCATCCTGGCTCTCGGCAGTGCCATTGAGGTGCTGGAATCGATCGGCCTCGACGTCGTCGCCGCGCACAACCGCGCCCTGACCCTGCGCCTGATCGACGGGCTGCGGCCGGTCCGCGGCCTGGAGTTCCTACCCGGCCCGGCGCACGCGGCATGCGAGGTGGGCTACGGAATCCTCTCCTTCACCCTGGACGGGATCTCGGCCACCGACGCGGGATTCGTCCTCGGCGAACTGGGTTTCCTGGTCCGCACCGGCGCGCACTGCGTCCCCGCCGATTCCGGTGGCGCGGGCTCGGTGCGGGTCAGCACGCACATCTACAACACGCCCGACGAGATCGACCGATTCGTCGCATGCGTGCGAACCATCGCCGAGGAGGTCACGTGAGTAACGACATCCCCCGCTACGACCGGCGGGCCGCGTCCAGGGTGCTGGCCGACTTGGCGCAGCCGGGGCTGTTCACCGAACCGGTTCGCGATTCCCCGCATCGCCGCTTCGAATTCACCTGCGTCGCAGTGCGTCCGGAGCCGGACAGCCATCTCACCTACTCGCAGCGGCTGTATCTGGAGCGTTTCATGCGCCCGTGCCGCGCGGACCAGGTGACCAGCGCGACACACCGGATCGCGTGGACCGACAGCGACGGCATCCCGAATACCGGGCACTTCCGCGCCGACGGCCTGGGCCCGGTGGTGCCGATCGCGATGCGCGAGACCGTCCTGGCGCTGTGGCACCAGCTGGACAGCGATCCCGCCTTCGCCGCGCGGGTCGCGGCACTCGGACCGGACGAACACGCCATTCTGGCGGGCACGACCACCGACCACGATCCGCGCGACATCTTCCGGGTCGGCATCGAGGCGGCGGGACGCGTGCTGGCCCAGCACGCCCTGCTGGCCGGTCAGACCCCTTACCACGATGCCGCCGCCTTCGCCGAAGCGCTGCGCGCGTCCGGGATCTTCGCCGCGGTGGCCACGCGATGGTTCTGGGAGTTGCAGGCCTCGACGTATCGGCGGGGCATGATCCCGGTGACTCTCGTCGCGCAGCCCGACGGCGCCCTGCGCTACTCGGCCGAGACGGTGGCCACCCTGCGCGCGATGAAGGACGCCACCATCGCCGACGCGCACACCGTGATGGAGCGCGCCACCACGGCCGAAGGTCTCACGGTCGCCGAGGCGATCGCCAAATACCACGACGACCTCGATTTGATCTCCCGGCAGTACGCGCTGCTGCCCGAGGGCAGCCATCCCGCCTGCCCCGCGGCTACACCGCACCAGCTCGACAGCGGGCATTTCAGCATCCTGCCGCTGCTGGTCGACCGGTTCGTCGCGACCTTCACCGAGATCGTGGGCCGCTGCGCGATCGCCGAGGTGAGCGCCGAACTCGACGAGGCGACCGCCGACCGCGCGGCTACCGCCGAAGACCAGGTGTTCTACGTGCCGGACATGACCTGCAAGCACTGTGTCCGCACGATCGGCGGAGTGCTGGAGTCGATGGACATCCGCGTGGTCGACATCGACCTGGACAGCAAGCGGGTGGTGGCCGAGTTCCGCAGTCCGCGCAACCGGGCAAGGGCATTCGAGGCGATCCGGGACGGCGGCTACAACCCGACCGCGCAACGCCCCGACGACGCGACCCGAGCGCGGGTCACCGAGCCGTCGGAAGCCGCCGTATGACGCTGTGGCCGCCTGCGCTGCCCGCGAAGATGCATCCGACGGTCCGCGCCTTCCTCGACACTCCCGGCCTGGCGACGGAGATGCCGGCGCGCTCGGGATCCCCGGCGCATCTGGTGTTCCCGCAGGTCTACTCGGAGAACCTGCTGCGCCTGCGCGCGGTGCTGGAGCGACGGCTTCCCGGGCACCGTATCTGCTACGCGCACAAGGTGAATCAGTCTCGCGCGTTCGTTCGCACCGCCGCCCGCGAGGGCATCGCCATCGACGTCGCCTCACCGCACGAATTGGCCGGCGCGCTCGCCGCCGGATTCGGTCCGCCACGCATCGAGGTCACCGGCCCGAAAGGCGAAGCTTTCCTGCGCGACCTCGTCGACCGTGGGGTGACGATCAACGTGGACAACCTGTGGGAACTGGGCCGCATCGCAGAACTGGCCAGTGATAACACGGAAGTGCCTGTGCTGCTACGTCTTTCCGGTTTCGACGCGGGGCAGGTGAGCCGGTTCGGGGTGCCGCTCGCACACGTCGGGCGGGCCTTCGATCTGCTCTCGGCACAGCGCGGACGCATCGCGTTCCTCGGGTTCGCCTTCCACCTCGACTCCGGTGACGTCGGTGAGCGCGTCCGGGCGATCGACGCCTGCCTGCGGCTGATCGAGCAAGCCTACGAGCGCGGGCTCACCCCGTCGGTGCTCGACATCGGCGGCGGATTCCGGCAGGTGTTCACGGCCGACGCCGAACGATTCGACGCCTATGTGCTCGCGCTGCGCGAATCTCTGCTGGGCCGGGGGGAACCGATGACCTGGGGCAGCAACACCTTCGGCTATCACGTCGCGGGCGGCGCCGTGCACGGCACACCGGTGTTCCACAAGTACGCCAACACCGTCCCCGCCGACCGCATGCTCGCCGATCTGCTCGACGCCCCGCTGGAGCGGCACGGCGGACGCACGGTAGCGCAGGTGACGAGCGACAATCTGCTGGAGCTGTGGCTGGAGCCGGGCAAGGCGCTGGTCGACCACGCTGGCATCACGATGGCCACGGTCGAATTCGTCAAGGAAGTCGCCGACGGCAGCGTGCTGGTGCACCTCGACCTCAGCCGCGACGCGGTGACGCCCGCCGATCAGGAGGTCATGGTCGACCCGATCCTGCTGCCCCGCGCGGCCGCGGGAGACGACCGCTCGACCGGCCCGGTCGGCGTCTACCTCGCCGGACGGCTGTGCCTGGAACGAGACCTGATCACCAATCACAAGGTGTGGCTGCCCACCAGGCCGCGGCCGGGGGATACGGTGGTGTTCCCCAACACCGCCGCCTACCACATGGACCTGTCCGCGGCGACGGCCTCCCTGCATCCGCTCCCGGCGAAGTTCGTGGTCACCCGCGGACCCGACGGGTTCCGCGTCGTTCCCGACGCCGAATACGAACCCGACTTCCCCGTCGCGTCGGCACAGGCGCGTCATATCGCGCCGCACGCCGCCCACCCCGCCACCAGCCCGGTCCGATCCGTCGAGGCCCCCTGAATGCGATACGACCACATCACCGAACTCATCGGCAACACGCCGCTGCTTCGCCTCGACCCCGCGGTGCACGGACTGCCGAACGTCGAGCTGTACGCGAAACTGGAGTCGCACAACCCGTTCGGCTCGGTCAAGGACCGGGTGGCCTGGGCGATGCTGCGCGACGATCTGGCGCAGATCCGCGCGGGCGGGCAGACGCTCATCGAGGCGTCCAGCGGGAACACCGCCAAAGCGCTGCGTGTGCTCGGCGCGGTGTACGGCATCGACCTGCGGGCGGTGACCAACCGGATCAAGGTGAGCGAAGTCCGTGATCTGCTGCATCTGTTCGGAACCGAGATCGTCGAGCTGCCGGGACTGTCCGAGTGCCCCGACCCGACCACGCCGAACGACGTCTACTCGGTGATCGAGGCGACCATGGCGCAACAGCCCGGCGCGTACCGTCACCTGTCGCAGTACACCAACGAGAAGAACATCGAGGCCCACCACCACGGCACCGGACGCGAAATCCACGAGGATCTGACCGCCGACGGCATCACCAGGATCGACTATCTGATCGGCGGGCTCGGCACCACCGGCTCCACCAGGGGGACCGCCACCTACCTGCGCAAGCACAATCCCGAATTGCGCACTGTCGCCGTGGTTTCGGAGCGGTCGGACTTCGTTCCCGGCATCCGGTCGGAGACCGAGATGTGGGATGTGGGGCTGTTCCAGCCCGACTTCTACGACCGGATCGTCACCGTGTCGGCCGGCGACGCCGTGGACGCGACGCTGCGCCTGGCCACCGGGTACGGCGTGCTGGCCGGGCCGACCAGCGGCGCGGGCTATGCCGCCGCGCTGGAGACGCTCGGCGCGCTGGATCTGTCCGCGATCGATCCGCACGACCCGATCGTCGCGGTGTTCATCGTCTGCGATCGGCTCGAGCCGTACCTGTCCTACATCAAGAAGCGCCGACCGGAACTGTTCGGCCGCGCCGAGCGCGACGCGGCGCCGACCGAGGCCGAGCTGGCCGCGGTGCCACGCCTGTCGCCCGAGCAACTCGACGAGCTGGACCGGACCGGCAGGCCGACCATCGTGGACAGTCGTGGCGCGATGGCCTACCGGATCGGGCATGTGCCGGGTGCGTTGAACATTCGCGACGACCAGCTCGACGACATGTTCGGCCAGGGCATCCCGTTCCCGCGCTCGCGCCCCGTCGTCTTCGTCTGCCCTGTCGGGGAGCTGTCGGTGCGGTTCGCCGCACGGGCCCGCCGAGCCGGATACGACGCCGCCAGCCTGGCCGGGGGCGTTGTGGCCTGGCGTGATGCGGGACTGCCGCTGGAACGAGGCTGACCTCCGGGGTGCGCCGTCAGGTCACCGGGCTCGGCGGGAAGGCTCGACAGCAAAGGGGCGACCGGACCGCGGTAGCCGCCGGCGTTCGGCGAGACCACGGAGGGCAGGCCGGAGCGGGCGGAGTCGGGGCCCGCCGCCAGGCATTATCGTGGGGCCGTGCAGACAGGTCAGGAAGCAGACGACGACGGGGGCCCGCGGATCTGGGGTGGGACGACGCTCACCGAGCGCAGGGAGACGCGGCGGGCGACGCTGCTGGAAGCGGCGCTCGACCTGATCGGGGAGTCGGGCGCCGGCGGGGTCACCATGCGGGCGGTGTGCCGCAAGGCCAACCTCACCGACCGTTACTTCTACGAGAGCTTCGCCAGCCGCGACGAGTTACTGGACGTGCTCTACCGCCAGGTCGCCGACGAATTCCTGGAACCCATGACGGCCTTCGCGGCCACCGACGACCCGTCCCGCGACCGCGCGCTCTCGGAGATCCTGGTGGACAAAGTGCTCGCCGACCCGCGCAAATCGCGGCTGTTCCTGGTCGAGCCGTATTCCAGCACCGGACTCGGACAGACCACCTTCGCGGTGATGCCGGTCTTCACCCGGATCATGCAGGACCATCTGTTCGGCCACATCGACGACCCGGTCAAGCGCAGACTGGCGGCCGTGACCATGGCCAGCGGGAACGCGGGCATGTTCTCGGCGTGGCTGAACGGCTCGCTGCGCGCCACTCGCGAGCAGATCATCGAGCACTGCCTCGCGATGCTCACCGTGTATCGCTCGCTCTACCGTTCCTGACTCGCACCACCCGCGGCCGGGCGGTCAGTCCCCGGCCTGGCCCCGCCAGTACGCCAGAGTGTTCTTGGTCCGGACAGTGGCGGCATGATTGGGGCCCAGCGCACGCAACTCCGCGACCAGCAGGACTTCCAGTTCCGCGACCGCGCGGGTGAGGTCGCCGTGCCGGGCGCGGCAACCCGCGAGTTCGTTGCGGGTGGCGAAGGTATCGGGATGATCCGGGCCGAGCACCCGCAACCGGTCGCCGAGCAGTTTCTCCCAGTCGGTGATCGCGCCCTCGAGGTCGCCGCTGTCGGCGCGGTATCCGGCCAACCGGCCGCGGGTGAGCAGCGTGTCGGGATGGTCCGGGCCGAGCACCCGCAGGCGGTCGTCGAGCAGGCGAGCGAATTCCGCGCCTGCCCCGGCCAGATCACCGCTGCGCGCGCGGAACGCCGCGAGGTTGTTGCGCGCGCCGAGTGTGTTGGGATGGTCGGCGCCGAAGACGCGCAGATAGTCCGCCACCAGTTGCTCGAATTCGGCGCGGGCGCCGGCGAGATCGCCGCTGTCGGCCCGCCAGTACGCCAGGCTGTTGCGGGTGCGCAGGGTATCCGGATGGTCGGCGCCCAGCACTCGGGCGCGGTCGGTGCGCAGCTGTTCGAATCGGGTGATCGCCCCGGCGAAATCGCCGACGTCGCCACGGTTGGACGCGAGATTGTTCCTGGTGCGCAGGGTTTCGGGATGATCGGGGCCGAGCAGGCGCAGCTGGTCGATGAGCAGCTGCTCGAATTCCGCGCCCGCGCCGGAGTAGTCGCCACAGCGGGCGCGGTAGCTGGCCAGGCTGTCGCGGGTGTCCAAGGTGGCCGGGTCGTCGGCTCCGAATACGCGCAGCCGGTCGGCGAGCAATTGCTCGAAATCGGCGACGGCGCCGACCAGGTCGCCGCTCTCGGCGCGGTGATAGGCCCGCCGCCGGCGCGTGGTGAAGGTATCGGGATGGTCCGGCCCGAGGGCCTCGACGAAGTCCGGCGCCCACGCGGCCCATAGGTCGCGATCGTCGGCCGACCTGCCGGTTTCCAGCTTCATCAGGAAGTCGATCGCCAAGGCGGAGTCGCCGTAGGCCAGGCAGTGACGCATGGCCGCACCCCGCGCGTAGTCGGCGGCCCGGTCGGTGTCGTCGGCCTGGATCGCCGCGATCAAGGCGCGGTGGGCGTCCGCGATGCGCACGCCGAGACGGCGGCATTCCACGCCCAGCGCGGGCAGGAACGCACTGTGGGTCACGCCGAGCGACTCGCGAACGGTACCGGGATGACTACGGGTGACCAACGCGCCGAGATTCACCGCGATATCGCGGACCCGGGCGGCGCTCAGGTCGACGCCGAGCGACAACAGCGCCGAGTCCAGCAACTCCAGCGGCAGCACCGGGCCGACACCCGCCGCGACCAGGAGCCCGAGCAGAGCCGCCGTGTCACTCGCGGTTGCCGGGTCGACCCCGCGCAGCGCGGTCTCCACCCGCAGCGCGATGACCCGGTCCAGACCGATCCCGGACGCGACCGCGCCGTCGGTCAACCCGGAGGCGACCTCCAGCAGGATGCGCGCCACCAGCCAGCCGCCGGAGACCACGCGCGAACCGCTCTCGTCCGTCGGCGTCTCGGCCAGCAACCGTTGGATCCAGCCGATCCAGTCCACCGGGCCGACCGGCGCCGTTCCGCGGGCCGAGTCCACCACGGCGGCGATGTCGTCGGCCGCCGGTTCGGCGACATCGATGCGGTGCATGTGCGCCAGCCCCGAGTCGTCCTCGACGCCGGTCCCGGGCCGGATGCCGACGATCACCCGCACGTGCCGGAGATCTTCGCGGCAGGTCAGATCGGCGATCGCGGCCACCAGCAACCGCCTGGTGCCCTCCTGCGGCTGATTGAGTCCGTCGAACACCAGGGTGACCCGGCGCCCGGCCGTGGACAGGCGCGCCAGCGGGCGGCGGACCAGGATGTCGAAGATGTCGAACTCGTCGCGGGGCCGATGCGCCCGCGCCGCGCGCGCCGCTTCCGGGAAGCCGGGCAGGCGCGCGTCGAGCTGCGCGGCCAGCTCCGCGGCGACCGACTCGACCGAGCTGTTCACCGTCAGGAACACCGCGGCGGTGATGTAGTCGGGGGTGACGGCGAGTCCGTCGACCAGGCTGGGCCGGATCAGCATGGCCAGCAGCGTGGACTTACCCACGCCCGCGGGCCCCAGCACCGCCCGCAGCCGGTGGCTGCCCGCATCGACGATCGCGTCCAGCCGCTCGCGGACGTCGGGCGTCAGCAACAGGCTCCGGGTGAGCTGGTCGACGAACCCGGCCGCGGAACGCCCGCTCACCGCGTCACGATGACGCGCGGTGTTCGGCACCAGCCACAGCCCGGGGTCGACACCCTGCGTGGTGGACACCGCGCCGGAGCTGAAGGACAGATGCTGCGGCTGCTGGTGGGTGCACTGCACGGCGATCGGATCGACCAGGTCCGAGGGCAGCAGGTTCTCGCCGCGCAGCGGCAGGCCGAGATCGAAGGTGGCGAGCATGGTGCGGGTGAAGCACCCGGAATATGCGGGACCGTCACCCGAGGCGACCAGCAGCTCCATCCTCCCGCCCGACTGCGCCAGCAGATCGGTCCAGCGGCGCGCGGCCCCCTGCACGCCTTGTCCGGCCTCGCAGGCGTCGACGAGCAGCACCAGCCCGTCCAGCGCGGCGCGGTCGAGCCGCTCGCGGATCTCCTGCGTCATGTGAAAGGCGTTGTGCGAGGTGGGGTCCGCGGGAGAATCGTGGCCGAGCAGGTAGAAGTCCTCGGCGGTCGTCGCGACGCCGTGCCCGATGAAGCCGAGCAGCAGGGTGGCCTGCCGTTGGGAGGCCGCCGCGAACGCGGCGTCGATCGCGCTGATCATCTGCGCCACAGTCGGATTGAGCACCGGCCCGTCGAGATCGAGCGCAGGCCGCCAGCCGCCCGCTGCGGTCAGGCTGCCGTACAGCCCCTGGGCGAGTTCTTCGGTGAAACCCAGTTTCCCCAGCGCCGCGCATTCCGACCCCACCACCAGCGCCAGCCGACCTGCCATGCAAGAAACATACCCGCGCCGTCGCGGCCTTCCGCCGCGGCCGATATCGAAAAGCGCTGGGCGAGACGTAAGGTGACGGTCCGGGAGCCGGAAGAAGGAGATCGCGGGATGACCGACCCCGTGGTGGGTTTGACGGGTACGCTCACATCGCCGATCCGAGGTGCCGGGACGCTGAGCGAGGTCCTGGTCGCGATTCGCGGGGGAACCGAGCTGTACATCGCACAGTCCACCGAGCCGATTCCGGCCGGTGCGGCCGTGCTGGTCATCGCGGTCCATCCGGGGCGCGTCGTCGACGTCGTCCCGTGGATTCCGCTCACCCCGGACCCGGCCGGAGAAACCTGAAACAGTAAGGGAGACAGACGTGCTGGGCTACCACGTACCGGACCCGGACGAAGCGATGCTGGTCAGCGGCGGCAAGAGCCGGGACAACGCGCCGTTCAAGGTGATCATCGGGCGCGGCGCCTGGGTGATTCCGCTGTTCCGCAAGGTGCGCTATCTGTCGCTGGCGATGTTCGAATCCGAAATCAAGGAGCGGTGCGTCACCAAGCAGGCGATCCAGCTCGACGTGCGCGCGGTGATCGCGTTCAAGGTGGCCAACGACACCCAGTCCATCGTGAACGCCGCCCAGCGGTTCCTCTCCGAGCAGGAGCGGGAGATGTCGGTGCTGACCGGACGCATCTTCTCCGGGCACCTGCGTTCGATCGTCGGCTCGATGACGGTCGAGGAGATCATCCGGGAGCGCCAGAAACTGGCCGACGAAGTGCTCGTCGCGTCGAAAGTCGAGATGAGCAATATCGGCCTCTGGGTCGACTCCTTCCAGATCCAGTCCATCGATGACGGCAACCTCGGCTATATCGCCGCGCTCGCCGCGCCGCACAATGCCGCCGTGCAGCGCGACGCGCAGATCGCGCAATCGCAGGCCGCGCAGGCGGCGGCGCAGGCCGAACAGGAATCCCAGCGCAGGCAGGCGGAATATCAGCGCGAGACGGCGATCCTGCGTGCGCAATACCAGCGCGATATCGACAAGGCCAACGCCGAGGCGGCGCAGGCGGGCCCGCTCGCCGAGGCGATGGCGTTGCAGGAGGTGCTCACCGCCCAGGCCGAGCAGGCGCGCAAGGAGGCCGAGCTGCGCGAGCAGCAGTTGCAGGCCGAGGTCGTCAAACCGGCTCAGGCGGAGGCGGATCGCGTGCGCATCCTGGCCGAGGCGGAGGCCGACCGGACCCGGATCCAGGCCGAGGCGGCCGCGTCGAACAACCGGATCGCGCTGGATCAGTTGTTGATCGAACAACTTCCGGAAATCGTGCGGCAGGCGTCGAGCGGGCTGGCGAGCGCGAATCTCACCGTGCTGAACGGACCGGACGGAGTGAGCGAACTGGTGAACGGAATGGTCGGTCAGGGACTGACCGTTTTCCATTCGTTGCAAAAGGCGCTTTCCTCCGACGACGGCGAAAAGGCGCGTTAAAGTTGCCGGGTAGCGACGGCGACGAGGAGCGGGTGTTGGTGTCCATCGGGAAATTGGTGTCGTTCGACAGCTCTCGGGGATTCGGTTTCATTCGGCCGGAGGACGGTGGGCCCGATGTGTTCGTCCACGTCAACGACATCGGACTGGACGAGGACGAGTTGCGGCAGGGGCGGGTGTTCGAATTCGAGGTCACCGAGGGCGACCGCGGACCCAAGGCGGTGAATTTGACCGTGGTCGGCGGGTCGTCCGCGCCGCCGGCGCGGCACAAGGGCAAGGACAGGCCGGGTTCGGGACAGCTCACCGTCGCCGAGCACAAGCGCCTGATCACCGAATTGCTCTTGGACGCCAGCCCCGCGCTCACCGCCGGCGAGATCCTCACCATTCGCGACCGGCTGACCGCGTTCGCCGACCAGCACGGCTGGCTGGAGAACTGAGCGGCGGGTTCCACGAGACTGTCGGGGCGGCCGCCTACGATCGAGCCGAAAGCGCGGCCGCATACCGATGAGTTCGCTTCGCGCGCGCCGTCGGTATGGGTGAGGATCGAACCCGAGGAGGATCGCGTGGACCTACCGGTGCTGCCGCCAGTGCGGCCGATGCTGGCCAAATCCGCGCCCGCGGTGCCCCGCGAGCCGGGCCTGAGCTACGAACCCAAGTGGGACGGTTTCCGCTGCATCGTGTTCCGCGACGGCGCCGAAGTGGAACTCGGCTCACGCAACGACCGGCCCTTGACCAGGTATTTTCCCGAGGTCGCCGAGTTGCTGAAGCAGGCGCTGCCCGAGCGCTGCGTGGTGGACGGCGAGATCGTCGTGGTCACCGAACAGGGTCTGGATTTCGACACCTTGCAGAATCGCCTGCATCCGGCCGCGTCCCGGGTCGCCAAGCTGGCCGCGGAGACGCCGGCCAGTTTCGTGGCCTTCGACCTGCTCGCCCTCGGCGACGAAGATTTGACCGGAGAGCCGTTCATCGAACGCAGGCGGCTGCTGGAGACGATCCTGGACACCGCGCTCGCGCGCGTGCACCTGACCCCACTCACCCACGATCCCGACGTCGCCGAGGACTGGTTCACCCGTTTCGAGGGCGCCGGATTCGACGGCGTGATGGTCAAGTCCGACGACCTCGCCTATCTCCAGGACAAGCGGGTCATGCTGAAGGTCAAACACGAGCGCACCGCCGACTGCGTGGTGGCGGGCTTCCGGTGGCACAAGGACGGAGCCGGGGTCGGTTCGCTGCTGCTCGGTCTCTTCGACGACGAGGGCCATCTGCATCACGTCGGCGTGGCCAGCAGCTTCACCGCGGCGCGGCGCGCGGAACTGGTCGGGGAGCTCGCACCGCTGCGCGAGAACGCGCTGGACCACCACCCGTGGCGGGACTGGGCCGACGCCGCGGCGCAGGCCGCCGCGGACGGCAAGATGCCCGGTGGCGTCAGCCGCTGGACCGGCGGCAAGGATCTGTCCTGGGAGGCGCTGCGGCCGGAGCTGGTCGCCGAGGTGCGCTACGAGCACGTGCAGTCGGGACGACTGCGCCACGGTGGCAGGCTGGTGCGGTTCCGGGCCGACCGGACCCCGCAGTCGTGCACCTACGCGCAGCTCGACGAAGTCGCGCCCGCGGAACTGAGCACGCTGTTCGGCGAAGGCGCGGCGCGATGACCGAGTCCGTCGACATCGAGACCGACGGCCGGACCGTCACGATCAGCAATCCGGGCAAGATCTATTTCACCGAGCGCGGCGAGACGAAACTCGATCTGGTGCGGTACTACCAGGCGATCGCCGAACCGTTCCTGAATGTGGTGGGCGGGCGACCGCTGCTGCTGGAGCGGTATCCGGATGGGGCATCCGGCAAATCCTGGTTTCAGAAACGGGTGCCGAAGTCCGCCCCGGACTGGCTGCACACCGTGGAGGTGTCCACGCCGAACGGCACCACCAGCGACGCCCTGGTCGCGCACGATCTGGCCCATATCCTGTGGGCGGTGAACCAAGGGTGCCTCGGGTTCCACGTCTGGCCCAACCGCGCGGACAATCTGGAGATCGCCGACGAGCTGCGCATCGACCTCGATCCGTCGCCGGGCACAACCTTCGCCGATCTGCGGCATGCCGCGATCCGCACCAGGGATCTGCTGGCCGAATTCGGCGTCGAATCCCGGATCAAGACCTCCGGGTCACGCGGCTTGCATCTCTACTCGGCGCTGGAATCGAAATGGGACGGTTATCAGGTGCGGGCCGCCGCGGTGGCCCTGGCCCGGGAATTGGAGCGGCGGTATCCGGAGGACATCACCGCGCAGTGGTGGAAGGAAGAACGCGGAAACCGCGTCTTCATCGATTTCAATCAGAACGCGCCACACAAAACGGTTTTCGGCGCCTGGTGTGTGCGACCGAAGGCCGGCGCGCAGGTGTCGACGCCGATCAGCTGGTCCGATCTGGATTCGGTGGTACCCGACGAGCTGACGATCGCGACCGTGCCCGCCCGCTACGCCGAATCCGGCGACCCGTGGGCCGACCGCGCCCCCCAGTCCATAGCCCCGCTGCTGGAGATGTCCGAACGGGATATGGCTGCCGGTCTCATGGACGCACCGTGGCCTCCGCAATACCCGAAGATGCCCAACGAACCGCCCAGGGTGCAACCGAGCCGCGCCAAGAAGGCCGAATAGCGAAGCGCTATTCGGTCCACAGCACCCAGGTGCCGCCGCGGCCGCTGAGCTCGCACACCAGGGCTCGGCCGTCCGCGGTGCGTCCGGTCTTCGCACCGGAGGCGTCGCATTTCGAACCCGCCTGCTGCACTGCGGTCGCGACGACGTGCGGGCCCGCCCACTGGTAGCCGCCGGAGGTGGTGAGGCAGATCAGGGTGCCACCGTCGGCGGCGCTGCCGATCTGGCCGAGCTGCGCCTCGGTGCACGACGAACCTTTCGTGACCGGACCATGGAGCGCCGAGGGGGTGGTGGTGACCGCGGGGCTCGGCGCTGCCGCCGTTGTCGTAGCCACCGGCCGCTCGACGGTCGTCGGCACCGATGCGACGGGCGTGGGCGCGATCACGGACTGGCGGTTGATGCCGTCCGGCAGCCAGTTGCCCGTCAGCAGGACGAACCCGGCCACCGCGGTGATCTCGGCGACGCCGAGCAGCAGCGCGAACATCGCCATGACCCGGCCGCGCGGGTGGCTGAACGCGATGAAGCCGAACACGATGGCGACCGGGAACAGTCCCAGCAGCGCCGCCACCAGCGCCACGATCGCGTACGGATTGACGATCGGCGGGATCTCCACCCGCAGTCGCCCCGCGCGGCGGCGGCTCGGCGGCTGCTCGGGCCAGCGCTCGTCCTCGTCGTCCTCCCAGCGGCCGTCGGGCTCCGGCTCCGACCAGCGATCCTCCGGCTGCGCCTGCGGCCAGCGATCCGTATCACGCCGTTCTGCCCGTGTCATTCAGGTTCCCTCTCCACACCAACACACCGCGCAGGAACCTCGGACTGCCCGGACCCGCCCCGATATACCGACACAGAATAGGGCGCGCGTGGCGAAAAGTTGATTCGAAACGTCCGATTTTTGTGATCGGGCCGTAATAACAAACGCGTCGCAACTCTCGTGAATCTGTTAGCCGAGGCGCATGCTGGTCGACAGGCGACCCACCTGACAGCGGTCTTTCCCCAGGAGGATCCATGTCCGATAAGACGACGTCGAGCGGCCGGGATACCCCCCATTGGCATGCCAGGGCCGGAGATTTGCTCGACGACAACTTCAACCTGCCGGGCATCGTGTTGTGCGCTCTCGGCGTCGCCGCGCTGGCCTGCACGCTGACCGCAGCCGGATACGGATTCACCGTCCGGGCGGGCGTCGGCGTGGTCGTGACGGCCGCGCTGTGGATCACCGGTGTCGGCGCGCTGCTCGTCGAACATCACCGGGAACAGACGATCGAACTGAAGCACGGGCGCCGGGGGCACGGGCCGGGCGCCCTGCGACCGATTCGCTACAGCGGCGACCGGTGATCCGGCGACGCCGAGTCACTGCCTGCGGTCGACCTTGGGCAGCGATTCGGTGACCAGCGTCAGCAACATGTCGCACAGCAGGTCGTGCACCTGCTCGCGGGTGAGCGTGCCGCGCGTGATCCATTCCCGGCCCGCGACCTTCACCAGCCCGCCGTAGGCGCGCACCATCGCGCGCAATTCGGCGTCGTGTGCCGAATGTGCCAGGCCGACCATCAACAGCAGGCGTTCGGCCGCCGCGTCGTCGGCCGCGTCGAGGATCTGCTGCACCTCGGGATCGTCACCGACCCCTTCGTGGCTGGTCACCTTCACCCAGGTGCTGCCGTGTTCGGCGATGGTGTCCAGCAGCCAGCGCACACTGGCATCGACCCGCTCGCGCCAGCTGCCGGTCGGCACGACCATGTCGTCGAGCCTGGGCAGCGTCACCATGCGCCGCACCACCGCGAGGTAGAGATCCCGCTTGTTGCCGAAATAGTGGTTGATCAGACCGCGGGCCACGCCCGCCCGCTGCGCCAGCTCGGCGGTGGAGACGGCCGCGTACGGCCGTTCGCCGAACATGTCGATCGCACAGGCCAGGATCTGCGCGCGCCGCTCGTCGGGTTCGAGCCTGCGGCGGCGCGGTAGCGCCGGATCGGCGCCACCGTCGGCGGTCGCGCTCGTGGTGTCAGAGAGACCGGGCAATGAGATCCTTCATCACCTCGTTGCTGCCCGCGAGGATGCGCAGGACGCGGGCGCCGGTGTAGAGCTGGGAAATCGGATACTCCGTCATGTAGCCGTAGCCGCCGAACAGTTGCAGGCAGCGGTCAACCACGATACCGAGCTGATCGGTCAGCCAGTACTTCGCCATGGCAGCGCTGGGAATATCGAGTTCGCCGCGCAGGTGCTTGTCGATGCAGTCGTCGAGGAAGGTGCGGGAGACCTTGGTGATGGTCGCGCACTCGGCGAGTTCGAACCTCGTGTTCTGCATCGCGAACAGCGGCTTGCCGAACGCTTCGCGGCCCTTGGTGTAGTCGACGGTGAGTTGTACGGCCTGCTCCATCATGGCGACCGCGATGATCGCCGTGACCAGGCGCTCCTGCGCGAGCATCTGCATCATCTGGTAGAAGCCCTGGCCCTCGGCGGCGCCGAGCAGGTTGGACGCGGGCACGCGCAGGCCGTCGAAGAACAACTCGGCGGTGTCCTGGGCCTTGCCGCCGATCTTGTTCAGGATGCGCCCGCGCTTGAAGCCGGGGGTGTCGTCGCCGACTTCGGCGAAGATCAGCGAGACACCGGCCGCGCCCTTGGTCGGGTCGGTCTTGGCGGCGATGATGATGCCGTCGCACAGCCAGCCGTTGGTGATGAAGATCTTCGAGCCGGTGATGACGTACTCGTCGCCTTCCCGCACCGCGCGGGTCTTGATGTTCTGCAGATCCGATCCGGTGCCGGGCTCGGTCATGCCGATGGACAGCACCATCTCGCCGCTCGACGCCCGGGGCAGCACGCGCCGCTTGAGCTCCTCGGAGCCGAACTCGTACAGGTACGGCGCGATGATCGAGCTGTGCACGGGGATGCCCATCGAGCCGTCGCCCGCGCGGGCCTGCTCCTCGATGATCGCGGCCTCGTGCGCGAAGGTGCCGCCGCCACCGCCGTATTCGGCCGGGATCGCGGGGCACAGCAGGCCGAGTTCACCCGCGCGGTTGTACAGCGCGCGATCGGGGTGCCCCTGGGCGACGAATTTCTCCTCGTGCGGCACGACCTCCTTCTCGAAGAAGGTCTTCGCCAGGTCGCGTACCGCCTCGACCTCGTCGTCACTCCACGCCGCGCGTGCCATCGCTCGATCCTTTGCTCGCTCCGGTCCGGCGCCGTCGCCGGTTCCGCCTCAGGTTCCCGAACTATTGGCGAGTTGTCAACAAGATTCGCCGCCGCTGCCGCGCCGACCGGCCAGGCGCCCGATCGCCGACGCCGACGCACGGATTTCGAGGCTCGGACGGGAACGAATCCGGTCACCCACCGAGGACCGGCGCCGAGTTCGCGACACCCGGGGTGACCTGTGCCATATTCGGGCGTTTTACCTTTCCCTTGATGGGTCAATTCTTCGTACTGTCCGTATCGGAATTACTGACATCGGGCACGACGGCGACGTGTCATGGATCGGTAGCGGCAGCGAATGAGGTAGCGAATGGCCGAATTGCTCGACACCACCGAAACGCCCGGCCCGGACCGCACCTGGACGGTCGACCGGGACGGGGCCGATCTCGCCGTCTACGAATGGGGTGACGCCGCGGCCGACCCGTTGGTATTGGTGCACGGGCTCACCGACACGCACCGCGTCTGGTCGACGGTGGCGGCTCTGTTGTCCGACGGCTTCCGGGTCATCACCTACGACGTGCGCGGCCACGGACGTTCGGCCGCCCCCGCGGCGGTGACGGAGTACCGCCTCGGCCTGCTCGCGCAGGACTTCTACGCCGTGATCGATGCCGCCAGCCCGGGCAAGCCGGTGCACACGTGCGGCCACGGCTGGGGCGCGGTGCAACTGTGGGAGGCGGTCTGCGACGAACGGGCCAACACCCGCATCGCTTCGTTCACCGCGATCGCCGGACCGAACCTCGATCATCTCGGCCTGTGGTTGCGTGCGCTCGCGCCCCGTGCCGGCCGGGAACTCCGCGAGCTGGGCTGGTGGCTGCACGGCGCGCGCTGGGCGCTGACGCCAGGTCCGATCGCCCGCAGGCTGTACCCGCCACGGGTGCGCGGGTTGATCGTGGGCAGGCTCGGCGGCGTCACACCGTTGCCCGCACGCGTGGCACGCACCTGGCGTGCCGATCTGGTCGCCGGAGTCCGCATCGCGCACGCCAACCTGCTGCACCACCTGGGCAAACCGCGAGTGCGGCGGACCGCCGTCCCGGTCCAGTTGCTGGTCGACACCACCGACCCCTTCGTCCCGGCCGCCGTCTACGACGCCTCGGCGCGCTGGGTCGACAAGCTGTGGCGCTGCGCCGTCCCGGCGAATCACTGGTTGCCGATCACCGAGCCGCTGCTGGTCGCCGAAGCGATCGCGAACTTCGTCGACGATCTGCGCGGCGATCGCGCGGCCATCACACCGCGCAGCAGCTGACCGCGTCCTCCCCGCCGAGGCGCGGGGCGGGGGGTTTGCGACAATGGGCCGGTCGTCTGCCCAGCTCGATGAAGGATGTCCCCCGCCGCGATGGCCGAAAGCATGATCGATCCCGAGGATCTCGCGACCTGTCTTCGGGTCCTGGAGCACGCCGGAGCGCTCGACAAGGAGCATCCGGACTCGGTGGCCGTGCAGCGAGCGGTCGGGCACATGTTCAAGAAGCTCAAGCAGCGCCGCCGGTCCGAAGCGCGCGCGGCGGTCTCGGCCGCCGACCGAGCGGTGGTCGCCGCCACCGCGACCGGCTCACCGAACCGGATCGACGACGAGACCGCGGGCATCGCGATCAGCTCGACCACGACCGGAGCCAGCGCGGGCACACTGATCCGCCCCCGGCCCTGCTATATCTGCAAGCAGCGCTACACCGAGGTCGACGCCTTCTATCACCAGCTGTGCCCGGACTGCGCGGCCAGCAGCCACGCCAAGCGGGACGCCCGTACCGACCTGACCGGGCGGCGGGCGCTGCTCACCGGCGGCCGCGCCAAGATCGGCATGTACATCGCGCTGCGGCTGCTGCGCGATGGCGCGCACACCACCATCACCACCCGCTTCCCCAACGACGCCATCCGGCGTTTCGCCGCGATGGACGACAGCGCCGATTGGCTGCACCGGTTGCGCATCGTCGGTATCGATCTGCGCGATCCCGCCCAGGTCGTCGCCTTGGCCGACGACGTCGCCGCCCAGGGCCCGCTGGATATCCTGATCAACAACGCCGCGCAGACGGTGCGCCGCTCCCCCGGCGCGTACAGCGCCCTGGTCGAGGCCGAATCCGGACCGCTGCCCGCGGGCGCCCTGCCGGAGGTGGTCAGTTTCGGCAAGACCATGCAGGCGCACCCCACCGCGCTGACCGCCTCGCTCACCCCCGCGCTGACCGCCGCCGACGTCGCGGAGCTGGCCTTGGTCGCGGGATCGGCGACTCCGGAACGCATCGCGCGCGGGGTCGCGATCGACGCGGGCGGCCTGGTGCCCGACCTCGCGCACACCAACAGCTGGGTACAGACCGTCGCGGAAGTGGATCCGACCGAACTGCTGGAAGTACAGCTGTGCAACTCGGTCGCGCCGTTCATCCTGGTCTCGCGCTTGCGCCCGGCGATGTCGGCCGCACCGGCGCGCCGCAAGTACGTCGTGAACGTCTCGGCCATGGAAGGGCAGTTCTCCCGCGCCTACAAGGGCCCCGGGCATCCGCACACCAACATGGCCAAGGCGGCGTTGAACATGTTGACCCGCACCAGCGCCCGGGAGATGTTCGAGCAGGACGGCATCCTGATGACCGCCGTCGACACCGG
Organism: Nocardia niwae NBRC 108934 = DSM 45340; assembly: GCF_001613465.1. Taxonomy (GTDB): domain Bacteria; phylum Actinomycetota; class Actinomycetes; order Mycobacteriales; family Mycobacteriaceae; genus Nocardia; species Nocardia niwae. The sequence goes on along the minus strand of NZ_BDCK01000018.1, from coordinate 102,929 downwards.
CTGGATCACCGACGAACGCCCCCACTACACGAAACTCCGCCTCGCCGAGGAAGGCTTCCACGCGCCGCTGGACCTGGTCGACGGCGCGGCGCGGGTCTACGACCCCATCGTGCAGGGGGAGAACGGCACCGATTTGTTCGGCTGCTTCCTCAAGGACTATCAGCCCTCCCCCTGGTAGCGGCCGACCCCGGATCCGCCGCGCGCCCGAAGGCTACGCTGGAAGCGTGCTCTACCGGCTGACGGCCGACGCCACCGCCGTGACGCATTTCGCCTTCGTGGCCTACGTGGTGGTCGGCGGCTTCCTCGCGTGGCGGTTCCCGCGCACCATCTGGCTGCACCTGCTCGCGGTCTGCTGGGGGTTCGGCACGATCGTGGTCGGATTCGACTGCCCGCTGACACATCTGGAGAACTGGGCGCGCGAGCGCGCCGGGCAGCAGCGGTTGCCGTCGAGCGGGTTCATCGACCACTACCTCACCGGCGTGATCTATCCCGAGGACGCGCTCGGGTTGGTGCGGGCGGTGGCGGCGGCGACGGTGGTGTCGTCCTGGATCGGTCTCGCGTGGCTGGCGCGCCGACGGAACGTCCCCGCCGCCGGTGTGCACGCGCCGCACTGACCCGCCATGATCGGTCAGGCGTCGAGGTGGCGCGCGAGGAAACCGGCGACCTCCGCGCCGTGCTCGTCGAGGTAGAAATGCCCGCCGGGGAACGTCGCCCGCTCGAATCCGCCGCTGGTGTGCGCGCGCCATTCGTCGGCCTGCTCGGGCCGCATCGTCGGGTCCTCGGTGCTGACCAGCGCCGCTATGTCGGCGCGCAGTGGGTTCTCCGCTCGGTGGCGATAGGTCTCGACCGCTCGATAATCGGCACGTACGGCGGGCAGTACGAGTTCGGCGAGGCCCGGCTCGGCACGCAGCAATTCGAGCGGAGCGGGATCCGAGGCCAGCCGCGCCAGGTCGTCGATGAGTTCGTCGTCGGAGGCCAGGTGCAACCGCTGGGTCTCCTCGAATTCCGGCGCGGGACGGCCGGAGACGAACAGCGTGGCCACCGGTTGCCCCGCACGCTCGAGCCGGCGTGCGGTCTCGAACGCCACGGTCGCGCCCATGCTGTGCCCGAACAGCGACAGCCGCTCGATCCGGCCCTGCGCGAGCACTTCGCGGGCGATCCGGTCCGCCAGTTCGACCAGGTCGGTGATCGGTTCCTCGCTCAATCGGTCCTGCCGTCCGGGGTACTGCACCGCGAACACCGCGACGCCCGCCCCGAACCGCTGGGCGAGGTCCCGGTAGGCCGTCGCCGATCCTCCGCCGGGCGGAAAGCACAGCAGGTTCTGCCGCACGGCCGCCGCGGATCGCAACGTCCGCAACCACGCCGAGTCGGTGATGCCACCCGCCACGTTCGGTCTCCCTTCGCCGTCACCGGTTCCGCCGCGCAGGCCGGACCAGACCACGGTAGCCGCCCGCGGTCACCAGGCCGGGTCGTCCGGGAATCCTGATGCGGCGGCTCAGTGCGACGCCGAGGACAGCAGGCCGGTCCGGCCACGGCGTAACGCTTTTCGTCCGGATACTCGGCAACGCCGATGTCCTCTGGACTGCACCGTCCTCACGGGCGAGAAGTTCGCTCCGGCAGCTCTTTTCGCGCTCCGGAATACTGGGGACGACGCCCGGGGCCCTTCGCGACAGGTCGCGGCGGCGCGGGCGCGTCAGCACTTGATCCGCTATCTCCGCGAAACGGCTCGGCGACCGCGCGGGCACCGCGTGAGCGCCCGCGCCCGAGCGATCCGGACGAGCGCGACCTCCGGCCCCCGCGCGCGACGCCCCGCGTGCCCGCGCGCGGGCCCCGCCGAGCTTCGAATCGAATCGGCGCAGGTGAGGTCAGAGAACGACCACACCGTCCGCGGCCATGGACGGCGGCGCGGGCACCACGGCCCCCGGCCGGACGAAGCCGGCAACTAGGCTGAAGCGAGTGAACACGCACGCACGGCTCGTCCAGGACTACGAGGCCGGTATCGGTGTCACCGCCTCGCCAGTCTCCCCCGCGCCCGATCCGGGTAGCAATCTCGCCGCGACATTACCGGTCTGGGCACTGGCCGCCGGTTCGGTCGCGGCCTTGACCGCCGCCGCGAATCGCATGCGGACCGCGCGCGGTATCCACCCGGTGGCGCACCGCATCGATCCGGCCCGCATCACCGCGGCCTTCTCCAGCGAGCGCCTGTTGCGTATCGAAGGCCGAGGGCCGACCTCGTTCGCCGACCTTTCCGGCTTCTTCCCCACGTTCGACGGGTGGGTTCGCACCCACGCGAACTATCCGCATCACCGGGCCCGGCTCTTCGCCACGCTCGGCCTGCCCGAGTCCGCGCCGGTCGACCTCGTCGTCGCCCAGATGGCCATGATGCGCGCCGCCGATCTGGAGGAGCGGGCCGCCGCGCAGGGCGCCATCGCCGTCCGCGTCCGCACCGAGGAGGAATGGGCCGCAAGCCCGGAGGGACAGGCCGCGGCGGCCGGTCCATTGGTCGCGATCGACGAGCGCGGCGATCGCGGAGAGACCGGACTACCCACGGGCGCGGCGCCGCTGCAGCCGCTGCGTGGAGTCCGCGTGCTCGATCTGACCAGGGTGATCGCGGGACCGGTCGCGACCCGGGCGCTGGCGTTGCTCGGCGCAGAGGTGCTGCGCGTCGACCCGCCGCAGCTGCCCGAGATCTCCTGGCAATTCGCCGATACCTGTCAGGGCAAACGCTCGGCCTTGGTCGACCTGCGCACCCGCGGCATCGACGACTTGGTCGCTGCCGCCGACGTGCTGATCACCGGGTACCGGCCGGGTGCGCTCGAACGCGCGGGAGTGCGGGCGGCCGCCCGTCCCGGGCTGATCCACGGGCGGGTTTCGGCGTGGGGCGAAGCCGGTCCGTGGGGTGATCGCCGCGGCTTCGACAGCATCGTGCAGGCCGCGTCCGGCATCTCGACCATCGAGGGCGCGCCGTCCGTGCCGGGGGCACTGCCCGCGCAGGCACTGGATCACGCGTCGGGTTACCTGCTCGCCGCGGGCGTGATCGATGCCTTGGTCGCGCGCGGCGGCGACGGCGTCGGGCGCGACGTGCGGGTGGCTCTGGCCCGCACCGCGTCCTGGTTGCTCGACGCGCCGGACCGCACGCCGCGACATGCCAAGGCCGCGGCGCCGAGTCCGGCGGAGACGGTCCGGCACGGCCAGGTCGTCACCGCACCGCCCGTGCTCGCGGAATACCGCGACTACGCGTGGCCCGCGCCCGCCTACGGCTCCGATCGCCCGGCTTGGCCCCTGCCGACGCACTGATCGCCGCGCCGGGGCCGGGCAGCTGTCGAATCGGAACTAGTCCTCGGTGCCGGCCAGCGCCGCGACGGCCTGCGCCAAGCGGTCGCCGTCCGGGAGGTCCGCCTCCGGAGCGATGGTCTGCAACACACCGAGGCCCTGCACGAGCACGAAGTACAGCTCGGCGATCGCTTCGGCCTGGTCTTCGGTCAGCTGGGGATGCGCTTGCCGCAGCGCGTCGGCCATGTCCCGATAGGCGCCCGGCAGGCTCTGGGCGAAGAATCGCTGCGACTCCGGCGAGCGCGCGACGCGCACCAGGTTCTCCAGGCTCGCGAGCATGCTGTCGCGGTTCTCGGTGAACACGGCGGGCATGCCGTTCCACATCGCGGCGAACGCGGCCAGCGGCGCGACGCCGCCGCCGTCGCGGATCTTCGCCTCCATGCTGTCACCGATCGCGGTACCCAGGGAGTCGGTCAGCGCCTCGGTGATCAGCTGGTCCTTGGAGCCGAAGTGGTACCCGATCGCCGCGAGGCTCACCCCGGCGGCCGAGGCGATGTCGCGGGCGGTCGCCTTGGCGACGCCGCGCTCGACGATGACTTTCCGTGCTCCCGCCAGTAGATCCTCGCGATTTCCCATGACCACAGGCTACAACGTCTCAGACAAATGTACTAGACGTACGTCCTACCGGCTGCGACCGCCGGGCAATCGACACCTCGCCGTCGCCCCGGCATCCCGGCTCGCTAGTCTCGTGCCGTGCGGCAGAAGATCATCCTGGACGTCGACACCGGCATCGACGACTCCCTCGCGCTGCTGTATCTGCTCGGCTCGCCCGAGGCCGAGATCACCGGCATCGCCGCCACAGCGGGCAACGTCGCGGCAGCCCAGGTGGCGGCGAACAATCTCGCCTGGCTGGACGTCTGCCACGCACCGGAGATCGAAGTGGCGCTCGGCGCCGCGCATCCCTTGGCCATCCCGCTGCGCACCACCGAGGACACGCACGGACCCCAGGGCATCGGATACGCCGAACTCTGCCCGTCGGCGCGCCGTCTCTCCCGGCGCTCGGCCGCGCAGATGTGGGCCGAGCTGGTGCGCGCGCATCCGGGCGAGATCGTCGGGCTGTGCACCGGACCGCTGACCAATCTCGCTCTCGCCCTGCGGATCGAGCCGAATCTGCCACTGCTGCTGCGCCGTTTGGTCGTCATGGGCGGGGCGTTCAATCATCCGGGCAACACCACGCCGACCAACGAGTGGAACGTGCACGTCGACCCGGAGGCCGCCAAAGAGGTCTTCGACGCGTTCGCTGCCGCGCCCGCGGAGCGCAGGCCGATCGTCTGCGCGCTCGACATCACCGAGACCATCGAGATGCGGCCCGGGCATCTGGTCCGCCTGGCCGAACGGGCGAAAAGCTACCCGGTGGAGCTCCTCTCGCCGGACGATCCGCCCGGGACCCGCTCGATCGCGAGCAATCCGATCGTCCGGCACGTGACCGACGCCGTGCGGTTCTATTTCGATTTCCATCACGGCTACGACCTGGGCTATCTGGCTCACATGCACGACCCCTTCGCGGCCGCGGTGGCGCTGGACCCGGCGCTGGCCCGCACTCGCCCGGCGACGGTCGACGTGGAGCTGGCCGGCACCATCACCCGCGCGACCACGGTCGCCGACTGGGCGGGCATGTGGGGCCGGGAACCGAACGCGGACATCGTGATCGGCACCGACCCCGAGCTGTTCTTCGAACGGCTGATCGCCCGGGTCGGCGACTTCGCGCGAATCGTGCACCCGCCCGCGACGCAGGAGGTCCGGTGACCGGCGCCGACGACGCGGCCTATCTGTCCGCCTTCCGTGCCGGGCTCGGACTGCCCGGCATCATCGACGTGCACACCCATTTCATGCCCGATCAGGTGATGCGGAAGGTGTGGGCGTACTTCGACACGGCCGGACCGCTGCTCGGCCGCAGCTGGCCGATCACCTACCGCGCCGACGCGCAGGTCCGGCTGAAGACTCTGCGGGACTTCGGCGTTCGCGCGTTCACCGCGCTGGTGTACCCCCACAAACCCGACATGGCCGCGTGGCTCAACGAATGGACCGCCGATTTCGCGGCCCGCACCCCCGACTGCCTGCACACCGCCACGTTCTTTCCCGAGCCGCAGGCGGCGACCTATGTCCGGGACGCCGTCGAGCGCGGCGCGCGCGTCTTCAAGGCGCATGTTCAGGTCGGCGGCTACCATCCGGGCGACCCGCTGCTGGACCCGGTGTGGGGCCTGCTGGAGGACGCGCGGGTTCCGATCGTCATCCATTGCGGTTCCGGCCCGGCGCCCGGAAAGTACACCGGCCCGGAGCCGATCGCCGGTGTGCTGCGGCGCTTTCCGCGGCTGCGGCTGATCATCGCGCACATGGGCACGCCCGAGTACTCCGAATTCCTCGACCTGGCCGAAAACTACCCGGACCTGCGGCTGGACACCACGATGGTGTGGACCGATTTCTCCGAGGCCGACGCCCCGTTCCCGGCGCACGAACACGGCAGATTACGAGCCTTCGCCGACCGCATCCTGTTCGGCAGCGACTTCCCCAACATCCCGCATTCCTATGATCATTCGATCGAGGCGCTCGAACGGCTCGAGCTCGGCGACGACTGGTTGCGCCAGGTCTGCTACCACAACGCGGCGACGCTGTTCGGCCTCGAGTGACCGGCGTGGGTTCGGACGTGGTTTCGAAGTCGATATCGGCCGCCGTCCAGTCACTGGCCTGGCTTGCCGCGCTGGCCGGGGGCGTGGGGATCGCATTGCACTTCAACTGGTTGTCGTCTCGGCTGTTGGTCTTGGCGGCGTCCGGCGCCCCGTATCTCATGGGTTGCGCCGTGCTCGGGGCGGTCGCGTTCGTCGCCCTGCGGCAGTGGAGCGGTGCGGCAGTCGCGCTCGTCGTCGCCATCGCCGCGTGGACACAAGCGCCGCTGTACGTCGGCCGCTCGCACGACGGGGACGGGCACACCCTGACGGTGATGCAGGCCAATCTCCTGTTCGATGGAGCCGATCCCCGGGCACTGGTCGATGAGGTACGCACACGTGAGGTCGCCGTCCTCACCGTGAACGAGCTCACGCCGACGGCAGTCGACGATCTCGGCCGGGCGGGACTGGACCAGGTCTTGCCGTACCGGTATCTCTCCCCGGGGAGGACGGCCGCCGGGACGGGCATCTGGAGCCGCCACCCGTTGTCGGAGACCGTCGAATACGACGGCTATGTGCTGAACCAGCTTGCGGCGACCGCGGACATCCCCGGTATCGGGCCGGTCGCGGTCTACGCCTTCCATCCGGTGCCGCCGGTGTACGGCACGCAGGTCTGGGCCGACGAATTGTCCCGGCTGCGTGCGATTCTCGACCGATCGCCCGCCGATCGATCGGCGATCGCGGGCGGCGACTTCAACGCGACCTACGATCACCGGCAGTTCCGCGCGATGCTCTCCGGCCGTTTCGGCGACGCCGCCGAGCAGGCCGGCGCCGGACATCTGGTCACCTATCCGACCGACAAGCGATGGCCGCCGCTCGTCGGTATCGACCACATCCTCGTCGCCGGTGGTAGCGCGGTCGCGGTGCGGACGGTGGGCCTGCCGGGTGCGGACCACCGCGCCTTGGTGGCGCAGATCCGTTTGAACCGCCGGTGACCTCGGCCGTCGATCCGGCCGTCAGCGGCCGTCGAAGGCGCGCAGCAGTTCCTCCGCGGCGAGCGCCGCGGTGAGGGTGCCGTCCCGAACCTGCTTCTCCACCTGCGCCCGAATGTCTTTCACCTGCGGGTTGTCCGCGAGCCTTCGCAGCAGCTGGTCGTGCACCATGGTCCAGGTCCAGTCGACCTGCTGCCGACGGCGCTTCTCGGCGAACTCGCCTGCGTCGGTGAGCACGCGGCGGTGTTCGAGCACCGTGTCCCAGAACCGGTCCAGGCCGACGCCTTCCAGACCGCTCATGGTCAGCACCGGCGGCCGCCACAGCGCGTCGTGCGGATGGATCAGGCGCAGCGCGCCCGCGAGCTCCCGGGCGGCGGACCTGGCCTCGACCTCGTGTTTGCCGTCGGCCTTGTTCACCGCCACCAGGTCGGCGAGTTCGAGCACGCCCTTCTTGATGCCCTGCAACTGATCACCGGTCCGGGCCAGGGTCAGGAAGCAGAACACGTCGACCATGTTCGCGACGGTGACCTCCGACTGCCCCACCCCGACGGTCTCCACGAGGATGACGTCGTAGCCCGCTGCCTCCAGCAGCACGATGGTCTCGCGCGTCGCCTTGGCGACGCCGCCGAGCGTGCCCGCCGTGGGCGAAGGCCGGATGTAGGCGTCGCGTTGCACCGACAAGCGCGCCATCCTGGTCTTGTCGCCGAGGATGGAGCCGCCGGTCCTGGTCGAGGACGGGTCCACCGCGAGCACCGCGACCCGGTGTCCCCGCTCGATCAGGAACATGCCGAGGGCGTCGATGAAGGTCGACTTGCCGACGCCGGGAACGCCCGTGATACCCACGCGGTTGGAGGGCGCGCTGCCCGCGCCCGCCTCCGGCGAAACCTTCAGCAGCAGTTGCTGCGCCAGCGCTCGATGATCGGCTCTGGTGGACTCCACCAACGTGATCGCCCGCGCCAGGGCGGCCCGCTCGTTGGCGCGGACCGCCGCGGCGAGAGCGTCGACGTCGATCGTCCGGCGCGCGGCGGCCGCGCGGGCGCCACGCGCCGCGGAACCCGCTTCGCTCATTCCGTCGCGGCGGAATCCGCGGCGCCGCTGCCGAGTTCGTGACCGAGTTCGGCGCCGAGCTTCTTCAGCAGGTCGATCGCCGCGTCCGCGATCACCGTGCCGGGCGGGAAGATCGCCGCCGCGCCCGCCTGATACAGCTCGTCGAAGTCACCGGGCGGGATCACGCCGCCGACGATGACCATGATGTCGGGACGGCCGACATCGGCCAGCGCCTGCCGTAGGGCGGGCACCAGCGTGAGGTGGCCCGCCGCCAGCGACGACACACCGACGACGTGCACGTCGTTGTCGGCCGCCTGCTGCGCCACCTCTTCCGGGGTCTGGAACAGCGGGCCCACGTCGACGTCGAAGCCGAGGTCGGCGAAGGCCGTGGCGATCACCTTCTGGCCTCGGTCGTGGCCGTCCTGGCCCATCTTCGCGACGAGGATGCGCGGCCTGCGGCCCTCGGCCTCGGCGAATTCCTCGACCAGCTCGCTCGCCTTGGTGATGTTGGTGACCTTTCCTGCCTCGTCGCGGTACACACCGGAGAGCGTACGGATCTCCGCCTGGTGCCGGCCGTACACCTGCTCCAGCGCGTCGGAGATCTCGCCGACGGTGGCCTTGGCCCTGGCCGCGTCGATGGCCAGCGCGAGCAGGTTGTTCGCCATGCCGCCCTCGGAAGAGGCCGCGGCGCGGGTCAATTCGGCCAGCGCCCGGCGCACCGCGTCGGGGTCGCGCTCGGCGCGCAGGCGTTGCAGCTTCTCGATCTGCTCGGCGCGCACGCGCGAGTTCTCGACCTTGAGGACCTCGATCTGCTGGTCCTCTTCGACCTGATACTTGTTGACGCCGATCACCGGCTGCTGGCCGGTGTCGATGCGGGCCTGCGTGCGCGCCGCGGCCTCCTCGATGCGCAGCTTCGGGATACCCTCGCCGATGGCCTGCGCCATGCCGCCGTGCGCCTCGACCTCCGCGATGTGCGCGCGGGCGCGGTTGGCGAGCTGGTGGGTGAGCCACTCGACGTAATAGGAGCCGCCCCACGGGTCGATCGGGCGGGTGGTGTTGGACTCCTGCTGGATCAGCAACTGGGTGTTGCGGGCGATGCGCGCGGAGAAGTCCGTGGGCAGCGCCAGCGCCTCGTCGAGCGCGTTGGTGTGCAGCGACTGGGTGTGGCCCTGGGTGGCGGCCATCGCCTCGATGCAGGTGCGCGCGACGTTGTTGTAGGCGTCCTGCGCGGTGAGCGACCAGCCGGAGGTCTGCGAATGGGTCCGCAGCGACAGCGATTTCGCGCTCTTCGGGTTGAACTTCGCGACCAGCTCGCTCCACAGCAGGCGGCCCGCGCGCAGCTTGGCGACCTCCATGAAGAAATTCATGCCGATCGCCCAGAAGAACGACAACCGCGGCGCGAACTTGTCGACCTCCATGCCCGCGTCGATGCCGGCGCGGATGTATTCGACGCCGTCGGCGAGGGTGTAGGCCAGCTCCAGGTCGGCGGTCGCACCGGCCTCCTGGATGTGGTAGCCGGAGATGGAGATCGAGTTGAACTTCGGCATCTTCGCGCTGGTGTAGGCGAAGATGTCGGAGATGATCCGCATCGAGGGCTTCGGCGGGTAGATGTAGGTGTTGCGGACCATGAACTCCTTCAGAATGTCGTTCTGAATGGTTCCGGCCAGCTGCTCGGGCGCGACGCCCTGCTCCTCGGCGGCGACGACGTACAGCGCCAGGATCGGCAGCACCGCGCCGTTCATCGTCATCGAGACGCTGACCTGGTCCAGCGGGATGTGATCGAACAGCTGGCGCATGTCCAGGATCGAGTCGATGGCCACGCCCGCCATGCCGACGTCACCTTGCACCCGCGGGTGATCGGAGTCGTAGCCGCGGTGGGTCGCCAGGTCGAACGCGACCGAGAGGCCCTTCTGCCCCGCCTGCAGATTGCGCCGGTAGAAGGCGTTCGAATCCGCGGCGGTGGAGAAGCCCGCGTACTGGCGGATGGTCCACGGCTGGTTGACGTACATCGTGGGGTACGGCCCGCGCACGAACGGCGCGACGCCGGGCACGCTGTCGAGCGGATACCCTTCGGCCGCGATCGCATCCCGGTCGGCCTTGGTGAACACCGGCGGCACGTCGATGCCCTCGGGCGTCGACCACACCAGTTGCTCGGGGGCGTACCGGTTGGCCGCCGCGGCCGCGCGGACGTACTCCGTCACCTGCGCCGCGTCGACCGCGGCGGGCTCCGGCGGCCGCTCGGCCAGCGGCACGTCGGCGAAACTGCCGATCAGCTGCTTGATCTCACGAGTAGTCATCAGGCTCCCACCTTCTCCAGCAGGCCGGACAGCGCGGCGACGGCGTCGATGCGCGCGGCGAGGAATCCGTCCGGGCGCTGCGCGTCGTCCAGATCGGCGACGGCCTCGGCCGCGCCGGCCAGCAGCACCGTGGCCACACCCGCGGCCCGCAGTCGCTCCACCGCCGCACCGGCTTCGGATCCGTAACGCGTATCCGACCCGCACAGCACCGCGATCGGCGCTCCGGCCTCGGTGGCCGCCGCGGCGATCGCGTCCACCGCGAGCGGTCCGGGATTGATCGACTCGATGCCGCCGGAGGCCAGCAGATTCGCGATGAAGGTGACCCGCACGTTGTGCTCGGCCACCGAACCGAGCGGCACCAGCAGCGCTTTCGGCCGCGTCCCGTGGGCGGCGAGGTAGGCGTCGGAGCGGTTGCGCAGTTCCTCGAACGCGGCGCCGTAGCGGGCGACCCGGTCCGGCCGGCGCGCCGCCTCCGACAACGGCTGCTCGGCCAGATTCGGGAATTCGTTCACGCCGGTGACGGCGGTCCTGCGGTGCGCGACATCGGCGTCGCGGGCGGTCTTCGTCTCGGCGACGCGCTCGGCGAGCAGACCGGACTCCAGCGCGGCGAGGTAACCACCCGCCGCCTCGATCTCCTGGAGGAACTCCCACGCCTTCGCCGCCAGCGCGGCGGTGAGGTCCTCGACGTACCAGGAGCCCGCACCCGGGTCCAGCACATGGCCGAGATGCGATTCCTCGAGCAGCAGCAGCTGGGTGTTGCGGGCCATGCGGTCGGCGAACGACTTGGAGACGCCGAGCTCACCGGGCGGCAGGGCGGAGTCGAACGGCAGCACGGTCACGGTGTCGGCGCCGCCGATGCCGGCGCCGAACGCGGCGAGCGTGGTGCGCAGCATGTTCACCCAGGGATCGCGCTGACTCATCATGGCGGCCGAGGTGACGGCGTGCTGCGGCGCGCCGCCCAGATCCGGTGCGCCGCAGACCTGGGCGACCCGCGCCCACAGCTGCCTGGCGGCACGGAACTTCGCGATGGTGGCGAACTGGTCGTCGGTTGCCGCGAACCGGAACTCCAGCTGGCCCAGCGCGTCGGCGAGGTCCAGGCTCTCGATCAGCGACCGGAGGTAGGCCAGGCCCGCGGCGACGGCCGCGCCCAGTTCCTGAGCGTCGGACGCGCCCGCGTCGTGGAAGACGGTGCCGTCCACGGTGATCGCGCGCACCGTTTCCGCCCGCCCCGCCGCCCGTCCGGCCAGCGCGACGGCCTCGGCGAGACCGATATCGGCGAGACCGGCGAAGCGACTGGTCAAGGGGGCGGCGCCGAGGGCGATCCGGATCTCCTCGCGAGCGGGCGCGGCGTAACCGTCGAGCACCGCGAACACCTGTGCCGCCGCCTCGGCGACATCGCCGCCCGCGTCCAGGGTGAGCGGGGCCAATTCGAACAGCAGGCCGGTCAGCGCGGCGGGCAGATCCGCTACGGGCACACCGCGATCGCCCGCGCCGAGCCGGATCGCGCTGATCCCGTTCTCCAGTCCGGTCAGGATCTCCCGGTTGGCCGCGGCGGCGTCGCCTTGGGCGACCTGCGCGCCGACGAACCAGCCGCGGTGCACGTCCCGTGTGGCGTCCCGGCCGCGCACGAAGGGAAAGGCGCCCGGCAGCGGCTGCTCCGGCAGCTCGTCGCGCCGGGTGTAGAGCGGAGCGATGGTCAGCCCGTCGTAGGTGGTCTCGTCGAGCAGTCGCTCGGGCTCCTCGGGAAGTTCGCTGACCTCGACGCGGCGAGCCTTCGCCAGCACTCCGGCAACGCCCTTGCGCCATGCACCGTATTCGGGCACCGGATCGGTCCCGGGATCTGAAGCAATCGGCATAGCTTGCTGTTCCTCTTCCTCACCACGGGCGCACCGCCAGTGCGCGCCCGATACCCTCACATTCGCCCAGCTCAGCGACTACTTCGGTTAACGGGCATTCGTCCCGCTTCCACTGATGCTAGCGGGCGCATTCCCAGCCGTTTCCCCTGCCCGCCACTACCAACCGGTAACCTGTCGCGGTGATCGACCGCAGCCCCGATGGGCACGAGGCAGCCGAGCGCCGGCGCGTCGGCGTCGTGACCAAGCTGATCCGCGACCCGCGTATCGTCGCGCTGCTCGTGGGCGCGGTGGCGTTGTTCGGCACGGCCCTGGTGGTTCCGCTGCCCTCGCCCCGCCAGGTGCAGGAGTGGGCGACGTCGGTCGGCCCGGTCTTCCCGCTGCTGTTCTTCCTGGTCCACGCTCTGGTGACGGTGGCGCCGATTCCCCGCACCGTCTTCACCGTCAGCGCCGGGCTGCTGTTCGGCCCGCTGCTGGGGATCACGCTCGCGGTGGGCGCGACGACCGTGAGCGCGGTGCTGGCGATCCTGCTCGTGCGCGCGCTGGACCGGGAGCAGGTCGCCGCCCGGCTCACCCATCCGGCGGTGCGCGCGATCGATGAACGTCTCGCGCGCCGGGGCTGGCTGGCGGTCGGCTCGCTGCGGCTCATCGCGGCGGTGCCGTTCTCGGTGATCAACTATTGCTGCGGCTTGTCCTCGATCCGGTTCTGGCCGTACCTGATCGCCACGGTGCTCGGCGTGCTGCCCGGCACGATCGGCACCGTCGTGCTCGGCGACGCGCTCACCGGCACCACTCACCCGGCGATGCTGGCGCTGTCCGGCGTCTGCCTGGCGATCGGCCTGGCCGGCCTGGTCGTCGACGCGCGATGGAAGACGGCACCACCCGCCCCGGCGGGCGCCCCCGAACCCGTCCGGACCGCCCACTAGCAGGCGCTCAGTCGGCCGCCAATTCCACCGGAACGGCGATCACGTCCACCATCGCCCCGTTGCGCAGCACCGTGACGGGCAGTTGCACGCCGATCGCCTCGGCGAACAGCTGCCGTTGGATGCCCTGGGCGTCACGCACTTCCGACCGCGCCACGCTCAGCACCAGATCACCGCGGCGCAGGCCCGCTTCCTCCGCGGGGCCGCCCCGGACCACCTCCACGATGCGCACCCCGGCCGCCTGCCCGGTCCGCGCGGCGACCGGCTCGGGTAGCGGCGCGGGCACGCCGACCAAGCCCAGATACGCGCGTCGTACCCGTCCGTCGGTGTGCAGCGTGCCGATGATCCGGCGCGTCGTCGCGTTGATCGGGATGGCCAAGCCGAGACCGATCCCGGCGACCGCGGTGTTGATGCCGACCACCCGGCCCGCCGAATCGGACAGGGCGCCGCCGGAATTGCCGGGATTGAGCGCCGCATCGGTCTGGATCACGTCTTCGATCACCCGCCCGGCGCGGCGGGAGGCCACCGGAACCGCCCGTCCGAGCGCGCTGACCACGCCCGCGGTGACCGAGCCCGCCAGACCCAGCGGACTGCCGACCGCGACCACCAGCTGGCCGACCACCAATCGGTCGGCGTCTCCGAGGGGCACCGCGTCCGGTGCGCCATCGCGGGCGCGCAGCACCGCCAGATCCGACAGCGGATCCACCCCGACCACCCGGAACCGGGATTCCACCCCGTCGGCGAAGACCACCTCGCCCTCGCGTGCCGCGCCGAGCACGTGCGCGTTCGTCAGCAGAAACCCGTCGTCGGTGAAAACCACCGCCGATCCGCTCCCCCGCCTGGTCCGCACACTCGCGACGTGCGGCGTCACCGACGCCGCCACCGCGATCACCGTGCGGGAGTAGGCATCCATCGCGGCGTTGTCCACGCCGACCACCACCCTGTTTGCCGGATTTGCACTACTTTGTCCAGCATGCCCCCGCGGCGGCGGCGACGCACCGTGTTCGCCGCAGGCACAACCGGGCCGCGGGCTGCCGGGCGTGTCGCGATCACGAGACCCCACAGCGGTGCCCGCCATCGCGCGGGCGCCGGACCGTTTCGGGGCACGGGCGGGCGACCAGGACCTCCGGGAATCTTGCGCTCAGCGGCGCAAGGACCGGACGCTAAGCCGAGGGCACCCGGTCGAGAAAGCCGTGCACGCTCGTGATCCGGCCGTCCGATCCGAGGGTGATCACGTCCGAGCCCGCGACCGGGGCGCTGCCGTCGGCCGCCGAGACCAGCTCCCAGGAGAAGCGGGCGATGTCGTGGTGGCCGTCGACCTCGCCGAGACGGCGGAACTCGAAACCGGGGAACTGCGCCTGTACACCCCCGATGGCAGCTGCCAGCTGGGCGTGACCGCTCACCTCGGCGAGCGGATCGGTGTACGCGCCGTCCTCGGCCCACGCGGCCGCGACCGCGGTGGCCCGGGCGGATTCGTCGGTGGCGTTCCACGCGGCGAAGTACCGATCGACCGCTTCCTCATAACGCGACATGTTGAACCTCCTGTGCTGCAATGGTTTTCGTCAACCGAATCGGGTTCTCCGTTCGGCTGTCGTCAACCTTGCCGTGCCGCGCGCCTCGCGTCGATTACGCGCGAGGTAATGATCGCCGGACAACAGCGACGGCACTCAGCGCAGTAAGCCCTTCTTCTTCAGGTAGGCGAGCGGAATCAGCGCGGAGGCCAGCGTCAGCAGGCAGGTGACCAGAAGACCGGTCACCCAGGACAACTCGGAGATCAGATCCACGGCGTAGCAGGTGGCGATCAGCGTGGGCGGCAGGAAGACCGCGGTGACGGCGAACGCCTCGACGATCTCGTTCTGCCGGACATCCAGCCAGGCCAGCGCGGAGTGCTGCCGATAACGAACCTTGTCGTACTCGACGCCCGCGTGCTGCCCCACCCCGTCGATGTCCGCGAGCAGGACGCCGATCGCACTGTCCAGTTCGCCGTGGCCGGACGGAGCATCGGCCCGCAGGTGGCGCGCCGCACGGGCCAATTGCAGCTGCGTCTCGCGAGTACGCGCGACGATTCGCTCGGTCGCGTTCATCCGCGCCAGCGCGCCGCGCAGGTCGGCCATCGCGGAATCGCGCCGGTCGTGGCCGGAGATCGCCCGCTCGATCTCGTCCTGTGTCGCCTCCAGCGCGTCACCGCTGTGGTGGAGTACCCGCTCCGACGCCTCGTTCAGCGCCCACAGCAGCGCGTACATCACACCGTGCGCGGAACCCGCGAGCTGCGGGTTGCGGCGCATCTTCGCGACCGCCTTGTCGAACGGGACGAAATGCTCGGACGGCTGCAGCGTCACGAGGAACTCTCCGCCCAGGGCGAAGACGATCGTCGCCCTTTCGATGGTCTCGCCGCGCTGGTAATCGGCGACCACCGGCAGGTAGAGGAAGTTGCCTGCCTCCCAGACCTGGTTGTGCGCGGCGGTGAAGTCGACGCCGAGCCGTTCCCGGAGCACGGCCGCGGTGTCGGCGTCGTCGGCCGCGAGGGGAATCCAATGCTGCTGGAGCACCTCGGTGTCGAAGTGGTCGGCGGTCACGGCGTTGAGAAAGGTCGTCATCGACTACCACTGCCCCGAGAAGACTCGCATGCACGAATCCGGGCGCGCACCGGTCGGCTCGCTTTCCGGATTTGTTGGGCGCGACGATGTTTCGGATTTCTCGTGCGGTGTGGCCATAGCGGGGGCTCCAATACTTACTATCGTGCGGGGCTGGCACACCCCTCGTGGACAGAGGACGCGCACACGGGGCGGGGCAGCGTCGATCCGCGAGAAGACCGTCGCCGCGGACACAACACGCATCGATCGAACCCGGACGCGCCCTTTCGCGTCGATCGACGAAGGTGGAAGTGCGTGCTGCGCCGGCCGATCGGGGCGCCGTTGCCCGGTCGCCGATCACGTACGCGGATCAACGACGCGGCGGCGCAACCTGTTTCTCGAGGGCGGCCCGGCTGTCGATGTCGATGTCGATGTCGATGTCGATGTCGATACCGTCATCCGGCATCTGCCGCTCACCTCGCTTCACTGGTCGACCGGCGCACGAATTGCGCCATCCATCATTAGAAACCCGCCGATCGGGGTACGTCAATCAGTTGCGCAAGTATTCGACAACCCGCCACCCATTGGAAAACTGGCGGCGCCGATCGGCACCGATGTGGGCGCACGACAACGGTTTTCGGCCCGAAGCGACACGTGCCGGTCCGGCGGCCACATGCTTGCACAGCCGGACACGGCCGTGTCACCCTACCGACAGCTATGGAGGCGGACGTGACCCAGCAGGGCGAACCGCCGGGCCCCATCCCGGCGGACCGATTACAGGACGCTGCGGCCGTTTTCGGCATGCTCGCGGCCACCGCGCGCCTGCAGATACTCTGGCTCCTCGCGCAGGGTGAGCGCGACGTCGGCTCCCTCGCCGCCGCCGTCGACCAGTCCGTGCCCGCCGTGAGCCAGCACCTGGCCAAACTGAAGCTCGCCGGCCTGGTCCACGCCCACAAGGACGGCAGGCGTCACATCTACGCGATCGCCGACCCGGACATCGCCGACCTCGTCCGCCTGGCCTTCCGCCACCACCGCGAGCGCCACGACTGAGCCGCCGCGCTCTCTCCGCCGGTGGCGCATCCGAACTGCCCGCGCAACTGCCGGATCAGTCCGGCGACGCCGCCGCCCCGTGGCTCACCCCTGCTGAGTCGCGCAATCGCCCGGGGAAAGTAGCCCCTGAGGCGTTGCATCCGCGCGTCCCCACCGTCGCCCTGGTTCTGCTCCGCAACGAATTCGTCGTGCGCGGCGCGCCGACCGCGCCCGACGACGTGCTGATCGACCTCGTGGACGAGGTCTACCTGCCGTTGATCCGCGGGCGCGAGCCGGCCACCCGCGCCACCGGCACGTTGCTGATGTGGTCGCCCGTCCAGCTCGAGTGACCGCATCGGGCCGGTTCGCGGTGCCCGGCGATCGAGCCTCGGATCCCCCGCGGATGTGCAGAGATTTCTCGTTCGTGCAGCACAGCGAACCAATGGGTACCATTCGCACCGCATCGGGACGTATCGCGGAGGCGGCGGACACCGAACCCGCCAGTAGGGTTGACCACGGCGTTGCCAGGCCGGATGCTCTTGGTTGGCCGAACAGCTCGAAACCGGACATTCGAACGATCTTCATCGTCGTAAGCGCCAGAGTTGTGGCGGCGACGACACCGGTGCGGACCCGCCCGGTGTCCGGAACTCGAGGGGAGATTTGCGTGACCTACCGCCTGACCGATATCGATTGCGTGAGTGCACGGGGGCACTCCGCGCTAGGGGGAACCCTGGCGATACAGGCGGTCTGGCGTTACGACCGTCCCGTGGACCTCGCGGCGCTGGAGCATTTCCACGAGGCATTGCGGCACGGCAGGCTGGGCAGGGCGGCCGCACCCGCGATGATCCCCGCCGCCGGGGACCGCTGGACCACCCGAGCCGAATTCAGCCCGCTCGAGATCGCCGATGAGCCCATTCCATCGGGTGCCCTCGAGGCCTGGATCGCCGAACAGGGGCATGCCGAGTTACGCACCTTCGGCGGGCCCGCGTGGCGGCTGGCCGCTACCCGGCTCGACAACGGGGAAAGCGCGGTGTCGCTGCTGGTTTCGCACACCCTCGCGGACGGCCACGCCTTTTGCGCGGCAGTCACCGACGCGGTCGCGGACAAGCGGCTCGACCTGGCGTACCCGAGCGACGAGTTCGGCCGGCTGCGTCTGCTGGCAGGCGATCTTCGCGATGCCGCGCGGCGAGCCCGGTCGTTCCCCTCGGCTGCCGGTTTGGCGCTGCGGTTGTCCGTCGCCAGGCGCGGCGGCGCCGGGCCTGGCGATAACGGGCGGGACTTCCACCTTCCGACGGTCACCGCGACCGTCCCGGCGCAGCAGTGGCATGCGGCGGCACGGGCGCGGGGCGGAACCGGCACCACCTTGGCGGTGGCGATGATGGCCGCTATCGCCACGGAGATCGGCCGCACCGACGAAGAGGGCCGGGTTCGCATGATGATGCCGGTCAGCACCCGTACCGCCGATGATCTTCGCGCGAACGCTCTGACCTCGATCGCCTTCGAGCTGGACGCTCGCGGGGGCGAGCCGGTCGACCTGGCCCCGCTGCGCGCGGTGATGAAGGAGAAGCTCACGGCGGCCGCGGCGAGCGGTCAGGACGTCCCGCCGCTGGTTCCGGTCGCGGTGGCGCTGCCGCGCGGGCGCTACGCCCGCCTGGCGCGGCAAGCCGCCACCGATCCCATCTCCACGGTGTGTTCCAGCCTCGGCAAGCTCGACCCCGAGATCCTCCGCATCGACGGCCGCCCGGCTTCGGCGATGATGCTGGGCCTGGTCAATCAGAGCCTGAACTCGCGGACCGTCGTGACCGAACGCGGCGGCAACCTGTATGTCGCGCTGATCGAGGCCGCGGACGCGATCACGCTGCGCATCATGGGTTTCCACCCACCGACCCTGCTCGACGCCGAGCGGCTCACCGAATTGGTGCAGGCCGCGCTCGCCGAGTACGAGCTCTCGGCGACCTTCTGGTAGCCCTGGGAGCCCGCGAGCGGCGGGACGGACATCGACCGCGTGTCACCGCGATGTGGCACCATCGGGTGAGTGACCAGTAGACCCGCCGCGGCGCAGCAGCTGCACGACCTCGCGCGGCTACGTCGAGTCCGCGACCGCATCGACCGGGAGTACGCGCAGCCCTTGGACGTGGAGGCGCTCGCCCGCGACGCGCACATGTCGGCCGGGCACCTCAGCCGCCAGTTCCGGCTCGCCTACGGCGAGTCGCCGTACTCCTATCTGATGACGCGGCGCATCGAGCGCGCGATGTCGCTGCTGCGCCGGGGCGACCTGAGCGTCACCGAGGTCTGCTTCGAGGTCGGCTGTTCGTCGCTGGGCACTTTCAGCACACGCTTCACCGAGCTGGTGGGGGTGCCGCCCAGCGTCTACCGGCGCGAGGCGGCGCGCGCGACGGCGGGGATGCCGTCCTGCGTGGCGAAACAGGTGACCAGACCGATCAGGAATCGAGAAGCGCCGGTTACCGAGCCGCAATTAGCCTGACTGCCATGGATATCACCATTCACGCGAGCTTCCTGCCGCACGACGACCCGGATGCGGCGCTCGCCTTCTACCGCGACCTTCTCGGCTTCGAGGTCCGCAACGACGTCGGCTACGAAGGGATGCGCTGGCTCACCGTGGGCCCCGTCGGCCAGCCCGGAACGTCCATCGTGCTGCACCCGCCGGGCGCCGATCCCGGCATCACCGACGACGAGCGCCGCACCATCGCCGAGATGATGGCCAAGGGCACCTACGGCGGCATCCTGCTGGCAACCAAGGATCTCGACGGCGCCTTCGAGCGGCTGGCGGCCGGTGACGCGGAAATCGTGCAGGAGCCCACCGAGCAGCCGTACGGGGTTCGCGACTGCGCCGTCCGTGACCCCGCGGGCAATCTGATCCGCATCCAGCAGCTGCGCTGAACCTCCGGTGCGGTCAGCCGCGCCGCCCGACGACCACCGTCACCCGCGACGACGCCCGGACGGCCGGCGACTCGGTGCGCCGCGTCCGGCGCCGTCGCCCGGGCGGGCTCGCGAACAATCAGCCATATCGGTCGATCTGGTTGGATCGAGCCAGGCGACGCCGATCCCGGGCCGCTCACGCGGCCCCGCCCGACAGAGGGAGACACGATGAGCACGGCCACGACGACGGACACGCAGTCGCCCGCGCTGCACACTGCCGACAGCCACGATCTGATCCGCGTGCACGGCGCGCGCGAGAACAACCTGAAGGATGTCAGCATCGAGATCCCGAAGCGGCGGCTGACGGTGTTCACCGGCGTCTCCGGCTCGGGCAAGAGTTCGCTGGTGTTCAGCACCATCGCCGCCGAATCGCAGCGGCTGATCAACGAAACCTACAGCGCCTTCGTCCAGGGCTTCATGCCGACGCTGGCCCGGCCCGAGGTCGACGTGCTCGAGGGCCTGACGACCGCGATCATCGTCGACCAGCAACGCATGGGTTCCGATCCGCGCTCCACGGTCGGCACCGCCACGGACGCCAACGCCATGCTGCGCATTCTGTTCAGCCGGCTCGGCAAGCCGCACATCGGCTCGCCTCAGGCGTACTCCTTCAACGTCGCCTCGATCAGCGGAGCGGGTGCGGTCACGACCGAGCGCGCCGGACGGACCGTGAAGGAGCGGCGCAGCTTCAGCGTCACCGGGGGCATGTGCCCGCGCTGCGAGGGCAGGGGCTCGGTCTCCGATATCGACCTCACCCAGCTCTATGACGACTCCAAGTCGCTCACCGAAGGCGCGTTCACCATTCCCGGCTGGAAATCGGACAGCTTCTGGACGGTGCGGGTCTACGCGGAGTCGGGCTTCGTCGACCCCGACAAACCGATCCGCGACTACACCCGGAAGGAGATGCGGGACTTCCTCTACAAGGAGCCCACCAAGGTGAAGGTCGAGGGCGTCAACCTCACCTACGAGGGGCTGATTCCCAAGATCCAGAAGTCGTTCCTGGCCAAGGACCGGGAGGCGATGCAGCCGCACATCCGGGCGTTCGTGGACCGGGCGGTCACCTTCACCACCTGTCCCGAATGCGAGGGCACCCGGCTCACCGAGGCGGCCCGATCGTCGAAGATCGCGGGCATCAGCATCGCCGACGCCTGCGCGATGCAGATCAGCGACCTGGCCGAGTGGGTGGCGGGTCTGGACGAGCCGTCGGTCGCGCCGCTGCTGACCGCGCTGCGGCACACCCTCGACTCGTTCGTGGAGATCGGCCTCGGCTACCTCTCGCTCGACCGGCCATCGGGCACGCTGTCGGGCGGCGAGGCGCAGCGCACGAAGATGATCCGTCATCTCGGCTCGTCGCTCACCGACGTCACCTACGTCTTCGACGAGCCGACCATCGGCCTGCACCCGCACGACATCCAGCGGATGAACGATCTGCTGCTGCGGCTGCGCGACAAAGGCAACACGGTGCTCGTGGTGGAGCACAAGCCGGAGGCGATCGTGATCGCCGACCACATCGTCGACCTCGGCCCCGGAGCCGGTACGGCGGGCGGCACCGTCTGCTTCGAGGGCAGCGTCGAGGGGCTGCGGGCCAGCGGCACGGTCACCGGCCGCCACTTCGACGACCGGGCCGCGCTCAAACAGACGGTGCGCAAGCCCGCAGGCAAGCTGGAAATCCGCGGCGCGAACGCCAACAACCTGCGCGACGTCGACGTCGACATTCCGTTGGGCGTGCTCGTCGCCGTCACCGGCGTGGCCGGTTCCGGCAAGAGCTCACTGCTGCACGGGTCGATTCCCGCGAGGGAGGGTGTGGTGTCGGTGGACCAGGCGCCCATCCGCGGCTCACGGCGCAGCAACCCGGCAACCTACACCGGCCTGCTCGAGCCGATCCGCAAGGCGTTCGCGAAGGCCAACGGCGTCAAGCCCGCCCTGTTCAGCGCCAACTCGGAGGGGGCGTGTCCCACCTGCAACGGCGCCGGCGTCGTCTACACCGACCTGGGGATGATGGCCGGCGTCGCCACCACCTGCGAGGAGTGTGAGGGGAAGCGATTCCAGGCATCGGTACTGGAGTACCACCTCGGCGGACGCGACATCAGCGAAGTGCTCGCGATGCCGGTGCTCGAGGCGCAGGAGTTCTTCGGCGACGGCGAAGCGCGCACGCCGGCCGCGCACGCCATTCTGGGCAGGCTCGCCGACGTCGGGCTGGGCTATCTCAGCCTGGGCCAACCGCTCACCACGCTGTCCGGCGGCGAGCGGCAGCGACTCAAGCTGGCCACGCACATGGCCGACAAGGGCGGCGTCTACATCCTGGACGAGCCGACCACCGGCCTGCATCTCGCCGACGTCGAGCAGTTGCTCGCCCTCCTGGACCGGCTCGTCGACTCCGGCAAGTCCGTCATCGTCATCGAGCATCACCAAGCGGTGATGGCGCATGCCGATTGGATCATCGATCTGGGTCCCGGTGCGGGCCACGACGGCGGCCGGGTCGTCTTCGAGGGCACTCCCGCCGACCTCGTCGCCGCCCGCGCCACCCTCACCGGCGAGCACCTCGCGGCCTACGTGGGCGCCTGATTCGCACACCGCGGCGAGTGCGCGACAGCATCTTCACCGATGGCGAAGATGCTGTCGCGATGCCCGCGCAGCACGTCAATTCCAGTTGTCGATCTTGACGTCGTACGGGTCCGGCGCGCCTTTGCCGGTCTCGACCAAGGACTTCAGGCTCAGCAGGAAGACCGCCCACTTGGTGCTGCAGTGATGCATGAACTCCACCGGCTCCTTCCATCCCCGATGCGCGAAGAGCACGACGGTGTAGTCCCCTGCCTGATCGAGGGTCCAGTCCACCTCGGTCCCGAGCCACTCGTCGGGGCCGCCGACCACCTCCCACAGCACTCGCTTGCCCGGCTCGAGGGCGCGCACGCGCATGTCGAATCCGCCCGCGCCGAAGCGGAATTCGATCAGGCCGCCGAGGTCGTCGCTCGTGCCGCTGGTGTCGCTCGCCCACCAGCCGGACAAGCCCTCGGTGGTGGTCAAGGCGGCGTAGACCTCGTCCACCGGCGCTTCGATACCGACCCTGTGCAGGATGTCCACCATTTTCGCTTCCTTTCTTCCGTTGGTTCCGGTCCGGATTCACTGCCGGTCCTGGCTGCGCTGAATCGCCTCGGCGATCCGCTTGATCCGGCGGAGTCTGGCGTCCCACGCCGCCCCCACCGAGGACAGCTGGGCCACCGCTCGGGCCAGTTGCGCCTCGTCCACGCGGTACCGCCGCTCCCGCCCGGCGGCGGTGGCATGCACCAGGCCGACGCGGTCGAGCACGCCGAGATGTTTGGCGACCGCCTGCCGCGTCACGGGTAGTTGCGTACTGAGACTGGTGGCCGTGCCCCCGCCGTCCACGAGGAGCAGGTCGAGCATCCGACGACGCGTCGGATCTCCGATAGCCGACCACAGGTCGTCGTCGACAGCGGCGGTCACGGGGCCGACACCAGCCGGGCGATGTACTCCCCCAGCCGGGGAACGTAGGTGTCCCAGCCCACGGTGTGCTCGCGGTACTGCTCGGCCAGCTTCGCGGCCTCCCAGCCCGTCTCCCGGAAACCCGTCTCGGTGAGCCGGATCAGGGTGCCCGCACCCGAGGCGACGAGTTCGAAGGTGACCAGCAGCGAGCCGGCGGAGTCGTCGACCTCGCCGTCCGGGTAGCACCAGCGGAACGAGAACACCCGAGGCCGCTCGGCTCGCACCACGGTCATCGGAGCGACCTGCGCCCGGTCACCCCAGACCAGCTCGCCGACCGCACCGGGAGCCACTTCGAACGCGGCATCGTCGCTCCACCATTGCGAGATGTGCTCCGGGCTGCTGACGACCTCGAAGACCACCTCGGGCGAGGCATCGACGTAGATCTCCCGTTCGATGCTGCCGTACTCCATACCCGCCGCCTTTCGTCATGTGCAACATTTGGTTGCACATGACGCTAGCTCGGCCCTCCCTCGAACGCAACCATTGGTTGCATATTCCGGGGCAGACGACCACCGCCTTCGATGTCGACCAGCTCGCCGCCGACGTCGAAGGCGATTCGCAGGCCGTCCGGATCCTCGACGCGGCCCTGGCGGAGTTCCGCGACCACGGCGTCGATCGTGTCCGCATGGAGCACATCGCCCGCCGCGCCGGGCTGCATCGCGCCACCGTCTACCGGGCCTTCCCCACCAAAGACCGGCTCGTCACCACCGCGCTGACCGTGTGGCTGCGGCGCGTCCTGTCCGGCATCACCACAGCCGTCGCGGGCCATACCGACGTCCGCATTCGCGCCGCCGAGGGTTTCGCCATCGTGCTGCGCACTCTGCGCAGCGACCCGCTCACCAATCGCATCCTGCTCGCCGGCGAAGGCGGCCAACCCTTCGTCCTCACCTACGGCTCGACCCTGCTCGCCGCCGCACGCGGGTTCTTCGCCGATCAACTCCGCCGGGCCGACGACGTCGGCGACATCGATCCCGAGGCCTCCGCCGAGATCGCCGCCCGCCTGTCCCTCACCCTCCTGCTCATCCCCGACAGCTACTTCTGCCTCGACACCGACGACGACGCTCGCAGCTTCGCCCGCCGCCACCTCATTCCCACGGCCCTTCGATAGCACCGCACAGCCGAGACGACGGGCGGAAGTTCACTTGGCTCCGTCGGTACCCGAACACGAGTCGGCCGCCCGGACTGCGTCCTCGGCGGCGCGAGAGGCTTCGGCCGCGGCCGCGTCGGCTTCCCGAGCCAGCTGCACGATCTTGTTCGCCCGGTCGTCGGCGCGAGCCTGCGCACTGGCGGCGAGCGCGCCGGCGACACTACGGAGCTTCGCGGCACGGGTACGGCCGGCGTCGTCGCCCGCTTCGGCCGTCGAGAGGTCGGCGTACCGAACGGAATCGTTCACGGCGGTGGGGAACGCGGGTTCGGTGTGGTAGAACTCGTGCAGGCCCACGGAGGGGCTGCCCGGTTCCTGGTACCGCGCGGTGGGCGCGTCTTCATCGGTCAGCCTGCGTTCGTAGGCATTGGCGGCCTCCGCCATACTCCGGGCACGAGCAGCGGTATCCCTGGCGGCGGCGGCGAGTGCGGCCGCGAAGTTCGCATCGGCGCGGGCGAGACCGCACGCACCGGCCGCCGCGTCCGCCCGGGCCGAGTCGGCCAGACCGCGGGCGGCCTCGGCCAGCGCGCGGGCCTCGGCGAGGGAGTGCACCAAGACGTCGTCGGCGGCGGCGTGGGCGAGGTCGCGGAACGCGCGGGTGAGGCTGCTGACGGTGATGTTCTCCGCGGATAGCCCGGCCGGCGACGCCGCACCAGAAGTGAGGCCGGCCGAACCCTGCGTCGTTGCTCGAGACATGGTGTACCTCCTGTGGGATTCATGATGGGGATACGTGCAGCTACCGGATCCGCCCCCGAATGCCGCGAGGAACGGACGTCGGTCCACGGCGCGTGCGAGATTCCGGGGCCCCGATCTTCGGCAGCTCGTCACCGTTGCGACACCGAGGGCGCAGTGTCCACCTGACCGACCCGCTCCACAGCAAACCTTTGGCAATCGCGCACCACTACGGTAGCCGCAGATGTCGGGACGTGCGCGCGAATCAGGAATCGTGGAAGCGGACGGTGCGCGCGCCGGGGGCACCTCACGAGGGAAAGTCACGCGTCCACATCGCGTCCGCCCCCGCTGCCGCGGGCGCAGCAAGGTCTCGCCGGGCTACCAGACGCCCGCCAGGCACGCCGACGAAACAGCTGTGACGCCCCACCGCACCTGGTCCAGGGTCCCACGATGCATGTAACAGTCGATCCAGAACACGTCCGCGCCGCGGCAGAGCACCGCCGATCCGTACGCGGTGCCACCGCTCACCCTCAACGCTGTGGGCGCTGCAAGGATCGTCCCCGAGACGCCATCACGCTGGAACCGCGCGGCGCCCCGGCAGGAGGAACCCAGGGCGGCGGTCGATCCTGTTGTGAGCCACGGCCGCCGAGCAGTCGCGGTGCAGCGACGGTCGGGCGGGGATCGGTAATGTCGGGCGGGTGAGTAGCTGGGTGCGCCGGAAGTTCCACGGCATCGGACGAATAGATCGGGCGATCGGCGGGGCGGTCGCCGAACTGCCGGCCTCGATGGCCGACCACGGCCTGTTACGGCTTACCAACAGTGCCGATTTCAGCGGCTTGTGGCTGGCGCTCGCGACGCTGCTCGCCACCCGCCAAGGCGCACCGCGCCGGGCCGCGCTGCGCGGTGTCGTCTCCGTCGCCGGAGCCAGCCTCGTCGTCAATGTCGGCCTCAAGTCGCTCATCGCGCGACGCAGGCCCGCCGCCGAACTCCTGCCGGTGCACCGGCGGCTCACTCCCGCCCCGCGGTCGTCGTCGTTCCCCTCCGGGCACAGCGCCTGCGCCGCCGCGTTCGCCACCGCGGTGGCGATGGAAAGTCCGCGCACCGCACTGGTCGTCGCCCCGCTGGCCGCCACCGTCGCCTACTCGCGCGTGCACACCGGGGTGCATTGGAGTTCCGATGTGCTCATCGGCGCGGCCGTCGGTTCCGGGGTCGCCCTGGCCACGCGGCGCTGGTGGCCGGTGCGCGAATCCGACGAAGCGCAGGCGAGCCCGGTCCCCGAGGTGCCCGCGCTGGCGGAGGGCAAAGGCCTGGTGGTCATGGTGAATCCGATCTCGGGTGATCCGAATTACGACCCCACCGACGACGTCGTCGCCGCCCTGCCCGCCGCCACCGTGCTGCGCACGCAGCCCGATGTCGATTGCGCCGACCACCTGGAACGGGCCATCGCCGAACACGGCGAACCGGTGCTGGCGGTCGGCGTCGCCGGTGGGGACGGAACCGTGGCCGCCGTGGCCGCCGTCGCGGTGCGCCACCAACTGCCACTGGTCGTCATCCCCACCGGCACGCTCAACCACTTCGCCCGCGACCTCGGCGTCTACGACCTGCGCGAAGTGATCGATGCGACCGGCGCGGGCGAGGCGGTCGCGGTCGACATCGCCAGCGTCGAATGCGAGGACGACACCGGTACGCGCACTCGGCATCTGATCAACACGGCCAGCCTCGGCGCCTACCCGGATCTGGTGCAGCTGCGCGAACAGTGGCAAGCCCGATGGGGCAAATGGCCCGCGTTCGCCGCTGCGCTCGTGGTCACCCTGCGCCGGGCCGAGCCGATCGAGATCTGCCTGGACGGGCGCTGGCAGCGGGTGTGGTTCCTGTTCGTCGGCAACGGTCCCTACCATCCGCACGGCGCCGTGCCCGCCTTCCGCGACCGGCTCGACGCCGGGTTGCTCGACGTCCGCTGGCTGCGCGCCGATCTGCGGTGGTCGCGAACCCGGGCCGTGCTGGCACTGCTGCTGGCCGCGATCGGCCACAGCAAGGTCTACGGCGAGCGCCAGCTGCCCGAGCTCTTCGTGCACCTGCCCACGCCGGAGGCACTGGCCACCGACGGTGAGGTGGTCGGCAAGGCCAACCGCCTGCACTTCGCCATCGCCGGTCAGCTCGCCGTCTACCGCCGGGACGAATCCAATCCCCTCTGGGCCGACCGGAGCCGCCCGCACCACCGCCGATCGCCGTGGCTGCGCGATGTCTTCCGGGCCCGCAGGCCATTTCAGCGACGAGCGGGCGAAGACTGATCCGACGGTGCGCCTTACTTCATCGAGCGCAGCAAACCGAGTTCCGGCTCGAGCGCGCCGTCCTGGCTTAGGGACCGGAAGTCGGCCTCGACGGCGGCTCGCTCCAGCACCCCGGCCCGCACCGCGTGGTAACGCACGACCGACCAGAGGAAGACATCGAGATCGTCGAAGCGAGTGCCGCCCTCGACGACTTCCTCCTCGTGGAACCAGATCGCGACCTGCCCGTTGGTGAGCACCAGATACAGGTTGCCGCCGCCGTCCGCGCCGATCGAGTACACGTCGTCGTCGGTCAGCTCGGTCTCGTAGTCGGAATCCACTATCCCGCAGTCGTTTCCGGCGAAATCGAAACCGTAGGACCAGGAGTGGATGTCCAGGAACTGCGGCATCCGCCCGGACCGCACCCGGCGATCGAAGGCCGCCAGCGCCGCCGCGGGCGCGGGCGCCAGCCGTTCGAGGAAGGGCGCCACGGGCCGGGTGTCCTCCGGCACGACCACCGGCGGCCGATCGGCAAACCACCGCGCCAGATCGGAGTCCAGGTCGCGCTCGACGTAGCCGGCGAGGTCGTCACGAGTCAGTGTCACCGTCGAATCCTAAACGCCACCAGAGGCATTCGCCGAGGGATAGGTTCTCGTCGCCGCCGCCTTTCCCGGAGACATCGCTCACGTGGCCCGTTGCTTCATCGCCACCGTGCCGGCTGATCACCAGGGGTCCGCGCCGAGCGGAGCCGTTGGAGACCAGCCCTCCCCCGTCCGCATTCCGACCGGCGTTAAGCTGCTACACCTATGGCACTCAGCGCGACCCTGCACAATTTCGCCGTCCACTCGGCCGACGTCGATCGCGGCGTCTACCAGGAGCTGGAGTTGCGGGTGGCGCGTCACCCGTCGGAATCGGCGGAGTTCATGCTGACGCGCGTGCTGGCCTACTGCCTCGAGTACGAGGAGGGCATCGCCTTCAGTGACGGCGGAGTCTCGTCCACCGACGAGCCCGCCGTCCTGGTCCGCGACCTCACCGGACGCCTCACCGCGTGGATCGAAGTCGGCGCGCCGGACGCGGAGCGGGTGCACCGCGGCAGCAAACTGGCCGAACGCGTCGCCGTCTACACCCATCGCGACCCCGCCAAGGTGCTCGCGCAACTAACCGGCAAACGTATCCATCGCGCCGAGGCGATACCGCTGTACAGCTTCGATCGCGGCTTCATCGATGCCGCCGTCGGCGCGGTCGAACGGCGCAACACCGTCACCCTGTCGGTCACCGAGCGCCTGCTGTATCTGGACCTCAACGGCACCGCGCTGAGCACTTCGGTCGACGAGCACCGGCTCACGTAGCGTTTCCGCGATCCGGGGTACACGGCCGTCGGTACACCCCGACGACAGGGATAGTCCCGTTGCACGCGGCTTGTTCATGGCGGCCGCTCGGCTCATCGCGTCCGGCGTTCGCACTCCTCGAATTCGGCTCCCGTTTCGAAGCAGTCGTAAAGACCGCTCTGCACGTCGCCGCTGGTGGGCGGCTCGCCGCAGAGAATTCCACAGCGCTCGTAGTTCGGGACGGCAGTGCCGTCGGGCCGGTGGCAGGCGTCGCTGTCACAGGTGTAGCCGCGCGTGTGGGGATCGCGCGGGATCGGGTTCCGGCTGTAGGACCAGACGAACGCGTCGGTGTTCTGTACCTGCGTGCAGTAGACGGTGCGGCCGTCGGCGAGGTGGCCGACCGCGCCGGGGTCCTGACAATAGTCGTTCAAGGTGACCGTGGAGCTGTTCTGGAGCCCCGACCCGCTGCCGGACGGCAGCGGCGCGGCCGAGGAGGTCGCGAACATCGCCGCTAGGAACGTCCCCCCGCCGACAACACCCAGCAGAACTCGACGCGCCACTCCCCGCTCGCCCGTTTCAGTCATGCTTCCCTCCCTTCCTCCAGCTCGGGCTGGCTACCGGACTATACAATTCTGTCCCCGATCGCCCGTACGAGTAGCAGGAACCGCGAGGCTCTCTCCGTCGCAGCCGGTTCACTCACGGATCGGGCGGGACCGCGAGAAGCGCAACCGTCGGCGAGGTGGGCGGTCGGCGCTCAGAACAGGAAATAGCGCTGGGCCATGGGCAGTTCGGTCGCGGGTTGTTCGCGCCAGACCTCGCCGTCGATGCGGACGGTGAAGGTGTCCGGCTCGACCTCGATGCGCGGCATGGCGTCGTTGTGCGGCAGGTCCGTCTTGGTCACGCCGCGGACGTTGCGCACCGGCACCAGTTTGC
Organism: Nocardia niwae NBRC 108934 = DSM 45340; assembly: GCF_001613465.1. Lineage (GTDB taxonomy): Bacteria > Actinomycetota > Actinomycetes > Mycobacteriales > Mycobacteriaceae > Nocardia > Nocardia niwae. The sequence continues at coordinate 73,497 of NZ_BDCK01000018.1, read as the reverse complement.
GCTGCACGCGTAAGCGGTCGGCGAGGCCGTCCTCGATCGCCTGCTCGGAGACGAAATGCAGCGAGGTGGCGGCGGCGGTCGCCGGGGCGGCGCCGAACATGGGGCGCGGCAGCACCGGCTGCGGCGTCGGAATGGAGGCGTTGGCGTCGCCCATCGCGGCCCAGGCGATCGCGCCGCCCTTGAGCACGGCGTGCGGGCGGACGCCGAAGAACGCGGGCTCCCACAGCACCAGATCGGCGAGCTTGCCCACCTCCACCGAACCGATCTCGTGATCCAGGCCGTGCGCGATGGCCGGGCAGATGGTGTATTTCGCGACATAGCGCCGGACGCGGGCATTATCGGCGGCGCCGTCGCCCGGCAGCGCGCCGCGGCGGCGCTTCATCACGTGCGCGGTCTGCCAGGTGCGCAGCACGACCTCGCCGATGCGGCCCATGGCCTGCGAGTCGCTGCCGATCATCGAGATGGCGCCGAGATCGTGCAGCAGGTCCTCGGCCGCGATGGTGGACGGTCGGATGCGGCTCTCGGCGAAAGCCAGGTCCTCGGGGATCGATGCGCTCAGGTGATGGCACACCATGAGCATGTCCAGATGCTCGGCGAGGGTGTTGACCGTGTGCGGACGAGTCGGGTTGGTGGAGCTGGGCAGCACGTTGGGATGGGCGGCGACGGTGATGATGTCGGGCGCGTGCCCGCCGCCCGCGCCCTCGGTGTGGTAGGCGTGGATGCCGCGCCCGGCGATCGCCGCGAGGGTGTCCTCGACGAAACCCGCCTCGTTCAGGGTGTCCGAGTGCAGTGCGACCTGCACCCCGGCCGCGTCGGCCACGGTGAGGCAGGCGTCGATCGCGGCCGGTGTGGAGCCCCAATCCTCGTGCAGCTTGAAACCCGACGCGCCGGCCCGCAATTGCTCCCACATGGCCTCGGCGCTCACCGTGTTGCCCTTGCCGAGCAGCACGATGTTCACCGGCCAGCCGTCGGTGGCCTCCAGCATCCGCGCCAGATGCCACGCGCCGGGCGTCACGGTGGTCGCCTTGCTGCCCTCGGCCGGACCGGTGCCCCCGCCGATGAGGGTGGTGATGCCGCCGCCGAGCGCCTCCTGCATCAGCTGCGGGCAGATGAAATGGACGTGGCAGTCGATCGCGCCCGCGGTGAGGATGCGGCCGTTGCCCGCGATGATCTCCGTGGACGGGCCGACGACGAGGTCGGGGTGCACCCCGGTCATGGTGTCGGGGTTGCCCGCCTTGCCGATCGCGCTGATCCGTCCATCGCGAATACCCAAGTCCGCCTTGACGATTCCCCAATGATCGATGATCACCACACCCGTGATCACGGTGTCGGGGGCACCTTCGGCGCGCGTCGCCCGGGATTGGCCCATCGATTCGCGCAGCACCTTGCCACCGCCGAACACGGCCTCGTCACCCGCGCGCCCCGGCCCCCCGCTGCGGTCCTCGGTGATCTCGATCAGCAGATCGGTGTCCGCCAGTCGGATGCGGTCGCCCGTCGTCGGCCCGAACAATTCGGCGTACCGCGCCCGGCTCAGTTCACTCATCGCGTCCTCCTGCCCCGCACCGGATCGGCCGGGCCCGCGCACTGGTCATCGAGACGGCCCGGTGGGGTGAGGCTGATCCCGTGGACCTCCCGGTCGCCACCGAGCGGCACGAGCCGCACGCGTTGCCCGAGACCGGGTTCGAAGCGCACCGCGGTCCCGGCCGGAATGTCGAGGCGGTGCCCGTGCGCGGCCGCCCGGTCGAATCGCAGCGCCGCGTTCGCTTGCGGGAAGTGCACATGGCTGCCGACCTGAACCGGCCGGTCACCGGTGTTGAGCACGTCCAGTTCCACGCGCGGCGCGCCGGAATTCAGCGCGATGACGCCCTCGGCGCAGAAGTACTCGCCCGGTATCACGCCGGACCTCGATCCGCCTGGGCGGCGTTCGGGTACCCCATACCGCCCGCCTAGCCGATCGGGTGGTGCACGGTGACGAGCTTGGTGCCGTCGGGAAAGGTCGCCTCGACCTGGACATCGGGAATCATCTCCGGCACGCCTTCCATCACGTCGTCGCGGGTGAGGACCGCCCGCCCCGAGGACATCAGCTCGGCGACGGTGCGGCCGTCCCGCGCGCCTTCGAGCACGTGGTCGGTGATCAGCGCGACCGCCTCGGGATGGTTCAGCTTGAGTCCGCGCGCCTGCCTGCGCCGAGCCAGCTCGGCGGCGTAGCTGAGCAGCAGGCGCTCCTGCTCATGCGGTGACAGTCGCATCCGGGCTCCTCACCGGTTCACAGTGGCGGGTGACGGACATTCTGGCACGCCCGTTCCGCCGTCGCCGGGCGAGCGGTCAGGAACGATGCGGCAGATTCTGCAGCCGCACCTGGCCGCGGGCCACGGTGCGGTCCTGCTCGTCGGTGATGACGACCTGCCACAGCTGTTGCAGCCTGCCCCGATGCAGCGGGGTCGCCTCGCCCGACAGCCTGCCCTCGCGTACCGCGCGCAGGAAGTCGGTGTTGTTGTTCACGCCGACCACCGTGCCCTGGTCGCCGAACCAGATGCCGCCGGCGATGCTGGCCAGCGTTTCGATGACGGTGCAGTACACACCGCCGTTCTGGATGCCCGCGGGCTGATAGAGGTGCGGTTCGACGACCCACTCGCCGCGCACGCGGTCGGGGCTCAGCTCGGTGTAGCGCAGGCCGATCAGGTCGGCGAAGGTGCCTTCGCTGTAGGCGTTCATCTGCTCGGGCGTGACGTCCGCCAGCGAGCCGACCTGCTGAGTCTCCTGCTGTGTCATGTATTCACTGTCGCACAGCCGGCGATACCCGCCGGCGCGGGCTCACCGGCCGGTGGACGGCTGGGCGGGCGACAGAGCGACCCGTAGGGACTTCCCACGCGCCGAAGCGGTCGACGGGAAGGAAACGCTGTCACGACCTGCGGGATGTCACCCGTTCTCGGTGACGGTGGTGTCGGGGTGACGACGACTGGTATCGGGCTTCACGAAGTGCCCGGTGATCGCCGAGCGGTCGCGCCGGTTGTCACCCTGATGCGGCTCGTCTTCGCCGAGGGTGGTCCTCGGGTTCTCCGCCGCGGTCCGCTCGCTCACGTATTCGCCGGTCTCGGCGGAACGGTAGCTCTCCTGTGCCATGGCATCCTCCTCGAACTGTCTGCTCCAGACGCTCGTTCCAGCATCTGTGTCCAGTCCTTCACCGGATAGCACGCACACGCCGCCGGAAAGGTCCTGGCGCCCATTGGATCCGGAGCAGCCGCGTCACCTCGTCCTCGACGACGCAGACGGCGACACATCCAGCCACGCCTCCGGGTGGGTTCCGGCGGAGTTCAGCGCCGATCCGGCACCCGGGTCGCCACGGCCCGGGCACGGCCGAGGCGAGCTACGTGCGCAGATTGCGGCCGAACAGGGCCGCCAGTTCGCGGTAGTGCCGCTCGGCGGCCTCGGCGTCATAGGCGGAAGTATCGGCCTGGGTGAAGCCGTGTTGCGCCCCGTCGTAGATCTCGGTGCGGTGGCGGACGCCTGCGGCATCGAGTGCCTTGTCGAATCGGGCGATGTGTTCCGGAGTCATGTGGTGGTCCTCGCCCGCGTGGGCGAAATACAGTTCGGCCGTGATGTTTCCGGCGGCCAGGTGGGGACTGTCCGGGGTATCGGTGACCAGCGGTCCGCCGTGGAAACCGGCGACCGCGGCGACCCGATCGGGAAACATGGCGGCGATCAGCACCGCCAGTCGCGCCCCCATGCAGTAGCCGGTGAGGCCGACCTTCCCCTCGGCGACCAGCGGCGACGCCGCCAGCCACGCGAGGTAAGCGGCGGCATCGGAACGCAGGAGCTCCGGTGTCAGCTCAACGATCATCGGGACGACCTGCTCGAAGATCTCCGGCCGCTGCGCCGGGTCGATGAAGTCCGGCAGCTCGATCACCGGGGCACGTCCGTGCCGGTAATAGGCGTTCGGCAACAAGACGGTGTAGCCGTGGGCCGCGATACGATCGGCCAGCGACCGCAGGCTGGGCCGCAGTCCGAAACCGTCCTGGATCACCAGCACTCCCGGATGGGCGGCGCCATCGTCGGGGTAGGCAACATAAGCGTCGGCGACACCATCGGCGGTCCGAACGTCGACCGACTCGCCCTGCACTGTCGTCATCATCGTCGAATTCTCCTGTCGCGTCGGCCCTTCAGAACATACCCCGCCCAGAATCGGCCGATTCGACCCGGCTTCGGCCTCACCCGCCGGCCAGCGTGACCGTCCGGCCGTTCAGCGGCTGGGTCGGCCGATTGCTGTGCGCGAACAACGCCCGGTACCGGTCGACGTCGGCCGCAGCCACCGCCACCGGACTGCCGAGCACCGTCCACGAGACACCCTCACTGCACGGCGGCGTGGTGAGTGAACCCTGATAACGGTACTGATCGGTGACGCTCGGCAGCATCGAGCGCAAGTCGATCGGGCCGGGCACGACCGTCTCGGCGTCCGCCGCCCGTGGCGCGACCGAGAGGATCGGCGCGAAGCCCGACGCCCCGGGTCCGGCCTGCAGGAGCACCCCGAGCACAGCCACCGCACCTTCCGCGCTCTTGTGCACGAAGTGCGCTTCCATCGTGGTACCTGCGCCGTCCACGGTGTGCTCGCTCGGCAGGTGGAAATGGAATTGCGCCAGCTCGAACGGCACGCCGTCGACCACGACGCGGTTTCCGTTGCCCGCGGGGAGATTCGCCTGCACGGTGTGCCCGTTGTTCCGCAGCGTCACCGCGGGCACCGAGTGGTAGTCGATGGTGGTGTGCTCGTGCGGCTCGAGCCGGGCGTGGCCGGGCAGATCGACGGGTGACTGCTGGTGGCCGCTTTTGCAGGTCAGGAAGTCCCGGTCCAGGTCGGCCCAATGGTCCGGGCCCTCGGCGTCGTAATCCCAGTGCGGCGCGGCGTGCGGGGACGGTTCACCCCGCTGCTCACCGGAGCCGCAGGCGGGCAGCACGAGTACCGCGACCGCGGCCAGCACCGCTGCGATCGAACGGGGACGGAACGGTGTGATGGTGGGCAAGCCGACAACCCCTCGAACTTCCGGAGAGCCATCGTGAAAGCCTGTGCGGGAGGGCGAGCGGGCGTCATCGACGACTCGGAGCAGGCGCGCGCCGATGCGCACCGATGATCGCGACACGAGACCGGGCCGAATCCGCGACGCGGCGGTGGCCCGCCGTGGCCGGCCGGACGACGAATCTCCCTGCTGTGCAGCGGGTTCAGCGTTCGTGCCGGCGTCAGACTAGATCCGTGACGAGGCGCAGCGCCAGAGCGGGCGACGTAGTTCACACCGAAACTGAGCGGCGGGCCCCACCGGAGTGGAGCCCGCCGCGGCACGGGATCGGGGGTCACCGCAGCCCTCGGGACTCTCGCGCGATCCGTACGCCGAGAAGTATAGGTCAGGCTTACCTAACTAAGCAAGATCCCGACCGTCGAACCGGGAGCCCGCGCTCGGCCATCGCCGCCAGCAACCCCTGCCCGCGCCGGGCACCGGCAACCGAATCGGTCCGCGCCAGGTCCGGCACGTAAGTCGAAGCGCCGGCGACGGATTCGCCGACGAGGGACCAGAACCGCCGGGCGCTCAAACCGGAGCAACGGGTGAGGTTCTGCTGGACGACGGTCAGCGCGGATTCGCAGCGATGCGCGAGCCAGACGTACATCGCCTCCGCGCACGGCAAGGCGACCACACCGCGCCCGCCCGCGAGCGGGTCACCTTCGACCACGCGAATCGTGGTGTCCGACAAGCCGGCCCAGTCGATCCCGCCGTCGTTGTCGGTGTGGATCCAGAGATTCTCCAATCCGGGATCCCAGGCTCGCCCTTCCGCGACGAGCAGCGCGACCACGCGTCCGGCGATCGCGTGGATCAGCGCGGTGGCAACGACTTCCGCCGCGATATCGGCACTGATCATCTCCGCGGCGTGCCGCCGGTACATGAGTTCGACGCGCCCCTCGCGCACACCGTCGTCCAGCCGCCACCAGCGCCGCTTACCCTGCTCCGCGATCGCGGCGACGGCGTAGACCCGAGGATGTTCCGGTTGCAGCGCGCGAAGCCGGGCGCAGGCGCGTCCGAACGCCGTCGGCGAGCGATGTGGCGTGGTGATCAGCTCGGTCATCGAACCTCCTCGGGGATCGGCTCCGTCGCGCGGCGCGGCGGACACTCGGCCATGCCCGTCCCTAGCGAAAGATAGGTTAGGCTTACCAGACCTAGCAACCGTATCGTTGATTTCAGGAGCAGCTCGTCGCCGTGACCTTCCTTCCCACCGTTCGGCGGCGACGTCTTTCCGGACTGTTCCTCTCGACCGCCCTGCTCCTGCTCGCCGCGCTCGCCGGTGTCGCGGTGGGCGCCCGATCCCTGGCGCCCGGGACCGTGTTCGACGCCGTGCACCATGCGCTCACCTGCCCCGGCGGCCCCTTCACCTGCGCCGCCGATTCCACAGAAGAGCAGATCGTGCGCGGCCTGCGGCTGCCACGCACCGCGTTGGCCCTGGTCTGCGGAGCGGCTCTGGGCATCGCCGGCGCGCTGATCCAGGGCTACACCCGCAATCCGCTCGCCGACGCCGGGTTGCTCGGGCTGAACGCGGGCGCGGCATTCCTCGCCGCCCTGAGCGTGTACCTGTTCGCCTTCAGCGCGCCGGAGCAATACATCTGGTTCGCGCTCGCCGGAGCGTTGATCGCCGGCGTGGTGGTGTTCGCCACCTCGTCTGTCGGCGGCGGTAAGGCCGGTCCGCTGAGCCTGGTGTTGGCGGGCGCGGCGATCACCGCGTTCCTGCAGGCGATGACGAACGCCGTCGTGCTGTTCGACGCCGCCGCGCTGGATACCTACCGATTCTGGGTGATCGGCACCGTCGCGGGCCGCGACGCCGCGGTGTTCTGGCAGGTGCTGCCGTTCCTGGTGGCGGGCATGCTCCTGGCGGTGCTGGCAGCGCCCGGACTGAATCTGATCGGCCTCGGCGACGACGTCGCGCGTGGGCTCGGCGTGCATGTCGGCCGCAACCGCGCGCTCGGGCTCGCGGCCGTCGTCCTGCTGGCAGGCGCGGCGACGGCGGCGGTCGGGCCGATCGCCTTCCTCGGCCTGGTCGTCCCGCACCTCGCGCGGACGGTCACCGGACCGGACCATCGCCGGCTGATCCCCTACTCCGGACTGCTGGGCGCGTTGCTGCTGCTGATCGCCGATGTGGCGGGCCGGGTGGTGGCACGGCCCGGCGAGCTGGAGGTCGGGGCGATGCTGGCCGTGCTCGGCGTGCCGTTCTTCCTCGCATTCGTGCGTCGGCGAAAGCTGGTGAATCCGTGACGATTTCGCTGCGAACGACGAGTGGGCGACCCGCGCTGCGCCTCGGGCCGGTGTCGACGGTGCTGCGACCGCGGATGGTGGTGATCGTCGCGCTCCTGATCGCGCTGGCGCTCGGACTGTTCTGCCTGGACATCGCGGTGGGCGAGTCTCATCTGCCGCTGGGGCGGGTGCTGGACGTGCTGACCGGCGGCGGCACCAAGGCGCAGCGGTTCATCGTGCTGGAATCCCGCCTGCCGCGCGCGCTCACCGCGCTCGTGGTCGGCCTCGCGCTCGGACTCTCCGGCGCCATCACCCAGTCCGTCCTGCACAACCCGCTGGCCGCGCCGGACATGCTCGGCATCACCTCGGGCGCGAGCCTGGGCGCGGTCGCCGTGCTGGTCGGCACGGGAGGTGCGGGCACCGGACTGGCCGCCTCGGTCGGCGCGCCGATGGCGGCGCTGGCGGGCGGCCTGCTCACCGCCGTCGCCATCTATGCGCTCGCGTGGGGACGCACTGCCACCGGCGCGTACGGCGCCACCGGTCTACGGCTGGTGCTGATCGGCGTGGGTGTGAACGCCTTGTTGACGGCGGGCATCACCTGGCTGCTCACCCGGGCCAGCCTGGCGGACGCCCAGCGCGTGCAGCTGTGGCTGACCGGATCGCTCAACGCGGCCGACGCCACGCACCTCATTCCCGCGGCGATCGCCGCGGGAGCCGCTGGCCTCGTCGCGCTCGCCTCCGCCCGCACCCTCGCCGCGCTACGCCTGGGCTCGGACACCACGCGCGCGCTCGGCGTGCGCATCCAGACCCAGCAGGCCATCCTGATCGCAGCGGCTGTGGTGTCCGCCTCGGTGGCCACCGCCGCCGTCGGACCGGTGGGCTTCGTCGCCCTCGCCGCGCCGCAGATCGCCCGGCGCGTTTTGCGCACGCCAGGCGAACCGCTCGTCGGCTCCGCGGTGGCCGGGGCCATCCTGGTGGTCGGCGCGGATGTCGCCTCCCGCACCGTGTTCCCGGTCGACCTGCCCCTCGGCGTCGTGACCGCGGCATTCGGCGGGCCGTTCCTGCTGTATCTGCTCGTGCGTATGAACCGGAAGGCGACGCTGTCATGACGATCGCAGACCTCACCACCCCCGATGCCGCGGACCGAGCGAACGCTCCGGGACACCGGCTCGACGCCGAGAGGGTCACCCTCGGCTACGGCGACCGGGTGATCGTCGACGGACTGAGCCTGTCCATCACGCCCGGGGTGGTGACGACCGTCATCGGACCGAACGGCTGCGGAAAGTCCACTCTGCTGCGTTCGCTCGGCCGGCTGCTGCGGCCGCGGGACGGCCGAGTCCTGTTGGACGGCAAGACCATATCGACGATGAAGACCAAGGACGTCGCCCGCATCATCGGCATGCTGCCGCAGTCGCCGGTGGCTCCGGAAGGGCTCACCGTCGCCGATCTGGTCGCGCGCGGACGCCATCCCCACCAGTCCTGGTTCCGGCAGTGGTCGGGCACCGACGAGACCGAGGTGACGACCGCGCTGGCGCAGACCGGGATCGCCGACCTCGCCGAGCGCCCGCTCGACGAGCTGTCCGGCGGGCAGCGGCAACGCGCCTGGATCTCGATGGCGCTGGCCCAGGGCACCGACATCCTGCTGCTCGACGAGCCGACCACCTACCTGGACCTGGCGCACTCCATCGAGGTGCTGGACCTGGTGGACCGGTTGCACGCCGATCTCGGGCGCACCGTCGTGATGGTGCTGCACGATCTCAATCTCGCGATCCGCTACAGCGACCAGTTGGTCGTCATGCGCGATGGGCGTGTCGTGGCCGTGGGCGCGCCGGGGGAAGTCGTATCGGTGGAGCTGCTGCGCGAGGTGTTCGACCTGGAGGCCACGGTGCTCGAGGACCCGGTGTCGGGCCGGCCGTTGATCGTGCCGATCGGCGCCCGGCACGTGCGCGGAAAGGTGGGTGGACCCGCTGCCGGAGAGCCCGGATTCGCGCCCTATGAGAAATGACACACCAGCTACTTCATGGTTACGACACCCTGTAGTACGCATCTTCGTCGTTGAGTACCTAAAATTGTGGGATGGCAGGTCTTGGTGAACTCGAGAAAGCGGTCATGGACCAGTTGTGGTCGGCCGACGAACCACAAACGGTCCGGCAGGTGCACGAGGCGCTCGCCGCACGCCGTGAGCTCGCGTACACCACGGTGATGACCGTGCTGCAACGCCTGGCGAAGAAGAACCTCGTGGTGCAGCGACGCGACGACCGCGCGCACCGTTACGCGCCCGTGCACACCCGCGACGAACTCGTCGCCAGTCTGATGGTCGACGCGCTGCAACAGGCCGACGCCGCGGGCAGCCGCGCCGCCGCGCTGGTGCACTTCGTGGAGCAAGTCGGCAAGGACGAGGCTGCCGCCCTGCGCGAAGCACTCGCTAAGCTCGAAGCTACCGAGGACGAGGACTCGGCGCCGCCGCCGCAGTAGACTCCTCGGGCGCCCTGGCCCCACAACGCAGTGAGCTGAGTCGATGAACGCAACCGCGCCGGTCTTCGCCGGACTCGCATTGCTTCTCGCGGGGCCTGCCCCGGCCTTGCTCAGCCGGGCGACCTGGACCTACCGGACGCCCCGCGCTGCGCTGGTGCTGTGGCAGGCCATCGCGCTCGCCGCCGTGCTCAGCGCGTTCGGCTCCGGGCTGGCCATCGCCGCCGAACTGCTCGTGCCCGGCCCCGACGGCCGCCCGACCACCGCGCCCACCAGGGAGATCGACGCGCTCGGCCTGCCGTTGTGGCTCGCCTACGTCTTCGTCTTCGCGCTCACACTGCTGGTCGGCGCCCGGTTGATCTACGCGATCATCCGGGTCGGCGTGCATACCCGCAGGCGGCGGGCGCGTCACCGCATGCTCGTCGACCTGCTGGACCAGAGCGGCCCGCACCGGCGCGCGGCCGATATCCGGGTGCTGGCCGCGACCGAGCCGATCGCCTACTGCCTGCCCGGTCTGCGCCAGCGCGTAGTGCTCAGCGAAGGCACCCTGACCAACCTCGCGGACGCGGAGGTCACGGCCATCGTCAGCCATGAACGTTCGCATCTGCGGGCCAGGCACGATCTGGTGCTGGAGGCGTTCACGGCGGTGCACGAGGCATTCCCGAGGGTGGTGCGCAGCAAGGCCGCGCTCGGCTCGGTCAAACTGCTCATCGAGTTGCTCGCGGACGACTCGGCGGTCAAGGTCACCGGGCCGAAACCCCTGGCTCGCGCTCTCGTCGCGTGTGCGAAATCCACCGCGCCGCAAGGTGCGCTCGCCGCGGGCGGCCCCACCACGCTCATCCGCATCCAGCGGCTCAGCGAGCGGATCGGCGACATCCGCATCGCCACGGCCGCCTATCTCGGGTCCGCGGCCATCCTGGTGGTGCCCACGCAGGCCGTGGCCGTGCCCTGGCTCGTGGAACTGAGCCGGCTGTTCCACGGCTGACTCCTCGGCACGTATCCTGGAGATTCGGTCCGCCTCCGGTCGGCCGCACCCTCTCGCTCCAACCGGCGCGCGTCATCGCCCGCGCCGCAGCGCGGTGAACCGCATCGTGCACCGCCCTCCACCCCACCGAACAGCGCGTTCCGCTGGAACGCGCCGTGCGACGAAAGGCACAACCACCTCGTGACCCCCTCGACCACCGTCGCCGCGGCGCCCACCGCGACCTTCGCGGATCTGGGCCTGCCCGCCGTGCTCGTACAGGCACTGCGACGCGACGGCATCGAGACGCCGTTCCCGATCCAGGCCGCCACGGCGCCGGACGTCCTGGCCGGTAAGGACGTGCTCGGCCGCGGGCCGACCGGTTCCGGGAAGACGCTCGCCTTCGGCCTCCCGATGCTCGCCCGCCTGACCGGCGCTCCGGCCAAGCCGGGCCGCCCGCGCGGCCTCGTGCTGGTGCCGACCCGCGAACTGGCCGCGCAGATCGAGCGGGCGCTCGACGAACCCGCGCTCGCGCTCGGCCTGCGGGTGGCCTCGGTGGTCGGCGGCGCACCGATCAAGCGCCAGGCCGACCGGCTCGCCCGCGGCGTCGACCTGCTCATCGCCACGCCGGGACGGCTCGCCGACCTCCTCGCGCAGGGGTCGGCCGATCTGTCCGATGTGCTGATCACCGCCCTGGACGAGGCCGACCACATGGCCGACATGGGCTTCCTGCCGCAGGTGACCAAGCTGCTGGACCGCACCCCCCGCGACGGACAGCGCCTGCTGTTCTCGGCCACGCTGGACGGCGACGTCGACAAGCTGGTCAAGCGCTATCTCCGCGCCCCCGTCACGCATTCCACCGCCCCGCCGTCGGCGTCGGTCACCACGATGTCGCATCACCTGCTGTACGTCGGTGACAAAGTGGCCAAACGGGCGGTCGCCACCGAGATCGCGGCCCGCGACGGGCTGACCATCATGTTCGTCCGCACCAAGCACGGCGCCGACCGGCTGGCCAAGCAGCTGCGCGGGGCGGGCATCGCCGCGGGCGCGCTGCACGGCGGCAAGGCGCAGAACAACCGCACCCGCACCCTCGCCGCGTTCGCCGACGGCTCGGTGCCGGTGCTGGTCACCACCGATGTCGCGGCGCGCGGCATCCACGTCGACGGGATCTCCCTGGTCGTGCACGTCGACCCGCCGCCGGAGCCGAAGGCCTATCTGCACCGGGCCGGGCGCACCGCCCGCGCGGGCGAGGACGGCGTGGTCGTCACGCTGGTGATGGACGAAGAACGCCGCGACGTCGAGGCCATGGCCCGCAAGGCGGGTGTCGAGGTCGACGGGGTCGCGGTCCGTCCCGGCGACCGCGCGCTGATCGAGATCACCGGCGCCCGCCGCCCGTCCGGTATCCCGGTCGCGGCGGCCGCGCCGGTGTCCACCCCGGCCGCGGCACCCGCGAAACAGGCACGGCGCAAGCCCGGCAAACGTGGGACGCCCACGGCCGCCGGTGACCGGAGCACGGCGGCCGAGCAGCCCGGGAGCCGGTCGGCCGCAGGCGGGGGCCGCAGGAGTGAATCGGTCGCCACGCCCGCACGCCGCCGCGGCGACGCGAAACCCGTCGTGAGCAAGGCCGGAGGCCGCGGCGCGGGTTCGGCCAAGGGCACGCCCACTCGCACCTCGGGCACGGGGAGCGGTTTCGCCGGCCGCGCCGCCACTTCCGCATCCGGCGACACGGCGGGCCGACCTCGGCGACGCGCCGTGCGAGCCCAGCAGTCTCCCACTCGAAGCAATCGAGCAGCAAACTAGTTGGATGTCGACCCATCCGGCAGCCGCCGTCGGCTGCGCGCTGCTGGCCGCGCTCCTGTTCGCGGTCGCTGCGGTCGCGCAGCAGAGCGCGGCGGCCGCGGTGCCGGAAAGCCAGTCGCTGGTCCGCTCGCTGCTGCGCGCCCCCCGCTGGTGGGCCGGCGTCGTCGGAGACGCGGGCGGGTATGCCATGCAGGTCGCCGCCCTCGCCCTGGGCGCGGTCCTGCTGGTGCAGCCGATCCTGGTGAGCGCGCTGGTGTTCGCCCTGCCGCTGTCCGCCCGCCTCAACGATCGCCGTGTGGCGCCGCGCACGTGGGCGACCGCGCTCGCGCTGACCGCCGCGCTGGCCTGCTTCGTGCTCGTCGGCGATCCGACCGAAGGTGATACCGGTGCGCCGCTGCGCGAGTGGCTCCTGCCGCTCGGCCTCCTGGTCGGCCTGATCGCCGCCGCGACTGTCACCGGGATCGCCGCACGCGAGCCCGCGTGGCGAGCGCTGCTGCTCGGCGCCGCGAGCGGCGCGCTCTACGGGCTGGCCGCCGCACTCACCGACTATGTCACCGGCCTGTTCGAACACGGTTTGGGAGACGTGCTGGGCGGCTGGCAGACCTGGGCCCTGGTCGCGGCCGGCGTCACCGGCGTCTACCTGCAGCAGCGCGCCTATCAAGTGGGGCCGCTGACCGCTTCGCTGCCCGCCGTCACGGTCGCCGAACCACTGGCCGCCGCGTTCATCGGCATCGCCGTGCTCGACGAGCGGTTGCGCGCGGACACCGGCGGGCTGGTTGTCACCGCAGGTGCGGTGGTGGTCATGGTCATCACCACGATCATGCTCTCCCGCTCCGAAGCCGTCGCCTGAACCGGACCGACCGGCGCGGGGAACCGGCGGGGTCGACGGACGCCGGCATCGCCCGGCCGCGGTTCGGTGCAAGCGCCCCCGCGACGGGCCTGCCATCGCTTCGACGCGGCCGCGCTCGGCGCCCGAAGCCGCGCGGCCGGCATTCGCATGAGGTAGCGGGGGAAATGCGGCAGCACCTCCGGGAGAACGGCGCGCACCGGTCGGCGCCCGGATATCATCGGTCGAGTGCGCTTTCTCCCCGGTCATCAGCCGCCGTACGACCTGACCTACGACGACATCTTCCTCGTCCCGAACCGGACGGACGTCGCGTCGCGCTTCGACGTCGATCTCTCGACGGTCGACGGGTCGGGTACCACCATCCCGATCGTCGTGGCGAACATGACCGCCGTCGCCGGGCGCAGAATGGCCGAGACCGTGGCGCGTCGCGGCGGCATCGTCGTCCTTCCGCAGGACCTGCCGATCACCGCCGCCGCCGACACCATCGCCTTCGTCAAGAGCCGCTCGCTCACCGCCGACACCCCGGTCACCCTCGATCCCGACCGCTCGGTCTCCGAGGCCGTGGCGCTCATGCACAAACGCGCGCACGGCGCGGTCGTGGTGGTCGACGAGGGCCGCCCGGTCGGCGTGGTGACCGAGGCCGCCTGCGCCGACGTCGATCGCTTCGCCCGGCTGCGCGAGGTCGCGGCCACCGATTTCGTGCGGGCCCCCGCGAGCACCACGCCGCGTGACCTGTTCGACCTGCTGCACGCCGAGCACGCCGACTTCGCCGTGCTCACCGCCGAGGACGGCACGCTGGCCGGTGTGCTGACCCGCACCGGCGCGCTGCGCGCGGGCATCTACCAGCCCGCCGTCGACGCCACCGGCAAGCTGCGCGTCGCGGCCGCGGTGGGCATCAACGGCGACGTGGCCGCCAAAGCCAAGTCCCTCGTGGATTCGGGCGCCGACCTGCTCGTCATCGACACCGCCCACGGTCACCAGACCAAGATGCTCGAAACCCTCACCGCTGTGCGCGATCTCGGGCTCGGCGTGCCGCTGGCCGCGGGCAACGTCGTCTCCGCCGAGGGCACGAGAGAACTCGCCGAGGCGGGCGCGAACATCGTCAAGGTCGGTGTCGGGCCGGGCGCGATGTGCACCACCCGGATGATGACCGGCGTCGGCCGTCCGCAGTTCTCCGCGGTGGCCGAATGCGCCGCGGCCGCCAAGGAACTGGGCGTGCACATCTGGGCCGACGGCGGCGTGCGCCATCCCCGCGACGTGGCGCTCGCACTGGCCGCGGGCGCGTCCAACGTGATGATCGGCTCCTGGTTCGCCGGCACCTACGAGTCCCCCGGCGACCTGCGCGTCGATCGCGACGGCAACGCGTACAAGGAGAGTTTCGGCATGGCGTCCAAGCGGGCCGTCGCCGCCCGCACCGCCTCCGACAGCGAATTCGACCGCGCGCGCAAGGGGCTGTTCGAAGAGGGCATCTCCAGCTCCCGGATGCGGCTGGACCCCGAGCGACCCGGCGTCGAGGACCTGCTCGACCACATCTGCTCCGGCGTGCGCAGCGCATGCACCTACGCGGGAGCGCGGACGCTCACCGAATTCCACGAGAAGGCCGTGCTCGGCGTGCAGTCCGCGGCCGGCTTCGCCGAAGGTCGCCCGCTGCCAAGCGGTTGGTGAGCGCCGACACGCGCACCGCACCGGCACCGGCCCACGCCGCTCGGCAGGTGGGCCGGTAGCATGGGGGTTGCCGGACACCGGCACCACGACACATTCGCGAAAGGATCCAGTTGTCACCCGCGTCCGAGGGCGCCGCACAGGAGGGCTCCTCTACCGAGCCGGGTGACCGACCCGGCGTCCCCCTCCCCGCAGTAGTCCCACTCCGCACAGGCCATTCCCCAGCACCGTTCGGGTGGTGCTGACCATGTCCGTCGCGCTCACCGCGCTCAGCCTGATCGGATTCATCGCACTCACCGTCGGCACGGCCCTGTTCGTCGCCGCGGAATTCTCCCTCACCGCCCTCGAGCGCAGCACCGTCGAGGCGCACGCCCGCACCGGCGACGTCCGCGCCCGCATGGTCCGCAACGCGCACCGCACCCTGTCGTTCCAGTTGTCCGGCGCCCAGCTCGGCATCACCATCACCACGCTGATCACCGGTTACATCGCCGAGCCGGTGCTGGCCAGGCTGCTGAATCCGGTGTTCACCGGCTTGGGGCTGAGCGAAGCCGTCGCGAGCGGCATCGCCCTGACCCTGGCGCTGGTCCTGGCCACCTCGCTGTCGATGATCTACGGCGAGCTGGTGCCCAAGAACATCGCCATCGCCAAACCGCTGGCCACCGCCCGTGTCACGGCCGGACCGATGGTCGGGTTCTCGGTCGTGTTCAAGTGGATGATCCACTTCCTCAACGGCACCGCCAACTGGGTGGTCCGCAGGCTCGGCGTCGAACCCGCCGAGGAGTTGCGCTCGGCCCGCTCGCCGCAGGAACTCGGCTCGCTGGTGCGCACATCCGCTCTACGCGGCGCGCTGGACCAGCCCACCGCCCAGGTGATGGACCGGTCACTGCAATTCGGCGAGCGCAGCGCCGAGGAACTGATGACCCCGCGGGTGAAGATCGAATCGCTCGACAAGGACGACACCATCGCCGATCTGATCGATGCGGCGGGCCGCACCGGCTACTCCCGCTTCCCGGTGATCGACGGCGACCTCGACAACACCCTCGGCTTCGTGCACGTCAAGCAGGCGTTCACCCGCCCGGTGCACGCGCGCCGGACCATCCCGCTACACCGGCTCGCCCAGCCGGTCCCGATCGTGCCCGCCAGCCTGGACGGCGACGAGGTGCTCGAACGCGTCCGCGCCGACGGCATGCAGGTCGCCCTGGTCGTGGACGAGTACGGCGGCACCGCGGGCCTGGTCACCATGGAGGACATCATCGAGGAGATCCTCGGTGACGTCCGCGACGAGCACGACGAGGAGGAGCGCGACGTACGGCGCGTCTCCGACGGCTGGGACTGCTCGGGCCTGCTGCGCATCGACGAGGTCTCCCGAGCGACCGGATACGACGCGCCCGAGGGCGAGTACGAGACGCTGGGCGGCCTCGTGCTGACCAGGCTCGGCCGCATCCCGGTGACGGGCGACGAGGTCGTGCTGCCGAATCCCCGTTCGCAGCAGTGGACGGCAGCCGAAAGCCATGGCACGGGCGGCTGGATCGCCCGGGTGGAGCGCATGGACGGGCGGCGCATCGACCGGGTCCGGCTGATCCCGGTAGACGCCGACGCCCTCGCGACCAAGGAGCACAGCCATGGGTGACCTGTTCGGCGTCCTGCTCACCGTCGTGCTGCTGGGCGGCAACGCCTTCTTCGTCGCCGCCGAGTTCGCGCTCATCTCCGCCCGCCGCGACCGGCTCGAAGCGCTCGCCGCGCAAGGCAAGCGCAACGCGAACACCGTCATCCGGGCGGGCGAGAACCTCTCGATGATGCTCGCCGCCGCACAGCTGGGCATCACCATCTGCTCGATCCTGCTCGGCCGCGTCGGCGAGCCGGCCGTCGCGCACCTGCTGGAAGGTCCGTTCGATCTGATCGGCCTGCCCGAACAGCTGCTGCACCCGGTGGCGTTCGCCCTCGCGCTGACCATCGTGGTCATCCTGCACATCCTGTTCGGCGAGATGATCCCGAAGAACATCGCGCTGGCCGGGCCGGAGCGCAGCGCGCTGCTGCTGGTGCCGGTGCACCTGATGTGGTTGCGGCTGGCCCGTCCACTCATCGCCTTCTACAACCTGGCCGCCAATCTGTCGCTGCGCATGCTGCGGATCGAGCCGAAGGACGAACTCGAGGCCACCGTCTCGACGGTCGAGCTGGCCGAGATGATCGGTGAGTCCCGCTCCGAGGGGCTGCTCGACGAGGAAGAGCACCGCCGCCTGACGCAGGCGCTCGGCACCAGCGACCGGGTGGTCGCCGACGTGATGGTGCCGCGGGACGCGACCCGATCGATCCCCCTGCGCGGCAACGGGACGACGCTCGGCGACATCGAGTCCGCCGTCGCCGAGACCGGCTTCTCCCGGTTCCCGGTGCACGCGAACGACGGCTCACTGGTCGGCTACCTGCATGTCAAGGACGTGCTCGACAAGGTTGCCGACGAGAGCGCCGGACCCGGGACGCCGATCCCGCGCACCGATATCCGCCCGCTGCCCACGGTCGGCATGAACACCACGCTCTACGAGGCGCTCGCACGGCTGCGGCGCACGAACAGCCACCTCGGCCGTGTGGTCGACGACCGGGGCAACACCACCGGCATCGTCGCGCTGGAGGACTTGGTGGAGGAGTTCGTCGGCACCGTCCGAGACGGAACACATCGGGTGGGCGAATGACGACTCGGACAGCGGCAGACGCCGGAGTGTGGTGAGCATGCGGGTGTTGTCCGGTGCGCAGTGGCGGTCGGCCGCCGCCGCGCACCGGGCCCGGCTGGACGACCTGGTCGGGCCCTATCTCGAACGGCGGGCACAAGGTTCGTCCCACCCGGTGATCGACTTCTTGTTCACCTACTACGGGCACAAACCCGCTCAGTTGCGGCGCTGGCATCCGGGATACGGCATCGGGCTGACGGACGCCGCCGAGTACCAGGGCGCCCGTGGGTATCACCGCGTCGGCGGCAGTCCGGCCTCCGCGTCGAAGGTCGAGGAAAGCGCAGCGGAGGTCTATACCGCCGATCCCGCCTACCTGGAGAAACGCCGCGACACCCTCCAGTTCGTCGGGGAGCTGTTGCGTGCCACCGCTTCCCGGCCCGCCCAGCTGTCCTGCTTCGGTCTGCACGAATGGGCCATGGTGTACCGCACCGACGATATCCGCCACCAGAAGGTGCCGCTGCGGCTCGGACGAGCGGGCACCGACGCCGTGGTCGACTCGATGTCGCTGCGCTGCACCCATTTCGACGCCTATCGCTTCTTCACCCCGGATGCCGTCGACCGCAATGCCGAGCCGCTCACCCGCGCGGGCCAGCTCCACCGCGAGCAGCCGGGCTGTCTGCACGCGAACATGGATCTGTACAAGTGGGGCTTCAAGCTCGTGCCGCTGATCTCCTCGGATCTGCTGCTGGATTGTTTCGAAATGGCCTGCGCCGCACGCGAACTCGACATGCGCGCCAGCCCCTACGATCTGTCCGCGCTGGGCTACGAGCCGGTGCGCATCGAGACGCCCGCCGGACGCGCGGAGTACGTGCGCGCCCAGTCCGAGCTGGCCCAGCGCGCCGCCGAATTGCGACGGACGTTCCTCGACGTCTGTGA
Source organism: Nocardia niwae NBRC 108934 = DSM 45340 (assembly GCF_001613465.1). Lineage (GTDB taxonomy): Bacteria > Actinomycetota > Actinomycetes > Mycobacteriales > Mycobacteriaceae > Nocardia > Nocardia niwae. The sequence continues at coordinate 54,894 of NZ_BDCK01000018.1, read as the reverse complement.
CGGACTGCTGGCCGAGCACCCGGTCTGCACCGAACCGACCCATCCACGCTGACACCGCCGAGGAAAACTTCGCGAATCCGTCCGGGATCCGGCGAAACTCGCCCTCTCGCCGCCGAGAATCATTACCATTCAGACAGTTCAGCGGTGACTGTCCCAGTCACCCTGGGTAGCCACGCTCGACGACGAAGTTGGGGGGGTCGCGACGATGCGCCCACTGGCCGGACTGTGCCGCACCAAACCACTGGCCCTGCTCACCATCGGCGTGGTCACGGCCATGTCGCTTCCCGCGAGCGCCTCGGCCGATCAGTCATCGGATCCGCCGAGCGCCGTGCAGGAGTTCCTCGACGTCGGGCGCACGTCGGTCCCGCGCGCCGACTGCGGACCCGGCGCCGCGCCCGAGAACGGTCTGCAAGGCGATGTCACGGCCGCCGACCGCGACAGCGGGCGCAGCGCCCTGGGCTATCGGTGCAATATCTCCTTCGTCGGCGGCTACGCCGGGCGCGGGGCGGGCATCACCTCCACCAGCTTCGAGCACTGCGCCTACCTCGGCTCGTTCTTTCCCGGCGATCTGATCAGCGAGGGGCGCGGCGTCCAAGTGCTCGACGTGTCCGATCCGGCGCGCCCGCGCCCGACGGTGACCTTGACCGAGCCCGCCATGCTCGCGGGGACGTGGGAGAGCCTCAAGGTCAACACCGAGCGCAAGCTGCTCGTCGGCACCGGCGTCCCGGTCGGTGAAGGCGTGGGCTACCTGTCGGTCTACGACGTCTCCGATTGCGCGCATCCGCGACTGCTCAATCCAGGCCCGGGGACGAATCTGCTGATGCCGCTGCCGATCACGACCCACGAGGGCGGCTTCTCGCCGGACGGCAATACATATTGGGCCTCGGGTATCGCGCCCGGTTTCGTCAGCGCGATCGACCTGACCGATCCGGCGAACCCGCACGTGATCTGGCAGGGACTGACCGGCATCGAGGCGCACGGCTTCGGCATCAGCCCCGACGGCAACCGGATGTACATCTCCGCACTCGGCGGATTCACCGTCCTCGACATCAGCGCGGTGCAGCGCCGCGACCCGAACCCGCAGGTGCACCATCTCGGCCGGGTGTTCTGGACGGACGGCTGGGCAACCCAGCACAGCGTCCCGGTCAGTTACGACGGCAAGCCCTATCTCTACACGGTCGACGAGGGCGGTTCCGGCGGCGTCAAGCTCATCGACGTCTCCGACGAGACCGCGCCCAAGGTGGCCAACAAGATCAAACTCGAGATCAACCTGCCCCAGCACATCGACAGCAATATCGGCTCGTCCATGGGCGGTTCCGCCTTCGCCTACGAGTCGCACTACTGCGCCGCCGACCGCCAGGTGAACCCGACCGCCCTGGCCTGCGGATGGATCTCCTCGGGCATCCGGGTGTTCGACATCCGCGACCCCTTCGCCATTCGTGAGATCGCCTACTACAACCCGCCCGCGCGCACCGGGCAGAACCTGACCCTGTGGAACTCGCCGCACGCGCTCGCCTCCCTCATCGGCGTTCCGCTGATGAGCACGCCCCCCGCGGTGCGCGCCGTGCTGGAAGGGCAGTTCGACCCGCTGGATGCCACCACCCCGCGCACCGGCAGGCTCGCTTTCGGCGACGTGTCGACCGATTGGTGTCTCTCGCCGCCGGAATGGCGCGGCTCGCAGCTCTACGTCGCGTGCTCGGACAACGGATTCATGGTGCTGCGGCTGGACGACGAGGTGTACTCACCGCCGGCCGATCAGCGATCGATCGTCGGGTCGTAGCCGTGCGGCCCTGGATGCGCGTCGCGGCCCTGGCGTCGGCGGCCTTCGCGCTACTCGTGCTCGGTGCGGCGCTGCGTCCATTGGCGTTTCCGGAAAACCGTTCCGCCGCAACCGTGCTCACCGAACTGGAGGTCGCTTTCGTTCAGGACATGACCACCCATCACCAGCAAGCACTGCTCATGGTGCAGCGGCTCGACCGCTCGATCGACCCGGCGATCGCCCGGCTGGCCGAGCAGCTCGACCGCACGCAGCGGCTGGAGATCGGCACCATGCTCGGCTGGCTGCGCCTGGCGGACGCGCCGCCCAGCTCCACAGACCCGATGACGTGGATGCACACCGCGGACGCGGCGACGCATCGGCATCCGGACGCGGTCACGCAAGCGGCCCCCTCGATGCCCGGGATGGCGAGCACGGCGGAACTGGACAACCTGGCGGCGGCCCGCGGCCGGGACGCGGAGATCTTGTTCCTGCAGTTGATGTTCCGCCACCACCAGGGCGGAATCGCGATGGCCCGGACGGCCGACGGTCTCCTGCAATCCGGACCGGTCAAGGAGATCGCCCGCGCCATGATCCACGGGCAGGGCCAGGAAGCAGGGGTGATGGGCGTGTTGCTCACACAGCGCGGAGCCGCGCCGTTGCCCTGAACCACTCGGTCACGACGCCACGTGCAACCCGAATCCGCTCGCTCCCGCCTCTTCGCGACCCGGCGCCAGACGCAGGCTGCGGTCGTAGTCGCCGCCGCCTTGCGGTCGATATCGGATCGGCTCCACTTCCGCCAGCTCCGACATCCGCCGCCGCAGGTCGTGCGCGACGTCGTCGAAGCGCTCGGCGCCGAGCCGGATCGTGTCGTGCACCACGAACGGGGGCAGCACGTCCATGCCGGTGTAGTACAGGATGCCGTGCTGAATGGGGAACAGCAGATCATCGACCGGGCCGTTGATCCCGCGATCGGAATAGGACGGCTGCTTGCCCCCGACGGAGACCACGAGCATCGCGCGCCGCCCGGCCAGCGCGCCCGCACCGTATCTGGGCAGCGCCTTACCTCCGGCCCCGTAGGCGAAATCGCAGGTGAGAACTCGGTCCACCCAGCCCTTCATGATCGCGGGCATACCGAACCACCAGAGCGGGAAATGCAGGACGACAGCGTCGGCCCACAGCAGTTTCTCCTGCTCGGCACGGATGTCCGGACTCAGCATCCCGTCACGGTAGGCCACGCCCGAGGCCAGCATGAAGTTGGTTTCCTCGACCGGGCCGAAATCGTCGGTGTCGGCAGCGGCCTTCCATCCCATCGCGTAGAGATCGGTGATCCGCACCTCGTGCCCGTCCGCCCGCAATTGCCGCACGGCCACGTCTTTCAAGGCGCCGGTGAGTGAGTCCGGCTTCGGGTGGGCGTACACGACCAGTACGTTCATTCCTGCTTTCGTCACATCTCGGCGCAACAGCGTCCGCCGCGACGGATATTCCGCCAGGCCCTCGACCTGCGCGGACGTGCCACGGCAGATGGCCGCCCTGCTGGTCGGCCGTCGCCCACACAACGGTATGGTCGGCTGAGCCGGGTCGTGCTCGTCGGCCGGGAGAGGTTGGGCAACAGATGCTTCGGACCGATGCGTTCACGGTGCCCGCACACGTGCGTGGTTATCCGGGAGTGGCTTTCGGCGGGTACGTGGCGGGGCTGCTGGCCGCAGCAAGCGGTGCCGCGCAGGTGCGCGTCGACTTTCGGCGCGGGGTTTCCGTGGACACGCCGGTGGTGCTCGCCACCGACGGTTCCGGCGGCGCGTCACTCACCGACCTGGGCGGTGCGGTGCTCGCCGAAGCGTCCACGTCGACGCTCGCGGTGACGCCGCGGCCCGCGCCCCCGTGGGCGGAGGCGCGCGCGGCGAGTGCGACCGCCGGCGTGCTGCGCAAGATGAGCCACTGCTACGGCTGCGGAGCGGCGTGTGCGCCCGGTCGCGGCCTGCGCTTGTCGCCATGGGCCATGCCCGTCCATGACATGGTCGTCGCCGCGTGGACACCGGATCCGCTCCTCGCCGGACCCGACGGCTTCCTCACCACCGAAAACGTCTGGGCCGCTCTGGATTGTCCCGGCGGCTGGGCCGCGATGGCCCTGCGCGATCTGCGGCCCGGAGCGGTCACCGCCGCCCTCACCGCCACGCAGTTCGAACCGGTCCGCGCCGGCGACTCCTATCTCTCCTACGGCTGGCCGGTCTCCGCGAACGGCCGCAAACACACGGTCGGCGTGGCCTTGGCCCGCCCCGACGGAACCCTCTGCGCCCTCGCCGAAGCCCTCTGGATCGAGCCCCGCCAACCCCTGCCGTTCGAGTGGTGATCAACCTCACCCGGCATGGCCGAGGGCGAAGCCAAAGGCGTTGCTCACCATGCTCGATGCCCGCGGGTTCGATGTCCCCGCGGTACTCGCCGCCGAGATCGAGGCGTGCACCGATCATGCGCGCCTGACGGAATGGATACCCGCGCCGCCACGGCGACCGCACTCGACGAGGTATTCGGTACCGGGTCTCGGTGACCGCAGCCGTCCGCGAGCGTGGTCAGTGGGTGTCGACGAAGCGGTACCACTGGCCGTCGAAGGCGGCGTATTCGATGCCGTTGGTGGCGGGTGGGCCGAGGTGGGGTGGGGTGGCCGGGTCGCGGAAGAAGGCGAAGCCCTCCGAATCCGAGTCGCCCGCCTGGGTGTAGAACAGGCAGCCGCCGTCGCGGGGCGTGACGAAGGTGATGGTGTAGACGCCGAGCCGGTGGCGCTGGCCGGGGTGGGCGCATTCGGCGGCTTGGTCTTCGAGGATGCCGCGGGACAGGCGCCAGCCGGTGTCCTCCGGGACGTCGTAGAGTGTCAGCGCCACCAGGACGCCGATGAGCACCGGCGAGGCGAGACTGTAGAAGAAGGCGCGGTAGCGCAGCAGGCCGAGCAGCCCGAACAGGACGGCGATGCCGCCCAGCACACCAAGGACGACCCAGAGCACGACGAGAGTCGGAAACGTGCCCTCGGCGGCGAGTTGCCAGAACAGCGCCGCGCAGCAGATCGCCACCAGGGCGGTCACCAGCCCCATCCACAGTACGAACCAACGAGGAACACGAGACCGTGTGCGCGAGGACCCTCCGGAGTTCACGTGTTCAAGATACGAGGAGCAGGAGCTTCGCGCGCGGGATCGGCGGCGAAATCGCCCTGCCCCCGGGCCATCACGACAACGCGCGGAAGCCCCGCGAACCGCGGCTGGAGGCCCCGTAAGCGGCACACGGCCAATTTCACAAGCCGCGCTCCACAGTTCCCATACGCCGAATCCGCCGCGGATGTCGGAATTCCCGGCGCGCCAGGCGCGCGTACGCGCCCGGGCGTGCGGTCCACCGGTGTGAAAACAAACATTTCGGAACGTTTTTCGATTCCGTCCCGAATCGAAAAATCCCCCGGCCAGTAGACCTGACCAGGGGATTTCGCTACTCGACACAGCTCGTGCACCGCACGCTCACAGCGGCGGGAAGCCCGCCGATCCGGTGGCCATCCAATTCCAGAACATCGCCGCGCGATTGGCGAGCAATGCCACGATGTCGAGCACAACGCTTCCCATGAATCTTCCTCACAAATCGACCGATCTCGTGCGGCACCCAGGGTAACGGACCGATAAAAGGGAGTCGAAACTCCCGGCGCCCCGAAAGCGCGAATCCCCCGGCCGACCGGACCGGGGGATTCGCGACACGCGCAGACTAGACGCAGGCCAGCGCCTTCGCCTCACGGCGACGGCGGTGCAGGATCGGCTCGGTGTATCCATTGGGCTGCTTGGTGCCCTCCAGGATCAGCTCCTTCGCCGCCTGGAACGCGATGCTGCCCGCGAAGTCCGGCGCCATCGCCCGGTAGTTCGGGTCGCCGTCGTTCTGCCGGTCCACGACCGGGGCCATCCGCTCCAGGCTGGCCACCACCTCGTCGGCGGTGACGATGCCGTGGCGCAGCCAGTTGGCCATCAGCTGGCTGGAGATGCGCAGGGTCGCCCGGTCTTCCATGAGCGCGACGTCCTTGATGTCCGGCACCTTGGAGCAGCCGACGCCCTGGTCGATCCAGCGCACCACGTACCCCAGGATGGACTGCGAGTTGTTGTCCAGCTCCTGGCGCTTCTCCTCGTCGGTCCAATTCGGCGCGGCGGCCAGCGGGATCTCGAGGATCTCGTCGACGGTGGCACGGCGACCGCCCTTGGCGATCTCCTGCTGCCGCTTGAACACGTCGACGAGGTGGTAGTGCGTCGCATGCAAGGTGGCGGCGGTCGGCGAGGGCACCCACGCGGTGTTGGCGCCCGCGCGCGGGTGACCGATCTTCTGGGTGAGCATGTCGGCCATCAGGTCCGGCATGGCCCACATACCCTTGCCGATCTGCGCCTTGCCGGGCAGGCCCGCCGCGAGACCGGTGTCGACGTTCCAGTCCTCGTAGGACAGGATCCACTGCTGGGACTTCATGTCGGCCTTGCGGACCATCGGCCCCGCCTCCATGGAGGTGTGGATCTCGTCGCCGGTGCGGTCCAGGAAGCCGGTGTTGATGAACACCACCCGCTCGGCGGCGGCCTGGATGCAGGCCTTCAGGTTCACCGTGGTCCGGCGCTCCTCGTCCATGATGCCGACCTTGAGCGTGTTGCGCTCCAGCCCGAGCACGTCCTCGATCCGGCCGAACAGCTCGTTGGTGAAGGCGACCTCGTCGGGGCCGTGCATCTTCGGCTTCACGATGTAGACCGAGCCGGTGCGGCTGTTCTTCAGCTGCACGTCGTCGGCCAGGCTGTGCTTGGCGATCAGCGAGGTGATCAGCCCGTCCAGGATGCCCTCGGGCACCTCGTTGCCCTGAGCGTCGAGGATCGCGTCGGAGGTCATCAGGTGACCGACGTTGCGCACGAACAGCAGCGAACGGCCGTGCAGCACCAGCTCGCCGCCGTCCAGCGCGGTGTACACGCGATCGGGGTTCATGGTGCGGGTGAAGGTCTTCTCGCCCTTGCTGACCTTCTCCGCGAGGTCGCCCTTCATCAGGCCGAGCCAGTTGTGGTAGCAGAGCACCTTGTCCTCGGCGTCGACCGCGGCGACCGAGTCCTCGAAGTCCATGATCGTGGTGACCGCGGACTCCAGCACCACGTCCTTGACGCCCGCGGTGTCGGTGCTGCCGATCGGGGACTGCGGGTCGATCTGGATCTCGATGTGCAGGCCGTTGTGCTTCAGCAGCACCGAGGTCGGCGACTCCGGGTCACCCAGGTAGCCGACCAGCTGGGAGGCATCCGCCAGGCCGATGCTGGTGCCGTCCTCCAGGCCGACCTCCAGCTCGCCGTCGATGATCTTGTAGGAGGTCGAGCCGATGTGCGAACCGGTGATCAGGGTGACCGAGTCGTCGAGGAAGTTGCGCGCCCACTCGATGACCTTGTCGCCACGCACCTTGTTGTAGCCGGCGCCCTTCTCCGCGCCGCCCGCCTCGGAGATGGCGTCGGTGCCGTAGAGCGCGTCGTACAGCGAGCCCCAGCGCGCGTTGGCGGCGTTGATCGCGAAGCGTGCGTTCATCACGGGCACCACGAGCTGCGGGCCCGCGGTGGCGGCGATCTCCTCGTCCACGTTCTGGGTGGTGATCTGGAAATCGGCGGGCTCCGGCCGCAGGTAGCCGATCTCGGTCAGGAAGTTCTTGTAGGCGGCCTTGTCGTAGTTCACGCCGGGGTGCTCCGCGTGCCAGGCGTCGACCTTGCCCTGGATCTCGTCGCGTTCGGCCAGCAGAGCGCGGTTGCGCGGAGCGAGATCGTTGATGACCTGCTCGGCGCCGGCCCAGAACGCGGCGGAGTCCACGCCGGAACCGGGGAGCGCCTCGTTCTCGACGAACTCGTGGAGAACGCGTGCCACCTGGAGCCCGCCGACCTGAATCCGCTCTGTCATCTACTGCCTCACTTCCGAGAAAGCCGAGTGGGAAAACAGTGCCATGTTACCCGTGGGTAGTGGGGTCGCCGCGCGCCGGGTCGCCCAGGCACTGTGCCCGAATCCGTCCGCCACGCCGGTATGAGCTGGTCTTTCACCCGGCGGGTCCTAGCGCCGTCGACGGTCGGCCGGACAGCCCCTTGATCCTAACCCGCGGCCGATTTAATGTACTGATCGGAACATTTCATGACTTGCAGGAGTTCAGGTGTCACTCACCGACAAGGTCGCCGTCGTCACCGGGGGAAGCCGGGGGCTGGGCAAGCAGATGGTGCTGGCGTTCGCCGAGGCCGGCGCGGACGTGGTGATAGCCAGCCGCAAGCTGGAGGGCTGCGCAGCCCTCGCCGATGAGGTGACCGAGCGGTTCGGCCGCCGCGCCTTGCCGGTGGCCTGCAACGTCAGCGACTGGTCGCAGTGCGACGCCTTGGTGGAGACCGTCTACGACACGTTCGGCCGGGTGGACGTGCTGGTCAACAACGCGGGCCTCTCGCCGCTCTACCCGAGCTTGGACCAGGTCAGCGAGGCGTTGTTCGACAAGGTCATCGGGGTGAACCTGAAGGGACCGTTCCGCTTGTCCGCCTTGATCGGCAGCCGCATGGCGTCCGACGGCGGCGGCTCGATCATCAACGTCTCCTCGATCGAGGCGACCAGACCGGAGCCCTTCGCGGTCCCGTATTCGGCGGCCAAGGCCGGACTCAACGCCCTGACCGGCGGGCTGGCCCAGACGTTCGCGCCGAACGTGCGGGTCAACACCATCCAGTGCGGCCCCTTCGACACCGATATCGCCACGGCGTGGCCCGACGAACTGCGCGCGGAACTCACCGAGCACAACGCGCTGCGCCGAGTCGGCAAGCCGGCGGAGATCGTCGGGGCGGCGCTGTTCTTCGCCACCGACGCCTCCGCGTTCTGCACCGGCGCCACCCTCGCGGTCGACGGAGGCTGGCGATGAAGGCGCTGACTTACGAAGGCCCTCAGCAGATCTCGTACCGACACCGGCCCGACCCGGCCCTGCCCGGACCGGACGGCGCGCTCGTCCGGGTCACCGCGGCGGGCATCTGCGGCAGCGATCTGCACATCTACGCCGGGCACGGATTCGTCGCGGGCGCGGGCTACGGCGTCGGACACGAAGCGGTCGGCGAGATCGTGGACCTCGGGCCGCACGCGCGCGGGCTCGCCGTCGGTGACCGCGTGCTGGTCGCCGCCTCCGCGGGGTGCGACAGCTGCGCGCAGTGCCGCGCCGGGATCGTCACCGCGTGCGAGCGCCATCCGCTGCCGGTCGACGCCTGCTATGGGCTCGGCGGCTCGCTGGCCGGATGCCAGGCCCAGGTGCTCGCCGTCCCGCACGCCGCGGGCAATCTGGCGAAGCTGCCCGACGAGGTGAGCGACACCGCCGCCGTCGTGCTCACCGACAACGCGCCCACCGGGTGGTACGGCGCCCGGCGCGCGCGGATCGCGCCGGGCGACACCGTGGTGGTGATCGGGCTCGGTCCGGTCGGTCTCATGGCGGTGCAGTCCGCTTTCGCGATGGGCGCGGCACGCGTGCTCGGCGTCGACCTGCTCGCCGAACGCCGCGAACGCGCCGCCGGGCTGGGCGCCGAGCCGGTCGACTCGGACGACCCGAAGCAGGCGATCCGCGACATGCTGCGCGGCGGTGCGGATGTCGCGATCGAGGCGGTCGGCGCCGACGAGACCATCAAGCTGGCGATCAGCGCCGTCGGCCACGGCGGCCGGGTCAGCGTGATCGGCGTGAGTCACAACCGCGCCTATCCGTTCCATCTGATGGCGGCGCAGGTGAAGGACCTCGAATTCCACATCGGGCTGTGCTCGATCCAGTACGAGCTACCGGCCCTGCTGAAACTCACCGCGGGCGGCAGGCTGCGGCCCGAGGCGGTGGTCACCCACCATCTTCCGATGTCCGAAGGGCCCGCGGCCTACCGGATGTTCGCCGAGCGCGCCGACGGGGTGGGCAAGATCGTCTTGGACCCGTCGCGATGAGCGCGCCGTCCCGCAGGCGCGGCCGCCCGCCCGCCGCCGAGTCGACGGCGAGCGACACCAGGGCGCGCATCGTGCGGGCGGCGATCGACCTGTTCGCCGAACAGGGCTTCCACGGCACCGGCGTGGCCGAGATCGGCGAGCGCGCCGACGTGCAGCGCGGCGCCCTCTACTACCACATCGGTTCCAAAGAGGAACTGCTCTGGCAGATCCTGCGCGACTACATCCAGCCGATGCTGGCCGAGGCCGAAGCGATCGCCGACGGCTCCGGCGATCCGGTCACCAAGCTGCGCGAGATGATTCACAGTCACGTCCGGCTGATCATCCGGCATCAGCGCGAGGTGGCCATCCAGCTGCGCGACGTCGGCGCGCTCACCGGCGAGCGCGCCGCGCAGCTGCAGGAGCTGCGCGACCGGGTGCAGCACTGCTGGCAACGCGTCATCGACGCCGGTCACGCCGAGGGCCTGCTGCGCACCGCCGACCACGTGGTGACCAACAGCGCGCTCGGCATGGTGAACATGGTCTCGTTCTGGTACCGCCCGCACGGCGACCGCTCCCCCGGCGAGATCGCCGACATCCTCGCGACCACTTTGCTCGACGGCGTGGTGACCGGCACCGCGCGGGACACGAAAGGCTGACCATGGCTTGGGATTTCGAGACCGACCCGGAGTACCAGCGGAAACTGGACTGGGCGGCGGAATTCGTCCGCACCGAGGTGGAACCGCTGGACCTGCTGTATCCCAATCCGTACGACCGCACCGATCGCGAGGCCATGGCACTGCTGCGACCGCTGCAGGAGCAGGTCAAGGATCAGGGCCTGTGGGCCTGCCACCTCGGACCCGAACTGGGTGGTCCCGGCTACGGTCAGATGAAGCTGGCCCTGCTCAACGAGGTGCTCGGCACCTCGGTGTGGGCGCCGTCGGTATTCGGCTGCCAGGCGCCGGATTCCGGCAACGCGGAGATCCTCGCCCACTACGGCACGCCGGAGCAGAAGAAGACCTATCTCGAGCCGCTGCTGGCCGGTGAGATCGGTTCTTGCTACGTGATGACCGAGCCCACCGGCGGTTCGGACCCGACGCTGTTCCGGACCCGCGCAGTGCGTGACGGTGACCACTGGGTGATCAACGGCGAGAAGTGGTTCAACTCCAATGCGCAGTTCGCCGCCTTCCACATCGTCATGGTGGTGACCGACCCCGAGGTGAGTCCGTATCGAGGCATGTCGATGTTCATCGTGCCCGCCGACGCCCCCGGCCTGGAGATCGTGAAGAACTATCACGTCGCCGGATTCAGCGAGCACGAGGGCCATCTGCGATTCACCGACGTCCGCGTCCCCGCCGATCACCTCCTCGGCACGGAAGGCGACGCCTTCGTCGTAGCGCAGACACGGCTGGGCGGCGGCCGCGTGCACCACGCGATGCGCACGGTCGCCATGGTCCGCAGAGCGTTCGACATGATGGCCGAGCGAGCGGTGTCTCGTCCGATGCGCGGCGGGCCGCTGGCCGGATTGCAGATGACCCAGGAACGCATCGCCGACAGCTGGATCGAGATGGAGCAGTTCCGGCTGCTGGTCCTGCGGACGGCGTGGCGCATCGACAAGGAGCGGGACTACAAGAAGGTGCGCAAGGACATCGCCGCCATCAAGGTCGCCATGCCCAAGGTGATGCACGACATCGCCCAGCGCGCGCTGCACCTGCACGGCGCGCTCGGCGTCAGCCAGGATCTGCCGTTCGTCGACATGCTCACCTATGCCGAGGTGATGGCCATCGCCGACGGCCCCACCGAGGTGCACAAGATCACGCTCGCGAAAGAAGTGCTGAAGGACTACGCCCCGGCCGACCCGGTGTATCCGAGCGGATACCGGCCCGCGCTGCGGGAGAAGGCGCGCGAGCTGGTCGCCCGGCGCCTCGAGCACGTCGTCGGGAATCTCTGAGGCCGGAGCCCGGATCGTCGCCCGAGTTCAGGAGGCGCGCTGGGTGGCGGCGTCGAGGTGCGAGGTGTCCGCGTACCCGGCCACGGGGCTGAGCCGCAGGACCGACGGCATCCGGCGGGTGAGCGCGGGCGGGCCGGTGAACGCCACCCGGCCCGTCCGTAGCGCGTGCGTCAGCGGCAGCCGTCCCAGCCACACCTGATACAGCGAGGCGACGTCGGAGCTGACCGTGACGTCCACCGGATAGCCGGGATCGGACTCGCACACCGACGGCACGCCCGCCTCGATCACGATCCAGAAGCGCCGCGGGTCGTCGGTGAAGCGCACCAGCAGGACGTGGCGACGGCCCGGGAACGACGAGGTGTCCACCCGCCTGTGCATCCACCACACCAGCAGGGCAGGGTCGCGCTCGTCGTCACGCGGCGCGCCGAAAGTCCAGCGCGCGCCCCATTCGCCGAGGCCGAACAGGATCGGCTCCAGTTCCCGGCCCGCGTCGGTGAGCAGGTATTCCCCGACCAGTCGCTCCACCAGCCCGGCCCGTTCGAACTGCCGCAGGCGTTTGGCGAGCAGGCTGCGCGACAGACCGGGCAGGCCGCGCGCGAGGTCGTTGAACCGGGTGGTGCCCAGCAGCAGGTCGCGCAGGATCAGCAGCGACCAGCGCTCGCCCACCAGATCGAGCGCCCGGGAGATCGGGCAATACTGGCCGTAACTCGGCGTCGGAGTCGTCATGGCACCTCGCGGACGGGGTCTCGTTTGTGGACCGGCGAGGTCCACTTTCTGCACTATCCGGTTATCGCGGCCGTTCCTAGTTTCGAAACATGACCACTACAGCTCCTGCCATCACCGACACCACCACCATCGACTGGATCGCCCGCGCACGCCGCGTCGGCGAGACCCTCCGTCCGGAGGTCGCCGACCGGGACCGCTCCGGGGAGATCTCCCTCGCCGCGTTCGACCTGCTGCGCGAGAGCGGACTGTCCGCGGCCCTCGTGCCCGCCGAGTTCGGCGGCGGCGGGGTCAGCCACCGCGAGATGGGCGAGATCCTGCGCGAACTGGGCCGCCACGACCCCTCCACCGCGGTCGCCTTCGCGATGCACACCCACTTGGTCGCAGCCCAGGTGTGGCGGCACAACCACGGCATCGACGCCGCGCCACTGTTCGCCAAGGTGGTCGCGGGCGCGATCCTGGTCAGCACCGGCGCCTCGGACTGGGTCGGCTCCAACGGCCGCGCCGAGCGGGTCGAGGGCGGCTACCGGGTGCACGCGCGCAAAGCCCCGGCCAGCGGCTGCGAGGTGGGCACCGTCCTGGTGACCAGCGTGCGCTGGGACGACGCACCGGACGGCCCGCAGGTGCTGCACTGCGCCATACCGTTCGCCGCCGAGGGCGTGCGGATCGAGCGCACCTGGGACACCATGGGTCTGCGGGCGACCGGTTCGCACACCGTCGTGCTGGAGGACGTGTTCGTGCCCGACGCGGCGGTGTCACTGGCCCGGCCCGCCACAGTGTGGCCGCCGCTGCTGAATGTCGTGCTCGGCGCCGCGATGCCGCTGGTGATGGCGGCCTATCTCGGCATCGCCGACGGCGCGGTGGATCTCGCGACCGCATCGGCGGCGGGGCGGTCGGACGCACCGACCGTCCAGCTGGCCGGTGAGATGGCCACCGCGCACACCACCGCGGGCGACCTCGTCGACGCCATGTTCGCCGCCTCGGAGAACCTGCACTTCGCCAACACCGATCAGTACGCCAGCCGGACGCTCAGCCGGAAGACCGCCGCGGCGGACGCGCTCGTGCACACCGTGCGCCTGGCCATCGAAACCGCTGGCGGCCTGGGCTATTCCCGCGACTGCGAACTCGAGATGCGCTATCGCGACGTGCACGGCTGCCTGTTCCACCCGTTGCCCCGGGCCAAGCAGACCCATTTCACCGGTCGCGTCCTGCTCGGGCAGTCACCGATCGGATGACGCCGATCCGCTCCGTTAACGCCGCCACCGCTTCGCCCCCATAATCGGATGGGGGCGAGCGCCCCTGCGCGGTGCACCGGCCTTGTTCCGGTCACGCGACGACGCTCCGAGGAGAAGCCATGGCGTCCACACGCGGAATCGCTCGATCGCCGATCGCCTGGGCCGTCGCGGTGCTGCTGGTGATAGGTCTGGGCGTGGGGCTTGCCGCGTTCCAGCCCTGGCGGCTGTTCACCGATACCACCGTCCAGGAGGCCGCGCCGTCGGCCGCCGCACCGTCGGGGCCGGGCGGCGCGGATGCGCAGCCACGCGCCCTCGCCCGGGGCACGTTCATCTCCCACGAGCACGCCACCTCCGGCACCGTCGTGATCCTGGGGCTGCCCGACGGCAGCCGGGTGCTACGAGTGGAGGACCTCGATACCTCCGACGGACCCGACCTGCACGTCTGGCTCACCGACGCGCCGGTGCGCGCGGGCCGCGACGGTTGGTTCGTCTTCGACGACGGCCTCCATACCGACCTGGGCAAGCTCAAAGGCAACCATGGCGACCAGAACTATCCCGTCCCCGCCGACGCCGACCTGGCCCGGCTGACCAGCGTCGCGATCTGGTGCGACCGGTTCGACGTCTCCTTCGGCGCGGCCGAGCTGCGACCGGCCTGACACCCCGCGCCCGCCCCCGCGGCACCCGCCGGAAAATGACCCGACAACGGCGGGTGCGCTGTGCCACCATGTGTTTCGACACCGGCCACCGCCTCGAGGTGGCCCCGAGCAGTGGAGAGGAGGGGCGGCAGTGAATTCGGAGACGACCAAGCGATTGGTGACCCGGGCGGCGCAATCGTCGGCTGTTGGCGGCACGCTCGGCAGGCCGATGCGCGCACAGCGCGGCGAACCCGACCACAGCCGCCTCCAGATCCTCGGCTGATCGCCGCACTCCGCTCCCCTTCGCTCGATTCCGCACGAAACATGGTGATTCCCATGACGTTCCGTCGTGCCGCCGACCAGGCGGCGATAACCGCCGACAACTGGATACACACCGGGGTCCTCGTCCTCAACGCCTCCTACGAGGCGCTCGACGAGGTCAAGGCCGACCGGGCGGTGGTGCTGCTGGTGGCCGGAGCCGCGGAGTCGGTGGCCGACCGGGAACCGCACTTTCCCATCCGATCGCGGCACGTGGAACTCTTACTGCCGCAGACCATTCGGCTGCTGCGCTATGTCTACCTGGAGCACACCGTGCTGGTGCACGACGAGAGCAGGGCCACGCTGGCGGGCGTGCTGCGCCGCGACCGGAACCGGTGCGGCTACTGCGCCGGCTGGGCACGCACCGTGGACCACATCCGGCCGCGGTCGCGGGGTGGCCCGAACACCTGGAGCAACCTCGTGGCCTGCTGCGCGCCGTGCAACGCGGCCAAGGCCGACCGCACGCCGCAGGAGGCGGGCATGCGCCTGCTCTGGGAGCCGAAGGCACCCACCCATCAGGTCCGGCAGCAACGCCGGATCTGGAAGCAACTCGCCGCGACCTGACCACGACCCGAGAAAGGAGAAGATCGCGATGACGCGCACCGAGACCACCGCCGTCGCGGAGCTGACCCTGGCCGATTTGCTCCCGCTCTCGGATTCCCGAGGGTGGCACCGGGCGGCCTGCCGCGGCGATCCCAACCACGAAGCCTGGTTCCCGTACCCATCGCAAGACTTCGATTACGCACGCGAAGTCTGCGCGCGCTGCCCCATCCGGGACGCGTGCGGTGATTTCGCCGCGCGCACCGGACAGTCGGGCGTCTGGGGCGGGCACGAGTTCGACCGCGGACGAGTGATCCGCCACTGAGATCCCGCCGTCGCGCCTCCTCGGGTGGCGACGGCGGGACAGCGGATGCTTCCCGCTCGTGCCGGTCGGGGGAAGCCTCGGCGAATTCGCGCGGGGCGGGTGACCATACACTGAGCGCGTGGGCACTCATCGCAGCGGAACCCGGTCCCGGGGCGTTAGCAAAGGTCCGGTTATCGCGGTGGTTGCCATTGCGTTACTGGCCGCGATCGTCGTCGCCTGGTTCCAGCTGCGTGATCGCGCGGCGGATCAGGACAGCGCGGCGGCGGCCGAATGCGTGGAAGGGCCCGCGACGCTCTACGTGACAGCCGATCCCAGCATCGCGGCGCAAGTGCGGGCCGCGGCGGACGGCTATAACGCCACCCGGCCGAAAGTGCGCGACCACTGCGCGCGGGTCGAGGTGACCGCGCGGCCCTCCGCGGCGATCGTCGCGGGGTTCACCAGCGGTAAGCCCTGGGACCAGGCACTCGGCCCGCAGCCGGCGCTGTGGATCGCCGATTCGACCCGTTCCATCGAGTCCATGCGGGTCCCCGGTCTGATCGAGGGCGCGCCGGTGCCCATCGCTGCCAGCCCGATCGTGCTCGCGGTTCCGGACGAGCTGCGGCGTGCGCTGGAGCAGGCCGACGTGTCCTGGGCCGATCTGCCGCAATTACAGCAGGGTTCGCTCGGCGAGATCGGGCTGAGCGGGTGGGGCGGGCTGCGGATGGCGCTCCCCTCGGGTGACGCCACGCTGGCCGCGGCCGCGGCGGTGGGGTCCGCCGTCTCGGGTGCCGAGCCGCTCAGTGCGCAGGACGCGCAGTCGGGCCAGGTGATCGCCGCGATCTCCGGGCTCGCCGCGGACGCGCCCGAGGCCGCCGACACCGCGGCCGCGCTGGCAGAGCTCACGGCGCAGGACGCGCCGGTGCACGCGATCGCAGCTACAGAACAGCAACTGAAGGGTGTCGCCGGAGTCGCCGCCTTCCGCCCCGCCGGGTCGGCACCCGTGGCCGACTACCCTGCCGCGCTGATGTCCGGCGCCTGGGTGGACAAGACACAGAATCTCATTGCCGGACGGTTCACCGACTACCTGCGCAAGCCCGAGCAGGCGCAGGCCTTCCTCGCGGCGGGCTTCGGCAGTCCGCCGCCGGCCGCGGCCGCGGTCCCGGCGCGCGGCGCACTCGACAAAGTGCGCGCCACGCTGGCCAACCCCGTGCTCGGCGTGCAATCGACCGTCCTGGTCGACGTGTCCGCATCGATGGGCACCGCCGAGGGTGCGACGACGCGCCTGGCGAACGTTCTCGCCGCCCTGAACTCCACGATGACGGTGATGCCGCCCGACTTCGGTCTCGGCGTGTGGACTTTCGGCAAGAACCTCGACGGCGTCACCCCATACCGGGTGGCGGCCGCCACCGCTGCGCTCGGCACCGACCAGCGGACGAAGATCGGTACCGCATTGACCTCGCTGCGTCCGAGTGAGACCAAGACCGACCAGGCCTACCCTTCCCTGATCGCGGCCTACAAGAGCGCGGTGGCGGGGTACACGCGCGGCCGCACCAATTCGGTGCTGCTGATCACCGACGGACCCGACGACGATTCCTCGGTCACCGGCACCCAACTGGCGGCCGGCATCACCGCCGCGACCGACAGCGCCCGCCCTGTGCGCGTCGACGTGATCGTGCTCGGTGGTAGTGGCACCCAGACGCTTCAGGCCGTCGCGCAACAGACCGGCGGCCGCTACACCCGGCTGGCCACCTCCGACGACATCGGCTTCGGCAACGCCGTCGTCCAAGCGCTCACCACGCCGTAGCCGGGACCGTTCGGCGCCTCCCGCCGGAATTCACGCCTGGTCACCTCGCCGAATCGTAGACACCGAATCCCACCGGCATCGACAGCTGGTGGCCACGCGCGCACCACATCGGCGCCGGCCGGCTCGCCGAGGAGGTGATCGAGCCGCGCGTTGGCGGCCGCTGCCTCGGCTGGGAGGAGGACGGCACCGAATGCCCGTGGGGACCGTGCTCGTCTGGCAGCCGCCCACCCACTTCGCGTTCTCCTGGCAGATCGGATTGGACTGGCAGCACCAGCCCGATCCGGAGCGCGCCAGCCGGATCGATGTCACTTTCGCGACCGTCGCTGCCGATCGCACCGCCGTCACGCTGGTGCACTCCGATTTCGAGAAGCACGGCTCCGGCTGGGCATCCATGCACGACGCGGTCGGCGGCGCGGGCGGTTGGCCGGACCTGGTGAACACGTACGCGAAGGTGGCGGCCGCGGGATGACTCCGGCGGGCCCACGGTTCAGCCCGCGTACGCCTCCAGCGGCGGGCAGGCGCACACGAGGTTCCGGTCGCCGTAGGCGCCGTCGATCCGGCGCACCGGCGGCCACACCTTCGCCCTGGCATGCGCGAGCCCTCGGGGATACACGGCCACCTCCCGGCTGTAGGGGTGCTCCCACTCTCCTACCAGCGACGCCGCCGTATGCGGCGCGCCGCGCAGCGGATTGTCGGTCACCGGCCACACGCCCGCGGCGACCTGGTCGATCTCGGCGCGGATGGCGATCATCGCCTCGATGAAATCGTCCAGCTCGGCGAGGTTCTCGCTCTCGGTGGGCTCGACCATCAAGGTCCCGGCCACCGGGAAGCTCATGGTCGGCGCGTGGAAACCGTAGTCCGCGAGACGTTTCGCCACGTCGTCGACGGTGACGCCCGTCTGCTTGGTGATCTCGCGCAGGTCCAGGATGCACTCGTGGGCAACCATGCCGTGCTCGCCGGTGTAGAGCACCGGGAAGTACTCGTCCAGCCGCCGCGCGATGTAATTG
This sequence comes from Nocardia niwae NBRC 108934 = DSM 45340, assembly GCF_001613465.1. Lineage (GTDB taxonomy): Bacteria > Actinomycetota > Actinomycetes > Mycobacteriales > Mycobacteriaceae > Nocardia > Nocardia niwae. The sequence continues at coordinate 36,698 of NZ_BDCK01000018.1, read as the reverse complement.
GCCGAGGCGATCGCCGCCAGTGAGGCGCGGCGCAGCCCGCCCGCGCCCATCATGCGGATGTAAGCCCAGGTGATCGGCAGAATCGAGGCCGAGCCGTACTTCGCCGCCGACACCGCGTGCGACCCCGCTTCCAGTGGGTCGCCGGGCAGGTAGCGCGCCAGGTGCGCGCGCACCGCGACCGGCCCGACGCCGGGACCGCCGCCGCCGTGCGGAATGCAGAACGTCTTGTGCAGGTTCAAGTGGCTCACGTCGCCGCCGAACCGGCCCGGCCGGGCGAGGCCGACCAGGGCGTTCAGATTGGCGCCGTCCACATAGACCTGACCGCCCGCGTCGTGCACCAGCGCGCACAACTCGGCCACCTCGTGCTCGTAGACGCCGTGCGTGGACGGGTAGGTGATCATGATGCAGGCCAGGCGATCGGCGTGATCGGCGATCTTGGCGCGCAGGTCGTCGAGGTCGACGTCGCCGTTGGCGCGGCACTTGACCACCTCCACGCGCAGCCCGGCCATGGCCGCCGACGCCGCGTTGGTGCCGTGCGCGCTGGACGGGATGAGGCAGGTATCGCGATGGGTGTCACCGCGGTCGAGGTGGTAGCGGCGGATGGCCAGCAGACCGGCGTACTCGCCCTGGCTGCCCGCGTTCGGCTGCAGACTCACCGAGTCGTAGCCGGTGATGTCCGACAGCCAGCGTTCCAGGTCCGCGATCACCTTCAGCAGCCCGGGCGCGTCCTCGACCGGCGCGTAGGGATGCACGCGCGCGAAGCCCGGCCAGGTGATGGCCTCCATCTCCGCGGTGGCGTTGAGCTTCATCGTGCACGAGCCCAGCGGGATCATGCTGCGATCCAGCGCGATGTCCTTGTCGGACAGCGTGCGCAGGTACCGCAGCATCGCCGTCTCGGTGTGGTACTTCGTGAACGCGGGGTGGGTGAGGAATTCCGAGGTGCGGTTCTCGATCCCCGCGACCGGCGCGGACGCACCCGGCTCGGACGACACCGCGGTGCCGAAGGACTCGAGCACGGCCGCGACATGCGCGTCGGTGGTCGCCTCGTCGCACGCGATGCCGACGTGGTCGGCGTCGACCGGGCGCAGATTGATCCCGCGCGACTTCGCTTTCGCCACAACGGCTTCCGCGCCTCCCGGCACGTGTGCGAGCACCGTGTCGAAGAAACTGTCGTGCACGACCGCGCCGTCCAGCCCGGCCGCGATCGCCGCGGCGTGCCCGTGCACCCGGCGGGCGATCGCCCGCAATCCGTCGGCGCCGTGGTAGGAGGCGTACATCGCGGCCACGATGGCCAGCAGCACCTGCGCGGTGCAGATGTTGGAGGTCGCCTTCTCCCGGCGGATGTGCTGCTCGCGGGTCTGCAGGGCCAGCCGGTAGGCGACAGCGCCGTCCGCGTCCACCGAGACGCCGACCAGGCGACCGGGCAGCTGGCGGGCTTGCGGCTGCCGCACCGCGAGGTATCCGGCGTGCGGCCCACCGAAGCCGAGCGGGACGCCGAAGCGCTGGGTGGTACCGAAGCACACGTCGGCGCCCTGCTCACCGGGCGGCGTGATCAGGGTCATGGCCAGCAGGTCCGCACCGATCGCCACGAGCGCTCCGCGATCGTGCGCCGCCGCGATCAGGCCGGTCCGGTCCACGACGCGACCCGAGGCTCCGGGCGTCTGCGCCAGGACACCGAAGAACTCGCCTGCGGGCAGCTCGCCGGTGGACAGGTCCGCCTCGACGATCTCCAGCCCCAGCGGCTCGGCCCTGGTGTAGAGCACCGCCCTGGTCTGCGGGAACAGGTCCGTGTCGATCAGCAGCCGCCCGGACTTCACCTTGCTCGCGCGCCGCAGCAGCGTCATCGCCTCGGCGGCGGCGGTCGCCTCGTCCAGCATGGACGCGTTGGCGACGTCCATGCCGGTCAGCTCCGAGACCATCGTCTGGAAATTCAGCAGCGCCTCGAGCCTGCCCTGGCTGATCTCGGGCTGATAGGGCGTGTAGGCGGTGTACCAGGCCGGATTCTCCAGCAGGTTGCGCACCAGTACCGGCGGGGTCAGGGTGTCGTAGTAGCCCAGCCCGATCATCGAGGTGGCCACGGTGTTGGATTGCGCCAGTTCCGCGAGCTCGGCGAGCACCTCGTGCTCCGAGCCCGCCGCGGGCAGCCCGGCCAGGCCCTCGCCGTCGAGGATGCTGGCGGGCAGCGCCGCTGCGGCCAGAGCGTCCAGCGACGGCACGCCGACGACGTCCAGGATCCGGGCCAGTTCCTCCCGGTCGGGTCCGATATGGCGGTCGGCGAATGAGCGAGTCACAACAGCTCCCAAGGTCGGGCGGGGTCGGCCAGGCGGTCGACGGGTACCGGCCCTCCCCCTCTGTCGTGGCGCCTGAGAGATTCGGGTGCCGCGACCGGTGGCCGAGACCCTTTCCCCATGGGCGGGCAGCTCGAAGCCACCGCTTTCCAGAGGCGCCGAAGCCCGCACGGTCCTTTTGCCTGAGAGATTGACGGGGAGGTGCTGCTCCTTCGGCGCTCGGACTCTTTTCGAGACCGAGGCTCTCCCGCACGGCGGCGACGCACCGTCAGTTTATGCCGACGCCACGCCGGAGCGCGCCATGGGACCCCGCCCGCACCGTGTTGTCCTGGTCACTCCGGTGAGCGGCCCCGGTCAGATGGGCAGCCCCGCACGCAGCCTCGTCGCGGCCAGCATGATCGATTCCGCCTGGATGCCCACCAGACGATCCAGCGGCACCGCGACGCCCGGCGCGTTCTGCTCCACATCCTTGCACCATCGCTCGAAGACCGCGGCGAACCGCTCGCGTTCGGCGGCCAGCACCGGCGCCCCGCCGCGGGCGTATTCGTCCTCCAGCAGGCGCAGCAGCATGCCGCCCAGCCGGAGGCGCAGCATCGCGGTCCAGTCGTATTGTCCGACGAAGATCTCGCCCCGGGTCGCGATCCGATCCCGTTCCGGCACAGCCTGTCTGCTCACCGCCAGACCGGGCAGCCCGGCGACCAGTGCGCGCACCGACCGCTCGAACGGGCTGCGCCCGCTCAACCGGCCCTCGACCCGCGCGAGCACCTCCGAGGCGACCTCGGCCATGGCCCGATAGTCCGCGGCCGTGGCGTCGAGCAGGTCACCCAGTACACGGTCGCCCGCCGAGCCGTCACCGATCCGCGCGTCGGCCCAGAGCGGCAGTTCACACACCAGGATCGCCGTGCCGTAGCGCGCCGCGTAGTCCCGGCAGCCGCCCCCGCCCAGCGCGGTGACCGCGTCCAGGCCCTGCGCCGCGAGCAGATCGGCCATCGCCTCGAACAGCGGCAGCTCGAAGACCCCGGGAGCCAGCATGCGGGCGCCCGGCGCATCAGGTTCGCCCTGGTAGATCGGCACACCAGCGGCGGAAAGGCGGGTCGTCAGCGCTGACCAGTATCCGGGCTCGCCGCCGGAGGTGTAGAAGAAACCGCCACCGAATTCCGCGTTGTGCAGGGAGGCGATCAACGCGGGCCGGGTCCGGTCGATCAGCGACATCATCGCTTTCGTCTCCGGGAGCGGCACGCCGACGCGCCGGCCGTGCCACTCGGTCGGGAAGCACCATTCGGGTTGCTCGACGGCGGGTGGCCGATAGAAGCCGCGCGCGACGCCGGTCCTGGTGTGCGGTCCCGCGAACCACCCTTCGTTCAACCGGGTGCCGTCCGGGTCGACGCACAGCAGGAAATGCCAGGTGGCGCCGACGGTTGCCGACTCGTCGGCGGCCATCCGGCCCAGCAGGTGGCGAATCGTGGCCATGCCGATGGGTTCGTTCGGATGCGGATTGCCGAAGACCAGGATGTGCCGTTCGCCCGATCCGACCGTCACCGCGCGAATAGGATCACCGCCGCGGGACCGCCCGAGTTCGGTGACCGAGACCCGGTCGGGATGCGCGGCCGCGACCGCGTCGGCGAACGCGTCGAGTTCGTCGACGGTCGGAAACGCGTCGATCCGGCCGATCGGCCCGACCAACCCGGTGATGTCGCCTGCCTGCACGGCGCCCCCTCCTCGCTGGCCGCCGCGGCCCCTTGTCCCCGCCGGCGGCGCTGTCACACACCACGGCCGGGGAGGCTGCGCGCCTTACCCGGCCGTGGGAAGCGTTCGTTCCTGATGTTCCGCGCTGAACTGGGCGAATTCTAGCCCGTCTTGCGGTTCATCCGCGCCTTCCGACGGAACGACAGCTCGTCCTCCGGGCGTTCGGTGATCGCCGACGCGCGCTCCGCGGGGAAATTGGCGATGGCGCCCGTCAGCTCGCGCATGGCGCCGCTGACGGCGATCCCGAAGACCCCCTGCCCGCCCTGCAGTAAATCGACGACCTCCTCGGCCGAGGTGCACTCGTACACCGAAGTGCCGTCGGAGAACAGGGTGATCCCCGCCAGATCCTGCACACCGCGGCTGCGCAGATGATCGACCGCGATCCGGATGTTCTGCAGCGAGATGCCCGCGTCGAGCAACCGCTTGACGATCTTCAGGACCAAAATGTCCTTGAACGAGTACAGCCGCTGACTTCCCGAACCCGCGGCGCTCCGGATGGAAGGCACCACCAAACCGGTGCGCGCCCAGTAGTCGAGCTGCCGGTAGGTGATTCCGGCGACCTGGCACGCACTGGGAACGCGATAGCCGACCAGATCGTCAGGTACCGAGTCGTCGGGGAACAGGCCTGGCTGTACCACATCCTGCGATTGCTCTGCCACTGACCACTCCCTTGCTTCGCCGACGCATTCCCAGCCTCATCGATGACCCGGCTCCGTCACCGACCGAATCGGTGCGGATTCGGCCGAAACGGTCGTGGCCCAACTGTCGAGATTACTCCCCACCGATTGTCCAGGGAGCGGCGTCATCGAGCCAAACGCGACGCGCGGGAAAAGTCTCGACCTCTACTTCAGCTATCGGTCGCCTTGAAGTCGTCGGGGGAGACCGACTCCAGAAACTCCTTGAACTTCTCCACTTCGTCCTCGCGCTCGTCCGGCATCACGAGGCCGGCTTCCTCGAGAACCGACTCCTCGGCATGGATCGGGCAACCCACCCGCAAGGCGATCGCAATCGAATCCGACGGCCGCGCCGAAATCCGCAGATCGTTCTCGAAGACCAGATCGGCGTAGAAGGTGCCCTCCTGCAGATCCACGATCCGCACCTCCTTGAGGGTGTGCCCCAGCTCGGTGATCAGGATCTTGATCAAGTCGTGCGTCAGCGGGCGGATCGGGGTCACCCCCTCCTGTTCGAGCACGATCGCCGTCGCCTCGGCCTGCCCGATCCAGATCGGCAGATACCGGTCACCCGCCACTTCGCGGAGCAACAGCACGGGCTGGTTCTGTGGCTGCTCGACACGGATGCCGATCACGCGCATTTCGCTCATCGCACTGCCTCCCATACTCGCCGCCGGCCCGGCATGACCGCTGCAGAGCTAGCCGTACCACGAGTCTAGGCGAACCCGCACCGGTCCAGCGATCCGTCTGCACAGCCGAAATCACCGTGTTGGGTCGCCGAAACCTACGGAACAGGGCCCGCCGGGGGTCATCCCCCGAGCGAGCCCCGGACCGAGGACTTCACCAGACAGGTGTGCAGGGTCAGCGACAGCGCGGCCAGTTCGCGCACCGTCTCCTCCGCTCGGGCGCGCGCACCCGCGTCCCGGCTCTTCGCGATCGGGGCGACGATCTGCGCCACTAGCGCGGCCTCCCGGTCGGCGGCCAGCTTGAACGCACGCAGATGCCGTGCCTCCAAACCGAATTCGGCCATCGCCCGCGCGGTCTTGGCCAGCGTGACCGCGTCCGCGTCGAAGTACCCCGCCGGGCCGGGCGTGATCAGGTTCGCCCGGATGAGGTCGTTGAGGAACTTGTCCTCGATCCCGGCCTGGTCGAGCAGATCGGCCCGGGTGATCCGGATTTCGTGATCGAAGCGCAGATCATCCGGGGAGATCTCGCTCGGCACGACGCCGAGCCTGCGAGGCGCCGCCGCCGGGCGCACGCCACGATCGGAATCCGGTACGGCCGGTCCGGCCTCCGGTGTGCGCCGCCCGGACTCCGGCGTTCCGGGCCGGGCGGAGTGCGCTCGGGCGCGGGCTTCCCGCACGCCGAGCGTCGCCGCACCGCTGTCGATTGCCTCGAGCTGTTCCTTGATCACCTTCAACGGCAGGTACTGGTCGCGTTGCGCGGTCAGTACGAATCGCAGCCGTTCCACATCCGCGACGGAGAACCTGCGGTAGCCCGAAGGCGTCCGCTCCGGCCGGATCAGGCCCTCCGCTTCCAGGAAGCGGATCTTGGAGATGGTGACGTCGGGAAAGTCGGGGCGCAGCAGGTCTAGCACGGAGCCGATCGACATTCCTCCGCGTGCCCACTGCGCCGCACCGGTCACAGCGCTGGGTCCTTCATGACTCCGAGCCTTTCATGAGTGGGCGCGACCCGGCGCCGACGCTGTCACAGACTCCCCGCACCCGCCGACGAGTCGGTCACCTGGGCGCGCGGCCCGGTGAGGAACACCAGCCGGAACTTACCGATCTGTACCTCGTCACCGTTCTGCAGTTCCGAGGAGTCCACCGGCTCCCGGTTCACGTAGGTGCCGTTCAGGCTGCCCACATCGACGACCTGGAACGAATCGTCGTCCTGGCGGAACTCGGCGTGCCGACGGCTGACGGTGACGTCGTCGAGAAAGATGTCACTGTCGGGGTGGCGCCCCGCCGACGTGGTCGGCTGATCCAGCAGGAACCGCGAGCCCGCGTTCGGGCCGCGCTTGACGACCAGGAGGGCCGCGCCAACGGGCAGACCCTCGACCCCTTGGACCGGCTGCTCGCCGGTCGGCTCTCCGGAGCGCGACGCGTCGACCTCGTTCAGGAAATCCGCGCGGAAGACCGACGTCGTCTCGGCCGCGGTCTCCCCGTAACCCGGGTCTTTGTTCTCGCTCACCGTTTCTCTCCTCCTCGAACCTGATTATCCCTGCAAGCAGGTGATACCTCTGGTACCACGACCTGCCGTCGAGTCTCTAGATTCCCGGCGCGACCGCCGGGTGCATCTGTTGGCATTGACCGTACCCTGCCGGGCCGCACCCGTGCAGGTAGAACTGGGAAGGCTGCTTCAGCCCCCGATAACTCCTTGATAACCTGCGGCATCCAGCAGTTCACCGAGCGTCGCGTCGAGTTTCTCCGCATCGCCCACCTCCAACTCGAACAGCCACCCGTCACCGTAGGGATCGGTGTTCAACATCTCCGGCTCCGCGGTCAGCGTGTCGTTCACCGCAACGACTTTCGCGCTCAACGGCGCGTAGATGTCGGACACGCTCTTGGTCGACTCCACCTCCGCGATGCTGTCCGCGGCGGCCACGTCCGCACCCGTCTCGGGCAGCTGCACGAACACAACGTCACCGAGTTGAGACTGGGCGTAGTCGGTGATGCCGACCAGAACCCGAGTCGGGCCGATCCGGCGTACCCATTCGTGCTGCTCGGTGTAGCGCAGATCCTCGGGGGTCTGGGTCACAGGCCGTCCTTTCGTTTGAACGTTGCACGCAAACTCTATCGGCTACGCCCTCCGATGCCCCACAGCCGGTATCGCTCTTGCGACCGCGATGGCCTTGCCGGTATAGAGCACGCCGGTCCAGACGTAGACCGCGGTGCCCCAGATCAGTAGTGCCCCGCCGAAGGCCCGCCCGAAACCGGCGGCAGCCCAGTCCATCTGGCCGGCCAGCAGCCAGGGCAACGCGGACATCAGCGCGAAGGTGGCCGCCTTGCCGAGGTAGATCACATCCGGAGGAGGCAGGTCGCGGCGCTTGTACACCGACAGTGTCGCGGTGAGCACGAGGTCGCGCCCGACCAGGATCACCGCCACCCACCACGGGATCAGGCCGCGGATCACGAAGGCCGCCAGCGTGGTGACCAGATAGAGCCGGTCGACGAACGGATCGAGCAGGGCTCCCAGCCGGGAGGACTGCTCCAGCAGCCGGGCGAGCTTGCCGTCCAGGAAGTCGGTGACGCCGCTGACGACCAACAGAGCGAACGCCCAGCCATCGGCCCGCTCGATCAGCAGCAACCAAAGGAACAGCGGGACGCCCAGCAGGCGCAACACGCTCAGCACATTCGGCACGGTCAGGATGCGGTCGGCGAAGACGCCCCGCACTCCGCCGTCGGCGGCGCGCTCCTCCGGTTGGGTTGTGCCCGATTCGGTTGTCACGCCCCGTGCATACCCCACGCACCCGGTTCCTCGCCATCTTCAGGTGCCGAATTTCCGGATCTCGGCCCGGCATGCCCGTGCGAGGATGGTTTCCGCCACAGTGCGACGGTGACAGAATGATTTGAAATATTTCTCACCGAGTGGCCGGTGAGCGAGAGGAAGTCATGTCCGCATTCGACTACGACGTGGTGGTGATCGGCTCCGGTTTCGGCGGCAGCGTCAGCGCCCTGCGGCTCACCGAGAAGGGTTACCGGGTAGGCGTGCTCGAGGCAGGCCGCCGATGGAACGCCGAGGACATCCCGCGCACGAATTGGGATGTGCGCAAGTCGATCTGGGCGCCGCGCCTGGGCCTCACCGGTCCGCAGCGGATCAGCTTGCTCGGCAAGTGCGCCGTGTTCTCCGGCGCGGGCGTCGGCGGCGGCTCGCTGATCTACGGGAACACGCTCTACGAACCCCTGCCCAACTTCTACACCGACCGGCAGTGGGCGCACATCACCGACTGGCGCGCGGAGCTGGCGCCGTACTACGACCAGGCCAAGCGCATGCTCGGGGTCGCGCCGAATCCGCGCACCACCCCGGCCGACGAGGTGATCCGGGAGATCGCCGAGGACCTGGGCGTGGCCGACACCTACCATCCGACCGAGGTCGGTGTGTTCTTCAACGAAAGCGATCCCGGCACGGAGGTCGACGACCCCTACTTCGGCGGCGCGGGTCCGCGCCGCACCGGCTGCGTGCACTGCGCGCGCTGCTTCACCGGCTGCCCGCACAACGCCAAGAACACCACCACCACGAACTATCTCCACCTGGCCGAACAGGCCGGTGCGGAGGTTCACCCGCTGACCACGGCCACCGCCGTGCGGCCGCTGCCCGGCGGCGGATACGCCGTCGGCACCGAGCGGTCCGGCCGCTGGATCCGCAAGCACCGCAGAACCTTCACCGCCGAGCAGGTGGTGTTCGCGGGCGCCGCGCTCGGCACCCAGAAGCTGCTGCACAAGATGCGGGACGACGGCGTGCTGCCGCACCTGTCGCCCCGGCTCGGCGAACTGACCAGGAGCAACTCCGAGGCCATCCTCAATGTGGTCAGCCGCGCCCGCCGCGACTTCGCCGAGGGCATCGCGATCACCTCCTCCATCCACCCGGAGCCCGACACCCACGTCGAGGTGTGTCACTACGGCAAGGGCCAGAACGCGCTGTTCCCGATGTCGGTACCCATCGTGGACGGCGGCGCGTTCCGCTTCCTGCGCTTCCTGCTGGCGATCCTGCTGCACCCGCTGGTGTTCCTGCGCAGCCTGAACGCACGGCACGCCTCGGAGAAGTCGGTGATCCTGCTGATCATGCAGTCGCTGGACAACTCGCTGACCTCGTTCCGCAAGCGCGGGCGGCTGCGCACCAGACAGGGCACCGGCGAGCCGAACCCGACCTGGATCCCGCTGGCCCACGACATCGGCAGGCGGTTCGGCGCGAAGGTCGACGGCGACACCCACGGGCTGATCATGGACGTGTTCGACATTCCCGCCACCGCCCACTACATCGGCGGATGCGTGATCGGCGACAGCCCGCAGACCGGCGTGGTGGACCCGTACCAGCGGGTCTACGGTCATCCCGGCCTGCACGTCGCGGACGGCTCGGCGGTGACCGCCAATCTCGGCGTGAACCCGTCGCTGACGATCACCGCGCAAGCCGAGCGCGCGATGGCGTTCTGGCCCAACCGCGCCGACCCCGACTCCAGGCCTGAGCTGGGATCGCCCTACCGGCGCATCGCTCCGGTGGCCCCGGCGCATCCCGCGGTGCCCGCGACGGCGCCGGGCGCGCTGCGCCTGCCGATCGAGCCGGCGCCGCCCCGTATCCCGGCGCAGTGAGGGCTTCACCACACCACATGGAGCGGCCGCACCGGCTAGCGTGAGCCGTTGTGTCAGACAGTGGTATCGACCTGCGCTCCTACGTGCCGGCGGAGGAGATCAGGGCTCGCGGACGGGCCCTGCGTCAGCGGGTTCCGGTCATCGCCAGGGACCGGGAGGCCACCAGTGTGCGGCGACCCGGCGTGCTCGAATTCGTCGCCGCGAGCAACGCCGGCCGGCTGCCGCACCTGATACCGCTGCGGATCGGGCGAATGATCGCCTCCCCGTTCACCTTCTACCGGGGCGCGGCCGGTCTCATGGCGGCCGATCTGGCGGGTGGCCCGGACAGTGGGCTCGCCGCTCAGCTGTGCGGTGACGCGCACGCGGCGAACTTCGGCCTGTATGGCACCGCGCGCGGCGAGATCATCATGGACATCAACGATTTCGACGAGACCGTACCCGGACCGTGGGAGTGGGATCTGGAGCGCCTCGCGGCCAGCCTGGTGCTGGCCGGGCGCGAGGCGGGCGCCGATGAGGACGAGTGCCGCACGGCGGCGCGCGACGCCGCCCGCTCCTACCGCCTGGCCGTGGACGAGCTGGCCGCGATGCCGTTCATGAGTTCCTGGTGCGCGCTGCCCGACGAGTCGGTGATCGCCCGCGCCAAGGCCGACGACCTGCTCGACGACTTCAAGAAGGCGGCCAAGAAGGCGCGCAAGAACACCAGCGCCAAAGTGGTCGCCAAGTGGACCGAGCACCTGGAGGACCACCAGACCGGTATCCGCAAGCACCGCTTCGTCAGCGATCCCCCGATTCTCACCACGGTGGACGAGCGCGTCGCGGAGGCGGTGACCGGCGGGCTGGAGCGCTACGCGGCCACGCTGCCCGAGTCGCGGCGCACCCTGCTGACTCGATTCGCGGTGTCCGACATCGCCTTCCGGATCGTCGGGACCGGCAGCGTCGGCTTGCACAGCTACCTCGCGCTGCTGCACGGCAACGACGGCGAGGCACTGGTCCTGCAGGTGAAGCAAGCGGCCGCGGCGGCACTCGCCCCGTTCCTGCCCACGCCCGTCGTGCGGCACGAGGGCGAACGAATCGTGCAAGGAGCCAGGCTCGTCCAGTCCGAGTCGGACATCCTGCTCGGCTGGACCTCCCTCGACCCGACCGGCGAGGGCGCCGAGCTGCCGTTCATCGTCCGGCAATTCCGCAATATGAAGGGCAGCATCGATCCCGCCGAACTGCCCGCCGACGATCTCGACGACTACGGCCGGTTGGCGGGCGCACTGCTGGCGCGGGCCCATTCCCGCTCGCTGGATCCGCGCCTGCTCGCGGGATACCTGGACGGGGACGAGCGCTTCGACGACGCGGTGGCGGCGTTCGCGGTGCGCTACGCCGACCGCACCGAGGCCGATCATGCCGAACTGGTCGAGGCGGTGCGGACGGGCCGGATCGACGCCGCGGACCCGGAGTAGCGCGCCCGCGACGCACGTCCGACACGCCGCCGCTCGGCACGGGCGCGGCGAATCCGTTGCGGCACCTCGTATCCTGTCCACTGTCGAGTGTCGACGTGAAGGGTGGCCGCCAATGCTCGTGCGAGTCCAGAACGCCGCGGGAACCAATGCCGAGCGCGCGCTGATCGATTGGCTGCGCACGTGGAAGGACTCCTCGAGTCCGCACGGTGTCGCGACGATCACCTGCAGCCTGTTCCACAAAGACCGGCTCCATCAGTTCGACGCGGTGATCTGGACGCCGACCAGCTGCGTGGTGATCGAAGCCGACGCGCTGGTCGCCCGGCAGGACGGTGTCCTCGAGGTTCCGTTGAACGGCGAGTGGACCATCAACGGCGAGCCGGTCGCCACCGAGAGCCGCGACCGCCGCACACCGCTGGACAAGTCGCGCGAGCACACCTTCGCGTTGCAGGAATGGCTGGCCGCCCGTGGTCTCGGGCAGCGCGTCGTGCACGGCGTCGCGCTGCTCGTCCCGCTGCCGGGCGCCCAGCTCCAGCTCGAACAACGGTGGGCCGATCCGAGTTTCGACGTGATCATCGGCGACGACCCGGGCCGGCTCCGGCACTATTTCGACGCGCTGGCCGTCCAGGAGAAGTTTCTCTGGACGGCCAACGACGTCGCCACCGCGTTCCGCGGTCTGGGCATCCTGCCCTATCTGCCCGCGCCGCAAGAACTGCTCAACGAGGGCTTCCTCGGCCCGATCGACATCACGCTCTGGCACGGCGGCCCGAACCAGGCGCAGGCGGAGGCCTACGCGGAGGAACTCGCGCAGGCCGAGCGGGATGCGCAGGCGTCCCGCTTCGCCATCCGCGCGCCGTGGTACAGCCCGTGGAAGTTGTATCCGCGAGAGTCCGGCGACCTGGACTTCGGCCGCGCGGTGATGCGCACCGTCCTGGTCATCGGCATGGTCGTCGCCTTCGTGTGGGTGCTGTGGTTCGTGGTCACCGCGCTCGGGACGTACGGACCGGGCTGATCGCCGGGAACAGGTGCGCAGGCCGGCCTACGACGAGGCCGGGAGCGGCTGGGTGCGCTCGAAGACGCTCGCGTCGTCGAGCATGGCCGCGCGCAGCATCGTTTCCGGCACACCCATGGCCTCGACCAGCGTCAGCGCGTGCGGGCGCAGCCGGTCGACCAGCTCGTTGACGCCGCGGCGCACGGCCTTCGCCCGATCCACCGACATGAACCGGTGCATGATGTACCAGGCCTGGTTCTCCTCGATGGTGGTGTAGACGAACAGGTCGCACATCCAGTCGGCGAGTTCGCGCGCGTCGGGATCCTCGATGTCGGCGATGCCCTCGATGAACGCCTCGAGCACCAGACGGTCGATGTGCGCCGCGCCCGCCGCCAGAATGTGGTCCTGGGCGTTGTTGAACGCCTCGAACGGACCGGTCTCCTCGGCCCTGGCGCGCAGCCGGTGCGCCGCGGTGCGGACCAGGTAGTCCTCGCGGTCGGCGAACAATTGCAGCTGCACGACCCGGCGGGACAGGTCGCCCTCGTCGATGGAGTCGTCCCCGCGGTCGCGCAGGGTTTGGATCAGCTGACGCACGCCGGACCGCTTGCGCACCACGTCCCCGGCCATGGTCGCGGCGAAACGCACCCAGCCCAGCGCGTCCAGGTCGCGCACCTCGTCGGCGTAGGAGGTGAGCAACTCCTTGGCCACCAGCTGGGTCAGCACGACGTTGTCACCTTCGAAGGTGGTGAACACGTCGGTGTCGGCCTTCAAGGTGACCAGCCGGTTCTCCGTGAGATATCCCGCGCCGCCACACGCTTCGCGGCATTCCTGGATGGCGCGGGTGGCGTGCGTCGTCTGCGCGACCTTCAAACCCGCGGCGCGCTTCTCCAGCGCGCGCTGCGCGCCCGCCTCGAGATTCTGGCCGGTCTGCACCAGATGCATCCGGCGCACCAGGTCGTTCTGCGCGAACGCGAGCGCGTAGGACTTCGCGACCAGCGGCAGCAGGCGGCGCTGATGGCTGCGGTAGTCCAGCAACACGGTCTCCACACCGGTGTCCGGGTCGGAGAACTGGCGGCGCTGCAGCGCGTAGCGCACCGCGATGCTCAGGGCGACGCGCGCACCGGCCGCCGCGGCGCCGCCGACACTGACCCGCCCGCGAACCAGGGTGCCCAGCGTGGTGAAGAACCGGCGGCTGGGGTTCTCGATCTCGGAGCTGTAGGCGCCGTCCGGCGCGACGTCGGCGTAGCGATTCAGCAGGTTCTCCCGCGGCACCCGCACGTGATCGAAGACGATGCGCCCGTTGTCCACGCCGGGCAGACCGCCTTTGAGGCCGTCGTCGTAGGTGGTGACGCCGGGCAGATCGGCGCCGTTCTCATCGCGGATCGGCACCAGCAGGCAGTGCACGCCCTTGTTCTCCCCGCCCGTGATCAGCTGCGCGAATACCGCGGCCATCCGGGCGTGCTCGGCCGCGCCACCGATGTAGTCCTTGCGCGCCGACGGCGTCGGCGAGTGCACCACGAACTCCTCGGTGTCCGGGTCGTAGGTCGCGGTGGTCTCCAGGTTCGCGACGTCGCTGCCGTGCCCCGACTCGGTCATGGCGAAGCAGCCGAGCAGATCCAGCGAGATCAAGCGCTCGATGTACTCCCGGTGCCGTTCGGTGCCGAGGTTCTCCACGGCTCCCCCGAACAGCCCCCACTGCACGCCCGATTTCACCCACAGCGACAGGTCGGCGTACGCCAGCATCTCCAGGCCGACCACCGCCGCGCCAGGCTCACTGGTACCGCCGTTCTCGCGGCGGAAGCCGCGCTCGGCGAATCCCATCGTGGAGATCGCCTTCATCTGCTCGAGCACCCGCGCCCGAGCGGCCTTGTAGTCCTGATAGGGATCGGCGGTGAACTCGTCCCTGGCCAGCAGGGTCCGGGCTTCCTCCCGGACGGCCGCCCAGGGCCCGTCGAGTGCCGCGCGTAGGTGGTCCGCCGTCGTTGCCGTGCCGCTAGTCATGTCTCGACGATAGCCCGGTACACGGGGGGCAAACCGTGACGCGCGACAAGTTCGCGGCAGGCCTTGCTAGACCGTTGAACGACTGTTTAATATACTGAACATGTGTTTAACCAACAGCCCGTTCCGCAAGGATCCGCCGAGGATCTGACCACCGCGGCCCGCATTCGCGATACCGCGATCGAGGTGTTCGGCGAACACGGATTCCAGGTCGGAGTCCGCAAGATCGCCGCCGCCGCCGGCGTCTCACCCGGGTTGGTCAACCATCACTTCGGTTCCAAGGACGGCCTGCGCGCCGCCTGCGACGACCGAGTCCTGCAGCTGATTCGCGACGAGAAGGTCAAGGCGATCACCGCGTCGTCGGTGAAGGCGGGCATGCTCGACGCCCTGGCCGAGGTCGAGTCGTACGCGCCGCTGGTCGCCTATATGGTGCGCAGCCTGCAGGCGGGCGGACCGATGGCGGAATCACTGTTCGAGCACATGGCCGCCGATGCCGAGGGCTATCTCGAGAAGGCGGTCGAGGCGGGCAGGATCAAGCCGAGCCGCGATCCGGCGGCACGCGCTCGCTACCTGATGATGCTGAACGTCGGCGCGACCATGCTGTACATGCAGATGCGCCAGCACCGCGACGAGACGATCGACTATCGCAAGGCGATTCGCGAGCTCACCGAAGAACTGACCCCACCGGCCCTGGAGTTCTACACCCAAGGGCTGCTCACCGATCCCACGATCTTGGACACATTCACCAAGGAGAAGTGATGTCCGACATCATCGAAGTCCGCGATCTGCGTAAGACTTTCGGTCACGTCACCGCGCTGGACGGCCTCGACCTCACCGTCGCCGAGGGCGAGATCCACGGCTTCCTCGGCCCCAACGGGGCGGGCAAGTCCACCACCATCCGGGTCCTGCTGGGGATCCTGCGCGCCACCGGCGGGCAGGCCCGGCTGTTCGGCCGCGACCCATGGGCCGACGCGGTCGCCTTGCACCGCGAATTGGCTTATGTGCCGGGCGATGTCACGCTGTGGCCGTCACTGTCGGGCGGGGAGACCATCGATCTGCTGTCGCGGATGCGGGGCGGCCTCGACGAGAAACGGCGCGACGAGCTGATCGAGCGCTTCGACCTCGACCCGCGCAAGAAGGCGCGCACCTACTCCAAGGGCAACCGCCAGAAGGTCGCGCTGGTCGCGGCGCTGGCCTCCGACGCGCGGCTGCTGCTGCTCGACGAGCCGACCTCGGGCCTGGACCCGCTGATGGAGCAGGTCTTCCGAGAGTGCGTGCACGAGGCGCAGGAGCGCGGCGCGACCGTCCTGCTGTCGAGCCACATCCTCTCGGAGGTCGAGGTGCTGTGCGAGCGCGTGACCATCATCCGGGCCGGGCGGACGGTGGAGAGCGGGTCGCTGTCGGACCTGCGCCACCTGTCGCGCACCTCGATCACCGCCGAACTGACCGGCGACGCGGGCGATCTGAGCCGCATCCCGGGCGTGGCGGACATCGAACTCGACGACCACACGCTGCGCTGCCAGGTCGACAACGAGCACTTGGGCGAGCTGATCCGGGTGCTCGGTGACGCCGGCGTGCGCAGCCTGACCAGCACGCCGCCGACGCTCGAGGAACTGTTCCTGCGGCACTACCACGTCGACGGTCACGACGCCGAGTCCACCGCGGCCACCGGGGAGAAGGTGCGAGCATGACCACCGCCCTCGCCGGCCGCGCCGCGGCGGCGCCGGCCTTCGGCGTATCCGGCGATTTCGCGGGCACCGGGCAATTGCTGCGGCTGTACCTGCGGCGCGACCGGATCGTGCTGCCGCTGTGGACGCTACTCATCGGCCTGATGCCCGCCTTGCAGGTCGTCAGCATCAAAGATCTGTACGACAACCAGGCTTCGCTGGACAGCTTCGCGCGCACGACGGCCGGCAGCCCCGCGCTGATCGCAATGTACGGGCCGGTGTTCAGTTCCGCGCTCGGTTCGATCGGGACCTGGAAAGCCGGCGCCATGTACACCATGATCGCCATCGCCACGGTGCTCACGGTGATCCGGCACACCCGGGTCGAAGAGGAGACCGGGCGCGCGGAACTGGTGGGCGCCACCAGCATCGGGCGTTTCGCCGGTCTCACCGCCACCCTGATCATGACCTACGCGGGCGCGTTGCTCGCCGGAGTCGTGTGCGCGGCGTCGCTCTACGGCGCCGACCTGCCCGCCGCGGGATCGGTGGCCTTCGGCGCCGCCCTGGCGGCCTCCGGCATCGTCTGGGCGGCCGTCGCCGCGGTCGCCGCGCAGGTCAGCGCCGGTGCGCGAGTGGCGCGCGGGGTGGCGTTCGGCGCCCTGGGCGCGGCGTTCGCCCTGCGCGCGGTCGGTGACGCCGGAAACGGTGTGCTGTCGTGGTTCTCCCCGATCGGATGGTCACTGCAGATCCGCCCGTACGCCGAGGAACGCTGGTGGGTACTGCTGCCCTTCGCCGCGCTCGCGATCCTGGGCACCGCGCTGGCGTACGCGTTGCTCGGCAACCGCGACATCGGTTCGGGACTCATCGCCGAGCGTCCCGGGCCCTCCGCCGCGGCCGCGGCCCTGTCCGGCCCCTTCGGTTTGGCGTGGCGGTTGCAGCGCGGCACCCTGCTGGCGTGGACGGTGGGCTTCGCTCTGTACGGCCTGCTGATCGGCGGCGCGGTGAACAGCGTCGGCGACATGCTCGACGGCAGCGCGTCCATCCGGGACATGGTCACCCGGATGGGCGGCTCACAGCAGCTGCAGCAGTCGTTCATCACCTACGCGATCACGATGCTGGCCGCGGCCGCGTCGGCCTACTCGATCTCCGCCGCCCTGCGGCTGCACGACGAGGAGACCACCGCCCGGGCCGAGGCCACGCTGTCCGGCGCCGTCGGCCGCGTCCGCTACGCGCTCAGCCACATCGGCTTCGCGCTGCTCGGCCCCGCCGCGGCCCTGCTGGTCTCCGGCGTCGCGATCGGGCTCGTGTACGGCGCCACCGGCGGCGACCTCGGCACGAAACTCGGCCAGTCGATCGGCGCCGCCGCTGTCCAGGTGCCCGCGGTGTGGGTCGTCACGGGCATCGCGGTCGCCCTCTACGGCCTCGCGCCCCGGTTCGCCCCGGTCGCCTGGGGCGTGCTCAGCGCCATGGTGGTGATCTTCTTCGTCGGCTCACTGGACGGACTGCCGCAAAGGGTGGTCGATCTGGTGCCGTTCGTACATCCACCGAAGGTGCCCGGCGCCGAATTCCAAGCTCGGCCGGTGCTGTGGCTGCTCGCGATCGCGGCACTGCTGCTCGCCGTCGGCGTCACCGCCTTCCGCAGACGCGACCTGCGCTGACACCGCCCGACGTGGCCCGCGCGAACCCATTCGCGCGGGCCACCTCCCACTCGGCGGGTCAGCCGGTGTGCTCGATCCCGAGCTTCCCGGCCAGTCGCGTGAGGTACGCCCGCACGTCCTCCGCGGGACGATCGGGCAGTCCGAAAACCGCCTCGGTGACACCGGCTTCGGCCCAGCGCGCCAGTTGCGCCGCGTCGTGCCGACCGGCGAGCGCGACGACCGCGGGGCTGTCCGCGCGCCCGCGCTCGCGCCAGATCCGGCGCAGCGCCGCGATCTTCTCGTCGAGACCGTCCTCGGTCGGTGTGGTGATCCATCCGTCGGCGTGCTCGGCCAGCCAGGTGAAATTCTTCTCGGTGCCCGCCGCGCCGAGCAGCACCGGAATGCGTTTCTGCACCGGCTTCGGCCACGACCAGCTGGCGCCGAAGGTGACGAACTCGCCGTCGAAGACGGCTTCCTCCTCGGTCCACAGCACGCGCATGGCCTCGAGATGTTCGCGCAGCACCGTCCTGCGCTTGCCCGCGGGCACGCCATGGTGGGCCAGTTCGTCGGTGTTCCAGCCGAATCCGACGCCGAGGCTGACCCTGCCGCCGGACAGGTGGTCCAGTGAGGCGATGGTCTTGGCCAGGGTGATCGGATGGTGTTCGGCGGGCAGCGCCACCGCGGTGGACAAACCGATGCGCTCGGTCACGGACGCCGCGGTGCCGAGCGCGACCCACGGGTCGAGCGTGCGCAGGTAACGGTCGTCGGGCAGGCTCGCATCGCCGGTGCGCGGGTGCGCCGCGGCGCGGACCACCGGGATGTGGGTGTGCTCCGGGACGTAGAACGTGTCGAAACCGGCACGCTCGGCGGCCAGTGCCGCATCCGCGGGGGTGATGCCCCGATCGCTGGTGAACAACACGATTCCGTACCGCACGGCACGCACTCCCATCGCCGAAATTAGAACAAGTTCTACCACGATTCGCCCGTATGACCAAGGGTCGATGCAAGCCGGCGCGCCCGCCGCGACCCGCGCGGATGCCAAGCAGTCGTCGGATGACTAGGTTCGCGTCCATGAGTCCTGACGCATCTTCCGTAGGCGATGTCATCACCGAACCGGTGGATCACCTCGGCTGGCGTCGCGGGCTTCGCCTGCGGCGCGCCCGGCCGATTCCGGTCGTCACCCAGGCCGTCGGCCTGCTGGTGGCGGACCGGCAGGCGACCGCGGACACCATCGTCACCGCGCCGACACCGTTGCAGCCGATCGATCTGACCGACGACGCCAGGGTCGCCGAGGTCCTCGACCTCGCGGTCCGAGTCGGCGAGGTGGTGCTCGCCTCCGGCACCGGCGTGGTGGACACCACCACGACGGTGCGCTTCATCGCCGCCACCTACGGACTGTCCCGCTGCAGCATCGACGTCACCTACGACGCCATTCGCATCTGGGCCGACCGCGGGCCCGCGCTGCCGCCGGCCAGCACCATGCGGATCGTGCACTACCGCGCCCTGGACTTCACCCGGCTCGCCGCCGTCGACCGGCTGACCCGCCGAATCCGCAACGAGGTGGTCCCGCCGGACCAGGCCCGCGCCGCCCTGGACGCGATCACCTCGGCGCCGCACCCGTATCACCGGTGGACCGCCACCGCCGCGTGGTCGCTGATGGCGGCGGCGATCGCCGCGCTGCTCGGCGCGGGCGCCCTCGTGGCCGCGGTCAGTTTCGCGACCACCGCGGCGATCGACCGCACCAATCGCGTCCTCAATCGCTACGGGCTGCCGTTCTTCTTCCAGCACATGGTGGGCGGCGCCATCGCGGCGATCCCGGCCATCGTGCTGGCGAGCCTGGCCGCGCGCCTGCGGATCGACGTCGACCCCACCCTGATCATCGCGGCCGGAATCACAGTGCTGCTCAGCGGCTTGCAACTGGTCGGCTCGGTACAGGACGCGATCACCGGCGCGCCCATCACCGCCACCGCCCGCATGCTCGAGGTGATGATGATGACCGGCGGCATCATCGCGGGCATCGCGCTCACCCTGCGTATCGCCGATCTCCTCGACGCCACGGTGCCGCCGGTCTACCTGACCTCCGCCCGCGACCTCACCGACCTGCCGGTGAAGATCCTGGCCGGTGCGGTGGCGGCGCTGGCGTTCGCGCTCGCCTGCTACGCCGAACGCCGGGCCCTGGCCGCCGCCGCAGGCAGCGGCGCCGCGGGCATCATCTGCTTCGTCCTCATCCAGGAGGCGGGTTTCGGCCCGGTGATCTCCTCCGGCGCCGCCGCGACGCTGGTCGGCCTGGCCGGTGGTCTCATGGCCCGCCGCGCGCTGACTCCCCCACTGGTTGTCGCCGTCGCGGGCATCACCCCGCTGCTGCCGGGACTGAAGGTCTACCGCGGGCTCTACGCCCTGCTCAACGACGAACTGCTGATCGGGGGCAACCAGCTGCTGTCGGCCTTCGGCATCGGCTGCGCGCTCGCGGCCGGAGTCACCCTCGGCGAGTGGTGCGACCGCACCGTGCGCAGGCCGCGGATTCTGCGCCGGTTCGGCTCACTGCGCCGCCCGATCGTCCGGCGTCGCCGCCGATCGTCGCCCGCGCACTGAGCCGCGAGGTGCATGCGCGCCGTACGGCCGCCCGGTAACCTCTTATCGAACTGGTCAGGGCGCCGCGATCCGGTGGCGGCCCCGGTGTGAGGTGAGGTGGTTCGGACATGTCGGAAGCAGTGCCGTTCTCGACGCAGATCCGCAGCGCCACCGCGCAACAGCACGCGGAGGCGGAGAACTCCCGCTTCATGAGCGAGATGCTCGGCGGAGCCCTCGGTGTCGACTCGTATCACCGCTACACCGGTCAGCTGTGGTTCATCTATCGCGCGCTCGAACAGCGCTGGGGTGCGCTGTCCGACGACCCGGTCGCAGGCCCGTTCATCCGGCCCGAGCTCGCCCGCACCGCCGAACTCGAGCGCGATCTCGCACATCTGCTCGGTCCGGACTGGCGTGCCGGCCTGGAACCGCTGCCCGCGACCGCGGCCTACGCCGAACGCATCGACGAGTGCGCGCGCGACTGGCCGGCCGGGTACATCGCCCACCACTACACCCGCTACCTAGGTGACCTGTCCGGCGGCCAGGTCATCCGCGGCACCGCGGAGAAGCTGTGGAACCTGCCGCATCGCGGCGACGGCGTCCGCTTCTACGTCTTCGACGGCGTCGGCAACCCCGCGGCGTTCAAGCGGGAATACCGTGGCCTGCTCGACCGGTTGCCGCTCGACGATCTGGAGCGCCGCCGCGTGCTCGACGAAGGCCGGCGGGCCTTCGCGATGAACACCGCGGTCTTCGAGGAACTGGCCGACGAATTCCCGGCCGCGCAGTAGCCGGATAGGCACGCGCATCCTCCTGCCGCACGCGGCCTTTCGGCCGTCGTGCGCGAACGCCGTGGACATGGGACAGTCGTGGTATGAGAGCGCGCCGTCGCATCGCCGTGGTTCTTGCCGGTCTGGTCGGTGTCGGCCTGGTGGGGGGTTGCGGCACGACGTCCGATCCCGGCGCCGGTCCCGGCTCGTCGACAGCGGCCAGGATCGTGCCCCTGATCTCGACCGACGACCTGCGTCCGGCGCAACCGGACGAGGTGCACCTGTTCGGCTTCAACGATCTGCACGGAAACCTGCAGCCGCCGAGCGGGTCCAACGGCAAGATCGCGACTTACGACGCGGGCGGAGCCGCGTATCTGGCCACCCATCTGGCCCGGCTGAGGGCCGCTTATCCGTCCAGCGCCGTGCTGGCGGCCGGGGACAACATCGGGGCCAGCCCGTTGATCTCCAGCCTGTTCCACGACGAGCCGACGATCGGCTTCCTCAACAATGCCGGAGTGGCCGCGTCCGCGGTCGGCAATCACGAATTCGACGACGGCGTATCGGAATTGGCGCGCCTGCAGCAAGGCGGATGCGCGGTCGACGGATGTTCGCCCGGCGCCGCGTTCACGGGCGCGAAGTTTCCGTATCTGGCGGCGAACGTCACCGATGCGCAGGGCGGTCTGCCGCCGGCGTTGCGTCCGTGGACGCTGTTACAGGTGGGCGGGCACCGGATCGGTGTGGTCGGCACGGTCACACCCGAAACCGCGAATATCGTGCTGCCCGAGGGCATCCGGGGGTACCGCTTCAGTGACCAAGCCGCCGCGATCAACCGCTACGTGCCGGAACTGAAGGCAGCGGGCGCGGAGGCGATCGTGGCTCTGGTGCACGACGGCGGTTCCCAGCGGCCCGAGCGGGACGCGCCGGTGGACTACAACGGATGCGCGAACATCAGCCCGAACGTGACCGGACTGGCCGAGCGGATCGACCCCGCGGTCCGGGCGGTGTTCACCGCCCACAGCCACCAGCCCTACGTGTGCACCGTCGCGGGCAAGGTGATCACCCAGGCGGCCTCGTACGGACGGCTCGTCACCGACGTCACGCTGCGTTTCGGCGGAGAGGGCGCGCAGGCGTCGGCGGTCAATCGCGTCGTGACCCGCGAGGTCACACCCGACGCCCCGACGACCGCGCTGATCGACTTCTACACCGAGCAATCACGGCCCCGCGCGGGCCGCGTCGTCGGCGCGACGGCGAACGCCCTGCCGCACGATCCCGGCCCGGCGGGCACCTCACCGCTGGGTGACGTGATCGCCGATTCCATGCTGTCGGTCACCGCGGGACCGGCCGCCGCCGTCGCCGCCTTCATGAACCCCGGCGGCGTGCGCGCCGATCTGAAACAGGGGCCGATCACCTACGGCGACCTGTTCACCGTTCAACCGTTCGGCAACCAGGTCGTCACGCTCACCCTGACCGGCAGCCAGATCCTGCGCCTGCTGGAACAGCAGTGGAGCAACAGCGCGGGCAAACCGACGATCCTGTCTCTCGCAGGCGTCGGCTATGCCTACTCCGACACCGCTCCCACGGGTGCGAAGGTGATCACCGACAGCGTCCGCATCGCAGGTCAGCCGATCAACCCGGTCGCCACGTATCGCGTCACGACCAACAACTTCCTGGCTTCGGGGGGCGACGGATTCACCGTCTTCACCGAGGGCGCCGATACCGCGGTGGGCCCGACCGACCTCGACGCGTTCGAGACGTTCCTGCGCGGCAAGCCCCCGCTGCAGGCGCCGCCCGCTCGCGTCGAGAAGAAGTAGCCGGACCGGGCCCGGATCGGACGCTGCCAAGTTGCTGGACACTCGACCAAAACGCGAGTAACTGGAAATCTCTGTAACACATACCGTTTGACCTGCACAGACGGTGACCAGCCCCACACGCCGAACGGCTCATGATCGCTTGCCGGGCCCACGCGCGCTCGATTACTGTTGAGTAATAAGTCAGGACGAAGGTGTTCCTACTTTCGGCCCGACGTCTGTCGCTGGGGGCCGAATCACGCTGTCCGCATCCATTGCCGCATGCCGGATGACTTGTGCGACAACAGGGTTCGAGTGAACAGCAGGAGAATGCGATGGCCACTTACATCGTGACGGGCGGAACCGGATTCTTGGGCAGGCGGGTCGTGCAGGACCTGCTGGATCGCGACGCCGACGCGATCATCCACGTGCTGGTGCGCGAGACGTCGCTGGCGAAATTCACCGACATCGCTGCGGGCTGGCGCGGCGCCGAGCGGGTCTACGCGCTGATCGGCGATCTCACCGCCGAGGGCCTCGGCCTGGCGTGCGAGGCGCCGCGGGCCGACCACATCGTCCATCTGGGCGCCGTCTACGACATGACGGCCGATGAGGACACCGCACACGCGGCGAACGTCACCGGCACCCGCTCGGTGCTGGCCCTGGCCCGCGAGCTGGGAGCGGTACTGCATCATGTCTCCTCCGTGGCGGTGGCGGGCGATCACAAAGGCAAGTTCTTCGAGGAGGACTTCGACCTCGGACAGCGGCTGACCTCGCCGTATCACCGCACCAAGTTCGCCGCCGAGAAGCTCGTCCGCGAGGCGCACGGCGTGCGCTGGCGGGTGTATCGGCCCGCGATCATCGTGGGCGATTCCCGCACCGGCGAGATGGACAAGATCGACGGGCCCTACTACTTCTTCGGCGCGATCGCCAAGCTCGCCGCGCTGCCGTCGGATCTGCCGTTGCCGCTGCCCGATCTCGGCGCCACGAATATCGTTCCCGTCGATTACGTCTCGGCCGCCATGGCGGAACTGATCGGCCGCCCCGGCCTGAACGGACGCACCTTCCACCTGGTCAACCCGGAGCCGCAGCCGTTCGGCGAGGTGTATCGCGCGCTCGCCACAGCGGCGGGAGCGCCGACCGGCGTGGGCACGGTGCCCGGCAGCGGGCTGGCGCTCAGCGGCCTGGCGCACCTCCCCGGGGTCACCTCCGTGCGCGATTTCCTGCTCGATCAGGTGGGCATCCCGGCCGAGGTCGCTCCGCACACCTCGTTCTCCGCGGAGTTCATCAGCGACTCCACCCGCGCCCAGCTGCGCGGCACCGGCCTGACCGTGCCGTCGTTCGACAGCTACGCCGAGCGGCTGTGGCAGTACTGGCGCGACCACCTGGATCCGCAGCGCGGACGCGTGTCCGTCACCGACGACCCGCTCGCCGGCCGGGTCGTGCTGATCACCGGCGCGTCCTCCGGTATCGGGCTGGCCACCGCGCACGCCGTCGCCCGGCGCGGCGCCACGGTCCTGATGGTCGCCCGCGGGCACGACGACCTGGCGGCCGCCGCCGAAGCCGTGCGCGCGGAAGGCGGTGCCGCGCATACCTATCCGTGCGACATCACCGATTCCGAAGCGGTCGAGAAGCTCGTGCAGTGCGTCCTCGACGACCACGGCCGCGTCGACTACCTGGTGAACAACGCGGGCCGTTCGATCCGCCGCTCCGTGCTCAACTCCACCGACCGGATGCACGATTTCGAGCGCACCATGGCGGTGAACTACTTCGGCGCCGTGCGGCTCATCCTCGGACTGCTGCCGTCGATGCGGGCGCGCCGCTTCGGGCACGTGGTCAACATCTCGTCGATCGCGGTGCAGACGAAGGTGCCCCGGTTCGCCGCGTATGTGGCCAGTAAGTCGGCGCTGGACAACTTCAGCGAGATCGCGGCGGTGGAGAACCGGGATGCCGGAATCACCTTCACCTCGGTGCGGATGCCGCTGGTGCGGACCCCCATGATCGCCCCGACCGATCTGTACCGCTCGCTTCCGGTGCCGGATCCGGAGCAGGCCGCCGCGATCGTGGTGCGCGCGCTCGAGGACCGGCCACATCGCATCGACACGCCGGTCGGCACCTTCGCGCAGGCGGTGGAGTTGCTGATGCCGTCGGTGAAGCGTCAGATCATGCACCAGGGCTTCCGGTTGTTCGGGGAATCCGATGCGGCGCGAGGCGACTCGGACCGCCGTCCCGCCGAACCGGCCTCCGCCGCGGAGCCGGCGTCCGGCGGCGGCGCCTTGTCCGTCCTGGCCCCGGTGATCATGCCGCTCATGGCGCTGCCAACTCCCGCGGCGCGCGTCGCCCGCGTCGTTCCGGGCTTGCAGTGGTAGCTGTGCAGGGCTGAGGGGTGGGCCGACCTCCGTCGACCCACCCCCGCGTCGTCCCGGTCTCGCGACCTCACACCCGGTTCACCGTGAACTCCACGGCGGGCCACATGGCCCACCGGTAGTCCGTATGCGCGGCCGGACGGATGCCGCCTTCGCAGACGGGATCACCGCTCGCGCAGTAGTTTCCGGTCCGCCAGGCATATTGGTCCGGCACGTTCCAGCCGATCAGCCGGATCGGGTCACCGAACAACAGCACCGCCGCCACCCGCGAGGACAGATCCGCGGGCAATGTGTGCATCCCACCGAGTACGGTCACGATGCCGGTGCCGAGCACCCCGTGCGTCACGATGGCGCCCTGCGAAAAGCCGACCAGGATGAACCGCTGGTCCGGGCACCTCGCCGCCTGCCACAGCACATGAGCGGTCATGTCCTGGGTGCCGCGGCTGATCGAGGACGGGTCGAGCAGATCGGCCGGATAGTCCACCCGGTACGCCTGCGAATCGACCGGAAGCGCCTGCCACAGTGCGTCGTACAGCGGGTCGCCCACCACGGAGCCCAGGTATCCGGGTTCGTGGGTGCCTCTGGCGACGACGACATCGACTGCCGCACAGGACGTCGCCCATGCGTTCAACCCCGTCGCAGCCCCGAATCCCGCGACGAGCAGTAGCACGGCGAATGCCCTTACTACGCGCCACTTTTCGAAGTGAATTACCTTCCGGTTGGCCATCGTGCTCACCTACTCACGCCGTTGTGAGACAGCCGAGCGACACTTGTCAGTGACAATTCTCGGCTATATCCGCGAAGGTAAGAACGGCCCTGAGAGCCGTCAAGCAACTCCACCCGACCGATACGGAGTCAGCGCCGAATCGTGTTCTACGGCAGCAGAACCGCCGCACCGGCAAATCGCCCGTGAGCGAGATCGGCCAGCGCCCGATCGGCCATGTCCAGGGAATACCCGTGCGTGGTCAGATGTATCCGATGTTCGCCGGCGAACGCCAGGAATTCGCGGGCGTCCGCGCGGGTATTCGCGGTCACCGAGCGAATCTCCCGCTCCTGGAACACATGCCGCTGGTAGTTCAGCGTGGGAATGTCGCTGAGATGGATACCGGCGATGGCGAGGATACCGCCACGGTCGAGCGCCGCCAGGGCGGGCGGCACCAGGTCACCCACCGGTGCGAACAGGATCGCCGAATCCAGCAGTACCGGAGGCGGATCCGCCGCACCCTGCACCGAGGCGGCGCCGAGCGCGGTCGCGAGTTCGCGCGCCGCCGGATCCCGTGTCATCACGTGCACTTGCGCACCGCGGGCGGCGGCCACCTGAGCGGCGATGTGGGCGCTGCCGCCGAACCCGTAGATGCCCAGCCGCCCGCCCGGCGGCACGGAAGCGCGCAGCAGCGCCCGGTACCCGATGATGCCCGCACACAGCAGCGGGGCGGTGTCGGCATCGGCATAACCAGCAGGCAGGCGCAGCGCGTACGCGGCTGGAACACAAGCGAATTCGGCATAGCCGCCGTCGGCGTCCCAGCCGGTGTAAGCCGACCCCGGGCAGAGGTTCTCCGCTCCGCGCAGGCAGAATTTGCACTGCCCGCATGTGTGCCGAAGCCAGGCGATGCCCGCCCGGTCCCCCACCCGGAAACCCTCCGCCTCCGCGCCCCGGCCGAGCGCGACGACCTCCCCGACGATCTCGTGTCCCGGCACCACTCCGGCGCGGTGCACCGGAAGATCACCTTCGGCCACATGCAGGTCGGTCCGGCACACTCCGCAGGCGAGGACACGTACCGTCAACTCGCCCGGGCCGGGTTCCGGGACAGGTGCGCGCTCCGCGTCCAGTGGACCGCCATCGATCGGCCCCGGCCTGCGCACCCGCCAGCACCGCATCGCGCCGCTACCGCCGCGGACCTCGCTCATCGCCGGATCACCTCGCACCGATCGGATCGACACGGACCGGGCATCCCGACCGCGTCGGGTGTGCCGGAATCACCCTACTCGGCGAATTCGGCCACACCGGACAACACGTTCTGATACGTTTCTGTATCGAGTACATTCCTGTATCCGGACGATCGAGGCCGAACCGAGGAGGTGCCCCATGGCGTCCGATGCCGCACAGACCGCACCCGCCCGGGTCACCCGCCGCCGCGCCGAGACCAGAAACCGGCTGCTGACCGCCGCCTACGAGGCGTTCGCCGAAGAAGGCTTCGGGCGCGCCACCGTGGAGCGGGTGTGCGAGCGCGCCGGATTCACCCGCGGCGCGTTCTACTCGAACTTCAGTTCCCTGGACGAGCTGTTCCTGGCCATGTGGGAGCAACGTTCGACGGCGATGCTCAGCCGGGCGAGCGCCATTCTCGACGACATCGCGGCCGACGGCGCCGATGACGTGCGCGCCGCGGTCCAGCGACTGGAGCGGGCGGTCCCGGTCGACGAGGCCTGGTACCGGATCACCGCCGAATTCACCGCCCACGCGCTGCGCACCCCCGCGCTGCGCCGGGTGATGGCCGCCCGCGAGGAGGCCATCGTCGCGGCGCTCATGCCCACCATCGTCGCGGCGCTCGCACGCGGCGGCCGCACCGTGCCGGACCCGGAGGCGTTCGGCCAAGCGCTCATCGCCGTCCACGACGGCACCAGTGTGCAGGTCCTCATGGAGCCCGACGATCCCGCCGTGCGCGAGCGCCGCACCGAACTCTTCCACCACGTCGTGCTGGCCTACAGCACCGCAACCGAAGGATGAACATGTCCCAGAGCACCCCCGAGGCGGACGTCCTCGTCGTCG
Organism: Nocardia niwae NBRC 108934 = DSM 45340; assembly: GCF_001613465.1. Lineage (GTDB taxonomy): Bacteria > Actinomycetota > Actinomycetes > Mycobacteriales > Mycobacteriaceae > Nocardia > Nocardia niwae. The sequence goes on along the minus strand of NZ_BDCK01000018.1, from coordinate 8,697 downwards.
GCGCCGGGCTGGCCGGCCTGGTCGCCACGCACGAACTGGTCAAGGCAGGCCGCACCGTGCACGTGCTGGACCAGGAGAACCGCAACAACCTCGGCGGCCAGGCATTCTGGTCGCTGGGCGGGCTCTTCTTCGTCGACAGCCCGGAGCAGCGGCGCCTCGGCATCAAGGATTCCTACGATCTGGCCCTGCAGGACTGGCTCGGCTCGGCCGGGTTCGACCGTGACGACGAGGACAAGTGGGCCCGGCAGTGGGCGCAGGCGTACGTGCGGTTCGCGGCCACCGAGAAGCGCGAGTACCTGCGCGACCTCGGTCTGCGGGTGACGCCGCTGGTCGGCTGGGCCGAGCGCGGTGGCGACCGCGCCGACGGCCACGGCAACTCGGTGCCGCGCTTCCACCTCACCTGGGGCACCGGCCCCGAAGTGGTCCGGGTCTTCGCCGAGCCGGTTCTGGAGGGCGAACGCCGCGGGCTGGTCCGTTTCGGCTTCCGCCATCGCGTGGACGAGCTGATCGTGGAGGACGGCGCGGTGGTCGGCGTGCGCGGCGTCGTGCTCGAAGACACCGACCTGGACCGAGGCCGCGCGTCATCCCGGACCGTCGTGGGCGAGTTCGAATACCGCGCCGAGGCCGTGATCGTGGCGTCCGGCGGCATCGGGCACAATCACGAGCTGATCCGGCGCAACTGGCCGACCGAACGGCTGGGCCCGTGCCCGCAGACCATGATTTCCGGCGTGCCCGCACACGTCGACGGCCGGATGCTCGCCATCACCGAGGCCGCGGGCGGCGCCATCGTCAACCGGGACCGCATGTGGCATTACACCGAGGGCATCGTGAACTGGGATCCGATCTGGCCCGACCATGCCATCCGGATCATCCCCGGGCCGTCCTCGCTGTGGTTCGACGCGAATGGAAAGCGTTTGCCCGCACCGTGTTTCCCCGGATTCGACACCAACACGACGATGAAGGAGATCCTGAAGACCGGCTACGACTACTCCTGGTTCGTCCTCACGCAGTCGATCATCGAGAAGGAGTTCGCGCTGTCGGGCTCCGAACAGAACCCGGACATCACCGGCAAGGACCTCAAGCTCACCTTGAAAAGCCGCGTGGCCAAAGGCGCGCCGGGGCCGGTCGAGGCGTTCAAACAGCACGGCGTCGATTTCGTCGTGGCGGACACGCTGCGTGAACTCGTCGCGGGCATGAACAAGATCGCTCGCGGGCCCCAGCTGGACTACGACGACCTGGAACGCCAGATCGTCGCGCGCGACCGGGAATTGGCGAACAAATACAGCAAGGACAGCCAGCTGATGGCGATCGACAACGCGCGCCGGTATTTCGGCGACAAGGCGGGCCGGGTCGCCAAACCGCATCGGATCCTCGATCCGGACGCGGGCCCGCTCATCGCCGTGCGGCTCAACATCCTCACCCGCAAGACTCTGGGCGGCCTGCAGACCGACCTGAATTCCCAGGTGATCCGGCCGGACGGGACGGCCTTCCCGGGTCTGTACGCCGCGGGCGAGGTCGCCGGATTCGGTGGCGGCGGCGTGCACGGCTACAACGCGCTGGAAGGCACCTTCCTCGGCGGGTGCATCTTCTCCGGCCGGGCGGCCGGGCGCGCGCTGGCCGCGAAACCCGCCTGATCGTCAGCGCCTGCAGCCCGACGCGACCGTTGCGGGGCCCGTCGAAGTGCCGAGCGACGGCGACGACGTGAACGACGGTGCGCCGGAGTAGAGCCGGGCACCCGCCGCGTACCGGCCCGGCTCGGGCATCACCTCGGTGATCTCGGCCTCGTTGCCGAAGACATCGGTCACGCGCGCCGTGAACGGGCCCCGGCCCACGCCGGAGAGGGTCCAATAGTTGTCGGCCCGTCGCGTGAGCTGTCGCCACTGCCCGCCCTCCGTGGGACGAACCGCGACCTCGCGCAACGGGTTACCCGTACCGCCGAACAGGATGCCGAACCAGGACGCGGACGAATCCGGCTGAACCTCGTAGGTCAGCTCCTGCACCGGCTGCGGGTCGCGGACCAAGCGGTAACCGATCCGCGCCACTCCTTCCCGCGGATCGGCGATCCGCTCGAACGCCGCCGAGCTCAGAGCCAGTTGTCCCGGAGCGCAGGCCGGGCAGTGGTCGACCACCAGCGCCCGGACCGAACCGCGGGGACCCGTGATGTCCAGATACGCCCCGCACAGGTCGGCGCGCCCGTAGTCGGAAGTGGACAGCCCCGCATAGTAGCCGTCCGCCGCCTGTTCACGGAACGAACACGACACGTGATTGCCGACCACGAAGTAGCGCGCCTCGGCCGACGTGTCCGGTCCGATCGGCGCGAAAGTGACTACGGACACCGGGAATCGCGCCGGCGCGGACGCCTCGTGCGGCGGATTCGCCGCAGCACAGGTCGGTGCGGACGGCCGCACCAGCCAGACGACCACCGCGACGGTGGCCAGCACGCCTGCCGCAAACCACAGCCATTCGGAACGGAATGGCCGCTCTTGGATCGGTACCCGGTGCATCGCTTCCCCGACTCCGGCTCGCCTGCTCGCGGACTGTCCATCCTGACCTCTTCAGGAAAGCAGCCCGGCCGCTCGCGCGCAGCGCGAACGGAAATTCTTCACTGTGCAAGTCACGCGATTCAGCAAGGCCACCGCTAATTTTCGATCGGCCCGCGTCGCACCGGTCGCGGCGGCGCGAAACGATCCGGCACTCCGCCGCTCGCCGGAGCCGCGCGGAACTGTCACCGTCGGCGCGCGTGCCGGGGAAAGAGGTTTCGCCCCGCCTCCTGCGCGACCTCGGCCAGCGCGCGGGCCAGCCGCGCGGTGTCCGGCCCCACATGATCGGCACCGGCTCGGCCCGACAGCGACACCGCGGCGATCGCAGCGCCACGTCCGCGGATCGGCACGGCCACGCACGCGAGGCCGGGCACGGACTCCTCGTTGTCGACGGCGACGCCCTGGCGATTGCGGATGCGGCCGAGTTCACGATGCAGCTCGACGCGGTCGGCGAGCGTGTGCGCGGTCAGCTGCGGCAGGCGATCCCGGAAGGACGCCTCCACGATGCTCGGGTCCAACGTCGCCAGCAGCGCCTTGCCGAGCGCCGTGCTGTGCGCGGGCATCCGGCCGCCGAGCCTCGTGGGCACGCTCGCGGCGACCCGGCCGCCCACCTTGTCCAGATACAGCACGTCGCGCCCGTCCAGCACGCCGAGATGGCCGACCATCCCGGTCTGCTGACACACATCGTGCAGCAGCGGGCTCACCGCGTCGCGGATCTCGTTGTGGTCGGCGGCGAGCCCGCCCAGCTCCAGCGTGCGCAGGCCGAGCCGGTAACCGCCGGGGGCGTGCGCCAGCCAGCGCAGTCGGATCAGCTGATCGAGGATGCGATGCACGGTGGAGCGCGGCAACCCGGTGCGCTCGGACAGTTCGACGAGAGTGAGCGTCGGCGTAGCGCCGTCGAACGCTTCGAGGATCAGCGTCATCCGCTCGATCATGGACACCGGAGGCTGGCCCGGCCGTACCGCCTGTCCGGATCCGGTGGATAACTCCCCGGGCTCGGGCTCGGTCATCACCTCGACCGTCAATTCCAACCTCCACGCGCGCTCGCGTAGAGCTTAGAGGCCGCTAGGCGGAGCCGTGCGCGGAATCCGCAAGGCCGAACAGCCATTCGCGGGTACCGCACTTGCCGACCACGCCGGATGCCGGGCTCCGTCCCCTCGGAAACCGACAGCATCGAACTCGAGCCAAAGTAGAACACGTTCTTGTCCGACGGCTTCGCGCGTGCCAGGCTCTACAGATGGATCTCGACGCCATCGAAGCCGTCCGCCAGCTCAAGTACCGCTACTTCCGGACCCTCGACCTCAAACAGTGGGACGAGTTCGCCGACACCCTCGCCGTCGACGCGAAAGGACGCTACGGCACCCACGCCATGGCTGAGCCGCTGCACCTGGACGGTCGCGACGCCATCACCGCGTTCATGCGGGAGAATCTCGGTCCCTCGCTCGTCACGGTCCATATCGCCAACCACCCCGAGATACGCGTCGAGGGCGAAACGGCCACGGGCTCGTGGGCCTTCGAGGACACCGTGATCGCCACCGAATACGGGGTGCTGATTCGTGGGGCCGGGTACTACACCGACACCTACCGCCGGGACACCGACGGCACATGGCGCATCGCCTCCACGGGCTACCGCCGCATCTACGAGTCCATGCAATCGCTGGCGGACACTCCCAGCTTCGAGTTGCTGTCCAACATGTGGTCGCCGAAGACGTGATCGTCCGCCGCCGGGCGAAATCGGTCCACTATCGGCCCGGTGGCGCTGGACGGTGCGGCGCCGTCCGGCGGATGCTGCGACCATGCCCTCCCTAGCGCCTGACGAATTCACGCCCGAAACCACCTACCTGAACACCGCCTCCTTCGGCCTGCCGTCCGCCCGGGCCTCGGCCGCGGTGCGCGACGCGAGTGCGAGCTGGGCGTCCGGCCGCGGCGCGCCGACCTCCGAGGTCGATCGACTGGCGCCCGGCCTGCGCGCCGGGTTCGCCCGCCTGCTCGATGGCGCGACCGCCGACGACATCGCGCTCGGCAGCGGTGTCGCGGGCCTGATCGCCCCCGTGGCCACCGCTCTGCCGCCCGGTGCGGAAGTCCTGCTGCCGGAAGGCGAATTCGCCTCGGTCTCGATGCCTTTCGTCTACCGGGACGACCTCGTCGTGCGCTTCGTCCCCTTGGCGGAGCTGGCCGCGCAGGTACGCCCGGAGACCGCGCTGGTGGCGGTGAGCGTGGTCCAATCCGCGGACGGCCGCGTCACCGATCTGGCCGAACTGCGCGCGGTCACCCGGGCCAACGGCGCGCGCCTGCTCGTCGACGCCACCCAGGCCGCGGGCTGGCTGCCGTTGCGCTTCGCCGACGCGGACTATTGGGTCTGCGCCACCTTCAAATGGCTCATCGGCGCGCGCAGCGTCGCCTTCCTCGCCACGCCGCGCGAGCTCGTCCCACAGCTGCGTCCGATCGGGTCCAGCTGGTACGCCGCCGAGGACCGCTGGGCTGAGCTGTACCACCCCACCGCGCTGCCCGCCACGGCCCGGCGCTTCGACACGACACCCGATTGGCTCGGTGTCGTGGCGGCGCTGCAAGGACTGTCGCTGATCGAGGAACTGACGGTCGACAAGATCGGCGCACACGACCTCGAACTCGCCGACCGATTCCGCGACGGACTGCGCGAACTCGGTTTCGCGCCCGTCGCGGCGCGCTCCCCCATCGTCTCCGTCCCGGGCGCGGCCGACCTCGCGCCCCGCCTCGAGCAGGCCGAGGTGATCGCCTCGGCGCGCGGCGGCGGTCTGCGCTTCGCCTTCCACCTCTACAACAGCACCGAGGACGTCGAACGGGCGCTGTCCGCGCTGCGAACCGGATAGCCCTTCCGCGGCCGCGTACCGCCGGGGATCCGCAGGATCGGCCGAGTGAGTGGGTAGGGCGCAGACATATCGGGACAGGCAACCGATCCGAACGGGGCAGTTCCCTGAAGGCCGCAGGCCGCGCAACCGGTCAGGGACCAACGCGCCCGATCACGCGGGACGCCGCAGAGCCAACCGCACTCCGGTCAGGGAAAAGCCCTGGCACCGGAAGCCGGTCGGTATCCCCGCTCGAGGCGGGGCACTGCGCCGAACAGCCATCGGCAGCCTCTTGCCGCACGCCGACCAGGGCTCGGGCCGGAGCGCCGGAACTCGCTGAAGGGCGACGGCACCATCCGCGCCGGGCGCCCAGTCCCCCGCGCAGACGCCGGGTGCTCGCCTGTGCCGGTATCCGAACAGGGAAGACGTGGGGACCGAGCCGTGGGGCGAGGCGGGTCTACCGCCCCGACCGCTGTGCGGGTGCGGTGATCAGCGGCAGATCGAGCGCGGTGAGAATTCCGGCGGGTGCGGCGACCACCGCGGGGACGGCGTTGACGATGCGCATGCCGGTCGCCAGCAAGGTCGCGTGGTTGTGGTCACCGTTGCGGCTCGAGGTCACCAGGTCCATCGCGTAGCTGGGCTCGCCGGTGATCTCGACCCGGTAGGAGCCCTCGGCGTGCGCGGGCTGCGGCCACTCCGGGCACAGGTCCGGGCGCAACCGCGTCACGTGCTCGAGCACCGTGACGGGTGCGTCGCCGACCATGCCGCGCACTTCGAAACGCAATGCCGCCGCGGTTCCCTCGGCGATGTGCCCGGTGGCGATGTCGAACGACTCCGGCGCCGGGACGCGCTCGTAGGTCTCGGTGACCGCATCGAGAGTGACTCCGATGCCCGCAGCGAGCTGGCGGACCGTACCGCCCCAAGCGAGCGAGAGCACGCCCGGCTGTAGCAGCATGGGGATCTCGTCGACGGGCTTGCCGAAACCCATGATGTCGAACATGACCTCTCGGTTGTCGTAGCTGGCATAGTCCACGATCTCCAGGCAGCGCAGCTGGTCGATGCGCAGACAGGTCCCCGCGAGCGCGAGTGGCAGCAGGTCGTTGGCGAAGCCCGGGTCGATGCCGTTCACCCACAGCGACGAATCGCCTTGCGCGGCCGCCTCCTGCACCGGATTCAGCAGCTCGTCGGGGAGCACGCCGTAGGGGTACTGGAAGAACACCGGCGCGCAGGCGACGACGTTGATTCCGGCGGCGAGGATGCGCTGGAGGTCCTGCACGGCCTCGAAGAGGCGGTTGTCGGTCATCGAGCAGTAGACGACACAGTCCGGACGCGCCGCGAGCAATGCGTCCACGTCGGTCGTCGCCGTGACGCCGACCGGATGATCGAGTCCGGCGAGGGTTCCCGCGTCCTTTCCTTCTTTGGCCGGGCCCGAGACCCATACGCCGGTCAGTTCCAGTTCGGGATGGGCGATGACGCCGGCCAAGGCATGCCTGCCCACATTGCCGGTGCCCCATTGCACTACGCGATATGTCATGTCACAGGTCCGGGATCGGGAGGTCGAGGTTCGGGATGATCAAGCCGCCGTCGGGCTCGAGGATCTTGCCGGTGAGGTATTTGCCCGCAGGCGAAACCAGGTAGAGCGCGGCCGCGGCGATGTCCTCGGGTTCCCCGATGCGGTGCAGCGGTGTCTTCGTTTCCAATTCGGTACGCATGGCCTCGTTTCCAGCGACGATCTCCAGTGCGGAGGTCAGGATGGAGCCGGGCGCGATCGCGTTCACGCGGATTCGCGGATTCAGATCGAGGGCGGCGAGTTTCGTGTAGTGGGCGAGAGCGGCCTTGGCGGTGCCGTATGCCGCGAATGCACGCCCCGGCAGCCGTCCCATCGTGGACGTGATGTTGAGAATCGATCCGCCACCCGCGGTTTCGAGCATGCGCGGCACCGCGGCTCGGACCAGCGCGTGCGCGTTGGTGACATTGAAGTCGAACGCGTCCCGCAGCGCTTGCGGGGTGGTGTCCAGCAGCGGGCACGGCAGTGCGCCACCCACATTGTTGACCACGATGTCGAGGCGTCCGAAGCGGTCGACCGCCGCCGCGGCCAGCGCGGCCGTCGCCTCGGTGTCGCTCAAGTCGGCGGGCACCACGTGCGCCTGTCGTCCGGCGGCGACCACGCGCTCGGCGACCTCATCGAGCTGACTCTTCGTCCGCGCGGCGATGACGACGTCGGCGCCCGCCTCCGCGAATGCGACAGCGATGGCCGCGCCGAGGCCACGCCCCGCGCCGGTGACTATCGCGACCTGATCGTCTATCCGGAACCGATCCAGAATCATCCGCGCTCCCTACCCGTCGACCGTCGAATATTCGACGGCGTCTGATGTAATATTCGTCATCGTAAGTCGCTCACCCGAGCCAGGACAAGAGGTGCCGCCATGCCGGACCGATCCGCGTCGCCGCCCACGCGGCGGGTCGTCGACATCGTGTCGCTGCTGGCGACGTCACCGGAGCCGATCAGCGTCGCAGGCGTCGCCGAACGGCTCGGTATCGCCCGCGCGACGGCGACCGCGATACTCACCGAATTGGACGGGGCCGGTTGGGTCGTCCGCGATGCGGCTCGTGGCTACGGCATCGGGCCCGCGCTGGCCGGACTGCACGGCGCCGCGCTTCCGCAGGGGGTGGGCGACCTCCTCGCCGGCCTGGCCGCGCGTACCGGGTACGGCGCCACCTTCAGCCGCATCGAACCGGACCGGCTCACTGTGCTCGACGTCCGGCACGGCGTCGACCGGGTCGTACCGGGAATTCCGGTGGGACATCGCATTCCGCTGCAGTTCCCGGCCGGAGCGAGCGTGATGCCGTGGCGGCCCGCGCAGGAGCAGAACACCTGGCTGCGTACCGCCTCCGACGCGGATCAGCGCATGGCAGGCGCGCTGCTCACGCTCGTGCGCGAGCGGGGGGTCGCGGTCTTCCGTCCGCGGGCCGATGACGCGGGCATGGTGGATCTGCTCGCCGATCTCCTCGGCGCGGTCGGATCCGAACTGCTGCGACCGCATCTGCGTACGCGCGCTCTGCGCCAGCTCGCGGCGCTCACGTCCCGGCCGTTTACTCGGGCGGAGCTGGATTCGGACGAGGTATTGCCGCTGAGTTACCTGGCGGCACCGGTTTTCGACGCTCGGGGGACCGCGTCCTACGAAGTTCAGCTGGGACCGTTGCGTGCCGCGACGACGCGCGTGGAACGCGAGGAATTCGTGGATGCGACACGCAGCGCGGCGCGCGAATTGACGACCGCGCTCACCGCATGAATCGCTGGGTTCTCGACGGCGCTCGATGCGGTGGTGAAT